>NZ_JABJVV010000019.1 GCF_013155545.1 Caenimonas soli | reverse complement strand
CCGCCGGCAGTCAATCCATCGATCGTCGACACGGTGCTCGTGGTGGAGACAAATCCTTCGACAAGGTCCAGCTTGTAGGTGCCGTTGGCCAATGCCGTCAGGAAGTAATTAATCGGCGCGTCGGTCGTGCCTGGGTTGTTGTCGAAGTCAGCGCTGAGCGTTCCGCTGAAAAGGAAGTCGCCGCTCGCATTCGGTGACCCTGCCAGTGGCTCTAACGTGGCCGTCCCGGTGGCGGTCGTGCTGTTGGGCCGCACGATCGTGAATCCCGTCACATTGATGTCCAGTCCCGTGACCCCTGGGGCGATGCCGTCGGTTCCGGCGTTGGAGGTCCAGTTGCCGTACTGCGGGTTGATGCTGCCGGTGCCGATGATGTTGCCGAAGGCCACGCTCGGACCGTCATCCTGGAACTCCAGGACGTCCAGCAGGGTGGGCGTGACGAGGGTGCTGGTCAGCTGGAAGTCGCCAATGTCGAAGTCGGCGCCGTTCGGTCCCTTGCCGGTTGCGCTGCTGTTCCCGATCTCCACGCGTTGGTGGTTGCCGACGGTCGTGTATTCGATCGTGTAGCCGGCCTTGACGCCGACGATCGTGACAACGCCGCCGGTGATCGCAATACTGAGGCCCGCGGTATTGACCGATCCATCGGAATTCTCGATCACGGTGCCGGCGGCGTTCTTGATCACCACCGAGTCAACGTCCACATGGCCATCGTTGCCATAGCCGGCGATGAAGCCGACACCCGGTTCAGCGGCGGTCGTGAAGCATTCGAACGTCAAGGTGCCCGCCTTGCTACCCGGCTGCGTTTGCACCACCTTGAAAGACGCCGCCGTCGCATTCTTGACGCCCCCGAACAGAATATTGCCCTCGCTATCCGCCTCGGTCTGGGTGAGGTCGGGCACGGTAAAGCCGGTGTTGGCACCGGTCACGAAGGTAAAGGTCAGGGCCTCGCCCGCATCCAGCATTTGATTGAAGTTGCCAATGGTCGTGCCGCCACCGGCCTGGCCGGTATTGACGGTACCGCCGGTCGCGGCATCCGAAGCGGTCACGACGATTGCGTCGTTTGTGCTGTCGTTCGGATCTCCGTACATCAGGAACAGGTTCTGGCCCGAGGGCGCGCCCTCCAAGGAGAACGTGCTCAACGAGGAGACCGTGACATAGATCACCTCGTCCGGCTGCACCGGGTCGTCGTGGGCGGCTGCTGACGAACCCGGGACGAGATTGAACATCGACTCGAACTGCGTCACCCAGACCTTGGCACCCGTCGCCCCTGCGTCGCCCGCGCCGGCCGTCTGAGTGTCCAGATACGCGGCGAAAACGATGACGGCGCCCGCAGCCGTCGGTGCTACCGGCAGGTCATCCGAAGGATCGTTCGGCGTGCCGTTGTCATCGCCCTTGACGCCGAGCAGCACGTTGTTGTCGCCTGAATAGGTGTACAGGAAGACCTTTGTCCCGTCGGTGGTCATGAGGCCGCTGTCATCTCCATCGAGCGCAGCACCGGCAGAATCGGTAAAGCTCACGTCGGTGAGGTCTGCCGGCAGGCCGGTGATCATGGCGGTGCCGGTCGAGTTGTCGGCAGTGGCGCCACTCACCGCAACGCCCGTCGCCGAGCCGCCCGACAGGCCTAGCGCGGTCAGTGCCGCATCGAATTCAGATGGCAAGACGCCGGCGCCGCCGGCGATGTCGTTGCCGCTGCTGTCGCTGGTGTCGGCGGGGTTTTGCGTGCCCGACGTCTCGTCGATTACCAGTGTTCCGGTGATAGTGATTGCCATGGTGTACTACTCCTGCAAAACACCCGGTCATCAAGGCCCTGACCGTTGGGCGGTGATCATCAACTGGTGCGTGGCATAGGCGCCACTCTCGGCAGTCAGACTCGCGCCGGTCTTGACGCGCATAACTGCTCCGCGTGATTGGTTGTCCGATCGTGTATGGGATGGCCTTTGACAATAGACATCGCAGCGGGCACCGCAAATACACCTCATGGAGTACCAGGAGCTCCCACATCGAACGTCGAGCAGTGATTGCCGAGCACCACCGAACGGACTACCCAGTTTTTTTTTTGCTGCTGTCCCGCTGAGACCACTTTTGTCATTGGTAAGCCTCTGGTACGCTGCTTAAAACTCACACGAATTGCAAACGAATACCCTGGATTCGAGAGGGAACGATGGCCATCAATCTTCTGATCGCGTGTGGCGATAGCCGCCTCGCCCATGCCATGCACAGTGGGCTCGAACAGCAAGACCCGACAGGCATCAACAGTGAGCTTGCCGATCTTGAACATGTGCTTGAAAGTGCGTCTCGAATGCAGCCCGACGTGCTTTTGCTGGAAAATTCGCTGGCTGGCGAAAGCACCCACCAGCTCGTTTCCCTGGTCGGTCGAGTCAGCCGATTCACCCGCACGTTGATGCTCTACGACACCTGTACTGACGACCTGATCATCGAGTCGATCCAACAGGGAGCGAGTGGCTGCGTTCTTAAATCCAGTCCACCGTGGTTGTTGGCCAAGGCCGTGCATTCGGTTTTCCACGGTGACGCCTGGTACGGGCGGATGGCGCTGCTGCAGGCGCTGCAAAGCCAGGTTTGCCGTTCAACTAGCGCGAACGAGGTCGAGGAGCACAGGCTGACCCCGCGCGAAGAAGAGATCCTCCACCTCATAGGTTGCGGCATGAGCAACAAGGAAATCGGCCGCCAGCTGGAAATCAGCGACAAGACCGTGAAGACGCATCTGCATCGCGTCTACGTGAAGCTCAATCGCAGCGGCCGCTTCAAGGCGTTCCTCGCCCAGCCCGAGGCGCGCGCCCAGGCAAGCTGGACGCCGATGAAGTAAGCGTCACCAGCCCAGCCGCTTGCAGATCTCGACCGTGGCGGCCGCCTGGTTCATCGTGTAGAAATGGATGCCGGGCGCACCCCCCGCCTGCAGTTGTTCGCAGAGCGCCGTCACCACGTCCAGGCCAAAGGACTTGATCGAGGCGCTGTCGTCGCCGAAGCCTTGCAGCCGCAGGCGGATCCAACGCGGAATCTCGGCGCCGCAGGCGTCGGAAAAACGCATGAGCTGGGAGGAGTTGGTGATCGGCATGACGCCCGGCACCACCGGAACATGCAGGCCCAGCCGATCCGCTTCCTCGACGAATCGGAAATAGGCATCGGCGTTGTAGAAGTACTGGGTGATCGCGGAATCGGCGCCCGCGCGCACTTTGATCGCATAGGCCTGCAGGTCGGCCTCGGCCGAGCGGGCCTGCGGATGGATCTCGGGGTAGCAGGCGACCTCGATGCGGAAGTCGTTACCGGTTTCGGCGCGGATGAAGGCCACCAGGTCGCTCGCGTAATGAAACTCGCCGCCCATGCCGTACCCGCTCGGCAGGTCGCCGCGCAGCGCCACCAGGCGCTTGACCCCCATAGCCTTGAGTTGGGCCAGTTCCTGCCGCACCTTGTCGTGCGTGGCTCCCACGCAGGAGAAATGCGCGGCGGCATCGACACCTTCGGCCAGGATTTCGGAGACCGTGCCGAAAGTGCCTTCCTGCGTCGAACCACCGGCACCGTAAGTCACCGAGCAGAACTCGGGCTTGAGTTCATAAAGCGACTGGCGGGCGATGCGCAGCTTGGCCGCGCCTTCGGGCGTCTTGGGCGGGAAGAATTCCAGGCTGATCGGAAGGTTCATGCTGTGCCTTCTTGTTCTTTGATTGCGTACACGAAAAATTCGCGGTTGCCGTCGCCCCCGGCCACCGGGCTGTCGTACCAGCCCCGCACCTGCAAGCCAAGCGAGGCGCAGCAGTCGCGCAAGCGCTGCTCGACCACGGCATAGAGCGCCGGGTCGGTGACGATGCCGCGCTTGCCAACCTGGCCCGGCTGCAACTCGAACTGCGGCTTGATCAGCATCAGCAGGTCACCACCAACCTTGAGCAATGGCACCAATGCCGGCAGCACCAGCGTCGATGAAATAAAGGAGAGGTCGCCCGTCACGAAGTCGAACTCGTCACCCACCTGTTCGGAGGACAACTCGCGCGCGTTGAGTTTCTCGATCGCGATCACGCGCGGGTCGTGGCGCAGCTTGTCGTGCAATTGCCCCTGCCCCACATCGACGCCCACCACGCGGGCGGCGCCGAGTTGCAGCAGGCAATCGGAGAAGCCGCCGGTGGACTGGCCCACGTCCAGGCAGACCTTGCCGGCGACCTGGACGCTGCTGGCCTTCAAGGCGCCTTCGAGCTTGAGGCCGCCGCGCGAAACGTAGCGCGCCTCGGCGAGGTCGAGCAATTCGATCTCGGCCTCGGGCGGCAACTCGTCGCCGTTCTTGCCCACGGCCTTCCAGCCCCCGCGATCGAGCCAGCGCACGCCCGAGGCGATCAGGCGCTGGGCCTGCGAGCGCGAACTCGCCAGGCCTCGTTCAACGAGCAGTTGGTCGGCGCGCATCATCGCTCAATAGCGGTAGGTGTCGGGCTTGTACGGGCCGTTCTTGTCGACCCCGATGTACGCCGCCTGCTCGTCCGTCAGCACCGTCAGCTGCGCACCCAGCTTGGACAGCTGCAGGCGGGCCACCTTTTCGTCGAGGTGCTTGGGCAGCACGTAAACCTTGCCCGGCTGGTAGGCATCGGGCTTGGTGAACAGCTCGATCTGCGCGATGGTCTGGTTGGCGAAGCTCGACGACATCACGTAGCTGGGGTGGCCGGTGCCGCAGCCCAGGTTCACCAGGCGGCCCTTGGCCAGCAGGATGATGCGCTTGCCATCGGGGAAGATCACGTGGTCGACCTGGGGCTTGATCTCGTCCCATTCGTACTTCTCGAGCGACGCGACGTCGATCTCGTTGTCGAAGTGGCCGATGTTGCAGACGATGGCCTGGTCCTTCATCTTCGCCATGTGGTCGTGCGTGATGACGTTCTTGTTGCCGGTGGTGGTCACGAAGATGTCGCCCTTGTCGGCTGCGTACTCCATGGTCACGATGCGGTAGCCTTCCATCGCGGCCTGCAAGGCGTTGATCGGGTCGATCTCGGTGACCCACACCTGGGCCGACAACGCGCGCAGCGCCTGGGCCGAGCCCTTGCCCACATCGCCATAACCCGCGACCACGGCGACCTTGCCGGCGATCATCACGTCGGTGGCGCGCTTGATGCCGTCCACCAGCGATTCGCGGCAACCATAGAGGTTGTCGAACTTGCTCTTGGTGACGGAGTCGTTGACGTTGATCGCGCGGAACAGCAGCGTGCCCTTGGCGCTCATCTCGTTCAGGCGGTGCACGCCGGTGGTGGTCTCTTCGGTCACGCCGATGATCTTGGCGGCCTTGCGGGTGTACCAGGTCGGGTCTTCGGCCAGCTTGGCCTTGATGCTGGCGAACAGGCAGCGCTCTTCCTCGCTCTGCGGGTTGCCGATCAGCGAGGCGTCCTTCTCGGCCTTCTGGCCCAGGTGCATCAACAGCGTGGCGTCGCCGCCGTCGTCCAGGATCATGTTGGGGCCTTCGCCTTCAGAGCCCTTGGGGCCGAATTCGAAGATGCGGTGGGTGTAGTCCCAGTAGTCGGCCAGCGACTCGCCCTTGATGGCGAACACCGGCGTGCCCGCGGCAGCGATGGCGGCAGCGGCGTGGTCCTGCGTCGAGAAGATGTTGCAGGAAGCCCAGCGCACCTGGGCACCCAGGGCCTGCAGGGTTTCGATCAGCACGGCGGTCTGGATCGTCATGTGCAGCGAGCCGGTGATGCGGGCGCCCTTCAGGGGCTGGCTCTGGGCGTATTCGGCGCGGATGGCCATTAGGCCGGGCATTTCGGTTTCCGCGATGCGGATTTCCTTCTTGCCCCAGGCGGCCAGGGACAGGTCGGCGATGGCGCAGTCGTGGCTAGAGGCGGATTTGAGAACGGCGTTCATGGTGGCTCCAAAACAAATTTCGGGACCACTGTCCGGGTAAAGCTGGCGGCCTGATGGCGGGGTGCCTGCGGCAGTGCTCACCTCACGGAACAGTGGGTGAGCGTCGTTGCGATGAATCCGAGCCTCACGCCTTGTGGCGCTGCAACGCTCCTCGGATGGCCGCAATTATAGGGAAATCGGATGACCTCGCAAAGCGAAGGCCGCCGTCAGCCACGTCTTGGGGGCGGCTGTTACAACGCGGGATGGCTGCCACCCCCACGACGACCCCACCGATAGAGCCCATGCTCGCGAAGATCGCGGATGAGCTTCCGCAGCAGGAGGGCTTCCTGTTCGAGCCCAAATGGGACGGCTTTCGCGCCATCGTCTTTCGCAATGGCGACGAGGTCTACATCCAGAGCCGGGATCTCAAACCTTTGAATCGCTACTTCCCCGAACTCGAGCGGGCGCTTGCGCAGTCGCTGCCCAAGGGCTGCGTCATCGACGGCGAGATCGTCGTCGCCGGCGCCCGCGGGCTGGACTTCGACGCCTTGCAGCAGCGCCTGCACCCGGCCTCCTCGCGCGTGGCCAAGCTGGCCAGCGAAACACCGGCATCCTTCGTGGCCTTCGATCTGCTGGCAGCGGGCGGGCGTTCGACGATGGAGCTGCCCCAGGCGGAGCGGCGCATCCGGCTGGAGCGGCTGCTGGGCCAGATCCCCAAGCCGGTGTACCTCACGCCCATGACGCGCGACCGCTCGGAGGCCGAGGATTGGCTCAAGCGCTTCGAGGGCGCCGGCCTGGATGGCGTGATCGCCAAGCCCGAAGCCGCGACCTACCAGCCGGGCAAGCGCACCATGCTCAAGATCAAGCACGTCCGGACGGCCGACTGCGTGGTCGCCGGCTTTCGCTGGTACCGCGACAGCAAGGACGCCGTGGGCTCGCTGCTGCTGGGCCTGTACAACGAGGTCGGCATGTTGCAGCACGTGGGCGTCACGTCGTCTTTCACCATCGCCATGCGCCGGCAGCTGGCTGATGAGCTGGCGCCGCTGCGCAAGAACGCGTTGCAGGACCATCCCTGGCGCGACTGGGCCAGCGCCACCGACGACGCGAACCGGATGCCCGGCGCGCAGAGCCGCTGGAGCGGGGGCAAGGACTTGTCCTGGGAAGCGCTGCGGCCCGAACGTGTCTGCGAAGTGAAATACGACCATATGCAGGGCGACCGCTTCCGCCATGCCGCCGTCTTCCTGCGCTGGCGCCCGGACAAGCCGCCGCAGGATTGCCGTTACGACCAGCTCGAAGTCACGACGCCTTTCGAGTTGGAGAAGGTGTTCCGGCCCGGGGGGCGCACCGGCTAGGCCAGCACCCCGACCTTCTTGCGCGCGATCAGCTCGAAGTCGATCTGCGCGCCGAGGCCCGGTCCGGTCGGTGCGTGGACCATACCGTCGCCGTCGATTTCGATGTCCTGGACCAGGCCGTATTTCTGCGATTCCGAAGGCAGCAGGACTTCGAAGAACTCCGTGTTCTGGATCGCCATGATCACGTGCAGATTGGCGAAGTTGTTGAGCGAGTTGCCGCCGTGATGCAGTTCATAGTTCAGGTGAAAGGCTTCCGCGAGGTGGGCAGCCTTGACTAGCGTGGTGATGCCGCCCTTCACGGCAACGTCGCCGCGCAGGAAATCCGTCGCCCTCTCCTTGATCCAGGGCGCATACGAATCCAGGCCGCCGGCCGGGTACTCGGTGGCCATGATCGGAATGTGCAGCTTCTTGCGCAATTCGAGGTAGTTGTAGATGTCGGCATCCGCCAGCGGATCTTCATACCAGTAGTAGCCCAGGTCCTGAATGGCCTGGCCCACGCGCAGCGCCGCCGCGTAGTCGTAGCTCCAGACCGAATCGAGCATCAGCAGGTAGTCGTCGCCCACCGCCTCGCGCACCTTTTCGCAGACCTTGATGTCCTCGCGCCAGGCCTGCGGCGGATGGATCTTGTAGGCCGCCAGCTTGAGCGACTTGTAGTGCTGCGCTTCCTCCGCATAGGCCTGCGGGCTGGCCAGCACGGCCGAACTGATGTAGGCCGGCACGCGGTCGCGAAAGGAACCCAGCAGCTGGTGGATCGGCAGGCCGGCGGCCTTGCCCGCGATGTCCCACAGCGCGATGTCCACGGCCCCGATGGAGCGGACGGTGGTGGTGCGCACGCGCTTCCACATCGCCTTGTACAGGCGCTCCCGGTCCAGCGGGTTCTGGCCCACCAGGATGGGCTTGAGGTAGCGGATGAGGCTGGCGCCGTCCATGTCCGCCGCGTAGAAAGCCGATCCCAGGAAGGCGTGGCCGACGATGCCCTGGTCGGTGCTGATCTCCAGCAGGCCGAGCCGGGTTGCGCCGGAGAAGCGTCCGGTGTGGGCGCCGTAGCTGGTGGCCGGGATGTCGTCCCAGCCGAACAGCGTCAGCGTGACGTCGGTGATTTTCATTCGACCCGGATGTTGGCGTCGCGGATGAGCTGGGTCCACTTGACGACTTCCTTCTGGACCAGCTGGCTGAATTCCGTGGGGGAACTGGCCACCACCTCCACGCCCTGGTCGCGGAAGCGCTTGATCACGTCAGGTTCCTTCAGCAGTTGCACGACGTCGCGGTTGATCCGGTCGACGATGGGCTTGGGCGTGCCGGCGGGCAACTGCATGCCGAACCAGACGTTCACCTCGTAGCCGGGCACCCCAGACTCCGCCACCGTGGGGACGGCCGGGAGCAGCACCGAGCGCTCGAGGCCGCTCACGGCGATGACCTTCATCTTGCCCGCCTTGATGTGGGGCAGCACGTTGGGCACATTGTCGAACAACGCATCGATCTCGCCGCCCAGCATGGCCATGGTGGCGGGGGCGCTGCCCTTGTACGGGATGTGCGCCAGCTTGGCGCCCGTCATGCGCATCAGCAGTTCCATCGACAAATGATTCGACGAACCCGACCCGGTGGAGCCGTAATTGAGCTTGCCCGGATTCTTCTTGGCGTAGTCCAGCAGCTCCTGCACGTTGTTCACGGGCAGGTCGTTGCGCACCACCAGCGCGTTCTGGGTGCTGCCGGCCCAGACCAGCGGAGTGAAGTCCTTCAGCGCGTCATAGGGCAGCTGCGACCCGTACAGGCCCGGCAACGCGGCGAACGGCAGGGGCGTGATCAGGATGGTGTAGCCATCCGCCGGCGCCTTGGCGACGAACAGGTTGCCCACCGTCGTGTTGCCCCCGGGCTTGTTCTCCACCACCACGGGCTGGTTCCACGTCTTCGTCAGCTTCTCGGCCGACACGCGCGCCAGCGTGTCGTTGAAACCGCCCGGCGGATACGGCACCACGATCCGGACCGCGCGGTCCGGAAACGTCTGGGCGACGGCAGCGCCGGCGGCCAGCAATGCCACGCAAACGGCTGTGAATGATCTTCTCGACAAAATGCTCATCGTTGTCTCCTGGGATGTTTCTTAGAACTTGACGACATAACCCGGCCCGTCAACGGGCGGGTACTTCTCGAAAATCGATTCGTCCACCTCGAGGCCGATGCCGGGGGCATCGGGAGGCTCCACGCAGCCATCGGCACCGATCTCGAAGGTGGTGCCGAACATGTCGCGGAAAGGATTGAATTTGGAGACGCAGGCTTCGAAGTAGCCCGAGTTTTCGGTGGCCGCCAGGAAATGCAGCGTGGCCGCGTGGTTCAGCCCGGTCGCCGAACTGTGCGCGTTGATGGGAATGCGCCAGGCCGAGGCCATCGCCGCGATGCGAAGCCCCTCGGTGATGCCGCCGCATTTGGACAGGTCCGGCTGCCACACCTGCACCGCGCCGGCCTCCAGTAGCTGGGCGAACTCGAAGCGGGTGTAGTGGTTCTCGCCGGCGGCGATCGGCACCAGCGGGGTGATCTTGGCGGCTTCGCGGTAGGAGGCGAAGTCGTTGCAGGCGAACGGCTCTTCCAGCCAGCCGGCCTGGATCTCGGCCAGCACCGGCAGCACGCGGCGCGCGTCGGCCATGGTGTAGGCGGTGTTGGCGTCGGCCAGGATGTCGACGTCGTCGCCCAGGGCCTTGCGCACATGCCGCAAGCGCTCGATGTCGGCCTTCGCGGTGTCGCCGATGCGCAGCTTGAGCGCCTTGTAGCCGCGCGCGATGTACTCCGCCGCCTCGTCAGCCAGCGATTCCTTGGGCTGGTAGCCCAGCGCGATGCCGCCGGCGTAGGCGGGGATGCGCCGCTTGCTGCCGCCCAGCAATTCATACAGCGGCATGTTGGCCGCCTTGCCGCGGATGTCCCACAGCGCCATGTCGATGCCCGACAGCGCCAGCGCCGCGCCGGCGCCCAGGCCGTGGCTGGACAGCTGCATGCGGTGCACGCGCTGCCAGGCGCCGACGCAATCGGTCGCCTTCATTCCGACCAGCAGCGGCGCCAGCGTGTTGCGGATCGCGCTGGTGACGGCGCCCGGGCTGCGGCCCGGGTGCGCCTCGCCATAGCCGGTGATGCCCTCGGAGGTGTCCACGCGCACGATGATCGCGTCGCGCTTGAGCGTGCTGCCGACCCCCATGGTCACGGTCTTGCCCTCCGGCAGGCGGTACGACAGGGGCACCGCGGTGATGGCTGTGATTTTCATTGGGCTGCTCCGCGCGGCTTGGCATTCGCCAGGAGATCGATGAGTTCCGGTACGGTCGACTGGGGCGTACCCTTCTTGCCGGCCTCCTCGTAGGTCTGCCGGATCGCTTCGGCCGTGCCGTGCGCGGCGCCCGCTTCCTGCGCCATGGTCGTGTAATAGCTCATGTCCTTCAGCGCGTTGGCGATGGAAAAACGGAAGCCGGAACCGTCACGCGATTCGATGTAGGGGCGCAGGCGATTGAGCACCACGCCATCGCCGCCGCCCTTGGCCAGGATCTCGGAAAAAACCTTGGCGTCGATGCCCGAGCGTTCGGCGCAGGCCGCGGCTTCCGCCAGCACCGCGGAAAACCCGAGCGACACGAAGTTGTGCAGCAGCTTGAGGCGGTGGCCCGAGCCGACCGGGCCGGCCAGTGCGATGTTCTCGGCATAGCACTGCAGCAGCGGCTTGCACTCCTCGAACAGCGCGGGGTCGCCGCCGACGATCAGGTTGAGGCGCCCTTCCGCGGCCTCCTTGGGGGTGCGCGTCATCGGCGCATCCAGGAAACGGCCGCCGGCTTTTTCCACCGCCTGCGCGATCCGGACGGTGGACGACGGGATCGCCGTCGAGCAGTCGATGACGATGGTGCCCGGCTTCAGGCCCTCCAGCAGTCCGCCCTTGCTGAACAGCACGCTCTCGACTTCCGGCGTGCCGGTGACGCACAGGATGACGGTGTCGACTGCCGCCGCCAGCGCGGCGGCGCTCTTGGCCGTCGTGGCGCCGGCCGCGATCAGCCCGTCCAGCGGCTGGTTGCCCGGGTGCTCCAGCAGCACCATCGGGTAACCGTGCTTGACGATGTTGCTGGCGATCCCATGGCCCATCATGCCGATGCCGACCATACCGATTTTCTTCATGCTCTTCCTTGTAGCGGGTGGGGGATGTCCTCGCTGCGGCGAGGAGACAGAAGGTTTTCAGGCACTTTGCCGTCGGCAAGCGCCTCGAGGCCGCGGATCAGAAGCCATCCCATGGCGTTCCGCGTCTCATGAGTGGCGCTGCCGATGTGAGGCGTCAGGAAAACGTTGTCCAGCGCACGGTAGCGCGGGTCGATCGCCGGCTCGTTCGCGAACACGTCGAGTCCGGCGGCGGACAGGTGTTTCGACTTCAGCGCACCGATCAGGGCGTCGTCGTTGATGAGGTCGCCCCGCGAAATGTTAACCAGCACGCCGCCGGCCGGTATCCGCGCGATGCGCTCATGGTCGATGATCCCCGCGAGCCCGGGCCCGCCGGGTGCCGCGACCACGAAGATCTCGCTGGCGGCGAGCAGGCCGTCCAGGGCGTCGTGATAGGTGGCGCCCTGCTCCAGTTCCGGCGCGAGCCTGGTCCGGTTGTGGTAATGGATCTCCAGCCCGAAGGCGCGGGCCCGCGTCGCGATCGCCCGGCCAATCCGGCCCATGCCGAAAATTCCCAGACGGCGTCCGGTCAAGCCCAGGCCCAGCAGCTGGGTAGGACCCCAGCCCGGCCAAGCGCCGCTGCGCACCATGCGGTCGGCCTCGTAACCGCGCCGGCAGGCATTCAGCACCAGCAGCATGGCGATCTCGGCGCAGGCGTTGCTCAACACGTCGGGCGTATGCAGAACCTGGATTCCCATGGCCTGGGCCGCAGCCATGTCGATATGGTCGTAGCCCACCGACAGGGTCGCGATGGCCTTGAGCCCGGGTTGCAGCGCGCGCATCACCTCGGCGTCGACCACCTCGGTCGCCGTCACCAGCAGCACTTCGGCGCCGGCGGCCCGACGGGCGATCTCGACAGGGGGCAGAAGGGCATCGTCCTCGTTGAGGCTCAGGTCGAAACGCTCGCGCAATTCGGCCTCGATCGCGGCTGTGAATCGACGGCAGAGAAAGGCCTTTTGCATCATGGAGTGGTGAGTGGGAACGCCTGGCGCTAGACGTAGCAAGGTCCCTCGATCAGCGGATGCTCCGCGATGAAGGCCTGGTCGATCTTCAGCCCGATGCCCACGCCCTCGTGCGGCGTCACGCAGCCGTTGCTGTCCAGCGCATAGGGCGCTCGGTCAGCCAGGTGGTCGCGGAACGGGTTGAGCGAAGTGACGTCGCCCTCGAAATAGCCGGGGTTGTCCACGCCGCACAGGAAGTGGATGGTCGTGGCCATGTTGATGGCCGTGGCCGAGGTGTGCGGATTCACGGTCAGCTTGTGCGCGCTCGCCATCGCGGCGATGCGCATGGCCTCGGTCACGCCACCGGTCTTCGACAGGTCGGGCTGCACAAACTGCACATGCGCGTCTTCGAGCAAGGTCGCGAACTCATAGCGCGTGTAGTGGTTCTCGCCAGCGGCCAGCGGCACCCGGCCGAGGGACGCCGCCACCGCGTAGGCGCGGCGGTCCTGCGGCGGAAACGGCTCCTCCAGCCAGCCGACAGCGCACTCCTCGTACGCCGGCATCACTTTGCGCACATCGTCGACGGTGTAGTTGGTGTTGGCGTCGACCAGGATGTCAATCTCGTTGCCCACCGCCTGACGCACGGCCCGCACGCGGGCGATGTCCTTGGCCGCCGTGTCGCCGACGCGCAGCTTCAGCGCGCGGTAGCCGTCGGCGATGTGGCGCAGCGCCTCTTCGGCGAGCAGCGCCGGCTCCTGCCAGCCCAGGGCGATGCCGCCGGCATAGGCCTTGATCGGCTTGGACGAGCCGCCCAGCAGGCGGTACAGCGGCCAGCCGGTGGCCTGGCTGCGCAGGTCCCAAAGCGCCATGTCCAGCCCGCTCAGGGCCAGCGCCGCGGCCGCGCCCATGCCGTGGCTGGCCAGTTGCATCTTGTAGACGCGGGCCCAGACGCCAGCCACGTCATGGGCTTCGAAGCCCAGCACCAGCCCGCGCATGGTGGTGTCGATCAGCTTGGCGATGGCGCCGGGGCAACGCCCGTGATGGGCTTCGCCCCAGCCGACATGGCCTTCGTCGGTTTCGACCCGGACCAGCACCGAGTCGCGCTTGACGCTGCGGCCGATGCCCAGGCGAACCGACTTGTCGGCGGGAACGGGAAAGGAGATCGGGACGGCCCGGATATCGGCAATGCGCATGGTTCGCTCTGGGGTTCGGGAGTTGTCGGGGGAGTGATCGGGGGAACTATCGGAAGACTTCGGGGTTGACCACGTTGGGGGGCCGCTCGCCGTGCAGCAGCGCCAGCACCGTGGCTATCGCGCCCTCGCTCATGGCGCGCATGCTGGTGCCGGTGATGCCGGCCACATGCGGCGTCAGCAGCAGGTTGGGCGCGCCGAACACGGGCTCCTGCCCGGTCAGCGGCTGCTTGTCGTGCACGTCCATCGCCGCGCCGCCCAGTCGCCCGGCCCGCAGCGCGTCTACCACGGCCGCGGTATCGATCACCGGGCCGCGCGCGACGTTGATCAGGATCGCATCGCGCTTCATGGCGGCGATGGTGGCCGCATCGACCAGGCCGCGCGTCTGCTCATTCAGCGGGCAGCACAGCACGACCACGTCGGACTGCGCGAACAGCGCCTGCTTGTCCACCGCCTGCACATGGGGCGGCAGGCTGCCGGGCCGGCGCGTAAGGCCGACCACCCGCATGCCGAGGCCCCGGGCCACCTCGGCCAGCCGGCTCCCGACGGCGCCGACGCCGACGATGCCGCAAGTGCCGCCGCCGAGCTCGGTGCCGCGATCGGCCAGCGGGCGCGATGCGGCCCAGCCGTCTTTGCGCAGGCGGGCATCCATCGTCGCGAGCCCGCGGCGCAGGTGCAGCATCGCGGCAATGCAGTACTCCACCACCGCCTGCGTGTTGGAGCCCGGCAGGTTGGCCACCGGGATGCCGCGTGCCGTGGCCGCTTCGACCGGGATCATGTCCAGCCCCACACCGTGACGCACCACGGCGCGCAGCCTGGACGCATGGTCGAACACATCGGGCGCCAGCTGGGCCCGCACCATCAGCGCATCGGCATCGGCGATCAGGCGCGCGATCGTGGCCGGCGCGGTGTCCGGGGCAAGCACCACCTCGCAGTGCTGCGCCAGCACCGGCTGCAGTTCGGGATGGATGGGGTTGGTCAGCAGGACCCGTGGCTTAGCGTTCAAGGAAAGGCTCTCCCCTGTGGACCGGGTTGGCCAGCCGGCCCAGACCCTGGAGTTCGATGGCAACGGTGGTGCCAGGCGTGAGCCAGCCGGGCGGCTGGTGCATCGGCGCGACGCCGGCGGGGGTGCCGGTGGCGATGACGTCGCCGGGCTCCAGCGGCATGCGGTATGAAATGAACGAGATCAGTTCGGCGATCCTGAACAGCATGGTGGAGGTGGAACCGTCCTGCAGCACCCGGCCGTCGATGTCCAGCCGGATGCCGACGTCGTAGGGGTCGGGCACTTCGTCGGGGGTGGCCAGCCACGGGCCGAGCGGCGCCGAGGCCGGCAGGTTCTTGCCGCGCACGAAGTTGCCGCCGTCGCCCTTGATCAGGTCGCTGGCGCTGATGTCGTTGTGCGCGGTATAGCCGGCCACGTATTTCATCGCCTGGTCGCGCTCCACCCGCAGCGCGCGCCTGCCGATCACCACGGCCAGCTCGGCCTCGTAGCCGACGTTGCCGATGTCCGGCGGCAGCAGGATGGGCGCGCCCGGCCCGATCACCGTGCTGCCCAGGCGCACGAAGGTGACCGGTTCGGGGGGATGCGCCATGCCGCGTTCGGCCAGCGCGTCGGTGAAGTTGTAGGCGGCACCGATGATCTTGCCCGGCCGCGGCAGCGGCGCCAGCAGCTGCACCTGTGACAGCGGCCGCACCGCATCGGCATCGAACCGGGCCTCGGCGAAATGCCGTGCCCAGCGATCCAGCCCCTGTTCGACAAAGGCCTGCACCGAGGGCGGCGTGCCGGAAAGCAGGGCCTTGCAGGCGCGGTGCGAAAGGTCTACGACGTCATCGCCGCACAATACGCCGGCGACGGGGCGACCTTGAGCCCCGGTGAAGGAAACGAAGCGCATCTGGATCCGCCGCCTCAGGCGACGCGGTAGCGGTCGAGGATGGAGCGGTCGATCTCGATGCCCAGGCCGGGCTTGGTCGGGACCTGGACCTTGCCGCGGTGCTGCACGATAGGCTCGACCGAAAGGTGATCGCGGAACGGGTTCTCGCACTGCTCGAATTCGAGCAGCGGCGGCATCGGCCGGTAGCTCGGCGGTTGGTCGGGCAAGGCGGCAAGAAAATGCAGCGTGGCCGCCAGGCCGATGGCCGAGCCCCAGGCATGCGGCACGCATTCGACGCCATGGGCGCTGGCCAGCGTCGCGATCTTGCGGCATTCGCTGATGCCGCCGGCCGCGCAGACGTCGGGCTGGATGATGTCCATCGCCTTGCGCACCACCAGGTCGCGGAAGCCCCAGCGGGTCATTTCGTTCTCGCCGCCGGCCACGGCCATGTCCAGCGCGCGCGTCACTTCGACATAGCCGTCGATGTCTTCGGGCGAGATCGGCTCCTCGAACCACTCGACGTCGAGCTTCTCCAGCTCGCGGCCGATGCGGATCGCCTGCGGCACCGTGAAGCAGTGGTTGGCGTCGACCATCAGGCGAGTCTTGTCGCCGATGGCTTCGCGCACCGCGGCGACGCGCCGGATGTCGAGCTTGGGATCGCCCAGGCCTATCTTCATCTTGACGGCAACGAAGCCCTGCTCGACATAGTCGCGCGCCTCTTCCACGGCTTCCTCGATCAGGCGGTCCATGTCAATGAAGTACAGGCCGGTGGCATAGGAGGTCACCTCGGTGCGATGGGCACCGCCGATCAGCTTGTGGATCGGCTGCTTGCAGGCCTTGCCGATGATGTCCCACAGCGCGATGTCGATGCCGCTCATCGCCGAGGTCACCATGCCGCGCGGGCCGTAGTCCTTGATCCGGTTGTACAGGTCTTCCCAGATCACTTCCACGTCGAACGCGTCGCGGCCGATGATGCGCGGCGCGAATTGCGTCTCGATGTAGGCCTTGGCGACCGCCGAGGGCCCGTAGCACTCGCCCCAGCCGGTGATGCCGTCGGTGGTCTCGATCTCGACGATGCAGGAACCGCGGGTCTTGTACAACCAGCCGCGCGACGACGTGAAGGGGCGCTCCACGGGTGCGGCGACCACGTGGCAGGTGACTTTCTTGATGGGACTCATTGCTTGCTTATTTCTTTTCGGCGACGAAGACCTTCTTGCCGACTTCGTTCAGGGATTTCTGCACATTGTTGATTTCAGTTCCGAGCGCCGCGCCGGTGACGTTGTCGACGACCGCACCGCCCGCTTCCGAGGCGGCCTTGAACTTGGCGCTCTGGATCCACTTGCCGAACATGGCCGTGAGCTTTTCGCGGACGGCCGGCGGCGTTCCGGCCGGGGCAACGATGTAGGCCATCTGGACCAGCGGCCCGTAGGGGAACATGTTGTAGCCCTTCTCCTTGAAGGTCGGCACGTCCGGCATCGACTTGATGCGTTCATTGCCGAACACGGCGATCGCCTTGACCAGGCCGCCGTCGATCTGCGACTTGCTCTCGGAGGGCTTGAGCACACCGGCCTCGATCTGCTTGCCGGCCAGGTCGGCGACTACCTTGGAGCCGCCGGTATACGGCACCGGCAGCGTCTCGACGCCGGCGGCGCGGCCCGCCATCACCGCGAAGATGTGGTTGAGGTTGTTGTTGCCGGGAATGCCGATCGAGACCTTGCCCGGGTTGGCCTTCACGTGCGCCAGGAAGCTTTCCAGCGTGCCGTGCTGGCTGTTGGCGGGCACCAGCAGGATCAGCGGGTCGACCGTGACCCGGGCGATCGGCGCGAACTGCTCGTTGCGCAGCGGGGTGAGGCCCTGCGCGATCAGCGCGAGCGTCGAGCTGGTACCCATGCCGATGGTGTAACCGTCCGGCTCGGCATTGGCGACCTTGGTCATGCCGATCGCGCCGGTGGCACCGGGAACGTTTTCCACGATCACCTTCACGCCGTCTTCAGTGGCGATCTGGGACAGCGCGCGGGCCGAGATGTCGTTGGAGCCGCCTGCATTCCACGGCACGATCAGGCGGATTTCCTTGCTGGGGAACGGATCCGCCGCGACGGCGGCAAGGCAGGTTGCGAACAAGGCCGCGGCGCCAAGCAGCTTGGCGCTGAACGTGGCGACGGATGATTTCAAGACCATCGGTTTCTCCTGTGTGTGGGTGGGTGCGACAGGTAATGTTATAACATACAACAATCGACGCGGCTCAGCAAAAACCCCACGGCTCAGCCATCGGATTCGACCAGGGATCGAAGTTAAAACTTAAGGGCGCGCGGCCATTTCAAGCAACATCGCACTGATGTCCTTGCGCGCGCCTTCGATGTCGGCGCGGATCGAGGCCGCGGCGGTTTCGCCGTCGCCGCGACGCAGGGCGGCCAGCGTTTCCACGTGCGACTGATAGCGCTTGAGGCTGGGAATGTTTTCCGGCAGCCCCAGCGTGAGGGTGGGCGCGCAACGCAGCCAGGCACTCTCGATGATCTCCTCGACGATCGGCATCTGGCACATCGCATAGATGCTGAAGTGGAACTGGTAATGCGCGTCCAGGTACTCCTCGGTGCGGTTCTCCTTGACGGAGCGCTTCATCTCCACCAGGAACGCCTCGACCGCATCGAGCTGCTCGGGGGTCGCATGCGTCGCGGCCGCCGCGGCGGCGATCGGCTCCAGGCTGCTGCGCACCGTCATCAGCTGGCTGAACTGGTCGGCGTCGAGCAGCGGAACCATCGCCGCGCCCGCCGGGCCGAGGCCGCCCCGCACCAGCACTTTTTCCGCGATCAGGCGATTGACGGCGTCGCGCACCGGCGTCAGGCTGATGCCCAGGTCATCGGCCACCTGCCGCAGCACCACCTTTTCGCCGGGCGCGAAGCGGCCGGCCAGCAGCGCGGACTTGAGCGAGAAGTAGGCGCGGTCCCAGAGGGTGCTGCGTTCGATGGACTTCAGTCGGGGCAAGCTCATGGCGCCATTGTCGCGCGTCGGCTCACTTCGGTTCACTGTCCGGGTCCAGCGCCTCCTGTTTCGGGCGCAGTGTCGCCGGCACGTGGATCAGGTTGACGCGGATCCCGCTTCTGGAAGAAGAACTCGCCGCCGGCGCCGCACGGCGGGGCCCGCAAGCCGCGATAATCCTTCTTTTCCCCCGGCCCGGTCATTTCCTCAAGCCCTGCTTGGGGCGTGGCGCGCCCTTTTGCCAAGAACCATGTCGTATACGGCCGAAACCCGGCGCCGCCGCACCTTTGCCATCATTTCCCACCCCGACGCGGGCAAGACCACGCTGACGGAAAAGCTGTTGCTGTTCTCCGGCGCGATCCAGATCGCCGGCTCGGTGAAGGCGCGCAAGGCTTCGCGCCACGCCACCTCGGACTGGATGGAGATCGAAAAGCAGCGCGGCATTTCCGTGGCCAGCTCGGTGATGCAGATGCTGTACCGCGACCACGTCATCAACCTGCTGGACACGCCCGGCCACAAGGACTTCTCCGAGGACACCTACCGCGTGCTCACGGCGGTTGATTCGGCCCTGATGGTGATCGACGCGGCCAACGGCGTTGAAGCGCAGACCCGCAGACTGATCGAAGTCTGCCGCCAGCGCAACACGCCCATCATCACGTTCGTCAACAAGATGGACCGCGAAGTGCGCGAGCCGCTGGACATCCTGGACGAGGTCGAGCGCGAACTGGGCATGCCCTGCGTGCCCATGACCTGGCCGGTCGGCCAGGGCAAGAGCTTCGGCGGCATCATGAACCTGCGCACCAAGGCCATGACGGTGTTCGAGTCGGGATCGGAGCGGCTGCCCCACGATTTCGAGACCGTGCCGCTGTCGGACCGCGAGAACCTTCTCAAGCGCTTCGGCCATGAATTCGAGACGGCTGAGCAGAGCATGGAACTGGCGATCGGCGCCTCGCCGTCCTGGGACCATGCGGCCTTTCTGGCCGGCAAGCAGACCCCGGTGTTCTTCGGCTCCGGCGTCAACAATTTCGGGGTGATGGAAGTGCTGGAAGCGCTGGTCGACCTGGCGCCCTCGCCGGGTCCCCGGGTCAGCCACCTGGTCGTCAACAAGCAGCCGGTGGTCAAGGAGATCCACCCCGAGGACAAGGATTTCGCGGGGGTGGTGTTCAAGGTGCAGGCCAACATGGACGCCAACCACCGCGACCGCATCGCCTTCGTCCGCATGGCCTCGGGCAAGTACACGCCCGGCATGAAGCTGAAGGTGCAGCGCACGTCCAAGGAGCTGCGGCCCACCTCGGTCGTCACCTTCCTGTCGCAGCGGCGCGAGGCGGTGGACGAGGCCTACGCCGGCGACATCATCGGCTTCACCACCCATGGCGGCGTGCAGCTGGGTGACACCATCACCGATGGCGCCAACCTGCAGTTCACCGGCCTGCCGTTCTTCGCCCCCGAGCTCTTCATGACGGTGATCCTGAGGAATCCGTTGCGCACCAAGCAGTTGCAGCAAGGGCTGGCGCAGCTCGGTGAGGAAGGCGCGATCCAGGTCTTTCGCCCGCAGATCGGCGGGCCCATGCTGCTGGGCGCCGTGGGCCAGCTGCAGTTCGAAGTGGTGCAGCACCGGCTGAAATCGGAGTACGACGCCGACATCCGCCTGGAGGGCTGCCAGTACACGGGCGCGCGCTGGATCACGGCCGACACCCCGGCGGAGCTTCGCGCCTTCACCGATGCCTATCCGCAACGGATGGCGCTGGACGCGGCCGAAGCGCTGGCCTTCCTGTGCACCTCGCCCTACGACGTGCGGCTGGCGCAGGAACGTTTCCCAAAGATACATTTCCATCTGCTGCGCGAGCACGCAGGCCTGGCTTTGCATAACTGAGTGGGGCCACAGGCAATCCGCATTGCCCCACAATTGAGCGCCAGACCAGACGGAGCGCCTTTTCATGCTGTTTTCATGCCGGAATCCCTTTAGCCGCGGCGCGCTCGCCGGTTTCGCGGTGGCGCTGCTGCTGGCCGGGTGCGGCGGCGGAGGGGGGGGTGGCCCAGCGGTTGCGCCTTCGAACCTCGCACTGCCGCCCTCCTCGAGCCTGGCCGGCATATGCACGCTGGACGGCCAGAAGGCCTTCTTGCGCAGCTATCTCGACGAGGTGTATCTCTGGTACAACGAGATTCCCCCGGTGAATGCGGCGGACTACACCAGCATCACCGCCTACATGAACGCGCTGCTGGTGCGGACTCCCGATGCGGCGGGCCTGCCCAAGGACCGTTTCAGCGCCGTCCTGACCACCGAAGGGGCCGACGCCTTGCAGGCCTCGGCAGTGGCCAGCCAGCGCATCGAGGGGGCCCGCAAGGCCGATCTCACGCCACTGCTCAGTACGCACCTGCCGGGTGGCTCGGTCCCGCTGCACAAGGTGGTCACCAGCCAGGCCGGCCGCAAGGTCGGCTACGTGCTGTTCAACGATCACCATGTAGGCGCCCAGGATGCGCTGATCGCGGCCTTCGAATTCCTCAAGACCTCGGTGGTGCAGGATCTCGTGCTGGACATGCGATACAACTCCGGGGGCTTCCTGTACGTGGCCCAGACCGCGGCTTCGATGGTGACCGGGCCCGAGAAAGAGGGGCGGGTGTTCGAGCAGCTGCGTTACAACGACAAGCGCGAAGCCGAAACCCGGGCCGGGGTGTTCCGCTTCACCAACATCGTGCAGTCGCCCGAATTCACCTATCCCCGCGGCCATGCGCTGCCCCAGCTTTCGCTGCCCCGCGTCTACGTGCTCAGTTCCGGCCTGACCTGTTCGGCCAGCGAGTCCATCGTCAACGGCCTGCGCGGCGTCGACGTGGAAGTGGTCCTGGTGGGCGAAACCACTTGCGGCAAGCCCTACGGCTTCCAACGCAAGGACAACTGCGGCTTTGCCTTCTTCCCCATCGAGTTCCAGGGCTACAACGCCAAGAATTTCGGCGACTACACGACGGGCTTCGCCCCTACCTGCACGGTGGCCGACGACTCCGCCACCACGCTGGGCGAACCGGATGAGCCACTGCTGAAGGCGGCCCTGAGCCACGCCGATACCGGCAGCTGCCCGCCCGGAACAGCCACCACCTCGAACAGGAACGTGCAGGCGCTGGAGCTGCGTTCCGCACAGCGCGCGGGTTCCCCAACCGGTATAGGCGGGCGCCTGGTGCTGCGCCCCAAGAAGCAGTGACCGCGGCTTGCCGGGCATGAAGCCGCTGGCAAGCTGGCCGGCCGCATCGAGGCGGGCCATCCACGGTGTCCTTACCGACATCGACGATACCCTGACGACCGAAGGCGAGGTCACCGCCGACGCGCTGCTGGCGCTGGACGCGCTGCGCGCAGCCGGCGTCCACGTCATTCCCATCACGGGCCGGCCGGTGGGCTGGAGCGAACCTTTCGCACTGCGGTGGCCGGTGGACGCCATCGTGGCGGAGAACGGCGCTGTCGCGCTGTCGCGATCGACCCAGGCCGGCGCGCTGCGCAAGCTCTACCAGCAGGACCAGGAAGTTCGCGCCGCCAATTTCGTGCGCATGCGGCAGGTGGCGCAGCGCATCGTTCGCGAAGTGCCGGGCGCCACGCTGTCCCGCGACAGCGCCGGGCGCGAGACCGACATTGCCATCGACCACAGCGAATACGTGCAGCTACCGCAGGCCCGCGTGGCCCAGATCGTTCGCCTCATGCAGGACGAGGGCATGAACGCCACCGTGAGCTCCATCCATATCAACGGCTGGTTCGGCGACCACAACAAGCTGTCGGGCGCGCGCTGGATCGTTCGCGAATTGCTGGGGCGTGAGCTGGACGAAGAAATCGACCGCTGGGTCTATGTCGGCGACTCGACCAACGACGTGCTGATGTTCGAACATTTCCCCCACAGCGTCGGCGTGGCCAACATCCGCCGCTTCGAAGCCGAGCTCTCGCATCCGCCGGCGTACATCACACCGGCCGAGCGCGGCGCGGGTTTCGCCCAGGTGGCGCAAGCGATTCTCGCCCGCTGACCCTTCAGCGCGCCTCGCGGTGCTCGGCGCAGGCCCGCGCGAAGGCTTGCAGCGTCCTGGCATAGAAGGGATTGGACTCGTATCGCCACTCCGGGTGCCATTGCACGCCGAAGGCAAAAGCCGGCGCGTCGGCCACGCGGATGCCTTCCACCAATCCATCGGGCGCCACGGCCTCGGCCACCAGGCCCTCGCCCAGCCGCTTGATGCCTTGCCCATGCAGCGAGTTGACCTGCACGGTGGTTCCACCCGCCCATTGCTCGAACTCGCTGCCGGGCGTCAGCTTGACCTCATGGCGGGTGGCAAACTGCACCTCGATCGCTTCACCGTCCGGTTCGCGATGATCCATGAGGCCCGGCTCGGCGTGCACTTGCTGGTGCAGGCTGCCGCCCAGCGCGACGTTCATTTCCTGCAAGCCGCGGCAGACGCCGAAGAGCGGCGTGGCGGATTCGATCGCGGCCCGCACCAGCGCCATAGTCAAGGCATCGCGGCGCGGATCCAGCAGGTCCGTCGCCAGAGCCTCACTGCCGAAACGGGTGGCTTCCACGTTGGAGGGAGAGCCCGTGAGCAATACCCCGTCGACCAGGGGCAAGAGGTGCGCCACGTCCGCTGCTCCGGCCATGGGGAACAGCACGGGTTGCAGGCCCAGGGCCGTGACGGCGCCCGCATAGCGGTCGGCCAGCACCGTGTAGCCGCCCGGGTCGGACAGGTCGAGGTTGCGGTGGCAGGCCGGCAGCCACACCAAAGGTTTTTGCGCGCGCATGGCGCTATCTTGCACCCGATGCGGGCGCGGCGTGCTACTGGGCTTTTGCCAGCCCCAGCTTTTCCACCAGCGCCTTTTCCTTCAGGAAAGTGTCCTGCGCGAACTTGGAATACGCCGTGGAGCTCATGTACATGGGCAGCATGTCGTAGCGTGCCAGCGTCTGCACGTAGCTTGGCTCTTCCATCGCCTTCTTGAAGGCATCGTGCAGGCGCTTCACCACGGCAGGCGGCGTTCCCTTGGGCGCGCCGATGCCGAAGGGCGATGCCTGCACGATGTTCAGGCCCAGCTCCTTGAGGGTCGGGGCGTCGGGAAACCTCGGCAGCCGCTTCTCGCCCCAGGTGTTGAGCACGCGCAGCTTGCCCGACTCCACCAAAGGCGCAAACCCGGTCGAGTCGGCCGCCGCCATGATGTGCCCGCCCACGATGGCCTGCGCCAGGTCGGCGCTGCCTTTGTAGGGCACATGCTGGAGCTGGATGCCCAGCTCCTGGGCGATCAGTTCCGTGGTGAGGTGGGGGCTGGTGAGGGTGCCGGTGGAACCATAGGTGAGCCGGCCCGGGTTGGCCTTGGCCCAGCCGACGAAATGAGTCCAGCTCTTGAGGGGCGAATCGGCCGGCACGACGATGCCGAAGGCATAGCCTGTCAGGTTGATGACGTAGCTGATGTCCTTGACCGGGTCCCAGTTGATCTTGGTCGTGTAGGGCAGGCGGAACACGCCCAGCGGAATCTGCGCCAGCGTATAGCCATCGGCCGGCGCGGTCTGCAGTTGCTGCGCCGGCAAGGTGCCGCCGGCGCCGGGCTTGTTCTCGATGACGACCGGCTGCCCCAGCACTTTGGAAGCGTTGTCGGCCAGCGAGCGCATGGTGATGTCGGTGGGGCCGCCGGCCGGGAACGCAATGATGAGCTTGATCGGCCTGACGGGGAACGCTTGCGCGAACGCGCTGAGCGAAGAAGTTGCAACTGTGGCGGCTGCGAGTTGCACGAGTTGGCGGCGGCGCATGGGAATCCTCCAGGAAGTCAACCCGTGATTTGAGCGCCAAGCGGGCTTCGCCACAATCCGGAGTCACCCACCCGCGACCGCTCGCAGTGCAGAACTTGCGGCTTTGTAGAATGGCTGAACAACTCTCGTGCATGAGCGCCATCGACCTTCCCTCCCCCATCGAGCGGCCGCGCCTGTCCGAGACGATTTACGACCAGCTGCTGCAGGAGATCATGGATGGGCGGTTTTCGGCGGGTGATCGACTGCCCACCGAACATCAGCTGGCGCAGCGTTTTTCGGTCTCGCGCCCGGTAGTGCGCGAGGCCCTGCAGAGGCTGCAGACCGATGGGGTGGTCATTGCCCGCCAGGGCTCGGGCACCTACGTGCAGCGCAGCCCATCCCGGCGGGTTGCCGAACTCACCAGCCAGCACAGCCTGCGCGAGGTCCTGCAGGTGATTGAGCTGCGTATGGCGCTGGAAGAGCTGGCCGCCAAGCTCGCGGCGAGAAATCGCACCGATGAGCATATCCAAATGATCGAAAACGCCCGCCGGGCGTTGGGCGAAGCGTTCGGCCAGGGCGTTGCCGCCAAGGAGGCCGACTACGCTTTTCATCACGCCATCGCCGTCGCCTCCGGCAACGGCGTGCTGGTGGAAACGCTGGACCAGTTGTCGGGGCGGGTCAAGGGCGGAATGGACGTCACCTTGTCGCTGACGCGGGAGGCCTCCGAACAGCGACGCGACCGCGTGCTCGACGAACACGACCGCATCGTCCATGCGATCCGCGTGGGCGACGGCGACAGCGCCGCGATCGCGATGCGCTACCACCTCGATCAGGCTCGCAACCGGCTGCTGGACCGCCATCTGGACAGGTAGAGAGCAGGCCGCGCTGCGCTCAACGCGCCCGCTGCTGGAAGCCCTCCAGCACATTGACGGCGTTGACGCCCACCTCGGCGACCGCATAGCCGCCCTCGAAGACGAAGACCGTGGGCAGGCCGGCCGCCGCCAGGTCTTCGCCGATCCGCAGGTAGTCGGGGCTCTGCAGGCCGAAACCCGAGATCGGGTCGCCGGCGAACGTGTCCACGCCAAGCGACACGACCAGGGCCTGCGCGCCAAATGCTTCGATGCTGCGCAGGGCCTCGGCCAGGGCCTCGCGCCAAACCGGGAACCCGGTGCCGCGCGCCAGCGGCAGGTTGCGATTGAAGCCCAAGCCGTTCCCCGCGCCCTGTTCGTCCGCATAGCCCAGGTAATACGGGTACTCGGTGTGCGGATCGCCATGGACGCTGGCGAAGAACACGTCCGACCGTTCGTAGAAGATGGCTTGGGTGCCGTTGCCGTGGTGGTAGTCGATGTCCAGTACCGCGACGCGATCCAGGCCCCCATCGCGCAACGCCTGGGCCGCGAGGGCCGCGTTGTTCAGGAAGCAGTAACCACCGAAGAAATCGGCGCCGGCATGGTGGCCCGGCGGCCGCGTCAGCGCAAAGGCGGCGCGCTCGCCGTCGAGGACGCGCCGGGCGGCGGCCACGGCGCACAAAGCCCCGGCGCGTGCAGCCCGCCAGGTGCCCGAGGTCAACGGGCTGCCGGCGTCGAACGAGAACAGGCCCATGCGCGCCGGGAAGCTGGCGGGCAGCACGTCCGAGCGGAAAGTGCGCACCGGCCAATAGGAAGGTATCGCGTCGCGCTGCGCGTTGGCGGGATCCAGCGCGACCCACTCATCCCAGGCCTTGCTGAGGAAATCGACGTAGCGCGGCGAATGCACCCGCGTGAGCACGCTGTCGGGCAACTCGGGAGCGGACTTCACGTCGCCGAGCTTGCGCGAGGTCAACTCCTGCAGGACGAAGTCGGCGCGCGCCGGCACCTCGAAGCACGGCACCAGCTCGCCGCGGAACATCTCCACTTTGCCGTGATGGAGGGCGTGCTTGTCGTTGTAGAAAGTGATCACGCCCCAAGTATGCTTCAGCAGCCTTCGGGCCGATTGCCCCGCATCGGCATGCTGCCGGTCAGGGTGATCGTCGAGGCCACGCCGGTGGAAGCCGTCAGCACCTTGCCGGTGAAATCGACTTCGTTGCCGGTGCGGTCGACGGCCGCGTTCGCGATATCTCGCGAGCTGAATTCGAGTCCGTTGATCGAAACGAACACCACCCGCAATACGGGCGTGCCCGGCAGGTAGCGGATGTCGCCATCCATCATGCCGCCGGGACCCGCCAGGCCGGAGAAGCGGAAACTGCACACCTCGGGTTCGCTGCCGATCGGATTGATCTTTTCCACGGCGGCCAGGCTCACGGTGTTGGTGGTGTAGATGCCGTTCAGGGAAGCGTTGGTCGCCGCCGTGATGGTGAGCGTCGCGGAGATGGGCGTGCGATCAGGCTCATCACTGCCGCCGCCGCAACCGGACAAGAGCAAGCCCAGCGCGACGGCCGGAAAAAGGCGTTTGCGAGAAAGGATGTTCATAGCGCCACCTCAGGCAGATATTCAGATACCTCAGGCTAAGCAGCACGCACGCCCCCCTTCGTCGGAGGGCAGCAGACCTTTCCGTAGGAAGTGTCTTTCGCCGCACGCCCAAGCTGAACGGGGCTTCAGGTTCTGGCCAGCACTCCCGCCAGCGCCTTGCCGGTGTGCGTGCCCTTGGCCACCACCGCCTCCGGTGTGGCCGCGGCGACCACCTTGCCGCCGGCGTTGCCGCCTTCGGGACCCAGGTCGATCACCCAATCGGCTTCGGCGATCACGTCCAGGTCGTGCTCGATCACCACCACGCTGTGGCCGCCGTCCACCAGCCGGTGCAGCACGCGCACCAGCTTTTCGACGTCGGCCATGTGCAGGCCGACGGTCGGCTCGTCGAGCACATAGAGCGTGTGCGGCGGCTTCTGGCCGCGCCGCGTGATGTCGTCGCGGACCTTGGACAGCTCCGTCACCAGCTTGATGCGCTGCGCCTCCCCGCCGGAAAGCGTGGGCGAGGGTTGCCCCAGGGTGAGGTAGCCCAGGCCCACGTCCTTGAGCAGCTGCAGCGGATGGCTGATGTTGGGCATGGCCGCGAAGAAGTCAACGGCCTCGTCCACCTCCATCTGCAGCACGTCGCCGATGCTCTTGCCGCGCCAGGTCACCGCCAGCGTTTCCGGATTGAAGCGCGCGCCGCGGCATGACTCGCACGGCACTTTCACGTCGGGCAGGAAGCTCATCCCGATGGTACGCAGGCCCTGGCCTTCGCAGGTGGGACAGCGGCCTTCGCCGGTGTTGAAGGAGAAGCGCCCGGCCGCATAGCCGCGGGCGCGCGCTTCCAGGGTGTCGGCAAAGAGCTTGCGGATCGTGTCCCAGAAACCAATGTAGGTGGCGGGACAGGAACGGGGGGTCTTGCCGATGGGCGTCTGGTCCACTTCCAGCACGCGGTCGATCACCTGGTAGCCGGCCAGGCCCTTGCAGCCGACCCAGGCCTTGTGCTTGCCCGCGGCGTCCGCGTCGCGGCCGGCCTTGGTGTAGCGCTGCTGCACCACTGCCTGCACGTTGTTCAACAGCACGTCGCGCGCCAGCGTGGATTTGCCGGAACCGGACACACCGGTCACCGCGACCAGGCGCCGCAGCGGCACGTCGACATCGATGTCCCGCAGGTTGTGCAGGTCGGCGCCGCGCAGTTCCAGCCGTTCGGCCTTGCGATCGACCTCACGCCGCGCCTTCACCGGGTGCTTCATCGCATGCAGCAGGTAGCGGCCCGTCACCGACTCCGCGACATCGCTGATGTCCTGGGCCGACCCTTGCGCGACGACACGGCCGCCGCGCTTGCCGGCGCTGGGCCCGATGTCGATGATGTGATCGGCGCGGCGGATGGTGTCTTCATCGTGCTCCACCACCACCAGGGTGTTGCCCTTGTCGCCGAGCTTGTGCAGCGCGGTGAGCAGGATCTGGTTGTCTCGCGCGTGCAGGCCGATGGTCGGCTCGTCCAGCACATAGCAGACCCCCTGCAGATTGGAGCCGAGCTGCGCCGCAAGGCGGATGCGCTGCGCCTCGCCGCCGGAGAGCGTGGGCGCCCCGCGGTCCAGCGTGAGGTAGCCCAGGCCCACTTCTTCCAGGAATTCGAGCCGGCTCCTGATCTCGGGGATCAGGTCGCGGGCGATGCCCTCCTCGCGGAGGCTCAGCACCCCCTTGACCTGCAGGCTCTCGATCCAGCGCCGCACGTCCACCACCGACAGCGCGGCGATCTCGGAGATGCCGGTCTTGTCGAACTTGACGTTGCGGGCCTGCAGGTTCAGGCGGCTGCCCTGGCACGACGGGCAGGCCTCATCGGCCACGTCTTCGACTTCCGGCTCGGCGAAGGTCTGCTCGCGGCCCTTGCTGTCGTCGTCGCGGATCGTGTTGTCGTAGGCCTTGCGCTGTTCGCGCGTGAGCTTGACGCCCGTGCCCACGCAATCGGGACACCAGCCGTGCTTGCTGTTGTAGGAGAACAGGCGCGGGTCCAGCTCGGCATAGCTGGTGCTGCAAACCGGGCAGGCACGCCGGGTAGAGAACACCTCGACCTTGCCGATGTGATGGTGCGACCCGAGGCCGGACATCATCGCGCCCTTGAGCCCGTCCAGCGGCGCCAGCACGTGCAGCACGCCCTTGCCGTGCTCCAGTGCCTCCGCGAGCTTTTCGCGCAGCAGGTTCTCGTTGGCCGGCGTCACATCCAGGTCGCACACCGGCAACTCGATGGTGTGCTCCTTGAAGCGGTCGATGCGGGGAAAGCCGGTGGTGGGCAGGAAGTTGCCGTCCACGCGCAGGTGCGTGTGGCCGCGTGGCCTGGCCCAGTCGGCGAGCTCGGTGTAGACGCCCTTGCGGTTGATCACCAGGGGCGCGAGCAGGCCGATGTGCTGGCCCTTGTAGCGCTTCATCAGCTGCGCGGCGATGCTGTCCGGCGTCTGCGGCCGCACCTCGGCCCCTTCGTTCACGCAATGCTGCACCCCCAGCTTGACGTACAGCAGGCGCAGGAAATGCCAGACCTCGGTGGTCGTGCCCACCGTCGATTTGCGCCCGCCGCGCGAGAGCCGCTGTTCGATCGCGACGGTCGGCGGGATGCCGTAGACCGCGTCGACTTCCGGCCGCCCCGCCGGCTGAACGATGCTGCGCGCATAGGCGTTCAGCGACTCGAGGTACCTGCGCTGGCCTTCGTTGAACAGGATGTCGAAGGCCAGCGTGGACTTGCCGGAGCCGGAGACGCCGGTCACCACACTGAACTTGTTGTGCGGGATGTTGACCGAGAGCGACTTGAGGTTGTGTTCGCGGGCGTTGACGATCTGGATCGCCTCGGGCCTGGCGGCCCGCCACTCGAGCTTGCGCTCGGAGACCACCAGGGATCCCAGGCCCAGGGTGCTGTCGTACTCGCGCAGCGCCTTGGCCGTGTGCGAGGTCGCGTGCAGCTTGACCTCTTCCGGCGGCCCCTCGGCCACCAGCAGGCCGCCGGCGTCGCCGCCTTCGGGGCCGAGGTCGATCAGCCAGTCGGCGGCGCGTATCACGTCGAGGTTGTGCTCGATGATGACAATGGAGCTGCCGCCTTCCAGCAGCTTGCGCAGCGCGCGCATGAGCTTGGCGATGTCGTCGAAGTGCAGCCCTGTGGTCGGCTCATCGAACAGGAACAGCACGCCGCGGGTCGCGGTGGCTTGCCGGCTGGACGTAGCGCTCTTGGCGGCCTGGGCCAGGAAGCCCGCCAGCTTCAGGCGCTGCGATTCGCCACCGGATAGGGTGGGCACCGGCTGGCCCAATTTCACGTATTCCAGGCCCACGTCCACGATGGGCTGCAGCGCCCGGATCACGTCGCGGTCGTTGGCAAACAAGGAAGCGGCTTCGCTCACGGTGAGATCGAGTACGTCCGCGACGTTCAGCGCGCGCGGGCGCGTTGCGCCTATGGGCTGGCGCTCTATCGTCACTTCGAGGATTTCGGGGCGATAGCGCTTGCCATCGCAATCCGGGCAGCGCAGGTACACGTCCGAAAGGAACTGCATCTCCACGTGCTCGAAGCCCGAGCCGCCGCAGGTGGGGCAGCGCCCGTCGCCGTTGTTGAAGCTGAACTTGGAGCCGGTGTAGCCGCGCTGGCGGGCCAGCCCCGAGTTGGCGAAGATCTCGCGGATCGCGTCCCAGGCGCCGACATAGCTCACCGGATTGGAACGGGCCGTCTTGCCGATCGGGGACTGGTCGACGAACACCACATCGCTCAGGTGATCGGCGCCGAGCAGCCGGTCGTGCAGGCCCGGCGTCTCCGTGGCCTTGCCGAAGTGGCGCGCCAGGGCTGGCGCCAGTACGTCCTGGATCAGGCTGGATTTGCCGGAGCCCGACACGCCGGTCACGCACACCAGGCGCTGCAGCGGGAACTCCACCGCCAGGTTCTGGAGGTTGTGCTCGCGCGCGCCTTCGAGAATGAGGCGCGGCGTGGCATCGGTCACGGCTCGCTTGAAGCCCATGCCCACGTGCTTGCGGGCGCCCAGGTAGGCGCCGGTCAGCGTGTCGGCGTTGCGCAAATCCTGGGTCGTCCCGTCGAAGACGATCTGTCCGCCGCGCTCGCCGGGCCCGGGGCCCATGTCGATGATGCGGTCGGCCGCCAGCATCACCGCCGGGTCGTGCTCCACCACCACCAGGGTGTTGCCGGCGTCGCGCAGCCGCTTCATCGCCTCGGTGATGCGGTTCATGTCGCGCGGGTGCAGGCCGATACTGGGCTCGTCGAGCACGAACAGCGTGTTCACCAGCGAGGTGCCGAGCGCCGTGGTCAGGTTGATGCGCTGCACCTCGCCGCCGGAAAGGGTGCGGCTCTGGCGGTCCAGCGTGAGATAGCCGATACCGACATCGACCAGGTACTTGAGGCGGGTGGTGATTTCCTCGAACAACAGCTTGAGCGCCTGCAGCTCGCCCTGCCCCGCGTGGGCCTCGGCCGTGGGCTCGACACGATCGAAGAACTTGCGCAGGCGGTCGATCGGCATCAGCATCAGGTCGTGCAGGCACAGGCCGGGCAGCGCCTCCAGCTGCTCGCGCGTCCAGTCCACGCCCGCCGGCATGAATCGCTTGGACGGTTCCATCACCGCATCCGCATCTTCCTTGCTGCCGATGCGCCACAGCAGGCTGTCGGTCTTGAGCCGCGCGCCGGCGCAGACCTCGCAAGGCGTGTAGCTGCGGTATTTGGACAAGAGCACGCGGATGTGCATCTTGTAGGCCTTGCTCTCCAGGTACTCGAAGAAGCGCTTGATGCCGTACCACTGCTTGTTCCAGTTGCCGTCCTTGTAGCCCGGCGTGCCGTTGACCACCCAGCCCTTCTGTTCGGCGGTGAGCTTGTACCAGGGCGTATCGCGCGGCACGCCGGCCGCCTCGGCGTGCCGCATCAGGTCGGCCTGCGCTTCGGCCCAGGCCGGCGTCTGTATGGTCTTGATGGCGCCGGCGCGCAGCGTCAGCTTGTCGTTGGGGATGACCAGGCCATAGTCGACGCCGATGACGCGCCCGAAGCCGCGGCAGGTTTCGCAGGCGCCCACCGCCGAATTGAACGAGAACATCGAGGGGATGGGGTCGGCGTAGCGCAGGTCGCTCTCGGGGCAGTGCAGGCCGGTGGAGAACTTCCAGACTTGAGCGGACGTGGATTCCGGCTCAAGGCCGGAATGACTGGTTTCGGCGACGTACACGGACATGCGGCCCGTGCCGCGCTTGAGCGCGACCTCGATCGCCTCGATGGCACGCGACTTTTCCGTGGCGTGCAGGCGGAAGCGGTCGGCCACCACGTCGAGCACCTTGCGCGGGCCGGTGGGCGTAGAGACTTCGCGCTCGGCCTGCACTCGGGTGAAACCGCTGGCCGCCAGCCACTGCTCGAGTTCTTCGGCGGATGTACCGGCCGGCAGTTCCACCGGAAACGTGACCACCAGGCGCGGATCCGCGCCCTCGGTACGCGACATCAGCTCGGCGTAGATCGTCTCCGGCGTGTCATGGCGCACCAACAGCGCTGTCTTGCGGTCGAACAGCTGCCCGGCGCGCGCGAACAGCAGCTTCAGGTGGTCATTGAGCTCGGTCATGGTGCCGACCGTGGAACGCGACGAGCGGACCGGGTTGGTCTGGTCGATGGCGATCGCCGGGGGCACACCTTCCACGCGATCGACCGCGGGCTTGTCCATGCGATCGAGGAACTGGCGTGCGTAGGCCGAGAAGGTCTCGACGTAGCGTCGCTGGCCTTCGGCGTACAAGGTGTCGAACACCAGGCTCGATTTGCCCGAGCCGCTGGGCCCGGTCACCACCGTCAACTCACCGGTGCGCAGGTCGAGATCGAGATTCTTGAGGTTATGTTGCCTGGCACCGCGGATGCGGATCAGTCCCTGGGTCATACAGACGCTTATTTCTAGAGTTGGCCGAACATTCTAGGGATGAGTCGCTGTCAGGACATGTCATGTGGTTTTCCACAACGTACTTTCCACACTTGGGACTTCGATTTCGCCGCCTAGACTTCCGCTCCCAACCCTGAAGGAAAGCTGACATGAAGCCTTGGGATCGTTTGCAAGCCGCGTGCGCGCTGGCCGCGTACAGCTACCCGCTTGTGCGCTGAGGGGCAAGCAGCATGGGCGCCCTGATGAGGTGGCTGAACAGCGAGTCATCCGACTCACCGCAGGCGCGCGCAGCGCTACACAGCGTCGATGAGCTGCGCCGCCTCAGCATCGAGGCGCTCGCCGATTGCACGCGGCCCCAGGCCGAGCGGATTCGCAGCCAACTGGCCATGGCCGCAACGCCGCAGCAACTCTGGCTGATCCACAGCGACATCTATCAGGCGGTGGCCCGCCAGCATTGCGAGTTCGAGGCGGCGCGGCGCCTCAACGCCCTGTCCAAGGCATTCGAAGGCTGGTTGCCAGCCAGTGCGCTGGTCCGCCGATAGTGCTTGTGGTCTTCCTGCGTAATGGCCCACAACCGCGGAGGGCCCTACACTCCCGGGGCTGTAACAAGAGGAGACAGGCGTGAGGAAGTCAATTTGGATGGGTGCGTTGGCCCTGATGATGGCCGCGTCCCCGGGCATCGCCGGTGCGCAGATCGTGATCGGGCAGACGGCGGGATTTTCCGGGGCGGTGGCGGCCGGGGTTGGCGAAACCACCGACGGGGCCAAGCTGTACATCGAAATGGTCAACGGCCGCGGCGGTGTTCATGGTCAGAAGATCGAGTTGGTGTCGATGGACGACAAGTTCGATCCCAAGCTGGCCGCCGAAAACGCACAAAAGCTGGTCGAGGACAAAAACGTCCTGGCCCTGTTCCTGACGCGCGGCACGCCGCACAACCAGGCCATCGTCCCGATCCTGGACAAGCACGGGGTTCCGCTGATCGGGCCCTCGACCGGGGCCATGGTGCTGCACCAGCCCGTGCTCAAGCACGTGTTCAATGTCCGCGCCACGTATCAGCGCGAAGCCGAAAAGGCGGTCACCCACCTCGCGTCAATGGGCATCACCAGGATCGGCATCGTGCTCGCTGACGACAGTTTCGGGGCGGACGGCCTGGCGGGTGCGCAAAAGGGCCTGGCGGCAGCCAACCTGACACCCAGCGTGCTGGAAAAATTCAACCGCGCCAAGCCCGATTTCAGCGCCATCACCCCGAAGATCGTCCAGGCCAACGTCCAGGCCGTGATGATGATTGCCTCCGGCCAGGCGGTGGTGGATGGACTGAAGGCGTTCCGCGCAGCCGGCTCCAACGCCCAGATCGTCACGCTGTCCAACAACGCTTCCGGCGGCTTCGTGAAAAGCCTGGGCGAGAATTCCCGCGGCGTCATCGTGGCCCAGGTGTTCCCCTACGAACGTTCCATCGCCTACCCGATGGTCAAGGAAGCCCAGGAGCTCGCCAAAGCCAAGTCGGGCGGTGAAGTGAGCCCGGCCATGCTGGAAGGCTTCGCGGCTGCCAAGGTGCTGGTGGAAGCCCTGCGCCGCGCCGGCCCGAAGCCCACGCGGGAAAAAATCCAGCTGGCCCTGGAAGGCATGCGCAAGTTCGATCTGGGAGGGCTGGAAGTGAGCTACTCACCCGAGGACCACACGGGCCTGGGTTTCGCCGACTTGTCCATCATCGGCAACGACGGCAAGTTCAAGCGCTGAACCGCGCCCGGGCGCGTCAAGGCTTTGCAGGAGCCGCGCCCGGCGCCGCGGGAGCCGGCGCGTGCACGGCCTCGGCGCCGTGCTTCTCACCTCCCATGTCCAAGTTGTCCCCGCCCTTCATGACCACGAACATCGCAAGGCCGGCAAAAACAACGAATCCAACGGCGATCTTCCACATAGCAGTCTCCAGAAAAACAAATCAATCTACAAAGGACCCCGGTCCCCCGAGGCCCTTCATGCACTGATCTACAGTTCGCTCAGTCCTTGGCGTAGATGTCCACGTCCTTGGTTTCCCTGATGAACAAGGTACCGATGACGAAGGTCATGGCGGCGATGATGATGGGGTACCACAGGCCGTTGTACATGTTGCCGGTCTGCGCCACGATCGCGAAGGCCGTGGTGGGCAGCAGGCCGCCGAACCAGCCGTTGCCGATGTGGTAGGGCAGGCTCATCGAGGTGTAGCGGATGCGGGTCGGGAACATTTCCACCAGCATGGCGGCAATCGGGCCGTAGACCATGGTCACCAGGATCACCAGGTAAGTCAGGATCAGGATGACCATGACCTTGTTGATCTTGGCGGGGTCGGCCTTGGTCGGATAACCGGCCGTCTTCAGCGTGTCGGCCACGGCCTTCTTGAACTCGCCGTCCTTCTTCTTGGCTTCATCGGCCGACAGGCCCTTGGCGGTGTAGCCGGGGATCACGGTTTCGCCGATCTTGATGGATGCGGCGGTGCCGGGAGCGGCGACCGCGTTGTCGTAGCTCACCGAAGCGCCGGCCAGTACTTGCTTGGCGATGTCGCAGGAGCTGGTGAACTTGACGGTACCCGTCGGGTTGAACTGGAACGAGCACTCGGCCGGGTCAGCGGTGACGATCACCTGGTTCTTGGCTTGCGCGGCGGCCAGGTCGGGGTTGGCGGCCTTGGTCAGCGCGCCGAATACCGGGAAGTAGGTGATGGCGGCCAGCAGGCAACCGGCCATGATGATGGGCTTGCGGCCGATCTTGTCCGACAGCGCGCCGAACACGATGAAGAACGGCGTGCCGATCAGCAGGGAAGCGGCGACCATCAGGTTCGCGGTGGCATTGTCTACCTTCAGGGCTTGCGTCATGAAGAACAGCGCGTAGAACTGGCCCGAGTACCAGACCACGGCCTGGCCGGCGGTCAGGCCGATCAGCGCCAGGATGACGATCTTCAGGTTCTTCCACTGGCCGAAGGATTCGGTCAGCGGCGCCTTGGAGGTGCGGCCTTCGGCCTTCATCTTCTGGAACGCGGGGGACTCGTTCATCGACAGGCGGATCCAGACGGAAATCGCCAGCAGGAAGATCGAGACCAGGAACGGAATGCGCCAGCCCCAATCGGCAAACGCGCTTTCGCCCATTGCGGTACGCGTGCCCAGGATCACCAGCAGCGACAGGAACAGGCCCATCGTCGCCGTGGTCTGGATCCAGGCCGTGTAGGCGCCGCGCTTGCCGTGCGGCGAGTGCTCGGCCACGTAGGTGGCGGCACCGCCGTACTCACCGCCGAGGGCCAGGCCCTGCAGCAGGCGCAGCGCGATCAGGATGACCGGTGCGGCCACGCCGATGCTGGCGTAAGTCGGAAGGACGCCCACGATGAAGGTGGACAGGCCCATGATCAGGATGGTGACCAGGAACGTGTACTTGCGGCCGATCATGTCGCCCAGGCGGCCGAAGAAGATGGCGCCGAAAGGACGGACGATGAAGCCGGCGGCGAAAGCCAGCAGCGCGAAGATGAAGGCGGAGCCCGCATCGAGTCCGGAGAAAAACTGCTTCGCAATGATGGCTGCGAGCGAACCGTAGAGGTAAAAGTCGTACCACTCAAATACCGTGCCCAGGGAAGAAGCGAAGATCACCTTCTTTTCTTCCGCCGTCATCGGCCGCGGTGCGGGATGAACAGTCGCCATGGTTTGTCTCCAAGAGTTGAAGTGCCCGACATGGACACGTGAAGCAATTCTTGGATATGGCTCTGACCCTGCTCTGACGCGAAACCAACATCTCCTTTCACGGAACTGAACGCGATCTGACACTTTAGGGTGAAACCCGCAAGCTGCTTTTCACGATGCGGAGTGCGGCGCTGCGGACTCCGGGTTAACCCGCGATGAGCCGGTTGCAGAGCTTAAGCAATTTGCTTAGTGAAGGATATGCCCTAAGGGCCGTTCCGGTGCCGGTGTTCTCATACGGGGTTGATCTCAGTTCCTTAAGGATCGCCCGTGAAAATCGAACAGAAAAAATGGACGCAGGCGCACGGCTGGGTCCCGTCTGCCGGCAGGCCGCTGGCGTCCTCTCAATTGGTGCTGGTGTTCGGCGCCACCGCCGTCCTGCGGCAGGCCCACCTGGTCGCCGCGATCCGCAAAGACTACCCCGTCGCGCACATTTTTGGCTGTTCCACCGCCGGGGAAATCTGCGGCACCCAGGTGTCCGATGACTCGCTGGTCGTGACGGCGGTGCATTTCGAGCACACGCAGTTCCGCAGCGTGCAGGTCAACCTGAGCCAGACCCCGGACAGCTACCAGGCCGGCGAATGGATTGCAAAGAAATTGCCGCCCTCGGTCCGCGACCGGGCGACCGGCGCGGAAGAAAAGCTGGCGCATGTCCTCGTGCTTTCCGACGGCTTGAAAGTGAACGGCAGCGAGTTCGTCGCCGGCATGATGAAGCATCTGCCCGAGGGCGTGACGCTGACCGGCGGGCTGGCCGGCGACGGTGCGAGCTTCGGCGAAACGCTGGTGTTCCAGAACGACGCGCCTGAGAAGGACACCATCGCCACGCTGGGCCTGTACGGCAGCAGGCTGAAGGTGGGCTTCGGCTCCCTGGGCGGCTGGGACTCCTTCGGCCCGGAGAGGCTCATCACCAAATCGAAGGCCAATGTCTTGTATGAACTGGATGGGCAGTCTGCCCTCGGCCTCTACAAGCAGTACCTCGGCGAGCATGCCAAGGGCCTGCCGGCGACCGGGCTGCTGTTCCCCTTGAGCATCCGCGCCGACTCGGGCGAGACGCCGGTGGTCCGCACCATCCTGTCGATCGACGAAAGCGCGCAAAGCATGACGTTCGCCGGGGACATTCCCGAAGGCGCGTGCGCCCGCCTGATGAAGGCCAACTTCGATCGGTTGATCGACGGCGCCACCGGCGCGGCCCGCACCAGCAGCCAGGCGCTGGGTTCGGGCGAAGCCGAACTGGCGCTCCTTATCAGCTGCGTCGGCCGCAAGCTGGTCCTCAAGCAACGCATAGAGGAAGAAGTGGAAGCCGTGCGCGATGTGCTGGGGGACGGCGTGGCGCTGGCCGGCTTCTACTCCTATGGCGAAATCTCTCCCTTCACGCCGGGAGCTCGATGCGAATTGCACAACCAGACGATGACCATCACGGCCTTATCGGAGCGCTAGGAAGATGGGCCAGACGCACAGCCTGCTGAAGCGCCAGCTCAAGCGGCACTTCGGCGAGCCTTTCGAAATACCGGAGCAGTGGCGCTCCTTCGTCGAGCGGATCAACGATGCGTATCGGGAGTTCGACTCCGATCGCGCGATGCTCGAGCACTCGCTCGACCTGAGTTCGCAGGAACTGCTCGACGCCAACACCGAAATGCGGGCCGTCTTCCAGGCCATCCCCGACCTGGTGTTGCGCATCGACCATCAAGGAACCATCCACGACATCAAGTCGGGCGCCGCCGGCGACCTGATGCTCAAGCGGCGCGATCTGATCGGCAAGCAGGTGCAGAAAGTTCCGCTCCCGGACGTGGCAAGGCAGTTCTCGGGGGCTATCGAGCGGGTCATCGCGGACAACTCTCCGGTCGACATCGCGTATTCGGCGGTGCTGCACGGGCAGGAGTCGCACTACGAAGCGCGGCTGGTGCCACTGCCGGACAAGCAGATCGCCGTCATCATCCGCAACATCACCGAGCGCAAGCAGTCGCTTCGCCTGCTTGGGTCGGCGGTGGAACAGTCCACCGATGCCATCGTCATCACGGACGCGCGCCTGGAGGGGACGGAGCCGGTGATTATCTTCGTCAATCCCGCTTTCACGCGGATGACGGGCTATACCGCGGAGGAGGTTCTCGGCAAATCGCCGCTCCTCCTGCAAGGCCAGAATCCGGATCGTTCCGAACTGGCACGCCTGCACGAGGCGCTGCGCCGGGGCGAAACATGCGCCGGCGAGGCCATCAATTACCGCAAGGACGGCACGGAGTTCCACCAGGAGTCGCAGGTGGCCCCCCTGCGCGACTCGGCCGGAAACGTCACGCATTTCCTGGCCATCCAGCGCGACATCACCGCCCGCAAGGAGACGGAACAAGCCTTGCGCGTGAGCGAGGAACACTTTCGCTTCCTGAACGACCTGGGCGAGGCCACGCGCTCGCTGGCCGACCCGGCGCAGATCATGGCCGTCACTTCCCGGATGCTGGGCCAGCACCTGGACGCCTCCCGCTGCGCCTACGCGGACGTGCAGAGCGACAGCGATCAACTCACCATACTGCACGACTACACCGATGGCTGCGCGAGCAGCGTAGGCGACTACCAGCTCTCGCTCTTCGGCGCGCGAGTCGTGGCCAAGCTCCATGGCGGGCAGACCCTGGTCCTCCGCAACGTGGATGCGGAGCTGGGGCCGGACCAAGGCGCGGGCATGTTCCGCGCCCTCGGCATCAAGGCGATCATTACCTGCCCGTTGATCAGGGAAGGGGGCCTTCGCGCCATGATGGCGGTGCATCAGTCGACGCCGCGCGACTGGACACCGGCCGAGGTGGCGATGGTGCAGGAGGTCGTGGAGCGCTGCTGGGCCACGATCGAACGCAGGACCGCGGAGGAAAAGCTGCGCGAAAGCAAGCACTTCGCCGAAAGCCTCACCCAGAATTCGACCAGCATCATCTATGTCCTGGACCTGGAAACCGGCAGCGGCACTTATTCGAACCGCAACCTCAGCGAGTTCATCGGTCATTCGCAGGCCGAGATCCTGGCCCTGGGAAACAAGGTGCTCTCGCAGTTCGTTCATCCCGAAGACCTGGAGCGGGTAGAGCGGCACGTCGCCGCTTTTGCCCGGGTGCCGGACGGCCGCGTCGTGGATATCGAATACCGCGTGAAGCACGTGAGCGGTGACTGGCGCTGGCTCTGGGCGCGCGACACGGTCTTCACCCGCCGGCCGGACGGGGCTGCCTGGCAGATCATGGGCACGGCGCAGGACATCACGGAGCGCAGGCGGGCGCAGGCCGAGCTGGAAGCGGCACACAAGCAGCTCGCTCTGGCCAAGGACATCGCCGACGTGGCCAGTCAGGCCAAGAGCGATTTCCTGGCCAATATGAGCCATGAAATCAGGACCCCGATGAACGCGATCATCGGCCTGTCGCACCTGGCCCTGCGCACCGACCTCGACGATCGCCAGCGCGACTACCTGACCAAGGTGCAGAGCGCGAGCCAGCACTTGATGGAGATCATCGAGGGCATCCTCGAGTTCTCCCAGATGGAGCGCGGCGACTGCCAAATCGAGAAGGCCGACTTGGAGCTCGACGCGCTGCTGGCGGACCTTGCGGGCCGAGTGGGCGCCAAGACCAAGGCCAAGGCCAAGGGATTGGAGCTGGTTTTTGATGTCGCCCCGGACGTGCCGCGCAAACTCCTCGGCGATGCACGGCGCCTGGGGCAGGTCCTGTTCAACTTCGCCGATAACGCCGTGAAGTTCACCGACGCCGGCAAGATCGTCGTATCCGCCCGGCTCCTTGAACGCACCCACGATGCAGTACTGCTGCGTTTTTCCGTAGAGGACACCGGCATGGGCCTCACCGAACAACAGCTGGGGCAGCTGTTCCAGAGCTTCCAGCAGGTCGACATGTCCAGCACGCGAAAGTTCGGCGGCACCGGCCTGGGCCTGGCCATGTCCCGGAAGCTGGCCGAGCTGATGGGCGGCCAGGCCGGCGCCCAGAGCCGGGCCGGTGCCGGCAGCACGTTCTGGTTCACCGCCAGGCTGGGCCTGGGCGCCCCCTCCTCGGGTGCGCCCGACATGGCGGCGATGCGGGGAGCCCGCATCCTGCTGGTGGAAGACAACGACATCAACCAGCTGGTGGCCTGCGACATGTTGCAGGACGCCGGTTTCGTGGTCGACCTGGCGGACAACGGGCAAATCGCCCTGGACCGGATTGCGCAGACCGACTACGACCTGGTGCTGATGGACATGCAGATGCCGGTGATGGACGGCATCACCGCCACCACCGCGATCAGGACCATGGACCGGTATCGAGGCATGCCCATCATCGCCGTCACCGCCAACGTCTTGCCGCAAGACCGGCAAAAGTGCGTGGCCGCCGGAATGAACGATTTCCTGGCCAAGCCCATAGAGCCCGCGGAATTGTGGGACATGCTGGGCAAGTGGCTCAAGCCGAATGTGACGTCGCCCGGCTAAACTGCGACCAATGCACAGCTTGCCGAAGGACCGTACGCTCTTCGACGCCATCCCCGATCCGGCCTACCGGCTGGATCGGCGCGGCACCATCCTCGACCTGAACGCTGCGGCGCGCGCCGAACCAGCGCTCGAGGCCATCGCCTGCGACCTGGCGGACGCGCTCCAACAAGTCATGGCGCAGCGGGCGCCCGTCACGATCGAACGTCGCGCGGCGGAAAACGGCCGGGAGACCGACCACGAGGTTCGCCTCACCGCCTTGCCGGACGAGGAGATACTGGTTCTCATCCGCGACATCACGGAGCGCAAGCAGACGGAAACCGCCTTGCGCGAAAGCGACGCGCAGTTTCGCGTGCTGGCCAACAACATCACCGACGCGTTCTGGATCCGCTCGCCGGACATGAAGGTGGTTCGCTACGTGAGCCCGGCCTTCGAACGGATCTGGGGGCGCCCGGCCAAGACGCTTTACGGCGGCCCCCACAAGTGGGTCGACTACATCGTGCCCGAGGATCGCGAACATGTGGTGCGTACCTTCTCGGCCCTCACCCAGGACGCCCGCAGCCTGGACGTCGAGTACCGCATCGAGCGGCCCGACGGCGAGCAGCGGTGGATCCGGGTGCGCGGCTTCCAGGTGCGCGACAGCGAGGACAAACTGGTCTGCCACACCGGCATCGTGACCGACACCACCGAACGCAAGCTGGCGCAGGCGGAGCTGGATGCCGCGCACAAGCAATTGATCGAAGCATCGCGCCGGGCCGGCATGGCGGAGGTCGCCACCAATGTGCTGCACAACGTCGGCAACATCCTCAACAGCGTCACTGTCTCCGCCGGCCTGGTGCGCGGAATGCTGGGCGCCTCGCGGGCCCAGGGCTTGCGCCTGGCCGTGCAGATGCTGAATGAGCACGCCGACGACCTGGGCGATTTCCTGACGCGAGACGAGAAGGGCCAGATGCTGCCAGGCTATTTGCGCGACATCGCCCAGGCGCTGCTGCAGGAGCAGCACGACATGGGCGAAGAGCTGGGACACCTCAGCCGAAGCATCGATCACATCAGGGAAGTGGTCACCACCCAGCAGTCCTATGCGGGAAGGGCCGGTGTGGTTGCGCCGGCGCGTATCTCGGACCTGGTCGAGGACGCCCTGCGCATGAATGCCGAGGCGCTGGCTCGCGACCGGGTGGCGGTGGTCCGGGATATAGGCGCCGTTCCGCGCGCCAGGCTGGATCGCTCGCGGGTTCTGCAGGTCCTTGTCAACCTGATCGGCAACGCCCGCGACGCGCTGCAGGGCGTGCCTTCGGAGGCGCGGCGGATCACCGTGAGCGCGCACGTAACGGGCGGCAGCCGCTTGCGCGTGTCTGTCAAGGACGAAGGCGAAGGCATCTCCGAGGACATCCGGACCCGACTGTTCGCCCATGGCTTCACCACCCGAAAACACGGCCACGGTTTCGGCCTGAACAGCTGCGCGCAGGCGGCCTCCGAAATGGGCGGCACGCTGTCGGTCCACAGCGACGGCCCCGGTCGCGGGGCGATCTTCACCCTGGAGTTGCCGTTCGAACCAGTGGAGCCCACGCCATGACGGCGTCGCCGAATCGCCGCATCCTGCTGATCGACGACACCCGTTCCATCCACGGCGACTTTCGCAAGATCCTGGCGCGCGGGCCGGGGGCGGACCTCGACGCGGTCGAAACGGCCCTGTTTGGCCAGCCGGTGCGAGCGGCCGGCCACGGCTTCGACCTGGACTCGGCCTACCAGGGACGGGAGGGCGTGGCGATGGCCGAAGCCGCGCTTCGATCCGGCCGCCCCTATGCCATGGCCTTCGTCGACATGCGGATGCCGCCGGGATGGGACGGCGTGGAGACGATCGAGCGGCTCTGGGAAGTCGATCCGCAGGTGCAGGTGGTGATTTGCACGGCCTACTCCGACCATCCCTGGGAATCCGTCATGGCTCGGCTGGACGTGCGCGACCGGCTGCTGGTCGTCAAGAAACCGTTCGATCTGATCGAAGTCAGCCAACTGGCCCGCACACTCACGGCCAAGTGGGATCTGGCCCGGCAGACGGCGTCGCACATCGAAGCCCTGAATCGTTCCCACAAGCAACTGGAAACCTTCGCCCATTCCCTGTCGCATGACCTTCGCGCTCCGCTGACCGCGATGCGATCCTTCAGCCAGCTGCTGGGCCGGGCCCTGGCTGGCTCGGCGGCCGGCAAGACGCTGCACTACCTCTCACGGATCGAGGCCAACGCGGGGCTGGCCGAGCAGCTGATCGACGACCTGCTTTTCCTGGAGAGCGTATCGCGCGCCCCGCTCACCATGGAGCGAGTCGAACTTGGCGACCTGGCCAGCGAACTGCTGGATGAAATGCGCGCGGCCGATCCGCAGCGTCCCGTGGTCGCCGACATTCACAAGGGCCTGTGGGCCAATGCCGACCGGAACCAGGTGCGGATCGCGCTGAGGCATTTGCTGGCCAACGCGCGAAAGTTCACCCCCGCGCAGCAGCCGGCCACCATCGAGGTCGGCTGCCGCGAGGACGCGCAAGGCCAGGTCGCGTTCTTTGTGCGCGACCAGGGGCGCGGCTTCGACATGGCCTACGCCGAGCAACTGTTCAAGATGCCCCAGCGCCTGCAGCGGGACAGCGAACTGACCGGAAGCGGACTGGGGCTGGTCGTGGTTGGCCGGATCATCGGCCGGCATGGCGGCCGCGTCTGGGCCGAGTCCGCACCGGATGCGGGCTCCACTTTTTACTTCACGCTACCTCTTTAGCTCCCGCCTTGTCAGCCGAGGCCCACAGCCGGCGGCGGTTGCAGCCGATGGCCGGCGCCCTGCCCTGCTTCAACCATCGGACTTACATCCGCAGCAGGAAGGAAACCATGAGCCAAGACGAAACATTCCAGCACAGCCTTTGGAAGCTGATCAAGGGCATCCGCTATGCCATGCTGACCCACAAGCATCCCGACGGCAGGATGCATTCGCATCCGCTGACCACGCAGAACCGTTCGCTGGAACCGGGCGATCCGCTGTACTTCTTCGTAGCCAGGGAAACGGAACTCGGGCAGCGGCTGCTCGCCGACGGCACCGTGTGCGTCACGTATTCCGAACCAGAGAAGGATGTCTACGTTTCCATCTCGGGACAAGCGCGCATCAGCGAAGATCTGGCCACCAAGAAGCGCCTGTTCAACGCCCTGGAAAAGGCCTGGTTCCCGGGCGGCGCCGAAGACCCCAACCTGGAACTCGTCGAGGTCGAGATCCGGCACGCCGAGTACTGGAATATCAAGGAGAGCAAGACGAGGCAGCTGCTCAAGATCGCCAGCGCCGCCGTTTCAGGGGCACCGCCCAAGCTGGGCGAACACCGCGAACTGCACGTGAGTTGAATTACCTCGTGCGCTGCCGGCCGGGCAACTGCGCAGCAGCGTCCCAATCGCCCCCGCTGAACCAGGGATCGCCTTCGAGGTAGGCGCGCAGCATGGGCAGGGCATCCAGGCCCCAGAACAGCTTGTCGTCCACGGCCAAGGTAGGCACGCCGAACAGGCCGCGCGCGATCGCCTCGTCGGTGTTGGCCTTGAGTTCTGCCTTCACGTCCTCGTTGGCCGGATCGCGCACGGGATTGAGCGATTGCTTGAGCGTTTCCAGGCGCTGCGCCTCCGTGGCGTCGGCTCCGCCGCGCCAGACATGGCGAAAGATCGTCTCGCACACATAGCGGTTGGCCGCGCCTTGCGAGCCGCTGGCCAGCGCCAGCCGCAGCAACGCCAGCGGGTTGAACGGATGCGCGGCGGGCATCTGCAGCGGAATCCCCAGGCTGTGGCCCAGCCAGACCACCTGCCGGTAGGTCCAGTCGCGCTTGGGCCCGATCTCGGCGGGGCCCAGCTGTCCAAGGTGCTTGAGCAGGCCGGCAAAGAGCACCGGTCTGTACTCCACGGCGTAGCTCAGACCTTGGAGGGCATCGGGCAACTTCTCGAAGGCCAGGTAGGCATAGGGCGAGACGAAATCCAGATAGAAGGTGATCTGCTTCATGCCGTCTTTTGCCCCAGTCGCTCTGCAATCAGCTGCCAGACCGCGCGCTTGGATTCGTCGTCCATCCGTCCCCAGGCCGCAATCTCGTCGAGCGTTCGAAAACAGCCCTCGCAGAATTCGGTCGCCGAATCCAGCTTGCAGATGGAAATGCAGGGCGAAGGCACGTCGCCCGCCAAGCCCGCGCCTACCAGGCGGGCGCGCTTGGCCAACAGGTCGATCGCAGCCATCAGCCGCCTTCCGTGTGCTGCACCACGTCCGCCACGGGCGCTCCGGTGAGCCGCTCCAGGTCTTGCGGCCGCAGCCTGAACACGCCGTGCGGATGGCCCGCCGCCGCCCAGATCTCATCGAAGCGGAACAACTCGCGGTCGATCAGGGTCACGGGCGGCTGGGCGTGGGCCAGCGGCGATACGCCGCCTATCGAGTAACCGGTGCGGCTCTTCACGAACTCGGCATCGGCGCGGCCGAGCTTTCCGCCCTGGCCCACCAGCGCCTCGACTTTCTTCTCGTCCACACGGCGGTCGCCGGAGGTGATCACCAGCACGGCCGCGTCATCGGATTTGCGACGGAAGATGATGCTCTTGGCGATCTGGCCAACGGCGATGCCCAACGCATCGGCGGCCTGCTGCGCGGTGCGCGCGGCGTCGTCCAGCATCTGCGGCGAATGCGGATGGCCTTTTTCTTGCAGGGCGCGCGCCACCCGTTGCACGCCTTCGGGCAACGAATGCATTTCAGCCCCACACATCATGGAGCCCCCACGCTTGTCACTTCGTGTACTGCGCTGCCCCCCGAGGGGGCCTTCGCGTCTTGGGGCGGCCCGGCGACGCTCATCAACCGGCCCTCTTGTTCAAGATGGCCGTGGCGGCCCGCGAATTCGGCTTGCGTTGCAGGAAGTCGCTGATGTACTTGCCCGCGTCGATCAGCTTGTCCAGGTCGATGCCGGTGTCTATGCCCATCCCGTGAAGCATATACACCACGTCTTCGGTTGCCACGTTGCCGGTGGCCCCCTTGGCATAGGGGCAGCCCCCCAGGCCGGCGGAAGAAGTGTCGAACTGCCACACACCCATCTCCAGGGATGCCAGCGTGTTGCCCAACGCCTGGCCATAGGTGTCGTGGTAATGGCCGGAGATGTCGTCGATGTCGTAATGCTTGAGTGCGGCTTCCAGGGCTCGCTGGATCTTGACCGGCGTGCCGACGCCGATGGTGTCGGCCACGCCGACGTGCTGCACGCCGATCTGCTTCATCAGGCGCGCCACCATCTCGACGCGTTCGGGCGCGACCTCGCCTTCATAGGGGCAGCCCACCGCGCATGAAATCGCGGCCCGGGTGTAGATGCCCTTGGCCCTGGCCGCCTCGACGACGGGCGCGAAGCGCTCTATGCTTTCCTCGATCGAGCAGTTGATGTTGCGCTGGCTGAAGGCTTCGCTGGCCGCGCCGAACACCACGATCTCATCGGGCTTGCTGGCAAGCGCCGCTTCGAAACCCTTCATGTTGGGCGTGAGTACCGAGTAGCGAACGCCCGGCTTGCGCTGGATGCCGGCCATGACCTGGGCGTTGTCGGCCATCTGCGGCACCCATTTGGGCGAGACGAAGCTGGTGACCTCGATTTCCTTGAGCCCGGCGTCCTGCAGGCGGTGCACCAGGCCGATCTTGACCTCGGCCGGCACCGGCTCCTTCTCGTTCTGCAGGCCGTCGCGCGGGCCCACATCGACCAGTTTGACTTTGGTAGGCAGTTTCATAGGACTTCAGTATCCACGGGTTGGGTCAACCACACCGGCGATGGGTTCTCCCCGCTCCAGGGCCAGGATCTTCCCCGTGATCTGCGCAATGCTCTCCTCGCGCAGGGTACGGGCCGAGGTGTGCGGCGTGACGGTGATCTTGGGATGGCGCCAGAACGGATGCCCCTCCGGCAGCGGTTCGGTGCGGAACACGTCCAGCGCGGCCCCAGCCAGGTGGCCGCTGTCGAGCAGGGCGATCAGGTCATCGTCCACCAGGTGCGCTCCCCGCGCGACATTGATCACATAGCCGCCCGGCATCAGCCGCGACAGGCTGCGCGCGTTCATGATGTCCTGGGTTTCGGGCGTCAGGGGCAACAGGCACACCAGAACCCGCGTGGCAGCCTGGAACGCGTCGAACTGCTCCTGGCCGGCGTAGCAACGCACACCCGGCACGGTCTTGGGCGTGCGGCTCCACCCCAGCACCGGGAACTCGAAATGCGCCACGGCCTGCGCCACCCGTTCTCCCAGCACGCCCAGGCCCATGATGCCCACAGGAAACTCCACCCGTTGGCGGGGCCGGCGATACGACCATGCACCGTGGCGAACGTCGTCCTCGTAGCAATCGAGCTCGCGGAAATGGCGGATCAGGGCATGGCAGACGAACTCGGCCATCTGCACCGCCATGCCGCCGTCATCGATGCGCACCACCTTGGCAGAGGCAGGCAGCTTCAGCTTCATCAGCGCGTCCACACCCGCGCCTATATTGAAGATGCCCTTGAGCCGCGACTGCTCGTCCAGGAACTGCTGCGGCGGCGCCCAGACCACGGCGTGATCGGCTTGCGGCGCGCCGGGCGCCCACTCTTCGACGATGGCCTCGGGCAGCGCCGCCCGCAGGCCTTGGAGCCAGGGCGCGGGTTTCGACTCGGTCAGGCAGACGGTGATACGCATGGGTGTATTTTGCTATTCGATCTTCAGGAGTTCGGCCCCTTCCGCAACCTGGTCCCCGGGGGCGTACATGAGCTCGGCGACGACCCCGTCGGCCGGTGCTGCGATGGTGTGCTCCATCTTCATCGCCTCCAGCACGGCCAGCGCCTGGCCCTTGCTGACTTGGTCGCCGGCCTTGACGGCGAACGAGACCACCTTGCCGGGCATGGGCGCCGTGAGCCGGCCGGTTTCCGCAGCGGCTTCGCCGGCATGGGCCAGCAGGTCGATATTCATGATCTGCGTCGCGCCGCGTTCGCTGAAGACGTGATCGGATTCGCCATGGGCATAGACCGCCGCCAGCAGGCGCTGGCCGGCGAAATGGATATCCAGCCCCTGGGGCGTCTCCGAGAACGCCAACGCGCCGGAAACGTTGCCCACCGTCAGGCTGAGCGCGCCGTCATGCAGATAGGTGAGCGCGGCCTTGGCGGGCTCACCGTGGAACTCGAACTGGAACTGCCGCACCGCCGGACCATGCGAACGCCAGCCGTCACGGCGGCTGAACGGGTCGGCACCTTCGAGGGTCTTTTCCTGCACCAGGGCCTGGGCGATGGCGGCGGCCGCGGCCAGCGGCAATCCCAGCGTCTCCTGGTTGAACAGCACCGCCTGCTCGCGCTGGATCAATGCGGTGTCCAGATCGGCCTCGGCGAACGAGCGGCTGCGCACGACGTGGCGCAGGAACTGCACGTTGGTCGCCAGGCCCACGATGTGGGTCTGCGCCAGCGCCTCGTCCAAGTGGGCCAGCGCCTGCTCGCGCGTGTCGCCATGCACGATGAGCTTGGCGATCATGGAGTCGTAGAAAGGCGAGATGGCATCGCCTTCGCGCACGCCGTCGTCGATGCGGGTCAAGCCTCTTTCGAATGCTGTGCACGCCGGCTTGCGATAGACCAGCAGGTGGCCCGTGGCCGGCAGGAAGTTGTTGTCGGGGTTCTCGGCGCAAATCCGCGCCTCGATGGCATGGCCGTGGATGCGCAGTTGCTCCTGCTTCAGGGGCAGCGATTCACCGAAAGCCACGCGCAGCTGCCACTCCACCAGGTCCTGCCCGGTGATGGCCTCGGTCACGGGATGCTCCACCTGCAGCCGGGTGTTCATCTCCATGAAGAAGAAGTTCATCTCGCCGCCTTCGCGCTGCTCGACGATGAACTCCACCGTACCGGCGCCCACGTACTTGACGGCCCGCGCCGCCGCCACCGCGGCCTCGCCCATCTGCCTGCGCAAGGCCTCCGTCATGCCCGGCGCAGGCGCCTCTTCCAGGACTTTCTGGTGGCGCCGCTGCACCGAGCAATCGCGCTCGAACAGGTAAACGTAGTTGCCCTGGCTGTCGCCGAAGACCTGGATCTCGATATGGCGCGGGCGCTGCACGTATTTCTCGATCAGCACCGCGTCGTCACCGAAACTGTTGATCGCCTCGCGCTTGCACGAAGCCAGCGCGGCCTCGAAGTCTTCGGCCTTGTCCACGGCCCGCATGCCCTTACCGCCGCCGCCCGCGCTGGCCTTGATCAGCACCGGGTAGCCGATACGGCCAGCCTCTTTCTTCAGCAGGGCCGCATCCTGGTTGGCTGCGTGATAGCCCGGAACCAGCGGCACGCCGGCCTTCTCCATCAGCTGCTTGGACTCGGCCTTCAGGCCCATGGCCTGGATGGCCGAGGGCGGCGGCCCGATGAACACCAGACCGGCATCGGCGCAGGCCTGCGCAAACTCTTCGTTCTCGCTCAGGAAGCCGTAACCCGGGTGCACCGCCTGGGCGCCGGTGGCTTTGGCCGCCTCGATGATGCGATCCCAGCGCAGGTAGCTTTCCTTGGGTGCGCTGCCGCCTATGTGGACCGCCTCGTCGCAGACCGTCACATGCTTGGCGTGGGCGTCGGCGTCGGAATACACGGCAACGGTCTTCACGCCCATGCGCCTGGCCGTGGCGGCAACGCGGCAGGCAATCTCGCCGCGGTTCGCGATCAGTATTTTTCTGAACATTGGGGTCCTAACTTCCTTGGGGCGAGCGCTTGCCCGCGAAAAAATCGTTCACTCGGCGGAATACGACACGCAGGAACTTGATCAGCATCACCATCAGCACCACGGCCAGGATCAGGGTCAGGACCAGGGCGACGGCGAAGATCACCGGGTGCGTGGCGGACAGCCACAGCATGAAGATGACGAACCCATCTTCGAAAAGCGACACCGCGACATTGGAGAATGGTTCGGGCGAGGTGTTCACGGCCGCTCGCGTGGTCATCTTGGCGGTGTGGCTGGCGGCCGCCAAACCGCCCCCCAGCAGCGCAGCCATCCAGGCCATCGCCTGACTGTCCGCGCCGAAGGCGGCAGCGGCCAGCGCCGCGCCCGCCGGGATGCGGATCACCGTATGAACCGTGTCCCACAGCGAGTCCAGCAACGGGATCTTGTCGGCAAAGAATTCGACGAAGCACATGAAGCCGCTGGCCGCCAGCACGGCCGGGTGCTGCAGCACCTTCAAGCCGTGCGGCAAATCGATGTAGCCCATGTAGCCGGCCGCGCCGGCCAGCAGCACCGCCGCGTACAACCGGATGCCGCTGGCCCATCCGAGCGCAGCCGCCAGCGCCAGCACCTGGGGTGCGTCGACGAGATTGCGCAAGGCGTCCATGTTGCAGGCCTAGAGCAGCCACGAGGGCTTGCGTTTCTCCAGGAACGACTGCACGCCTTCGCGGCCCTCGTCGCTGACGCGGATGTCGGCGATGCCTTCCACGGTCATGGTGATCAGCGCCGTTGATATCTTCCGGCCCGCCACGTCGTGCAGCAGCTGCTTGCAGGCCTTCACCGCCGCGGGGCCGTTCCTCACCAGCGTCTGCGCGATGGCGGCCACCTTCGCATCGAGCTCCTGCGCCCCCACCACCTCGTGCACGAATCCGATGCGCAAGGCCTCGGCCGCGCCGAAGGGCTCGGCGGTAAGGAAGTAACGATGGGCGGCGCGCGGACCCATGGCGCGGATCACGTAGGGGCTGATGGTCGCCGGGATCAGCCCCAGCCGCACCTCGCTCAGGCAGTACTGGGCGGTGTCCACCGACACCGCGACGTCGCAGGCCGCGACCAGGCCGGTGCCGCCCGCGTACACGTCGCCCTGGATGCGGGCGATGGTGGGCTTGGGACATTCGTAGATGACGCGCATCATCCGGGCCAAGGCTTCGGCGTCGGCCAGGTTCTCGGCACGGTCGTAGTCCGCCATGCGCTTCATCCAGTTCAGGTCGGCCCCGGCGCAGAATGCCGTGCCGTTGGCGGCCAGCACGATGCAACGAACCTCTTCGCGCTCCGCCAGTTCCAGGAAGACTGCAGTCAACTCGGTGATGACCTCGTCGCTGAATGCGTTGCGCACTTCCGGGCGATTGAGCGTGACGGTCGCCACCCCGGATTCGAAACGCAGTTCAAGGTGTTTCATGGAAATCCCTTCAGTAGCGCTTGGCTACTTCTTCCAGCATCACTTCGGTGGCGCCGCCGCCGATGGCCAGCACCCGGGCATCGCGCCAGAGCCGTTCTATAGCGGTCTCGCGGATGTAGCCCATGCCGCCGTGGAACTGCTGGCAGGTCTGGACCACTTCATTGACGAGCTCGCCGGTGAGCGCCTTCAGCATCGACACATCCTGCACGATGTCGTGGCCCTGCGTGACGCGCCAGGCACAGTGATACATGAATTGTCGCGCGGCACGGGTCTTGGCGTCCAGCATCGACAGGCGCTGGCGGATGGTCTGCTGGCTCCACAGCACCTCGCCGAAGGCCTGGCGCTGCCGCACATAGTCCAGCGTGAGCTTGAGCGCCTGCTGGCAGTGGCCCACGGCCATGGCAGCCAGCGCTATGCGCTCGGTCTGGAAGTTCTTCATCACCGAATAGAAGCCCCGGCCCTCTTCGCCCAGCAGATTGCCGGCGGGGATGCGCACGTTGTCGAGAATCAGCTCGGCGGTATCCGACGACAGCCAGCCGGTCTTCTTGAGCGCCCGCCCCACGGAAAAGCCCGGCGTGCCCTTTTCCACGATAAACATGGACATGTCGCGCTTGCCGGTGCCGGTCTTGGCGGCGATGAAATACAGGTCGGCGTGGACGCCGTTGGTGATGAACATCTTGGTGCCGTTGAGCACCCATTCATTCCCTTCGCGCTTGGCCGTCGTGCGGATGCCCGCCACGTCGGAACCCGCGCCCGGCTCGGTGATGCCCACCGCCGTGATCAGCTCGCCGGCAATCACGCGGCGCAGGTACTTCTCCTTCTGCGCCGCATTGCCCGCGTGATGCAGGTGCGGGCTGGCCATGTCGGTGTGGACCAGCACGGTGATGATGAAACCGGCGAAGGTGGATTGCGACAGGGCCTCTGCGAACACCAGGTTGGTGAGCGCGTCGGCCTCCGCGCCGCCATACGCGCCCTCGTACATCAACCCGAACAGGCCGGCCTGGCCCATGCGGCGCAGCACCTCGCGCGGAACGAAGCCCTGCTCTTCCCAGACAGCGGCGTGCGGCTCGACTTCCTTGGCGATGAACTTCGCGACCTGGTCGCGCAGCAGCTCGTGGTCGGGGTTGTCGTAAATGGAAGTATTGGACATGATCATGCCTCCCGACGAGCCGCCTCTAGGGAGGCATGCGCCCCCTCGGGGGGCAGAGAACGAATGTGAACGTGGGGGCCCATGTTTACATGCGGAAGACGCCGAACTTCGGCTCGGGGATGGGCGCGTTGAGCGAGGCCGACAGGCCCAGCGCCAGCACCCGGCGCGTGTCGGCGGGATCGATCACGCCGTCGTCCCACAGCCGCGCGCTGGAAAAATAGGGATGCGACTGCTCGGCGAACTGGTCGAGCAGCGGCTGCTTGAAAGCGGCTTCCTCCTCCGTGCTCCAGCTGCCGCCCTTGGCCTCGATCGCATCGCGCCGCACGGTGGCCAGCACTGACGAAGCCTGCTCGCCGCCCATGACGCAGATGCGGGCGTTGGGCCACATCCAGAGGAAGCGCGGCGAATAGGCGCGGCCACACATGCCGTAGTTGCCCGCGCCGTAGCTGCCGCCGATGATCACGGTGAACTTCGGCACGCTGGCCGTGGCCACCGCCGTCACCATCTTGGCGCCATGGCGGGCGATGCCTTCGCTCTCGTACTTGCGGCCGACCATGAAGCCGGTGATGTTCTGCAGGAAGATGAGCGGCACCTTGCGCTGGCAGCACAACTCGATGAAGTGCGCGCCCTTCTGCGCCGATTCGCTGAACAGGATGCCGTTGTTGGCGATGATGCCCACCGGCATGCCTTCGATATGGGCGAAGCCGCAGATGAGGGTGATGCCGAAGCGCTGCTTGAACTCGTGGAACTCGGAGCCGTCGACGATGCGGGCGATGATCTCGCGCACGTCGTACGGCTTGCGCACGTCGATCGGCACCACGCCGTACAGCTCCTTGGTGTCGAACTTGGGCGGCCGGGGCTCGCGCAATTCCACCGCCACATCCTTGCCCCGGTTCAGCGTGGCCACGGCCTGCCGCGCCAGCGCCAATGCATGCATGTCGTTTTGCGCCAGGTGGTCGGCGACGCCCGACAGGCGCGTGTGCACGTCGCCGCCGCCCAGGTCCTCGGCGGTCACCACTTCGCCGGTCGCGGCCTTCACCAACGGCGGGCCGCCCAGGAAAATCGTGCCCTGGTTCTTGACGATGATGGTTTCGTCGCTCATGGCCGGCACATAGGCACCGCCGGCCGTGCAGGAACCCATCACCACCGCGATCTGGGCGATGCCCTGCGCGCTGAGGTTGGCCTGGTTGTAGAAGATACGGCCGAAATGGTCGCGATCGGGAAACACCTCGTCCTGATTGGGCAGGTTGGCGCCGCCCGAATCGACCAGGTAGATGCAGGGCAGGCGGTTCTGCTGCGCCACTTCCTGCGCCCGCAGGTGCTTTTTCACCGTCATCGGGTAGTAGGTGCCGCCTTTCACCGTGGCGTCGTTGCAGACGATCACGCAATCGATGCCGCTGACACGGCCAATGCCGGCGATCACCCCGGCGCAGGGCGCATCCCCGTTGTACATGCCGTGCGCGGCGAGCGGCGCCAGTTCCAGGAACGGCGTGCCGGGGTCCAGCAGCATCTGGACCCGGTCGCGCGGCAGCAGCTTGCCCCGCGCCACATGGCGGGCCCGGGGAATATCGCCGCCGCCGGCGGCGGCCCTGGCGATCTGGGCGTTCAGGTCTTCCACCAGGGCGCGCATGGCGGCGGCGTTGGCCTGGAAGTCGGCGGACCGGGGATTGAGTTGTGTCTCCAAAGCGGGCATGTCGTGTTCTCGCGTGGTTCCGGGCATCGTAGCGCGGCGGCCCTGTTCGCGCTGCCTCATCCGTCGCCAGCAAGGTTGCAAATCCTGCCATGGTGTTGCAGACTTGGCGGATGCCACGCGCCGCCTCCCGCCAAGCTGCGGTCCCTCCTTCCGCCGCCACACCCATGGCCTTTGCCCGAGTTATGGTGGCGGCCTACCAGCGCCAGGGACAGAACCCGGCCGACGCCCTGGGACTGGCACAGATCACGCCATCTAAACTACAGCAAATCGATGCCCGTATCACGGCGCATCAGATGGAGGTTCTGTCCGGCGCGGCCATGCAGGAGCTGGATGACGAAGGCCTCGGCGCATTCAGCCGCAAACTCCCCTGGGGCAGCTACGGCATGTTGGCACGCGCCTCGCTGACCTCGCCCGACCTGGGCGTCGCGCTGAAGCGCTGGTGCCGGCACCATGCACTGCTGACGCAGGACATCCACCTGGAGCTGTTGGAAAGCGCTGCAGGCGCGGCCATCGTCATCGAGGAACGTGCCGATCTGGGCCGCCACGGGCAAGCGGCGCGCGAGTTCTGCCTGGTGCACGTGCTGCGCAACATCCACGGCCTGGCCAGCTGGTACATCGATTCGCGCATTCCACTGCTGGCCGCGCGCTTCCCCTTTCCCGCGCCGCCGCACGCCGAGGCGTATCGCTTCATGTTTCCCGGCCCGCCGACCTTCGATGCCGCGCGCGCCGAGATTCGCTTCGATGCCCGCTACCTGGCCCTGCCGCTGCGCCGCGACGAGAAGGCGCTGAAGCAGATGCTGCAGCGCGCGCTGCCGCTCACGGTGCTGCAATACCGGCGCGATCGGCTGCTGGTGCAGCAGGTGCGGCAGGCCCTGACGGCGCATCCGGAGCAAACGCACAGCGCGGAGGGTATTGCCGAGCTGCTGCACATGTCGGCACGCACTTTGCACCGGCAGCTCAAGGAGGAAGGCGCGAGCCTGCAAGAGTTGAAGGACGAGGTGCGCTGCGAACGCGCGAAGGAATTGCTCTACCGCAGCGGGAAGCCGGTGAAACAGGTGGCGGCGGCGGTGGGGTTTCGCAACGAGAAGAGTTTCATTCGGGCGTTCCGCCAGTGGACGGGGGCCAGTCCGGCCGAGTTTCGGCTTGCTGCCGGGATGTGACTATGGATCAGGTACACCGTTGGATGTATTGCACCGGCGGATGGGTCAGCCTATAGCTTGTGCCTGTCTGCAGTGGCGCGGTCCCGGGAAGAAGGAGATGCCAAATGCGCAATTACGCCGTGCTGGGGGGTCTGTGGTTGTTTGTTGGCGCCATCTCGGCAGCGACGCTGCCCGACTCTTCTCGACCGCCGCCGGATCCCAGTGCCGCCCGGCCTGGGCGCCTCGCCGACCGCGACAACGACCGCATTTCGGACGGCTTGCAGGCATCCTTGGCGACGGCCCGGCCGGGCGACCTGTTCCGGGTCATCGTTACCCACGACGGGCCCGGCAATGCGGCAACCGCCCGCCAGGCGGTGGGCCCTTTCACACTCCACCGCGAGTTCAAGATCATCAACGGCTTTGCGGCCACGATGACCGCGGCCCAGATCCGGGCGCTGACCCAGCGAGCGGGGGTGTTTCGAATCGAGGAGGATGCGCCCGTATCGATCAAGCTGGATGCCGCCCGGCCCGACTTTGGCATCGATACCGCCCGGGCGAGCTTCGGCGTCAGCGGCACCGGCATCCGGGGCTGCATCGTCGATACCGGTGTGGACCGCAATCACGAGCAGTTGAACACCGTCGCCGCGATTCCCTTTTATGACGCGGTCAATGGCGCGACGGAGGCCTATGACGACAACGGTCACGGCACCCACGTGGCATCGATCGCGTTCGGCGACGGCACGGGCGGCTCCGGCGCGGACCGCTACAGGGGCGTGGCCCCGGGCGTCGCCATCCATGCCGCCAAGGTGCTGAATGCATCTGGCTCCGGTTCGGAAAGCCAGGTGATCGCCGGAATCGAATGGTGCGTGGCGCAAAGCGTTCACATCATTTCAATGAGCCTGGGCACCGCGGCGGCCTCGGATGGCGATGACGCGCTGAGCCGGGCCGCCAACGCGGCCGTGGCCAGCGGCGTCGTCGTCGTGGTTGCCGCCGGCAATTCCGGCGATGCGCCGGGTACGGTGGGCGCCCCCGGCGCAGCGGCCCAAGCCATCACTGTCGGGGCATGTGCCGACCGCTCGGCGCCGCCGGGCTCGCCCAACCACTCGGACGGCATCTATCTGACGCCCTTTTCCAGCCGCGGACCGACACTGGACGGCCGCATCAAGCCCGACATCTGCGCGCCCGGCCATAGCATCACGGCCGCGAAAGCCGGTACCGTCAACGGCTACGTCACGTACAGCGGCACCTCGATGGCGACACCCTTCGTCGCCGGCACGATCGCCCTGGGGCTGCAGGCGGGGCCCATGTCACCCACGCAGGTGCGCCAGAACCTGGAATCGACAGCGCAGGACCGCGGCCCCCCCGGCAAGGACAACGACTGGGGCGCTGGATTGATCGACGGCTACGCCTTCGTGGCGAAGAGCAAGGGCGTGGCAAGTTACGAGCCGACCATATTTCCGGCCTACCAGCGCATTTCGGCGAGCGTGGCGGATCACGGCCTCTGGACTCACAGCTTCCCGATAGCCGCCGCCGACCTCGGCGTTCCCATCGGCGCGGCCGTCACCATCAACGGACAGGTCAAGTGCACGCTGTTCCTCTTAGGCATCTGTTTCGGGGAACAGTGGGACCCGGACCTCGAAGCCAGACTGATGGACCCCAACGGCGTGGTGCTGGCCGAAAGCACTTGCCTGGCCGGCAACGAATGCGGAGCCATGGGTCGCCAGGAAACACTGCATGCGATGCCCACCGTGGCGGGGAACTACACGATCCAGGTTTTTCCGGCCAGCGACAGCGGCAACCTGGGCAAGGGCGGGAGTTTCTTTCTGGACCTTTCGACCGGTCCGCTCGCCACCGTTGCCGGCAATCCAGCGGTGCATGTGGAAACCATGACCCCGAGCAGTACTGCCGTGAAGAACGGGTGGAAGGCAACGATCACCATCACGCTGCACTACACCGGCGAAGGGTTGTCCCAGCCGGCCGCGACGATCAGCGGCACCTGGAGCGATGGCTTCAGCGGGACTTCTTCCTGCACCACCACGAACGGGCAATGCAGCGTGACCAGCGGCAACATCTCCAAACGCAAGGCCAGTACGACCTTTACCGTGACCAACGTCATCGGGCCGATTACCTATCAACCGGGCAGCAACCACACCACCAGTGCCACGGCATCCAGGCCCTGACGTTTTTCTAAATGAGCCAGCCGGGCACCGCCCGCTCCAACGCGTCCCGCATGCGGCGCACATGCGATCCATGCCAATAGATCCTGCCGCATACAGGGCAGCGCCGCACCGGTCCTGGGATTCCGCGCACCCCGGGCGGTAGCAGCCGTTCCGCCGCTTCCTCGTCGAGCGGCGGCGGCAGCAAGGTGTTGCAAAGCATGCAGCGAGTGAAAAGCTCCGCCGGCGCCGCAAGATCCAGCGCAGTGACCAGTTCCCGCAGTTGCTCCAGCGGTGCGTCCTGGCGAATTTCGTGAGCAAGCCGGGGCCGCAGTTCCCGTAATAGATGCCTGTCGCGCGTGAGCAGGACCCGTCCCTCGTCTTTCGCCAGCCGCACCAGGTCGGGATCGGCAAGCTCAGCGTCGTAGGTGGTGTCGAAGCCCAGCACCCGCATCCAGCGCGCCAGCCGGCCAAGCATGGCATCGGCGGCGAAACGAGGCGTGGTGGTCTGGGCCATTGCATTCCTACGTGCGGCCGCAAGCTTGTCCGACAGCACGAGCAGGGACTGTTTCGTTATGAAAGGACACCTATTTTCCTCAAGGGGAACCGAATGAAGATCCCAGCTTTGATCACCGTCGTTGCGCTCGCCTGCGGCGTGGCCTTCTCCGCGCAAGCCGCCACAAGCTCTGCCGATAGCAGCAAGCGCGGCGCTGTCGTCGCCGAAAACCGGTCCCAAGCCAAGGGCGAGGGCCTGGGCGCCAAGACCAAGCGTGCCTTCCACCGTATGGGCGACCAGATGCGCAGTGCCGGCCACAAGGTCTCCAAGGCCACGGGCACCGACAAGTCGGCCACCAACGACACGCGCAGCATGGGCGCCCCGGGCGCAACCCAGCAGGACCAGGCTCGTCAAGTCCGCATGGATGAGGCTTACAACAACTGGAAGTCCAGGCAGAAGTAAGACTCCTGGCCTCGTCGCTTCATTGGACGTGAACGATGAGGTTACTGCTGCGGCGCGTAACGTCTTGTTGATGACGTGAATCGTTTGTCGTTGACCCTTACAGTTCGCGGCATGCAGTACACCTACTTCCCCAATTCGAACGTCCGTGAACTCCTTGTCGCTGCGGCGCTGGAGCGTTACCAGGCCAGCTGGGATGAATTGCTGGGCTCCTGGTTCGATCGCGAGCTCTACCGTGCGGTCAACGCCGACTTCGACAACCTGCGCAATCTCATGGCGGCGTTGCCGCAGTTTTCCGAGGACCTCGTCCAGGTGGTGATGCGCCACGCCCAGTTGCTGCTGGCGATCGCCAAGCCCACGCCACCCCAACCCAAGGCAGCCGGCCTGGCCGCCTTGCGGCAAAAACACAGCACCGCGATCCAGAGCGCACGCGGCAAGTGCCTGCGGCCAGCATCACCGTAGCGCCGCGCCACTGCGCCAGAGCCCGGGCGCAACGCCGTACTCGGTCTTGAATGCGCGGCTGAACGATGCTTCCGACTCGTAGCCCACGGCCTCGGCCACGCGAATGATGCTGCTGCGCTCATTGCACAGCAAGCGCGCCGCGACGGCCAGCCGCCAGCGCTTCAGGTATTGCATGGGCGGCATGCCCACGAGCTCGCTGAAACGCTCGGCCAGGACGCTGCGCGAACTGTGGGCCTCCTGGGCCAAGGCCTCCAGCGACCAGTCGCGCGCGGGCTGGCCGTGCATCAGGGCCAGGCAGCGCCCGACCTGCGGGTCGCGCAGGCCCGCCAGCCAGCCGCGTTCCCGCGCAGGCACCGTTTCGATGTAGCCGCGCAGCGCTTCGACAAACAGCGATTCGGCCACCTTGGCCGCGACGGCTGTCGATCCGGGCCGGCCCGAAGCGGCTTCGCCCAGCGCAAAGCGGATCGACTGCTCGATCCAGGCGCCGGAAGGACGCTGCCGCACCTGGGAACGGAAAATCTTCGGAAGCGCCGCCGCGAGCGGATTGGACGCCCCGCGCTCATAGGCGAACCAGCCGCACACGACCACCGTCCGATCGCCGTCGCCGCCATAGCGAATGAGGTTGAGATCAGGTAGCTTGACTTGCACGACATGGTCGAGGTCCATGGGCGCATGCCGCAAACCACTGCCGATGAGGTGGGAGTCGCCGTGCGGCATCACCACCACGTCACCGGCTTCCAGCGCCATCGCTTCGCCGTCGTGCAGCTGTATCCAACAGCGCCCTTCCAGCACCATGTGGAGAATGGCCAAATTCTCGGCCCCGGGGCAAAGAATGCTCGCGAAGTCCGAGCCCCGTGGCGCGCTCACACACCAGGGTTCATGGAATTCGCCGTTGAGGAACAGTGCGCCCTCCAGGCGGATCATCTGCAGCACATCGGACAGCACGTCCATCGGCGATTCTCCCTGTCAGCCCGGCAGCGGCGTTTCGGTCATCAATTCAGGACGGCGGGACAGGCTTTCCCCGCGTCCTGGCGCGCATCATCAATCCGTTGCAATTATCAACGCCCACGCGAAGGAGCACCCCATGACCCCGGAAAATCGAGAACTTGTCATCCTGATGACCCGCGGAGCCGACCACGAGCTCTCCTCCGTCGCCTTCACCATCGCTTGCGGCGGCATCACCTCCGGCCTCAAGGTCTGCGCCTTTCTCACCAGCTCGGCCGTGGATCTGGTCCGGCGCCGCAGCGTCGAGATAACGCATGTGCCGCCGCTGGATCCGCTGAAGACCCTGATGGAGGACTTCATGGGCCGCGGCGGAACCATCATCGCCTGCCCGCCCTGCGTGAAGGCGCGCGGCTACACCCAGGAAGACCTGATCGAGGGGGTGACCATCGCCGGCGCCAGCGTCATCCACGAGAAACTCAAAGCGGGCGCGGCCAGCTTGAGTTTCTGAAACGATTTATTGCGCCCCACGCCGTCCGGGATTCAGACCTTGGGCCCCTTCATAACCTCGGATTCCATGGCGGCATTCCGCTCCTCACTGGCCTCGATGGGCTCCATGTCCTCGTCGACGGAAGCGGCCGCTCGTTCTGCAGCCGCCTTCATTTCGGAAGCGGTGGCGTCGAGTCCTTCTTCGACGTCGCCTGGGGGCTCCAGCATGTCTTCAAGCATGGCCGCCAGCTCCGGTGTGTCCCACGGCTGGCCATGCTGCACTTTCTTCTTTATGTAGTGCCTGACTTCTGCGTCTTGCTCCGCGGTCAAGGGAAGTCCGCGGAAGGTACTTTCAGGGTCGATATCGGGCATGGTGTTCTCCCGGGATCCGTCGCGCTTCGAGTGTAGCCCTATTGCGGGGTCTTTCTGGCGCCCCTACCACAGCGGCTTGCTGAGCCGCTGCGCGAACGAGGAGAACATCAGATTGAAGCTGATGCTGATTCTCTCGTCATTGCCCCTGTTGGCATCGACGGAGTGCTCCAGCCAGGAAGGGAACAAGAGCAGCGTGCCATCGCTCACGCGAACCACGACTTGATCCGTGTTCTCCGCCGTGAGTTCGACAACCGGCGGCCGGATGACACTGGCCTGCTTCCGGGGATCGTGAAAATTGATCGTGTCGGCGCCTTCGCCCGTGCGAACGTAGTAGACGCCGCTCAGAAAATTGTTGGGGTGGCTGTGCAGCTTGTGGGATGCGCCGGGCGCCAGAACGGTGGCCCAGCAACCTGTGATCTCGCACTCCTCGGTCCCGATGCGCAGGAATCGCAGGACGCTCGCCGTACAGTGCTCGATGCACGAAACGAGTTCCCGCATCGTCTCGTGTTCATGGAGATCCTGTGCCGATTGCCAGCCTTGGCCCGGTTCGAGCGCGGGGGCGTCTGGCCTCATGTCGGCCAGCGCCTTCAGGATCGGCGAGCACATGGCGTCACGCAAGCCCGGCTCGATCCTGGTCTTCCAGACAAAGCTGGGAAACATCGAAATGACCTCCGACGCTTCCGACCATCGACGACTGTCTTTGTCCATGTGTGACCGCCGCGGGCGAACCGAGCCCGAGATCATTGGACCCTGAAGACCCTGGCGGAGTTCTCGGAAGCGAGGAACCTACAATCGTCCGCAGTCGCCCACGTACAGGAGTCCCAATGATTGTCGAGCGAATCTGGACCGGCAACGCGCTGCGCAACTTCAACTACCTGGTGGCCTGCCCGGACACCGGGGAAGCCCTTGCGATCGACCCGCTGGACCATGAAAAGACGCTGGCGACCGCCCGGGTCAAGGGCTGGCAAATCACCCAGATCCTGAACACCCACGAGCACCACGACCACATCGGCGGCAACGCGGCCGTGGTGGCCGCCACCGGCGCCAAGGTGATCGCGCACCATCGCGCCGCCAGGCTCATCCCGGGCGTCGACCGCGGCGTCAAGGCCGGCGACGTGATCAAGGTCGGCAAGCGCGTCGAGCTCGAGTGCATGGACACGCCGGGTCACACGATGTGCCATATCTGCCTGCGCTCGCACACCGACCAGCCGGCCCTGTTCTCGGGCGATACGCTGTTCAACGCGGGTGCCGGCAACGTGCATAACGGCGGCAATGTGGAGGCGCTCTATGCCACCTTCGTCGAGCAGCTGGGCAAGTTGCCTCCCAACACCCTGGTCTACCCGGGCCACGACTACATCGAGAACAACCTGCGATTCACCTTGGCACGCGAACCGGGCAACGCGGCGGCGCGAACGATGCTGCCGGAGGTGACCGGCCACGATCCGGCGAAGTCGACCGTCACGACGCTCGCCGACGAGAAGCGGATCAATACTTTCATGCGGCTGGACAGCCCAGGTGTGATCGCCCGCCTGCGCGAAGACTTTCCCGAGCTGCCGGACAAGCCCGACGCGAAGACGGTTTTCACCAAGTTGCGGGAACTGCGCAACAAGTGGTGAGCCGGCACCAGGCCGGCCCTCGAGTCGCTATTGCGGCTCGATCTTCGCGTCCTTGATCGCCTTCGCCCACTTCGCGGCTTCCAGCTTGCTGCGCTGGGCCAATGCCTCGGGCGTTCCGGGTTCGACCGCGAAACCGATGGCCGCAAACTTCTCCTGGATGTCCTTGCTTTGCGCCGCCGCATTCACCGCCTGGTTGAGCTTGGCGACTATGTCGGGCGGGGTGCCCGCCGGCACAAACACGGCGAAGTAGGCGATCAGCTCGTAGTCTTTCAGGCCCAAGGCTTCGTTGACCGTGGGCAGCTCGGGAATCGCCGGCGAGCGCTTGGTCGACGTCACGGCCAGGCCGCGGATCTTGCCGGCCTTGACCTGGGGCAGCATGACTGCGAAGTCCGCGGTGAACAGCATGACCTGGCCGCCGATGAGGTCGGTCATGGCGGCCGGACCGCTCTTGTAGGGGACGTTGGTCATCTTGATGCCCGCCATGCCGGCGAGCATTTCGGTGGACACCAGCTGCGAGGTGCTGGCACTGGCAAAGGTGACATGGTCCGGCTTGGCCTTGGCCAGATCGACCACCTCGCGCAAGGTCTTGGCCGGCACATCGTTGTTGACGGCGACGATCAGCGGCACCGAACCCATGTAGGCCACCGGCACGAAGGCGGTGTCCTGGTCATAGGGGAGCTTTTTCATCAAGCTCTTGAGTGCGGCGTTGGTGCTGTTGGTCCCGATCAGGATGGTGTAGCCGTCGGGTGGCGACTTGGCCACGGCATCGGCGCCCAGCATGCCGTTGACGCCGGGCTTGTTGTCGACAATGATGGTTTGCCCCAGCGTTTCCTGCATCTTGGCTGCGAATGCGCGCCCGATTTGGTCCGTGGCACTGCCCGCGGCAAAAGGCACGACGGCCTTGATGGTCTTGTTCGGATACGGCTGGGCCAGCGCGGCGGAAGTGCCGAGCACGGCAGCGAACAGCACGGCCAGGGAACGGAAAGCAAGGCGCATCGGGATCTCCTGTTGAACTTGTACGACAAGTTTAGGGCAGATCGTAGGGCGGATCGGCATCCAGGGAGACATCGAGAATGGCGAAGCCCAACGTCTTGCCGTGCGCATCCAGGGCCAATGACCGGGTCACTCCACCGCCCAGCGCATCGTTCATGACGAAATGCACCGCGCCCAGATGAGGCAGCGGATAGCGCTGGACCGAACCGTGCACAACGCCGCGGTAATGGGCTTGCACACGCTCGGCCGTCAGCACGCGTTCCAGGAGCGGGTAGTCCGCCGGGTCGCGGGCAATCACGCTGAGCGTGGCCCGGTTGCCCTTGTCGCCCGAACGGGCCGTTGCGATGTCGCGCACCTTCATTTCACAACTCCAATATGTGGCATTCCGGCCCGACGGCATCGCGCGGAATCAGGGCCGAGGCAGCCGCGACGACTTCACGGACCGACTGCGTCACGCCTCCACCGCCCGCCGGGCCGTTGAGGTACATGGCTTCCACTTCCCGACCCACCTCCTCGGCCTGGGCGCGAGTCGCGGTGCGCACCGCCAGACGGACCCGCACCTCGTAAGGCTCGCGATCCGCGCCCAGTGCGGGTCCATGCATGGCATTGACGCCGATCAGTTCGGCTCGATGCTCCAGCGCATCGAGCCCCAGCCGCTGCAGGCGCCGCTTCAGTACCGCCAGCGCCAACTCGCCGCGTGCGCGGGCACCGGGCCCGGCATAAGAGATTTGACCCTCGCCGATATATCCGTCCCGGTAGCCCAGCGTCACTTTCAGGCTGTGAGGCCGCGGATGCCCGGTGGCGCCCTCGACACGCACGCGGTCGCGTCCCTGCTCGGTCAGTCGCACGGCGGAAAAATCCGCCACCACGTCCGGCTGCAGGTAGCGGCTCGGGTCTTCCAGTTCGTAGAGGAGCTGGGCGGTGCAGGTAAGCCGGTCGATCCGCCCGCCCGTGCCAGCCAGCTTGGTGATGACGATCTGGCCGTCGGCGCTCACCTCGGCCAGGGGGAAGCCGACCTCCGCCAGTTCGGGCACGTCCACGTAGCCCGGGTCCGCAATGTAGCCGCCACTGACCTGGGCCGCGCACTCCAGCAGATGGCCGACCACGATCCCCTGCCCCATTCGCTGCCAGTCGTCGGCCTTCCAGCCGAAGTGCTGCATCAGCGGCGCGAGGAACAGCGCCGGATCGGCCACCCGCCCGGTGATCACCACATCGGCGCCCGATTGCAGCGCCGACAGCAAGGCATCGGCGCCAAGATAAGCATTGGCCGATATGAGCCGGCCATCCAGGCTGCGAACGGTTTGATCTGAATCCAGCAGGGGCACGTCATGCTCACGCATCCAGGGCAACACGTCGTCGCCCGTCACCACGGCCACCCGCAGGCGGGAGAGCCCGAGCTCGCGCGCGACCTGCAGCACCGCGTCGCCGGCTGCAAGGGGATTCGCCGCACCCATATTGGTGATTACCGTGATCCTCCGCTTCACGCAAGCGGGCAGCACCGCGCGCATCCGCTCTTTCAGCAACGGGTCGTAGCCCTGCAGTGGGTCCTGGGCCCGGCGCAGTTGCGCCAGGGCAATCGTGCGCTCAGCCAGGCATTCGAAAACCAGTGCATCGAGTTCGCCGCGCTCGGCCAGGTCCTGCGCAGGATCGATCCGGTCGCCGGAATAGCCGGCCCCTGAGCCGATCCGATAAGATTTCATCTACCCATTATTGACCCACACAGGGGCCGGCTCAAACCGGCCCGTGCAGGCCCTTGAGCCCTATCCATGCGGCAGCGATGGCCACGTTGAACGGCACGCTCAAGCCACCGATCACATAAAACAGTGTGGCCAGGGTCGTGGCCTCCAGGATCAGCTCGACCACGCTGCCCAGGGCGTAGAACCCGAGGCCCCACCACAGCCATCGCAGGACATAGATGGGCAGCCAGCGGGCCTGCTCGCGGTTGTGGCGTACGGCCGCGGCGCGCTCGAACAGATTGCCCGTGCCCATGTCCTTGAACAGCCAGTCGAAGAAGAAGTAGCGATACAGCAGGGTGTGAAAGGCCGGTTTGTCCACGATGGCCCCCTCGGTGGTAAACAGGTGCATTCAGTTTTCTGCAGCGGCGTGACGCCGGTTGTAGGAAATAGTGGATGGCTGTCGTACGGCTCTGCCTTATGCGGCTCCGGCGGGCACAATCGAAGGTTCCCATGACCCCAAACCCCGACACCGACACGCCGCTTGGCCCCGAGGATTTCGACGCCCAGGACGCCGAGCTCGACGCCCTTCGCGAGCACGACGAAGAGATCCCCCAGTGGGAATTTTGCGAAGGATTTCTGGCCGCCCTGGTGTGCTCGCGCCGCTCGATCGCTCCGGACGAGTATTGGCCGGTGCTGCTGGGCGATGGCTTCCGGCCGGCAACGCACATGGAGTTCGTGTGGCGCTGGCGCCGGCGCTGGGCGGAAGTGGCTGCGGCTCTGGACGCGCCGGTCGAAACGCTGGACGACGAGCGCACCTATCAGCCGGAAACGCTGGACACGCGCGGCGCGGTACTGGCCCTGCCCGAGCCGGAGCGTGGTGACACCGACATCGCGGCGCTGCCCGCCTATGCCCAGGTATGGGCCCTGGGCTTCATGTATGCCGTGGAAACCTGGCCCGAGGACTGGCTCCCCCCGCGCGACGCCGAAGCCGCGCAGATGCTGGATGGCGCGCTCAGCGCCATCGTGGCGCTGACGGAGGATGACCGCGGCAAGCCGTCGATTTCGATGTTCGCGGAGGATGGGCCGCCCAGCGTCAGCGATCAGCGCCTGGACGATTTCGGCGCGGCCATCTGGGCGGTGTACGACTTGCGCCAGCTATGGAAGAGCCTGGGCCCGCGCACCGAGGCGGTCCGCAAGCAGCCCGAACCGGGCCGCAACGACCCCTGTCCCTGCGGCAGCGGCAAGAAGTACAAGAAGTGCCACGGGGCGTAAAAACAGGCCATGTAGGAGAAATTAGGTCAGCAACCACGCGTTCGTGACTTATGTCACCTGCGCGATGTATGCACGTAACGTAACGCACTACAGCCTTGCAGACAGTGACGGTTGTAAAGCCCATCCTCGTACTCACAATGCGTGCCTTTGCTGAACAAGAGGTGCGAATTGACCGACAACAACACACGGCGCAGTCTGACAGGGTTTCTATGTAGCGCGGCTTTGGTGGGCATAGCAGGTTGCGGTGGCGGAGGCGGTGGCGGGTCCACCGGCTTCACCTCCGAGGCCTTGCCCTCCTCAGCCTTCGAGACAGCTGGTGGACCGACCACCGGGTCGGGGGGCGCAGGCGGAAGCGGAAGCGCACCCGCCCCTGTGTCGTCATCGGCACCCGTGCTTGGCGACTGCGAGATGTTCCCGGCCAACGCGATCTTCAACACGCGCATCGACGACGTGTCGCGCTTCCCGGCGCACGCGAGGAGCAACGACTGGGTCAATCTTGCAGGCCGCGACTTGCCGTTCCACGCCGATTGGGGCGTGAGCGAGAACCAGGCGGACTACGGCTCGTACTGGGGCATGCCGATCAATATCGTGGACGGCACCCCCGCCACCACGGACTGGCCGGTCGTGTCGTACGACTTCTCCACCTCGGGCGTGAGCATGGAGCGGGGTTATCCCGACAACAGCGACTGTGCAGTGTCCGACGGCAATGGCGGTTTCAACATCACCCGCAATTGCGGCGCCGTGCCCACCAACCAACGGCGTTTCCCCTTCCCGGTGGCCTCGAGGCTGCTGAGCGAAGACGGTTTGTGCAACGACCCCAACAGCTGCGGCGACAAGCACGTGCTGGTGGTGGAAAAGGGCGCCTGCCGCCTGTGGGAAAGCTTCTTCTCTTACAACCTGTCGGGCCAGTGGTACACCAGCCTCACGGCGGCGTGGGACCTGAAGTCGCTGGCGCTGCGGCCCGACACCGGGGCCTCGGCCGATGCTGCGGGCTTGCCCATCACGCCGCTGCTGGCGAAGGCAGCCGAGGCTTCCTCCGGCGAGATCAAGCACGCCCTGCGCGTCAACTTCCGCGATGCGGCGCTGGCGATCGAGACGCTCTGGCCCGGCCGTTTTGCCGCCGGCGGCGACAACCCCGGCGCCATCCCGTTCGGCGCACTGCTGCGGCTCAAGGCCGACTTCGTGATTCCCGACGACTGGACCACGCAAGCCAAGGCATTGGCGACGGCGGCCAAGCGCTACGGCTTGTACGTGTCGGACAACGGCGCCGATTTCCACGTGCAGGGCGAACCGAACGCCGCGTGGGATCTGCGCACCAACGCCCAGATGCGCGCGATCAAGATGTCGGACATGGAGTTCGTCGACCTGGGGTCGATCACCCGCGACCCGCGCTTCTCGCGCGACTCGATGGCGGCGAGCTGGTAGTAAGGCGTCGAGATTGTCCTACGGCTGGGCTTCCCGCTTGCGGCCGATACTCCTCGGATGCAGGAGTCGCCAGCGCAGGCCTCAGCCATCGTCGATCCGCGGGATGCCGCGGAATCGGCAGGGCTGGTCTATGTATCCGACGATCAGCGCGGCATCCAGCGCCGGCGGGAAGGGGAAGGCTTCGCCTACCTGAAGGCGAACGGCGAGGCCGTTGGTGACACGGCGACGCTGGAGCGGATCCGCAAGCTCGCCATCCCGCCCGCCTGGACCGACGTGTGGATCTGCCCCAAGGCCAACGGCCACATCCAGGCGACCGGGCGCGACGCCAGGGGCCGCAAGCAGTACAAGTACCACCCGCAGTTTCGCGAAATCCGCGAGAGCACGAAGTACGAGCACATGATGGAATTCGCCCGCGCGCTGCCGGCGATTCGCGCCCAGCTCGCCGAGCACATGGCCCTGCGCGGGCTGCCGCGCGAAAAGGTGCTGGCCACCGTCGTCCACCTGCTGGAAACGACCTTGATCCGCGTGGGCAACGACGACTACGCCCGAACGAACAGGAGCTACGGCATCACCACGTTGCGCAATCCGCACGTGAAAGTGAATGGCTCGGAATTGCGCTTCCAGTTCAAGGGCAAGAGTGGCAAGACCTGGCGGCTGCAGGTGAAGGACCGGCGCGTGGCGAAGATCGTGAAAAATCACCGGCAGCGACATCACGGCCAAGGATTTCCGCACCTGGGCCGGTACCGTGCTGGCAGCGCTGGCGCTGCGCGAATTCGAGAGCTTCGATTCGCAAGCCGGCGTGAAAAAGAACATTCGCGCTGCGATCGAGCGTGTCGCCTCGCGCCTGGGCAACACGCCGACGATCTGCCGCAAGTGCTATGTGCACCCGGAAGTCCTGTCCGCGTACGCCGAGGGCACCCTGCTGCTGGAGATCAAGGGTAGGGTCGAGGCCGAGTTGCGCGATGAGCTCGCCTTCCTCAAGCCGGAGGAAGCGGCGGTGCTGCCTGCTCGAGGCCCGCCTCAACCGCACGCTTTCCGACGCGCTGAAGGACAGCCTCGCCTCAAAGCGATAGCAGCCGATCGAAGAACGACCGGTAGCGGCGCAGCGCCACGCGCAGGTTCTCGGTCGAGGCCTGGTCGTTCTGGCCGACGTCCGCTTCGATGCTGGCGCGCTGGCTAGCAAAACTTTCCGCCAGGCTCTTCATCACGCTCGCAACCAGTTCGTCTGCCTGCTGCACGGCCTTCCTCGGGTCATCGACAAAGCCGATCTGCACTGCATCCCAGTTCGAGCGGAAGCCTTCCGCCGTTTCGGCTGGGAACAGCGCCGCCAGCTGCCCGTTATCCATTTCGCGTTCCGCCGGCTGGGGCGCCTGCGCGCCTGCCACGAAGTCTGCGGTGCCAAAGCTCTTTTCGTCCTGCTCTTTGCTCATGATTGCGTCTCCACGTGCTTTTGATCCTGCGACTGCTGCTCAGGCTTGTCCGTCTCCTTTGCGCGGACAGGCTGGGGCTCCTCTACCTCCAGCAACTCGGCGAACAGGGCCCGGTAGTGAATGACCGCCTGGCGCATGCCCTCCGTGTCGACATCGCCGTGGCGATCGCGCAGCGCGATGTCGTGCGCAGCGCGGTAGTGGTCGACAACGGCCGGATGGTCCACGGAAATATCCGCGGCGCGGCGATCGAAGTCGCCCATCGGGTAGCCGCGCTTTTGCATCAGCTCGCGAACGAGCTGGTCTGCGTCGGACAGCACGCCCCTGGGGTTGTCCACGAAGCGTCCCTGCAACGCGCGCCATGATTCGCTGAATCGCTGCGCTTCGGCCGGCGCCAGCGGGGCGATATGAAGCTGCTCCACCCGCTTCTGGCGAGCCTTCAGTTCAGCCTCAGCTTTTGGCCGGCTGCCGAGTTCTTCGACGGCGCGGTTGTATTCGGACCCGAACCGTTTCTCCAGCGTTTGCGATTCCTTCTTGCGCATCAGCAGCCAGCCGGCCGCCGCGAGCAGAACAAGGACCACGACACCGATCAGAATGAGGTTTGTATCCATGGGGTCTCCTGGTTAGGTACCCCCTCAAGCTAATCCCCTTGCCACGAGAAGATGTCAGAGCACACGCTGATGAACAAGAGGGCGGTGTGATGCGGGCTGTAGGACCGATCCCGCGTTGCCGCGATGTTGTGAACCGGGGCCCGCAGGCGCATACTGAAACGCCTTGCCGGCGATCGTGTCCGGCAGGCCACAAGCGAAGGAGAAACGCCATGCCGCTCTACCTGACCCGCTTCAGCTACACGCCCGCGACTTGGGCGAAGCTCATCAAAAATCCCGAAGATCGCCGAGTAGCCGCCACCCAGTACATCGAATCCGTCGGCGGCAAACTGCAGGGCTTCTGGTATGCCTTCGGTGAGCACGACGGGTACTGCTTGTGGGAAGCCCCGAACAACACCTCGATGGCTGCCACCGCGCTCGCCATCGGAGCCGGCGGAGCCCTCAGCTCCATGCAGACGACGGTCCTGCTGAGCGTTGAAGAAACGCTGTCGGCCCTGCAAAAGGCGTCGTCGATCAAGTACCGGGCACCGGGAGAAGCAAAGAGCTAGGCCTCGCCCGCTACCGGGCTGGACCGGTGGCAACGGTTGCGCTCACACGTTCGCGCATCAGCCAGGCACCCAGGCCCGCCGCCGCGAGCGCGAACAGCGCACCGACTGCAAACGCCAGCTGATATCCGGCGTTGAGCGCCACAGGCTGCGCCGCACCCGCCGCCTGCAAGGCATCCGTACGCGCGGCCGCGAGACTGGCCAGCACGGCCAGTCCGAGCGCGCCGCCCATCATGAACGAGGTGTTGACCACGCCGGACGCCAAGCCCGAATCGGCCGGGTCGACATCGCTCATCGCCGCCATCAGCATGGGGTTGAGCGCAATGCCCGCGCCCAGTCCCAGCAGCAGCATGCCGGGCAGTATGTCGAGCAGCAAGCTTCCGTCGCGTCGCAACCGCCAACGTGGCCGGTGTGCTGTGGGCGGCGGCGATGTTTGCCTGGTTCTTCACTTCGGCGCTCTACATGCAGCTGGTGCTGAACTACAGCCCCATGCAGGTGGGCCTGGCCCGTTGCGCAGCCGGAACAGGCTCAAGGGCATCAGCGGCGACTGCACGCGGGACTCGATCAAGAGGAACAGCGCGAGCAAGATGACGGACACGGCCAGCAGGCCCAGCGTCTGCGCCGAGCCCCAGCCGGCCTGGTTGCCGTTGACGACAGCATAGACAGCGAGCATCAGGGACGTGGTCACCGTGAAAGCGCCGCCGACGTCCAGGCGCTGGCCGGCCTGTCCGCGATGGGCTGGTATCAGCATCAGGCACAGGGCCAGCACCGCGATGCCGATCGGCAGGTTCACCAGGAATATCCAGTGCCAGCCCAGCGAATCGGTCAGGAGGCCTCCCAGCAGCACGCCGATGCTGCCGCCGGCAGCACAGACGAAACCGTACACGCCCATGGCCCGGGTCCGCCCCGCCGGCTCGGGAAAGAGATTCATGATGAGGGAAAGCGCCACGGCGGAGACCACTGCGCCGCCCAGGCCCTGCACGGCGCGGGCGGCCACCAGCATGGCTTGCGATTGCGCCAGGCCGCAAGCCAGCGAGGCGAGCGTGAACAGCACGATGCCGGCCAGGAACAGCTTGCGGTGGCCGTACAGGTCGCCGAGCCGGCCGCCCAATAGCAGGAAGCCGCCGAAGGTCAGCATGTAGGCGTTAATAACCCAGACCAGCGAAGTCTCGCTGAAACCCAGGTCGGTGCGGATCGACGGCAGCGCCACATTCACGATGGTGGTGTCCAGCACGATCATCAGCACGCCCAGGCATAAGACCAGCAGCGCCCACCAGCGTTTGCGGTTCTCGTGGCTCTCTGTCATTTGCCGTCCTTTCGGGAAAGTTGAGGGATTCAGCGACACGACGAATGGCAACGATTGGAATCGACATCGCGGCGCCTCAGCCGCAAAAAACGGCGTAGATTTGTCTCATTCAATCACCTTTCATCCAGGAGGACGCCATGCCCGATCCCAAGGACAACGCCAAGATGACCGGCGACACCCATCTGCCCGACGTCGAGCCCGACATGCCTTTCGAGGAAGGCTTGGCCGAGAACGTGGGGATGGACGGAACACCACGCGACCGAGGCCAGGCCACCGAGCCCGGCGACCAGAAACGCCCGGGCCGCGGCGCCAAAAAGGCCGGCGTAGTCAAGAACAAGAATCCGAAGGCTGGGGGACCCGGCCCTTGATCGCGTTCGCGCGGGCACCGTGGGTGATGCGGCCGGCAGCATCGATGGGCAGTCGGGCGCGCAATCTTTGCTTGAGCAGTTCCCTGTCGCCAGCAGGCATGGCCATCACTTTCGGGCCATTGCTCGAAAACATGCTGGTTGCCCAGTAGTCATCGAAGTTCTCGAAGGTCCGTTGGACGGTGATCTCCCGCGTCTCGATCGATCGCAGGCCCGCGCCAGTCCACAACTGGCGCATGACATCCATCCGTGACGCGTCGACGCTCGGCGGAAGCGTCGGCATCACGCCCAGCGCGCGCATCTCGGTTCGCAGCGCGTCCAGGGGGAAGCCGCCGCCCAGCATGTCCCAGCCATAGGCCGCGACGAGGCCGCCGGGGCGGACCACCCGAGCCATCTCGGCAACGCCATGGGCTGGATCAGGAACGAAAAAGATCACCAGCGCCATGACCGCGGCGTCGAAGTGCCCGTCGGCGAAAGGCAGGGCCGCGGCGTCGCCCTGGTGGAACTGCGCGACGCGCGCCGCCGGGCGCGTACGGGCAAAGGCAAGTTGGCCCTGCGCCGGGTCGATGCCCTGCACTTCGGAGGGCGCGCAACGATCGACCAGGAGCTCGGTAAAGGCGCCGTTGCCACAGCCCACGTCGACCCAGCGCCAGCCCGCGGGGGCCGCCAGCCAGTCCAGAAAGACCTCGCCGACGAGCTGGCTCCATTTGCCCATCATTCGCTCGTAGCCGGCGCCGTCCTCGAAAACGATCTTATCCTCTGCCATGGTTTCTCCGGCCCCCAGCGCATTGCCAGCGGCGGATTGACTATAGTCCTGTCCCAGGCGCCATTCCGTACGGGAGTGGGGAACTGTCGCACATCCATTTTGATACCGTATAGCGAAACACAAGCATGAGTGCATTCAACGAAGAACGTGTCCTTTCGATCCACCACTGGACCGACCGCCTGTTCACCTTCAAGACCACGCGCGATCCCTCGCTGCGGTTCTCCAACGGCCACTTCACGATGATCGGCCTGCGCGTCAACGACAAGCCACTGCTGCGCGCCTACAGCATCGTCAGCGCCAATTACGAAGAGCACCTGGAGTTCCTCAGCATCAAGGTGCCCGACGGTCCCCTGACCTCCCGCCTGCAGCACATCAAGGTCGGCGACACGGTCATCGTCGGCCGCAAGCCCACCGGCACGCTGCTGATCGACTATCTGCTGCCGGGCAAGCGCCTGTTCCTCTTGTCCACGGGCACCGGCCTGGCGCCGTTCATGAGCATCGTGCATGACCCCGAGACCTACGAAAAGTTCGAGCAGATCATCCTGGTGCACGGCGTGCGCCAGAAGGACGAACTGGCCTACCACGACCTGCTGGTCGAGCACTTGCCCGCGCACGAGATCCTGGGCGACATGGTGAGCAGCCAGCTGCGCTACTACCCCACCGTGACGCGCGAGGCCTACCGCAACATGGGCCGGGTGACCGACCTCCTGCAGACCGGCAAGATGTTCGAGGACCTGGGCATCCCGCCGCTGAACCAGGCCGAGGACCGGGTGATGATCTGCGGCAGCCCCGGCATGCTGAAGGACCTGAAGCATATGCTGGAGGCCCAGGGCTTCGCCGAGGGCAATACATCCAAGCCGGGCGACTTCGTGATCGAACGGGCGTTTGCCGAGCAGTGAAGATGTCGGGATGACATTTCCCCGGAAACGGCGCAGAGTTCGCTTTGCAAGCCACCGAAAGGAAATGTCATGAACCACTCCCTCATCATGAAGTGCGCCGCGGCCGTCTCCGCGGTTTTCGGCCTCGCGCTCCTTTTTGCACCCAACGGATTGATCGCCCTGTACAAGGCGGAACCGATGAATGGGCCGGGCATCTACAACTCCATGCTGTACGGCGGGGTCCTCATCGCCTTTGCGGTGATGAATTGGACGGCGAGCCGGGGTTCCGCCCTGGAAGCCAGGCACGTGATCCTGGGTTCGTTCTTGGCTTTTGCGATCGGGCTGGTCGTCGCCCTCGTCCGGCAACTGACGGACGCCAGCATTCCGCCGACTGCTTGGCTGAACGTGGTGATCTTTCTGGTGTTTGGCGTCCTGTACGCCTACCTGCAGTTCGGGCAGCAGCAAATGGGCAGACCGGCCACGGGGTCGCCGACCTGAAGCCCCGCTTCAGCGGTTCTGGTCGAAGTCCAGTAACGCAGCCAGATCCGCCATGTCGGTGAAAACCGAGATGGCCCCGGCCGCCTTCAGCGCCTGGGGCGCATCGTGCCCCAGCTCGGGCGGGCTGTAGCCGAACACCGTGGCACCAGCGGCGCGGCCGGCCGTGACGCCCGTCGTCGTGTCCTCCACCACCGCGCAGCGCCTGGGGTCCACATTCAGCGCCGCGGCCGCAGCCAGATAGACATCCGGAGCGGGCTTGGAGCGCGGCAGCTCGTGCCCGCTGAAAACCCGGCCCTTGAAGTACGGCATCAAGCCGCACTTTTCCAGTTGCAATTCAACCTTGAAGCGGTCGGCGCCGGAGGCACAGGCGATGCGCCCTTCCACGCGTTCGTGAATCAGCCGCACCGCCTGCACCGCGCCGGAAATCGCCTTGACGCCTGCGATCAGCCCTTCGTTGCGGCGCTCGCGAAAGCGCACCATCCAGTCTTCGGTCAGCGGCTGGCCGGTGTGCGCCTCGATCAGCGCACGCTCGTCCTTGACGGCCTTGCCGACGAAGATGCGCATGCATTCCGCCGTCGTGAGCTTCCAGCCGAGTTCCTCCAGCATGTCGCGCAAGACGCCGTTGGTGATGGGTTCGCTGTCCACCAGCACGCCATCGCAGTCGAACAGCACGGCATCGAATCGCTCCATCGTCAACGCATATCTCCATTCAGGTAATACCAGCGCCCCTGCTCACGCACGAAGCGGCTGCGCTCGTGCAGGCGCACGGCGCGGCCGGCGATGCGGTAGCGGGCGACGAACTCGACTTCCGCGTGGTCCTCATCGGTCACGTGATGATGGCGCACTTCCAGCCCCAGCCATTTCGCCCCGGAGTCGAAACGTACCTCGGTCGGCCGGGTGGAGGGATGCCAGGTGGCCAGCAGCCACGCCTCGTCGCCCGCCACGAAGGCGTCGTAGCGCGATCGCATCAGCGCCTCGGCGTCCGCCGGCCAATCGATCACAGCGCCCGCTGGATGATGATCTTCTGCACGTCGGAAGTGCCTTCGTAGATCTGGCAGACACGCACGTCGCGCCAGATGCGCTCCACCGGGAAGTCGCTGACATAGCCGTAACCGCCCAGGGTCTGGATGGCGGCGCTGCACACCTCTTCGGCCATCTCGCTGGCGAACAGCTTGGCCATGGCCGCTTCCTTCAGGCAGGGCTGGCCGGCATCGCGCAGGCTGGCCGCATGCCAGATCAGCTGGCGCGCGGCTTCGAGTTTCGTCGCGCACTCGGCCAGGCGAAAGCCCACGGCCTGGTGGTTGATGATGGCCGTGCCAAAGCTCTGGCGCTCTTTCGCATACGCCAGCGCCACTTCGAAGGCACTGCGCGCCATGCCGACGCTTTGCGCGGCGATGCCGATGCGCCCGCCCTCCAGCGCCGACAAGGCGATCTTGTAGCCCTCGCCCTCCTCGCCGATCAGGTGATCGGCCGCGATACGGCAGTTGTCGAAATTGATCTGCGCCGTGTCGCTGGAATGCTGGCCGATCTTGTCTTCGAGCCGCGCCACCACATAGCCGGGCGCATCGGTGGGCACCAGGAAGGCGCTCATGCCTTTCTTGCCGGCGCCTTTGTCGGTCACGGCGATCACCACGGCCAGGTGGCCGTTCTTGCCGCTGGTGATGAACTGCTTGACGCCGTTGATCACATAGCCGTCGCCGTCTTTCGCGGCGGTCGTGCGCAGCGCCGAGGCGTCGCTGCCCACATGCGGCTCGGTCAGGCAGAACACGCCCAGCAACTCGCCTTGCGCCAGCCGGGTCAGCCATTTCTTCTTCTGCGCGGCATTGCCGTAGCGCATCAGGATGGCGTTGACGGGACAGTTGGTGACGCTGATCGCGGTGCTCGTGCCACCGTCGCCGGCGGCGATTTCTTCCAGCACCAGCGCCAGGGTCACGTAGTCGAGATGGGCGCCGCCGAATTCCTCGGGAACGCAGATGCCGTAGGCGCCCAGCGCCGCCAGGCCCTTGTGGGCCTCGCGCGGGAAATGGTGCTCCTTGTCCCAGCGCGGGGCGTGGGGCCAGAGTTCTTCCTTGGCGAACGCGCGGACCGCGTCGCGAACCATTTCCTGGTCTTGGGTGAGGAGCATTACAGCAATTCGATCGCCACGGCCGTTCCCTCGCCACCGCCGATGCACAGCGTGGCGATGCCGCGCTTGCCGCCGCGGGCCTTCAGCGCGTGGATCAGCGTGACCATGATGCGGGCGCCGGAAGCGCCGATCGGGTGGCCCAGCACCAGGGCGCCGCCGTTGACGTTGACGATGTCATGCGAGACCTTGAGTTCCGCCATCAGCGCCATGGGTACCACGGCGAAGGCTTCGTTGACTTCCCACAGATCGACGTCGCTCACCTTCCACCCGGTCTTGGCCAGGAGCTTGTTCACGGCGCCGACAGGCGCCGTGGTGAACCAGCCGGGCTCCTGGGCGTGCATGGCATGGCCGACGATGCGGGCGATGGGCTTGCCGCCGAAGCGAGTCGCGGTCGACTCCTTCATCATCACCAGCGCCGCCGCGCCGTCGTTGATGCTGGAGCTGGAAGCGGCGGTAATGGTGCCGTCCTTCTTGAACGCGGGCTTGAGCGTCGGGATCTTGTCGAGCTTGATCTTGCCCGGGCCTTCGTCGATGGATACCACCACCTCGCCGGCACGGCCTTTCACCGTGACGGGCGTGATCTCCTTGGCGAAGGCGCCCGACTCGGTCGCGGTCTTGGCGCGCTGGACGCTGGCCATGGCGAAGGCGTCTTGCGCCTCGCGCGTGAACTTGTACTTGGCGGCGCAGTCTTCGCCGAAGGTGCCCATGGCACGGCCGGGCTCGTAGGCATCTTCCAGGCCGTCGAGCATCATGTGATCATAGATGCGGTCATGGCCGATGCGGATGCCGCTGCGGCCCTTGAGCAACAAGTGCGGCGCGTTGGTCATGCTTTCCATGCCGCCGGCCACGATCACGTCGTGGCTGCCGGCCAGCAGCATGTCGTGCGCGAACATCGCGGCCTTCATGCCGGAACCGCACATCTTGGACATGGTCACGGCCCCCGCGCTCTTGGGCAACCCGCCCTTGAACGCCGCCTGGCGCGCGGGCGCCTGGCCCTGGCCGGCCATCAGGCAATTGCCGAACAGCACTTCGCCCACGGCGTCACCGGGGATGCCGGCGCGCTCGACCGCGGCCTTGATGGCTGCGCCGCCGAGGTCGTGTGCTGCCAGTGATGAGAAATCGCCCTGGAAACCGCCCATGGGGGTGCGTGCGGCGCCGACGATAACGATGGAATCGGACATGAAAAGCTCCTTTCAGCTCGTTGGTTTCAATTGATTCAGCGCGCCGCGTTCCTCTTGGGCGATGCGGCGCAGGTAACTCTGGAACTCGGGGTCTTCGCCACGCAACAGCAGCGGCAAGGCGTTGTGAAAGTCTTCACGGCGGCACCATTCGCGCATGTAATCGTCCCAGCTGTTCCAGCGCCTGGCCTCGGTCTCGCTCATCTTGGGCTTGTAGGCCACCAGGAAGGCACGTTCGAACAGCGACATCAGCATATCGAAGATCACCAGCATGCGCTCGTTCTGCTCCGGAGTGGGATTTGCCAGTGGCTCATTGGTTCGCAATTGCAGGTCGGGGTTGCCGAGCACGACCTTGAGAAAATCGTTGTAGGCGTTGGAGAGCAGCTGGTAGCCCTCTTCTTCCTCGTTGTCGCGCTCCTTGCTTTGCTCCCAGGCGAAAAAGGCGATCGCGAACGGCAAGGCGATCACCGTGACCACGAAGCTGGCGAGTTCCCAGGCGTCTCTGGCGCTCATTTGCGGACCAGGTTGTGTTTGCGCGCGAAGCGCTTCTCGCGCTCGTACGGAAAAACGTCGTGCACGTGGCCGGCCTGGATGCGCTCCTTGTGGCTCTGCCAGAAGGCGGCGTCCAGCAGGTCGGCGTGATGCTTCATGAACACCTCGCGCACGGCCGGGTTGCCCAGCAGGAAGGGCCCGAAGGTCTCGGGAAAGACATCGTGCGGCCCCACCGTGTACCAGACCTCGCCCGACATCTCCTCTTCCTCGTTGCGCGCCTCCGGCACCTTGCGGAATTGGCAGTCGGTGATGTATTCGATCTCGTCGTAGTCGTAGAACACGACCTTGCCGTTGCGCGTGACGCCGAAATTCTTCCACAGCATGTCGCCCGGGAAGATGTTGGCCGCCACCAGGTCCTTGATCGCATTGCCGTACTCGATGACGGCGCGCTCGATCTGGTCCTGCGCATGCTCCGCGCCGATGGTGTTCTTGCCCGCGGCGCTGCCGGCGTCCAAGGCTTCCTGCAGGTAGATGTTCAGCGGGATCATCCGGCGCTCGATGTACAGGTGCTTGATGATCACCTCTTCCTTGCCATCGCCGTCGCGGTCGCTGATCTCCAGCTGGCTGGGAGCGAACTTGCGGATTTCCTCGATCAACTGGTCCTCGAAGCGGTCGCGCGCGAAGGCCACCTCGCTGTACTCCAGGGAGTCGGCCATGCGGCCGACGCGGTCGTGCTGCTTGACCATCAGGTACTTGCCCTTGATCTTCTCGCGCGTGGTGTCCTTCTGCGGCGGGTAGTAGTCCTTGATCAGCTTGAACACGTACGGGAACGAGGGCAGGTCGAACACCAGCATCACCATGCCCTTGATGCCGGGGGCGATGCGGAACTTGTCGCTGGAATGCTTCAGGTGGTAGAGGAAGTCGCGGTAGAACAGGGTCTTGCCCTGCTTGGCCAGGCCCAGCGCGTTGTAGATTTCCGCTCGCGGCTTGCGCGGCATGAGCGAGCGCAAGAATTGCACGTAGGCCGACGGGATCTCCATGTCGACCATGAAATAGGCCCGGGCGAACGAGAACAGCATCTGCATGTCGTCTTCGCCGAACAGGCAGGTGTCGATGATCAGCGTGCCCTGCTTGTTGTGCAGGATCGGCAGCGCGAAAGGGACTTCGTTGAAGCCGTTGATTATCTTGCCGACCACGTAGGCGCCCTTGTTGCGATAGAACAGAGCCGACAGCACCTGGATCTGGAAGTTGGCGCGCAGCTTGACATGGCTCAGCCGGCTGGCCATGGCTTCGAGCACGTAGTGCGCGTCGCGCTGCAAGTCTTCGAACGGCCGCTGCAGCTGGAAGTTGTCGACGATGCGAACGATGGTGTCGCCCAGGCTCTCGCGCGTCGGGTAGTAGGCGCGGTACGTCGGCATCGCCGCCGGCTCGTCGTTCTCTATGTACTCGGTGCTCACGGCCGGACGCACGAAGATGAAGTCGTTGTGGAAATAGGTGCGGTGCAGGATCTTGGTGGTGACCGAATTGAAGAAGGTTTCGGCCAGCTCCGGCTGGTGATGGTCGATCAGCAGGCCGATGTAGTGGAGCTTGACTTGCTGCCAGACTTCCATCGGCTGCTCGCCGGCTTTGAATTCCTTTTCGAGCCGGCTCGACGCTTCCTTCACCCGCAGGTCGTAGAACTCGATGCGCTCGCGCTGGGCCCGCTGCTGGCCGTGCCAGTCGGCGGTCTCGAAGCGATGCTTGGCGCGTGCCGACTCGGTGCGAAACAGCCGGTAGTGGCGATTGAAGCCGTCCATCATCGCCTTGGCGATGTCGTAGGCGAGCGGCGAATCGAGGCGTTGCGGGAACACGCGTTCTACTTTCGGGCCGCCAGGACGCGCTCGACCGCGGTCCGGTACAGCGGCTCGATCGCATCGGTGCTGGTCACGGTCATCCGCAGGTCCTGCAAGAGGCCGTCGTTGACGCCGAAAGCCCAGCCGTGGACGCTGACTTTCTGGCCCTTGGCCCAGGCGTCGACCATCACCGTGCTGACGCAGACATTGACGACCTGTTCGACCACGTTCAGCTCGCACAAGGCGTTGGCCCGCTTCTCGGGGGCCAGTTGCTCCAGCAGCCCGCGATGGCGGTCCCGGACATCCTGGATATGGCGTATCCAGTTGTCCGCCAGGCCGATGCGGGCCGCGTCGAGCGCAGCCTGCACGCCGCTGCAGCCGTAATGCCCGACCACCATGACGTGCTCGACCTTGAGCAATTCCACCGCGAACTGGATGGCCGACAGCGCATTGAGATCGGAATGCACGACGATATTCGCCACGTTCCGGTGGACGAACACCTCGCCCGGTTCCAGCCCCGTGATCTGGTTGGCCGGCACCCGGCTGTCGGAACAGCCGATCCACATGTACTTGGGCGACTGCTGCTTGGTCAGGCCCGTGAAAAAGCCCGGCCGCTCGCGCTCCATCTGGGCAGCCCAGGCGCGGTTGTGGGTGAAGAGGTCCTGGATCGATGAGGTCATAAGCGCTATTTTCGCCTGCCCGGCCACCGGACGTGGCCTACATCGTTTCGGCGAACAGCTCCCGCCCTATCAGCATGCGCCGGATCTCGCTGGTGCCGGCGCCGATTTCGTACAGCTTGGCGTCCCGCCACAGCCGCCCCAGGGGGTAGTCGTTGATGTAGCCGTTGCCGCCGAAGATCTGGATGCCCTCGCCCGCCATCCAGGTGGCCTTCTCGGCGCACCACAGGATGACCGAGGCGCAGTCCTTGCGGACCTGGCGCACGTGATCCGAGCCCAGCATGTCCAGGTTCTTGCCCACCGTGTAGCAGAAGGCCCGCCCGGCCTGCAGTACGGTGTACATGTCGGCGACCTTCCCCTGGACCAGCTGGAATTCGCCGATGCTCTGGCCGAACTGCTTGCGGTCGTGGGTGTAGGGGATGACGTTGTCCATCACCGCCTGCATGATGCCGATGGGCCCGGCCGCGAGCACGGCGCGCTCGTAGTCCAGGCCGCTCATCAGTACCTTGGCGCCGCCGTTGAGGCTGCCCAGCACGTTGGCGGCTGGCACTTCGACGTTCTGGAACACCAGTTCGCCGGTGTGGGAACCGCGCATGCCCAGCTTGTCGAGCTTCTGCGCGATCGAGAAGCCCTTCATGCCCTTTTCGATCAGGAAAGCGGTGACGCCGCGGGCGCCCAGTTCGGGCTCGGTCTTGGCGTAAACCACCAGGGTGTCGGCGTCGGGGCCGTTGGTGATCCAGAACTTGTTGCCGTTGAGGAGGTAGTAGCCACCCTTGTCTTCGGCCTTGAGCTTCATGGAAATGACGTCGCTGCCCGCGCCCGACTCGCTCATGGCCAGGGCGCCGACATGCTCGCCGGAAATCAGCTTGGGCAGGTATTTCTTCTTCTGCGCCTCGCTGCCGTTGCGCTTGATCTGGTTGACGCACAGGTTGCTGTGCGCACCGTACGACAGGCCGACCGAGGCCGAGGCGCGCGAGATTTCCTCCATGGCGATCATGTGCGCCAGGTAGCCCATGTTGGCGCCGCCGTATTCCTCGGACACCGTGATGCCCAACACACCGACCTCGCCCATCTTGCGCCACAGGTCCATGGGGAACTGGTCGCTGCGGTCGATCTCGGTGGCACGGGGGGCGATCTCCGCTTGCGCGAATTCGCGCACGGCGTCGCGCAGCGCGTCTATGTCTTCGCCCAGCTGGAAGTCGAGTCCTGGAAGGTTCATGCTGTGTCTCCTTGGATGCGGTGTCAATGCTGGATGCCGTCGCGGCCGAACACGGCCATCAGCGTGCATCCCATCGTGGCGATGAGTTTCTCTTTGCCGTCGTCGATGGCAAAAGCCTTGCCCTCGGCCACCGTGACGGTGCGGCCCGGCTTGATGACCAGGCCTTCCATGCGAAAGCGCTGGCCCTGCGCCGGGGCCAGCAGGTTGATCTTGTACTCGATGGTCAGCACGGCGGCATCCGCCGGCATCAGGCTGAATCCGGCATAGCCGCAAGCCGAATCCAGCGCCGTGGCCACCATGCCGGCGTGCAGGAAGCCGTGCTGCTGGGTCAGCGGCTGCGCCCAGGGCAGCTCGATCACGACCCGCCCCGCCTCGACGCTGGCCAGCGTCGCGCCTATGGTTTTCATCGCGCCCTGGCGCTCGAAGCTCGCCCGCACGCGCGCGGCGAAATCCGGATCCCTGGGTTCGAAGCGCTGGCCGGCCATGGTGTACTGGAGTTGACGTTTACGTAAACGTCAATTATGCCCTGTCAGGCCACCTGCCGCGTTTTCTCGGACTTGGCCAAGAGGGCGCGCGCCTCTTTTTCGTGCACCTTGACCTCATCCAGGTTGGCCTGCAGGTCGGCCATCTGCTCTTCCAGCTGTTTGCGATGCTGAGCCAGCACGGCCAGGAACTTCCTCAGCTGCGGCCCGGTATCCCGCGGGCTGTCGTACATGTCGATGATTTCCCGCGCCTCGGTCAGGGACAGCCCGAGCCGCTTGGCGCGCAGCGTGAGCTTCAGGCGGGTGCGATCGCGCGCGCTGTAGATGCGGTTGCGCCCCCCGGGGCCGGAGCGCTCGGGCTGCAGAAGACCCATGTCTTCGTAGAAACGCATGGCCCGCGTGGTGAGGTCGAACTCTTTCGCCAGGTCGCTGATGGTGTACGTCGTGAGGGCCATAACAGATAAGTTCGTGTGTACGGGACGGGACAGCAGGGTCATCGCCCCATCCCTACAATCGGATTACATATGACGTTTACGTCAACGTCAAATCCTTTGATCACAGGACCCCGATGAACGCCCTCGAACAACTGCTGGACTACCCGTTTGGTGACGCCATGCCCGGCCAGGGCGAAACCATGGAGGTCGCCCCGGGTGTGAAGTGGATCCGCATGGCCCTGCCATTCGCCCTGGATCACATCAACCTGTGGCTGCTGCGCGACGAGATCGACGGCCGTGCCGGCTGGACCGTGATCGACTGCTGCATCAGCCGGGACGAGTCGAAGGCCCAGTGGGAGCAGATCTTCGCCACGCAGCTGGAAGGCCTGCCCATCCTGCGGGTGATCGTGACCCATATGCACCCCGACCACATCGGTCTGGCCTGGTGGCTGTGCGAGCGCTGGAAGGCGCCGCTGTGGATCAGCGCCACCGACTTCAACGCGGCCCGCATCGCTTCACAAAGCACGACAGGCTTCGGCGGCGAACATGCGGCCAATTTCTTCGCCTCGCACGGCCTGACGGACCCCGAGTCGGTGGAGAAGATCCGGGCCCGGACCAACTACTACCCCGGGATGGTGCCGCAGGTGCCGCGCACGTTCCGGCGCATGCAGGATGGCGACACCGTGCGCATCGGTGGGCGCGACTGGCGCTGCATCAGCGGCTACGGCCACGCGCCGGAACATATCGCGCTGTATTGCGACGAGACCCGGGTGCTGGTCAGCGGCGACATGATGCTGCCCCGCATATCGACCAACGTGAGCGTCTATGACGTGGAGCCGGAGTCCAACCCGCTCAAGGCCTTCCTCGACTCCATCGACAAATTCGCCGGACTGCCCAAGGACACGTTGACCCTGCCCTCGCACGGCAAGCCGTTTCGCGGACTGCACGAGCGCATCCGCCAGCTGCACGAGCACCACCGCGACCGGTTGGCCGAAGTGGTGGAAGCCTGCGCCAAAGCCCCGCAGTCGGCCGCCGACGTGCTGCCCATCATGTTCAAGCGCAAGCTCGATCTGCACCAGACAACCTTCGCGATGGGCGAATCGGTGGCCCACCTGCATGCGCTGTGGTTCGCCGGCAAGCTGCGCCGCCTGTTGGGCGCGGACGGCGTCTACCGCTTCGCGCTGGCCTAGGCCGGTGCGTCGCCGGCCAGCCAGGGCGGCGGCGCGGACTCCGACAGCACGAAAAAGAAGGTCGTGCCCTGGCCCAGCAGCGACTCGGCCCAGACCCGCCCCTGATGGCGCGCGACGATGCGCCGCACCGTCGCCAGGCCAATGCCGGTCCCCGGAAACTCGGCTTCGGTGTGCAGCCGCTGGAAAGCGCCGAAAAGCTTGCCGGCATAGGCCATATCGAAGCCCACGCCGTTGTCTCGCACGAAGAACACATTGCTGTCCTCGAGCTTGCCGACTTCCACTTGCGCTGCCTGGGAACGCGAAGTGAACTTCCAGGCATTGCCCACCAGGTTCTCCAGCACTATGCGCAGCAGGCGGGCATCGCCTTGGGCCACCATCCCATCCTGGACCCGGACGGATACCTCGCGTTCGGGGTGCTGCATCTGCAGCCCCTCGACGACTTCGCGCATCATGGCGCTCAGGTCCACCGCCCCGTAGTTCAGCGGCGCGCGCACCACCTTGGACAGCGCCAGCAGCGATTCGATCAGCTGCTCCATCTTCCCCACCCCGGCCTGGATGCGCGCCAGGTAGTGGCGAGCGCGGTCATCGGGGTGGCCCTCGAGTTTGAGTTCCAGCGCCCGGCTGAATCCCCCGATCGCGCCCAGGGGCGCGCGCAGGTCGTGCGACACGGAGTAGGAGAAAGCTTCCAGCTCCTGGTTGGAGCTGCGCAGGGCCCGCTCTATGGCCTTGAACTCGGTGATGTCGGCGTCTATGCCGACCCAGAAAGCCACTTTTCCATCGACCAGAACCGGGGCCGCCTTGTACGACATCGTGTGATAGCTGCCGTCCTTGGCCCTCACGCGGCGCACGCCCGTCAAGGTGCTCGTTGTTTCGCAACTGCGATTCCAGTTGGCTGCCACCGCGGCGCGATCGTCGGGGTGGATGGCCGCCATGGCGCTGGTGCCGATCCAGTCCTCGGGCGTGCCGCCGACCAGCTCGTACCAGGCGTGGTTGAGAAAGGTGAGCCTTCCGGCGCTGTCGGAATTCCATATCACCTCGGGCGCCTGTTCGGCCAGGGTGCGGTACAGCTGCTCCTGGCGCGTGAGTTCTGCGGTGCGCGCTGCGATCCGTGTCTCCAGGCCGGCATTGAGCTCGCGAATCTGGGTAAACAAGCGGGCATTGTCGATGGCAATGGAAGCGAGCTGCGCCAGCTCCAGCGCGACATACTCGTCGCGCTGGGTGAAGTCGCCGTGCTCCTTGCCCGACAGCTCGAGCTGGCCGATGTTCTGCCCGCTGCGGCTGGCCAGGGGCACGATCAGCTGTCGGCCGGCATTGCCGTCGCCCGGCTCTCCGCTGGCCCGGCGCATGGCCGGATCCGCGCTGGTTCTCCCGGTCAGGCTGACCAGGGCTTGCCGCGTGCCGATGACCCGGCGCGCCTGGTCGGCCACTTCCTGGAGGGTTTCCTCCAGCGCGGGATGGGAGGTGATCGCCTGGGCCGCCTCGGCGGCGCGTTGCAGCATCAAGGTGTAGTCGTGCAACTCGCGCTCGCTGTGCAAAAGCGCTTGCTCATTCTTCTTGCGGGCGGTGATGTCCTGCACCACGCCGCCGAACCAGATGGGCTCGCCCTGTTCATTGCGGCGCGCCTCGGCGATCTCCTGGAACCATGCGATGGCGCCGTCCGGCTTGACCACCCGGTACTCCATGTTCACCACCTCGCCGTCGCGCAGCGCCGCATCGCGCGCCGGCTTCAGCAAGCCGCGGTCGTCCGGGTGCACCCATTGGGCGAAGCCGTTGAGCGTGGGTTCGAACTGCTCCCGGGTGACGCCGAACAGGCCGTACACCTCGTCGGACCACCATACCCTGCCGCTGCGCAGATCGAGTTCCCAGTTGCCGACGCGGCCGATGCGCTGGGCTTCTATCAACTTGCGCTGGGTTTCCTGCAGCTGCGCGAATTGCGCTGCCTGCTCGGCCTGCAACCGCTGCAGCTCGGTCACGTCGGTGAAGACGACCAGTCCCCCGCTGAGGCCGCCCTCGCCGCGGATCGGCTGCCAGCTGCATTGCAGCAGCCGGCCTTGCGGCACCAAGGCGTTCCGCACGAACAGCAGCTGCTGGCGCCCGCTCTCGCCCAAGGCCGCACGCACCAGGGGCAGATCCTCGTTTGCATAGGGCGTGATGCCGTCGGCCTGGTAGAAGCCGAAGTGCTGGGCCCACTGCTGCGGCGGGGCCGGGGTGGCGAGGGGAAACAATCGGGCCGCGGCCTCGTTGAACATCAGGAATTGGCCGGCCTCGGTCACCGCCAGCAGGCCCTCCTGCATGCTGTTGAGCACGAGGTCGAGGGCCGCATAGGCGCTGCGGCTGCGGCCCAACTCAGTCTGCAGGTCGACCTGCCGCAACTGCAGGGACTCGGCCATCAGATTGAAGGCAGCCCCGATGCGGGCGAATTCGCCGCGCGGCGGTCCGGCCTGCAAAGGCACGCGGGCGTCCAGCAGTCCCTGCTCGAGCCGCCGCACCGCGCCCAGGATCTGGTTGGCCGGCCTGACGATGGCGCGCCCGCCGACCCACCAGGCGGCGGCGACGCCGGCCAGCAGGGTAACGGCCAATACCAGAAGCTCATTGCGCAGTTTGACCGAGGAGACGTACGTGACCTGCGCGCGATCCATTGCCACTACCGCCACGAAGCCCTCGCCGCTGACCTGGTGGCTGGACGCGGAACCGAAAATCCGCGCGTGGCCGGCAGCGTCGCGAAATTCGCCGGAGCCGTCCTCCGCGACCGTCGACGCCAGATTGGCTGGAAGGGTCTGTGCCGCCTTTTTCGGGTGTTCCATCAGCACCTTGCCATGGCGATCGGACACCACGACGCTGGCGCCTTGCGGCAGATCCAGTCGCGCCAAGGCGTCGGCTGCCCGGCCTAGATCGAGCGCAGCGAAGGCCACCGCGACCACCTCGTCGCCTTCCATGATGGGCCGGGCAAAGGGTATGGCCAATCTGCCGGACGAACGGCCGACTACCGCCTCGCCCATCACCAGCCGCCGCTCGGACAGCGCCCTTTGAACATAGCTGCGGTCTCCGGCGGCGAAGCTGCCGCTGCGCTGGTTGGCATGGCATATCGTCCTGCCTTGCAGGTCCAGGATGCCTATGTTGGAATACACGGGGTAGAGGGTTCGCAGGCCCTCGAAGTAGCCGGCACAGCGCTGAACGTCGGCGCCGCGCAGTCCGGGCATGGTGGCAACGGCGGCAAGCAGTTGCTGGGCCGACTCCACCATGCGATCCTGGTGGGCAGCCACCAGCGAGGCGGAAAATTTCAGCTGGGACTGCGCGTCGCTCGTCGCCTCCTGCGTGGCGCTCACGGCGAACCAGACCGAGAGGGCGGCCAGCGGAAGGATGGCCGCCACAACCAGCATGGCGAGGCGCCCCTGCAGACTCAAGCTGCGCTGCATCTGCCCCACGTCTCCTTGTCAGTCACTGTGGCCATTGCGATGGGGCAGTGTACGCGTCCTGCCCTCAGGGCCGCGTAACTACCAGGGCGGCAGGGCCTGTTCCTTGAGCTGCCCGCGCAATTGCGCGTAGTCCGGAACGACCGTGCGCACGGTGTCCCAGAAGCGGGGGCTGTGGTCCATCACCCGCAGGTGGCTCAGTTCGTGCGCCACCACGTAGTCGATCACCGGCAGGCCGAAGTGGATCAGGCGCCAGTTCAGGCGGATCAGGCCGTCCGAATGCGCCGTGCCCCAGCGCGTGCCGGCATTGCTAAGCACCAGCTTGCGCCATTGCACGCCAAGCTGGGGCGCGAAATGATCCAGCCGCTCGGTGAAGAGGCGCTTGGCTTGCCGCATCAGCCAGGCCTGTACGCTGTCGCGGATCTGCGCGGCATCGGCGGTGTTGGGCAAGCCCACGTGCAGCGTGTGGCGCGGCATGCCGGGCAAGGCCTCGCCATCGGTATTGAGCACCGCGCCGACTTCATCGAAGGCATGGCGGGGATCCAGCACCAGGATCACCTGCTCGCCGAGGAAGGGAAAGGTCGCGCCGTCCCGCCACTCGATGCGGGCCGACTCGACACGCCGTTGCCGCTCGTGCGAATCGCCCAATTTCTTGAGGATCCACGGCTCCTTGCTTTTCACCGCGGCGTCGATTTCGTAAAGCGGCACCCACTTGGGCGCACTGACCGTGAGCCCCTCGGGGCCGACCATGAAGCCGATGTTGCGGCGCTTGCCCCTGCGAAACTCGAAAGCGACCACGGAATCGCCCAGCACGACCTCGCGGTTGGCGCGCGGATGGCGGAAGGCCGCGGGAATCAGGACCTGATCCAGCAGCTCGGTCGGCTGCGAGATAGCAGGTGGGCGGGCTGTGGTGTCGGGGGCCCGGCGCTTGCGGGCAGCAGGCTCTTGGGGCGGAGCGGCCGGAGCGGAATCGAAGAAGTCGAGAGTGAGCTGCAGCAGCCGATGCATGGGGCGAGAGTTTAGCTGCTGCGACGCGGCTCGTGGGCCGCATCAATGTAAGCGTCCGGGTCCAGCCTTCGCATTTCGGTTTCGATCCAGGCCTCGACCTCGCGCATCAATTCATCGGGCTGGCGGCCCTGGCTGGGGATCGGCTTGCCGATGGACACGTCGACCACGCCCGGCCGCTTGATGAAAGCCTTGCGCGGCCAGACCCTGGCGGACGTGACGGCAATCGGTATCACCGGCGCCCCGGTCTCGATGGCAAGCCGCGAGCCGCCGTTCTTGTAGGTGCCCTTCTCTCCGCGCGGGATGCGGGTGCCCTCGGGGAACATGATGACCCAGATGCCCTGGGCCAGCAGCCGCTTGCCCTGCTCGACCACCTTGTTGAAGGCCTGAGCGCGCAGGCTCCGATCGATGTGGATCATGTCCATGCGCCCCATGGCCCAACCGAAAAACGGCACCAGGATCAGCTCCTTCTTGAACACGTAGGCCAGCGGATGCGGCATCAGCGTGGGAATGAGGAAGGTTTCCAGGGTGGACTGGTGCTTGACCAGCAGGATTGCCGGGCTCGTCTCACCGACCGGCAAGTTCTCGTAGCCGGTGACGCGCACCTTGATGCCCAGGATCGCGCGCCCGATATCGCCGATGGCCCAGCTCAGCCACCGGTGTGCCATCCACCACATCTGCGTGCCGTTGGACCAGAGCGAAGCCGTGACCATGTAGATGCCCCAGGGCACCACGGTCACCAGCATCCAGAGGGCATGAGCTACCGAACGAATAAGGGGCATGCTTTTAGCTACCGGCCTTGGGCGCAGCGGCGTGCCGGGCGATCAGCCACTCGGCGAACGCGGCCAGGTCTTCATGGACCCGGGTGTCCGCGGGGTAAGTGTCCGGAAGCGGACGGCCGCGGAATTCAGCGCCCTTGCCGGTCAGCACCAGGTGCGGCTCGCAACCCACGGCCGCCCCGGCTTGCAGGTCGCGCAGGCCGTCGCCCACGACCGGCGTGCCTTTGAGTTCCACGCCGAAGCGCTCACCGATCTGCTCGAACAGGCCCGGCAAGGGCTTGCGGCATTGGCAGCCCTCGTCCGGGCTGTGCGGGCAATAGAACACGGCGTCGATGCGCCCGCCCTGGGCCGCCAGCATTTTGTGCATCTTGGCGTGCATGGCGTTGAGCGATGCCACGTCGAACAGTCCACGGCCCAGGCCGGACTGGTTGGAGGCGATCACCGTGTGCCAGCCGGCATGGTTAAGCCTGGCGATGGCTTCCAGCGCGCCGGGCAGCGGCGTCCACTCCTCGGGCGACTTTATGAACTGGTCGCTGTCGGCGTTGATGGTTCCGTCGCGGTCGAGGATGACGAGCTTCATGGCAGGACGATCATGCGGCCAGGCGCGACAGGTCGGCGACGCGGTTCATGGCCTGGTGCAGCGTGGCCAGCAGGCCCAGGCGGTTCAGGCGCAGGTCGGCCTCTTCGGCATTGACCATCACGCCGTCGAAGAAGGCATCCACGGTCTCCCGCAACGCAGCCAGCGTCTGCAGCGAGCCGGTGAAGTCGCCGGCCTCGAACTGGGCGCCGGCTTGCGGGGCGACCTTGCGCGTCATCGCATACAGGGCCTTCTCGGCCTCTTCCTTGAGCAGGCCCTCGCTCACGTGGGCGTCGGCCTTCTCGGCCTTCTTGAGGATATTGCCGATGCGCTTGTTGGCTGCCGCCAGCGCCGGAGCCTCGGGCAAGGCGGCGAATGCGCGCACCGCCGCCAGCCGCTTGGCCACGTCGCCCAGCCGCTGCGGACGCAGCGCCAGCACGGCGTCGACTTCCTGGGCGCTGTAGCCTTGCTCGCGCAGCGAACCGGCGAGACGCTCGTAGATGAATTCGGACAACAAGGCGCCGGTCTTGGGATCGGCCTGCGGGAACAGCGCCACGGCCTGGCCCAGCAACTCGTCGAGTGCCAGCGGCAGGTCTTTTTCCATGAGCATGCGGACGATGCCCAGCGCATGGCGGCGCAGCGCGAACGGGTCCTTGTCGCCGGTGGGGAGTTGGCCGATGGCGAACAGGCCGGCGATGGTTTCCAGCTTGTCGGCCAATGCGGTGGCCACCCCCACCTGGTTGCGCGGCAACTCGTCGCCGGCGAACCGGGGCTTGTAGTGGTCCTCGATCGCGTCGGCGACCTCATGGCCCAGGCCGTCGTTCAGGGCGTAATAGCGGCCCATGATGCCCTGCAGCTCGGGGAACTCGCCCACCATGTCGGTCAACAGGTCCGCCTTGGCCAGTTGCGCGGCCTGGTCGGCCTGCTTCGCCAGCGCCTCGCCGCCCAGCTTGACGCCGATCGCCTGAGCCAGCTTGCGCACGCGCTCGACCCGCTCGCCCTGTGTTCCCAGCTTGTTGTGATAAACCACCTTGGCCAGGCCTTCGACCCGCGACACCAGCGTTTTCTTGCGGTCCTGGTCGAAGAAGAATTTGGCGTCGGCCAGGCGCGGGCGGACCACGCGTTCGTTGCCGCCCACCACGGCACTCGCATCGGCCGGCCGGATGTTGCTGACCACCAGGAACTTGTTGGTCAGTTTGCCCTGGCCGTCGAGCAGCGGGAAATACTTCTGGTTGGCCTTCATCGTGAGGATCAGGCACTCCTGCGGGACTTCGAGAAATTCCTTCTCGAACTCGCAGACCAGCACGTTGGGACGCTCGACCAAAGCTGTGACTTCATCGAGCAGGGCTTCGTCCTCGATCGCGCGGGCAATGCCGACCTTTGCAGCCGCATCGGCGAGCTGGCGCACGATCTCGGCGCGGCGGGCCTCGAAGCTGGCGATCACCGCGCCATCCTTCTCCAGCGCGCTTGCGTAGCTGTCGGCGTCTTTCAGCCGGACCGGATCGGCGGGCGCCTCGAACCGGTGGCCGTGCGTGGTGTTGCCGGCCTTCAGGCCCAACGCTTCGATGGCCACCACCTCGCTGCCGTGCAAGGCCACCAGCCCATGGGCCGGACGCACGAACTTCACGTCGCTCCAGCCGTCGGCCAGCTGGTAGGTCATGACCTTGGGAATGGGCAGCTTGGCCAGGCTTTCGTTCAAGGCCTTTTGCAGGCCCTCGGCCAGCGTCGCCCCCTTGACGGTGCTGTCGTAGAACAGCGCTTCGGCCTTGCCGTCCATGGCCCGCTTGAGGCCGGGCACAGCCGAGGCATCGGCGCCCAGGGACTGGAGCTTTTTCAGCAGGGCCGGTGTGGCGTTGCCGGAAGCATCGATCCCCACGCTCACCGGCATGAGCTTTTGCGACACGGCCTTGTCGGCGCCTTGCGAGGCCACGACCGTGACGTGTGCGGCCAGGCGCCGCGGCGATGCAAACGAAGTGAGCTCGGATTCGCCCGAAGCCAGGCCCTGCGCCTTGAGCTGGTCGAACAGCACGCCGGCAAAGGCCTGGCCGATTTTCTTGAGCGCCTTGGGCGGCAGCTCTTCCACGAACAGCTCGACAAGAAGATTCTGGTGTGCCATGGGGTCAGGCCGCCTTCTTCTGCATGTTGGCCACCCATTCGCGCGGCGCCATCGGGAATCCCAGACGCTCGCGGCTCTCGTAGTAGCTTTGCGCCACCGCGCGGGCCAGATTGCGGATGCGGCCGATGTAGGCCGCGCGTTCCGTAACGCTGATCGCACCGCGCGCGTCCAGCAGGTTGAAGCTGTGGGCCGCCTTGAGCACCTGCTCATAGGCAGGCAGCGCCAGTTGTTGTTCCATCAGGTATTTGGCCTGTTTTTCGTGCGCGCCGAAGGCCGTGAACAGGAATTCGGCGTCGCTGTGCTCGAAGTTGTACGCCGACTGCTCTTTTTCGTTCTGCAGGTAGACGTCGCCGTAGCTCAGGTCTTCGGTCCACTTCAGGTTGTAGACGTTGTCCACGTTCTGCAAGTACATCGCCAGCCGTTCCAGGCCGTAGGTGATTTCGCCGGTGATCGGCTTGCAGTCGATGCCGCCGACCTGCTGGAAGTAGGTGAACTGCGTCACTTCCATACCGTTGAGCCAGACCTCCCAGCCCAGGCCCCAGGCGCCCAGCGTGGGGTTTTCCCAATCGTCCTCGACGAAACGGATGTCGTTCTTCTTGAGATCGAAGCCCAGGGCCTCCAGGGACCCCAGGTAGAGCTCCAGGATGTTGGCCGGCGCCGGCTTCAGCACCACCTGGTACTGGTAATAGTGCTGCAGGCGGTTCGGGTTCTCGCCGTAGCGCCCGTCCTTGGGGCGGCGGCTGGGCTGCACATAGGCGGCCTTCCAGGGCTCGGGGCCCAGGGCGCGCAGGAATGTCGCGGTGTGCGAGGTCCCTGCGCCCACTTCCATGTCATGGGGCTGCAGCAGCGCGCAGCCCTGCGCGTCCCAGTAGGACTGCAGTTTCAGGATGATTTGCTGGAAGGTCAACATCGGCGGAGCGCAAGGGGCAAACCGCCGATTTTACGGTGCGGGTCAGTACTGCCAGAAAATCCGCTGCAGTTCCTTGGTGTCATTGGTCCTGGTCAGGGCCACGGCCGCCAGGATGCGCGCCTTCTGGGGCTTGAGGTCGTGGGCCACGACCCAGTCGTACTTGTCGTCGGGCTGCTCGGCATTGCGCAGCACGAAGCCGTCGGGCACGCGCGAAGATCGGATGATCTGCACGCCCTGGCCGCGCAGGTCCTGCAGCACCGGAACGATGCGGTCGGCGACCGAGCCATTGCCCGGGCCGCCGTGGATCAGGGCCTTGACGCCGTTCTTGCCGTTGGCATCGAACGAGGTGCGCGGGACGTTGCCGTAGCTGTAGACGATCTCCACCGGCGCCAGGTCGCTCATCTCGTCGATATTGAATTCCGACTGCGCGGTGTGGCGCTTGACCGGCGCGCGGAACCAGTAGTTCCTGCCCTCGACCACCATCCCCAGCGGGCCCCACTGGCTCTTGAAAGCATCGGTCTTGATGTTCACGGTCTTGGTGACGTCGCGCCCGCTCTGGATCTCGTCGTTCATGGTGACGAGCACGCCTTTGCCCATGGCGTCCTTGCTGCCGGCCACCGTCACCGCATTGAGCAGGTTCAGCGCGCCGTCGGCCGACAGCGCCGTGCCGGGGCGCATGGAGCCGACCACCACGATGGGCTTGTCGGTGCGGATCACCAGGTTCAGGAAATACGCGGTTTCCTCCAGCGTGTCGGTGCCGTGCGTGACCACGATACCGTCCACGTCAGGCTGCTTGACCAGCACCGAGACGCGCCTGCCCAGCTTCATCAGGTTGTCGTTGGTGAAACTCTCCGAGGCGATCTGGAACACCTGTTCACCCTTGACGTTGGCCACGTTGCCCAGCTCGGGCAGGCCGGCCAGCAACTTATCCACCGGCACCTTCGCCGCGGCATAGGTTGCGCTGTTGGCGGCGGAAGCACCCGCGCCGGCGATGGTGCCGCCGGTGGCAAGCACCACGACGTTGGGCTTGGCGCCTTGCGCGGCGGCCAGCACGGTCCAGGCGGCCAGCGCCAGGCCGGCCATCAGGTTCTTGAATTTGCGTTGAGCAAGCACGGGGGTCTCCAGTGGTTTGAGGTGGCGTATTGTTGGAAAGTACCGGCCGTCCGAGTACGGAATAATCGGCTGCGGGGTGTGAACAAAAGTCACACCCCTCATCCCCATGAACCTCCGGCAACTCGAAGTCTTCCAGGCCGTCATGCAGACCGGCAACATGAGCGCCGCCGCGCGCCTGGTCTGCATCACACCGTCGGCGGTGAGCAAGACCATCGCCCATACCGAGTTGCAGCTGGGCTACAAGCTGTTCACGCGCGCCAAGGGCGCGCTGTCGCCCACGCCGGAGGCGATGGTGCTGTACGCCGAGTCGGCGGCCATCCACGGCAAGCTGGAGGAGCTGCGCAAGATCGCGATCAACCTGCGGCAGACCGACAAGGGTCAGGTCCGGCTGGCGGCGATACCGTCGATATCGCACGAATTCCTGCCGCTGGTGCTGGAACAGCACGCTTCACGCCATCCCGGCATCGACGTGGAAGTGCGCACCATCAACCAGGACCAGATGGCCCCGGCGCTGATGACCCGGAGCGTGGACTTCGCGCTCGGCTACTACGAGCACCCGCATCCGCAGGTTGCCAGCCGGATGCTGGTCAGCGGGCGCCTCTATCTGGCCGTGACGCGAGACATCTGGCAACGGGCGGCGCGGGTGCGCCGCAACAACCCGATGAGTTTTCTGGCCAATACGCCGATGATCCGGTTGGTGGGCGACGATCCCATGCGCCGCGCCATCGACGAGCTGGCTGTGCAGCTGGGCGTGACCAAGGCTTTGGGCGTGCAGGTCCAGACCTCGCGCCTGGCGCTGGAACTGGTGCGCCTGGGCATGGGCTGGACGGTGATCGACTTCCTCACGGCCAGCAACCTCGACCCCGCGCAGATGGTGGCGGTGGAACTGCAGGACCTGGCGCCCATCCCCCTGCATGCCTACCACGCCAGTTCGACACCCCCAGGACGGCACGCCACAGCCATGCTGGAGATGCTGCCGGCGCTTCTCAGTCAGGCGATGGCGCGGAATGCTTTCCGGACCTGACGCCATTCCTGCCGCGCAACGCGGCGAGGCCGACGATTGCGATGGCGAATAGCCAGAACGGCCACAGCCCCAGCCTGGACACCCACCAGGCGTAAGGCGTGATTGCGCTTCGCCCCTCCACCTCTCCGGCCAGGACACCGCGGATGTGGCGCGGCAGCGAATGGGTCACCTGGCCGCGATGGTCGATGATCACCGTGGCGCCGGTGTTGGTGGCGCGGAGCATGGGGCGCTCGAATTCGATCGCGCGCATGCGGCTGATCTGCAGGTGCTGGTCGATCGCGACCGTGTTGCCGAACCAGCCGATGTTGCTGACGTTGACGAGGATGGTAGGTGCGGTCGCCGGGTGGGCGAACTGCGCCGCGATTTCTTCGCCGAACAAGTCTTCATAGCAAATGTTGGGCGCCAGGCGCTGTCCTTGCCACTCGAATGAGGCCTGGCCGATCGCGCCGCGGTTGAAGTCGCCCAGCGGGATGTTCATCATCTGCGTGAACCACTTGAACAGCGGCGGGACGAATTCGCCGAAAGGGACCAGGTGGTGCTTGTGGTACTGGTAGATCTCGGCGCCGGGCTTCAGGCCGATCACCGAGTTGGTATAGCCCTCCTTGGAGCTGCCCAAGGGGATGCCGATCAGCGCCGCCTGCTGCCCCTGGGCGAAGCGCGCGCGCAGGGCCTCGAAATAGCCGTCGGGCAATTGCCGGGGCAACATCGGTAGCGCCGTCTCCGGCGCCACGACCACGTTGGCCGTGCTGGCCTGGAGTTGCCGGCCATACCAGTCCAGTGCCTCAGGGACGCCGGTGCGGCCCTCGAATTTCTCGTCCTGGGGAATGTTGCCCTGGAGCAGCGCCACCGACAGGCGCGGCTGCGTCGCCGGCGCCTCCTTCGGCACGGCTGCCATGTTGCAGGCAGCCAGCAGCCCCACGGCAGCCGCCAGCGCCGCCCAGTAGCGCCAGGATCGCGCGATACCCCTTTGCGCCACCAGGGACAGTGCGAAGGCCAGCAGCGCTGCCGCGAAACCTATCCCGTGAACGCCCACCTGCGGCGCGAGCGCCGACAGCGGTCCGTCCACATGGGCATAGCCGCCGGCACCCCAGGGGAAGCCGGTGAACCATGTGATGCGCGCCAGCTCGGCGAAAAGCCAGAGCGATGCGAAAAGCACCGCCCGAAAAACGAAGCCCCCGCCGCGCAACGCGGCGAAAGCTGCACAGGCCGCGGCGTAGTAGCCGCCCAGAAAAGCGGCCAGCGCCAGCACGGCGACAACGGCCAGCGGGGCCGGCAGGCCGCCATAGACGTGCATGGATATGAACAGCCACCAGAAGGTGCCCGCGAGCCAGGCGATGGCGAAGGCCCAGCCGAGAAGGGCGGCGCGCCTGAATCCCCCGGCCTGCTGCACCAGCCCGGCCAGCGTCGCGAGCGAGAGCAGCTGCAGCCACCATTGCGGCTGGCCGTTCCACGGCGCCGCGATGGACATGGCCTGTGCCAGGCCCGCCAGCAAAGCAAGCGCGAAGGGTGCCAGCCTCCTCAAGGCCTCAACCCGTGCGGTCGTCGTGGGCGACCGGCGAAACCTTGAACCAGCGCACGGCGCCGCCCTTGGTATGCAGCACGACGAAGTTCAGGCCGTCCAGAACGTGATGCTCGCCGCGCTTGGGCACATGGCCCATTTCGTGGGCGATCAGGCCGCCGATGGTGTCGAATTCCTGCTCGGCGTCGGTGGGGGCCAGCTTCACGCCGAACGCCTCGCTGACGCGCTCGATGGCGGTGTCGCCGCTGACGCGATAGGTCCGGTCGGCCAGGCCGAAGATGTCGCCCTCGTCCTCGGCGATGTCGAACTCGTCCTCGATCTCGCCGACGATCTGCTCGAGCACGTCCTCGATCGTGATGAGGCCCGCGATCCGGCCGAATTCGTCGACGACGATCGCCAGGTGATTGCGGTTGCCGCGAAAATCGCGCAGCAGGTCGTTCAGGCCTTTGGTCTCCGGAACGAACACCGCCGGGCGCAGCAGGGCGCGGATGTTCAGCTCGGGCGCCCGCTGCAGCTTCAGCAGGTCCTTGGCCAACAGGATGCCGATGATGTTCTCGCGGTCGCCCTCGTACACGGGAAAGCGCGAGTGCGCGGTGTCGATGACGACGCCCAGGATGTCGTCATGCGGCGAGTCGATATTGAGCAGGTCCATCCGCGGCGCGGCCACCATCACGTCGCCGGCGGTCAATTCGGCCATGCGGATCACCCCTTCGAGCATCACCCGTGATTCGGGGCCGATGATGTCGTTGTCTTCGGCATCGGCCAGTGTCTCTATCAGCTCTGCCTTGGAGTCCGGTCCGGGGTGGATGAACTCGGCGATCTTCTGCAGGAAAGTGCGCTTGTCTTCCTTTTCGAGGGAAGCTCGCGCTGGGTGCGGGTCGGACACAGCCTTGGGGTGCAGGACGTGCGGTAGTGGAGGGACCAATAGGATAGCGGAAATGGGTGTCAGCCCGCGCCCGCCTCCCGCAGGCTCAACCGCCGGACTTGTGGCGCGCGTCGCGCACGCCCTGGCGCACCTCCTGCACACCGGCCAGGAAGTCCCAGAAGTTCTTGGCCTGGACCTTCAGGCGGTAGTCGGTCAACGCCAGCTGCTCTTCCACCAGTTCGCTCATTCTGCTGTCGAGCGTGGCGGGCGGCAGGCGCAGGTAGGCATCGGTTTCCGATCCGGCGCGCTCGAGCGTGGCGCCCGCGTTACGGGCGATCTTGATCATGGCGGTGTTCTCGCTCAAGGCGTGAATGAACAGCATCTCCACGCCTTCATTGCGCGCGTGCATCACGGCTCGCTCGAACAGGCGCGCGCCATAGCCGCGACCCCGGGCCTTCGTCAGCACGGAGACGCCGAACTCTGCGCACGACGGCAGCGCCGGATTTTGGGAGAAGGCCAGGTGCGCCACGGCTATGAGCTCCAGGCGGCGGTTATAGACACCGAAGATTTCGTCGCGGTCGAAGTCCAGGCTTTCGACATAGCGCCGGATCTGCTCGTCATTGGCTGCATAGCCGAAGCGAAGATAGCGGTCGTGTTCGTCCAGCGCCATCAGGTGCGTGGCGATGCGTTCGCGGTGGCTGGGGCCCAGTGAACGGATGGGAACCACCACTGGTGCCGACTTGCTGGCTTGGGAGGTTTCAGTCATGCGTTCAATTTAAGGGTTTTCACTAGGGAGACAACCCAAGAGGGGCTGGAAAGCCACATTGCAGGTAGTTCTACCTAATTTTCCAAATAACCATCTCTCCCTTGGCCAGGATGGATAACTCGCTACCTTATCCGTAGCAAGCTAAGGCATTCGGGCTACACCGGAATTGCCGTGGTCGCCTTCACGCGGTCGAGCACGAAGCTGGTTTTGCAGTCTTCCACCGACGGATGCTTGAGCAGCGTGTCCATGATGAATCGGCTGTAGTGGGCCATGTCCTGCACGACGACGCGCAGCAAATAGTCCATTTCGCCGGTCAAGGCCGCGCATTCCACTACCTCCGGCCAGGTCTGCACACTGGCGCGAAACAGGTCCATCGGATTGCGCTTATGGCTTTCCGTGTGTTTCTCGAGGCGTACGTTGAGATAAGCCGTGAGCCCCAGCCCAACGGCTTCCGGGTTGACCAGGGCGACGTAACGGTCGATCACCCCGGCCTCTTCCAGTCGTTTGACGCGGCGCAGCACGGCGCTCGACGACAGGCCCACCTGCTCGCCGATCACGTCGTAGGTCTCCCGGCCGTTCTGTTGCAGGCGGCGCAAGATGGCCTTGTCGAGCTTGTCGAGTGCGTTGATCTCCATAATTTCGCAATTTTACTGCTGGTACCCATCAGTACCGGGCTTGTCCCGATGGCGACATGTCAGCTAATTGAAAGAATTCTCCTTGAAGAAAAGCACGCTCGTTCTTTTTTCAACCTCAGGAGAAACCATGTCCCGATTCCTCGCGCACCTGCTGCGCCGATTGAGCTTGTTGTTGGCCGCCTCCCTCTTGCTGTTCGGGGCCACGGCTCATGCGCAGACCTATGCGCAGACGCGCTATCCCATCGTGCTGGTGCACGGCATATTCGGATTCGACTCCTTCCTGGGTCTGGACTACTTCTACGGGATTCCGTCGGCATTGCGCCAGGACGGCGCGCGCGTATTCGTCGCGCAGGTTTCCGCGGCCAACAGCCACGAAGTGCGCGGCGAGCAGTTGCTGACCCAGGTGAAGAACATCATGGCGATCACCGGCGCAAGCAAGGTGAACCTGATCGGCCATTCCCAGGGCGGACCGACCATCCGCTACGTGGCCGGCGTCGCACCGCAGCTGGTAGCGTCAGTCACGTCCATAGGTGGCGTGAACCGCGGCTCGCGGGTCGCGGACATCGTGCGCGGCACGTTGCCGCCGGGCACCTTGTCCGAGAGCATCGTGAACGGCGCCGCCACCGCATTCGTGGCGCTGATCAATCTGGGTTCCGGCGGAACCGGCAATCCGCAAATGCCCACGGCCGCACTCGACTCGCTCACGACGGCAGGGTCGCAGGCCTTCAACAACCGCTTTCCGCAGGCATTGCCCGCCGGCTGCGGCAGCGGCGCCGAACTGGTCAATGGTGTGCGCTACTACTCGTGGGCAGGCATCCAGCCGGTCACCAACATCCTGGATGCGAGCGACGGACCGCTGGGCATCCTGAGCCTGGTGTTCGGCGAGGCCAACGATGGCCTGGTGTCGGCCTGCTCATCGCGGCTGGGCAGGCATCTGGGTGACTACCGCCAGAACCACCTGGACGAAGTCAACCAGATCGTCGGCCTGCGCGACTGGTTCTCGGTGGACCCGGTGACGCTTTACCGCCAGCACGCCAACCGCCTGAAGCAATACGGCCTATGAGCAGTCGCGGGCCGCTTGCCCTGCTGGCAGCCTGCGCCGGGCTTGCGGTGTTGGGACTGGCCCTGTTCATCCAACCGGAAGCCGGAGTCGCGCCGCAAGGCGCGCACCGCACTGGCGAGAATGCGCGCCCTGCCGGATCGGCTACAGCGGATCAGCTCATCGCTGCGACCGGTGGCGCGCTGAACCAGCCCTCCGCAGAAGCGCGCAACGCGTTCCTGGCCAGCGGCTTGCGTTTCAAGCTCGAGGATCTGGTGCTGGAGGCCGGGGAAGCGTCCACCCCGGCCATCCTCAAGCAGCAGCTCGCGGCGCTGGCCCCCAAATACTTTTCCGAGGCGGAGCTTTCGCAGGCCATGGAACTGCTGGACCGCTATGTGGACTACCGCGTGGCGGTGGGCGCGATCAAGCCGCCGTCCGATCCTGGCGACCCCGCCGCATTGCGTGGCGTACTGGACGCCCGGCGGCTCGTCCGCGAGAAGCATTTCCGTGCGGATGAGTGCGCGGCCCTGTTCGCGCAGGAGGAGGAGCTGGATCGCTTCACCGTCGCTCGCCTCGAAATCGAGCGCAATCCGGATCTGTCTGCCGAGCAAAAGGCCGCGGCCGTGCGCGATGCCGAACGCGATTTGAGCGAGAGCCAGCGCGCGACCCGCGCCGACGCCGTGGCGCATCTCGCCGTTGCATCGCAAAGCGCGGCGTTCGAGGCCACCGGCGCGAGCGAACAGGAGCGCTACGCCCAGCGGCGCGCCCAATACGGCGATACCGCCGCACAGCAGCTGGCCCAGCTGGATCGGGAAGAGCGCGACTGGCAGGCTCGCCTGGACGAATACTCGGCCGGCAAGGCGCGCAACGAGCCTCCAGCGCAACTCAACCGCATGCGCCAGCAGCTGTTCTCGACAGAGGAGCAGCTGCGCGTAGAGGCAGCGCTGGCCCTGCGCCGGCAAGCCCGAGCCACTCCCACGCGGCCCTAAGCTCGACGGCGCCTGCCCTTCGGAAAACGCAGCTTTCCTGCGCAGCTCCGGCTGGCTCTGCCCGACTTCGGCGGAAAACTGATCGATCCTGGTTCTACAGTGCATGGCAACGCATGCTCAAACTGGAGACACCATGACCGCACCGCTGCCGGCCCCGACTTCCGCCTGGGACAACCCCATGGGCACGGATGGTTTTGAATTCATCGAATACGCCGCGCCCGATCCCAAGGCCATGGGCCAGCTGTTCGAGCGCATGGGTTTCAAGCCCATCGCCCGGCACCGCCACAAGAACGTGCTGCTGTATCGCCAGGGCGAGATCAACTTCATCATCAACGCCGAGCCCGATTCCTTCGCGCAGCGGTTCGCGCGCCTGCACGGCCCGAGTGTCTGCGCCATCGCCTTCCGGGTGCGCGATGCCAAGGCCGCCTATGAACGCGCCATCTCGCTGGGCGCCTGGGGCTACGCGGGCGTTGCGGGCCCGGGCGAGTTGAACATTCCCGCGATCAAGGGCATCGGCGACTCCATCATCTATTTCATCGACCGCTGGCGCGGCAAGAACGGCGCGAAAGAGGGCGAGATCGGCAACATCGGCTTCTACGACGTGGACTTCGAGCCCCTGTCCGGCGCCGAACTGCACCCTGCCGGCCATGGCCTGACCTACATCGACCACCTGACGCACAACGTGCATCGCGGCCGCATGAACGAGTGGGCCGACTTCTATGAGCGCCTGTTCAATTTCCGCGAGGTGCGCTACTTCGACATCGAAGGCCAGTCCACCGGCGTGAAGAGCAAAGCCATGACCAGCCCCTGCGGCAAGATCCGCATCCCGATCAACGAAGAAGGCAACGAGAAGCCGGGCCAGATCCAGGAATACCTGGACCGCTACCATGGCGAGGGCATCCAGCACATCGCGATGGGCTCCACCAATCTGTACGACACTGTCGATGCGTTGCAGATGAGCGGCGTGAAGCTGCTCTCGACCAGCGAAACCTATTACGAGCTGCTGGAAAAGCGCATCCCGGGCCATGGCGAAGACCTGGTGGGGCTGCAGCAGCGCAACATCCTGGTGGACGGCAAGCCCGGTGAACTGCTGTTGCAGATCTTCAGCGAGAACCAGCTGGGCCCGATCTTCTTCGAGTTCATCCAGCGCAAGGGCAACAGCGGGTTCGGCGAGGGCAACTTCAAGGCCCTCTTCGAGACCATGGAGCTGGACCAGATGCGCCGCGGCGTGCTCGAAACGAACAAGGCCTGAAGGAGCTGACGATGGCAGTTGAACCGGTTGTATATGGAGCGAGCGAACGGCCGCCGCGCGGAGATTACTCCCGCGCAGGCGCCGACTACACCTGCCCGCAGAACTACGCGGGCTACACGCAGGCCGACCACGACACCTACCGCCGCCTCTACGAGCGCCAGGTGGCGTTGGTTCCGGGCCGGGCCTGCGACGAGTTCCTCACGGCCCTGCCCACGCTGGGCGTGAAGGACAGGATCCCGCATTTCGACGAAATCAACGACCGCCTGTACAAGGCCACACGCTGGGAGATCGTGGCGGTGCCCGGGCTGATACCGGAGGTGCCGTTCTTCACGCTGCTGGCCAACCGCAAGTTCCCGGTCACCGACTGGATCCGCACGCCCGAGGAATTCGACTACATCGTCGAGCCCGACGTCTTCCACGACCTGTTCGGCCACGTGCCGCTGCTGTTCAATCCGATCTTCGCCGACCACATGCAGGAGTACGGCAAGGGCGGCCTGAAGGCGCACCGCCTCGAATCGTGCGAACTCCTCAGCCGGCTGTACTGGTACACGATCGAGTTTGGCCTGATCCGCCAGAAGGACGGCCTGCGCGCTTATGGCGCCGGCATCCTGAGCTCGCCCGGCGAGCTGCAGCATGCGGTGGACAGCCCCGAGCCGCAGCGCCTGCCGCTGGACATCGAGCGCGTGATGCGCACCCGCTACAAGATCGACAGCTACCAGCAGACCTACTTCGTGATCGAGAGCTTCCAGGAGCTTTTCGACAAGACAGCGCCGGACTTCACCCCGATCTATGCCAAGGTGAAGGGAATGGCGGAACTGGAAGCGGACGCGACGGCCTGAGGCAGCGAATGGCGGGCGGCTAGGAGTCTGCGCGGCAGAGCGTAGTTGTCATGCCCGGGGTTGACCCGGCATCCACGCTGGCAAGCAAGTTTGCTGTTTTGTGGGGTATTAGAGCCGCCATCCCGCGCTCAGACGAACGGCAATGCACGATGCCGGGTGTTCTGGCCCCTCAAGGCAGTTGCAAGCTGCGCATCCTTCGCAGATTCAACGCCATGCAAACGAGTTTCCACTCGGCTTGCACGCGGTGTAGTCCCCTGAGGCTGAACTGCCTGAACCCCAAGACGCTTTTGATCCAGCCGTTGGGTGGCTCGGCAAT
>NZ_JABJVV010000018.1 GCF_013155545.1 Caenimonas soli | reverse complement strand
CTGCCCGCCGACAACAACTGGGTGGAGAACCAGATCCGGCCCATCGCCACAGGCAGGAAGAACTGGCTGTTCGCCGGATCGCTTCGCGCGGGCCAGCGCGCCGCGGCGATCATGAGCCTGGTGCACTCGGCGCGGCTCAATGGACACGACCCCTACGCCTACCTGCGCGACGTCCTTGAACGGTTGCCCACCCAACCGGCCAGCCGCATCGACGAACTGCTGCCGCACAGATGGCAGCCGGCTTCGGCGGCAATCTGATACCGCGGCCGTCGTCAAGACGGGATCACCGCGTGCTTACATAGATGCGCCACTGCGAGATTGACAAGCGCGTTCGCCAACCGAAGAAAAGAATGACAGGGCGACACGGTTCAAGCTAGGTAATCAGGACAGCAGTAATCGCAAGAATGCTCATGCTTTCAATTCCATCGATGACAGGGACGCGCGGCTCGGTCGCGTGACGCTTATGGGCCTCCAGGTCGCGGTGGTGGTAGCACACTGCACTGGACAGATAGCCGCTCAAGATCAGCACTTCGATGCGTCGGCTGTGGAAGGCCCCATGATCCTGAACACCGGCAAGGTCTAATCCAGGGCACTTAACTCGGAGATGGCGACGCCCAAGAAATGATTCTTGAGCATCCTCAAGGGCGAGAAGATGGGTTCAAGAAGAGAGTGTCAACAAGTTCTTGGATCGGGCTATGGCTCGGCAGATACGGGCCACATGCCATTCCAGGCAAGTAACTCTGGCTTGAACGTGCTTGAGCAGGGAGATTGAAGAGAAAGCATGACTCGTCCACCGGAGCCCGGAAGACATTCATGGGGTCGTCGCCAGCAGCGACGCGTGCGAGTTGCTCCTTAAGCATCCTACGCAGGAGTACGACACCATGATCTTCCCTGCCCAAGGTTTCCAACTGCCGATTGGCGGTGACGCCTTGCGTGATCCAAACCATTGCGTCTTGGCCGTTCTGGAAGTCGGTCAAGCACACTCCGTCAGGCCCCATCACCGGTACTTCGTAACAAGGGATCTCAGCTTGCGGGGGCACCGGATCGCCCGTAGGGTTAAAGCACATATACGAGATATAGAGTGTCTCGGTATCGTCGATGGGGACACGGAAGTTCATCGTCCACTCGCCGTTGCCTTGTACTACTGCCAAGTGCGGAAAGATGACTGGCAGCATGTGAGCTTGCCCATCGCCTTGCTCCGATGGCTTCTCATACCAACGCATAATGCCACGCTCGAAGGGCTTAAATTTATATTCGCAGTCCTTATAGGCCGCAAACATGTTGGGCTGTGCTCGTCGCGGATCGTCTTTCGCGACCCCTTCATTGTCGAGCTGCCATTGCGCGTAATAGGAATGCAACCAATAGAGATGCTCAAGGTCAACTGCGTTCTCGGCAACCTGCAGCCAGTTGCATTTGACCCTCATATAGCCGATCTGCTTAACGAAGTTGCGCTGAACAAGATACTCCCACTTGGGAAGGATTGGGGCAGGCTGCGGTCCGAGGTATGCGAATACGAGGCCCCCTAGCTCTTCTACCGGATACGCCTTGATTCCGGTCCTCCATTTTCCAACGGTGCTACCGCGGTCGGAGGGCGTATGTAGACACTCACCGCTTGCGCTGAACACGCGCCCGTGGTAAGGGCAACGAAGTCCGTCTTCCTCCGGAACTCCGTATCGCATCTGTGCGCTTCTGTGCGGGCAGCGATCTGCCACCAGACCGAGCCTGCCTCGCTTGTCACGGAACAGGACCAAATCTTCGCCCATGAGGCGCACCGGCTTTGGTTTGCGATTCGAGACTTCAACGCTTCCGGCAATCGGGTGCCAATATCGTCGCAGCAGATCTCCCATCGGTGTCTCAGGCCCAAAGTGTGTAAGCATTTCAGATTCGGTAGCCGTCATCATCGTCAGTTTCCTTTCACGCTCCAACTATCTGATCATCAGCATTTCGTATCCAGAACACGACTCGTCGCTGAATGGCTCTCATGCAAAGATGTAGACCGATGCCGAGAAGCGAGAGAACGATGAGCTGAGCGAAGACCATCGCCATATCAAGATTGAATTGAGCCTGGAGGATCAAGTAGCCGAGGCCTGCGTGTGACCCGACAAACTCCCCGACGATCGCGCCGATCACGGATAAGACAATGGCTACGTCAAGGCCTACAAACACGAACGGCAACGACTGCGGAAAACGAACCATCCGAAAGACTTGCCACCGGGACGCCGTAAACGCGACCATAAGCTCGAGCTGCTCGCGGGGCACGGCCTGCAGCCCGGCTATTGTGTTAGCAAGAACTGGGAAGAACGCGATGGTCGCAGTAATAACTACCTTCGAGGAAATTCCATAACCGAACCAAATCACGATGATTGGTGCGATCGCCACCTTAGGTATCGTCTGAAACGCGATGATGTACGGATAAAGCGCGCGTTCTGCAAGTGGGAATTGCGCGACTAAAACGCCCAAGCCAAACCCGAGCAACGCTCCAGCGACGAAGCCAGCGATGACCTCATAAAAGGTCACCGAGAAGTGCTTCAAGATCTCACCTGAACTGATCCCGTCCCACAGGGCGACCATTACGGCTGAGGGAGCAGGCACCACAATTTTTGACACATCCAGTATCCGGATGGAAGCCTCCCAACCGCCGATGACAAAGATGAACAGCGCGATAGAAGCAACCGATGAGACCTTGGGTGAGATCTTATTCATTCGTCAAGTTTCCCTACAGCGCCAAAGTGCCTACGGATAGCAGAGACATACTTGCCGAAGCGCGGAAGGTTGATCATCTCCAGTTCACGAGGCCGCGGGACATCGATATCGATGATGTCGCTAATGCGACCAGGACGTGGCGTCATGACAATGACGCGATCCGCGAGAAAAACCGCCTCAGGGATGCTGTGCGTCACGAGGAAGATGGTCTTGCGACTCTCCGACCAGATCCGAAGTAGCTCCAGATTCATTGTCTCGCGCGTCATTGCATCCAGAGCGCCGAAGGGTTCGTCCATTAGCAAGAGCGCAGGCTCATGGACGAGCGCACGGCATATGCCAACGCGTTGCTGCATACCTCCGGAGAGTTCGCCTGGATATTTCCCCTCGAACCCTGCGAGGCCGGCGAGGTCGATATACCGCCGGGCTCGCTCCTCTGCTCCTAGCCGGCTGAGCCGCTGAATATCTGCGGGAAGCAGCACGTTCTCTAGGACGTTACGCCAGGGCAGGAGGACTGGCGCTTGGAACACAACCCCAATATCACGACTCGGCCCATCCACCGGTTTCCCGCCAATAATGACTTCTCCAGAGCTGCGCCGCAAAATGCCGGCAAGAATCTTGAGCAGGGTACTCTTGCCGCATCCACTCGGCCCGACGACGGTAACAAACTCACCTTGTCGAATGTCAAAGCGGATGTCCTTTAAAGCGTGGATTGGTGCGCCTCCTTGCGTCGCATACGTCTTATTCAACCCACCGACGGAAATAACAGGCGGAGCGACCTCAACACGTGCGAGCGTCGGCACGTCCAGAGCGGTCATTTCGTGCGACACGCTGCAGCTTCCGCACGAATTGACGCGACGTCGATATCATTGCTCTTTTCGTAAAAACCAGGAATCTTGACAATGTAGTTTTCCGGATCAATCTTCCGGTCGATCATGCCCACTGAAAATACAAAATCCTGCAGTTTCGAGTAGGCGGCGCTGGTGGCTTTGCCCCATGTCTTACCGTCGCCGACGACAAGGGAGTCGCGCATCGTCGTAAGAGACGCATCGAGGGTGTGCATATCCCACTTTATTTGGGAAGCTTCTTCCGCACCTCGCGGCTTTGTTTCGGGCCACCTGCCCCATTGAAGGCGCCGGACGCAGTCTGGATTGGCCATCGCAAAAATGGAGGCTTTAACCGCTCCGCGCGCGATCGCTTGAACCATTTGTGGGTCCCGATCGATCGTCTTCTGCAATGTCGTAAGCGCAAAATCAGGGTACTGACTCCAGTCGGGTGAGCGAAAATAGCGGAGCTTCAGTCCGGCGTTCTCGAACGACGCTTGTGCCCCCCCCCAATAGACGAGCGCTTGGACTTTGTTTGTTCGAAGTGCCTCAACTGCAGGCGCGCCCATGCCGACCGGGATAAGCTTCACGTCTTTCGGAGAAACGCCGGCTGACTGCAGATACGCGTTCATGTAGGCAATGCCGCCAACAGCCAAGCTAAAGACACCGATCGCCTTTCCTCGCAAATCGGTAACATTTCTGATGGGCCCATCCTGTAGCACTGAGATAGACCAGTCGATGGTGCCGTTGACCATGACCGCCCGAAGCGGAATATCGTTCTTTACCGCTGACTGGATGATGAGCGGCGAACTCATCTGACCAAAGTCAGCATTGCCGGCGACCATCTGTTGCACCGCTTGGAGCCCGCCGCCGACGGGGAGTACCTCCACGTCATAGCCTTCATCCCGCCAGTAGCCTAGAACCTGAGGCATCATCAGCCATGGATATGCCACATTCAGGACCGCCGTGCCGACGGCGATCTTCACCTTCCTTAGAGGTTTCTCCTCTGCTTGCGCAAGTCCACTGAAAAAAACAAAAAGCACGCAGAGCGTCGTGGTGATCACAGACAGCAGGGATCGTGAGGATCTGATTCGTAGGATCGAAATCAAAGTTAGTTTCCTTCTTTCCCTGATTTGGGTTTGTCGCTGTTAAGTGAAGATCCCTGGGAGAGCGTCTTGGCTGCGTCTAGCTTGGCAAAATTAAACGTCTCCGCTAGCGTTCCAGGCAGTTCGGGCTTGTTAAGCCCGAATCGCTTTTCCAGTCCTTGGAGGTGCTCGAGCATCTTATTTACTGCGGCCTCCTCATCGCGCCGTAAGAGCGCCTCTATGACAGCTCTGTGCTCATGAGCGCCGCAATATTCCGCGCCTGGCCCCACACGAGCAAGAACCAACAGAGGCATTCGGCAAATGATCTGCTGCATCACATTTTCAAGTACGGAATTGCCCGCGAGCTCTGCAAGGAAACTATGGAACTGGATGGACAAGCGGTGCGCCGTCTTCAAATCTCCGCTCGCATAGGCGCGCTGCTCCTCTTCTGAAAATGCGCTTAAACGCGCACCTCTTTCCGGCGTCAGGTCGCGCGCCAGTGAGCGAACGATCGCGGACTCAATGACACGGCGCGCTTCGAAGAGATCGCGAGCTTCCGCCGGTGACGGATCGGCGATGACCGCGCTACGGTTTGGACGCAATTCCACAAGTAGGCTGTGGCCAAGTCGCGTCAGCGCGCCCCGCACACTCTCCCGGCCGACGCCAAATAGTTGTGCCAACTCCCGCTCCTTGAGCTGGGTTCCAGGCGCTAGACGATGGGAAAGGATCGCATCGACGATAGCGTCGTATACGCGAGTCTCACCGGCAATTTCAGTTTCCAAACGATGTGGCATTTCTTAGACATTAGTATTGGTTGCTCGGTTTGTCAACCATTTCTATCGCTTTGGTCGCTTGATTGTCTAATTTTGGTCGACCAGATGGTCAATTGTGTGTTCTTATGGATGGGGGCAAGGGCAGTTGCATCGCGCACGCGCGAAGCTTCGTGCACCAGCTGCATGCTCTCTATCGAGCATGTCGCCCTCGCACGTCGATTCCGGGAGTTCACCCTCGCCCACACCAAGGCATGGTTCTTTCGCAGCGAGGCCGCCGAAGTTGCGCATCCTGCGGCGCAGCCGGATAGTTCCGGCGATTGGTGGCACTTGCCGTTGAGACGAACCCTGGGAACAGCCGCTTGGTGAACCTTGAAGCTAATCTGGGCAACGCTCGGCCGGCGCACTGGCGTGCGGTGCTCCTGCCTGCTGTTCCTCAGCCCGCAGCTGGGGCTGCGGAAGGCGGTGGTGCAGGTCAAGCTCCGCATCCTGCTGGCGACGTAGAAGACACGTTGGCCACTACAGCGCCGCAAACCTTCAGAGGGCGGATTGCCCAAGGCCTGCACGCGCTCGCATTGAAGCTAGAGCACTGAGGACCTGATACAGGCAACCAAAGCTTGGCCTCCGCGTGTAAGACGGCTCGCATTTTGAGTGCTTCTGCAGGAACGCCCCCTCGGGCTGGGTAGAAGTGGGTGACGCGGCGTCGGCGCGCATGCGATGCGCAGGGCAATGGAGCATTCCCCTCGGTAGATACTTTGCGACCCGGCGGATGCGCTGCACCCGCTATAAACACATCTGATATGCGCTGGACAGTCACTCCGCGTCCGGCGCTGGCCGCTCGCTCCGGCCAGACGCGGTCTAGCCGCGGATCACGAGCGAATCGTTCGTGCGCCTGCGCCGCGCAACCCACATCAATCCTATGGCGATTAACCCCAACGGCGCCAAAGAGCCCAGGTTGAGGAGGCTCCAACCTTGGGTCGTCACCAGGACACCGGACGAAAACGAGCTGAGCGCCATGACCGTGAACAGCAGAATATTCATGACAGCTTGCGCTCGATCTTTCTCTTCCGGCGTGTAGGTCTCCAATGACAGCGTGGTACTGCCTGTGAACAAGAAGTTCCACCCGACGCCGAGCAGAAACAGCGCCGAAGTGAATTGATGTAGTTGGACACCGGAAAGCGCAATAGCGATGCACAGCAAAGTCAGTCCGACGCCCCCAGACATCACAGTCAGGGCGCCGAAACGTTTGATTAAGTGGCCCGTGAAAAAACCCGGTGCAAACATACCGACTACGTGCCACTGCAGTGCGAAGGCTGCATCCGAGAACGGAAGGCCGCACTGTTGCATTGCGAGAGGTGTGGCCGCCATCAACAGGTTCATCACTCCGTAGCTCAAGGCACCCGCTCCCGCGGCGACGACGAACACGGGTTGACGCATGATCTGAGAGATGGGACGGCCGCCTGAGACGTTGCCACGACCCGGCACAGGCGGGAAACGCATGGCGCCGAGGAGGAACATCGCGACTGCCGCTACAGCGGCTAGCGCAATGTATGCACCGACGTAGGGCATAGCAGAAAGGTCTCTCGTGCGCACAGCCAAGTTGGGGCCGAGCACGGCGCCGATCAGGCCGCCCGCCATCACGAGCGAAACTGCCTTCTCCCGAGAAGTGGGCGCGGAGAGGTCCGCGGACGCGAACCGGTATAGCTGCCCGTTGGCCGAGTAGTAGCCCGCGAGCACAGTGGCGATGCACAACAGCCAGAAGTTCCGCGTGTGGGCGGCGTAAGCGCACATCAATGCTGAACCGAGCGCAACTGCCAAACCCAGAGCGAATCCTGTCCTCCGCCCAAAGCATCGCTGCGTCCAAGCGACAGGAACCGTAAAGAGCGCCCCGCCCACGACGTAGCCCATGACTGGCAATGTGGCCATCCAGCCATAGGGTGCGAGTGCCAAGCCCACCAGGCCGTTGATTGCGATGAAGGTAATGTTGTTGGTGAGAAAGAGTCCCTGCAAGACGGCAAGGATCCAGAGATTGCGATTCACACCGCCCCCTTGGTCAAAAATTGAAAGTTCAGCGCCCGGCTTCGCTTCACCGTTTCCCAAAAAAGCTCAGCCACGGCGTGTTGTTCGGATGTGCATGCCTCCCTCCGGCGTAACCCGCGCCTTGAACGCCCGCATCTGATAGCGCCCGGCGGACAAGTTCGAGCTCCGTGGAGTTCCGTCGCTGCGGATGGAATCCATGCGTTCGCCTGTAACGGTGGAAAGGTCTCCATCAGGGAATCGGCGTGCCGTGCCTCGTCATGTTGGGCTTGGTGAACCGAGTCGGCGATACCTGCTTCATGGGATCCCAGCACTTCACTTGGCACAGATCACGCTCCGGTTCGAGGCGTCTTCTGCTGTCCGTTGATGGAGTGAACTTCCCGCGCGCAGATGAAGTCGAATTCCACAGCCCCGCACCCGCACCCGCACCCGCACCCGCATCCGCAGCACGTGCCACGTGGCGGTCATGACTGCGAGTCCATCGGTAAGTTCGCGGCGGCATCGCACGGGGATAGCAGCGGGGGTAACGTGAGCATGGCGCATGCTACAAGCAACATCTGATCTGGATTGTGGATAATTTGGTTCACCGCCATCGGAAAAACCGATCGATGCGTCTGCACGAACTTGCGCTTGCACCTGCGGAAAGTAGAAGTTTTGCTCGAGCTTGCATGCGCCGAGGCCGTGAGGAGTGCGCTGTCCGCCCGGGCATGGATTCGCGCTGTCTCTCGCATCTGGCGATCAAGGACGCCCTGGACGCAGGCTGGCTCGCTCAGCTCGCCCCGGGGCTTGTCGCTCTCTCATGCAGCGCACGCACCTGAACGCCGGCGCCAACAGCCTGTCGCCGCCGAGGGCTTCCCCCCACTCCCTACAGCGCTGATCTCAGTGCAGCCGATTTCGCCGGATCCGTCAGCTCGCAGAGAAGAGCGTTGAGGAGCCCACAACCGCAGCCGCACGGTCCCGTGTGGGGAGCAGTCACTTGGCGGTTGCTGTCCGTGACCGTAGCGCCGTTGCGCGCGCTGGGTGCATGCTGCGGAGAATCGAGACGAAGTCCTGTGCTGGACGTGAGAGCGGCTTGTACAGGGGATAGAACACCTGAACTGGCGTCTGCACGTTCGGCAAGAGTGGCAACATGGTCAGGTTGCTCCAATTGCGACCAAGTAGTGTCTGTTCATCCGCCAGGGCGATGCCGAGACCAGCGTCGGCTAGCTCGCATGCGACGTGGATTTGCTCAACTTCCACGCGTGCTGTAGGTGCGCTGTCGAGGCCGGCAAACAGTTCGCGGATCAATTGCCCGAAGGGAATGTCGGTCGAATAACCAACAAACGGTTCATTCGCAAGATCAGTGAGACGGATCGCCTTCGCTTTGGCTAGAGAGTGGCCGCTCGGCACCGCCGCGAGTACGCGATTCTCATACAGTAGGTCTGCGGCTAAGGCGGGATGGCCCGCGGGCATGTAGGCGATTCCGAGCTCCGAGCGATGGGCAAACAGATCCTGCATGAGGTCCTGCGGAGCCTTCGAGTGCAGGATGACCCGCACCTCCGGATGCTTGCGCAAAAACAGGCTTGTCGCGCGGGGCAGGAGCGACTGGCTCAGATTCGGTGTGCAGGCTACCCGCAGGACCGCTGAACGGTTGGCCAGCAGGTCCTCGGCGACCTGATTGATGCGCTGCACCCCGCTGTACACCACATCCACTTCGCCGAACAGCCGCTCCGCTTCCGGCGTTGGGTACAACCGACCCTTGATGCGCTCAAAGAGCCGAAAGCCGAGCCGCTGCTCGGTGTGGGAAACCAAGCGGCTGATAGCGGGCTGTGAGACGTGCAGCGCCTTCGCCGCGCCGCTCACGGAGCGCGCCAACATGATGGCCCGGAAGACTTCGATCTGCCTCAAGTTGATGGACATAACATCATGTTAATGGCGACGGCAAAACAAGTATAGGACATTGTGGGCGCGCCTCCCTAGACTGCAGAGGACCTGAGCAGAAGATTCAAGGAAGTCCGATGAGCGATTTCGACTTGGTGATCCGCGGTGACGTCGTGGAAGCCCACGGCATCCAGCTGGATGGGTGGATCGGTGTGCGCGATGGAAAGGTGGTCGCGCGCGGTAGCGGCGGCCAGACTGGTGCACCGTCGGCGCGCGAGAGGATCGATGCGCGCGGCATGTGGGTGCTGCCCAGCGTCGTCGACGGCCAGGTGCACTCCGGCAGCCAGGCCGACCAGGAGGGTCTGGGATGGGCTTCGCGGGCCGCCGCCGCCGGCGGGGTAACGGTGATGGTCGATATACCGTACGACGACCCGGAGCCGGTCGCATCACGCGCCCAGCTGAGCGCCAAGATCGCCCAGGTGGAAAGGGATTGCCACGTCGAATATGCCGATGCCGGCTACGAGGAAGCCATGCAAACACGTGCAGCGGCGGGTCTGGGCATTCCTGAGATGGATGCGCGGTGATGGGCACCCGACTGTCGAAAGAAGACGTATGGCCCGCCGTCCTGGGCGGAGTCGTCCTGTCCGCAGGGGGCATCGGCAGGGAAAGGGCCCTGCGTGATCGCAGTTTCGGCGAAATGGCCATGGCCCATGGCTCGCTTGAAGTCGTCGCCGCCTCAGCGCTCAAGGGGGATGACGAGATCCTCGTGGCCACGGGCGTCGGCGCCCCTGGGCAAGGCGGTCATCTTCCAAACGCGGGGCATTCCGTTCTTGCGGCGCGGCAACTTGTAGAAGCCGCCCACGCTCGGCCACTCGGCGTCATCCCAGGCCATGTCCCAGGCCTGTATGCATGGGCGATGGCGGCGGCCTTGGGCGTGCCACTGCTCGATGCGGCGTGCAACGGTCGCGGCCACCCGACCGTCAAAATGGGAAGCCTCGGACTGGCTTCGCGTCCCGACGTGCAGCTCTACCAGAGCGGGGTGGGGGACAAGGTTGGCATCACCGTGCATGGCAACACCGTGATCACCTCCGCGCTGATGCGTGCCGCTTCGGTTCAGAACGGTGGCCTCATCATGGCCTGCCGCGGTCCCCTGCCCGCTTCACTTGTGATCGAGGCGGGCGCGCTTGGAGCCATCAGCTATCAGTTGGCGCTTGGGCGCGCCATCATCGATGCCGGAGCTTCAGCCTGCGTCGTGATCGAGGCGGTGCTCGATCAAACGCGTGGACGCATCCTCGCAGAAGGCGAGGTGATCTCCAACACCGTCGAATATCGCGAAGGCTTCGACGTCGGCCAAGTGGCGGTGCGTTCCGCTTCAGGGTCAAGGGTCGCCCTGGGAGTGTGCAACGAATACATGTTCGCGGAGGCCGAAGGTATCCGTGTGGCCACCTTCCCGGACCTGCTGGCGACGCTAGATCCGATGACGGGCGGGGTACTCGCGATCCGGGAACTGCAGCCCGGCGCCCCCGTGGTTGTCATCGCCACCAGCAAACGCAACCTACCGCTCGGATCGGGCATCTTCGATCCCGCCGTGTACCCCGACGTCGAGGCCGCGATGGGCGCTGAGCTGGCGAAGTACGCCCTCGATCCGAACGCCTGAGGAGAAGTGCATGGACATTTACGATAGCCGGCTCTCCGGCAACGGGTGGAAGGTGCGCCTGCTGCTGAGTCAGCTAGGGCTCCCCTACCGCCGGCATATCCTGAACCTGGCTGACGGGGATGCGCGCAAGCGCGAGTTCATCCAGCTGAACCCTCTGGCGCGCGTCCCAGTGCTGGTCGCCGACGACGGCTTCGTGCTGACCGAATCGAATGCGATCCTGCTCTATCTTGCAGAGGGTTCGCGTCTTCTACCCCGGACGGCTCCGGATCGCCAGCGTGTGACGGAGTGGCTGTTCTTCGAGCAGTTCGATCACCTGCGCTTCATGGCTCGCCCGCGGTACCTCGTGTCCATCGCGAAGGTGGCGGACAAGCATCGCGAAGAACTCGACTACCTGCGCGGTTTCGGGACGAAGGCGTTGGATGCAATGGAGCGTCGACTTGCACAGAGCAAATTCATTGCAGGGGACGTCTACACGATCGCCGACATCTCGCTGTTCCCCTACACAAGCATGGCGGAAATGGGTGGCTACAGCCTTGCCGCCTATCCGGCCGTTCGCGTCTGGTTGGCTGAGGTGGAACGACAGCACCGCTTTATTCCCTTGATTTCGCAATAACGACGCCTGCGCGCGTCACTGGAGATATCTTGAAAATTCTTCGCGTCCTCCTCGCGGGCCTCACGACTGGCCTGCTCCTCTCCGGCGCGGCGGCTGCCCAGGGCACCGCCGACTACCCTTCCCGATCTATTCGTATGGTAGTGCCGTTCCCGCCAGGCGGAGCGATCGATACCCTGGCACGCAAGGTGGCAGATGATCTGCGCAAACGCCTCAACGCCACCATCATCGTGGACAACAAGCCCGGGGCAGGCACCATTTTGGGGACCGACGTGGTCGCCAAATCGCCGCCCGACGGCTACACGCTCCTTCTGAACGCCCCCGGAGGGATCGAGCAGCTTCCGTGGATGCAGAAGCTGCCCTATGACCCGATGAAGGACCTGCAGCCCGTGAGCATCGCGGCGCTCGTGCCCGTGGCGCTGATCGTTCCCAGTACCTCGCCAGCGAAGAGTTTTGCTGAATTCGTCGAGTTCAGCAGGGCCAACCGAGGCAAGATGAGCTTTGCGAGTCTGGGCAACGGGAGCACGGCCCACATCTTCGGCGAAACGCTGAACGCGAAGTTGAATGCTGGTGCGGTCCACGTTGCCTACAAAGGGGACGCGCCGGCCATGCTGGACTTGGTGGGCGGTCAGATTCACTACATGTTCAACAACGTGGCCTCCAGCATCGCGTTCCAGGACCGCGGCAGCGTGCGCGTATTGGCCGTCACTGGTCGCCAACGCATCCCTGCCCTGGCCAATGCGCCGACTTTCTCCGAGTTGGGCATGACCGAATTCGACCTGCTCGGTTGGTTCGCGTTCTTCATGCCGGCGGGCACGCCGCGCCCGATCGTAGAAAGGTTGAATGCCGCGTTGCGCGAGACGTACAAGACGAAGGAATACACCGACTACCTCACCAGCGCCGGGCTGTCGACCTCGGATGTCGGCGTGGCTCAATTCACAAGGCAGGTCCGCGACGAGCACGAGAAGTGGGGCCGCCTGGTCAAGAGCCACAACATCAGGATCGAGTGAGCTCAGAGATGCGTGGATATACCTCGTCGCACTGGGGAATCTACGAGATCCACGGCGACGCTTCGTCGACGCGGTTGCGACCGCTGGCCAGCGACCCCGATCCCTCACCCATCGGCGCGGGGATGCTGCAGGCGTACCGGGACGGTCCTCGCGTGCTCCGGCCGGCCATTCGTAGGAGTGTGGCTCGCCATGGACCGGGCGCGGCCCCCGAGCTGCGCGGCCGCGAACCCTTCGTGGAAGTTGGCTGGGAGGAGGCTCTGGAACTCACGGCGAGCATGCTGCGAGATACTATGGCGCGCAGCGGCAACGAAGCGATATTTGGTGGATCGTACGGCTGGGCGAGCGCGGGGCGGTTCCACCACGCTCAAAGCCAAGTCCACCGTTTTCTCAATTGCATCGGCGGATACGTACGCAGCGTCGACACGTACAGCCTTGGCGCGGGGCGCGTACTGATGCCCCGCGTCGTCGCGCCCATGGATGCGCTGATGCAGCAGCATACGAGCTGGGACGTGCTCGCCAAGCATACCCAACTGTTCGTTGCGTTCGGCGGCGTGCCCGCCCGCAATGCGCAGATTCACGCCGGCGGCAGCGGCCGGCACGCCGTCGCTGAGGGCCTGCGTGCGATGGCGGCGGCCGGCGTGAAGTTCATCAACATCAGCCCGGTACGGGATGATCTGGAGACTGGTGGCCCGGTGGAGTGGATCCCAGTGCGGCCGCACTCCGACACCGCACTCATGCTCGGCATCGCCCATACGCTGGCCGTCGAAGGTCGCCACGACCGCACCTTCCTGCAGCGCTACTGCGTCGGCTACGAGCGATTCGAAGCCTACCTTCTGGGCCGCAGCGACGGGCAGCCGAAGACGGCCGCGTGGGCGGAGCAACTCACCGGGGTGCCGGCGCATCGTATCGCTCGCCTAGCCCACCAGATTACGAGCCGGCGGACGATGCTGAACGCGGCATGGTCGCTGCAGCGCGCCCACCACGGTGAGCAGCCCTTCTGGATGCTGGTCACGCTGGCCGCGATGGTCGGTCAAATCGGCCTGCCTGGAGCGGGGTTCGGCGTGGGCTATGGAGCGAGCGGGATGATGGGACTTGACGGAGTGAAGATCGTCGGACCCACGATGCCTCAGGGTCGCAACCCCGTCGCGGCGTTCATCCCGGTGGCTCGCATCACCGACATGCTCGAACGCCCTGGCGAAGCATTCGCCTACGACGGCGGCGAATATCGCTATCCTCGCGTCGAACTGATCTATTGGGCGGGGGGCAACCCCTTCCACCATCACCAGGACCTGCCGCGGTTGGCCGCCGCGTGGCGACATGTCCCGCAGGTGGTGACACACGAGCAGTTCTGGACCGCCTCGGCCCGAATGTCGGATGTGGTGCTGCCCGCCACCTGCACGCTAGAGCGAGAGGACATCGGCTTCGCCACCCGCGATCGTTTCCTGGTCGCCATGGTGCCGGCGATGGAGCCACGTGGCGAGGCGCGCGACGATCACATCATCTTTCGCAGCTTGGCTGCGCGCCTAGGCGCTGAGCAGGCTTTTACCGAAGGCTTGCAGCCGCAAGAGTGGATGCGCCGCATGTACGACGGCTGCCGGGATCGCGCCCATGCGTCCGGCGTGGACTTGCCGGACTACGATGCCTTCCGCGCGCAAGGATTAGTGGATCTAGGCTCGCATGCTGCACCGGTGGTCATGCTCGAGGCCTTCCGGTCCGATCCGTCCGGCGCCGCCCTGGCCACACCTTCGGGTCTCATTGAGATCTACAGCGAGAACCTGGCGGGATTCGGGTTGGCCGATTGCCCCGGGCACGCGTGTTGGTTGGAGCCGCGTGAATGGTTAGGCAACACGACTGCAACCTACCCGCTCCACCTGCTGTCAGACCAACCGCGCGACAAGCTGCACAGCCAACTGGATGACTCCGCCTTGAGCCGCGAAAAGAAGGTACGTGGCCGCGAGCCGATCATGATCTCTGAAGTCGACGCGAAACCCCGTGGAATTCGCACCGGCGATCTTGTGCGCATATGGAACGCCCGGGGCGCCTGTCTTGCCGGCGCCATAGTGAGCACTGGGATCGCGCCGGGCGTGATCAAGCTCTCCACCGGTGCCTGGTTCGATCCCGCGTCATGGGATGAGCCCAACTTCGACAAGCACGGCAACCCCAATGTGCTTACGGCCGACGAGCCGGCGTCCTCGCTGTCTCAGGGCTGCGCAGCGCAAACCTGCCTGGTGCAGATCGAACGCTTCGATGAAGCCGAACCCGTCGTCACCGCATTCCGCCCGCCCGCAGGGGTGAGCTCTATATCCGAATCGCAACCATCACATGATGAATGAAGTGAATACAGTCCAGCGCGCGCAGGCGCTTCCCCTCGCCGGCGTCAAAGTCATCGAGTTCTGCGCCGTAGCGGCCGACCCTTTGGCGGCATGCTGCTGGCCGACATGGGCGCCGACGTCGTGAAGGTCGAACCGCCTGAAGGGGATTCGCTGCGACAGTGGCCGCCGATCTACGAGGGCTTCAGCGAGAACTTCGCGTCCTTGAATCGGAACAAGCGCTCTGTGGCGAGACCTTTCGTAGCCTGGGCGTACCCCATGCACGCATCAACGACTACGCACGCGCCCTCACAGACCCCCAGGTTGCTCACATGGGCTGGATTCAGCACTTGGACTTGCCGAGCGGTCGAGGTACACGCACGTTTGCATCCCCCCTGCGGGTGGATGGAGAGGGGTTCGCCGTGCGCAAGGGACCGCCCGCCCTGGGTGAACACACCGAAGCGATACGGGCAGAGCTCATCTCCGAGGGCCCCAGATGACCAATAGGCTGCTGCAATACGTTGCGGGCATTTCGCGCCTCGTCTCGGACTCGGCCATTCCGATCCAGACTTTGCTTGAGCGGGCCATCGAACTCAAGGGCGCGCTCGTGCGAGTCGACGACTGGCTCCCTGATGCGTTCGCACAACCGGGGCCGGAGTTCTATCGCCAGCACCTGCTGTACGGCGACCCCTTAAACCGATTCTCCGTAGTGAGCTTCGTCTGGGGTCCAGGTCAATCCACACCCATCCACGACCACACAGTGTGGGGTGTGGTGGGGATGCTGCGAGGCGCAGAGTACAGCCAGGCGTATCGGCTCGGGCCGCAGGCGCCGGTACCGCGGGGTGACGAGGAGAGGTTGGAGGTGGGTGAAGCGTTCAGCCTCTCACCCAACCGTGGCGACATCCATCGCGTGCGCAATACGTTCGCGGATCGCGTGTCCATCAGCATCCACACCTACGGGGGGAACATCGGCCGCATCGAGCGCAGTGTTTTCTCCGCCGATAGCCCGAAGGTGAGGCCCTTCGTCTCCGGCTATGCCAACGCGCTCGTGCCGAATCTATGGGCCATCCATGACAACTGAAGCCGAAGTCCTGGTGCACTCTGCCGCTGGGGTCACCTCCATCGCGCTGCACCGGCCAGAAAAGGGCAACAGTCTGAACGCAACGATCGTCGAAGCGCTCGCCGCCGCTGTACGGTCCTGCTACCACGGTGGTACTAGGCTGCTCGCGCTCCAAGGTTCGGGTCGGCATTTCCGCACGGGCTTCGACCTGTCCCGCCTCGACGATGAGACGGACGACACCCTGCTCGCGCGGTTCATCCGTGTGGAACTGCTGCTGCAGGACATCCGGTTCGCGCCCTTCACCACGGTCGCGATCGCCTCCGGCGGCGCCCTGGGCGCGGGGGCGGACCTGTTCTGTGCATGCGAGCAATGTTGGGGGCACGAGAACGCATCCTTCGCCTTCCCCGGCGCCGGGTTCGGGCTGGTCTTGGGCTCGTCGCGGCTGGCCCATACGGTGGGCGCCGCAACGGCTCGTGCATGGATCCGCGCCGGCACGACCATCGACGCGGCGTCGGCCTTGCGCGCCGGCCTCGCCACGCGCGCATTGGACGCTGGAGAACCCGAGGCGGCGCTCGCGGACCTCGCCACGCAGTCACAGCGCCTGGCGCCAGAGACCCAGAAGGCGGTCCACCACGCGACGGCCAAGGCGGACGAGGCCAGCCGCGCACATGATCTGCGCGAGCTGGTGCTCTCGGCCAGCAGCGCAGGCCTGAAGGCGCGTATCGCTGCCTACCGCGCAGGTCTGAGGCTGGACCCGCAAACCCGCCATTGATTCGGTCCGTACCGACGAGAAGATACCCTCAATGTTCAAGCGCTGCGCCCTTCGGCTGCCTGCCACCGTGCTGGCCGTTTGCCTTGTTTCCCTTTGCACGGCCGCCGTCGGCCAGGAAGGCCCCTACCCGGCCCGTCCGATCACTCTGATCGTACCCTTTCCTCCGGGTGGGGCGGCGGACGGCCACCTGCGAACAACGGCGGAGCTGCTGTCCAAGCAGCTCGGCCAGAGCGTAGTGGTGGTGAATCGGCCGGGCGCTTCCGGCACGCTAGGCCCCACCACCATGGCTAGGAGTGCCAAGCCCGACGGTTACACCATCTCGCAGATGGCGACTTCGGCCTACCGTCTGCCTTTCACGCAGAAGGTGGACTGGGATCCGCTGAAGGATTTCACCTTCATCGTCAACGTGGCCGACGTTCCCTACGGCGTGCTGGTGCACGCGGATTCGCCTTGGAATTCGCTTGCCGACGTGGTGAGGTACGCGCGAGAGAACCCTGGCAAGGTAACGTTCGGCACGTCGGGCCAGATCACCGTTCCGCACTTAGCGATGGAGGAGCTGGGCCTGAAGACCGGGGCGAAGATGACCCTCGTCCCCTTCAAAGGATACGCCGAGGGTGTCACGGCGCTCGTTGGGAAACACATCGATGTTTTGATCGAATCCCCCAGCTGGGAACAGATGGTCGCGACGAAGCGGCTCAAGTTGCTGGCCCTGACGGGGAACCAGCGATCCCTCGAGTGGCCGGATGTCCCGACGCTGAAGGAGCTGTATGGGGTGGTCGGCGTCGGCCCGTACGGGATCGTGGGGCCGCGTGGCATGGATCCCAAGCTAGTGAAGACGCTGCACGATGCCTTCCGGACCGCGATGGACGACCCAGCATACAAGGCGTCGATGGAGAAGTTCCGCCAGCAGAGCGCCTACCTCAACTCCCAGGACTATCACGACTGGGCGGTCCGCTACTCGGCAGAGCAGAAGGCGCTGCTCGAAAAGCTCGGATTCCTCGCCAGGTAGATAAAAGATGGCCGGCCCAGTCCCCCACAGTTCCCACTGGGGCGCGTTCTCCGCCGAAGCGGTCAATGGACGTGTAACGCGAATCATCCCCTTCGAAGGCGATCCCTCGCCCTCGCCGCTTCTGCGCAACTTCGAAGGGGAAGGACTGCATCGTGCCCGAGTCACTGCACCGGCCGTGCGTAGAGGATGGCTGGAGGCCCGAGGGCGGGGCACGGCTCACCGTAGCCTGCGAGGGACCGACGACTATGTAGAGGTCCCATGGGATGAGGCTTTATCGCTGGTCGCCGACGAGCTGCGTCGAGTGTATGGCGAGTACGGTGCCTCGGCCGTCTACGGGAGCTCCTACGGCTGGGCCAGTGCGGGTCGATTCCACCATGCCCAAAGCCAAGTGCATCGATTCCTGAACACACTGGGCGGCTACATAGGCTCCGTCAACACCTACAGCCAGGGGGCGTCGGCGGTGGTGTTTCCCCACGTGCTGGGCATCACCGTCAACGACCTGCTGCAGCAATCGACCTCCTGGGATACCATTGCCGCCCACACAAAGCTGTTCCTGGCGTTTGGTGGAATACCCCTGAAGAACGCGGCGGTGTGCGCAGGAGGAACGGGCGAACATCTGATCGAACGTCAGCTGCGAGCGGCCTACGCAGCGGGAACCCGGTTCGTGCTGGTGAGTCCTCAAAGATCCGACCTGCCGGACTGGCTGGAGCCGGAATGGCTGCCGATCGAGCCCGGCACCGACGCTGCCTTGATGCTGGCCCTGGCGCATGTCCTGGACGCCGAGCGACTCGCAGATCGCGACTTCTTAGCACGTTATTGTGTCGGCGCCGAGGAGTGGCTTGCCTACGTCCGTGGCGCGACCGACGGCATAGCAAAATCGCCGCAGTGGGCGGCCTCCATTACTGGGATTGCGGCGAGCCGTATCGTGAGCTTGGCCCGCCGACTCGCCAGTCATCGCAGTTTGATCACCACTTCGTGGTCACTGCAGCGCAGTTGGCACGGCGAGCAACCCATATGGGCCTCCATCGCCTTGGCCGCTCTTTTGGGCCAGATCGGCTTGCCTGGGGGGGGCGTCGGGCACGGCTACGGCATGACCGCCTCCACCGGCCAGAGGTTCGTCGCGAAGATGCCTACGATGGACCAGGGACGCAATCCAGTGATCGACTACATCCCGGTCGCGCGTGTCGCCGACATGCTGCTACGCCCGGGCGCCACGTACGAGTACAACGGCTGCCGCTTGCAGTATCCGCAGATCCGCATGGTCTACTGGTGTGGCGGCAACCCCTTCCACCATCACCAGGACCTTGTCCGCCTGCGCACCGCATTCGCACAACCCGAAACGATTGTCGTGCACGAACCATACTGGACGGCCACCGCGCGGCATGCGGACATCGTTTTGCCGGCGACGACCACGTTGGAGCGAAACGACATTGGGTGCTCAGGTAACGCACGCCACGTCTTCGCGATGAAGCAGGTGATCGCGCCGGTCGGCGGCGCACGCAGTGACTTCGACATCTTCTCGGCACTGGCGCAGAGGTTTGGTGTGGCCGATACATTCTGCGAGGGCCGCAACGAGATGGCGTGGCTCGAGCTGCTCTATGAGCAGTGGCGCGCGAAGCTACCTTCTGAGTTCGGTGACATCCTGCCGTTCAAGCGGTTCTGGGAAGCAGGGGTGATCGAGCTACCGGCCGCTCCTCAAGGGCGGCGCCAAGTGTTGCTCGCGGCGTTTCGTGAGGACCCAGAACGGCAACCCCTGAACACACCGAGCGGGCGAATCGAGATCACATCCCAAGTCGTGAAGGGATTCAAGTACCCGGAGTGCCCTGGCCATGCGGTGTGGAATGAGCCGAGTGAATGGCATGGCGCACCCCTGGCCAAGCGCTACCCCTTGATGCTGATCGCCAACAATCCGCAGACGCGACTACACAGCCAGTTGGATGCGGGTCCGTATAGCGCCGGCAGCAAGATCCAAGGCAGAGAGCCGTTGCGGATGCACCCCGAGGACGCCGGCGCGCGTGGCCTGAACACGGGAGATGTCGTTCGGGTTTTCAATGACCGCGGCTCCCTCCTGGCGGGTGTCTGCCTGAGCGACGACCTGAAGCCTGGCGTAATGCAGATTGCCACGGGAGCTTGGCTCGACCTCCAACGGATTCCTGGGGGAGCCCTCGCGTGCGTGCACGGAAATCCTAATGTGCTGACCCAAGACCAGGGCACCTCCCCTCTCGCCCAGGGCTGCATTGGCCAGCTATCCCTAGTGGAGGTAGAGCCGTTCGGGGGCAAGCCGCCAGCACTCACGTGCTGGGACTCCGGCGCGGGAACTGCTTCGCAACCACACTGACCTTCGTTCCAGCTTGCCAGCGCGCACTCCTCTCCTGCGAACCGCGAGTACGCATCCCGAGGTGAGAGAAAACGATAAGGCTGCCAAGACAAGGATGCGGGCGCGGCGTTCGCCTTGACCGTGCGCTGCGTAGCCCCAACCACGAGATCCTGGTCGCGCGAATCGCGAAAACTGGACGATTTTGGCTGCGATCAGCGTCGAGTTGCTTCCCGATAGTACTGCGGCGCTTCGGGACGATCGAACATGCCATAGTCACGAACGACCCTGATCGCCCTGCAACGCACCCCCCTCCTCCAGCCGAGCGTTCTCGACGAAATGGAGTGCGCTGCTCGAGTCTTCCCAAGTGGTCAGCGCGATCACATCTCCAGGCGTCAACACAGCGTCGAAGCAGCGCCAGGCACCAATCCCGCTGCGCCGGGATCCGCCTCAAGCCATTGGGCAACCCGATCGGAGTCGTTACTCGTGACCCACTCTGCGTCGCGTTTTCCATCGAGGAGTACGACGGTCGTGCCTTCACCGGTCACAGTCTCGTCGAGACGTTGCTCGCGGATCACATGTCCCGCGGGAACGTGTGTATCCGAGGTGATCTGCCCGATGCGCAAATGATAGTCGCGCAGGATCTCTTGCCTTCCCCTCTCCTGCGCGCCGTGATGCGTCGCGTGGGTTCGCCATCGCACCAGGGCCTTCTCGTCTCGCCGGCCAGGTCTAGCACATCCACCTCAATGTTCGAATTGCTCCCGCGCAATGCACTCAGATACCCGTCGGCGATGGCGCTGCTCTGTGAGTCCTAACGGGGTGAAGCCTTGATGTAGAGGATGGTGGTCACGATTTGAGCTTCATGGGAAAGCGTTGAGTGCGGAATTTGGGTTAGAGGACAGCCAGGTACACCCCTAACGCACGGGGTACATATAGGGGGCGCGCGACTAGGTGCCCATGAGCATGATTGCCCCATCCGCGACATAACGGCAGAAGTTTGCAAAGGGCATGGCGGCCTCTTCCCGCCAGGTGCTTTCACCCCATGTAAAGACCACGTCTCCCAGCGACAAGGTGATCTCCGCGGTCCTCGGCCGAACAAGCCCGAGCGGCCCTTCGCCAATCCGATACTCCACCGCGCCCACGATGGTTGCTTGCAGTACGGCGGGTGCACCGACGCTGAACCTGAAGAATGAGTCGAGCTCCCCACCGTTTGCGGGGTGTTCAAAGTTGAACCGACCTTGATCGGAGATCGAGCGGGCCGCGCGCATGAATCCGCCCCAAGCACTACTACGCTCAAGCGTGTCGCTCACACTGATGCGGCGCACTCCAAGCGCCTCGAACTCACTGACGGTCAAGACCGTCTCTTCATTCGCAAGTACGTTCAAAGGCGTGGGATGTACTTCCCTCACGAGCAGCGAAACTTCCTCGCGCGTCGCGACGCCAGGTGCGTACAGAACATCGGCGCTGGCCCTAGCGTAGGCCTTCAGCCGCAGGATGGTGTCGGCCAAGTCAAGGCGTCCCGTCCAGAAGTTTTCTGCTCGACCCACGAGCAGAGGCGCATCCTGTCCCAGTTCATCGAGCACGGCTCTTGCGATCACGACGCACACGTCGGGGAGCAAGCATGGGCAAGCAGAACCCCTTCGGCGCATGACCGCCGAGACGCTGCGGATAAGGTTCATCCAGCCCGGGGGCCGGATCAGGGAACCCGCTGAAGGTTCATTCGATTCGAATGGTGTGCGCGCGAATCAGTCGCCCCCATTTATCATGCTCCTCCTGGACTTGGCGAGTGAACTGATCTGCGCTCACTTCCTGCTGGCGACGTAGAAGACACGGTGGCCACTACAGAGGCGCAAACCTTCAGAGGGCGGATTGCCCAAGGCCTGCGCGCGCTCGCATTGAAGCTAGAGCACTGAGGACCTGATACATGATGGCCTTCGGCCGGCCGGACCTAGCTGCGTGGTGCAAATCTCGGCGCCCGGCTCAATTGACCCCGAAAAAGTCGTCGAGCACCTTTTCTGCTGCCTTGATGTCGCCTGCCTTCTCGAGCTCCAACGCCTTGCTCAAGCGCGCTTTTCCGAGCTGCAGGCGTTTGACGCGCCACTTTTCATCGAGTTCGTCCTCCGGCAGGTTCAGCATCAGGGTGCGGAAGTAGTCACGAAGATTGGAATCGAAGGAATACGAACCCTCAACGGCGAGAGTCTCCAGTCGATAACTACTGAATACGTGGTTGTTCTCCACGTTCCAGACTTTGGCCAGCCGAATCGCCGCCTTCAACTTGTGATGACACTCACCGTTGCGCGCGACTAGCTTCTCTTCGAAGCCACGAGGGTTCGTCGCCACCCAATCAGTCGCACTGCTGTTCGGAATTCGAAAGTCGTGGAAGAAGCGAATCAGCGTGTATTGAGCTGGCACCAACTCAAAGGTGACCGCACTCATCTCGATGACGACGGCGGGCGAGGATTGATACACCACGTTCCTCGGATACTCCTCCTCAGCGAACCTAACCAGCTTCTGAATGAGCGTCTTCGGCTTGAAGCTGCGGTCTGCGAAAGCCACCAAGTAATCGACGTCGGTGGTGTCGGAGAACACTTTCGGCAAGCTCGTGCCTCGAATGGTGGAGCCGAACTTGAAATGTTCGACGACCTCGTCGCCGAAGTACATCTTGATTCGCGACGCCAGCTTATCGACTGCTTGCGTCACCTTCTTCTTTTCACCGGGCCAGTGCAGAGCATCGCCGGCTAGCGACTGCAGGTACGACAGGACCGACATACTCCGACTTCGTTGTAGCTGGGCACCGCTACTCGATGACGACGTAGAACGGATCGGACTGGCCGGTCAAGCGGCCGTCTGCCTTGCGCACCAGGAAAGCCTCGACAAAGTGCACTCCTCGGTACGAAAGGTACTCGGCTCGGCTCATCGGAGTGTCAGCGTCGCTCTTGTAGAAATCGCCGCGCAGCGCATCGGCCTGATAGGCGACCTTGTCCGTGTTCGTGACCCGCCACCAGACCGTGTAGTCGTTGGTCGGGAAGGGAGTACCTACGGAGGATGAGGCGTTGAATCGAATCCAACGTTCCGGAGCGAGCGGCTGACCAGAGCTGACCGGAATCACCGGGTCCAGCAGCTGTGCCGAAACCTTCACCGCGAGGCTGGTCTTGGCGGCGCGCCACTTCGGCCTCTCCACGTGGGGGAGCCGTCGCAATCTCGCTGGAATCACATGCGTGCCTGCGTGCTTAACCCAGTCCACCAGGTCTTTGAAGTGCCCGGCCACGACGACGGCCCCGGAGGACTTGGCCACCGCGTCCACGGCCTCACTGATGCGCGAAGCGGCCTCCTTGGTCTCGCCCGGTGCGAAATCGTCACCGAAGACCCGACGCCACTTGCCGATGGACTCGTCGCGGTCCTCTTCTTCGTAGGCGTCGTCGACCCACCCACGGTACAGGTTCACCTTGTCGCGGAAGTTCGAGTACTGAATCTCGTCCCACACAGAGCTCTGGACCTCTGAGTACAGGACGGGGTTCCTCACCTCCGGCAGCGTCGGGTTGGCCTGGAGCCAGTCGTCCAGCCGGCCCAACAAGGTCTTGAGCGCCGTGGGTGTATCCGCAAAGGCGTCAGCGCCCTTGTCGGAATCGCTGATGCGGTAGCCAAGCAAGGTGGTCAGAAGGAACGACGGGCAGGTGAAGTTGCCCTTGATGTCGCGCATGTATTTCAGAAGGCGCGTGACCTTGCGCAGGTCATTGCCGCCCGCAATGGAGTTCTTCTGCACGACCCAGTCGGTGTACGCCTTCGGCGCGCTGACCTCAAACTCGTTCGAGTTCCGGTTGCAGACTTCGTCCCGGTCCTTGAAGATTCGCCCGCGAACCACCGGAGCGATGTCCATGCGACGTTCGCCGGCGTACTCGATGGTGACGCAGTGCGAGTAGCGCCGCAGCTTGTCCTTGTAGGTGCTGCTCGCCTCGAGCGCCGAGTACAGCTTGTTGACGTAGTCCTTGGCCTCCCAGCCCTCCACCGGCTCGACGAAGGCAAGCAAGTCGGCGTCAAACTCCTTGTCGGGCAGGGGTTTGATGATGGTCTTATGCGCCCAGGAGCCCTGAGGCGCGAACTCGATGATTTTGGGCTTCCAGTCGCTCTCCCGGATAACCTTCTTGACCGCCTCGATGCTGTCAATGAGCTGGTCGACACGGGTCTGGTTGAGGTTGACCTGGTCATCGAGGAACTTCTTGAAGTGCTCCAATAGCTTCATGCGGGTTCCTTTGCTGCCAGGGCCGCTTTGGCTTCGTTCACCAGCGCGCGCGCTGCGTGATGCGCTTCGTCTTCGTTCTTGTCTCGCAGCAGCGTGTAGACCCAATCGAACAACAACGGGGCACTCGCACGGTGTTGGTAAATGGCGTCTTGGAGCTGCCGCGAGCGCGACTCCATCTCCTTTGCGCTGACCCCGGAGATAGCGTCTGCCCAAATCTTTTGGAACTCGCTTTGCAGCCGGTCGAGCGACGTGGCCGTGTCCAGCTGCTTGCGGTTCTCGCGAAGGGCCCAGGCCAACACAGGTGTGAATGGCACCGCGAAGCCCATGACAAGCTCAGAGAGCTTCGAATCCTTGGCGAAGGCGATGAGAAACAACACGCCGCCGACAATCGCCGTGAGGCTCAAGAGCCAGCCACCATATTGCCGCCGCAGCCGCTGGTCGTAGTTGATGTTTGTCCGTTGGCAGACAAGTCGCCCGAAATGCAGCGGCACCTCACCGACAGCACTCTCGTACCAGGACGCAATCTGCTCCTCGCGCTTCGAGGAAAGCAGCTTCTTCGAAGCTTCTCGGACATCTTCGGGCAGCACCTTCTCCCCTGCTACGAACCTGTTCCACGGGAGCCTCAGCACCTTGGTGTCGAACTCCTCCGCCATCTTTGCCGCTCGCTTGATACTGTCTTTCTGCTTGCGCTGCAGCAACACAACGTCGATGAATAGGAGCGCCAGGCCTGCAAGTGCGAAGTACGGCTTTGCCTCATCCCATTTCCCGAAAAAAGCTCCAAGCACAGGCAAGGCGATAGACGCGAGGACGAACGCGCCCAGTGCCCACTTGGCCGTCTTGTACGTGTTCTGGCGGGCACGCGCCAACTTGACTAGGTCTGGCGTGGCTTGGTTTACGGGGATGTTGTTCGTTGCTTCCAATGAATGCCTCCTCCCTGCGCAGCGCACGGCTGCGCAGACTGTTGCCCTCTAGGCGAACGGTCTCGTCAGGTCTTCTTGAAGCGCTTGTCGAGGAACGCGTCTAGGTCGACTCGCTTGAATGGCGTGCGCCCGGGGTGTGGCTCCAGCGCGTCGGCTACCACCGTTCGGTTCGGATTGCTAACCTCAAAGCCGCGAGACTGGAGGTAGTCGTCGATGTAGTACTCGACTTCGTAGCTCTCCGTCATAGCCACGTAGATGCGGTCAATCTTGCCGCGGTACTTCTTGTTGTCATGCGACGACCAGTCGCCCTTTGTTTCAGCCATTTTTTGGCCCTCCTTTGCTGAGCACTATACTGTTTACTTCCACAGACTTCTGTGCAAAAAACGTGGAGACACAGCAGAGGACAACGGAAAGTTCGCAATTTGCCCCGGCTGGATAAAACGGGGAGTCGGCCCGACGTCGAACGGCTACTTTCGCGCTGCTTGCCGAGGCGCTGCCGCGGCGCGCCGCTCCTCGTGTTGTGGTGAAGCCGAAAGAAGCTTCATCGGCGCTGCGCCGACACCTAAAGCTCTCTCCACGACGACTTCGGAGCCTTTGGCCTTCAGCACCCCCTTCAGTGCTCCAAAGTCATCGCACCATCGCTGCTCCGCAGGGATGTCGCCAGACCCATCCCAATTGGCGTCCAAGGCCACCGTCCTCACCTGCAGCCGCTCCATCCCAGCGCCGGCCGCAATCTCGACTCCATAGCCGGTACTCGCGGGATTGCGCACGACCAGTCGGCCTCCAGCGCTCGTCGCCGTCGATAGCTCCTCATGGACTTGGTAGCCCAGTTGCTGAAGGCCATCGAGCACCGCCCTGCGGCATGCCCTGCCTGCAGCTCTTCCAGTCTCTTCTCGGCAGCATTGAGCGCCACCTGGAGTTCGGACGCAGAGCCGTGAGCAGCGACCTGGAGCGCCTTTGCCGCTTCAGCAGCCTCTTGGTCGCGACCAAACTCGGCTGCGAGAAGAGCGGCTTGCCGCCGTAGCTTCACGAGCGCGATAACGTCCTCCTTGGCCTTCTTGAGCGCAATGAGAAGGGAATCGTACGCGGCGCTTGTGCCAGCTGAACGGTAGGCCGGACGGCATTCAGTCGTTCAGGTAAGCCTTCCAGTTGGCAGGCACACGGCCTTTCGGACCCGGGACAGGCTGGTCCAAGGGGTGGGACTGTGGGTCAGCCAGTTTGAGCCCAAAGAAGGCCTTCTCCCGCTTGTAATCCCAGCACCAGTCCTCGCCCGGCTCGAAGGTTCTCATGATGAAGTGGCCGGTCTCATGAAAATGCTTCGTTGCGTGCTGGTTCGGTGAGGTGTCGCAGCACCCGATGTGCCCACACTTGGCGCACCGGCGCAAGTGCAACCACCACTGGCCTGCGGCAAGGCACTCCGCACAGCCTGTTCCGCTGGGGAGAGCCTCCAGGTCTACGCCTTCAAATATGTCCACCATGTCTTCTCCGTACTGTCGGTAGCTAGCTCACATGCCACTGACATGGGAGTCTAAGGATTTCGGTCATCACGGCGCCTCCGAACGTAGCCATGCGCGGCGATGTCAGAACAACTCTGTCTGGCCGCTTCGGTCACGAGGCGGTCTGAACTGGCTTGTGTCGCCCTGCGCCGCCGCCAAGCCCCAACGCGCCAGACCGAGCTTCTTGCAGGCAAGCTGGAAGCGCTGTTGCAAGAGATTGGCGATGACCCCGGTTCCCGTCATCCGAGTACCGAACGAGGAGTCATAGTCCTTGCCATCGCGCAGCTGATTGACCAGGCTCATCACGTGCTTGGCGCGTTGAGGAAAGTGCGCCTCCAGCCATTCCACGAACAGGTCGCGAACTTCAAGCGGCAGCCGGAGGACGACCATGCTGGCGTGCGTTGCACCTGATGTTGCGGCCGCCTCAAGAATGCTCTCCATTTCCATGTCATTGATGGCCGGAATCATGGGCGAGCTGTAAATGCTGACTGGAATTCCCTCTCTGGATAGCTCGCGAATTGCCTCCAGCCGCTTTGCCGGCGCATTCGCGCGCGGGTCCATCTTGCGACCCAGCTCGTTGTCCAACGTCGCGATAGACATGTGGACACGCAGCAAGCCTTTAGCCGCCATGGGGGCGAGCAGGTCAATATCACGCACGATGAGCGCCGACTTGGTCGTGACGGCGACTGGCGCATTGCATTCAGCGAGGACTTCCAGTACCTGACGAGTGATACCCAGCTTCCGGTCAATCGGTTGATACGGGTCCGTCGAGGCGCCCAACGCGATGAGACCCGGCTGGTACTTCTTGCTGGCTAGCTCCTTGCGGAGCAGCTCCGCAGCGTTGGCCTTCACGAAAATCTTGGTCTCGAAGTCAATGCCAGGGGAGAGTCCGAGATAGGCGTGCGTCGGCCTAGCGAAGCAGTAGATGCAGCCGTGCTCGCAGCCCTGATAGGGGTTAATCGACTGGTCAAAGCCAAGGTCCGGCGACGAGTTCCTGCTGATGATGGACTTCGCCTCTCGAAGCGTGACCATCGTCCGTAGCCTGGGTTCTTCCCCTTCCGCTTCCTCTTCGAACGATTCGACGTTCTCTTTGGACCGCGACCAGGAGTTAAAACGTGATGGCACATTCGAGCCGGCACCTCGCCCCTTGACGAAGTTCACCGGGCGAATGAGTGGGTCTACGTCCACAGCTACCCTCCTCTGGTGCCGCTTCGCTTAGACCGCCCGGTGTGTCCCCAAATGCCAGAAGTCCCTCGGCGGTGGCTGTCCAAAAGATGTGTATCCACAATGCCGACGGCCTCCATGAGCGCGAACATCGTCGTAGGACCTACGAAAGCAAATCCGCGCTTGCGCAGGGCCTTGCTCAATCCGAGAGACTCGGGGGACGAGGTCGGTATGTCTGCCAGGGTGCGCGGCTCTGGTGTGCGTTCAGGTTTAAATGACCAGATGAAGTCCGCCAGCCCGCCATCCTTGCGCAGCGCAATCGTGGCCGCTGCGTTGCCAATAGTCGCAAGAATCTTCGGTCGGTTTCGAATGATGCTTGCATCCGCCGTGAGGCGCTCAACGTCTCGGTCTGAGAACCGAGCTACCTTGTCCGGGTCGAAGTGTTTGAAGGCTGAGCGGAAGGCTTCTCGCTTACGCAGAATGGTGACCCACGATAGCCCGGACTGGAAGGCCTCAAGACTGAGTCTCTCGAAGAGGCCTCGCTCATCCCTGATGGGCATTCCCCACTCTGTGTCGTAGTAGGCACGAAGCAGCGGGTCTTGGGTCGCCCAAGGCGGTCGCATCAATCCGTCTTCACCGCTGACGGCTCCGACCTGACTCGATGGTGCACGGACAGCAGACCTCGCCGCCCGAGCAGCTTTCTTAGGCGAGCTCACACTCGTCGCTTTGTCTACAGGTTTCATCGGTGCCAAAGGAAGAGAGGGCGCCATGCTACGCGCCTTCGTCGATGAACCCCGAGCCAGCCGTGGTTGCGACCTTAGTGCTGGGGTGCCAGATGCTGGTCGATGAATGCAGAGAATTGCGCCTTGCTCATTGCGCCGACCTTCGTCGCCGCCAGCTGACCATCCTTGAACAGCATGAAGGTGGGAATCCCTCGAATTCCGAACTTCGCCGGGACATCAGGGTTCTCGTCCACATTCATCTTGGCCACCTGCAGCTTGTCCTTGTAGACCGCAGCCAAGTCATCGAGTATCGGAGCGGTGGCAACGCATGGCCCGCACCACTCCGCCCAGTAGTCGACGAGCACCGGGGTGCCGGCCTTCAGTACATCGCTCTCGAAGGATGCGTCCGAGATGTTCTTGATTAGTGCATCTGCCATGACAGTCCAAGATTGGTTGATTGGGTGGGCAGTGTAGTCGTCGTCGTGCGGACCTGGCGGCACCCTGCGCAGAACCCACAACGAGATTGCGCCATCCCATTCATCTGGCGCATTGCACTCATTCATCTATTCACCTGACGCATCGAGCTTCGCTCGCTCTCCGCCGGACCTAGCTCACCATCAAGTCGGTGCAGGCGTCTCACCTTGTCGGATAGGGGGGCGCGCCGGGTAAAGTGGTTAACAGCATGTTATGCATGATGGCAAAACAAGCATGTGACATGCTGCCCTTTCGTTCCTAGACTGCGTCCATCAGCAGTAAAAAGACTAGGAGCTTGCGTGAGCGATTTCGACTTGGTTGTCCGCGGCAACATCGTCGGCCCCGATGCCGTGACGCAAGACGGATGGATTGCCATCCGCGATGGCAGCGTCGCGGCCCGCGGCCGCAGTAGCGAAACGAGTCCCCCCGCTGGGCGCGAAACCGTGGACGCCAGGGGAATGTGGGTGCTGCCTGGCGTCGTTGACGGCCAGGTCCACTCCGGCAGCCAGGCCAATCAGGAAGGATTGGGCTGGGCATCTCGAGCAGCCGCGGCCGGCGGCGTCACCGTCATGGTGGACATGCCATACGACGACCCGGAGCCGGTGGCATCGCGACCGCAGTTGGACGCGAAGATTGCCGAGGTCGAGCGGGACTGCCATGTAGACGTGGCGCTGTACGGCACGCTTAACGACAAGCACGGGCTGCAGGCAGCCGCCGGCCTCATTGAAGGGGGCGTGTGTGCGTTCAAGTTCTCCACGTTCGAGGCCACGCCAGGCCGTTTTCCTCGCGTGGAGGAGGACGTCCTCTATGAGGCGTTCCGCCTCATCGGACCGTCCGGCCTTGCGTGCGGCGTGCACAACCAGATGCAGGAACTCACCCGCAAGAACGTGAACCGCATGATTGAAGCGGGAGACACCGGCTGGGACGCATTCATGCGGGCGCACACGCCACTCATCGAGAACCTGGCGACTGCACTGATTTACGAAATCGGGGCCGAGACGGGGGCCCGAGCACACGCCGTCCACGTGTCGACCTCCCGTGGATTCGAGATATGCAACATGTTCCGCAGCGCGGGCCATAAGGCCAGCATCGAGACCTGCGTGCAGTATCTGATGCTCAATCATGAAGAGCACACACGCCGGTTCGGGGCGAAAACCAAGCACTTCCCGCCCATCCGGCCGAAGTCGGAAGTCGACTTGCTCTGGACCCATATCGCCAAGAACGAGTGCACTTTCGTCTCCTCTGACCACGTGAGCTGGGGCTTGGAGCGCAAGCAGAACCCCAACGTCTTCAAGAACTCCTCGGGCGGACCTGGTCTCGAAACGCTGCTGCCGGCTTTCTGGACCGGGTGCGAGCAACATGGCGTCGCTCCTGAGATGGTCGCGCGCCAACTGTGCCTGGGGCCCGCCAAGCACTTCCTCCTCCACGACCGCAAGGGTCACCTGGATGTCGGCGCTGACGCGGACCTCGTGCTGCTCAAGCCGGAGCGCTACGCATTCGACCCCTCGACCAGCCTGAGCGCTGTGAAGTGGAGCTCGTTTGAAGGCATGGAGATGACGGTGAAAGTGGAAGCTACCTGGTGCAGAGGTGCCCTCGCGTACCAAGCGGGCTCCGGCATCAAGAACAAGGCTGGGTGGGGGACTTTCCTGCGGCCGACGTCACAGATCGCGTAGGCATGAGCGCAGACCCACAAACACTGATTGACGCCCAACGCCTCTGGCGCCGCGTCGAGACTCTGTCGGCTTTCACCCTGGCGGACCAACCCTGGACGCGGCGCGCCTTCACCCCTGAGTTCCAGAAATCTCGGGATTGGCTTCGCGGGCAGATGGAGCAGGCCGGTCTGGCGGTGCGATTGGATGCCGCCGGGAATCTGATTGGTCGCAGAGAGGGCCGGCACAGCAATCTACCCCCGCTGATGACAGGGTCGCACTGCGATACGGTCGTCAGTGGAGGCAGGTTCGACGGCATCATCGGTGTCTTAGCGGGGATTGCGGTCGCACAGGCGCTCGAGGAATCTGGGGCGGTTTTGGACCATCCTCTGGAAGTCGTCGACTTCCTCTCCGAGGAGCCGAGCGACTACGGAATCTCTTGCATCGGCAGCAGGGGCATGACGGGCGTTTTGACCAGCGACATGCTCGCGGCGACCAACCCTCAGGGTGAAACCCTGTCGCAGGGGATGGAGCGCATTGGGGCTAGCCCTGCGAAGCTGCAGCCGGCGTTGCGAGGAGCAGGCGACGTTGCTGCCTTTGTGGAACTGCACATCGAACAGGGTCCGGTGCTTGAGAAAGCCGGGCTTCCCATCGGCGTGGTGAGCAACATTGTCGGCATCCGGCGAGTCCTGTTCTCCGTAGTAGGTCAGCCAGACCACGCGGGGACGACCCCGATGGACATCCGGCGGGACGCCCTGGTCGGTGCTGCCGGTCTCATCGAGAGGGCGAATGCCATGGCCGCAGCTCAGAGCGGAAAGCCGCACTACGTCGTGGCCACTATCGGGCGCATCGCAGTGACGCCGAACGCGCCCAACGCCGTCCCTGGCCTGGTGGAGATGATGCTAGAGGTGCGCAGTGACGCCCGTCAAGTGCTCGACCACTTCCCAGAAGAACTACTGACCTCCGTGCAGAGCCGGCTTGAGCAGCTTCGCGTGTCCGCCAGCTTCAAGCCTGTCAGCCGGGCCGAGCCGACCGATTGCTCGCCTGTGGTCATGGATGCCGTCCGCGACGCAGCGACCGCGCTGGACTACCCGAATCAGGTCTTGCCCAGCGGCGCGGGGCACGACGCTGCCTACATGGCGGCGTGCGGGCCGATGGGGATGATTTTCATCCCCTGTCTGAACGGCCGAAGCCACTGCCCCGAGGAGTGGATAGAGCCGGGCCAGCTAGCGGATGGCGCACGTGTGCTACACCGAACCCTTACCTTGCTCGACCGTCGTCTAAGCGAATCAAGACTTTAACCATGACCGCACGAAACATCAAGGCAGCTCGAGGTCTGCAGCTGCGTTGTAAAGGCTGGCAGCAGGAAACCATCCTGCGCATGCTGGAAAACAACCTCGAGAATGGGGAACGCCCGGAAGACCTGGTCGTTTACATGAACGCGGCCAAGGCCGCTCGCGACTGGAAAAGCTTCGACGCAATCGTGGCGACGTTGAAGGACCTCGAGGCGGACGAAACGATGGTCGTTCAATCGGGCAAGCCCGTTGGGCGGTTCCGCTCGAGCGTCTTCGCCCCACGTGTCTTGCTGGCCAATGGCAACGTCCTGGGCCGTTGGGGCGGTGACGCTCAGATGTTCGAGCTCGAACGCGCAGGGCTGACCATCCTGCCTGGCATGACCGCCGCTTGCTGGCAATACATCGGCAGCCAGGGCATCCTGCAAGGCACGTACCAGTCTTTCGCTGGTGCCGCGGAGAGGTTCTTCGGCGGCAGCCTGGCAGGCAAAACCATCCTCACCGCAGGTTGCGGCGGGATGGGCGGCGCGCAGCCCTTGGCCGGCAGGATGGCCGGTGCCGCAACGCTCATCGTCGACGTCGACCAAGCCTCGCTTGAGCGGCGCCTGCGTACCGGGTACCTCGACGTCATCGCCAAGGACCTGGACGACGCACTCTCGCGGATTGGCAGTCTCGTCGAGCGCCGTGAAGGTGGTTCCGTTGGCCTGTGCGGCAACGCTGCAGATGTCCACGAGGAACTTCTTGCGCGCTCATTCCAGCCTGACATCGTCACCGACCAATGCATGGTCGACCCGTACCGCGGCTACGTCCCTTCGGGGATGTCGCCACAGCAGGCGGCCGACCTGGTCAAGAGCAACCCCGAAAAGGCCGTTCAACTCGCCTCTGAGACCCTTGCACGCCACGCCCGGGCAATCCTGAAGTTCAAGGAGCGCGGCGCAATCACTTTTGAGTACGGCAACACCCTTCGAGCGCGAGCCTCAGCTGCTGGCGTGAGCGAGGCTACGGACCTCCCGTCGTTTGTCACTCTCTTCATTCGACCGTTGTTTTGCCGCGGCATCGGACCATTTCGCTGGGTTGCCGCCTCAGGGGACCCCTCCGACATCGCGGTCGTGGACGCAATCATCGAGGACACGTTCCCCGAGGACCACATGATTCGCAAGTGGATTCCGATGGCCCAGAAGTTCGTTCAGTTCCAGGGCCTGCCAGCTCGCATCGGCTGGCTGGGACACGGCGAACGCTCCAAGCTTGCGCTCCTAGTGAACAAGGCTGTGGCAGACGGAAGAATTTCAGCGCCAATCGCCTTTACCCGTGACCACCTGGACGCAGGCTCCGTCGCGTCTCCTTTCCGAGAGACCGAGAAGATGAAAGACGGTAGCGAGGCAATTTCAGACTGGCCGCTACTGAACGCGATGTTGGCCTGCTCGAACGGTGCAACTCTCGTTGCCATCCATTCGAACGGCGACAAGTCCACGAGCGCCGGCCACACGGTCATCGCCGACGGCACGGAGCTTGCACAGGCCAAGCTCAAGGCGGTACTGGACGCCGATACCGGTATCGGCGTCATTCGGTATGCCGACGCTGGGTACGAAGACGCAATCGAGGCACGAACGTCGGCTTCTCTCGGGATTCCTGAGATGAACCGGTAACCCCGACTGCCGACCGCCCCCAATCCATAGCAAAACCTCCCTCCCTGTATCAATCCTGGAGATGAATATGAACTGGTTCCGCACCCTTTCCGCCGGCCTTCTCATCGGCCTTTGCATGTTCAGCACCGCAAGTGCGCAGAACGCGAGCGACTATCCGAGTCGACCGATTCGAATCGTGGTGCCCTTCCCGCCCGGAGGTGCCATTGACACCCTCGCGAGGAAGACGGCAGAGGAGCTGCGCAAGCGTCTTAACGCCACCGTCTTGGTCGACAACAAGCCCGGCGCTGGCACAGTGCTTGGCACGGACGCAGTCGCAAAGGCAGCTCCCGACGGTTACACCATTCTCCTGAACGCGGCTGCCGGCATCGAACAGCTCCCCTGGATGCAGAAGGTCCCCTACGACCCGATGAAAGACCTGCAGCCGGTCGGGATTGCAGCGACGGTCCCGATGGCACTTATCGTTCCGAGCACCTTGCCCGCCAAGAGCTTCGGACCGTTCGTGGAATACAGCAAATCTCAGCGCGGCAAGGTGAGCTTCGGCAGCTTGGGCAACGGCAGTACGGCGCACATCTACGGGCAAATTCTGAACGCGAAGATGGACGCAGGGGCTGTGCACTCCGCGTACAAGGGTGATGCTCCGGCCATGCTGGACCTGGTCGCCGGCCGAATCGACTACATGTTCAACAACGTCGCGTCCGGCATCTCATTCCAGGAGAGAGGAAGCGTCCGAGTGCTCGGTGTCACGGGCCGCCAGCGCATCGCCGCACTGCCGAACGTCCCGACCCTGGCTGAAATGGGCCTGGCCGATTTCGACTTGGTGGGCTGGTACGCATTCTTTGCGCCCGCCGGCACGCCTCGGCCAATCGTTGAAAAACTCAACGCCGCCTTGCGCGAGACGTACAAGACCAAGGATTTCGCCGACTACTTCGCAACTGCCGGCTTGGGCGCCTCGGAAGTGACCGCCGAGCAGTTCACCAAGCAGGTTCACGAAGAGTACGACAAGTGGGGCCGCCTGATTAAGGCGCACAACATCAAGATTGAGTGAGTGTCGGCTCGAACGGTTGCTGAATGAGTACGCGGGCAAACGTGCCCGCTGTTAAGAGAGGTGAGTCAATGCAAGAAGTCGCGCACAAGGAAGCGCTGCCCCTGGCCGGTGTCAAAGTGGTCGAGTTCTGCGCCGTGGCGGCCGGACCTTTCTGCGGAATGCTTTTGGCGGACATGGGTGCCGATGTGGTCAAGGTGGAGCCACTGGAGGGTGACGCCCTGCGTCAATGGCCGCCTATCCGTGATGGCTACAGCGAGAACTTCGCATCCCTGAACCGCAACAAGCGCTCGGTAACCTTGAATCTCAAGGACGCAGCGGACCTGGAGGTGGCTCGGAAGCTCGTCAAAGATGCCGACGTTGTCGTCGAGAACAACCGTCCGGGCGTCATGGAGCGGCTTGGCTTGGGCTTCGCCTCGTTTCGGGACGAGCACCCGTCCTTGGTGTACTGCTCAATTTCCGCCTTTGGGCAGACAGGGCCGCGGGCAGAAGAAGGCGGATTCGACCTGACCGTGCAAGCCGCCAGCGGCGTGATGAGCGTCACGGGCGAGAAGGATGGGCCGCCCGCCAAGTGCGGGGTCCCGGTGTCCGACTTTGCTTCGGGCCTCTACGCCGCCTTCGCGATTAGCTCACTCGTCGCACGCGTGCGCAGTGGGGGGCCGGGCGGCCACATCGACGTTCCGATGTTCGGATGCACACTGGGGATTGCCGCGCTGCAGACCAGCGAGTATTTCGGCACCGGACGCAGCCCAGGACGCCTAGGTTCTGCCCACCCGCGGAATGCTCCGTACCAGGCGTTCCAGGCCTCTGATGGATTCTTCACCATCGCGGCTGGCAATCAGAAGCTTTGGCACTCAGTCTGCGAGGCGATTCGCCGCCCGGAGCTGGCGCCGGAGGCGCGGTTTGCGACCCCCACCGACCGCGCAAAGAACCAGCAAGAGCTCAAGGTCATCCTGGAAGAGGTGTTCACCACCAAGCCTGTCGACCACTGGATTGAGACCTTCCGAAGGTTTGGCGTCCCTCACGCTCGCATCAACGACTATGCGAGCGCCCTGGCCGACCCTCAAGTAGCGCACATGGGCTGGGTTCAGCAGATGTCGCTGCCAGGCGGTGTCGAGACCCGGACGTTTGCTTCTCCGTTGCGCATCAATGGCGAAGGCCTGCCCATTCGCAGTGGCCCACCGGCGCTCGGAGAGCACACGGACTCGGTGCGGAAGCTCGTGACCGAGGAAGCGAGGCTGAAAGCATGAGTTCTCCGCTGCTTCAGTACGTCGAGGCGCTATCGCGGGTGGTCTCAGACGGCTCGTTGAGCCCGGCGGAGTTGCTGGCCCAGGTCGCTGACCTCAAGCGCGAGCTCGTCGCGTCGGACGATTGGCTACGCCCGGAATTCTCAGAGCCGGACCCGACCTTCTATCGCCAGTACCTGCTGTATGGCGACCCTCTTGAACGTTTCTCGGTGGTCAGCTTCGTCTGGGGCCCTGGGCAATCCACGCCCATTCACGACCACACCGTGTGGGGAGTCGTCGGGATGCTGCGCGGCGCCGAGTACAACCAGCCCTACGAGCCCGGCCAAGAAGGAATGAATCCGAAAGGACCGGAGAGCCTGTTGGAGCCTGGCGGTGTGCTGACCTTGGCGCCAGAGACGGGCGATGTTCACCGCGTCAGAAACGCATTTTCCGACCGCGTGTCCATAAGCATCCACACCTACGGCGGAAACATCGGGGCAATCTCCCGTAGCGTCTTCTTTCCAGGCAGCACGCAGTCGAAGGGCTTTGTTTCCGGGTACTCCAGCGCGGTTGTCCCGAATCTGTGGGCTGCGCGATGAGTGCCGAACTAGGCACAACCGTGTGGCGCACTGGAGCGACCACGTTCATCACCATAGAGCGGCCCGAGAAGGGAAACAGCCTGAGTGCTTCGACGGTACTCGCCATCTCAGCGGCAGTTCGAAGCTGCTATGAGGATGGAACGAGGCTGCTGGTCCTGCGAGGAGCGGGCCGCCATTTCTGCACCGGGTTCGACCTCAGCAACCTGGAGTCCGAGACCAACGACACCCTGCTCGCCCGCTTCGTTCGGGTCGAACTGCTGCTGCAGGACGTCTACCACGCGCCCTTTGCGACGCTCGCAATCGCGTCGGGACGGGCCATGGGCGCTGGAGCGGACCTGTTCTGCGCCTGCGACCAGCGCTGGGCGCTCGAATCGGCTTCATTCGCTTTCCCTGGAGCGGCCTTCGGCCTCGTTCTGGGGTCATCGAGGCTCGCCAACCGAGTCGGCACTACGCGTGCTCGGGAATGGATTCGAAGCGGCGAGACGGTTGGTGCGGCAGACGCACTGAATGCAGGCCTCGTAGACCGGGTGGTGGAGGAAGGCGACGTGGACGGTGGGATTGAAGCTCTCGCCTCGCAGTCTGTGCGGCTAGGCCCCGCCGCCATGAAGGCAATCCATGCCGCCACCCTTGCTGCGGAGGAGGCCTCCCGAGACAGAGACCTGCGTGCGCTTGTTCTGTCTGCGAGCGCCCCGTCGCTCATGCGCCAGATTGACTCCTATCGCGAGCGCCTCAAAAAACCGTGATGCACCGCACTCCGGGTCGCAATCGCGTCGAGCGCTGTCATGAAATGCTCGCGGCCACAACTGGCTTGGCTATGTACGTGAGGCGGATTACGTGACCAGGTGGCTCCCATTCTTACGCTGGCCTCGCCCTGACGCACGTCTGCTGCGCGGAGAGGCGACTGCTGCCCTGACGGTGGCGGTGGTGATGACTCCGCAGTCGGTCGCGTACGCTGGCTTGGCCGGCATGCCGTTCGTGACTGGCCTCTACGCCACGTTCCTGCCAATGCTCGCTGCTGTTTTGTTCAGCAGTTCGACACGCTTGGCCGTCGGCCCCTCTGCACTGAGCAGCGTGTTAGTTGGCGTTTCCCTGGTAGGGATGGCAGAGCCGGGAACCTCACAGTGGGTTCTCCTCGCTGTTTGGCTCGCCCTACTCTCTGGCGCGATGCAGCTAGCGGTTGGCGCAAGCGGCGCAGCTTGGATGCTGCACCTGATGAGTTCGCCGGTTCTGGTGGGCTTTAGCCAGGCTGCAGCCATTCTCATCGTCGTCTCTGAGCTGCCCAAGCTCCTTGGCCTCCATGGCCCGCTGGCAGGGTTAGTTGAGAGCGGCCAACTTCAGTACGAAGCGACTGCATACGGCTTGGTGAGCCTCGCCATCTTTGAGATTTGCAAGCGCAAGGTGCCCAAGCTTCCCGCAGTCTTGTTGGTGCTAGCTGCCGCAGCCGTCTTGAGCTGGGCGACCGGCTATGCCACCCGCGGCGATGTGGTGGGAAGCGTTCCGGCTGGCATGCCGGAGTTCTTCATCCCCGCGGTGCCGTCCTGGGAGACTTTCGGTGCTCTCCTTGCGCCTGCACTCGTTCTGGCGCTCGTGAGCTCAATGGAGATGGCGGCCAGTGCGAAGATTGAAAGCCAGCACGACGGCAAACGATGGGACGCCAACCAAGACCTCATCGGCCAAGGAATCGGCAAGGTGGTACCCGGTCTTTGCGGCAGTTTCCCGACCAGCACGTCGTTCTCGCGTGCGGCCATCACGCTTTACTCGGGCGCCAAAACCGGCTGGGCGACCGTCATTGCGTGCGGTGTCGTATTCGTGGTCCTGCTGTTTCTTACCCCTGCGCTTTATCACGTCCCCTCGGCAGCCCTCGCAGCGGTGGTTGTCGCGGCGGTTCTGGGCTTGTTCAAGCCAGGAGTGTTCAGCCATCTGTGGTGTAGAGGCAGCAACGGCAGGAGTCACTGCCCTCGTCACGCTGTTGTCCTCACCCTCCATCTATTGGGGCGTACTCACCGGCACGGTGATGAGCTTGGCCCATTTCTTGTACGTGAGACTTTACCCACGAATCATCGAAGTAGGCGTACACCCAGATGGAAGCCTTCGAGACCGGCACCTTTGGCACCTGGCTCCGATTGCACCGCACACCTACGCTCTGCGGATGGACGCCGAGCTGGACTTTGCATCAGCGGCCGCCTTCGAGCGCGCCGTGGTGGAACACCTCGCCGAGCACCCTGATACACACCACATTTGCCTCTTCGCGCAACCAATCAACCGCATCGACGCCACCGGGGTTGAAACCTTCAGCGCCCTCAGTAAGCTGTTGAACTCCCGCGGAATCAAGCTGCCTGTCGAAATGGTGCTAAGGCGCGCAGGGGCGCTGTCCGAACAGCCCCAGCTGCGGTTGTACCGCACCGAAGCTGACGCATTGCGGGCGCTAAGCCTCATTGCAGCATGAACGCAGTGGCGTGGCGAGTGCGGCGTGCTTCGCGAGTTGGTCATCGCTCTGCCGATTGTCAAAACTCCAGCTACGCCGGTGCCGGCTGCACCTCGCCTCGCGTTCCGCATAACACGGTGTTAACGGCGACTGCAAAACGAGCACGAGACATTTCGACGCTCGAGTCCTAGACTGCGATGTCAGATGACGTGAGGAAATTGGAATGAGCAAGCGCGCAAGGACTGTGACCCGGCATATTCAACCCACCTCGGCACCGGCGTCGGAGGCACGTTGATGGAACGACATCTCACCCAGGAGGACGTGTGGCCCGCCGTCCTTGGCGGAGTTCTGCTGTCCGCCGGAGGCAGCGGCCAAGAGCGTGCGCTGATTGAACGCAAATTCGGTGAAGTGGCGCTGGCGAACGGACCTTTGCGCCTAGCTCCAATCGCCTCCCTCCACGGGGATGACACCATCCTCGTTGCCACAGGGGTCGGCGCCCCAGGCCAAGGCGTCCACAAGCCCAACGCAGACCACTCCATCCAGGCAGCACGCCAGCTGCTGCATACATCGGGCGTCACGCCCAGTGGCGTCATCCCAGGGCATGTCCCTGGAATCTACGGCTGGGTGATGGCGGCGTCCCTGGGAATACCGGTGATTGACGCTGCATGCAATGGTCGCGGCCATCCAACGGTGAAGATGGGTAGCCTGGGCCTCGCTTCCCGCCCCGACGTCACCTTCTACCAAAGCGGCGTGGGCGACAAGGTTCGCATCTTGGTGCACGGGAACACCTTGACGACATCGTCGCTGATGCGCGCCGCCGCGGTCCAGAACGGTGGGCTCATCATGGCTTGCCGAGGACCATTCGCTGCGTCCTTGGTGTCCGCGGCGGGGGCGGTGGGCGCAATTTCATACCAGCTCGCGCTGGGCCGCGAGATGGTCGCGGCGAGCCAGTCTGGGGAGCGCGTAGTCGACGCAGTCGTGCGGCAGACGCGGGGGCGAATCCTTGCAGACGGCGTAGTCACCTCGAACACGGTCGCGTACGCGGACGGCTTCGACGTAGGCCAAGTCACTGTTCGCGGAACTGACGGGAACGAAGTCGCCCTCGGCGTGTGCAACGAGTACATGTACGCGACCTCCAACGGGGAACGTGTTGCAACGTTCCCCGACCTTATCGCAACTCTCGACCCGCAGACCGGCGCAGTGCTTGCCATCAGAGAACTCAAGGAGGGGACAAGAGTTGCGATTATCGCGACGAGCAAGCGGAACTTGCCGCTGGGGAGCGGGATTTTCGACCCGGCGATTTACCCCGACGTGGAGAAGGCCCTGGGCGCCAATCTCGCTAAGTTCGCGCTGGACCCGCAAGCGTGAAGCGGACTCTTATCGCATGCGCGCAGCCGGTTGCGTGGCGTTGCCGCGTCTGCGCATCGGAGCACCTCCCTGTCTGAATCACGACGGAGACCGTCATGAGCTTTACGGCCGCGCACTGGGGCGTGTACGAAGTGGAAGGTGCCGAGACCGGTCGCCCATCTCTCCGCCCATTCAGTCGAGACCCTGACCCCTCTCCAATAGGCCTCGCCGCACTCGAGGCAGCGCAAGCACCGAATCGAGTCCGCAGGCCGGCGGTACGGCTTAGCTGGATTGAGAAAGGCTGGGGAGCGAACCCTGAGCGACGCGGCGTCGAACCGTTCGTGGAGGTCTCATGGGGCGAGGCCCTGGACCTGGTCGCTCGGGCGCTTCAGGCGACCATCAAAGACTCGGGAAATCGTTCCGTCTTTGCGGGCTCGTATGGATGGTCGAGCGCCGGCAGGTTCAATCACGCTCAAAGCCAAATACACCGGTTCTTCAACACACTCGGGGGCTACGTCGGGCATGTTGACTCGTACAGCCTTGGTGCCGGCAACGTGATAATGCCCCGCATCGCCATGTCCATGGACAGGCTCATTGCCGCCCAGACCACTTGGGATGTCCTGGCCAAGAACACCGAGCTGTTTCTCTCGTTCGGTGGAGTGCCCCTAAAGAACTCGCAAATTTCCTGGGGTATGGTAGGTCGCCATACAGTGCGAGCGGGCCTGCGCAGCATGGCCGAAGCCAAGGTGCAGTTCATCAACATCAGCCCCGTTCGCTCGGACCTCGATTCGTCGGTTCCACACGAATGGGTGCCGATTCGCCCAAACACAGACACCGCACTTTTGCTCGCTCTGGCTTTCGAGGTGTACACCCGTGGCTGGCACGACAAGCAGTTCCTGCGCACGCATTGCGTCGGATTCGACCGATTTGCACCGTACCTCACCGGTGAGGCTGACGGGATAGCCAAGGCACCGGAGTGGGCACAGCAAATCACCGGCGTCGCTGCTTCCAAAATCCGCGAGCTGGCTCGACTGGTGAGTGCCAAGCGGTCCTTCATCACGGCGGCATGGTCTCTCCAACGAGCGCACCACGGAGAGCAGCCATACTGGGCCACCGTCGCACTTGCGGCCATGCTTGGGCAAATCGGATTGCCTGGCGGCGGATTCGGCATCGGGTACGGGGCGGTCAACGGGATTGGTGGCACACCGCTGCCGTTTCCCGGCCCCACCCTGCCCCAGGGAAGAAACCCGGTATCAGAGTTCATCCCGGTCGCTCGTGTCGCTGACATGCTCGAGAAGCCAGGAGCTAGCTTCTCGTACAACGGCAAGTCGTACAAGTACCCCGAGGTCGATTTCGTCTATTGGGCCGGCGGGAACCCGTTTCATCACCACCAGGACCTGAACCGGCTGTTGCGCGCTTGGCGCCTACCAAAGGCAGTTGTCGTCAACGAGCAGTTCTGGACAGCCACAGCGAAGGCTGCGGACGTGGTCTTCCCAACGACTACGACCTTTGAGCGAGACGACATCGGATTCGCTTCCAAGGAGCCGTACCTCATCGCCATGCGCAAAGTCATTTCGCCCGTCGGTGAGGCAAGGAGTGACTACGACATCTTCTCCGCCTTGGCCAGGCGACTAGGAACTGAGGCAGAATTCACCGAGGGACGCTCCTCCCAAGAATGGCTGCAGCTCCTGTACGACCGGTGCCAGCAGTCGGCGCAAAACAAGGGAGTGGTGCTACCTCCGTTCGAGACCTTCTGGGAGAACGGGGTGGCAGAAATCCCCGTGGATGAAAGCAGCCATGTGACGTTCGCCGACTTCAGGGCCGACCCGTCCGCTCATCCGCTTGGGACAAGGTCCGGCAAGCTCGAGATTTTTAGCCAAGACATTGCAGTTCGGAACTACCCCGACTGCGGGGGGCACCCGATGTGGTTCGAGCCGGCTGAGTGGCTCGGTGGTCCTGGCAGCCAGAAGCACCCGATTCACCTGTTGTCTGACCAGCCGCACACCCGACTACACAGTCAACTTGACCACAGTAGCTACAGCCGCGACAACAAAGTACAAGGCCGCGAGCCGGCGGTCATGAACCTCCACGATGCCCAGGAAAGAGGCATTCGAGAGGGCGACCTCGTCAGAATCTTTAACGACCGAGGCTCTTGCCTTGCGGGCGCCAGACTGTCGGACGGAATAGCCCGCGGCGTGGCGAAGCTTTCCACCGGTGCTTGGTTCGACCCCGAATCATGGGCTGTGGCCGGGTCCCTGGAGAAGCACGGCAACCCGAACGTACTCACAGCCGACGTTGGGGCATCGCAGTTGTCTCAAGGCTGTGCAGCTCAGACGTGTCTTGTACAGATTGAGCGCTTTCTTGGCGCAGTTCCTCCTGTGACTGCATTCATGCCCCCGCCCTTCGCCGTCCGCAAGGACGAGGGTGCAGACTAGCGTGACCTAGCCCTACCGGAGAGCGGCGCGAATCGAGTCGAACACTCGATTCAACCTCTGCTCGGCTTCATGGACCGCTTGACCTCGCTGTTCATCTCAGAGGTCACTTGCTTCAGTGAAGCCAGGAACAGCTTGGCCATGCGAGACAGAGGCGCGAAGTTGGCATGGATGGCGCTGACAGGTGCGGTCACCGTCGGTTTGATTTGGCGGAAAGCCACGTTGCTCCATAGCGTTCCTGCAGCCGTGATTTCATCGACAAGTGCTGCACCAGCACCTTCTTGTACAAGGGCGCATGCAACGTGGAGCTGTTGCACTTCAATCTTCGCCCTCGGCGCAAGCCCTTCGGCCATGAACGAACGACGAATCAACTGCCCAATTGGAATGTCAGACCGAAAGCCAATCAGAGGCAAGTCCGCGATGGCGCTCAGGTCGACGAGCTTCTCCGCGGCGAGTGGGTGAGTTTGGGGAAGCGCCAGGACAATATGATTCGGGTAGATGACAGATGAATTGACAGCCGAATGCGGCTCCGAGAAGAAAGCGAGGCCCAGTTCGGCCTGCTGCGTCAGGACCGCGTCCAGCAGCTTCGGCGGCGACAACGTCTGCAACACGATGCGCACATCAGGATAGCTCCTGCAGAACGCCGCAATTGCCTTTGGAACCATCTCGTGGCAAAGGCTCGGGGCGCCCGCCAGCCGCAGCGTCCCCTCCCGGTTCTCGACCAGGTCTTCCGCCATCTCGTTGACCAGCTGCACGCCTTCGTAGACCACCTGCACTTGGGTGAACAGCTTCTGGGCATCTGGCGTCGGGTGCAGACGACCTTTGATTCGCTCGAAAAGCTGGAGGCCGAGTCGTCTCTCGGTGTGCGCCAATAAGCGTGAGATGGCCGGCTGCGACACGTGGAGCATGTTTGCAGCACCCACGATTGAGTTGGACAGCATGACAGCCCTGAAGACTTCAATTTGCCGGAGATTCATCTGCATGGTGTGCTCCCCGGGGGTTAACCGCCTGTTATGTACCCCCGCCAAAATGGTACGCGACATTGTAGTTCGCACGCCCTATATTTCACCTTGCGCGCCATGGCCCTGACAGGGCGGCACACGTACACCAGCTGCCGCAGGACCGTAACCCGTCGTTGCAGCTTGGATGCGAGCCGTCTCTTGCGAGAGGCATTGCCATGACAGACTTGGTCCTTATCGGCATCCGGGGCAGTGTCGAGCCAGGAATGAAACGCACTGGGAGTTCTGCGATGTACACGCTGCACGACAGCCGGCTGTCCGGCAACGCATGGAAGGTGCGCATCCTGCTGTCCCAGCTCGGATTGGAGTACCGGCGGATAACGCATGTACTGGCAGACAACACAAGTCGCACGCCAGAATTCCTGGCCATGAATGCGGCTGGGAAGATTCCCGTACTGATTCTTCCAAGTGGCGAAGCAATTCCCGAGTCGAACGCCATCCTCTGGCATCTTGCGCAGGGAACTCCTCTGCTACCGAGCGGTTTCGACCAAATCCGCGTCGTCCAGTGGATGTTCTTCGAACAGAGTGAAGTCCTCAAGGCCTTCTCGGCCGCTCGGTTCTTCACGTCGATTGCCAAGAAGGAGGAGGAGAAAAAGGTGGAGCTCGCTGCATGGCGAACGCAGGCCGCCTACGTGCTGAGGACGTTGGAGCAGCACCTCGCATCGCTCGAGTTCGTCGCACTGAACCGTTACACCATCGCGGACCTTGCGTTGTATCCTTACATCTCAATGGCAGAACAAGGGGCCATTGACTTGCGGCCGTTCCCCAGTGTCAGGTCTTGGGTCGCTCGCGTCGAAGCGCAGCCCGGGTGGGTACCTCTAATCGAGCAGTGAAGCACGGCGCGGGCTGACCACGTACGGGCGAGGATGTGCCTGAGTGCGTTTCAGTCCAGACTTGGAACCTGAGGGTCCTGACTTGGGCGACACAGAAGCGGCGTGAAGGGGTGAGCCTTTATTCTGCATTTCCTTCTTGGAGCCAAGCATGTCGAGCGCACCTAGCCAACCCACCTCACCCACCTCCGTCGAGGCGACCCGCCATCATCAAGCTTTCCCCGTTCTGACGACGGCTGAGATTGCGCGCATCCGCCGATTCGGCCTGGGGACGGGCTACCGCAAAGGGGAGCGCCTCTACGTCGCGGGCGAAACGAGCCCGGGTATGTTCGTCATACTCAAGGGCACGGTAGTTGCCATTCAACGCGATGGCATTGGCGTGCACGGCGAGGTGGCTCGCCATGGTGTCGGCCAGTTCACTGGAGAGGTGGGGCAAATCGCAGGCGGTCCCGCGCTCGTGGATGGAGTCGCAGAGGAGGAGGTAGAGGCGCTTCTGATACCTCCGGAACAGCTGCGCGCGCTCCTCATCGCAGAAGCGGACCTTGGCGAGCGCATCGTTCGAGCGCTAATCCTCAGGCGCGTTGCACTAATTCAGCGTGGCAGCGGTGGCGTCGTCCTCGTCGGAAATCCGCGCTCCCCTTACCTGTTACGCCTCGAGTCTTTTCTTGAGAGAAATGGCTTCCCCCACCACCTCCTTGACATCGGTCGGGATGAGCACGCCGCCGAGCTGCATCTGGAGGCCGGCGGCGCTCCAGATGATGCAATTGCCGTATGTGCCGACGGCACGATGCTGCGCAACCCGACGGAGGACGAACTTGCCCGCTGCATCGGCATGGTGGACAGCGAGCCGCACGACGAGCTATTCGACATCGTGATTGTCGGCTCTGGCCCGGCCGGTCTGGCCACGGCCGTCTATGCCGCTTCGGAGGGCCTTCGCGTGGCGATTGTTGATTCGCGCGCGTTTGGCGGCCAGGCCGGCGCGAGTGCACGGATTGAAAACTACCTGGGCTTTCCCACCGGAATATCTGGCCAAGCCCTCACCGCGCGAGCCTACATTCAGGCACAGAAGTTTGGAGCTCAGTTTCTCATTCCGGCTCACGCCGAAGAATTGGACTGCAGCACACAGGAAACCTTTGGTGAAATGAGAGTCAAGCTACGGGATGGTCGCCAACTGCGGGGCCGGACCATCGTTGTTGCCTCGGGAGCACGCTATAGACGTCCGGATGTACCTCGCCTGCAGGAGTTCGAGGGCCGTGGCGTCTGGTATTGGGCGTCGGCGCTCGAGGCACAGATGTGCGCCGGGGCGGAGGTCGCGTTGGTTGGGGGCGGGAACTCCGCGGGTCAAGCTGCCGTGCTGCTCTCGGGGCACGCGAGCCAAGTGCATATGCTGGTGCGTGGTCCTGGGCTGGCGGCCAGCATGTCCCGGTACCTCATCGACAGGATTGCGTCGCTTCCCAACATCTCACTGCGCACTCACACGGAGCTCACGGAACTAAACGGAGACCCGCTCGAGGGTCTTACGGGTATACGTTGGCGACAGCATGCCTCCGAGGAACAGGAGGTTGCGCTACGCAGTGTGTTTCTTTTCGTCGGCGCGCAGCCCGCGACCGAGTGGCTCCGCGGATGCGTGGAGACAGATGCCTTGGGATTTATCCGCACCGGAGACGCCGCGGGACCGACAGACGGCCGGCCCCGTGCAGCGTTGGAGGCAAGCGTGCCAGGCGTCTTCGCTGTCGGAGATGCACGCAGTGGCTCGGTCAAGCGCGTGGGCGGCGCCATTGGCGAGGGCGCAGCCGCCGTCGCCATGATTCACCACTTCCTCGCAATGTCCGAGTACCGCAAGCAGCGCGCCGCGGCGGCGCAGCCGACTTGAAGGCGAGGAGTCTCACCCCCTACCTCGCGTCACAGGGGTCGGCTACTTCGCTTGTGATTTCGACCATACGAGAACCTTCATCTCGACGACCTGCACGACTGTGCCTTCTCCGTCGATGGTCTGGCTGCGAGTCGTGATGAGGCCTCGGTCCGACTTACTCCTGGAGGGCTTGACGTCGAGCACCTCCGTTTCGACGTGAACGTCGGAATCCGGCCGGAGTGGCGCCGGCCACTGCAGCTGACCGCTTGCTCCGATGATTCCGCCGGCCAAAGGTAGGCCTCCCGTGGCAAGCAATCGCATGGTGACCGCGCCTGTGTGCCAACCGCTAGCCACCAGCCGGCCGAAGAAGCTGTTCTTCGCCGCTTGTGGGTCGGCATGGAATGGCTGCGGGTCGAACTCCTTGGCGAAGCGCACAACGTCAGCTTCACTCACGTGCGCCGATGGGCTGGTGAAACGCATTCCAGGAGTGATGTCTTCCAGGTAGAGCAGCTCTGTGGTCACGGGTTTTCCTTCAGGTGAATCGTTTAGGCACCACTCGTCTCATGCGCTGAGTGGAAGCCTCGCCCTTTTCAGTTGCTTGATGCAACTGTAGTCATTTCGCCTGGCCGACGCAACTCACTCTGAGTCAGCTCAAGGCCGTCCAGCTACATTCCGTTACTCCAAATTAGTTGCATCAAACAACTATGGCGCCTACAGTTTCATCAAGCAACCTAATACCACCCCACCTCCAAGGAGTCTCCAGTGGATAGACGACTCGCCATGTTCGCCCTGGGCATGTTTGCATTCGGCACCGTCGCCGCACACAACCTCGGCTTGGTTGCGGTCATCCCGCTGGTCTTGGCGGTCGCCCTCTCGGAGCTCGCCAGTCGACGCATCAGCGCCGCGGCAAAGGCGACTGCGCCGGTCGGAACGAAGCCCTGCAGCGCCTGAACGAGCTTGATGTACTTCACCCGAGAGGGCCGACATGCGCTGCAACACCAATGCCTTAACACGAGGTTATCGGCGACGGCCAAAGAGGTACGCGACTTCGCTCAATCGCCTTCCTAGACTGCCTGAATGGACGCCCATCATGAGCTGCATTGACTTGACCTCTGAGCACGCCGAAGGCTCCGCGCACCTCACGAATCAGGACCCTTGGAGACATCGCGTGGAATCCTGTACCCAGATGCTGCCTTACCGTTTGCTGGCGGGTCGTACCGCGCCGGCATCGCCATCGGCGGTCTGACTTCAGTCGCAAAGACACAACGAGGAAGCAATGTCCATTTCAAAAGCCGAACAGTCGAAACGCCGCCGAGAGTTCAGGGAACTGCACCGTTCCGGATGTTTCGTGATGCCCAACCCTTGGGACAGAGGAAGCGCACGATACCTGGAGGGCCTGGGCTTCAAGGCGCTGGGCACGAGCAGCGGAGGGGCGGCGTGGTCGCGCGCCTACCCCGAAGGCGACCTGTCAATGGACGACGTCTTGGCTCACGCTCGAGAAATCGTCGAGGCGACTTCTTTGCCAGTGAGCGTGAGCTTCGAGTCCGGGTTTGCAGAATCTTCAGAGGAGCTCGCTCGCCATACGTTGGCCGCCGCCAACACGGGGGCGGCGGGAATCGGTATCGAAGACGGCACGGGGGTGACGTCCAACCCAGTGTGGGACATCGACACGGCGTCTGCTAGGCTCCGCGTGGTCAGAGCCACCTTGGATGCACTCGGCCCGGATGCCCCGCTCCTGGTGGGGCGTGCAGAGAATTTCTGGGCTGGTCGCCCTGACTTGGCCGACACCATCAAGCGGCTGCAAGCCTATGCAGCTGCCGGAGCCGATGTTCTCTACGCACCTGGTGTGACCTCGCGAGAGGGAATCTCCGCCATCGTCCAGGCGGTGCACCCGAAGCCTGTGAACGTGTTGGTCAGTTCAGACACTGGCCACACAGTCAAGGATATTGCAGCTCTCGGCGTTCGCCGCATCAGCGTCGGCGGGGCACTTGCCCGCAGCGCATGGGGCGGTTTCATGCGCGCAGCAAGGTCCATCGCGGAGCAGGGTCAATTCGACTTTGACCACCCCGCAATCGGCAAGGAACTCGACTCCTTCTTCACGTACAGCTTGCGAGCGCCTGCAGAACTGAGCGCAACCATCGCAGGCCGCGTTGAGTATCGAATGGGTGAAGGGCCGCTCGTCGAGATTCCCCTGGGACCGGCTGAAGTCATCCTCTCCGCCGGCGACGTCGTATTCGCCTGGACCGAGGGTTCGTGGCGGCAGGAGGCGGCGATTCCTTTCGCGAATTTCTGCCGCTACGTCGCAGACGGAGCCATCGTGCTCAGGTCCTGAGTAGCCCACCCTCCCCTCCATCTCACAACCAAGCTGACAAATGACCAACATCCTGTACATCCAGGCATCGCCGCGTCCTGAGGCGAAGAGCACCGCCATCGCCGATGCCTACATCGCTGCACTGCGGGAACAAGACCCGAACATCGCGGTCGATGTGCTCGACCTCGCCGCCGAGAGGCTGCCCGAGTTCGACGGCAACAAGGTGGCCGCAAAGATGGCAGTCATTGGTGACCAGGACCAGAACGCCCGGCAGAAGACGGCTTGGGACGAAATCATCTCCATCGCTCAGCGCTTCATCGCGGCGGACCAATACGTGCTTGCAGTGCCCATGTGGAACGGCGGCATCCCGTACCGCCTGAAGCAATACATCGACGTGATTCACCAGCCTGGTCTTCTCTGGACGCTGGATGCGACGACCGGCTACCACGGGTTGCTGAAGAACAAGAGTGCCGTGCTCGCGCTCACAAGTGGGGCATGGGGCCCCTCGATGCCCTCGCCTGCTTTCGGTATCGACCATCACTCGACGTACCTGAAGGCATGGCTCAATCAGGCTGGCGTCGACATCATTCGAGAGATTCGGTTCCAACCGACCATCATCAACAGCGACCCGGAAGGAAGCTTCAAGGCCGCAGTCGCTGAAGCTCAGGAACTGGCCATGGGCATCGGCGTCTACTGAGCGCGGCGATGCAGACGGCGAGCCCTGCGCATGAAAAGCCGCCGCTTCACGCCGTCCGTGGCACTTTGAAGAGCTGATTGATACGTCTTCTGTATGGCTTCTATGCTTGGATTGTTAATGCTTTCTACGGCTGGATTTGAGAGGATTGCACGTGCGTGGCAGCGGAGCTTTCTTCGCAGCCATTTTCGCGTCCAGACTCGAGGAACCGCCGCCATGAGGCCTTCAAACCGGCATGCGTCTTCGGGAATCCCAGACGGAGACCGCGCAATTGCCAGAATCTCCGCCGCCGACCTCGCGCCCCTAATGGGCGCATTGGAAGTGCAGCAAGGATGCGTGGAGGAACACACGTTCCGCAGTGGACAGTGGCACTCCCCCACGAAAACTTCCAAGGCCTGCCTTTACTACGTCGTATCAGGGCGCGGGACGTTGACCACAGAGAAAGGCGACTCAATCCCCATCGCGGCTCAAACCCTGGTCGTGGTCCCTCCGGGAGCGAGGGCTCAGCGGCCGGCGATACACCCCGATGTAGGGGGCTCAAGCGACCTCCGCCTTATCTGCGGCGAGTTCCAGGCGACCTTCGGCGAGGTTGTCGACCTATTCAGCGGCTCGCCAGCTGCCATCGTGGAACGGTTCGAGGACGGTGACGCGCTTCACAACCAGCTCAGGCTCGCCCTCGAAGAAATGCGCCATGAGCATCCTGGGCGAACGGTGATGGTGGCGTTGCTTATTAAGCACGCGCTCTTGCTCCTCCTGCGGCGGGCACTCACATCACCGGCTGCGTGGGTAGAGCAGATAGCCGCCCTCCGCGACCCGCGAATCTCGCGGGCATTCGTTGAAATGACGAAGCGCCCGGGCGCGGCACATTCGGTGGAGAGTCTGGCAAGTGCCGCGTGCTTGAGTCGCTCTGGATTCATGGCCCGATTCTGTGATGTGTTCGGACGCGCGCCGATGAGCGTTCTCCGAGATTTGCGCATGCGCCAGGCGGCGCAGCAACTGCGCACTACAAGCACTCCCATCGGGCTGATTGGGAGGGCAGCAGGCTACTCCAATAACGGCGGCTTCATCCGAGCCTTCCGGCGTTCCTACGGGGTAGAGCCGCGGGAGTACAGAGAACAGTCGTTGGCGAGCCGGGATGCGCCGGCCGCCCGTACGAGCGGCACGTCGGCAGCACGTACCAACTCTCCATCAAGATTCACGGTTTCGGAAACCCTGGAGGTCTAGTGATGTCAAGTTCTTCAAACACCTATCCCGCCGCTCTAGACGACGAGCAGCTGCTTGCAATCTTCCGGGCTTTGAAGCGCGGCCGAGGCAGGGAGCTGGTCACGGATGCGAACGTCGACGCCCTCATCGGCCTTGCACGCTTTTATAGACAGGAACAGCTCGAGTACCTGTTGCGGGAATGGCGGTCGGCCTGCGGAGAGGACGCCGAGGCCATGAATTTCGAGCAGTTCTCTAGGCAACCGCCGGCGGCATAGAGACACGCTGGCTCTGTTCGTTGCTCCATCAAAGAAGCAATGGCACAGAAGGGGCCCTTCTTGGTTCACGAAAGGAATGAACATGAGCGACAAGTCCATCCTCAAGCACATCACTGCGCTTGTTGACGAAGAGCGCGTTCTCCGAGACCAGGGGACGGCGTTGGAAGAAGACGGCACCCGGTTGCGGCACGTGTCTGAGGAGCTAGACCAATGTTGGGACCTGTTGCGCCAACGGCGTGCACTGCGCGAGTACGGACGAAATCCCGACGAGTCGAAGCCTCGTGATGTTGGCGTCGTGGAAGGCTACATCGACTGATTGAAGCATCACCGACAGGCCCAAGACAGGCGTCTTTGGATTATGTGGCATGACCAGATGACGCGTGGCGCCGAGTTCGGAATTGGCACCTTGACTCAAGAGGGTCCACGGTGCTGCCCACCCCTAGAAAACCGAGAATTTCATGGCCTCGCGGCGTTCCACTTCCTTCGTCGAACCCGGCATGTTCGAATTGAACAGCAGCTCTTCGCCGCCCTCGCTTTATCCTGAAGAAACTCACGAGTCGATTCAAGTCTGCATTCCTCTTCAGGGAGCTCAGTACCAGGTAACCCGCCAATCAGAAACTGGCACCAAGCTAGTTCAAAAGTTCGGCGACAAAGACATCCTTCTCGTATCGCGGCAACAGCAGCATTCTGTCCACTGGCTGAAATCTGCAGACATCGTTTCGGTGCAGCTGTCCACCGACTTCATCAGCCAAGCGCTTGGTGGCAAGGAGTTGAAGTTCGAAGACACACTGTCCATTCGAAATCCATTCATCTCATCCTCGGCCGCGATGCTCGGGGCCTCGCTAGCATCCGGGGAAGAGCTAACTTGCCCGGTGGCTGCCGCGTTCGCCACTTTGCTTGCCTATGGCGTATCGAAAAGCGCATTGGAGCCACCCAAGCAGCTTCATACGAAGCACGTGACTCCCCTTTCAGCGTCCGAGTTGCGCAAGCTGGACCGTCACATCGACGAACGCCTTGACCAAGCAATCAGCCTGGCTGATTTGGCTAATTGCGCTGGCATGAGCCTATGGCACTTCACCCGCAGGTTCGAAGCCGCTCAAGGCAGCACGCCCCACGTGTACGTGACGCAGAGGCGCTTGCAGCGAGCCAAGGCTCTTCTAGCAACTACCGACCAGCATGTCATCGAGGTGGCTCTGGAGGTCGGGATGAATCACAGCCACTTCACCAGGACGTTTGGCAAGGCATTTGGTCTGACGCCACGTGAGTTTCGCCTTCAGCGCAAGCGAGACTGACCCTCCCGGTCATTTGCCGCGCTAGAGCACGCGTGCATCGCAAGATTTGCACAGTCGCGCGAGAAACCGCAAGACGAACGGCTCGATTGACTCGCATCTTGGGTGCATTCAATGCATGGGACGAATAGAAGCGGAGCAGCTGCACTTCAGCATGGACAGGAAGAAGGACTCACATTGGCCGGGTATGAGGAGAGCCCGCAGAGGCGAGCTTCCGCCAACAGAACGCAGCGCCCCGAGGGCCGTTAAGGATGACGAACTGTTTCGAGGCCATTAGGCTGTTCATTCGAGTCGCGCGAACGCGTAGTTTCTCCGAGGCCGCGCGGGAGAAAGGAGTTTCTCAGCCTACGGTGTCGCGCGCAATCGCCGGCCTAGAGAAGGAGGTGGGGGTCCCCCTTCTGGCTCGAACCTCGCGCACCGTAACGCTCACTGAAGCAGGTGCAGAGTACTTCTCTCGCGTCGAGAACGCACTGCACGCATTAGACGAGGCGGCCGAGATTGTCCGCGGGACGAGCGTGCTTAGCGGCACCCTCCGGATAGGAACCGCGACGAGCTTCGGAAGGCGGTACTTGATTCCCAAGCTAGCCGACTTCATGAGCTTTCACCCTCAGCTGCGAGTGAACATCACGCTCACCGACGAACGCCAGAACCTCGTCGCAGAAGGAATTGACGTAGCCCTCCGATTCGGGGCGCTCGAGGACTCATCTGCCGTCGCCAGGAAGATTCACTCCTGGCCTCGAATCGCCGCTGCCTCGCCGGCGTACGTCTCCCGCGCTGGTTTGCCTCAATCACCTGCGGACCTCGCTAACTTCCATGTATTCGCGGGGCCCGGCGCCAGCGGCGCTGGGGTAACGCTGCGACGTGACGGAAAGGTCTCGTCCGTTCGAGTCGAAAGCCGCTTCACCTTCTCGACCAACGAGGGTCGCATTGCTGCAGCAACTGCGGGAATGGGAATTGTCGTCGCCAGCCAGTGCAGCTGTGCCCAGGAGCTGTCCGAAGGCAAGCTAGTGCGCCTGCTTGAGGATTGGGACTTCGGCCAAGCAGACTTGCATGCCGTCTATGCCATGGGCCGCCAGGCAAAGCCTGCGGCACGGGCGTTGACGGACTTTTTGATACGCGAGCTGAAGACCGAGGAAACGTCTGCGCCACAACACAGCGGTCCTTGCTCACGGATGCTCGCAGCCCCTGCCAAAACTAGCCGCAAAGCGACATAAATCGGACGCAAGAGTGGGCGAGCGTCGCCATGATTCCGCAAGACGTCGCCGGCTCTGAAGGCCCTCTCCACGGGAGCAGTTGCTGGGTAGCTGGGACGTCACAGCACTCTCCATGTCGCTGCAACAGAAGCTCGATGCGCTGCGTGAGCACTTACAGGTGCGAACGCGAACTGACGCTTTGGTCGCCATGCTCAGGGTCGTGGGCGACGCAGTGTCGACTGACCGGGCGGCCATGGCGCTTAGCGCCGCGAGCCATGCTCCCGGCTTCACGTTGCCCAACGAGCGGCACAACTGCGTCTCACTGGCCGACCAGGTCAGCTCAGGCCCTGTCGTTCTCGTGTTCTATCGAGGGCAGTGGTGCCCATGCTGCACCCGCGAACTGCGCGCGGTGCAGCTGGCGCTTAGCGAGATTAGGGAGCTCGGAGGTTCCGTCCTCGCCATCACGCCTCAGACGGAGATGTACAACCGGCGGTGCGTTCGCGCGCTGCAGCTGGACTTCCCAGTACTGCACGACCCACATGGGCGCACAGCGGACTGGTACCGGGTGAACTGGCAAATACCGGAGAGCTTGAGGGAGCTGTACCTGGGTCTCGACCTCGACCTCCCTAAGTTCAATGGAGACGCGGAGTGGTCGGCCCCGCTCTCCTCGTTCTTCGTAGTAGACCAGACCCAGACGGTTGTCTACACCGAGATTCGGTGCGGCGCGCCGCAGACCGTTGAACTAGCAGGTGTTCTTACGGCGCTTGCTTCCGTGCAGCGTCTTGCACCTTCTCAGCACGGGCATCGGTGATGTGGCAGGGACTACGGCTTCTCAAGCCTTGCCACGCATGGCGGTCTATGCATAGCAAGTATGTGTCACTTGAATAAGGGCCTATCGTATTCTGCTATGTGCCCATCTAAAGCTTCCCAATTTGCTGAAGGTTCCAGCTTCGCATGAGTGAGCATAGTTTCGACGTCTTGGTTATTGGAGGTGGCCCAGGAGGCTACACCGCCGCAATTCGTGCGGCGCAGCTGGGCATGCGAGTCGCGTGCGTTGACAGCTGGCCAGGCGACTCCGGGAAGCCTGCGCTGGGCGGGACTTGCACGAATGTCGGATGCATCCCTTCCAAGGCGCTGCTTCAGTCGAGCGAGTACTTTGAGATTGCATCCTCACATTTTGAGGACCACGGCGTGCGTCTCAAGGAGTTGGCGTTTGACATTGCACAGGCTCAGCGCCGCAAAGAAGGCGTCGTGCGTAAGAACAACGAGGGCATCTCGTACCTGTTTCGCAAGAACAAGGTGACCTTCTTCCATGGTCACGCGGCATTCACAGGCCGGGATTCCGCTGGCGTGCACGTAGCTATCTCCGGCACCTCCCCGGCACTGGATGTCACCGCGGAGAACGTCATCATCGCGACCGGCTCAAGGCCGCGCCCTTTCCCTGACGTCCCGTTTGATGAGAGGCTAATCCTCTCGAACGATGGAGCGCTTCGCCTTCCAACCGTCCCAAAGCGTCTGGGAGTCATAGGTGCCGGCGTGATAGGCGTCGAGCTGGGGTCAGTTTGGCGGCGACTGGGCGCAGACGTGACCCTATTGGAAGCGCAGCCCGTGTTCTTACCGATGGCGGACGAGGAAGTCGCAGCCGAGGCACTCAAGGTTCTCGGCAAGCAGGGTCTCCGATTCGAGTTCAGCGTACAGATTGACTCAGTCAATGCGCGACGAGATGACGTCGTCGTCCAGTACACGTCGCAGAGTCAGAGCCGTGAGCTGGTATGCGACCACCTCATCGTGTCCATCGGCCGCATTCCGAACACCGACGGCCTGGCGGGTGAGTCAATCGGACTGGCGCTCGACGGCCGTGGAGCTATTGAGGTCGATAGCGAGTGCAGGACCACTGTGGACAAGGTATGGGCAATCGGGGACGTTGTTCGTGGCCCGATGCTGGCTCACAAGGCCGAGGCCGAAGGGGTTGCCGCCGTCGAGCGAATCGCCGGCCAGAAACCGGAGGTTGACTTCAAGACGATTCCGTCAGTCATCTACACGCACCCCGAAGTGGCCTGGGTGGGGTGGACCGAGGCCGAATTGAGAGCCTCAGGCCTCACATATCGAGCCGGAATTTTTCCTCTCCTGGCGAACGGGCGTGCCCGTGCGCTCGGGGACATCACCGGATTCGTGAAGGTGCTTGCCGATGCGCGCACGGACCGAGTCCTGGGTGTTCACGTGATTGGTCCTCATGCCTCTGAACTCATCACGGAAGGCACGATGGCCATGGAGTTTCGAGGCACGGCCGAGGACATTGCCGCGGTGACGCACCCTCACCCAACTCTCGCGGAGGCCGTGAAGGAGGCAGCTCTCGCTTCCAATGGCCGCGCCATCAACTTCTGACCATTTCCCACTCTCGAGCCCAAATCATGCCTACAAGCCCTGAAGAGCACGCCAAAGGTTCCGGAGATGCGCCTCTGGTTTTGGAGGAGTACGGAGACTTCGAGTGTCCGTACTGCAAGCATGCCTACCCCGTGCTTCGGGCCCTCCTTGATGGCCACGACAGGCTTGTCCAGTTCATCTATCGACACTACCCCGACCCAGGCACACACCCAAACAGCCAGATGACGGCGGAAGCCGCAGAGTCCGCAGCCGCTCAAGGCAAGTTCTGGCAGTTCCACGACCTGGTCTACACCCGAACGGGTGAGCTCAATGGCAAGGTTCTGGTCGGGTTCGCGCAGCGTTTGGGCCTGGACCTTCCCCGATTCAACCAGGACCTTGAGCTGCGCGTCCATGAAGCTCGCGTGGCGCAAGACATCGAGACGGCCCTCTCACGTGGCGTGCGGGGCACGCCCGGGTTCTTCCTGAATGGGACCCGCATCGACACCTCATTCGGTTTGCGCCACCTGCGAGACGCAGTGCGTGCAGGGCTGGCGAACCTCAACACGCCTGCGCCTGAGCGCGGAGTGCTCGCCAGCGTCCCTTATCAGCGATGAATCGTCGATAGCCACCACGGATACCAGCCCAGAACTTCCGTCCCCTCCGCCCCACCTTCCTACTCCTTTACAAAAAGGACTGAGCAATGAAGAGCGCCTCTGCAACTCCCGTCACGAGGGACGACGACATCTATTTCCCCGCGAAGTGGGTCTGCTGGCTGGCGGGGGCGCTCCCGGGCGGCAAGGACGCAGAGTAACCGTGAGCAAAGCGCGCGTGCTAGCCCAGGACTCGTTCGTTCCGTCTTTTCACCAGTTCACGAGTAGCCGCGCTCGCACCCGGGCCCGGTTCGTAGCGAACCTGGTTGTAGGCGAGGTTTCGCCCGCCCTTGGCGCGAACCACCAACGGCTCAATTGGCTGGCCGGAGCTGTTGTCCACCAGCTTGATTGGAGGCTTGCCGGACGGTGCAGTCCATTTGTCGCCCCACTGCATCAGCGCCACCAAGACCGGGTACAGCTCCAGGCCCTTGGGGGTAAGGCGGTAGCCGAAGGTGTTCGCGCGCTCCTCCAGCGGAAATCGCTCCAGGATTTCCAGCTCTTGCAGTCGCTCCAGACGCGTGGTCAGCACGTTTCTGGCGATGCCCAGGTTACTCTGGAACTCATCGAAACGGGTCGAGCCCAGCAGGCACTCCCGCACGATGAGCAAGCTCCACCACTCGCCGACCTCCTCCAGGGAGCGGGCGACGCTGCACTCCATGTCCACGAATCGTTTGCGTTCCATGATGAAACTCTACCATCTACAGTTTCTTCATGCAACCTGAACGGCCGGTCACGGAAACCAGAGCGTAACACTCGGATACTCAATGTCAGTTGCGTCATGCAACTTATGCGGCTACAGTTTCTTCAAGCAACTGATTTCGGTTGCGCAAGAGACGGTCTAAGGACTGGGATGCTGCGGACCGCTCACTCATGAAACCTGAAGGAGATTGCCATGTCCAAGACCTCGAACAAGACCAAACTCAACGCCTTCCGTGCAATGCACGAGAGCGGGCTGCTGCTCCTGGCGAACGCCTGGGATGCCGGTAGCGCCCGCCTATCCGAGAGCCTGGGCGCCAAGGCCGTCGCCACCACCAGCGCCGGGATGGCCTGGGCGGCTGGCTACGCCGACGGCAACAACATGCCGCCGGACCTGGTGGTCGCCATCAGCCAGAACATCACGCGCGCCGTGAAGGTGCCGGTGACCATCGACATCGAGGGCGGCTATTCCTCCAAGCCCAAAGAAGTGGGCGAACTGGTGGTCCGCCTGGCTGAAGTCGGCGTGGTCGGGGTGAACCTGGAGGACGGCGAGGAACCGGCCGAGCTGCTGGCCAAGAAAATCGAAGCGGTCAAGTCCGCGCTGTCGCACGCTGGCCTGGATATCTTCGTGAACGCTCGCACCGACGTGTACCTGGCTGGTCTGGCGCCCGAGGGCGAAGAGGTCGCTGAAGTCCTCCGCCGCGCGAAGCTCTACGAGAAGGCGGGCACTGACGGGCTCTTCGTCCCGGGCATCACGGCCCTGCCTGAGATGCGCGACATTTCCGGTGCTACCAAGCTTCCGCTGAACGTCATGGCCTGGGGCGGGCTGCCGGCCCACGACAAGCTCGCGGCCGCCGGTGTCCGCCGTCTCAGTGCCGGCGCAGCGATTTCCGGCCGCGTTTGGGCCCATACGCAAGCGCTGACGGAGCAGTTCCTTGAAGAAGGCAAGCTGGGACGCTCGGAGCTGCCCTCCCCCGACATGCAGAGCCTGTTCGGCTGAACTGGATGGATGCAGCCGCAACCACCTGGCCGTCCGCAGAAAAGGACGGGCGGGTGAGGCAGCCGCCCTCCGTGCGGCTCTAGCCGACTCCCGCAGTCAGGCACCCTCGAAGGATTTAGAACGTGTCCAACTCACTGGTCGCCGGTATCTCGCCTCTCCTTCGCGCGGACCGCGCGCAGGTTTGGTCTGCATACGGGCGTACCCGAAGCCACTCCGCAGAGCTCGTAGCCGGCCTCACTCCTGAGGACCAAGGGCTCCAGTCGATGCCCGATGCGAGCCCGACCAAGTGGCACCTGGCCCACACGACCTGGTTTTTCGAAGCCGTCGTGCTGCAGCCGCACGTAACTGCGCATCGCGCGTTCAATGCGGAGTTCTCCTTCCTGTTCAACTCGTACTACGAGTCGCTAGGCCCGCGCCATCCGAGGCCTCAACGCGGCCTGCTCTCGCGCCCGCCCGTAAGCGGGGTATGGGCCTATCGACAGTACGTCGACAAAGCCATGCTGGCATTCATCTCGACGGCAGGAGAAGAAGCATGGGCTGCTGCAGCGCCGCTCATTGAGCTTGGGCTGCACCACGAGCAGCAGCATCAGGAGCTGATTGCGACCGACATCCTGCATGCGTTCTCGCTCAATCCAACCCTACCTGCCTGGCACCCAAACGCCACACACGAGCCGGCCGCTGAAGCTTCTCCCGTGGAATGGCTGCAGCACGAACGAGGCATGGCGGAGATTGGCCACTCTGGAGAGGGCTTCAGCTTTGACAACGAGACCCCGCGACATCGGGTCTGGCTGGAACCCTTCGAAATCGCCAACCGTCTGGTCACGAACGCAGAGTTCATGCAGTTCATCGACGACGGCGGCTATCGAAACCCCGCCCTCTGGCTCTCCGAGGGTTGGGCCCAAGTGCAAAACCACGGCTGGACTCACCCCCTGTACTGGATTGCGCCTGGAGACCCACGTGCTCCGGCGCAGCACTGGCAGACCTTCGGCGCCACAGGCGTTCAACCCTTCGACTCGAACGCGCCGGTGAGTCAACTGAGCTTCTACGAGGCGGCTGCATACGCGCAATGGGCAGGTGCGAGGCTGCCGACAGAGGCAGAATGGGAGGTGATGTCGGCTGCCAAGGATGCCGTCGCCGTCACCGGAGTGGTGTGGCAATGGACGCGGTCCTCATACGACCCCTACCCCAGGTTCAAGCCACTCGCCGGCGCCGTTGCGGAATACAACGGCAAGTTCATGGTGGGCCAAATGGTGCTGCGCGGCGGAAGCGAATTCACGCCGACTGGGCACACGCGCCGGACCTACCGCAACTTCTTCCCGCCGACCGCGCGCTGGCAATTCAGCGGCGTACGCCTGGCAAGGGACCTGGCATGAGAAACCTAGGCCCCACGGGCACTGGCGCCGACACACAGGGCGGAAGCGAATTGCTGCGCGACCTGCAGCTCGCGCTTTCCAAGCCGCCTCATGCCATTTCGCCGAAGTACTTCTACGACGCGCAGGGTTCGCGCCTCTTCGACCGAATCTGTGACCTTCCCGAGTACTACCCTACTCGCACCGAGTGGGGGATTCTGTCGGAGCACGCAGCTGAAATAGCTGAAGTGACGGGGCCAGGCACGGAGCTGATTGAGTTCGGAGCAGGCTCGCTGAGTAAAGTGCGCCTTCTCCTGAACGACATGCGGCCCCGGCGCTACCTGCCCGTCGACATCTCGGTCGACCATCTCCATCGAGCCGCCGCTAGCCTGAGGGCCGAGTTCCCTTGGTTGGAGGTAGCCCCTGTCGCCGGTGACTACACCGGTTCCATCGACCTGCCACCAGTGGCTTGGGGCGCTCGCCGAATCGGGTTCTTCCCGGGGTCGACCATTGGGAACTTCACCCCGAGCGAAGCCCTGGAGTTCCTGCGCCGGGCTGCTCAGATGCTACGTGGTGGAGGGCTGCTGATTGGCGCGGACCTCCTGAAGGACCCGTCAGTCCTGGATGCGGCATACAACGACGCAAAGGGCGTCACCGCGGACTTCAACAAGAACCTGCTGGCGCGCGCCAATCGCGAGCTAGGCGCAGATTTCGAGCTCTCCGAGTGGTGGCACAGCGCGTTCTTCAATCCAGCTCACAGCCGGGTCGAAATGCATCTCATCAGCCGCCGTGACCAACGAGTTCATCTTGGAGGCATCACCTTTGAGGTCGCCGAGGGATTTAGTCTGCACACAGAGAACTCGTACAAGTTTTCCATCGAAGGATTGCGAGGGTTGGCCGCAATAGCAGGGTTCCGGCCGCACACAGTTTGGACCGACGACCGCAAGTTGTTCAGCGTGCACTGGCTGATTGCTCCGTAAGCAGGTCAGCGCAGTTCGCACCAACCAAGGAGACACAGATGTCAAGCGCAGTGTTGAAGAAGCCGCAAGCGATAAAGAAGCCGCAAGCGAAAGCCCGCTCCCGGGTCGTCACGGAGCGTATCGAGGCGCTTGATTGGGCCGAGTTGTCGCGCATCGTGAATGAGGAGGGTTGGGCCATCCTCCCAGGCATACTCACCCCGTCGGGGGCTGACTCCATAGCGGCCATGTTCTCTGAAGAAGAGCGCTTCAGGAACCGCATCATCATGGAGCGACACGGTTTCGGGCGAGGTCAGTACAAGTACTTTGACTATCCTCTGCCGCCCCTCATCAACGAACTTCGCCGCAGTTTCTACCCACACGTCGCTGATATCGCCAATGGCTGGATGGAGCGGCTCGGACGCGAGACCCGATACCCGAGGGACCACGCCAAGTACCTCAAGGAGCTGCGGCAGGCCGGCCAGGACAAGTCAACGATGGCGCTGTTGGCGTATGGTCCGGGCGACTACAACGCTCTGCATCAGGACATCCACGGCGAGCAGGTCTTTCCTCTGCAGGTCATCGTCCTTCTTGACGAGCCCGACCAGGACTTCGAAGGCGGACAGCTGCTTTTGTCCGAGCAGCGGCCCCGCATGCAAACCCGCGGGATAGTCGTCGAACCTCTGCACAAGGGCGATGCTGTGGTCATCACGTCCAACAACCGTCCCGTCCGCGGCTCACATGGCGATTACCAGGTGAAGATGCGCCATGGAGTGAATCATCTGCGCTCCGGCAAACGCCACACCCTAGGCATCGTCTTCCACGATGCCGCCTGAGTCTTATCGAGAAGAGCATTTATGTACCACCAAGCAATAGCGCAGATTTCGCAAGCTTTAAAGAACATGGAGCGCTGGCTCGATAAGGCGCAAGCTCACGCCCAGGCTCAGGACCTCGACGTGGGCGTGCTGATGCACGCGCAGCTCGCCCCGGACATGCGTGACTTCATCTACCAAGTCCAAAGCGCGTGTGACTACACCAAGGCCGGAGCGGCCTGGCTCTCTGGCCAGAAGCCTCCGCGGCACGAGGACACCGAGCAGACGCTGGAGGATGTTCGCAGCCGAATTCGAAAGACCGTGGCGTTCGCGGAAAGCGTGCAGCCCGCTCAATACGCAGACGCCACCTGGCAACAAGTGAGCCTCTCCTGGGCGCCGGGCAAGGTACTGGTCGGGCCGGACTACCTGCTGCAAATCGTCCTTCCGAACGTGTACTTCCACGTCTCCATGGCGTACGCAATCCTGCGCCACAAGGGAGTTAACGTCGGCAAGATGGACTTCCTCGGTCCCGTCAACTTCGTGGACAAAGCATGACCGAGCAGGCGACATCTCTTCGAGCGGCGCTGTGGCTTGGCCTCGCTGTGGCAATTGGGCACGGAGTTACGCGCTTCGGCTACGCGCTGGTGATGCCGGCCATGCAAGCAGACCTGCACTGGGGATACGAACAAGCATCATGGATAAACACCGCCAACGCACTGGGCTACATCCTTGGAACCACATCCGGCTTCGTGCTCCTGCGGTGGGCGAGTAGCGGTAGGCTCTTTCGTGTTGGGCTGCTGTTGACAGTCGCGACTCTCCCCCTGATGGCCGTCAGTAGCGACTTTGCCTGGCTGGTCATCCTGCGCCTTCTCTCAGGCATGGGAACCGCATGGTCCTTCTCGACCGGTGGCGTGCTGGTGTCGCAGATTTACGCGAACGATGCACGGCGCAAAGGCGCTGCGACCGGCCTCTTTTTCGGGGGCGCTGGCCTAGGAATGGTCATGACAGGCGCGGTCGTTCCGGCACTGCTGCAGTGGCGTGGCGCCTCTGGATGGGCACTGGCCTGGCTGGTCTTAGGGGTTCTCTGCACGGTGCTCGTCGTCCTGCCTTTGAGCATCGGGCACAGCCCGGTCAGCAGGGCTCAGAGCGCCTCCGAGGGGAGCGGCTCGCTAGGCCTGGATTCTTCTTGGCGCGTCCTTCTCGGCTACGCGGGATTCGCAGCGGCCCACACCGGGTATGTGTTCTTTGTTTTCGCGTGGACACGGGCGCAGCATCTGCCGTGGTACCACGGCGCTGGGATGTGGATGCTCATGGGAGCTGGGGTCTTCGCCTCGGCCTGGATTTGGGAGCGCCCTTTAGGGCGATGGCAGGCATCCAACTCCCTTGCGCTCTGCATCATCATTTGCGCAGCCGCGGTGGCACTACCAGTCGTCGCCGGCGCGGAGCTGCCCGTGGTCTATCTCTCGGCCGCGGCAATGGGAGCCTCGATGTTCATCGCTCCCGCGTCGATGGCGGTGTTGGCGCGGCAAACCCTTCCTGCCCCCGTCTGGGGTAAGGCCTTGATGGTCTATTCGCTGGTGTTCTCTCTCGGTCAGGCGCTCGGGTCCTGGGCCTTCGGGCGTACCGCTGATATTTGGTCTCTCCAGTGGGTGCTTGGAGCCTCCAGCGCGGGCCTTTTGGCGTCGGCAGTCATCGCCGCGACCGGACTGAGTCACCAGAACACTCGGTTCATGCGGATGGGGTGAGATGTCATTGAGCCCTTGCAGCTCTCATCGAGGCGCGCCAGTGCTCCGATGCCCAAGAGGTTCCCTTTCGGTCTCTCTGGTGGTGTCAAGTGCCTGCAGCGGGCGCCTCTGCGCCCTTGCCGGGCCGGAAGGTACGCAAGGTTACGGAATAGCGCGGCTCGTCCATGGCGGCGATGCTGTGCTGCCATTCGTCGCGCACTTCTCTGCTCAGGAGATACGCGGATCGGGGCTCAATCGGCGCGGCTCGCCTGACCCAACTGCCGTCACTCTGTCGCTGGCGCAGACGCAGGTGGCATGGAGCCAAAAACGAGATGCCCACGATGTCCTCGTACACGGGCCTGTCGCGGTGCCAGCCGATGCCCGCCCCGGGCGGGTACTGCGTCACCATGACTTGCTCGAAGGCCTCCGTAGGCTTGCCGGTGATATGAGCCGCAATCTCGGTGAGCGGCCGCAGGTAGTCCGGAATGCTCGAGTCTGCGCGCGGTTTTTGCCCAGCAAAGACGTACTTGTGGCCGAAGGTATAGATGCGACGGTTCGCCGAGTAGCCGCGGAACTCGAAGGCCTGCAATGCGAGGTCTTCGAACCGACGCACCAGAAGGCGCTCATCTGCAGTGGACAGAACGTCAGGCGCGTACCGGAACCCTTCAGGAAACTGCGGTTCACCAAACAAGTCTGGGGTAAGCATTCAGACCAATCATGTGAGGCAGCCCGCCTTCCGGCGGGCTGCACTTTGTCAGTAGGCGCTTTCCAGGAGCGCCACCGCGCCTTCGCCACCGTCAGCACAGACGCTGACGATTGCGCGGGAGCCTTTAGGCATCGCAGCGAGCTCCTTCACCGCCTGGCTCAGGTCCCTCGCCCCTGTGGCTCCAAAGGGGTGACCGATGGCCAAGGAACCCCCATTGGGGTTCACTCGGTCCCAGGGGAAGGGGCCGAAGTCGCTTGCAATCCCCGTACGGTCCTCAATCCAGTCCGGCTCTTCCAGAGCCGCCACGTTGGACAGCACCTGGGCTGCGAACGCTTCATGAATCTCCCACAGGTTGATGTTCTCGTATCGCAGCCCGTGCCTGTTCAGAAGGCGCGGAATCGCGAACGAGGGAGCCATGAGCAGCCCCTCGCGCGGGTCGAGTGCCGAGATTTCGAAGTCGACCAGCTTCACTGCAGGAATGTTGCGCTTCAGGCGTTCCAGCCCTCGCTCGGACAACACCCACACCCCGGCGGCGCCGTCGGTGATGGGCGACGAATTGCCTGCAGTGACGGTGCCTTTGCCGCTCGTGCGGTCGAAGGCCGGCGCAAGAGAAGCGAGCTTCTGGAGCGTCGTGTCTGGCCGCAGGTTTGCGTCCTTGGCGAGCTCAGGCAGTGGAAGCACCAGGTCAGAGAAGAAACCTCGCTCCCATCCAGCCGCGGCGCGCATGTGGCTTTGGTAGGCCCACTCGTCCTGCGCCTGACGCGAGATGTTCCATCCCTTGGCCGTCTCCTCCATGTGGTCACCCATGGTGCGGCCCGTGATGCGATTTGCCCAGCCCTTAGTGGGCAAGATGAAGTCCCTTGGCGTGAGCTGGGACAGTGCAGCCGCCGCTGCCTGCGGGTCCTTGGCCAGAAGCTCGCGCAGCCGCGCTGTCGTGTGCGGCTGCAGTCCGATGGAAGGCTGGCTCATTACCTCGACGCCTCCCACCATGATGGCGTCAGTCCCTCCCCCAATCATGCCGGCGGCAGCGAAGGTCGCGGCAATGCTGGTGGCGCACGCCAGCACCACCGAGAAGGAAGGCACCGTGGGGTCGAGGCCGGCGTCAAGCCAGATTTCGCGAGCGATGTTGCTCCAGCCCAGATTGGGCATCACGGTCCCCCAGAGAACCATGTCGGGCCTGCCACCGCGCAACTGCTCGGCCATCGCCTGGGCAATCGGAACCGACAAGCTGATGGAGTCGTAATTTGATAGCGCGCCGCCTCCACGACCGAACGGCGTGCGCAGCCCGGAGGCGAGATAGACGTCTTGACCGAAGCGTTTCATGGACATACCCCTAAGAGTGACTAGACGCCCTGTCATGTGCGGCAGGTTGCGCCATGCAACTATACCTGCTACAGTTGCTTCATGCAACCGATGCAGTCGGCCGCCCTGCTCCGCCGAGCTAGGGGTAGCCGGAGTCGGTGGCCAGGATTACTACCGACGGTCAACGAACATGGAACGCAAGCGTCTTAGTGGCATGAACTGCAACATCGCGCGCTCGCTCGACGAGGTGGGCGAGTGGTGGAGTTTGCTCATCGTGCGGCAGTGCATGATTGGCACCACTCGGTTCGACGAGTTTCAGCGCAACCTGGGCATCTCGCGCAATGTCTTGACAACGCGCCTGGACCGGCTGGTCAGCCTGGGCATATTGGAGCGATTCCAGCTGCAGGACCGGGCGAACACGAGTGGCTATCGGCTTACTGCAAAGGGCCGTGGGCTGGACCCCGTCCTGAATGCACTTCTCGAATGGGGCTACAGATGGGTGGCTCCTGATGGCACGCCCAAGCTAGAGAACCTGGACGAAGCCTCGCTCGAAGCGATGAATGAGGCAGCAAACCAGTTCTGGGCTGACCTCGGCCTGTCCGATGTGCTGGCAGGTCCGGTAGACAACGCCAGTCGTGCCGCCGTCATGGGCGTCGAGCAAATCCTCAAATCGGGCTGACAGGCCTTCAGCTCCTTCCGCACGTCACTCCACTCCATCTACCTGTCACTGATGGCACACATGCTGAACGAACTAGAACTCACCGGGCGCGCCCGCACGCACGTCGTCCAGTTCCACGAGCCAACAAGGTTCGCCGCCCAGCGAGAGGTCGGCGAGGCTTTCCTCGAGATGCAAGCTGCAGCCGCCAAGGACGGCATCGACATCGTTCCGGTCAGCTCTTTTCGCGACTTCCAGACCCAGCTGCGAATCTGGAACAACAAGTTCTCGGGCAAGCGCCCGCTCTATGACATCCATGGGGTGTCTCGCGACTTCAACTCATTGACACCGACGCAAGTCGTGGACTGCATCCTCAACTGGTCGGCGCTGCCTGGTGGCAGTCGACATCAGTGGGGCACAGAGATTGACGTCATCGACGGCGCGGCTCCCCCGGGCTATGTGCCCAAGCTCCTCCCCGAGGAAGTCGCCCCCGGCGGGATATTCGAGCGGCTACACCGGTGGCTGGACGCAAACATTGCCACATTCGGGTTCTTCAGGCCTTACGAGCGCTACCAAGGCGGCATGTACCCGGAGCCTTGGCATCTGAGCTACGCCCCGCTTTCGACCAAAGTCATCGAACAAGTCTCGATTGAGCTGCTGACGCAGGTGATTGAGACTTCACAGGTCCTTGGCAAGGAACTGGTCCTGCCGCGCATCCCCGAGATTTATCGCAACCACATCCTGAACATCAACCCTGCGCCCAGCGCATAAGAGCACCATGTTCTCAGTCATCTTCGAAGTGCATCCAGCGGCCGACCAGTGGGATTCGTACATCGGGGTGGCTAAGATGCTGCGGCCCGAGCTCCAGGCCGTGGAGGGGTTCGTTGACAACATCCGCTACCGCAGTTTGACGCGAGACAGGTGGATTCTCTCGCTCTCCGGATGGCGCGACGAGAAGGCACTCGTTCGATGGCGTACCAAGGCGCAGCATCACGGCGCGCAGGAGCTAGGCCGAAATGAAATCCTCCTGGACTACCACCTTCGGGTCGGTCAGGTAACCTCGGACACCCATGTGCCAGCAGGCCAGACGCTTCGTGAGCAGCGCCTGGACGAGACCGCCGCCGGCGAGGGAACCACAATCGTGCTCTTGGACGGCAAGAGAACGCCTGAATGGGTGGCGGCCAACGGCGCCGCGGGTATCGCGCAGTGGCTCGACCTCGACGTGGAAGCACCGGGACTTGTCGCCTGGGACAGCTTCGATGCCGTCTTGAGCCCTGGAGATGTCATCGCACTGTCGACGTGGAAGGACCAGCAGAGCGCGCAAGCCTTCGTCGACGACGTCATACTTGAGGATGGCGTGCGTTGCCGTACCGTGCGCGTTGTCCGCGATTACGGAATGTTCGACCGTCGCGAAGCGCCCCAGTACTATCCTGAGGCCGTTAAACGCTGAACCCCGGTTCCGGGCGTGATGCGCGGCTGCTTCGGCTGCGCACTTTAACGAGCTCGTCAAGTCCGGCTTCCGGGTACCCCACCGGGCACTGTCACCGCTTGCCACTGCGCGCAGCACATCCCGAATCGCGTTGGAATCGACGTCGATTGACGCACTGCCGGAGTGTGTAGGTCTGGCCGGCACAATGAGTCCGGCCCCACACTGAGCCCAAGGTCTCGACCACTTCATGCAAGCATAGTGTTGATTGCCGAGCAAGTTTGACCCCTTTGAGCTGAGAGGGGGTGCGGACGAAACCTTGGACTACCAGGAGGTAGTTCATGTATTCATACGAAGACAGAATTCAAGCGGTCGAGCTCTACATCAAGCTCGGCAAACGCGTCAGGCCGACTATCCGTCAGCTGGGTTACCCAACCAAGAATGCCTTGAAGGGCTGGTATCGGGAGTATGAGCAACGGCGCGATTTGCCATTGGGCTATGCGGGCCGGAGTCCTAAGTACTCGCAGACGCAAAAGGAGGTGGCACTTGAGCACTACCTCAATCACGATCGATGCATTGCTGCCACCCTGAGAGCATTGGGTTACCCCGGTCGTGGGACCTTGACCGCATGGATTCGCGAGGCACTTCCTGAGAGCAGGAAAGCCGCCGTTGGCAGTGTTGCCCGGCGAAGATACCCCGAGACATTGAAACAGGCGGGAGTCATGGAGCTTTGCACGCGGCAGGAAGGTGCGCAAGCCGTGGCAGAAAGGCTGGGAGTATGCAGGCCGACGCTGTACAACTGGAAGAATCAGCTACTCGGCCGCGAGGCGCCCGCATCCATGAAACGCCACAACCACTCACCCCCAACACCTGAGCGAGCGGAGTTGCAGCGACAGCTCGAATCCCTGCAACGCGACATCCGGCAACTGCAGCTGGAACGTGATCTCTTGAAGAAGGCCAATGAACTGCTAAAAAAAGGCCTGGGCGTCGATCTGCATCTCCTGACCAACCGGGAGAAGACATTGCTGATTGACGCCCTCAAGGAGCTCTATGCCCTTCCAGAGCTCTTGGCTAAGTTGGATCTTGCGCGAAGCTCGTACTTCTACCATCGAGCCCGCGTGATGGTGGCAGATAAGTACCTCGACGCGCGTCGTGCCATGGCCGACATCTTCGAAAACAACCACCGCTGCTACGGCTACCGCAGGCTGCAGGCTTCACTGACCAGGCAGCACGTCACCATCTCGGAGAAGGTGGTGCAACGGCTGATGAAGCAGGAAAGCCTGGTTGTTGCCAAGCCCAAGCGGCGCAGGTACGCGTCCTACCTTGGCGAGATCAGTCCAGCGCCTGAGAACATCATCAACCGCGACTTCCAAGCCGCTGCGCCCAACGAGAAGTGGCTTACGGACATCACACAGTTCCAGATCCCGGCTGGCAAGGTCTACCTGTCACCCATCATCGATTGCTTCGATGGGATGGTGGTGAGCTGGGCCATTGGAACCAGCCCAGATGCCGAGCTCGTCAACACGATGCTGGATGCTGCCATTGAGACGGTGGCAGAAACTACCGATCGGGCCTGTGGTCCACTCCGATCGTGGTGGCCACTACCGCTGGCCAGGCTGGCTATCAAGAATGAGCGACGCGAACCTCACTCGCTCGATGTCTCGCAAAGCCTGCTCACCTGACAACGCGGCCTGCGAAGGCTTCTTCGGTCGGCTGAAGACCGAACTGTTCTATCCTAGGAACTGGCAGAGCACCACCGTTGAACAATTCATTGAGGTGGTGAATTCCTACATCCGCTGGTACAACGAGAAGCGGATCAAGATCTCTCTGGGCTCTCTCAGCCCCATCGAATATCGCGAGAGCCTTGGACTTACGGCATAAAACCAGTCCAAGTTTTTATCCGCACCCCCCCGGGGTCAGGATCCAGTGGAAATCAACATGCAATGATCATGTCGAAGCGCTGGGACGCTCGATTTACTGAAGTGGCTCGCTATGGACTACGTCCTGCGCTTTGCTGGCTGCAAATTCCGGCTCGCTTTCTACTAAGCTGCGCATCGCGTGCCAAACGGAACCAAACGTACGCCCCATCCGATGAGGATTTGCTATGTGTTTGACCTGGCCAACCGCTTCGCCTGGCCTGAACCCAGAAAGGAGCAGAATTCGAGCCGCCTCTTCCTGCCAAGAGTTATCGGAGTCAGCAGCGATTGGTGTTCTGTGTGATCTCATGCGATCTGGTCGTCGTGGAACACCGGGATGTTGAGACGGTCGCGCAGCTTTCGTTCGATGTAGAAGCACTCGGGCGCCTTGATGTCTTCCAGGTTGACGCCGCCGAGCGTGGGCTCCAGCGCCGCGATAATGTCGACCAGCTTGTTGGGGTCGGTTTCCGCCAGTTCGATGTCGAACACGTCGATGCCGGCGAACTTCTTGAACAGGCACCCCTTGCCTTCCATCACCGGCTTGCCGGCGAGCGGGCCGATGTTGCCCAGGCCCAGCACGGCCGTGCCGTTGGTGACCACGCCGACCAGGTTGCCGCGCGAGGTGTAGTCCCAGGCTTTGCCGGGATCGGCCTGGATGTCGAGGCAGGGATAGGCCACGCCCGGCGAATACGTAAGCGACAGGTCGCGCTGGTTCGACAAGGGCTTTGTCGGGGAAATCGAAATCTTGCCGCGTGTCGGCGTGCGGTGGTACTCACGCCCTGCGTCTCGCAAGAGCAATTCGGCTGCAGAGAGTTGGGTTTCAACGACCATTGAGGGCAAACTCCTGAGATTATTGGATGACTGGCCGATTGAGCGCGGGCGTACTCTGCACCGTGCCAAATCGTAGGTCATTGCGGCCAAGCATGCTCAAGCCAAAGCAGTGGACCGGCAGTCAAACCGTCTGCACAACGACGAGGCCCCGCTATTCGGGGGCCCCGTTCCTAGTGACCACCCAAGTAGGCTGCCTGCAGCCGGTCGTCGGACTTCAACGTCTCGACATCGCCTTGGAAAGTGATGCTTCCCAGCTCTAGGATTGCCGCGTAGTCAGCAATCTGGAGCGCCTTCTTCGCGTTCTGCTCGACCAACAGAACGGTGAGGCCCTTCTTCGCGCTGATCTTGGCAACCATCTTGAAAATGTCCGACACGGCAATGGGCATTAAGCCAACAGAAGGCTCATCGAGAAGGAGCAGCTTTGGATTCGACAGGAGTGCACGTCCCAATGCAAGCATCTGACCTTCACCTCCCGACAAGGTGCGAGCAGCTTGTGTGAATCGCTGTCCGAGGATCGGAAAGGTGTTGCACATCTCCTTTACGTCAGCTTCAACTTGTTCGCGATCATTCCGATTGACGGCGCCGATGCGAAGGTTCTCACCGACTGTGAAGTCAGCGAACAAGCGACGATTCTCAGGAACGATGGCGATGCCGCGACGAATTCGTTCATGCGTCGGCAGGGCGCTGATGTCTTCGCCGCCGAAGCGAACCGTGCCCGTGGAGCGCACGAGACCGAGGATGCTTCGCATGAGCGTCGTTTTCCCCGCACCGTTGGCGCCGAGAACGCTGTAGATCCTCCCGGACTCCAGTTTCATTGACACAGAGCGGAGGGATTGAACGCGCCCGTAATAGGCGCTCAGGTTTTCGAGCTGGATCATCAGTCGTCGCTCCCAAGATAGGCGGAGATGACACGCTCATTGCTGCGGACGTCATGCGGTAGCCCTTCCGCGATCTTCTCTCCCCGATCAAGCACTACCAAGCGATCGCAGAGGTTCATCGTGATCTGCATGTTGTGTTCGATGAGAAGGACTGTCATTCCATCTTCGCGCAGAGTTTTTACCAGCTCGACCAGGGACAGGCACTCTGAATGGCTCAAGCCGGAAAACGATTCGTCGAGGAGGATGAGCTTTGGCTGTAGCGCCAAGGCGCGTGCGATCTCCAGCCGGCGCAACAGACCGAGCGGCAGGTTTCGCGCTGGTTCATTCTCGTACTTGAGCAGATGCGTGCGGGCGAGCAGTTCGCGCGCTTCCCCGAGATGCGCGCGACCGCGACAGATTCTCAGCGAACGCCACAGGCTGGTGCAAAAGCGCGCGCCAAGTCCAGCCAAGACATTTTCGAGGACGCTCAGTTCACCGAATGGCCGCACAATCTGGAAAGTTCGTCCAATACCAAGGTGGGCGACCTGGTGAGGACGCATGCCGCCAGTGCACTTCCCTTCGAAGGTGATCTGCCCGCTCGATAGAGGAATGGCGCCGCTCACCAGATTGAAGAACGTCGTCTTGCCGGCGCCGTTCGGACCAATCACACCCAGGATTTCCCGCGGCGCAACGTCGAACGAAACTTGCTTGACCGCGACCAGACCACCGAAGTGGCGCGAGGCCTCACGGATTTTTAACATGCATCTCTCCGTTCGCGTCGATTACCTTCGAAAAAAGGGAACGCACCTTGGCGACGCCCCGCTGGATCTGTCCCCAGGCGAAGCTGCCGTCGCCTAGCAGACCCTTCGGCTCGTAGAGCATGAGTAGGACGAGGACGATGCCGTACACCATGCTGCGGTAGTCCTGGACAAAGCGGATTAGCTCCGGCAACGCAGTCAACAGGCAAGCACCAAACACCGCACCCCGAATCGTCCCGAGACCGCCGAAGACCAGCATCACGAGGACAAAGATGGATGGCATGAAACCGAAGTCATAGGGCGTGATGAACCGCATGAAGTGCGCGTAAAACACGCCAGCCAGGCCTGCAAGTGCTCCCCCGATAGTGAACGCGTACAACTTGAACCGAACTGGATAGATCCCGATGACGGCCGTCGCGTGTTCGTCCTCGCGCACGCTCTCGAGCGCCAATCCCATCCACGTTCTCTTCACATACCAGCAAACGGCGATAGCGAGAGCCAATGCCAGAAGCAAGATGAACAAGTAGGCTCCATTTCCGAGCGCCTCGCCGCCCAGCATTGCCTTCGGGATCCTGTTGATCCCGACCGGGCCGCCAAAGTAGGGGAGGTACACCAGTAGCGACTCGAAGACAAAAACGAGTCCGATCGTCAGGACCGCCAGTGAGTCCTCGCGCACTCTGAGTGCAGGTAGTCCAGTGAGTAAGCCCATGGCGCCCGCGGCGAGCACTGCAGGGACAATCGCCTCCCAGAACGTGAAGCCGGCCATCGTCGTGAGCATGGCGGACATGTATGCGCCCGTGCCCATGTAAACGCCCATCCCGAGGTTAAGTTGTCCGGCCCAGCCGGTCATGACGTTGAGGCCGAGCGCGACGATGCTCCAGATGGCCATCATTGACATGATGGTGATGACGTAGTTATCGAGCATAGCTAGGTCCCTTTCCCAACAGGCCCTGGGGGCGAATGAGGATCACCAGGACAAGCATCAGCATAGCGATGGCTTCTCGTGAGAGCGGAACCTCGGAGTAGGTCATGAAGAACGTTTCGGCGAAGCCGAGAAGGAGGGCAGCGAGGATGGCACCCGGAATGCTCCCGAATCCGCCTATCACGATCAGCGCAAGTGCCTTGTAGCCGATCATGTCGCCCATGGTCGTATAGACGGAGTTGTAGAGAATTGCGACCATGATGGCCCCAAAGGCGGCGATCATGGAGCTCAGGAAGAACACCATCTGCACGCTGCGGTTCACATTGATGCCCATCATCTTTGCGGTCTCGGCGTCCTGCGCTACGGCGCGGATGCCAAAACCGACGCGTGTCTTTTGCATGATGAACCACAGAAGCGCGAAGATGCCCAGCGTGCCTCCGATGATCGCGAGATTCACCTTCGGAATGGTGACACCCGCGAACGCGAGCTGACCGCTCAGCGGAGGGTAGTCGAACGGAAGTTGAAACGGTCCCGCGATGATGCGGAACAGGTCAGAAAGGCAAATGAATAGGCCGATACTCGCGATGAGCGCGACGATTCGCGGTTTAGCGAGCATCGGTCGATAGACGAACTGCTCAATCAGTGCGCCAAGGATCCCAGTGATTAGCATCGAGCCGACCAGCGCAACCGCGAAACTTCCAGATACCTTGAACAGATACAGGCCGAGATATGCCCCGGCGACAAACACGCCCGCGTGGGCGATGTGCAAGATCCGCATGACGCCGTAGATCATCGCTAGTCCCACGGCGATCATTGCGTACACGGACCCCAACGCCAAGGCGTTTAGCAGCTGTTGGCCTATGACTGCGCCATTCATTGGTACATCCTTAGATTAAGTGGGTATTGGTACCGAACGAGCCGTAACGCGAACGGCACATCGTGCCGTTCGCGTTGAGAGCTCACTTGTAATGCGCGTACCAAGGGCGGGGGTCGATCAGCGCAGGATCGGTGATGAACTTGATGAGAGTGATTTCCTTCTTCGCCTTGTCCCACTTTCCAAGTGCGATTGGAAGCATCGGCTCACGAAGCTCAGTGAAAGACACGTTCACCCCAGACAGGTTGGTGAAGCTCTTCGTTTCGGCCAGGGCCTTGCGAATGCCTTCGCGAGTCGTACCGCCACGCTTGATCGCATCGATGATGAGGCGAGTAGCATCGTAGGCCAGCCCGGCCTCGTGCGTGATGATTTTCTCCTTGTATTCCTTTTCCCAGTCGATCACCAGCTTCTTCGTAATGGCATGGTCCGTAGGGACAATGAATTCGAGCGTGCCGATCGTGCCGTCACCATGCTCGCCAATCCCTCGATACCAGTCAATTTCATTGAGGTCGCATCCGACGTAGAACTGGATCTTTGGGAATAGACCCAGCTCGCTCCCCTGCCGGCCTACAGCCGTCAGTGGCGAGCCGAAGCCACTCATGAGCACAGCGTCGGGGTTAAGGTTCTTGATCTCCGTGAGCATTGATCTGAACTCTCGCTCCGACGGGGCGAACGCTTTCTTGTAGACCACCTGGCCACCCAGTTTCTTGATCGCCTGCTCCGCCCCGTTGATGATGCCGCGGCCATACTCTTCGTCTTGCATCAAGAGAGCAAAGCGTTTCTGCCCTCGTTGGTGCGCTTCGTGAACCATGACCCAGCCTTGCACGTCCGCAACACTGGCCCAGCGGAACACGTAGTCATTGCCCTTAACCACGTTGACCGCGTTCGAATAGGCGACAACCATCGGAACCTTGCCGTCGTTGATTACCGGCGCTGCCGCGATGCTGGTAAGGCTTAAAGATCCGTTCATGATGGCGACGACGTTGTCCTGTTCCATCAACTTGCGTGCGACGGCAACGGCCTCTGTCCGGTTGCCGCGGTCGTCGTATGCCACGAGCTGAATCTTGCGGCCGTTTACGCCGCCAGCTTCGTTAGCCTGCTTCACCGCAAGACCCGCCCCCTTCTTGGCATCGATGCCAAGACCAGCGAATCCCTCGGTGAGCGGCCCGAAGAAACCGACCTTGATGGTTTCTTGGGCATTCGCTTGCGAAGTTGCAAACATCGCAACGGCCATTGCCGCTGCTGCGAGAACACGGCACGGGTGCCAGGCAATATTTCGCATGGGGTTCCTTAGTGAGAGAGGGAAAGCAGCTCTTCAAAGCCAACCTTGATCGTCGGCTGTGCGAGAGCAACGCTGGAAACCAAGGCCAGAAAGAGCCCGAGCGAGAGATGAACTCCGCCAAATATGCCAGCGGCGTAGCGTCGATATTGCGACATAGCGTCTCCATTCATTTTAGAATTGGCAGCAGCACATCTGTGCCGCTGCGCTGCAACAACAGTAGCTCCGTCCTCAGCTACCCGCGCTCGCGGATTGCGACGGCTCCACGCATCCCCCCTGTTCCGGTCAACTTCGTGACAGGTCAGTGGGTTGAATAGTGAGACGATCCCTCTACGGTGTCAAGGCGGGTTTTGCATAGTGGTTATGCGTAGTGTGCATGTCCAAGCCGCGGGCGGCGCACCTGGCTGTTGATCCCCACCAATCCCTGCGTGTAGACCGATCCAAAGTTGGCGCCCATTGTCAAAGAGCTGAACTCGGAGCTGCATGGATGCCGCCGGAGCGCCCGAGTTGAGCTAGGGCGCCGTGAACCGACAAGGGCGTCCCCACGGCCGGCCTCGTCGCGCACACGCTCGTGGCGCACTTCGTGGATCACCTGCCGTACTACCGACTCGAGCAGATCAACGCGCGCTCGATGGTGCACCCGCCGCGCTCGACGCTGGCGTCGTGGTTCGGCGCAGGTGACGCGAGCATCGTGCCGCTGTACGAAGCGCTTCGCGACGGATGCCATCCTGCGCATCGCACGGATGTATCGGCTCGAGAGCCAAGCTGGGGAGATGACGGTCGAGGGAGACTTGCGCACGGTCAGCACTACGCGCGCCCGTTGTGAGACGAGCTGCAGGCCTGGATGCAGCAGGAGCGCGCCCGCGTGCCTGACGGAGGCGGCATTGCCGCTGCGCTCGACTTCAGCCTGAAGCGCTGGGTGGCACTCGGTCGTTTCCTTGACGACGGTGCCGTGTGCATCGACAACAACCACATCGAGAACCTGATCCGGCCCTGGAGTCTTGGTCGCAAGGCCTGGCTATTTACGGGCAGTGAACTCGCCTGCAAGCGCGGCAGTGGTGATGAGCCTGGTGCAATCGTCCAAGCTGCATGGACACGATCCGTGGGTCTACCTCAAGGACGTGCTGGAGCGGCTGCCGACGCATCGCAACGACCGCGTCGACGAGCTGCTGCCCCATCGCTGGACGGCGCCGCACTGACCGCGGCGAAGCCCGTTATCACGGTCATGATCGACGACAACAACGCTTCGAACATGACGGAGGCGCTGCAAGGCGCTTCGAGCATCCAGCTCTACCAGATGCGCGCCCTGATCGACGGGATGCTCGCGGAGACGAAGCGCACGATCGCCGGGCGCGCCGCACTGCACCTCGGACAGGCCGTCCGATTCATCGACCATCGCACGGGCCAAATCCCGCTGGCAAGCTCATCGCCCGCCATGACACGCGAGCGACCGTGCTCGAAGAGAGCGTGCGCAGGATCTGGAAGATCCCGTACGCGGCGATCGAGGGTGCGCTCAACGCGGCCTACGACCCGCCGCCGGAGCCTGCCAAGCCGCAGGGACTCATCGAATTCAAGGTCGGCAAGGTGACCTTCGACAATTGCAAGGGGAGCGTGCTGGTCGGGATGATCATGCGGATCAACCGGCGGACGGCGACGCTGCAAACCATGGGCGGGAAGACTTGGCGGGTGGACTTCCAACTGCTGCGACACGTCGTCGAGGTGTTGACAACATCGCGACCCCCTTGAATGCCGGCGGGAGTCAAGACGGGGTGCCCAGCCGCTTACGAATGTCGCGTCGGAGAGAAACCGTTTGCGACAGACACTTCGCAGCCTCGTCGTACAGGCTGCGCCCGTCGCGCTTTATTCGACGACCAGTCGGCGCTTGAAGTCTTCCAGGTCGTCTGCCATCACTTTGCCACGTCCACCTAGCTGGGAACATGGGCTGTCAGTTCGTCGCCGAGAGCTCAAGTGCCTCGTTCACTGACCGTCTACGTTTGTTCGTACTCGCTGACCTCAAGTCTTGCAAGCCGAGGACTTCACCTCGAAAGAGTACAGCCAACCGCATCGGACCGGTGGCACTAGTATGCATCATTGTCATATCTAGCATGCATGCGAGCGGCTGTACACCGATAGCCACACGACATATCGTCCAGGCATGCATCGAAGCATCAATACCGCGCCGAACGGACTCCGACTTGCGTGCCACGATATGAGTACCGTGCCATGGTGACACGAGTATTGCGCGTTAAGTCGGTGACTTGGGAGGCACCAAACATCCTCTCTTTCGAATTGACTCCGCTCGACGATACGGAGTTGCCGTCGTTCACCGCTGGGGCTCACATTGACCTCGTCCTCCCAGTGGGCATCACCCGGAGCTATTCGCTCGTTAACTCTCAGATTGAGCGCCACCGATATGTAATCGCGGTCCAGAAGGACCGTGCTACGCGAGGTGGGTCGCAATGGATACATGAAAACTTGAGACCTGGCGACACGGTGTCGGTAGAGGGCCCGCGCAATCACTTCGCTCTGAACGAAGCTGCACAGAAGACAATATTCATCGCAGCCGGCATAGGCATCACGCCCATTATGAGCATGATAGAGCGTATGAAGGTTCTGAAACGCGATTGGGAGCTTATCTATTGTGCGCGTACGCGCGGAGGTGCGGCGTTTCGGGGATCGCTTGAAAACGATCCTCGGGTCCGGTTCAATTTCGATGGTGAGCCGGGCGGCAAGATACTAGACATTGCCGCCTTGATAAGGGAATCTCCCGTCGACGCCCACTTTTACTGTTGCGGTCCCCTGCCGGTGCTTGAAGCTTTCGAGTCGGCAACCGAAGGGTTGCCGAGCGAGAGAGTGCACCTCGAGTACTTCGCGGCAAAGGAGCTACCTCCGATTGAAGGTGGCTTCACAGTGGTGTTGGCAAAGAGCGGCAGGAAAGTGACCGTTTCGCCTGGAAAATCCATTCTCGAGACCCTTCGCGAATCCGGGCTCGATGTTCCATATTCCTGCGGCCAGGGCGTGTGCGGTACTTGCGACACCGCCGTGCTGGAAGGAATTCCCGACCACCGCGATCTCATCCTCACAAAGAACGAACGCCTCTCCAACAAGAGAATGATGATCTGCTGCTCCGGGGCAAAGAGCGAGAGCCTGGTGCTGGACTTGTAGCCGCGTTGCTTCCTAGGGACATCTTCACGTTATGCACGCAGCCGATGTGCACATTTCGATCGGCGACATTTAGTTAAGGTCAATCAATGGCTAGATATTTAAAGAAGGGCAAGGACGCCTCAGAGAGTCCTGCAACGGACGCTCGGATGCGTGCGACGGTTGAGCAGATTTTGTCGGACATTGAGAAGCGTGGCGACGTTGCGGTACGCGAATATTCGGAAAGATTCGATAAATGGTCGCCGGAAAGTTTCCGTATGTCGGACGAGGAGATCGACAAAGCCATCTCCTTAGTACCTAAACGCGACCTCGAAGACATCCGCTTTGCGCAAGCGCAGATTCGGCGCTTCGCTGAGAAGCAGAGGGAATGCCTCACCGATCTGGAGGTCGAGACACTAGATGGAGTTGTCCTGGGACATCGGCAGGTGCCAGTAAAGGCGGTGGGTTGCTATGTTCCAGGCGGTGCGTATCCCCTTGTAGCCTCAGCCCATATGGGTGCCATCACGGCCAGGGTTGCGGGTGTAGCGCGCGTTGTGGCGGCAGCGCCGCCAACACAAGGCAAGCCGCATCCAGCGACCATTGCCGCCATGCATCTCGGTGGCGTAGACGAAATCCTAGTGCTCGGAGGCGCACAAGCAATCGGTGCGATGGCTATCGGCACCGAGTCGATCGCGCCGGTGGACATGGTGGTCGGTCCGGGAAACATATTTGTAGCAGAAGCCAAGCGGCAACTGTATGGAAGGGTGGGTATCGATCTCTTTGCCGGCCCGACTGAAACGATGTTGATCGCGGACGATAGCGTAGATGGAGAGCTATGCGCGATTGATCTTCTCGGCCAAGCGGAACATGGGCCGACCACACTAGCAGTCCTTATCACAACCTCTGAACGTCTGGCGCGCGACACTATGTCAGAGATCGAGCGACAACTCGGAATCCTACCGACAGCCCAGATTGCGCGTCAGTCTTGGGAAGATTGGGGTGAAATCATCGTTTGCGAAAGCGACGAAGAGATGCTCCAAGTTGCCGACCAGCTGGCCTACGAGCATGTCCAGGTGATGACGCGCGATCCGGAATACTTTCTTAACAACATGAAGAACTACGGCGCGCTTTTCCTAGGGCCGCGCACCAACGTGGCTTATGGGGACAAAGTTATCGGCACCAACCACACTCTGCCCACCAATCGCGCCGCTCGATACACCGGCGGCTTGTGGGTTGGTAGCTTCCTGAAGACCTTAACCTATCAGCGCGTCCTCAGCGACGAGGCTTCCGCCTCGATCGGAGCGTACTGTTCGCGGCTGTGCGCTATTGAAAACTTTGCGGGCCATGCGGAGCAAGCCAACATCCGGGTGCGTCGCTACGGAAAGTCGCATGTAGCCCCCTATGGCGTGGCTGGATGATCGGCAAGAACCTGCACAGCAGGTCGCATCCTCTATGTCCTCACCACATATTTCCAATGCGCATCGCTCATTGCTACAAACAAGCGCGATGGTTATCTTAGTTACGGCAGATGCACCTGTGGGTGATAAGTCGTCCTGACAGTCACATTCAATAACTTCGGAGAATCCTATGCTTAGCGCGGAAGAAAATGCACGACTGACCCAAGTGGGTCCCGGTACTCCAATTGGCGAGCTGCTACGGCGTTACTGGCATCCTATCGCAGCAGTGGGTCAGTTGGACGAAAAGCCAGTCATGCCCGTCAAGCTGTTGGGCGAGGAGTTGGTGCTCTATCGCGATCGTTCAGGAACGTTGGGCCTGATCGATCGATACTGTCCCCACCGCAGGGCAAACATGGTTCTTGGCATTCCCGAGGAAGAGGGGTTGCGTTGCCCGTATCACGGCTGGCGCTTTAATGAAACGGGGAAATGCGTGGAGCAGCCTGCCGAGCCCCGCCCTTTCGGTGACCGAGTAAAAATGACGTCTTATCCGGTGCGCGAGGCATGTGGCGCAGTCTGGGCTTATCTTGGGCCGGCGCCTGTCCCTGAATTGCCGATGTGGGATTTGATGACGTGGGAGAACGCCGACCACGAAATCGGCTTCATCCATATTCCCTGCAACTGGCTTCAGAGCATGGAGAACTGCGCTGACACGATGCACTTTCCCATACTCCATGGGAATTTTCACGATTACGTGCTCGAACGACTAGGGCGCCCAGACTTGAAAAAGCGCCTGTGGCGTCCCGGAGATCCCGAGGAGGATCGAATGATTGGCATCAACGAGCACGACTATGAAGTTAATGACCGCGGCATTTTGATTCGCTACACCCAGGCCAACAAGACCAAGGACGACCCCGACTGGAGGATCGGTAGGCAAGTTGCCTTTCCCACGGTCGAACGGGCGGTCAACGATCTTGAAATTCGCGTCCCCATTGACGACACTCATATGATGTATTTTTGTGTCAGGGCACACTGGTTGCCGCCTGGCGAAAAGTCCAAACAAGACAAGACCAAGATTCCTTACTTTGAAGTGCCTTACGCACTCGACAGTAACAATAATATTGACTGGAGTGTGTTGGATGGGAACGGTATGCAAGACAACGTGATCTGGGGCAGTATGGGGCCTATTGTTGACCGCTCTAAGGAGATGCTCGGCGATTCTGATAGATCAATTCTTCTCTATCGCCGTCTGTTGAAGGAGCAGGCCGAGCTCGTGGCCGAAGGCAAGGATCCCATGAATGTGTTCCGCGATCCTGAGCAGGCGAATTGCATTTATCTTGCCGCCCCAGAAGAAGAGGACTACTGGGAATTCCAGCAAACACAACAAATCTCCCGCAATCGGAGTTTTAATAAGTACAGTCCGATCGCTCGAAAAAGAGTCGTTGAACTTTTTGGCGAGGACGCTCTTAAAGGTCCTATCTATTAATTGAAAAGCCAGGGCGCGGGGTGCCGATCAGGACGATCAAACCCCGCTGCCCCGGTTTAGCTTTTTCAGGCCGTGCTTTGAGCAAGCAGACTACCAGGCGCGGTAGGTAGATCAAAGAATCGCGGTTCTTTCTCCCGAACATTTGAAGGCATTGCGTCGAGTGCGATCGCCCTCGAGCGGCGTCGCCCGAGTCAGCTGCTTCGCCGGTCGCATTCACCTCGTGCGAGTCATGCGATTGCTTCCTGCACTCTATGCCATCGGCTGCGATCCGGCATTTGCGTCCCGTGGTTTCTGTTCCGGCGTATGCACGCGTTTCATAATACTCATGCAACCTGTCCCATGTACAACGAGCAAGGGGTCGCATATCTTTACTGACACGTTATTCATCCCAACATCTGACAAAGCTTAGACCTCTCACGTGCGAATTGCATTTATTGGCTTAGGGCGCATGGGTGCTCCCATGGCGCGCAACTTGCTCGCCGCGGGGCACCAAGTGCACGTACACGATGCGCACGCCGCTTCATCTATCCGTCTCATTGAAGGCGGTGCCAGATGGGCGGAGACTCCTGGAGCTGCCGCCGTCGGAGCGGAAGTCGCTATCACATGCCTGCCCGGGCCCACCCAGGTTGACGTTGTTGCTCGTGGAGAAAATGGAATTCTTGAGGCGCTCGCTCCCGGCTCGGTCTGGATTGACTGTACGACCAGTACTCCGAGCCTGATTCGTGAATTGAGCCACGAGTTCGTCAAACGGGGAGTCGATGTCCTGGACGCGCCGGTCAGCGGAGGCCCCGCCGGTGCGGAGCAGCGAGCACTGCTCTTTTGGGTTGGCGGAAGCGCCTCGGCCTACGCTCGGTGCCTGCCCGTACTTGGCGACATGTCCGACGAGGTCATGCACGTTGGCCCACTAGGAAGCGGCCTACTAACGAAGCTTGCACACAATTCTGCAAACTTCACCGTGCAGGCGGTGATTGCTGAAGCATTTATATGGGCGGTTAAGGCGGGCATGGATCCCTTGATCTTGTTCAATGCGCTGCGACGCGGCCTAGGAACGAAGCGTGTCGTGGATCGCCTGGCGGAACAGTTCTTACCGGGCACGTACGATCCCCCAGCATTCGCTCTGGATCTCGCGAACAAGGACCTCGGAATTGCCATCCAGCTCGCGCAGGAGAATGATCTGCAGATGCCGTTCACGGAGCTGATGAAAGCGAACATGGAGGAGGCGATCGGTCGAGGATGGGGCGCGCGTGACGCTCGAATTGCGCTGTCACTCCAGGCGGAGCGCGCCGGTGTCGATGTCCACGTCGACAGGAGCCGCATCCGAGACGAATGGCGGGATTCGTCGTAGGGCCCTCGTGATCCACCACAAGCGTCAGATTCCAATACTTGGCACTCCCCATATGAAAAGCATCTTGCTCGGTTACGCTCCCATCGACGTCGTCCACGCGGAATTCGAAGAGCTCTTGCGATCGGCGAAAGAGTCTGAAGAAAGCCAACTGCTGGGCACGCTGCGGAAAGTGCATAAACACTTGGTGGAGCACTTCGCGCAAGAAGACAAGTGGATGCAGGAGACGGATTTCCCTGCCGCGGGCTGCCACATGGACGAACACTCGAGGGTACTAGCTTCCGCGGTCCAAGTCGTGGAGCAGGTGCAATTGGGGCGATTCGATATTGGCTTTGGGTTTGTCGATGCCCTAGTGAATTGGTTTCCGGGCCACGCCGATTACCTAGATTCAGCACTGGCCGTCTGGATGTGCAAGCGGCGATTCGGCGCTCGCCCAGTCGTCGTACATCCGCGCACGCCAAGCGAAACCAGACAGGACAGTAGCCTTCCGGCCCCGGTCTGCACTGGCCAAATTGCCTAGCGGCCAAAAGTTCCGGGCGCGCCGTAGGTGAGCAGCACCTGGAGATCGCCGAGGCGGTGGCAGAGAAATGCATCGTGCTTGCGGCAGGTGATGTCGTCTGGGAAGGTTCGATGGCTGCAGCAATGGACGCTGGCGTAGTGCGTGAGGCCCTTTTTGGAAAGTGTGGTGAATACGGTGCGACCGTAGCGTGTGAAGGCGCCCAGATTTGACGTTCGACGGACTCGTCTTCTGGAATTGTCAGTGGGCGTTCGTCCTTGGAGAAAGCGCGGGGATTTATGGAAATTGACTACTATGCACTTCTGAAGGTAAGGCGCGACGCCACCGCAATTGAGATATCGCGGGCATACGATGCTGCGATTTTGCGCCTACCGAAAACCCACCTTGGGCGCCTGGTTCGTTTCCTTTTCTCAAATGAAACCGAGGAAATGCTTGAACTTGCTCATACAACATTGGTGGATTCTGTGGCTCGCAGCACCTATGACAAGACATTGGCGGCCTTCCAGTCATACGGGATTCCGCCTACGTAGGCTGCCCCCTGGTATCTTTGAATGCCCAAGCACACCTGGCGCTGCTTGGGTAGCAGCGTGGCAAGGACGGCAGGCTGCACGGATTTGCCGATCGCGCTGGGTCACCACTCGGCTGTATCAACGCTCGGCTCAAACGCGGCCGCTGGCGCGTGCGGCGCTGCGCCGGGCGGTTGCGTATTCCGGCGATTCTGGACATTGAGTCCGGTGCTGTAATGAAGCAGATCGGGCCTTATGATCAATCTACCTGTGGATAACTACGCGCGGCTCCGCGATTTCATACCGCGAAACGCGTCAAAATCGGTGCAGCGGCCTCGACACCCACAGCGACCGGCACCCGTCCCAGCCGGGCAACTGACTTGATTCCACAGCGAACTGGCCCTCTCGGGAGCGGGCTGATCGATGGAAGGGAGTGACTAGTAACGGCAAACAAACGATCTCATAGCCAAGGTAGCAAGCCAACCAGGACACGTCCATCCGCCGGCAAGCCTATGAGCATCCTGGCACAAGCTCTACACACGTTTCCCTTCTTGGAGCTTTCCAAGCAGGCGGCCTGAAGTCAAGCGCCTTGCGTGCCACCCGGCGGTGGCAGGACGGGGGCACCCACGCCTCCCTCCCTCACTGGCGAAAGAGGAGGCACATTTGAGGGACCTATGGAAGGCTTTTGGGCCTCGTCATCACCATTGCCTGGCCCCTTGCCTTCGGCGAAAATGAAGTCCAGGGCTGCGACAGCTGTGTCCATGGGCTCTATTGTGCAACGATCAGAGGCTCACGTCCACAACCCGGCGTCGTGCCGGTGAGGAACGGATCCCATGTCGGAGTCTGCACTAGCGGCATCCCTTCTGTCGTCCCCCAAATGACACAGTCGGGGTAGCCCACGGCCGATGTAGACGACCGCACGGACTAGTTGGCGAGCTTGCGGTATGCGGAGTAGGAGGCAGCAGTATTGGGCGCCTAAGTACTTGCCGCGCAAAAAATTCTTGAAGTCGCCAGGCAGCAAGTACCCCCGCAGCGTACCGCTTAACTAGGCGGTGCGACAAGTTGAGAGCACCTGGCGCTGCTTGGGTAGCAGCGTGGCAAGGACGGCAGGCTGCACGGATTTGCCGATCGCGCCGGGTCACCACTCGGCTCTATCAACGCTCGACTCAAACGCGGCTGCTGGCGCGTGCGGCGCTGCGCCGGGCGGTGACCAACTTGCGATACTGGTGTTTCGCAAGAAGTGGTTTGGGCTCATTGGGAACTAGCCTTTGCGATCGTCGGCCTGTGCTTTGGCCGGCTCTATCGTCTCCGCGCGATGGCGCTGCCCTCGCATAGTCAGCTTCAGTGCAACGTACTTCGCGAACGGCGTGGCGCGAGCTAGCCACTGCTCCGAGCAGACATTGTGGAGCGCTGTCCCCTGTGTCTGGGCCCATTCATCCGGCCGCATGTCACGCCGTGCACCGCTGGAGAGAGCAAGGGCTTCGAAACCAGAGTTCTCCAGAGGCAGCGGAGCGCTGAGAAGAGCGATCCGCCGAGCCCGCGAAAGGCTTCGCCAGTCCTGCAGTGATAAACGCAGACGGCACACGTCAAGCTTGAACCTGACTGCGTAAGGAAGCCACTCGAGCTCAGCCGCCGGCCCGTCCTCAACATCCAGACAGCATGTCGGGGACAAATCTGGCCGCAGAGCTTCTCCAGGAGGGATTCCGGTTTTAGCCGGTGCAGTTCCTCGTCGCGCCGAGTCCGTCATCTTTGGCCGCACAGCGCCACTGTGGCCCACCTCGAGTGTATGCGGACGGTGCTCATGCGGGCGGCACTACACATTCCCGCGGATCGTGCAGTACGGCGCTCACGCCACGGCGACGATTGATGTACGCACGAAACTTGGCCAGGGCGACACAGGCAAAGCGCGGCATATTACCTTCCTCTCTCATTTTGCAAGCACGGCTCGAGGTCATCGTGACGTAGTCGACTTCCACTCTGGCACATCGATGATGTCACCGGGTCGGGGGCGTCCATCCCATTGCCTACGGAGCATTCCCCGTCTCGTCATCTTGGACGTACCCATGACACTATCCGCAATGAATGTGCTTGCAAAGGCGCCGCATTCATCCGGATAATGCATGGCATGCATGACAACTAGGCGCCTATCAGTATTGCTTACCGGAACGCTATGGAACTGACCGAAATCCAATTGAACCAGCTTCTTCTCGTCGATGCTTTGCTGGCCCACGCAAGCATTAGTGAGGCTGCCGAGAAGATTGGCATGAGCCAGTCAGCCGCGAGCCACGCACTTGCGAGGCTGCGTACCGAGTTGAATGATCCGCTTTTCATCCGCACTGCGAATGGCATGCAGCCGACGCCCTATGGCGCCCGACTTGCGGGATCGGTGAAAGAAGCTCTTGCACTGCTGCGTAGCGGGCTTGAGCAACAGCCGAATTTCGTGCCGGAATCCTCCACTCACACTTTTACGGTCATCATGAGCGAGGTAAGCCAGACGCTGTACCTATCCAAGCTTCTAACGAGGCTTGCAAAAGAGGCGCCTGGTACGTCGGTACGCATCGCGCCGGTACCCCAAAAGGCGCCGCATTTGGAACTGGAGTCCGGGGAAGTGGATTTGGCAGTAGGAACGTTTACGCAATTTATCGCCGGCTGCCGGCAAAAACGCGTCTATCGTGAACAGTACGCTTGCATCGCCCGCGCGGGGCACCCCATTTTCGCCGAGGGCATGACTCCCAAGGCATTCAGTGAATCCTCTCATGTGATTGTTGACCCCACTGGCTACGTGCACGAGCAGCTTGGTCCCATTCTTAAACACCAGGGGCTCGCGCGCAGCGCAAAAGTCAATGTCCCGACCTTCCATTCGGTTCCGGAAGTTGTCGCGAATACCGATCTAATAGCTGTTATGCCCGAGACCTTAGCGGATTTCTATGCCACTCTGCTGCCGCTATTGGTTATGCCCCTTCCGATCGCAATACCCTCTTATGGCGTTACGATGTTTTGGCATGAGAGGTTTCATCGAGACCCGAAGAATCGCTGGCTGCGGAACGTCTTCATCGATCTGTACGCCGCCAGTCGGATTCGCAACTCCCCTTCGCAGGATCTCTGACAACCTTAAGACCAAAAGTCATTGGAAGCTTTGCGGTAGCGCTTCAGCCGAGCAGTAACCCGTACCGTTTGAAACCGACAAGCTGCTCAACGAGGGATGGGCTTTGGCGATCAGAGCAAAGATCTCTGAAATTCGTTCCTTCATCATCTGTTTTCCTCCGCTTGTTGTTCGATGTGCAAAGCGGGCTAGGTGGCCCAGTGCATACACGCCATGATCACCATGCATGAGCGACGCTGATATCCTCGCGGGAGGAGATACCATGATCGACCTCTACACTTGGTCCACGCCGAATGGCCGCAAGGTCTCAATTGCACTGGAGGAGCTTGGCCTGCCCTATACCGTCCATGCCATCGACATCACGAAGGACCAGCAGTTCGCGCCGGACTTCCTGAAGGTCAGCCCCAACAACAAGATTCCAGCGATCGTGGATCGCGACAACGGATTGAGCTTGATGGAGTCGGGCGCAATTCTCACGTACTTGGCCGACAAGACGGGCCGGCTCCTGCCCGCTTCTGGCGAGAAGCGCTATCGCACTTTGGAGTGGCTGATGTGGCAGATCGGCGGGCCAGGACCGACGCTCGGACAGGTCCATGCCTACTGCAAGTTCAACAAAGGCAAAGCCCCTTTCGCGGAAGAGCGACTCATGAAAGAAGCCATGCGGCTCTACAAGGTGTTCGACAGTCGCCTGGCGGATCACGAGTACTTGGCCGATGACTACTCGATTGCCGATGTCGCCGCGTGGCCATGGGTGTCGAGGTTCGAATGGCACTCGGTGGACTTGAACCAATTCCCTAATGTCCTACGCTGGTATCTCGCCATTGCGGCCAGGCCGGCGACGGCCAGGGGCTATTCGGTCCCGGTGGATACGGGGTCGATCCCACTGCCCTGAATGCGTGCGCGAGGCCGCGGCGGACTTCCGCGAGGCCGCGCGCGTCACGCCCTAAGGACAGGGTTCGCTTATCAAGCTGGAACATCCTTTCGCACCCGGCATAGCAGGCCCTTCAGCGGGCTCGAGCCGAAAGTCGGGTCGCAGTGTTCGACGTCATCATCCGTCAGCATGTTGGCGCATCCCTCCTGCAGGCCGTGGAATGGTCCCGGCTGCTCCGGAAACCACCATCCGTGTGGAATCGCCACCACCTTCTCAAGAAGGCGTGTGTGCAGGTGGGCGCGCATGCGCAGTCGGCCACGTGAAGTCTCCACCCAGACCATGTCGCCCTCGGCGATGCCCAAGTCCTCCGCCGTCTTCTGGTGCATCTCCAGCAATGGTTGCTCTGCGAGTCGGCGGATGGACTCAACCTGCCGGTTTTGCGAATGCATATACACGGCCTGCTTCGCACCCGTGATCAGGATCAGCGGGTAGTCCGCGTAGCGCTCTGGCGTGCGATAGGGACTCTCCGGGGGCTCGACATGGCTCGGCAACGGGTCGTATCCCCAATCGCGCATGATCGTGGAATAGAACTCGAACTTACCGGTCGGCGTGCCGAAACCGTCCTTCTGGTACTTGCGGTACGTTACCGGAAGCTCGATGTAACCGCGCTCCTTCAGTTCCTTCCAGGTGATGTTCATCGGTGCGAGCGCGTCGTCGCAAATCTTCTCGAGCGATGGGAAGTGCGCGCCGAAGCCGAGCTTCTGACCTAGCGCGATTACGAACTCCCAATCCGACTTGCGCTCACCGACCGTCGCCAGCTTGCTCGACACGGTGTCCATGAATGCCGCGTGCGGACCCTTGATATGCAGATGCAGGCGCGGCTCGTCCCGCTCGAGATTGCCTGCCGCGGGGAGGACCACGTCGGCCAGTTCGGCCGTCGGCGTCATGAAAACGTCATGGACGACGAGCAGGTCCAGGCTCTTGAGCGCGTCGATGACCTTGGGTGTGTTCGGATACGTAGTGGCGATGTTCGAACCTACAGCCACAAGCGCTCTCACGGGGTAAGGATCGTCGGTCAGCATGGCATTCAGCGTGAGCGGCGGGTGCGCAAAGCCGTGGCGATCCAGCGCTTTGAAGCGGCTGCCGCCGATGCGCTTTGCTGCCTGCTCAGGGGCCAACGCTTCCTTCAGGTCGGGATACGCGAGCGCTGGCGCGGGGTAAAAGATGTTGCCCCCTGGCACATCGATGTTGCCGGTCAGCCCCATGAGGATGAAGAGTGCACGCACGGACTGGTACGTGTTGAGGCCGGCGTGGTCGGTGCCATTGCCGAGAACCATCTGGGCGGGCTTGGCCTTGGCATACAAGCGTGCGGCCTTTGCAATCGCCTCGGGATCACACCAGGTAATGTCGGCCACACGCTGCAGCGGATACTCCGCCGCCCGGGCGCGCAATTCCTCGAAACCGTGGCAATGCTTTTCGACGAACTCCCGGTCGTACAGGCCTTCTTCGATGATCAGGTTGATCCAACCGAGAGCCATCGCCGCGTCGGTCCCCGGGCGAATGGGTAGCCAGATGTCCGCTCGTCCTGCAGAAGCCGGCCAGCGCGGGTCAACGATGATGTGGACGGGCTTGCGTTTTAGGGCATCAGTTAGGGGCACATGTCCAATCAGGCCATGATCGTTGCTCGTGCGCTTCTGCGAGCCCCACTCAACGATGCATTCCGTCGGCGAATACAAATCGGGCACGACCGCACCGTCCCACTTGGTCCCGCTCCATTTGCCGGTGGCCGTGATCTGGCATGCCGATACGCGGACGGCATAGCAGAAATAGCTGATGGCTGCGACGTTGGGAGTGCCGAACAGATTGGCGAGGCGACTGATGATGTTCGAATTGTTCATCCCCATGCCGCGGAAAAAGCTGACTGCTTCCGCACCATGCTGGGCCTTGATGTCGAGGAGCTTGCGCGCGACGTAATCCATCGCTTCGTCCCAGCTGGCCTGCCGCCACTGCCCGGAGCCGCGTTCACCTGTGCGGATCAATGGGTGGTTGAGCCGATCTATGTGATACAGCAGGTCGATGGACGGCTGGCCCGCCTTCGCGCACAGGAGGCCCTTGTTGATTGGGTGATCCGGATCGCCCACGACGCGTGTGATGCGTCCGTTCGAGCGAGTGACGATGGTGCCACAGCCTCCGTGACACATCCGGCACACGGCCTTGAAGGTCTCGGCTTGGGCGTCGCCACCCGCGACGGGTAAAACGTCGTTCTGTTTCATGAGAAGTCTTGAAGTTCGGCCGCAACCTAGAGATCGATCACGAGCTCGGGTGTCTTGCTGCCGGAGCAGGAGATCATCATCCGGTTGTTGCCTATGTTTGTACATGGCTGGCGGCGCATTCACTCAATGAAGCGCTTGCATATGGACCTCACCGCTTTTCACCTCAACCAGTCACCCTCTCCATGCGTGGAGAGGATGCAGCCACCTCTAACCGCACTCAGCCTGCTAGCTCAGTCAGCGTGTGCGCCGGTGGCGACCCAGCGGCCGATGAGGGCCCGCTCCTCGTCGGTCATCTTCGTGAAGTTGCCGGGAGGCATGGCTCGGGTGGCAATTGTGGTCGCGTTTATCTTGGCTGCGTGTCGCACGATCTCGCCTGGTGAATCAAGGCGCACTCCGCCGGGCGCCGCAGCGATGCCAGGTTCTACGGGCCGCTGGGCGTGGCAGTTCACGCAGCGCAGTGCAACGATCCCACGAACGACGGTGAACGACACGGGACGTTCAGAGCCTGTTGCCGCATTGGGTCCTGTGCTGAGCTGCGGAGTCGTGAGCACGGAGAGCGCAATGACCGCCATTACGAGAGGCGCCGCTGCTGGAAGCCAGGCGGAACCGACCGGCAAGCGGCGGTCGAACAGGATCATCACGTGGCGCGCCGCAATTCCCGCGACGATCAGCAACGCCATGACGACCCAGTTGTACCCGTGGCTATAGGTGCTGGGCGCGTGCGCGGCGATCATCGTGAAAATCACCGGGAGCGTTAGATACGTGTTGTGCTGGGCACGGCGACGCGCCCGGAGCGCCATCGCCATGTCGCGTTCACGCCCTGCCGAAGTGGCTGCGACAGCTTGCTCCTGCGCGGGAATGATGCGTCGCCACACATTGCCGACCATGTTGGTTCCCATAACCGCGCCGATGTGGATATATGCGGCACGCCCCGAGAACAACCTGCACATGGCGTATACGACAACCAGGAGCAAGATTGCACTGACTATCGTCGCCACCGCTGGCTTTTCAGCCGCGAATTTCGATGCCCACAGAGTATCGTAAACAACCCAGCTGACGGCCAGCAGCCCAATGGCAATCGCGATAGCCATGCCTGGGCTAACCAGCGCATTGTCGGAATCTATCAGGTCGACCCCTCCGCCCCAGTAGTACACGAAGACCAGCAATAGGAAACCAGTCACCCAGGTGATGGCAGCCTCATTCCGAAACCAATAGACGGGCGAAGGCACTTCCCCAGGGGAAATCTGCCGCTTTTGCACGATGTAGAAGCCACCACCGTGGCCCATCCAGGCTTCGCCCAAGACGCCGGGAGCGTTGGCCGGCTTGCGCAGCTTGCTATCGAGCCACATGAAGTACAGCGATGCACCGACCCACCCCAAGATGGCAACGATGTGGGCCCATCGAAGCACCACAATGAACCAATCAACCAAGTTCTGTGTCAGCATGGAAGTCAATCTTGTAGGAAGTTTTGTCGCGTCCGCACCGATGGGTTCGCGGACGCGGCTCCGGGTGTTACTTGCCCTTGACCACTTCCAAGGCGGCGAGAGCGACCTGGCTGTCACCATCGGCCAAACCTGCAGCGCCCACGCCCGAAACGCCAATTCCGCCAATCACACGTCCACCGACGATGATGGGATAGCCGCCCTCGAGCGGAATCGCGGCTTCTTGGCGCAGATGCCAAAACGTGTTGAATTTGCCGGCACCAAGGTCATCATGGAAAATCCCCGTTGAACGGCGAAACGCCGTGGCGCCGTAGGCTTTGGCGATGGTGAGCTCAACGCTGCCGAACTGGCCGTTGCTCATTCGATGGAGGAGCACGAGGTGTCCACCATCGTCACAAATTGCAATTGTGGCGTTCCACCCTTGCTTGGTAGCGTATGCCTCCCCGGCGATCGCCATCTCTTTGGCAAGTTCGAGCGAAATACGCTCGCCGTACGGGTTTTGGTGGGGTACTGGCTTAGTGGTCATGGTATCTCCTATGGTGGCAATCAGGGTTTGTCGCCCGACGTTCGCTTGCTTCGACACTCAAGGGGCCTGAATGGAGCGCGACGGACAGCGCTGGCAACGATATTCCCTTGGGGATCTCTTGCATATAGTCCCAGGTTCATCAGTCGCATGCACGTTATTCATGCCGCGGCTGATCGTTCAGCCGCGCTTTTTGATCGAAAATCCATGTTCAGCCTCAACTCGTGTCCGCGATGTGCGGCTCAGTGGGCAGCAAAAAATGAAGGTCACTCGCAGCTGTGTTCACTCATAGCTGCAAGCACGATCACTCGAATGGGGCGCGGTCCAAATGAAAATTAGTAGTGAGTTCCTGCTGGGTTTCGACCCTATGGATGAAATCCACGGAGAGTTCGTCCAGGTTGTGGACGAACTGCTGCTGGCCCCGATTCCTTGATCGCATCCGCACTTGGGAAGATGGCGGATCACCTTGGGATGCACTTCGCGCTCGAAGATGGCTGGATGACTGAGACATCGTTTCCCCCTCGTCAATGCCACATAGACGAGCATGCGGCGGTCCTGAAATCGGTGGTCGATGTGCAACAGATTCTGCAGAATGACCCCCAGTTTGGATCTTTGAAAGCGCGAGAGTTGGCCCTCGCGTTGCTTGATTGGTTCCCTGGGCATGCAATGCATTTGGACTCGGCGTTGGCCCATTGGATTTGCAAGTTGCGGCATGGCGGCAAACCGGCGGTAATCCGCAGATTGGCGTCGCACTAGGCTCGGCCTGTCCGCCCCGCCACGGATTCCGAGTACCGGGGGCGAGTTCGATGTGCGGGATGACGACGCTGAGTTAGTGCATGAGCAGTGGAACTCGTCTTCAAGTTTTGCCGACAGCAAGCGCGCGTAAAGGCCACGACTGGCGCAGGTCAAAAGGCGCCATTCCACCGGAACAAAAAAAAAGAATGACGACCGGTGGAGGGCATTGGCCCTCCACCCTCGCTCTATAGCAGCCCCTTCTCTGCCATCGACAACGCCCCATCGTCACTCGTGATGACGTGGTCGAGCACCCTTACGTCAACGAGAGCCAATGCTGCCTTGAGGCTCTGAGTGAGTGCTTCGTCCGCCCGACTCGGCAGGCACATGCCACTCGGATGGTTGTGACGAAGGACCACGGACGCGGCATTCTTCACCAGGGCCAGTTTCACGATCTCTCTCGGATAAACCGATGTCTGAGTCAGGGTTCCCCGGAACACCCGTTCGTACTCGATCAGCCGGTTCTGCGAATCGAGGTAGATCACCGCGAACACCTCATGCGTCAGCCCTTGAGCGTGCAGTCGTAGGAAGTCCTTGACCGCGTCCGGCCTGCTGAACACGTCGCGCTCCTTGAACCTTCCGCGCAGGATGAGGATGGCACGCATGATGGCTTGGTCTTCGTCCTCGACGGTTTGAGGCACTTGGCTTGTGCCGCCGGCTGCCCGGCGCAAACTCACGATGGCTGCTTGCCTTGCCTGCACCATGTTGCCCACTCCTCGATCTGGTCCGCGCGAATCAGCGCCTCTTCACCGACTTGCTTGCGATGTGCCGCGGTGTACTTGGCGACGCAAGCGTCGACGTTCAGGGCCCTTAGGTTCACAATTTCGACTCCCACGTGCTGTGGCGATCCGTTTGGTAGCGCTGAACTCGATGCCGATTCGGAGCCTGTACCCAGCAAGGGCGGGCTGGCCGTGAAGGCGATCGATACGGTCATTCGATACGACGAGATTGTTGTAGTTCATAGGCTTCCCATGTATCCCCATTCGCCCCTTGATCCGAGGTTGAGCCCCGTGGCGCTGACGTTCATCTCAATGTGATCCGGCCACAAGAAGCCCTCTGTCAGAAGGGTATGTCGTCTTCCAGATCCTCGAAAGATGTCGGCGCCGCCGGCTTGGAAGGCTGTCCGGCAGCTCTGGCAGGAGCACGCTCCATTGCGGGTTGCGCAGCGGCGGCGGTGGAGGCGCCCACGCCGGCCCCGTCCAGAGCCGCCTTCAGAGCTGTCTCCACTGCGTCGATGCGCTCTTTGCAGACACCGTACGCTTCCACTGACTCCTGGACGATAATCCCGGCGGCACCTCTCGCTGGCTGATGCGCGGATAGAGTTCTACCGCCAGGCATTGTTCAACGGGACTCAATGCCGCCAAGCCGGAAATATCAGCACCACGGATCGAGCTGAACACCTCGGCATCCAGCTTGTCCACTAACCATCGAAAAACCCACTGAGAAGGTGTAGACGTGGCCTCGAGTTCGGCGTTTCCAGCATCCTGAAAGACCGCCCGCAGCTCCGCTAGGACGCCATGGCTAAATCCTAGCTTGGTCTCAAAGGGCTGATCTAGTTCATAGAAGCGCATCGTAAACGCCAGCATGAGTGCCGCGTATTGAACACGCACATCATTTCTGGTTGCACTCCACTTGCTGGGGCTGACCGAGCGGAATATCTTAAGGAAATGCCAACCCACCGTAGCACTGATGCCCACCTTAGAGATTTCCGCGACGACTATGTAGGTAAAGAAGATCGAGTTCTGAAGTGCGAGCAAATCTGCGTTGAATGCAGTGCGAAGTTCCGCTGATATCTTGTCTAGAACTTCTTCAAGAGTTCTCATTAGATCGGTTCCCACGGCAGGTACGGAGTCGCGCCCTTACTCAGTCGAAGTTTTGCGCGCGACAGCGGACGATGTCGCCCAACGCGCTGTGGACACAGCAGCCTCCTTACGTAAGTTTTGACCGAGGCGATCGCTAGCTAGGTCAGTCGACGGAATGTTTCGAACCCAGTGCCTTGAAGCCACGATCCCGCTTCATGAAGGCATCGAGCATATGCGGGATCAACACCACCGCATCCACCGCCTCACCGTGGACTTGACTGTGAAGAGTGGCATAGCGATCGAGCCTGGATTTCGCCTCAACCGACAATGTGATCGTGAGCTTCACCACGTCGGTTCGGGGCAATGGACCGAGCCCGAGCTTTTTCCTAGACAGGCTCATTGCGAGGATCCTCTCAGGAAGAATAGTGGCTGATAAGGCCGCAGCACCAAATCCTTGCTGACCATCACCCGCATCGGGAAGCCCGGCCGAATCGTCAGCGTTGGCTGAATGCTCACGTTGCGCTTGGTGATCTCTTGGCCTACCTGGTTCACAGTGTCCTGTGCGCTTTCCCGTCCAGCGGTGACAACGCGGCTGCCCTCCGTGCGGCTCTCCGGCGCCGCCAGTTCGGCCCCAATGCCTAGCAGCGTGGACAGTGCGGCACCGGCAAGAATGCGATCCCAATGCCAATCGACGCCATCCTCCAGCCCGGCGTAGCCGGCGGGATCGATACCGGGCAGACGGTCGAGTGCAATGGACGACGTGTCCGGCAGAATCAGTCGTGTCCACACCAGCAGCACGCGCCGCTGGCCGAAGGCGACCTGGCCGTCGTAGCGGCCGATCAGGCGTGAGCCCTGCGGGATCAGCAAGTACCGGCCTGTGGCAGTGTCGTAGACCGACTCCGACACTGTGGCGATCACTTGCCCGGGCAGGTCGGAGTTAATCGCCGTCATCAGCGCCGCAGAGATGACGGTACCCATGGGCTTGCCGAATCAGCTTGTCGGCATTTGCTGCTCGTCGCCCGATAAACGTTGACGCTTACCTCAGCGCCCTGCCTCCAGGAGCGGTGATGCAACGCGCCAGCCTGCTCCCGCATACCGCGAACAAAGTCCAGCTCTTCATCAAGGGAGCGCGCGACACGTCGTGGCAACTGGTTCTGTGGCGAGGGATTATTGCTCCAAGCCTTCCCTACTCCGTCACCTCTTGCAGCTCGACAACTGCGTCGACGGCGAAGACGCCCTGCCCTTTTGGCATGGCAATCACTGGATTGACATCGACGGAACGCAAGTTGACGGCATTCGCCGCGAAGTTGCCAAGGGCAACAGCTGCCTCGGCGAACGCGTCCAGGTCAAGCGCCGGCGAATCTCGATAGCCATAAAACAACGGCGCGATGCGCAGCTTTGCACAAGCTTGCTTAGCTTGCTCCACGGTGAAGGGAGCCAACAGCGAGACAGCGTCCTTGCGCAGCTCAATCAGCGTTCCGCCATCACCAACCATAACGACCGCCCCAACCCGCGGGTCCACAGTGACGCCTAGGGCCAGTTCGTGTACGCCTCGCACCATCTCGGCGACGATGACCTGAGGGTTGACCACCCCAAGTGACACGAGCTTGTCGATGCACTGAGCGGCAGCTGTGGCGACTTCGGCGGATGACGTAAGACCGAGGCGAACCAGCCCATGCTCGCTCTTATGCGGAACGCTCGCCGCGCACCCCTTAACCACAACTCTTTGGACGTTCAGTTCGTTGAAAGCTGCCTGGGCCTCTTCAGGTGTGGTGCAGATTCGCTGTCGAACAACTGGCACCCCCGCGTTTGAAAGCAGCGCCAAGCTTTCATGCTCGTCCAGCAGCCCAGCGCCAGGATACGAGAGCCGCTGACGCTTGCCTGTTGCAGGCGAAACATCGCGCATGCTCTGGTGCGCTGTGTATTGGGCTAATGCCGACACAGCATCCGCTTCGGTAACGAACGCCGGGATACCGTGCGCAGAGAACACATCTCGAACGCGCTCTTGTGGGGCGCTGAGCAAGACAGGCTTGTCGGAGCTGTTTGCCAGAGCGGCGGCCTCTTTGGCCACGCTATGCACGTCGTAGCCCGGACCGGCCACCGACATGCTCACCATCAGGCTGTCGGCTTGAGGGTCACTAGCCAAGGCATGCATCGCGCGGGCCCACATCGAGCCGTCGCTCAGAATAGCCGCAGTCGTGTCAAGCGGATTGTTGGGAGTGCCAAACTCAGGCAGGATTTTCGACAGCTCGGATTTGGTGGCCGGCGCCAGGCTGGCCAGTTCCAAGCCTTCGCGTTCGGCCAAGTCGGCAGTCATCACCGCGACAGCGCCGCTGGGACTCATGGCCACAAGCCGACCTCCTCCCACAGGGCGGTCTCCCAAGTACAGCGCTGTGGCACGAATCAACTCATTCATGTCACGCGCGCGCCAGATGCCATGGCGTGCCAAGAAGCCATCAATTGCTGCATCATTTCCGACAAGCGCGCCAGTGTGCGATGACGCAGCGGCTGCGCCTTTGGCGCTTTCCCCGCTCTTGAGCACAACCATGTACGCGCCACGTGCACGGGCCAGAGCGGCGGCCTTGGCCAAGCTGTCCGGGTCAGACAGGGATTCGAGGTAGACAAGAATCAGCTTAATCGCGGGGTCCCGCGCGACCGAAAGCGTCATGGCACACGCCCCGACGTCGGCGTCGTTGCCGGTCGCAACCACGTACCGCACTCCGAATCCCTCGCGGCGCAGCAGGTGGTATGGAATCACGCTCGCAATTCCGCTTTGACTGACGATGGCGATGGGACCATCCAGGGCCTGCGTCTCCACGAACATCGTGCTGAAGTTCAGAACAGCGCCGTTGGCAAAGTTCGCCGGCCCTTGGCAGTTTGGTCCCATCAGCCGCATGCCTCCTGCGCGCGCGACCTCGACTAGCTCGCGCTCGCGCAGGCGCCCCTCATCGCCCAGCTCGCCGAAGCCAGACGACATGATGACTCCAGCTTTGACGCCGAGCGCTGCACACTCGCGAACGTGCGCCAGGGTTTGCTCGCCACCGACTGCAATCACAACAGCATCAGGGACCACCCTGATTGCCGCGACGTTCGGGTATGCCTTGAGGCCCTGCACTTCGGCACGAGTCGGATTGATGGGGAAGATATTGCCGCGAAATCCGAACTTCTTCATGTAGTGAAGTGGTCGGCCGCCAACCTTGTTCGGGTTGTCCGAGGCACCAATCACCGCAACACTTGCGGGATTGGTAAACGCATCGATGTTCTCGGTCATTGCTTGGCCTGCTCTGCGAGCTTTTCCTCGCGCTTTTTAAGAAAAGCTTGAATCATGGATTGACGCTCGCCATCGCCCAGACACTCAATTTGGGCGAGCGTAGCAGCGATGAACGAGTCATTGAAAGCCGGGCTTGTCAGGTCCCGCATCCGCTTCTTGGTAAGCCGAACGGCCAGCCGCGGCATGGATGCCAACTGCTTGGCCCGCTCTTTGGCGATGTGGAAGACCTCATGGGACTCGCACAAAGTGCTGACGAATCCCATTTCATACGCGCGCTGCCCGGTGACAGGCTCCCCCGAGAGCGCCAGTTCCATGTTGTGCCCTTGACCAACGTAGAGACTCATCAAAAATGGGCCGGCGATGCTCGCAATGCCCACTCTGACCTCGGGTTGGCCCCACAGGCTTGAGGGCGTGGCGACACGCCAATCCGACAAGAGCGCGATGTGGAATCCAGCGCCCAGGCAAATTCCGTCGATGGCGCTGACCACCGGCTTGTCCATATCGCGCACCACTTCCAGGACTTCACGCTGGTCGTTCATCCGCGGAATCATCCTGTCCCAGGTGACTTCGTAGGCGTCATCCAGGTCCATACCTGACGTAAACGCCCTTGGCGTCGCTCCCTTGAGGATGATGGCGCGGACTGTCTCGTCCGCGTTCAGGCCACGCATGCACTCAACGAACTGTTGTCGCAGGCTGGCGTTGATGGCATTCATGCGCTGCGGGCGGTTCAGCGTGACGACGGCGAGGTCTGCCTCCCGCTCGAGCAGAAGTTCTTTTTCCATTTCGGCCGCCACCTCAAAGACGCTTGAGGTTGAGGGGCATGCTGCGCGCCTTACGGGCGTAATCTGCTGCACCCGCGTGAATGCCGGCCACTTCCTCGTCCGAGAGGGTGCGAACAACCTTGCCCACTCCGATGACGACGGACCGCGCCGGAATCTCCCGACCCTCGGGAACCAAGGCTCCAGCGCCAATCAGGCAATCTCGCCCGATTCGCGCCCCGTTCAGAACGGTTGCGCCGATGCCAATCATGGCGCCGTCTTCAACCATGCAGCCGTGCAGCATCGCCTGGTGCCCAATCGTGACGCGTGCGCCGATATGCATGGGGTGCCCACGGTCCACATGCAACACCGCAGCCTCCTGGATGTTTGTGTCTTCTCCAACGCTTATCGTGTCGTTGTCTGCTCTGAGAATCGCGCCCGCCCACACGCCGACACCGGAGGCAAGGCGTACGTCGCCAATGACCACTGCGCCTTCAAAGACCATTGCGTCCGCCGCGACTTGGGGAGTGAGCTCGTTGTATTGATAAAGAGGCATCGGGGTTCCGGTTAGTCGATGGTCGCGCCTGAGGACTTCACGAGGGCGGTCCATTTGGCGGTGTCTTCCCACAGGAGCTTGGAAAAGTCGGCCGGACTCCCGGGATAGGCTTCGGCACCAAGTGCGACCAGTTGCTTTTGGACATCCCCGTTGCCCAAGACCTTTTGCAGGCCGGCGTGGAGCCGCTCCATCGCGTTGGAGGGCGTGCCTTTGGGCGCAACCAGGCCAAACCAGCTGCTGGCCTCGAACTGAGGTAGCCCAGATTCGGCAACAGTGGGCACATCGGGCAGAGCAGGGATGCGGCGGCGCGTAGTGACTGCCAGCGCCTTGAGCTTTCCTGACGCGATGAAAGGCATGGAGCCCGGCGTCACGTCGAACATCATCGTCACCCGCTCGGTAATAAGGTCGGTAATCGCTGGTGCCGACCCCTTGTATGGGATGTGCCCGATTTTTATGCCGGCGGCGTCTTTGAACAGTTCGCCCATCAAATGGATGACGCCACCGTTACCGCTGGACGCGAAGGTCAGCTTTCCTGGCTTTGCCTTCGCCGCTGAAATGATGTCGCGCACGCCAGAGTACGGAGCTCCTTTGCTCACCACCAGGACGCTCGACGCCAAAACAGCCGTACCCACCGGGTCGAACGCCTTCAACGGGTCCAGCTTTAAGCTCGTCTTGTACAGCGCCGGGTTTATGGTCATGGTCCCGGTTGTGGCGAAGAAGACCGTATACCCATCGGCCTTGCTCGACGCCGCGGTCTGAGTGGCGATGACGCCCCCTGCCCCTCCCCGGTTGTCGACGATGACCGTTTGCCCCAGCTCTTGCGAAAGGTTGAGCGCAAGGAGGCGCGCCAGTGCATCCGTGGGACCCCCAGCGGGGAACGGCACAATCATCGTGATTGGCTTCTCGGGGTAGGCAGCGAAGGCCGTACTGGCCGCCATCAACGCGGCGGCGGCGACCCAGAATCGACGGCGATTTAGTGACATGAGGTTCCTCGCAAAAGCGTTGTGACGACTGTGTGTCAGCCGACTATCGTTTTTGCGAGTCGCCCAGACAATCCTAGTTAGCGGAAGGCAGGATTCCAGTTTATGGATGGGAGCTGTCTGATGCGCGTAGTAGCGGTGGGACTGTTGCGTGCAGCCGTGCCATGGTGAATCGCGCCGCTTTTGACAGCGCATGGTGGCGTGTGCTGGCAATCATGATTTTTCGAGGTAACGCGGGCTCTGTAATCTTGACCACCGCCAGCTTCCCTGCGCTTACCTCTCTTTGTACGGCACAGAGCGGCAGAATCGTCATCGCCTCCCCTGACATGGCGACCTCCTTCATAACCGAGAGGGATTCGGCCTCCATATGCACAACGAAAGTGACTTTTAGCTTTCGCGAAGCAGCGTCCAGCACAGTTCTCAAACCGCTTGGCGCGGACGGGACGACCAGGGGCATGCCCGCAATCTCCGCGAGGCGAATCGACTTTCGCCGGGAGAACTTATGGGCGGGGTGGAGGACCAAGTAGGTCGTGATTTGACCGACGCAGTCTTCCCCTTCGACCTCTTTTTCATAGCGGTTGGTGACCGCAAGCTCAATTCGTCCTGATGCCAGGAGCTCGTCGAGCTGGCCGCTCATCGCTTCCGTGATTGCCAGCTTCACACCCGGGGCTCGAGCCCGCAGGTCAGCGAACAACGCAGGAACAACCGAGTTCGCAAGGGAGGGAACCACCCCCACCCGCACCACGCCAGCTGGCACCCCGGATTTGCCACGGACGGCCTCATCCAGTCGTACCGCTTGCTCCAGCAGCGCTTCAATTTCGGGCAGGACCATCTCCCCGAAGGTGGACAGCGCCATTCCCCGGCCGGTGCGAGTAAACAGCCGGTCTCCCCACGCCAGTTCCAGCTGGCTGACGTTGCGGCTAACAATCGACTGAGCAAGTCCCATCGCGGTCGCAGCACGGGCCAGCGAACCGAGTCTGGCGACCTGGACGACGGTTTCTAGCTGCTTGAGGTTCATTGGACGGCCTTGTTCGCCAACATATCAGAGGTGAGGTCACCATTGTTCACCTCCAGATGACCAAGAAGCATTGGCACGTCGCCCGAGCCCTGCGCGGACGCATAGTTGCATGATAGGACTTATGCGAGTATAAACCGCAAATGCTCGGTCGGCGACGGCTAAGAGCGCTATCCAGACGGAGACTCGAACTCGATGCACAAGCTTCCCTACACAACGGCATTAATCGTCGGAGCTGGTCCTGGTGTCAGTGCTTCCGTTGCGCGAGCGTTAGCCCGTGAAGGGGTCAAGGTCGGCCTCGCGTCGCGCAGCACTGACAAGCTCGCAAGCCTTGCGGCAGAAATCGGGGCAGAAGTCTTCGCGGCAGATGCCACAGATGAAGCATCTGTAGCTGCTCTATTCGACCATATGGAGTCCAAGCTCGGCCCAATAGACGTGGTGCTCTACAACGCCGCAGCGCGGGTGCAGGGAGCGATTCCCACCCTCGACCCTGGAGCGGTCAAGGGAGTCATCGCAGCATCGACCTACGCGGCGTTCCTCGTAGTCCAGCAGGCTGCGCGCCGCATGATTCCACGCAAGACGGGCGCAATCCTGTTGACAGGAGCTTCCGCCAGCGTGAAGGGCTATGCGAATTCAGCCGCCTTCGCGATGGGAATGTTCGGCCGCCGCGGGCTGGCCCAAAGCGCCGCACGAGAGCTCGGGCCTCAAGGTATTCACGTCGCCCATTTCGTCATTGATGGAAGCCTGCGCACTTCTACGCCTGAGCCGGCTGACAAGCCTGACAGCACGCTCGACTCGGACGCTGTTGCAGAAACGTACCTGCACGTTCTTCGCCAGCACCGCAGCGCCTGGACGTGGGAAGTTGAGGTGCGCCCGTGGGTTGAAAGGTTTTAGGGCGCCCGCGCCGGAAGTCGTCTCGCCTGTGCCAAGGAATAAGCCGCCGGGTGCGCGGAGAACATGGAGAAGCTGATGCTGGAACTCAGGCCCAACTGCGAGTGCTGCAACAAGGACCTGCCGCCTGAATCGACCGAGGCAATGATTTGCTCGTTTGAATGCACCTTTTGCGAGACCTGTGCGACAGGCCCGCTTGCAGGTGCGTGCCCGAATTGCGGCGGAGAGCTGGTGCGTCGACCTCGTCGTCCGGCTTCAAAACTGCAGAAACACCCCGCATCTACCAAGCGGGTTTTCAAACCCAATTGCGGCCCTACAGGACAACCCCAATCGTCGGCGCCGCTTGCGCTATAAAGAAGGACATGCCATGAATCAGTCGGAGACTTACGTACCTCCCAAAGTTTGGGTCTGGGATAAGCCAAGTGGAGGGGCATGGCAAGGTGTCAACCGGCCGATCTCGGGTGCCACTCACGAAAAACCTCTTCCTAGAGGCAAACATCCACTTCAGCTGTACTCGACAGGCACCGGCAACGGCCGAAAGATGACCATCATGCTCGAGGAGTTGCTCGCGCTTGGGGTGGCGGGGGCGGAGTACGACGCGTGGATGATTGACATCACCGCGGGCGACCAGTTCGGCTCCGGGTTCGTGGAGCTGAACCCAAACTCCAAGATTCCCGCCCTCATCGACTACAGCGGGCCTGTGCCCATCAAGGTATTCGAGAGCGGGGCCATTCTGTTGCACCTGGCCGAAAAGTTCGGGCTACTCATCCCTCATGACCCTGTTGGGCGGGCCGAGTGCCTGTCCTGGCTGTTCTGGCAAGTAGGGAGCGCGCCGTTTCTTGCCGGAGGTCTCGGCCACTTCTTCAAGTTCGCACCGATGAAATTGGAATACCCCATCAACCGCTATGCGATGGAGGTCAAGCGGCAACTGGATGTCCTGAACAAGAGGCTCGCCACAAGGCAGTTCATCCTGGGCGACAACTATTCCATCGCCGACATTGCCATCTTCACCTGGCACGGAGGCGTCTTCCTCGATTGGGGATACGGGCTAGGAGACTTCGTCAACAGCGGCGAATATGGGCATGTCGAACGGTGGGCCAAAGAAATTGAGCGGCGCCCCACAGTGCAGCGGGGCATCCGTGTCAATCGAGTTGGTGACAATCCGCCCGGCCTCGTTCGCGAGCGACATTCGGCGTCTGATTTGGATTAGCCGCTGGGCGGCTAGCCGGCGCCTAGTCCCAGCGAGGAAGCGCCGTCGATGACACGCTGCGCGATCTGGCCGGTACCGTCTTGGGCCGCGCGGGGCAAGGCTGCCTCTCAGTCGTGAAGGTAAGCCTTCCAGTTGGCTGGCACCAGGCCCTCCGGCCCCGGCACGGGCTGGTCGACGGGATGCGACTGCGGGTCAGCTAGCTTGAGCCCGAAGAACGCCTTCTTCCGCTTGTAGTCCCAGCACCAGTCTTCGCCGGGTTCAAACGACCTCATGATGAAGTGCCCTGTTTCATGAAAGTGCTTGGTGGCATGCTGGTTGGGAGAGGTGTCGCAGCACCCAATGTGCCCGCACTTCGCGCACCGGCGCAGGTGGAGCCACCAAAGACCGGCAGCGAGGCACTCTGCGCAGCCAGTTCCGCTTGGAAGGGCCGCAGGGTCCACGGCCTCGGATACGTCCACTATTTCGTTCTCCCTAGTCGAAAAATTCAGAACAGGTCTGCTTGGCCACCCGGTTCCCGAGGCGGCCTGAACTGGCTCGTGTCACCCTGGGTTGTGAGTCTCCAGTGCGCAAGGCCTAGACTCTTGCGGGCAAGCTCAAACCGCTGTCGCAAGAGACCGGCAAGGACCCCTGTGCCCGTCATCCGAGTGCCGAACGAAGAATCGTAGTCTTTGCCGTCCCGCAGCTGGCTGACCAGGCTCATAACGTGTTTGGCGCGTTGCGGGAAGTGCTCTTGAAGCCATTCCACGAACAGGTCACGCACTTCGAGTGGGAGCCTCAGGATGACCATGCTGGCCTGGGTCGCCCCCGCGGCGGCAGCTGCCTCCAAGATGCTCTCCATCTCCATGTCGTTGATAGCGGGAATCATGGGAGAGCTGTAGACACTCACCGGAATTCCTGCCCTCGACAGTTCGCGAATGGCCTCCAGCCGCTTAGCCGGCGCGTTCGCACGCGGGTCCATTTTGCGGCCGAGTTCGTTGTCCAATGTCGCTATCGACATGTGAACACGTACCAAGCCCTTGGCCGCCATCGGAGCAAGCAGGTCTATGTCCCGCACAACAAGCGCCGATTTGGTGGTGACTGCGACTGGCGCATTGCATTCGGCCAGGACTTCCAGCACCTGCCGCGTGATACCCAGCTTTCTGTCGATGGGCTGGTACGGGTCCGTCGCGGCGCCTAGGGCGATGAGACCTGGCTGGTACTTTTTGCTGGCGAACTCCTTGCGCAGCAGTTCCGCGGCGTTGCTCTTCGCGAATATCTTCGTCTCGAAGTCAAGCCCGGGCGAGAGCCCGAGATAGGCGTGCGTGGGCCTAGCGAAGCAATAGACGCAACCATGTTCGCAGCCCTGGTACGGGTTGATTGATTGGTCAAAGCCAAGGTCAGGCGACGAATTCCTGCTAATGATGGACTTCGCCTGCCGAAGCGTGACCTCTGTGCGCACCTTGGGCTCATCTCCGTCTGCTTCGTCCTCGAGCGCCTCGACATCTTCCTTCGTCCTTGTCCAGGAGTTGAAGCGTGAAGGCACGTTCGAGCCAACACCTCGCCCTTTAACGAAGTTCAGGGGGTGGGTCTGCACTTCTTTCATCCACTACCCTCGCCTGGCGGTCCGTTTGGATGACGTCGCGTCAGTCCAGACCCCAGATGTTCCGCGACGATGGCTATCCATAAGATGCGTGTCCACGATGCCGATGGCCTCCATAAGGGCGAACATCGTTGTTGGACCGACAAAGACGAACCCCTTCTGGCGCAAGGCCTTGCTCAACGCAAGCGACTCAGGCGAGGAGGTCGGAACATCGGCCATGGTCCGCGGCTGCGGCGTACGCTTCGGCTTGAATGACCATATGAAGTCAGCAAGCCCACCTTCCCTGCGCAACTCTATGGTGGCCACCGCATTGCCGATGGTGGCCAAAATTTTGGACCGATTGCGAACGATGGCTGTGTCCGACAGAAGGCGCACGACGTCGCCTTCTGAGAACTTGGCGACCTTGTCAGGGTCGAAGTTCTTGAATGCAGCTCGAAAGGCTTCTCGCTTACGCAGGATGGTGAGCCACGACAGTCCAGACTGAAAGGCCTCCAGGCTGATTCTCTCGAACAGACCGCGCTCATCCCTGACAGGCATTCCCCATTCAGTGTCGTAGTAGGTGCGCAGCAATGGGTCTTGCGATGCCCAAAGAGGACGCAGAAGGCCATCATCGCCTTCCACCAGGCGGGCGCCATCGGACGAAGACTGCTCCGTAGCGGTCGCGGGCCGAATTGCCTTCATTGCGGGAGTTGCCCGCTTCCTCTTTGAATTCATCACCAACAAAAAGAAGGGCGCTATGGGCGCCCCGCAAAATTGGGGTATGCCAATCCCAAGACCAAACACCCTCGCACCAAAAGCCCAGCCGCTGAATCGCCCCGGTTTTTGAGGAGGCTCAAATCTCTGAGAGTATTGAGCCATGAAGAAATCGAATAAGTTCTCACCTGAGGTCCGTGAGCGTGCGGTGAGGATGGTGCAGGAGCACAAGGGGGAGTACCCGTCGCTTTGGGCGGCGGTCGAATCGATCGCACCGAAGATCGGCTGCGTGCCGCAGACGCTTCTGGAATGGGTCAAGCGAGTAGAGGTTGATACCGGGGTGCGTGAGGGCGTCACGACGTCCGAGGCGCAACGGGTCAAGGACCTGGAACGCGAGGTCAAGGAGCTGCGTCGGGCCAACGAAATCCTGAAGCTGGCCAGCGCGTTTTTCGCCCAGGCGGAGCTCGACCGCCGACTCAAGTCCTGATGGACTTCATTGATCAGCACCGGAACGTCCACGGGGTCGAGCCGATCTGCAAGGTACTGCAGGTCGCCCCATCGGGATACTGGCGACATGCAGCGCTCAGACGAGAGCCGCACAGGCGCTGCGTCAGGGCGATACGCGACGAGGCGCTGGGGCCGCAGATCGAGCGCGTGTGGAACAGCAACATGCAGGTCTACGGAGCAGACAAGGTCTGGCGACAGCTCGCGCGGGAGGGCACATCGGTGGCTCGGTGCACCGTAGAGCGCCTGATGCGCCAGCAAGGCCTGCGCGGTGTCAAGCGGGGCAAAGTGGTGCGCACGACGATCAGCGACAGCCGAGCGCCGTGCCCGCTGGATCGGGTCAACCGGCAGTTTCGTGCCGAGAGGCCGAACCAGCTGTGGGTCTCGGACTTCACCTATGTCTCGACCTGGCAGGGATGGCTTTACGTCGCCTTCGTCATCGACGTGTTTGCCAGGCGCATCGTGGGTTGGCGCGTGAGCAGCTCGATGCACACGGACTTCGTGCTCGATGCCCTTGAGCAAGCTCTCTACGACCGCCAACCCGAGAGGAATCGCAGCCTCGTTCATCATTCGGATCGTGGGTCGCAATACGTGTCCATCCGGTACAGCGAGCGCCTGGGCGAGGCAGGCATCGAGCCTTCAGTGGGCAGCAAAGGCGACAGCTATGACAACGCCCTGGCCGAGACCATCAACGGGCTGTACAGGGCCGAATTGATTCATCGCCGGGCGCCATGGAAGACCAGGGAAGCGGTGGAACTGGCCACGCTGGAATGGGTGTCCTGGTTCAACCATCACCGATTGCTTGAACCCATCGGGTACATACCACCGGCAGAAGCTGAGGCAAACTACTACCGGCTACTCGCCAGTCAGGCCACCACGGTGGAGGTCTGACTTAAACCAACGGGCCTCCATGAAAACCGGGGCGATTCATAGCGCCAGGACAATCTGATTTGGGTAGATGAGAGACGAATTCACAGCCGAATGCGGCTCCGAGAAGAACGCGAGTCCCAGTTCAGCCTGCTGCGTCAGGACCGCATCGAGCAGCTTTGGTGGCGACAAAGTCTGGAGCGCTATGCGCACACCTGGATAGCTCCTGCAGAACGACGCAATCGCCTTTGGCACCACCTCGTGGCACAGGCTGGGGGTGCCCGCCAGCCGTAAGGTGCCCTCTCGATTCTCGACAAGGTCCTCGGCCATCTCGTTGACCAGCTGTACACCTTCGTAGACCACCTGTACCTGGGTGAAAAGCTTCTGGGCATCCGGCGTCGGATGCAGGCGTCCCTTGATTCGTTCAAAGAGTTGAAGGCCAAGTCGCCTTTCGGTGTGGGCAAGCAAACGTGAGATGGCCGGCTGCGATACGTGCAACATCTTTGCGGCGCCCACGATGGAGTTGGACAGCATTACGGCCCTGAAGACCTCAATCTGCCGGAGATTCATCTGCATGATGTGCTCCTTGAGGGGTTAACCGGCTGTTATGCATCCCGGCGAAAATGGTATGCGACATTGTAGGTGCGACGTCATACAGTCATCCCGTCTTCAAGGTTTCGGCGCGGTGCAGCCGCGCCAACGCTCCTGCCGCTGGTCTTGGCTCGCAACCAAGCTCCCGCTGCAGACGGAGAGGCGTTGGGGACGAAGCTCGCCTTAGGCAAATGAAGGGCCCGGCAATGCAACAGACTGAGAGTTCCGCGATGTATACGCTGCACGACAGCCGGCTGTCGGGCAACGCCTGGAAAGTTCGCATCCTGCTGTCCCAGCTCAGGTTGAAGTACCGACGAATAACGCACGTGCTGGCGGACAACACAACCCGCACGCCGGAGTTTCTAGTCATGAATCCGGCCGGGAAGGTTCCCGTGCTGATTCTTCCAAGCGGGGAAGCAATTCCTGAGTCGAACGCCATCCTCTGGCACCTGGCGCAGGGAACTCCTCTGGTACCAGGCGGGCTTGACCAAGTCCGCGTGGTTCAGTGGATGTTCTTCGAGCAGAGTGAAGTCCTCAAGGCCTTCTCCGCCGCCCGCTTCTTCACTTCGATTGCCACGAAGGAGGAGGAGAAGAAGGTGGAGCTTGCTGCGTGGCGAACTCAGGCCTCCTACGTGCTGAAGACATTAGAGCTTCACCTTGCATCGCGGGAGTTCGTCGCACTTGCTCGCTACACCATCGCGGACCTGGCGTTGTACCCCTACATCTCGATGGCGGAGCAAGGGGCGATTGACCTGGGGCCGTTCCCACATGTCAGGTCTTGGCTCGCTCGCATCGAAGCGCAGCCCGGGTGGGTGCCTCTACTCGAGCAGTGAAGCCCGGCACCAGCATGTCCACGCGAGGACATCGTCGAGTGCCTTTCAATCCAGAGTTAGAACCCGAGGGTCCGGATTTGCGTGGCAGGGCAGCGTCGTGAAGGGGTTCCCCTTTATTCTGCATGTTCTTCTTGGAGCAAAGCTTGTCCAGTGCCCCTAGCCAACCCCTCTCCCCCACCTCCGTTGAGGCGACCCGTCACCACCAAGCATTTCCGGTCCTAACTACTGCTGAAATTGCTCGCATCCGGCGCTTTGGCTTGGGAACCGGCTTTCGCAAAGGCGAGCGCCTGTATGTCGCCGGCCAGACCAGCCCGGGCATGTTCGTCATCCTCAAAGGAGTGGTGGCGGCTGTTCAGCGTGACGGCGTGGGCGTTCACGGCGAGGTCGGTCGTCACGATGTGGGGCAGTTCACAGGCGAAGTCGGGCAAATCTCCGGCGGGCCGTCGCTTGTGGACGGAGTGGCAGTCGAGGAAGTCGAGGCGCTGCTGATTCCGCCAGAGCAACTGCGCGCACTTCTCATCGCGGAGGCAGACCTGGGGGAGCGCATTGTGCGGGCTCTTATCCTCCGGCGCGTCGCCCTACTCCAGCGTGCTAGCAGCGGCGTGGTCCTCGTTGGTAACCCGCGCTCGCCTTACCTTTTGCGCCTTGAGTCCTTTCTGGAGCGCAACGGATTTCCTCATCACCTTCTGGACATCGGCCGTGATTCTCAGGCTGCGGAGTTGCACCTTGAGGCCGGGGGTGCGCCTGATGATGCAATAGCGGTGTGCTCTGATGGCACCATGCTCAGGAATCCGACCGAGGACGAGCTTGCTCGGTGCATCGGAATGGTTGACTCCAATCCGCGGGACGAATTGTTTGACATTGTGATTGTCGGCTCGGGGCCAGCTGGCTTGGCGACGGCGGTGTACGCGGCGTCCGAGGGCTTGAGCGTGGCCATCGTCGATTCGCGCGCATTTGGGGGGCAGGCCGGGGCCAGCGCACGGATTGAGAACTACCTCGGTTTTCCCACGGGAATCTCCGGCCAAGCGCTTACTGCCCGTGCGTACATTCAGGCGCAAAAGTTTGGCGCTCAGTTCCTGATTCCGGCCCGCGCTGAGTCATTGGACTGCAGCGCGCAGGAATCCACTGGCGAGCTGCGCGTGCAGCTGCGCGACGGCCGTCAGTTGCGAGGCAAGACGGTCGTCGTGGCCTCCGGTGCTCGTTACCGCCGCCCGGATGTCTCTCGTCTGGACGAATTTGAAGGGCGCGGAGTCTGGTATTGGGCGTCTGCGCTTGAGGCCCAGATGTGCGCTGGCGCAGATGTCGCGCTAGTAGGAGGCGGCAACTCCGCCGGGCAGGCAGCTGTGCTCCTGTCGGGGCACGCCAGCCACGTCCACATGCTTGTTCGCGGCCCAGGACTTGCATCGAGCATGTCACGCTATCTCATCGACCGCATCTCCTCCATACCGAATATCTCCGTTCGCACGCACACGGAGTTAACGCACCTTAATGGCGACCCGCTTGATGGACTCTCTGGAGTGCGTTGGCGCCAACACGGCACAGTGGAGCAAGAAGTCGCGCTGAGCAGCGTATTCCTCTTCGTTGGCGCCCAGCCCGCAACGGAGTGGCTTCGGGGTTGCGTGGAGACGGATGTCAACGGTTTCGTACGAACCGGGGACGCCGCTGGAGCGGCAAAGAACGGAAGGCCCCGTGCGGCCCTGGAGGCCAGCGTGCCGGGCGTCTTTGCCGTCGGCGACGTTCGAAGTGGTTCGGTCAAACGCGTAGGGGGTGCAATCGGCGAAGGGGCGGCCGCCGTCGCCATGATTCACCACTTCCTGGCGATGTCGGAGTACCGTAAGCAGCGGCGCGTCGCGGTGTAGCGACGTCACTCGTCCTGCGGCTATCCACGGTCGGATTTACTCGGTGTCGGGTCGAGGTTTCGCACTTCAGCCCCAGCCGAACGCCGCGGTTCTGGCGATGCGCCGCTCCCCAGTGCATCTGACGCAGTCGCCCTGCCAGCGCCTCGCTTAGGTCATCACTTCACTCCGTTGCATTCCGTTACGTCGCTTCAGTTGCATCAAACAACTGAAGCAGATATAGTTTTATCATGCAACTGAATATCGAGCCGAAAGCGGTCGCACTCCCGAGGGTCGGATTGATGAACAAGACATTGGGAGACATCAGAAGGAATCCTGTATTCAGACGTTGCCTTACCGTTCAACTGCAGGTCCTCGCGGGGCGCATTTTTTGTCACAGCTTTGACCTCCGTAGATAGAGATAACACGAGGAAAGAATGTCCAGTTCACACAGCGAAGAGTCACGCCGCCGACGAGCGTTCAGGGAGCTTCATCGCGCAGGATGTTTCGTGATGCCCAGTCCCTGGGACCGGGGAAGCGCCAAGTACCTCGAGGGGCTGGGGTTCAAAGCACTTGGCACCAGCAGTGGCGGCGCGGCATGGTCAAGCGGGCAAGCCGAAGGCTCACTTCCGATGGACCGCGTACTTTCTCACGCTCAGGAAATCATTGAAGCGACTTCGTTACCGGTCAACGTGAGTTTCGAAGCGGGCTTCGCACGGTCAGCAGAGGACCTGGCTCGCAACGTCTTCGCCGCAGCCAACACAGGGGCGGCCGGCATCGGAATTGAAGACGGCACGGGTGACAACGCGAATCCGGTATGGGACATCGAAACGGCGTCTGCCAGGCTGGGTGTTACCAGAGCAACCCTAGACGCACTTGGTCCAGATGCTCCTCTTCTGGTCGGGCGCGCCGAGAACTTCTGGGCTGGGCGCGCGGACTTGGCCGACACCATCAAGAGACTACAGGCCTATGCAGCTGCCGGCGCGGATGTCCTCTACGCGCCAGGAGTGACGTCGAGAGACGGCATTTCTGCCATCGTCAACGATGTGCATCCGAAGCCAGTAAACGTGCTGGTCAGCTCGGACATTGGACTCACGCTCAAGGACCTCGCGGCTCTCGGTGTAAGGCGCATTAGCGTGGGAGGAGCACTGGCCCGCAGCGCGTGGGGTGGCTTCATGCGCGCAGCACGGTCTATCGCCGAGGATGGTCGCTTCGATTTCGACCACCCCGCGATCGGTAAGGAACTGGACTCATTGTTCACGTACAGCACGAGGACTCCTTCGGCAGTGAACGCCACTGTCGCAGGCCGAGTCGAGTTCCGATTGGGAGAGGGTCCCCTCGTCATCATCCCGGCCGGGCCGGTCGAGATCATTCTTTCCGCCGCCGATGTTGTGTTCGGCTGGACCGAAGGCTCTTCACGGCAGGAAGCAGCTATTCCGTTCGTGAATTTCTGCCGATATGTCGCCACGGGCGACCTCATTCTTCAGACCTGATTTCGCCCAACCTCGCCTCTCACCTCACCCAATAAGTCGAAACATGACCACCATCCTCTACATCAAGGCCTCGCCGCGTCCGGAAGCAAAAAGCACTGCCCTGGCCGACGCATACATCGCTGCGGTGCGCCAGCAGAGGCCGAACTTCAAAGTCGACGTGCTCAACCTGGCAATCGAAAAGCTTCCTGAATTCGACGGAAACAAGGTGGCCGCGAAGATGGCTGCCATCGCCGGCCAAGACCAAAGTGCCACGCAAAAGACTGCTTGGGATCAAATCGTGTCCATCGCCCAGCGGTTCATCGAGGCAGACCAATATGTGCTTGCGGTCCCGATGTGGAATGGTGGCATCCCGTACCGCCTGAAGCAGTACATCGACGTCATTCATCAGCCTGGTCTGCTCTGGACCTTGGATGCGACCACCGGCTACCACGGTCTCTTGAAGAACAAGAGTGCGGTATTGGCATTGACCAGCGGAGCCTGGGGGCCCTCGATGCCGTCCCCGGCCTTCGGCATCGACCACCACTCGACCTACCTGAAAGCTTGGCTCAATCAAGCCGGCGTCGACAACATCCATGAGATTCGATTTCAGCCGACCATTATCAATAGCGACCTCGAAGGAAGTTTCAACGCAGCGGTGAGTCAGGCGCAGAGCCTGGCTAAGAGCATAGGCGTGAGCTGAAACGTCAGCGATGCACGTTGTGAAGGCGCCGGGCGCGCATAACCTGTTTTGCAGTAGCTCTCTTCGCTCTAAGGAAGGTCTGAACAAGTTGCGAGTCCGATCCGGAAATCGGCAATGCATGTTTATCTGACTAGCAGATGGTTTTCCCCAGCCAGATGTCGAACCAGCCAACTACTCACCAGCAGAATGACATGTCAGCGATCCTCGAATCTCTCCTCGACGATGAGCGCCGCGCCGAGTGTCGCGCCAACGATGGCGCCATGGCCATGGGCCGGCCCATCATCGCGAGCCGACCCACCATCCACCCCGTGCAAAGCACCAGCAGGCGGCATCCTGCACGGAGCGAACGTTCCAACGCGGCGCAGGTCGCCATGGACGAACTCAGGTAGCCCAAGGAGTGCAACTTGCACGACGACGAAAACGACCAGCGCCAGCAGGGCTTGCGCATCCTGGTGGTCGACGACAACCACGACGCGGCGAGGAGCATGTCGATGCTGCTCGAGTTAGAGGGTCATCGGACTGGCACGGTCTATAACGGCCTGGAGGCCGTCCAGGAGGCAACCCGAGTGCGCTACGACGCAGTCTTGCTCGACTTAGGCATGCCTATCATGGATGGGTTTCAGGCGGCTGCCGTGCTAAGGCAACTCCGCCCTTCCCCGGCGCTGATCGCCTATTCGGCCTGGGACGATGCCGAGACCCGCAGACGCACCGCAGATCTGGGCTTTTCCATGCACCTGCGCAAGCCCGTTTGCTTCCAGGTGCTGAAGGCCGCGCTGCGAGAACTCCCCCGGCTACGGCTTTCCACGGTGGACCGTGACACGCAGCGGGTAGGCGGACTTGTTCAGACTTTCTCTAACAGAACAGAATCATGCAATAACTGAATGGCTTCTATGCACGAGGTGGTAGTGTTCTCTTCGATGTGTTTTGAGAGGATTGGACGCAGGTGGTCTCGGAGACTTCTTCGAGGTCGTTTTCGTGTCAAGACTCGCAGAATCGCCATGAGGCCTTCAAACCGGCATGCGCCTTCGGGAATCTCAGACCAAGACCCCGCAGTCGTCAGAATTGACCCCGCTGACCTGGCTCCCTTGATGGGTGCGTTGGAAGTAAAGAGTGCTCGCTTGGAGGAGTACAACCTTCGCTGTGGGAGCTGGCACTTCCCAGAGACAACCGTCTCAGTCGTCCTGTGCTACGTTGCTTCGGGGCAAGGAGTGTTCACAACAGATGATGGCGAACCGGTTCGCATCGAATGTGGAACCCTTGTTTTAGTCCCAGCTGGAAGCAGAGGTAAAGTCCTGGCCATAAACGCTCGAGACGATTGCGCGGAGGGCTTGCGCCTAATCCTCTGCGAATTCGAAGCGACGTTCGGCGAGGCAATTGAGTTGTTCGCTGGCGTGCGAACGGTCATAGTGGAGCGCTTTGACCAGGGCCAAGCGTTAGGCCATCAGCTCGACCTTGCTCTTGATGAGACCAGGCACGACTACCCGGGGCAGGCAGTGATGATTTCGCTGCTTATCAAACAGGTTCTCTTGCTGCTCCTTCGCCGAGGACTGACGTCGGCCGGCAGTTGGGTTGAGCTACTGGCGACACTCCGAGACCCGCGAATCTCACGGGCGTTCGTCGCAATGTCAACGCGCCCGGGAGCCGTCCACACGGTCGAAAGCTTGGCAGGCACCGCGTGTCTGAGCCGCTCGGGCTTCATGGCTCGATTCTGTGAGGTGTTTGGACGTTCACCGATGAGCGTATTGCGTGACTTGCGTATGCGCCAGGCGGCATTGCAATTGCGCACTACCACCACGCCCATCGGTCTCATCGGCAAGGCTGCCGGCTACTCAAACAACGGTGGCTTCATCCGAGCGTTCCGACGCGCATATGACGTGGAACCGCGGGAATACAGAGAACAGTCCACGACTACCCGACGTGAGCCTTCCGCTCACGGCGCCCGCAAATCCTATACAAGCGCCGGCTCTCAGCCGGAGTTCACCGTCCTAGAAGACATTGGAGTCCAGTGATGCCTGATGCTTCCCGTCCCAGCACGCCCGCACAAGGTGACGACGAACTGCTCGAAATCTTTCACGCGCTCAAGCGTGGCGTGGGCAGAGAACTTGTGACCGACAGCAACGTCGATGGCCTCATTGGCCTGGCACACGCCTACGGCCAGCAACAGCTGGAGTACTTGCTGCGTGAATGGCGCTCAACGTGTGGCGAGGACGCCGAGAACATGAACTTCGAGCTTTTCTCCAAGCAGCCGCCCACCGCATAGCGCGAGCGATGGGGCGACCTGACCACACCAAGGGAGTGAACATGAGCGACAAGTCCATCCTCAAGAACATCACCGAACTCGTTGACGAAGAGCGCGTCCTGCGGGATGACGGAACGGCATCCGAGGACAAGAGCACGCGCTTGCGTCACGTGTCCGAAGAGCTAGACCAATGCTGGGACCTCCTGCGCCAGCGGCGGGCGCTTCGGGAGTTTGGGAGAAACCCGGACGACGCGAAGCCACGCGATGCGAGCGTGGTGGAAGGCTATCTCAACTGATTCCCGGGCAACCGTTGTGTGTGCTCGGGCATCTCTCGGTCTAGTGGCACGTGATAGTGTTGAGCGGCGGCGAGATTCGTTGAGTCCCGCGCTGCTTCACGGAGGTCGTCGATGCTGTCAAACCTGAGGGCTCAGAATTCCATGCCGTCGCGCCGCTCCGCTTCCTTCGTCGAGCCCGGCATGTTCGAGCTGCACTGCCAGTCGTCACCGCCGACGGCTTACCCCGAGGAGACGCATGACTCTATTCAGGTTTGCATTCCCTTGCAGGGGGCCCAATATCAGGTAACCCGCCAATCCGAGACGGGCCGCAAGATTGTCCAAAAATTCGGCGATAAGGACATCCTCCTTGTCTCCCGCGAGCAGCAGCACGCCGTCCACTGGCTAAAGTCGGCAGACATCGTGTCGCTTCAACTGTCAAACGACTTCATCACCCAGGCCTTAGGCGGCAAGGAGCTGAGGTTCGAGGACACTCTGTCGATTCGAAACCCCTTCATCACGTCTTCCGCAGCGCTGCTGAAGGCGTCGCTCGCTTCCGGTGAAGACCTGCCGTGTCCGGTCGCCGCCGCCTTCGCGACACTTCTGGCCTATGGTGTCTCGCAGAGCGCGCTGACGCCAGCGAAAGAGCTTCGGTCAAAGCATGTGACCCCCCTTTCGGGCGCCGAACTGCGCAAGCTGGACCGCCACATCGACGAGCACATTGACCAGGCAATCAGCTTGGCCGACTTGGCCAACTGTGTTGGCATGAGCCTGTGGCACTTCACGCGCAGGTTCGAAGCTGCTCAAGGAATCACGCCTCACGCGTACGTGACGAATCGGCGCCTCGTGCGCGCCAAATCCCTCCTTTCTACGACGCACCGCCCTGTCATCGACGTTGCCCTGGAAGTCGGGATGAACCACAGCCACTTTACGCGGACATTCGGCAAAGCCTTTGGCGTCACGCCTCGTGAATTTCGCCACCGCGTCAAGGGAAGCTGACTCTCGCTGGCTGGCGCAGCATCCAGCGCAAGATTTGCACAATCACGAGGAATACGACAAGACGAAGGAACCGTTGTTCGCATATCTTGACCGCTTTGATTCATTTCCCGCATAGGATAAGGCGCGCGGCTGCATCTCGGCGCGGCCTGACAAGGACCTCCACCGCCAGCTGGTGTGGCATGGCGCGAGTCCGCCGACGGCGCAGCCTGGTAGTCGTTCAAGATGACGGACCGTTTCGAGGCCATCAGGCTGTTCATCCGAGTCGCGCGAACGCGCAGCTTTTCTGAGGCTGCCCGGGAAACGGGCGTCTCCCAGCCGACGGTTTCCAGAGCAATCGCGAGCCTTGAAAAGGAAGTTGGGGTTGCCCTTCTGGCGCGAACCTCCCGTACCGTGACTCTTACAGACGCGGGGGCGGAGTATTTCTCGCGTGCGGAGAATGCGCTCAACGCGCTTGAAGAGGCAGCCGAGGTTGTGCGCGGCACGAGCGTGCTAACCGGAACTCTCCGAATTGGGACATCAACGAGCTTTGGCAGGCGCCACCTCATTCCCAAGCTCCCCGAGTTCTTCGCATTCCACCCGCAGCTTCGGGTAAACGTGACCCTCACTGATGAACGCCAGGACCTTGTTACCGAAGGCATCGACGTAGCCCTGCGCTTTGGCGCGCTGGAGGACTCTTCCGCCGTCGCCCGGAAGATTCACTCGTGGCCCAAAATTGCCGCGGCGTCGCCGGCGTACATGGCGAGTGCGGGCTTGCTCCAGTCGCCCGCAGACCTCGCGAACTTCAATGTTTTCGCAGGCCCGGGAGCTAACGGGGCAGGAGTGACGCTGCGGCGTGAAGGGAAAGTGTCATCTGTACGGGTTGACAGCCGGTACAGCTTCTCAACCAATGAGAGCCGCATCGCCGCGGCAGTGGCCGGCATGGGCATCGTCATCGCAAGCCAGTGCAGCTGCGCTCAGGAGATTGCACAAGGCAAACTCGTGCGCATTCTCCAAGACTGGGACTTCGGGCAGGCGGAGCTGCACGCTGTCTACGCGTTGGGACGGCAGGCGAAGCCGGCAGCGAGAGCGCTTACGGAGTTCCTGGCGCGAGACTTGAAATCTGAGAAGGCTTCCGGCTAGGCGCCGGAAAATTTGGCCGAAAAGCGACATAAACCGGACGCCAGGTACTGGCAGCATCGACATGATGCGGACGACGCCATCAGCTCCGAAGCACCCCTCCCACCAGGACTGAAGACTGGGATGTCGATGCACTCTTCATGCCGCTGCAACAGAAGCTCGATGCACTGCGTGAGCACTTTCAGGTGCGCACGCGAACAGATGCGCTAGTTGCGATGCTTAGGGTTGTTGGAGACGCGGTGTCGACGGAGCGAGCGGCAACCGCATTAGGAGCGTCAAGCCACGCGCCAGAATTCACACTGCGCGACGAGCGGCACAACTCCGTCACTCTATCAAGCCAAGTCAGCTCGGGCCCGGTAGTCTTGGTTTTCTATCGGGGCGAGTGGTGCCCTTGCTGCATCCGCGAGTTGCGGGCAGTTCAGGCGGCGCTCGGCCAGATTCGAATCCTAGGTGGTTCTGTACTCGCCATCACCCCACAAGCAGAGACGTACAACCGCAGGTGCGTACGGGCCTTGGACCTTGACTTTCCAGTCCTGCATGACCCGGCGGGTCACTACAGCGGACCAGTACAGGGTGAACTGGCGTGTTCCGCAGACGCTCCGAGAAGTGTACTTGGGACTTGAGCTTGACTTGCCGGCCTTCAACGGCAGCGCAGACTGGTCGGCGCCACTGACGTCGTTCTTCGTCTTGGACACATCCCAGGCAGTCGCATACACGGAGATTCGGTGCGGCGCGCCGCAGTTAGTCGACCTCACCGGAGTTCTGGCCGCCTTGGAGTCAATGCAACGCCTCGAGAGGCGCCACTGATGGCGGTCACGCAAGCTGTTCGTTTGCATAGCAAGTATGCGTCTTCCGTATGGAACCAGGCCGTATCCTGTAACGTGCCTGCAGGCCGACTAGACGGGCTGCAGCCACAGCAGTTCGCGGGACTTCGGCAGATTGAAGTCGATACCTACGGACCGGCTGTAAGCACGCGGTGATCCCGTCTTGACGACGGCCGCGGTATCAGATTGCCGCCGAAGCCGGCTGCCATCTGTGCGGCAGCAGTTCGTCGATGCGGCTGGCCGGTTGGGTGGGCAACCGTTCAAGGACGTCGCGCAGGTAGGCGTAGGGGTCGTGTCCATTGAGCCGCGCCGAGTGCACCAGGCTCATGATCGCCGCGGCGCGCTGGCCCGCGCGAAGCGATCCGGCGAACAGCCAGTTCTTCCTGCCTGTGGCGATGGGCCGGATCTGGTTCTCCACCCAGTTGTTGTCGGCGGGCAG
>NZ_JABJVV010000017.1 GCF_013155545.1 Caenimonas soli | reverse complement strand
GCGCAAACATCATGCACAGCAACTGATCCCAATGCGAGAACTTCAGCGGCGCGTGCGAGCCCGAGTAACGCGCCACGCACCGATCAAAAACGGACCGCGGCAGATGCTCCTTCAATTGAGCAAATACCAGCTTGCCTTTGTGCATGGCCGCACCCCCGCAAATCCATACGAGTGTGCGGCTTCGGGAAGCTGAAATTCAAATCGACCCGGCCACGCCCGGCCGTTTAAATCAATCAAATCAACGACTTGCGATCCAAATGAGAACGCTTCTCCGGACAGTAGTGGGCTTGACCCGCAATCCACGTTGGCGCGCCCAGGTGGATCCCGGATCAAGTCCGGGATGACAGCCTTACACTGCAGTGCATGAACACGATCAGCGAACTGCGGCGCATCCTCGGCACCTGCAAGACCATCGCCGTGGTGGGCCTCTCGCCCCAATGGCACCGACCCAGTTTCTTCGCGGCCAAGTACATGCAGGGGCACGGCTACCAGATCATCCCGGTCAATCCAATGGCGAGCGAGATCCTGGGCCAGCGCTGCTACCCCAATCTCACGGCAGCGGCGGCGGCGCACCGCATCGACATGGTCGATTGCTTTCGCAAGAGCGAGGACATCCCGCCCATCGCCGATGAAGCGATCGCCATCGGCGCGCGCTGCCTGTGGATGCAGATCGGCGTCATCCACGAGGCGTCCGCCGCCCGGGCCAGGGCCGCCGGCCTGGACGTGGTGATGGACCGTTGCGTGAAGATCGAACATGCGCGCCTGTTCGGCGGCCTGGGCTGGGCCGGCGTCAACACCAAGGTGATCTCGTCGCGCCGTCCGCAACATCTTCCGTACTGACATGACCAAAGACCGCGACTACCCCGGCTTCGGCAAGAGCTCGAAAGGAGGCGCCGACCGCGAGTACGCGTTCGGCACCCGTGCCATCCACGCCGGCGCCGTGCCCGACCCGGTGACCGGCGCGCGCGCCACGCCCATCCACCAGACCACCAGCTTCGTCTTCGACTCCGCCGAGCACGCGGCCAGCCTGTTCAACCTGCAGACCTTCGGCAACGTCTACAGCCGCATCAGCAACCCCACGGTGGCGGTGCTGGAAGAGCGCGTCGCCTCGCTGGAGGGCGGCCGCGCCGCACTGGCCTGCGCGACGGGCATGGCAGCGCAGATGACGGCCCTGCTGGCGATCCTCAAGACCGGCGATCACATCGTCGCGGCCTCCACCTTGTATGGCGGCAGCGTGGGCCAGTTGGGCGTCGGCTTCTCGCGCCTGGGCATAGAGACGACCTTCGTCGACCCGGAGGACCCCGACAACTTCCGCCGCGCGATCCGGCCCAACACCCGGGCCCTCTACGGCGAGACGCTGGGCAATCCGCTGGTCAACGTGCTGGACATAGCAGCCGTGGCCCAGGTGGCGCATGAGCATGGCCTGCCCCTCATCATCGACAACACGGTGGCCAGCCCCTACCTGTGCAACCCGTTCGCCTTCGGCGCCGACATCGTGGTGCACAGCGCCACCAAGTACCTGGGCGGGCACGGCACCACCATGGCGGGCGTCATCGTCGAGTCGGGCAAATTCGATTGGGGATCGCCCCTGTCGGCGCCCAAGTTCCCCGAAATGCTCGAACCCAGCAGGGCGTATCACGGCGTCAAGTTCTACGAGACCTTCGGCGATTTCGGCTACACCATGAAGGCCCGCATGGAGGTCAACCGTACCTTCGGCGGCTCGCTCTCCCCGCTCAACGCCTGGCTGATCCTGCAAGGCATCGAAACGCTGCACCTGCGCATGCAGGCGCATTGCCGCAATGCTCTGCAGGTGGCGCGCTTCCTGGACGACCATCCGCTCGTGAGCTGGGTCAACTACCCCGGCCTGGAGACCTCGCCGTACCACGCATTGGCCAAAAAACAGTTCCGCAGCATCGACGGCTTGCCCGGCGCTTCGGGCATCCTCACATTCGGTATCAAGGCCGCCGACCCGGCCGCAGCGGGCGAGCGCTTCATCGACGCCTGCGAATTCCTGAGCCACCTGGCCAACATCGGCGACGCCAAGACGTTGGTGATCCATCCCGCATCGACCACCCATCGCCAGTTGAGCGAGGATGAGCTGCTGCGCGCCGGCGTCCGTGCCGACATGATCCGCCTGTCCGTCGGCATCGAAGAGGCGGACGACATCCTGTGGGACGTCGACCAGGCGCTGCGTCAAGCCACGCGCGTGTAACAGCTGGCACTGATGAAACACGGTGCAAAGGCTTGCACCGATGAGCAGCAGTGATGACAGCGCGGGCCTGCCCTTTGCTACTCTTCCCTAGCGGTACAGGCGCGGCATTTGATGCGCCTGCCACACACAAGGGAGCACGATGGACAAGGGCAGCGAGAGTTTCAAGTCGGCGGTTTCCGCCACCATTCCCGGCCAGCGCGGATTCGACTACCTGATCGTCGGCGCCGGCTTTGCGGGCAGCGTGCTGGCCGAACGCCTGGCCCGGGACCTGGGGCAACGGGTGTTAATTGTGGAGAAGAGGCGACATATCGGCGGCAATGCCTACGACAGGTACAACGACGACGGCCTGCTCATCCATCCCTACGGCCCGCACATCTTTCATACCAACTCCGCCGACATCTTCGATTTCCTGTCGCGCTTCACGCAGTGGCGGCCCTATCAGCACAGGGTGCTGGCCAGCGTGGATGGGCAGGAGGTGCCCATTCCCATCAACCTGGACACGGTGAACAGGCTCTACGGGCTGAACCTCACCTCGTTCGAGATGGAGAAGTTCTTCGAGTCGGTGGCCGAAAAAGTGGAAGCCGTGAAGACCTCCGAGGACGTGGTCGTCAGCAAGGTCGGCCGCGAGCTCTACAACAAGTTCTTCCGCGGCTACACGCGCAAGCAGTGGGGGCTGGACCCGTCGGAGCTCGACGCCAGCGTCACCGCCCGCGTGCCCACGCGCACCAACCGCGACGACCGCTATTTCACGGACACCTTCCAGGCCATGCCGCTGCACGGCTACACGCGCATGTTCGAGTCCATGCTGGATCACCCCAACATCAAGGTGATGCTCAACACCGACTACCGCGACGTCGTGGATGTGCTGCCCTGGAAGCACATGATCTACACCGGCCCGGTGGATGCGTTCTTCAACTACCAGTACGGCAAGCTGCCTTACCGCAGCCTGGAGTTCCGCCACGAGACCCTGCCCCAGGAGCAGTTCCAGCGGGTGGGCACGGTGAACTACCCGAACGACTACGGCTACACGCGCATCAGCGAGTTCAAGCACATCACCGGGCAGCTGCATCCCAAGACCTCGGTGGTCTACGAATACCCGCGAGCCGACGGCGACCCCTATTACCCGGTGCCGCGGCCCGAGAACGCCGCCCTGTACCGCAAATACGAGGCGCTGGCCGAAGCCACCCAGAACGTGACCTTCGTGGGCCGCCTGGCGACCTACAAGTACTACAACATGGACCAGGTGGTGGGCCAGGCCCTGGCTGCTTTCAAACGCCTCAAGCAACGCCACGAGGAGGCCGCGAGAGCGTGCCGCGACGTGTCGCCCTTGACGGCGCCGATCGGCCACGTGTCCGCGGGTGCATGAGCCGCCGGGCCGCTCCCAAGGCGAATAGCACCGCAGCGCGTAGCGCGGGGGTTACCTAATGAGCCCGATGCGGCCGCTCGAGTTGTGGGCGGGGCCCGAGTGCACCGTCAACCGCGTTGGAGATGCGTACCAGGACCAGCTGCTCTTCAGCGGCTTCGACCGGCGCCTGGATGACCTGGACCGGCTGGCCGGCACAGGCGCCAAGCGCCTGCGCTTTCCGCTGCTGTGGGAACGAACTTCGCCCGACCTTGGCGTGTTCGACTGGCGCTGGAGCGACGAGCGGGTGGTGCGGATGCGCGAACTCGGGCTGGGTTTCATCGCGGGCCTGGTGCACCACGGCAGCGGCCCGCGCCATACCAGCCTGCTGGATCCGCAGTTTGCGCCAAAGCTCGCGGCCTATGCGCGCGCCGTGGCCGAACGCTATCCCGACATCGACGCCTACACGCCCGTCAACGAGCCGCTGACCACGGCGCGGTTCAGCGGGCTCTACGGCCTGTGGTATCCGCACCATCGCGACGACAAGAGTTTCGTGCGCGCCCTTCTCAACCAGATCAGGGCCACGGTGCTGGCGATGCGCGCCGTGCGCGAGGTGAACCCGCAGGCGCAGCTGATACAGACCGATGACCTCGGCCGTATCGAAAGTTCCCCGCGGCTGCGCTACCAGGCCGAGTTCGAGAACCTGCGCCGCTGGCTGACGTTCGACTTGCTGGCCGGACGCGTCGACGCGCAGCACCCGCTGCGCGCCTATCTGCGCAATCACGGCGCCAGCGAACAGGAACTGCAGGAGCTGGTCGAGCATCCCTGCCCGCCCGACGTGGTGGGCATCAACTGCTACGTGACCAGCGAGCGCTTCCTGGACGAGCGCGTCTGGCTGTACCCGCCGGACCTGCTTGGCGGCAACGGGCGCGACAAGTACGTGGACGTGGAACTGGCCCGTGTTCATGGCCGCGCCATCGGCGGCTTCGCCGCCCGCCTGCGCGAAGCCAGCGAACGCTACGGGCTGCCGGTGGCCATCACCGAGGCCCACCTGGGCTGCACCCGCGATGAACAGCTGCGCTGGCTGCACCAGGCCTGGCAGGCCGCGGAGGAAGTGCGCAGCGAAGGCCACGACATCCGCGCCGTCACCGCCTGGGCCGCGTTCGGCACCTACGACTGGGACAGTCTGCTGACGCGCAGCATCGGCACCTACGAACCGGGCCTGTGGGACGTCAGCACCGGCGAGCCGCGGCCCACCGCGCTGGCCGCGCTGGCGCGGCAACTGGCCCATGGTGAAACGCCGCAAAGCCCGGTGCTCGGCGCGCCCGGCTGGTGGCAGCGTGAACTGCGCCTCGCCTACCCGGCGCATGGCGAGATCGAGACGATGCCGGTGACCGGCCGTCCTTTGCTGATCACCGGCGCCACGGGAACGCTGGGCCAGGCCTTCTCGCGCTTTTGCGACCTGCGCGGCCTGTCCTATCGCTTGCTGTCGCGCGCCGACATGGACATCGCCGACCCGGCTTCGGTGGCGGCCGCGCTGGAGCGCTGGCAACCCTGGGCAGTCATCAACACCGCCGGCTTCGTGCGCGTGGACGATGCCGAGCACGACAAGCGCCAGTGGCGCGAAAACGTCGCCGGACCGGTGCTGCTGGCCCAGGAGTGCGCGCGCCGGGGCGTGCGCCTCATGACCTTCTCCAGCGACCTGGTGTTCGATGGCAGCAAGACTTCGCCCTACGTGGAAAGCGACACGCCGGCGCCGCTCAACGCCTATGGCCGCGCGAAGCTGGAGGCCGAGACCCGCATCGAGGAACATGCGCCCGATGCCTTGCTGATCCGGACGGCCGCCTTCTTCGGGCCGTGGGACCGGCACAACTTCGTTTCGCAAGCGCTGGAGACGCTGCGGCGCGGCGAGCCCTGGCGGGCTGCAGAAGACCAGTGCGTGTCGCCCACCTATGTGCCGGACCTGGCGCAGGCGGCGTTGGACCTGCTGGTCGATGGCGAGCACGGCCTCTGGCACCTGACCAACCGCGGCGAGGTGAGCTGGGCGCGCTTCGCCCAGATGGCCGCCGAAGCGGCGTCACTGGACATGCGCCTGGTCGAAAGCTCCTACGGCACGGCTCTCGGCCATGTCGCCCCCCGGCCGCGCTATTCGGCGCTGGGCAGCGAGCGCCACTTCCTGATGCCCAAGCTGGAAGACGCGCTTTGCCGCTACCTGGGCGATTGCCACAACATGGCCGGCGACTGGCCGTTGGGCCGGCAAGAGCCCCCGGAGCGCGAGGCCGCGTGACGGCCTATTGAGGCGGCACCAGCACCTTGCCGTTTTGACCGGCGGCGGCGTACTGGTCCAGCACCCGGGCGGCAACCTGCTGCAGGGCCTGGGCCTCGCACAGGGCCACACAGGCGCCGCCGAAACCCGCGCCTGTCAGCCGCGCTCCGTGCACACCGTCCTCGGCCTGCAACAGGGCCACCAGCCGGTCGAGCTCGGGTGTGGAGACTTCGTAGTCGTCGCGCAGGCTGGCATGCGAGTCGTTCATCAGCGCACCGAACGCCTGTGCCGTGGTGCAGGCGACCGCCTGGACCACGCGCGCGTTCTCCGTCACGACATGGCGGGCCCGCCGCTTCAACAAATCCGGCAGTGAACTCAACTCGTCGATGCTGGCGACGTCGCGCAGCGAAGCCACGCCCAACAGCCGCGCGGCCTCCTCGCACTCGGCGCGGCGCTGGTTGTAGCCGCTGGCGGCCAATGAGCGCGCGATGCCCGAGTCGATCACCAGCACTGCGCTACCTGGCGGCAGCTCGACGAACCGCCGCTCCAGGCTGCGGGTGTCCAGCAGCAGTGCCCGGGTGGTGTCGGCCAGGCTGGACGCCATCTGGTCCATGATCCCGCAGTTGACGCCCGCGTACTCGATCTCCGCGCGCTGGGCCAGCTGGGCGATGAGCACGTCGTCCAGGGGCATGCCGAGCAGTTGTCGCAGGCAGCGCAGCGTAGCCACTTCCAACGCCGCGCTGGAAGACAGGCCCACGCCCATGGGCACATCGGATTCGACGTGGATGTCCAGCGGCGGGATGTCGGTGCCGCGCTCGCGCACCAGCACCAGGCAACCAAAGACGTAGCTGGCGAAATGCTCCGGCGGCGGCGAATCCAGGTCGAACCGCACGGTGCCGCCCTGGCCTTCGGCGTGCAGCGCGAATTGCCTCCCGCTGCTGCGCCGCATGGAAACGCGGGTGCGCTGCGCGATGGCAATCGGCAGCACGAAACCGCCGTTGTAGTCGGTGTGTTCGCCCAGCAGGTTAACCCGTCCGGGCGCTTCCCCCACGGCCTGCGGCAAGGCGCCGAACACGCTTTCGAAACCGCTCATTACAGGCTCACTTCCACCTGCTGCAGCTCGCGCGCCTTTTCCTCCGGCAGCGCGTCCATGGCGAAAAAACCGGCCGCGATCTCGGTGCCCGCCAGGTACTTCAGCCGATCGCGCGTGCGGTTGGGCGGATAGATCTCGGCGTGCAGGTGCGCTTCCGGGTGGCGCTTGCCATCGGTGGGCGCCTGGTACCAGGCCATGAGATAGGGCAGCGGCCGCTGCCACAGGCCGTCGTACTTGAGCAGCACGGTCTTGAGCGCGCGCGCCAGGTCGGCGCGCTCGGCCGGCCCGAGCTGCGCGAATCCCTCCACCGGATCTATCGGCGCTATCCACACCTCGTACGGGTAGCGCGCGCAGGCGGGAACGAACGCGATGGCATGCCGGCCTTCGTAGATGATGCGTTCCTGCACCCGCCGCTCGCCCGCGATCATCGTCTCGAGCGGGCCCCTCCCGTGCGACAGGAAGTGCTCGGCAGCCGCCTGCTGCATGCGCGCGGGAACTGGCGGCACCACCGGGTAGGCGTAGATCTGGCCGTGCGGATGGTGCAAGGTCACCCCGACCTCCGCGCCGCGATTTTCAAAGGGCAGCACGTACTGGATCTCTTCGCGCTCGCCCAGCCGTTCGGTGCGCTCGCCCCAGACCTGCAGCAGCAAGTCGATATGGTCCAGCGGCAACGCGCCGAGCGACGACTGCGGGTCCTGCGTGAACACCACCACTTCGCAATGCCCATCGGCGCGCGCGGTGGGCACGATCAATTCGGGCGGCGGCGGCCCGCTGGTGCCGCCCAGCGACGGAAAGCGGTTGTCGAACACCGCCACGTCCCAGCGGCCTGCCGGGACTTCGGTGGGATTCGCCGGATCCTTGGTGACGGCCAGCGGGTTGTACTCGGGCGGCGGCAGGAAGGTGCGTCCTTGCCGGTACGCCGCGTAGGTGACCCATTCGCCGCGCAGCGGATGCCAGCGCAGGTGCGGGCTGGCGTTCAAGGGTTCCGCGAAGGGGCTGGGCGCCTGCAGGTTCGCGTCGATGGGCTCGCGCCCGTAGAGCGTCAGGTGCCGGCCGTCCGGCTTGGTCAGCAGCAATCGATGCATCAGACGACCCCGGGGATGTAGGTGCGCGAACTCCTGGTGACGGCAGCGATGCGTTCCAGCGGGATCTTGGGTGTGCGATCGGCGTTGAGCAGGCCGTTGGCTTCCTGGAAGGTGTCGGCGAACTGGGTGTAGCAAAAGCCGCTGAACAGCGCCGTGTGGATCACCGTTTCCAGCAGCCCTTCGTACATCCGCGCAAACTCTTCCTCGTTCTGGGCCACGGTGTAGCCCCAGATTTTTTCCTTCTGCGCCGGTTGGTGCTGGTAGGCGATGCCGCCGAATTCAGTGAGCATGATGGGCTGGCCGCGGTGCGGGTAGCCGTCCAGCGTGAGGATGCGCCCGCCCGGGCGGCGCCGGTCGAACAGCTGCTCGGGCTGGATCTCGGAGCCGTAGCGCTGGCGCATGTGCTCGGTGTTGGCGTCGTAGTCGTGGATGCCGATGATGTCGGTGGCGCTGGACTCCCAGCCGTCGTTGCCGATCACGGGCCGGGTCGCGTCCAGCGTCTTGGTCAGGTGATAGAGCGCCTCCACCGCATGCCGCTGCACGCGGATGGCGGTGAGCTCGGGCACGCCCCAGGATTCATTGAACGGCACCCAAACAATGATGCAGGGGTGGCTGTAGTCGCGGTCTATGGCCTCCGACCATTCGCGCACGGTGCGTTTGATGGCGGTGCGCGTGAAGCGATAGGCCGAGGGCATTTCCTCCCACACCAGCAAGCCCAGCTTGTCGGCCCAGTAGAGGTAACGCGGGTCCTCGATCTTCTGGTGCTTGCGCACGCCGTTGAAGCCCATGGCCTTGGCCAGTTCCACGTCCTTGCGCAACGCGGCGTCGCTGGGCGCGGCCAGCAGCGTATCGGGCCAGTAGCCCTGGTCCAGCACCATGCGCAGCAGGTAGGGCCGGCCGTTGAGCATGAAGCGGTCACGCAGGATGTGCACGGAACGCAGCGCGGTGTAGGAGCTCAGTTCGTCGATCAGCTCGTCGCCCTTGAACATGCGCACGGTGGCGTCGAGCAGCGTGGGCCGCTCGGGGCTCCACAGCAGCTCGTTGCGAAAGTCGTCGATGCCGGGATCCGACAGCACGATGAAGCGGTCCACCTCGCCGTCGATTACCTGGTAGCGATCGCGCGCCAGAAGGCGCTCGCCGTGGCGCAGCGTTACCTCGATCGACAGGTCGTCGCAGCGATCGCCCTTGACGCGCGCCTCGAAGCCGATGGCATAGCCTTCGACCTGCGGCGTCCAGCGGATCTTGTCCACGTAGGTGCGGGGAACATGCTCCAGCCAGACCGTTTGCCAGATGCCTGATGTGCGTGGGTACCAGATGGAATGGGGTTCGAGCTGCCAGTCCTGCTTGCCGCGCGGCTTGGTCAGGTCGTGCGGGTCGTCTTCAGCGCGCAGCGTCACGGTCTGACGGCCCGAGGGCTCCAGCATGTGGGTGATGTCGGCCGCGAACGGCGTGTGCCCGCCTTCGTGCGTCGCGGCCAGCCAGCCGTTGACCCAGACAGTGGCCGCATAGTCCACCGCGCCGAAGCGCAGGATCACGCGATCCTTGCCCGGCTTGAGATCGAAATCGCGCTGGTACCAGCAGGCGTTGTGAAAGCCCCGGTCGCCGATGCCGCTGGCCTTGGACTCCGGCGGAAAGGGCACCGTGATCTCCATCGGCCAGCTGTCGATGTCCCCGGGTGCCGTCAGCGCTCGCTCATCGTCGTACCGGAAGCGCCATTTGCCATTCAGTGACATCCATTGGGAGCGCTGGAGTTGGGGACGTGGGTAGGCAAAATCCAAACAGAAGCTCCTTCTTGCTGTGCTCGAGCCAGGAACGCTAGCGCCTGATGAGCCACGCGAACAATCCTGGAATAGGTATGCCTTGATCCTCGCGGATCGAATGGCCGGCTGTGGCCCCGATTTCGAAACCGTATTGCTCGGCAAGCTTGCGGATGTAACCGGAGGAATGCGCGTAGCGCAAGCTTGGCCGCAGGGCGAAATCGGGCCCCTCGTCGCAGGCCTCGACGGAAAAGCAGAAGACCCCACCCGGCCGCATCACGCGGGCCACGCCCGCGAACACCGCCTCCAGTGCGCCCAAATAGATGAACACGTCGGCCGCCAGCACCAGGTCGTAGCTCTGCTGCGTATCGGCAAGGTACTGCGCCACATCGGCCTGCGCCAGCGCGTCATAGACACCGCGCGCAGCGGCACGTTCGACCATATTGCCCGACAGGTCCACGCCGTGAAGGCTTCTCGCCAGCGGCCTCAGCAGCACGCCGCACAGGCCGGTGCCGCAGCCCAGGTCCAGCGCGCAATCGAACCGGCGCTGCATGCGCCGCAACTCGTCGACCAGCACCTTCGGCGCGCGGTAGTTCAGCACCTCGACCAGATGCTCTTCGAAACCATCGGCATAGCCGTCGAACAAGGACTCCACATACTGGCGCGGCGGCGCCTGCGGCACCTCGCCGCCGCGCAGCGCCGCGAGGTAATAGCGGTTGAGTTCCGGATCGGCGCCGCGCGCAATCGCCTGTTCGTACGCGGCGGCCGCCTCGTCGGGCCGCCCCAGATCCTTCAGCAGGCTGCCGCGCAGCGTCCAGGCCGGCGCCAGCCCCGGGTTCACGGCCAAGGCCCGTTCGACGCAGGCCAGGGCCTGCTCTTGCTGCCCCAGTTCGGCCAGGGCCGTGGCCCGGTGGCCCAGGGCTTCCGCGTTGTCCGGCTCTTGCGCCAGTGCCTCTTCCAGCAGGTCGGCGGCTTCCTGGAACTTGCCCAGCTTGAGCCTGGCGGCGCCCAGGTTGGTCAGCGTCGAGGGCCGGCCCGGCAGCAGCGCGAGGGAAGCGGCGAAATCACGCTCGGCCTCCTCGAAGCGGCCGGCCTGGTAGTGGGCCAAGCCCTGTACGAAGAACTGTCTGGCTTGTTCGAAGTTGTCGCTCATGGTCGTCCCGCTTGCTTGAATGTTGCGGATGATCATAGGACGCGCCCCCCGCCCTGCGACAATTGGCCGATGAGATTCGCGCCCCTGCAAAACGACAGTTTTCTGCGTGCCTGCCAGCGCCTGGCCACGCCCCACACTCCCATCTGGCTGATGCGCCAGGCGGGCCGCTACCTGCCTGAATACCGCGAGACCCGCGCCCGTGCCGGCAGCTTCATGGGCCTGGCCACCAACGTGGACTACGCCACCGAGGTGACGCTGCAACCGCTGGAGCGCTATCCGCTCGACGCCGCCATCCTGTTCTCCGACATCCTCACCGTGCCCGATGCCATGGGCCTGGGCCTGAGTTTCGCCCTGGGCGAAGGCCCGCGCTTCGAGTCGCCGGTGCGCGACGAAGCCGCCGTCAATGCCCTGCGCGTGCCCGACCTGGAGAAGCTGCGCTACGTCTTCGACGCCGTCACGTCCATCCGCAAGGCCTTGAACGGGCGCGTGCCCTTGATCGGCTTTTCGGGCAGCCCCTGGACGCTGGCCTGCTACATGGTGGAAGGCGCCGGCTCGGACGATTACCGCCTGGTGAAGACCATGCTTTACAGCCGGCCCGACCTGATGCATCGCATGTTGCAGGTCAACGCCGACGCCGTCGCCGCCTACCTCAACGCGCAGATCGAAGCGGGCGCGCAGGCCGTGATGATCTTCGACAGCTGGGGCGGCGTGCTGGCCGACGGCGCTTTCCAGCAATTCAGCCTGGCGTACACGGCCCGGGTGCTGGCACAGCTCAAGCGCGAACATGAGGGCGCCGTGATTCCGCGCATCGTGTTCACCAAGGGCGGCGGGCCCTGGCTTGCGGAAATGGGAGCACTGGATTGCGAGGCGCTCGGGCTCGACTGGACGGTCAATCTGGCTCGGGCGCGGGCGCTGGTGGGCGCCCAAAAGGCGTTACAAGGCAATTTAGACCCTAACATTTTGTTCGCCGGTCCCCAGCAGATCGAGGCCGAGGCGATCAAGGTACTGGAGAGTTTCGGCGCGCCCCATACCGGCCCCGGCAACGGCCCTGCTCACATCTTCAACCTGGGTCACGGCATCAGCCAGTTCACGCCGCCCGAGCATGTGAAGACCTTGGTTGACGCGGTCCATGCGCATTCGCGGCGCATGCGCCTGCAGCCAAGCGCGGCATAAAAAATTCGTCATCAGGGTGTTCCCTAGGCGTCACGCTGTGCAAAATCTTTGCCAGGCGCTTGACTTATGCACAAAAGTTGGGCCCATGGTTGGTACGCCCGTGCCCGCCTGCTACAAAACCCATAGCGCCTCTAAGTGCTTGATTCATAACACATTCTCAAGCTGCTCTTTTTGCGGGCATTCCAGCCAAGCCCTTGATTTTTCAGGGCTGGGGAGCGCTGCCGGGGTACCTATCAACAAAGTTATCCACACAAATATGGGATCAAGCCCAAAGCTGTTTCAAATCAAAGACTTAAGCGCTGTTTGCGAAACTCGGCTTAACTTACCCGGCTAAGCGAAGCTTTCATGTCCCACCGGCTTGCCGTTGTCGTCCCCACCCCCGCCCACAGCTCGATCAGCGGACCGTTGAGCTATTTAAGTGAGCTTCCACTTGCGCCCGGCACGCTCGTGCGTGTGCCGTTGGGCAAGCGGGAGGTGCTCGGCGTGGTCTGGGACGACGGCGACCTGCCCGAAAACGAACGCACGGAAGCGAACACCAAATCGATCGCGGGCGCACTGCAAGGGGTCGCGCCGCTCGACGGTGCATGGATACAACTTGTTGCATTTTCATCACTTTATTACCGGCGCGGTTTGGGGGAAGTTGCCCTGGCAGCCCTGCCGCCGCAGCTGCGCGACCTCACTACGGTCCAGCTGGCCCGGCGGTTGAAGCGGCCGCCGGATGCCCCAGCCGAAGAGCCATCGGACCGCGCTCCCGAGTTGACGCCGGAGCAGCGCACGGCGCTGGGCGCGTTCGAGGAAAGCGGCGGCCCCTTCCTGCTCTTCGGCGCCACCGGCAGCGGCAAGACCGAGGTTTATCTGCACGCGGTGCAAAGCCTGCTGGCGCGCGACCCGCAGGCCCAGGCCCTGGTGATGGTGCCCGAGATCAACCTCACGCCGCAGCTGCAGGAGCGCTTCGTCGAACGCTTCGGCGCCGGCAACGTGACGGCGATGAACAGCGGCATGACCCACCCGCAGCGGCTGAAAAGCTGGCTGGCCGCGCACACCGGCGCGGCGCGCATCGTGCTGGGCACGCGCATGTCGGTATTCGCGTCCATGCCCCACTTGAAACTCATCGTGGTGGACGAGGAGCACGACCCTAGCTACAAGCAGCAGGAAGGGGCCCGCTACTCGGCGCGTGATCTTGCAATCTATCGCGGCAAGCTCACAGGCGCCAAGGTGCTGCTGGGGTCGGCCACGCCCTCGCTGGAGAGCTGGCAGGCAACCGACAAGGGCCGCTACCAGCGGCTGGTGATGGCTTCGCGCGTGGGCCAAGGACGACTGCCCTCGGTGCGGCTGGTGGACATGAACCTGCAGCCCAAGCAGACCGTGTTCTCGGTGCAGCTGCTGGAGGCGATCCAGCAGCGCATCGCCCGGGGCGAGCAGTCACTGATCTTCCTCAACCGCCGCGGCTATGCGCCTGTGCTCGCCTGCACCGCCTGCGACTGGAAGAGCGAGTGCCCGAACTGCAGCGCTTTCCGCGTCTTCCACAAGATCGACCGCACGCTGCGCTGCCACCACTGCGGCTACACCGAGCGCGTGCCGCGTGCCTGCCCGAGCTGCGGCAATGTGGATATTGCGCCGGTGGGCCGCGGCACCGAGCGGCTGGAAGAGCACCTGGGCGAATTGCTCGCCGATGTGAAACAGGCCAACGGCGAAGCGGTGCGCATCGCGCGGATGGATGCGGACAGCACGCGCATCAAGGGCGCGCTGGAGCAGCAGCTGGCGCGCATGCATGCCGGCGATGTGGACGTGCTGGTGGGCACGCAGATGGTGACCAAGGGCCATGACTTCCGGCGCATCACGCTGGTGGCCGCGCTCAATGCGGACTCGGCCCTTTTCTCCAGCGACTTTCGCGCGCCCGAGCGGCTGTTCGGCCTCCTGATGCAGGCGGCCGGCCGTGCGGGCCGTGACGCGGCCCAGGCCGAGGCGAGCGAGATGTGGGTGCAGACCTGGCATCCGCAGCACCCGCTGTTCGCCGCGCTGCGGCGCCACGACTACCCCGCCTTTGCCGCGCAGCAGTTGAAGGAACGCGAACAGGCCGGCATGCCGCCCTTCGGTTTCCAGGCCCTGGTGCGGGCCGAGGCGCGGACGCAGGAAGCGGCCCAGGCCTTCCTCAATACCGCCAGCAGCGCCGCGCAGTCGGTGGAAGGGGCGGACCGCGTGACGCTGTATTCGGCCGTGCCCATGAGCATCCAGCGCGTGGCCAACGTGGAGCGCGCGCAGATGCTGGTGGAAAGCCCTTCGCGTGCCGCCTTGCAGCGGTTTCTCGCCGGCTGGCAGCCGGTGCTTCAGGCGGCGCGCGAGAAAGGCGTGATCCGTTGGGCGGTGGATGTGGATCCGCTGGCGATCTGATTTGTCATGCCGGACTCGAGGAGCCTGCCCCGGACTCCGATCCGGGGGCATCCATGCCTTTGATTTTCAACGCCGCCTCATACAGCTCGTTGCGCGGCGCCCCCGTGATCTCCGCCGCCAGTTTCACCGCACTTTTCACGGGCAATTCCTTGAGCAGCAGCGCCAGCACGCGCAGGCCCTCGTCGCCCTGCGGCGCCTCAGGCGCCGCGTGCAGCACGAGCGCGAACTCGCCCCGGGTGCGCTGCGGGTCGGCGGCCAGCCAGGCCGGCAGCTGCGCGCAGGGCACGGTCGCCACCTCCTCGAACTGCTTGGTCAGCTCGCGTCCCACCGTGATGGCGCGCGCACCCAAGGCGGCGAGCGCGCGGGCCAGCGCCTCAATGCGGTGCGGCGCTTCCAGCAGCACCACGGCGCGCACCTCCTGCGCCAGCGCGCCTACCGCCGCTTCGCGCTCCATGGCCTTGGCGGGCAGGAAGCCGGCAAACACGAAGGCGCCGTCGTCGCCCATGGCGCCGGCCACGCTCAGCGCGGCCGTCACGCTGCTCGCGCCGGGCATCGGCACCACCCGCAGGCCCGCCTCGCGCACGGCGGAAACCAGCCGGGCGCCCGGGTCGCTCACCGCGGGCGTTCCGGCGTCGCTGGCGTAGGCCACGCGCTGGCCCTGGCGCAATCGCTCGATCACCGCCTGCGCGGCTTCGGCCTCGTTGTGCTGGTGCACGGCCATCAGCTGCGCCGCGGTCTTGTCGATGCCGTAGGCCCGCAGCAGCGCCTGGGTATGGCGTGTGTCCTCGCAAGCCACCGCGTCGGCCAGCTGCAGCAAGTGCAGGGCCCGCAAGCTGATGTCGGCGAGGTTGCCGATGGGCGTGGCCACGACGTACAGCGCACCTTGCGGATAATGCTGCGACGCCGCCGCTTCGCGCGCGGCATTCAGGGCCAAGGAAAAAGAAGCGCTCAATGGAATTCCCCCGCAAGAAAGACGCCGCGGCCGCCACCACCAAGCAGGCCGGCGACGCCGCTGAGGATCGGGCATTGGCCCACCTCGTTGCGAGCGGCCTGAGGCTGCTGGCGCGCAATTATCGGACGCCCGGGCGCGGCGGGGGCGAAATCGACCTGGTGATGCGCGCCACCGACGGCACCGTCGTGTTCGTGGAGGTGCGCAAGCGCTCCAGCCGTTCCTTCGGCGGCGCCGCGGCCAGCGTGGGCCACGTCAAGCAGCGGCGCATCATCTTCGCCGCCCGCCACTACCTGATGCGCCTGGCCCAGCAGCCGCCCTGCCGCTTCGATGTGGTGAGCGTGGAGGCCGGCGGCATCGAGTGGCTGCGCGGGGCGTTCGACGCGTCTTGATGCCTCACAGCGACTTCAGGTACTGCGCCACATCGGCAACTTCCTGCGCGGTGAGGCCCAGCGAACGGCGCGTGTTGTAGGTCTGCACGACCTGGTCGGCCGTGGCGGCCGAGCCGTCATGGAAATACGGCGGGTGCTGCCACAGGCCCTTGAGCGGTGAGGTGCGGTACTGCTTGGTGGCCGAGCGTGAGGCATAGCTGGGCGTTTCCGGCTCCGCCATCGAATCGGCGGGCGGATGCAAGGTGGCGTTTGCATCGGTGAAGCTGGTCCCGGTGTGACAGGTGGCGCATTTGCCGGCGCCTTCGAAGACCAGCTTGCCCCGCGCCGCCGCGGCCGCGTCAAAGCTGCCGGCCGGCGGGACCGGCGGCTGCAGCGTCAGCTGATAAGCCTGCAGGGCCGGCAACTTGCTGGAAACAAGGTCGACCGTGCCATTGGTGATCGACAGGTTCAGCCGCGGCTCGACAAACGTTCCCAGGCCGCCCATCTGGGTGACCGCCACGTAGCGGTTCCAATAGGCGATGTCGTTCCCGTCGCCGGTGAAGGTGATGCGATGAATATCCTGGAGTCCGTACGCCGGCGGGATGACCACCGGCTTGCTCTTGCCGTCGATGTTGAAGCGGGGGTCGTATTTGCCCTTGCCCCAGGAGGCGTACGCCGCCCGGGTCACCACATCGAGCGCCGGGGACAAGGCAATGATCGCCCCCGGATTGAGGTCGCGATTGGGCCAGCCATCGAGCCGCTTGCCTATGCCCGGAGCGAACGAGTTGTCCACGGTGGAATGGCACAGGGCGCAGGTGGTGCCGACCCGCGTGAGCGTGTCCCTGCCATTGACTGACTGCACCGTTCCCTTGATGCCCACCACGGCATCGAGCTTCAGAAGTGCAACCGTCGTCTCCGGGCTGGTCAGATCGACACTGCCGTTCCTGATGCCCTCCACGATGGCGGCGGGCAATGCTTCGGCATCGACCTTGAGCCCCACCAGCAGGGCCGTCGCTGGACCCACGGAGGAGCCGATGACCTCGTGCATCCTCAGCCTGTCGGTCCAGAACGCCTCGTCCCCAAAGGTTTCGAATCGGAAGATCTCCTTTCCTTGCGCTCCCAGCGTGGCCTGGTCCGCGCCGCCATCGCTCGAACCGCAGGCCACCATGACACCAAGGACCAAAGCCGCCGCGCCTGCGGCTGCGACTTTGGATGCGAGTGTGCGAGGGGGAAGTGCGTCCATGATGAGATTCCTTGAGCTGCACGAGCAATCAAGCTCCTGCCAGCTCGCGATACGAGGTAGGACTGTGGAACCAACTAACGTAAGAGCGGCCTGACGCCTTGTCCCGCCGCATGCCTCAGCGGGCGATCAAGGCGCCTGCAGCATCGGACCCTTGAACAGCACCGGCCCGGTAGGCCCGCCCTCGCCGGGCACACCGCCCTTGGGCTCCAGGCTGATGGCCAGCATGTGCGGGTCCCTGACCTGGCTCTCGGCCGCCGTCAGCTTCACCACTTCATTGCCACCCAGCACGCCGAGCGAGCGCGGCCCGCCCGAAGGCGGCAGGGCCCACAGCTGCAGCGACTTGTCCGGCCCCTCCTGGAACGCGCCCAGCCGCTTGAGCGTGAGCGTGTTGTGCTTGGGATCGAACGTGACGAGCATCGATGCGGACGAGCGGTTGTCTTCCAGCACCGCCACGTAGCGGATCTCGGGCTGGGCGCTCAGTTGCGAGGCGAGCTGCACGTTCTGCTCCGCCAGGGTGCTGCGGGCGCGATCGAGCTGGGCCAGTTGCGCCTCGCGCTGTTGCACTTCGCCGCCGAGATAAACGCTCACGCCCAGGGCCGCGAAGGCGGTCAGGGCGCCGGCGAAGGCCGCGCCGCGCCACCAGCGCAGCACCCGCCCCCAGTCTTGCGCCGGAGCCTGCGCGGCGACGGCCGACGGACGCTGCTGCGCCAGTTCGATCTCGATGCGCTTCCACACGTTCGGGCTGGGCGCCTCGCCCGGCTGCAGCTCGGTCATGCCGGCGAAGCGCTCCTGCCAGGCCAACGCCGCCGCGCGCAGGGCCGGGCTCTTGCGCGCCTGGGCTTCGAAGCGCCGCCGGGCGCCGCCGCGCAAGGTGCCCAGGCCATAGGCGGCGGCCAGGCGGTCCGCGAGTTCAGGGTGGTCCAGCAGGTTCATGGGCATTTTTCCATCAGGCGAACCGGGCCATGCAGCCGCGCAATTGCTCCAGGCCACGCCGAATCCATGTCTTGACCGTACCCAGCGGCAGCTTGAGCTGCTCCGCCAATTCGCTGTGGCTCAGATCGCGCAGGTAGGCCAGGCTCAGGACTTCGCGCTGGCGCGCCTCGAGCTGGCGCAGGCACTCGTGCAAGGCCCTGGCATGCTCGCTGGCCTGGCTACTGTCCAGGGGATCGGGCGCGTCGCCGGCCACCGTTTCAGCGACGAAGCCATCCAGTTCCAAGGCACTGTCGGCTCGCTCGCTGGCGCGCCGGCGCAGGAAGTCCAGGGCCCGGCTGCGCACGATCACGCCCATCCAGGCCATCGGCGGGCTGAGTGCCTCACGGTAGTTGCCGGCGATGCGCCAGATGTTGAGATAAGCCTCCTGCAAAACGTCCTCGGCCCATTCGCGGTTGCTCACCACCCGCAGCGCCACGCCATACAACCGGGAGGACGTGAGGTCGTACAGCTCGCGCAAGGCCGCCTCGCTGTCCGCGTGGCGCCCGCCCTGGGCCGGGCGGGCTGCGACGCGGTCTATCAGCGCGATGAGGTGCTGATCCGAAAGGTTGGAGTCCATGGCAAATAGTGTGGTCTTGCTGGTCAGTACGCACGCAACCGCTCTGCGGTTTCACGCCGCAGCTTAAACGATGGCCGCGCGTTTCAGCGCGCCTCGATCGCCAGCGTGACGAAACGGCTGTCCCAGGCGTCCGGCCGCTCGCCGGAGGGGCGCAGGTCGGTGCCGCGCAGCAGCCAGCGGCCGGCAAACGGCAGGCTGTGGCGCAGCATTCCATCGGCGTCGGTCTCGCGCCAGATGCCCAGGGCGCTGCGCTCGCTCACCAGTTCCACCGGGAAGCCGGCCAGCGGCCGGCCGTCGCGCAACACCTGGAATTGAAGCGGCTCGTTCACGGCGATCGGCCGGTTTCCCAGCACCACGATCTCGAGGTCCAGCCCCACCGCAGGCCGATCCACCGCGTCCTGTCCCAGTTCAATCCGCGCGAACTTGCGATAGCGCTCGCGCCAAGGCAGTCCACGGGCTTGCAGCGCGGCCCAGGCCTGGCGATTGGCGGCCGAGGTGCGGATCTCCCCGAAATAGACCTGGATCAGGCGCGGCTCGATTTCTGCTTCGACGGCGGCGAGTTCCAGCCAGCACGATGACGGCTGCTCGCTTCCTTGAGGCACCGTGGCAGACAGGTCCAGCCAGTGCGCCTGTTCGCGCACCGGCCGCAGCGCCAGCTTGCCACCGGCCGCGGTGCCACAACCGGCTTGCGCGACGCCGGCCGCACTCTGGCCGAATTCCTGCACCGGATAGCGATTGCCGGTGGCCAGCTCCAGTGCCACTTGCCCGGGCGGCGCGGCGCCTCGCGAAGGGCTGAGCCAGCTGTCGTGGCTCCAGACCTGCGAGGCAACCAGGCACAGTGCGGCGAACCACGCGGCTCGCCGTCCCCCGCGCTTCATCTCAGATGCCCGAATCGGACTCGTCGGTGTCGCTGGTCGCAAGCACCGCGCCGCCCACCCGGATCGGCTCGGACGTGTTGTCGCTGGTGGCGGCCACACGCTTGACGAACGCCAGCGCACCGGCCGAGCTGGTGGTGGCGGAGTGGGGCACGTCGGTGCCCTCCACGTTGGGGTCGGCATCGACCGTAGCGCGGCCACCACCGCCGCCGCCGCAGCCGGCCAGCAGCAAGGCAGAGAGGATGCCGAGGGATGCAAGTCCCCATGGGATTGATTTCATGGTCATTCCTTTCATCCGGCTCATTGCGAGCCCGGCAGCGGCGTGTTGAGGTACGGAAAACCGGGCAGGAAGGGCACGACGGCCTGGTCCACCGCGTCATGCACGTCCAGCGACGCGGCGCCGGCCGGCACACTGGAAGGCCTGCAGGCGGAGGTGACGCCCGCCACGCCCGGAATACTGTTGAGCTTGAACGTGTCGGCATCGCCGTTGGCCATGCACAAGCCACCCAGCATGGCGACCAGGGCGATATCGACCACGTCGTCCTTGGGCCGCCGGCCATTCGGAAAACCGGCAAAGTCGGTGCCCGCCGGTGAAGTCTTCAAGCTGCCGACGATGGCCAGGCGGTTCTGGCTGGCAAACGGCACCGGCGCGATGGCCGTGTTCAGGCGCAGCATTTCCGAAGGCGTGACGGTGGCCGGCTTGTTCACGCCGGTGATGCCGGTCAGGAACACGGTGGCGAGGTCGGTCCGCGGAAGGTTGGTGGGCGCCAGGCCCGCGGCGTTGCCGGTCAGCACCAGGCCCAGCAAGGCAGGCAGCGTCGGGTGGGTGACGTAGTCGAGAAACTGGCCGTCGCCCTGGGGCCTGGAAGCGTTGAACTTGTCCTTGTCCTTCAGGCCGATCACGACCTCGTTGACGAGCGGCTGGCCCAGGCGCGACACCTGGGTCCAGGGGCCGCCGGCCTTGTCGTTGTTCTGGTGGCCCGGCGCAGGATTGGCCGAAAGCAGCCGCGCCTGCCGCAAGCTGGCGGTGGTCCAGCCGCCGATCACGGTCTCACTGCCGGCAGTCAGGCAATCCTTGTGGACTTCCAGGGCCAGGGTGGTGACGTTGTGGTCCTGGATGGAGTTGGCAGCGGCGGCGTTGATGTTCGCCGGGTTGGTGATCACCGACAGCGGCGCGTTCACCAGGTCGAAGATCGGTCCCAAGTTGACGGCAAAGCCCTCCTGGCGCTGGCCCACGAACACGCGGCCGGCGTCCTTGCCGCTGGGGCAGCCCGGGATCTTCACTTCATGAATGTGCTTGGCGGCGTAGGCGGCATAGGCCGCGGCATTGCCCAGCGTCTTCACGCCGATGTAGTCGACCGGCTTCTCGAAGGTGGTGCCGCCGCCGGCCTTGGTGAGCGCCGAGCCCCCGCCCTTGCGGCGGTCGCCCCGCATCAGGTTGACGGTATAGGTTTCATTGACATTGAGGTTGGCGTCCGTGACGTTGGCCACCGCGCCTGCCTGGATCAAGGGAATGGCAACGCTCTTGTTGCCGATCGGCAGCGATATGTTGTTCAGCTTGTTGTTGAAGCGGAACTGGAAAGTCAGGTCCTCGGCCGCGTCGCCGTTGTTGTCGATGTGGATCTCGTACAGGGCGTTCGGATCCATCATGAAGTAGTTGGGCCCGCCATAGGGATCCTGCAGCGGGATGTAGTTGGCGATCAACGTGACGTAGTCGCTGCGCCCGCCGCTGCCGTTGGCCGCCACGCCCTCGTAGCTGCGGAACATATAGAAGTCGGTGGCGTCGACCTTGGGGCTGGTCGTGATGAACGGCGCCTCGCGATGGCTGGATGCCAGGCTCAGGCCGGCGGCGCAAGCCGCGGCGGCCAGCAGGCTCAACTGGAATATCTTGGATCTCTTCATTCGCATGTCGCTCTCCTGTCGGGTGATGTGGGGGTGGAACGCACCTCCAATACGCGCGGCCCGCATGCGGTGGATTCAAGAAAAACGTGGGGCGCGTCCAACTCGGCTGTAGGCGGGCACGCCGTTGCGTTGCCTAAGTGCGCCAGCGCACAGAGCCAAGCTGAACAAGAGCGCAACCTGCTGAGGTGGAAGCGAAAACCGGCGGTCCCCGCCGGCTTGCAAATCGACAGGAAAGACCCATGAACAGTTTCAACAGCAGCATCCGGCCTTGGCTGGCAGCCCTTCTCTTCGGCGGCCTGGCCGCTTGCGGCGGTGGCGGACAGGACCCGATCCTCGGCTTCGATGGCACGGCGCGTCCCCCGGGAGTCGGCACCGGCGCGCCGCCCGCCACCGCGGCAGCGGCGGCCGCTGCGCTGGGCGCGGCCTCGAGGTTCGGGGTATTCGGCGGCAGCGCCGGCATGACCAACCAGGGCGTGAACACGGTGATCAACGGCGACATCGGGACCACCGCGGTTTCCACGGCCGTCACGGGCTTCCATGACGCGGGACCCGGCTGCACCTACACCGAAACCGGGGCCAACGTGGGCACCGTGACCGGACTGATCTACACGGCCCCCCCGCCGCCGACCGCGGCCTGCCCCAGCGAGGGCACCGCAACGACTTTCGCCATCGCCACGCAGGCCCGCGCGGATGCGCTGTCGGCGTACAACGGCCTGGTGGCCAAGCCGGGCGGCTCGGATCCGGGCGCCGGCAACCTGGCCAACCTGGTGCTGGCTCCCGCTACCTATACCGCTGCCGGCGGCTCCTTCATGATCCAGGGCGGCAACCTGACTCTGGACGCCCAGGGCGATGCGAACGCCCTGTGGGTATTCCAGATGGCCACCACCCTCACCGTCGGCGGTCCGGGCGCTGCGTTCCCCTCCAGCGTGATCCTGGTCAACGGCGCACAGGCGAAGAACGTGTACTGGCAGGTCGGCAGCGCCGCGACGATCAACGCGGGCGGAGGCGGAACGATGGTCGGAACCATCATTTCGCAGGCGGGTACCGCGATCTCCACGCCGGGCAACGTGGCCATCGTGACCATCGACGGCCGCGTGCTGTCACTGGGCGCCTCGGTCACCATGGTCAACACCGTCATCAACGTGCCCACGCCTTGAGCCTCGCTCATCAATCCTTGAAGAGAACAACATGAAATTCACAAAGACTTCAGTCATGCTGGGTGTGGCAGCGCTGGTGGCGTTGCTGGCTACGCCGGCGATCGCCCAGAACACCGGCTGGTACGCGGGCGCCAATGTCGGCCGCACCGACGCGACCATCGACGATGAACGAATCACGAATGGCCTGCTCGGGCAGGGCCTGGCCACCAGTTCGATCGATGACCGCGACCACGATCACGGCTACAAGATCTTCGGCGGCTACCAGCTCAATCGCAACTTCGCCGTGGAAGCCGGCTTCTTCGATCTGGGTAGCTTCGGCTACACGGCCAGGACCGTTCCTGCCGGCAGCCTGACCGGCGACGTCCGCATCAAGGGCGTGAACCTCGACCTGGTCGGGCTCTGGCCCCTCACCGACAAGCTGTCGGCGCTGGGCCGCGTGGGCGTGACATCGACCCGCACCAACGGGCGTTTCAGCTCCACCGGGGCGGCATCCGTTCCCTACGCGGACGCCAATCCCAGCCAGCGCTCCACCAACTACAAGGTTGGCGCCGGCCTGATGTACGACTTCACCGAGTCATGGGCCATGCGCGTCGAAGCCGAGCGCTATCGCATCAGGGACGCGGTAGGCAACAAGGGGCACGCCGACATGGTGTCGGTGGGCTTGGTCTACCGCTTCGGCGGCTCGCCGGCACCGCGTGCAGCTGCGCCTGCGCCTGCGCAGGTGTACGTGGAACCGGCCCCGGTGGTGGTGGCTGCTCCGCCGGCACCGCCGCCGGCGGCGTCCGCAGCCGTCGTGGCAGCGCCTGCGGCGCCCGTCCAGACCTACGTGGCCCCGATGCGCGAGCCCAAGCCCTATCGCAACTAAGACCCCGCCCACCAGCTAGCAGAAGACGGATTTCAATGAAAAGAAACCAACGCGTTCGCGTATCCCTGTGGCCTTTCGCGCTGCTGGCCCTGTCCTCGGGCGCCCTTGCCCAGCAACCTCCCAGCGCCGGCGGGCAGATCCAGCAAATCCCGCCAGCGCCGGTGCCACCACGGCCCGCACCGGAAATCCGCATCGAGCAGCGGGCCGCACCGACCGCGCCCGCTGCGGCCAGCCAAGTGAAGATTGTGGTCAGGACGCTGCGGGTGACGGGCGCGAGCCTGTACTCCGAAGCCGATCTGATCGCGCTCACCGGCTTCGCGCCCGGCGGTGAGCTGTCGCTTGCCGATCTGCAGGCCATGGCCGCGCGGATCACCGAACACTATCGCCGCAACGGCTACTTCGCTGCGCAGGCCTTCCTGCCAGCGCAGGACATCAAGGACAACGCCGTCACCATCGCCGTGAGCGAAGGCCGGTACGGCAAGGTCGCGCTGAACAACCAGTCCAACCTGTCGGATGGCGTGGCACTCAATCTGCTGGGCGGCCTGAATAGCGGCGACCCGATCGCCACGCCCGCGGTCGAGAGCCGCCTGCTGCTCCTATCGGACCAGCCCGGCGTGAACGTCAAGTCCACTCTGGTTCCCGGCGCCGCCCCTGGCACCTCCGACCTTCTCGTCGATGTCACCCCGGGCCAGCGCGTGACGGGCAGCATCGATGCCGACAATGGCGGGAATCGCTACACCGGCGTGTACCGCATCGGCGCGACCGTCAACGTGAACAACCCGCTGGGCCTGGGCGACGTGGCCAGCCTGCGCGTGCTGACGTCGGGCCACGGCCTGAAATACGCCCGTGCGTCCTACCAATTGCAAGCCGGCCGGGGCCAGGTCGGCGTGGCCTACAGCAGGCTCGACTATTCGCTGGGCAAGGAATTCGAGAGCCTGCAGGCCCATGGCACGGCGGAGATCGTGAGCGTCTACGGTAGGTACCCCCTGGTCCGTTCGCGCAACGACAACGTCTACGTCCAGCTGGCCTACGACGCCAAGACCTTCGAGGACAAGGTGGACTCGGTGCCCTCGGCGACCGACAAGAAGTCGGGTGTCCTGATGGCCAGCGTCTTCGGCGATCACCGCGACAGCCTGGGCGGAGGCGGCCTGAGCTCCTACTCGCTCACCTGGTCGGCGGGCAAGCTCGACATCGAGACACCCGCGGCGCTGGCTGCGGATGCGCTCACGGCGCGCACCAACGGCCACTTCAACAAGCTTTCGTTCAGCGCCATGCGGCTGCAAAGCGTGGGCGGGCCCTTCTCGGTCTATGCCGGCATCAACGGCCAGCTCGCGTCGAAGAACCTCGATGTCTCCGAGAAGATGGAACTGGGCGGCATGAATGCGGTGCGCGCCTACCCGGAAGGCGAGGCCTATGCCGACCAGGGCTTCGTGGCCACGCTCGAAGGCCGGATGGACCTGCCCAAGTTTTCGCCGCAGATGCCTGGGCACATGCAACTGGTCGCCTTTGTCGACAGCGGCACCGTCACCCTGAACAAGAACCCCTGGGTTGCCGGGAGCAACCGCCGGACCCTGAACGGCGCCGGCGTCGGCGTGAACTGGGGCGAGCCCGGCAACTTCATGGTGCGTGCCTATTACGCACACAAGCTGGGGAGCGGCGTCGCGACCTCGTCCCCGGACAAGTCTGGCCGCTTCTGGGTCCAGCTGGTCAAGTACTTCTGATAAGGCGATTCACCATGAACCACACCAACTCACCGGCGCGCGCGCCCTTCGCGCTCCAGGCGCTGGCCGCCTGCCTAATGATGTCTTTCGGCGCGGCCAGCCATGCGGCGCCCGCGGGCGGCGTGGTCGCTGCCGGCGGCGCCACTATCTCCAGCAGCGGCGCCAGGACCACCGTCAACCAGACCAGCCAGAACGGCGTCTTGAACTGGCAAAGCTTCGGCATCGCAGCCGGCGAGACCGTCCAGTTCGTGCAGCCCAACAGCAGCTCGGTGACGCTCAACCGGGTGACGGGTGCCGATGCGTCCGGCATCTTCGGCAACCTGTCCTCCAACGGCAAGGTGTTCCTGGTCAACCCGAACGGCATCCTGTTCGGCAGCGGCGCCTCGGTCAACGTCGGCGGGCTGGTCGCGTCCACCCTGAACATCAGCGATGCCAACTTCATGGCCGGGCGATACAGTTTCAGCGGCACCGGCAGTGGTGAGGTCCTGAATCAGGGCACCATCAACGCCGACGGCGGCTACGTGGCGCTGGTCGGAACCAGCATTGGCAACCGGGGTGTGATCTCGGCCCGGCTTGGCACCGTGGCCCTTGCCGCGGGCAATGCCGTCACGCTGGACGTGATGGGTGGCAATCTACTCAACGTCACCGTGGACCAGGGAGCAGTGAACGCCCTGGTCCAAAACGGCGGCCTCATCCGGGCCGACGGCGGGCTGGTTCTCATGACGGCGCAGGCGGCGGGCAATCTGCTGTCAACGGTCGTCAACAACACCGGTGTGATCCAGGCGCAGACCATCTCCAGTCGCAATGGTGTCATCAAGCTGCTGGGCGACATGCAAAGCGGCACCATGAACGTGGGCGGCACGCTGGATGCCAGCGCGCCCAACGGAGGCGACGGCGGTTTCATCGAAACCTCGGCGGCGTACGTGAAGATCCAGAACAACGCCCGCGTGACCACCGCCTCGGCGCTGGGCCGCACCGGCGAATGGCTGATCGACCCGCAGGACTTCACCATCGGGAGCGGCGCCACCGACAACATCAGCGGAGGCACCTTGTCCGCCCTGCTGGTGACCAACAGCGTCACCATCACCACTGCGACCGGGCCCGATGCAACGGTGGCTGGGACGCCGCCGGTGACCAACCTGCACACGGCGACCGAGGCCAACGGCGATATCCACGTGAACGAGGCCGTGAGCTGGACGGCTACGCCGAGCACCACGACCCTGACGCTGAACGCCACGCGGGACGTGAACATCAACCAGGCGATCACCGCCACCAACGGCAACCTGGTGGTGTGCTGCGGTCGCGACGCCAACGTCAACGCCGCGATCAGCACCACCAATGGCAGCGTGCTGCTGAGTGCCGGCCGCAATGCCAACGTGGCAGCGGCCATGTCGACCACCGACGGGAACATCACCGTCTGCGCGGCCAACGACATCGTCATCAGTGCCCCTCTGGTGCTGACCCGCGGCAGCAGCATCCCGTCGCAGAGCCTGGGCCTGCTGCCCGGCCTGGTGCTGAGCGCTGGCAACGGCGGCACGGGCCCGGGAGTCGGCGGCGGCACGGTGGTGTTCACGCCCCTGACGCCGCAAGCTACCGTCACCGGCCCGAACGCGCCCGTGACCATCCGGTACAACCCCATCTCGTACACGGCCCCGACGGATTATTCGGGTAATTTCAACCCGGGCGCCGTGCTGACGCAGCAGATGCTGGTGTTCGCCGCCGGCGGCAGCAAATCCTTCGATGGCAGCACTGGCACCGTGCTGGCGGGCCTCAAGGGCAGCCCCGCCGGCGTCACGCTGGTGGCGGGACCCGGCAGCGTCGCCAACTTCGACAACCCGGCCGCGGGCCTGGGCAAGACCATCAGCTTCACCGGCTATACGCTGGGAGGGCCGGGCTCTGCGGCTTTCGCGCTGCCAGCCTCATGCTGCGGGCCGGTGGTCGCCAAGACCACGGGTGACCTCCTGCCCTTGCCGCTGCCGGTGCCCGTCGTCCCCGTGCCCGTCCCGGTGATGATCGTTCCGCCGCCGGTCGTGCTGCTGCCTGACGGCTCCGAGCAGGTCATGCCGCAGTTCGCGCCCTTCGTCGTCGCTCCCATGCTGCTGCGGGCACCCGCGACGCTGCTGGTGGTCGCACCGGCCGCGCCCCTGCCGGTGGATCTGGTGGTGGTGCAAGCCGAGACCCCGCCGGCACCGGCCGCACGGCCGGCGGCCATCGAAGCGCCGCCGGTGCCTTACGCCGCGCCCGTGCGCCCCGCGAAACCCTTCCGCAACTAGGCGGCCCGCAAGACATGCGTCACGCCATCATCGCGCTGGTCCTGGCGGCCGCCGGCCTGGCCGCGCATGCGGCCGGTGCGGACTTCGCAAAAGAAAGTCCGTCGGCCGACGCGCGCCACGTTGCCGACTGGGCCGTCGATTCCGGCGATCACAAGGCCATGCCCTTCGTGATCGTCGACAAGGTCGCCGGCAGGGTCTTCGTCTTCGATGCCCACGGCCGCCTGCAGGGCGCCGCCCCCGCCCTGCTCGGCCTGGCGCTGGGCGATCACTCGGTGCCGGGCATCGGCAGCCGCAAGATGTCCACGATCCGCCCGGAGGAACGCACGACACCGGCCGGCCGTTTCGTCGCCACGCTGGAGCGCAGCCTCAAGGGCGACGAGATCCTCTGGATCGACTACGACGCGGCCATCGCGCTGCACCGTGTCATCGCCACCGCCCCCAAGGAGCGCCGGTTGCAGCGCCTCGACAGCCGCACGCCATCGGACCGGCGCATCACCTATGGCTGCATCAATGTGCCGGTGAAGTTCTTCGACAACGTGGTGGTTCCGGCTTTCAGGGGAACGGCTGGGGTTGTCTACGTGCTGCCCGAGACCCGCTCGGCGCGTGAAGTCTTCGGCTCCTACGAGTTGGCCCCGGCTCGCTGAGCCGGCGGTCGCCTGAGCTACCCCCGCAAACCATTGCAGTTGTTGCGGGCACTCGCCATGCATGACGCGATCCAACCACCATGCAAAGAAAAACAGCCAGAATCTCGGTACTGATCGATGCCGGCAAGAAGGCGGCGCTCGCCGCCACCTGCGAAATCCAGGAAACCACGCCCTCCCAGGTGGTGCGCAGCCTCATCACGGAATTTCTGGTCGCGCACGGCGCCAATCTGCCGGGCTATCCCAAGCGCAAACTGGATAAGCGCGGCAGCGCGAAGCCCGCCTAGTCCCCGCCCTTGCCTTCCCCGTCACTTTCCGGCGCTTGCTGGTCTTCGGGCTGCACCGGCACCTGCGGTTTCGTGGCGCGGGATCTGACCAGGAAGCGAGCGACGCTGGCCGAGCCGGTTCCAGACCGGCGCCCCGGCGGCGTGGTCTTGTCGTTTTCCTGGTCGTCGGTTTCGGACATGCACGATTATTACTCTAATAGGCACATGTTTTGTGCAATTCCATGCGTGGCACTCATGTAAATCGGATGTGACGCGCCGGTCGGTCAGAAGACTAATGCGGCCCCATGCCGCAGCCGCATTCATGGCCACCTGGACTCTAGGTTTAGCGAGAGTTCTTTCGCCCGTCGGATGCTGCCTTTCCCACTGCCTCTCTCTTCTTAACCTGGCATTCGTTCAGGTAGCGTTCACATGGTCGCGGGCAAGATGTGTTCCATACCAACCGAAGGAGCCTCCATGAAACGCCTTGCGCTTGCCGGGTACCACGTCTTCTACGAGTACTGTGGTCAGCACTTCACGACGCTGATGCACGAGCACCCCGGCCCGAGCCTGCAAGTGCGGGTGTCTGTTGATCCTGTTGGGCGGTAACTATGCGGTCCAAACTCTGGCTGATCCCACTGCAGATGAACTTGCTCATCATCCCGATCTACGCCGTCCTATTGGCGGCCGCGGCCCCGGCCTGGGCCAACCTCAGCCGAGACGACGCCGCTGCCGCAGCTCAACGCCTGACCAACGCGCGCGTGCTTTCTGTGGAGCCATCAGAAGTCGCGCGGCGTCCGGCGTGGCGGGTCAAGGTGGTCACCGCCCAAGGCGAAGTCAGGGTGATCCTGATGGACCCGGTTAGCGGGCAAGTGCTGGAGCCCGGCGGCAATCTCGCCTTTTTGTAAGTCGTTCAGCTTGCGTTCATGCACGCACGCGCACGATGTGATTCATGCCAATCCAAGGAGCTCTCATGAAACGGTTCATTTCCACGAAATCGCTCGCTGCGGCCGGACTTGTCTTGGGCGCTCTCGGTGCGGCCTCGGCCGCGCACGCCCGCAGCGACGTGTACTTTTCCGTCGGTGTCCATGCGCCCGGTGTCTACGTGCAGCCGGCGCCGGTGTACGTGCAGCCCAGGCCCGTTTACGTCGCTCCGCGCCCCGTATACGTGGAGCCTCAGCCGGTCTATGTGCCAGCACCAAGCCACTACGGCCAGCACCGGTACGAGGACGATAGTGGGCGCTCTGATTCGCACGGCTGGCAACGCCGCGGCCCGAATGGCGATCACGACGGCGACGGCATCGCCAATATCCACGATCCGGACAGCCCGCGCAACCAGCGTCGCTTTGCGCGCCTCTATGGTCCATACGGCGACCTCGACCGCGACGGCATCATGAACATGGACGACCGCGATCGCGACGGCGATGGCGTTCGCAACCGGCACGACCGCTTCCCGGAAGATCCGTATCGTTACTGACCGGCGGTGACCGCTGACCGTCTCAGCACGCCGCGCGAAGAGCACAAGCCCTGACTCATCAAGGGCGTGCGCTCCTACGGCTGCGGCTGAGCAGGCGATGAACAATGTAACTCAGCAGTTCGGATGGGGAGATGGACCCCTTGTGTCCGTTGCCCGTCCCCCTCTCTACCGCAGGAACTCCAATGAAAAAACACCTTCGCAATCACGTGGCTTCCCTCTTCCTGATGGTGCCCTGTGTCTTGGCTATCGTCGCGTCTCCGGCAACGGCACTGGCGCAAAACGCGTCGCCCGAGGTGCGCTCTGTGGAGGTCAGGTCCGACGGCGACTTGGAACCTGGCACGCGGCTCACGTTCAGGGTGATGGGCACGCCCCGCGCCCGCGCCGTGCTGCGTATCAGTGGTCTCAGGGAGCGGATTGAGCTGAGAGAAGTGGCACGCGGCCTCTACGTCGGCCGCTACGTCCTCAAGCGCGGTGATCGCATCGAGAGCGATAGCGAGATCCGAGCCGTTCTTCGCTCGGATAACCGCTCCGGAGCGGCGACCTACACGCTGGCTGAGGTAATGTCGGACCAGGGACCGGTTGCGGGCCCCACACCTCCGTCGCCGCCTTCAGCGCCCTTCGTGATCGAACGGTTCACGTTGGCTCCGCTGGACCGTATCGAACCCGGCGCAGACTTGCGATTCGCCCTGGATGGATTTCCCGGCGCAACGGTGCGCGTCGACCTGCCAGGTATTGAGAACGACATCGCGCTGCGAGAGGTCCGCCCCGGCCACTACGAAGGAAGCTACACACTCCGACGCTCCGACAACCTGAATCTGTCCCGACCCATGGTCGCGACACTTCGGGCCGGCGACCGGGTCGTCACCGCCAACCTGCAGTTGCAAGTGGCCCAGCCCTCGAACGACAATCGTCCCCCCAACCTCGTCAATCTTGCCCCGCGCGAGGGCGAAATCATCCCCGCGGGGCCAAACATCCAGATTTCCGCGAACTTCGAGGACCGAGGCGGCAGCGGCGTGGACCCGGCTACGGTACGTATCAATTTGTCTGGGCGCAATGTCACTTCTGACGCTCAGATCACTTCGAACTCTTTCGCGCTGCGTGCCAACTTGCCCCCAGGTCGGCATTCGGTGGACGTCTCCGCACGAGATCGTGCCGGCAACACCGTTCGCAAAGAATGGAGCTTTGAGGTAGCGGCGGCCGCGCCCGCGACCGTTCCGCTCCAGGTGCTGAACCATGCCAACAACGCGCAGATAACGGGTGGCACCACACAAGTGCAAGGGCGTACGGCGCCTTTCGCTTCAGTGACGATCAAGGTGGACGCCATCGCACCGGTTCCCGGTGGATTCAGCGTGGCGCAGCAGGTTTATTCTCAGACGCTGCAAGCAGATGCGAACGGTAATTTCTCGTTCAACTTCAGTCCACGGTTCCTGGTTCCCGGCACGCGTTATGAAATTGCGATGGTTGCCAGCAAAGCCAACGTCAACACCGAATCCAAGCTGGTGCTGCACCAGCGTTGATGCTGGCGGCGCTACTCAATCGCGATTGGGAGTCGTGAAAGGGTGATTGATCCTGGGCACACACCGGCCGGTTATCATCCCCAACCATGCTCGAACAACGCATCCAACAGCACTTCATCGACAGCGCCGACCTCAAGTACCAGTCGGCCCAATCCTTGAGCAAGCCGATCGCGGCCGCTGTGCAGGCCATCCTGGCCTGCGTCACCAGCGGCGGCAAGGTCCTTGCTTGCGGCAACGGCGGCTCGGCTGCCGACGCCCAACATTTCTCGGCGGAGTTCGTCGGCCGGTTCGAGCGCGAACGGCCCGAACTGGGCGCGATAGCGCTCACCACCGACAGCTCGATCCTCACTGCCATCGCCAACGACTACGACTACGAGCGCATCTTCTCCAAGCAGGTGCGCGCGCTGGGGCAAGCGGGCGACGTGTTGCTGGCACTGTCCACGAGCGGCAACTCGGCCAACGTATTGGCCGCCATCGAAGCCGCTCACGAACGCGAAATGACCGTCGTGGCGCTGACCGGCCGCGGCGGCGGAAAAATGACCCAGGCCCTGCGCGAGACCGACGTACATATCTGCGTGCCGCACGAGCGTACCGCGCGCATCCAGGAAGTCCATATCCTGGCGCTGCACTGCATCTGCGACGGCGTGGATGCGCAACTCCTCGGAGAACAGGAAACCCCTACATGAATTCGAATGGCAAATCCCTGGTGCTGACCTCGCTGGCAGCCGCAACGCTCGCCGTTGCGCTGTCGGGCTGCGCGCCGCTGATCATCGGCGGCGCAGCCGTGGGCGCGATGGTCACCCTGGACAGGCGCACCCCGGGCGCGCAGCTGGACGACGAGGCCATCGAACTGCGCGGCGCCGCCCGCCTGCGCGAAACCCTGGGCGCGGTCCACGTCAATATCAACAGCTTCAACCGGCAGGTCCTCTTGACGGGCGAGGTCCCCAACGAGGCGGCCAAGCAAACCGCCGAGCAGGTCATATCGCGCGTCGACAACGTGAAGGGCATCGTCAACGAGCTGGCCGTCATGAGCAGCACCACGCTGGCACAACGCTCGGCCGACACCCTGGTGACGGCCAAGGTGCGCGCCTCCCTGGTCGATGCCAGGGACCTCTACGTCACCGCGTTCAAGGTGGTGACCGAGCGCGGCACGGTGTACCTGATGGGACGAGTGACCCAGCGCGAAGCCGACCGTGCGACCCAGATGGTGCGCACCATTCCCGGCGTGCAGCGCGTGGTGCGGATCTTCGAGACCCTCAGCGAGGAAGACCTGCTGCGCCTGGCGCCACGGCAGGCCAGGCCGAGTGCGGCCCCTGTGGCACCTGCGGCAGCGGCAGTTGCGCCCGCCGCCGCCGCCGTCGCTGAGCCGGCCCAGCCTGCCGCCTCACCCACCACCGCCCCCTCAGTGACGCCCACGCCCCTGCCGCCGCTGGCACCGGCGGGCACTCAGCGCTAGCGCTAGTCTTTCAGCCGCTTGATCAGGCTGGAGGTGTCCCAGCGCCGGCCGCCCATGGCCTGGACGTCGGCGTAGAACTGGTCGACCAGGGCCGTGACCGGCAGCCGGGCGCCATTGCGCTTGGCTTCATCCAGCACCAGCCCCAGGTCCTTGCGCATCCAATCGACGGCGAAGCCGAAGTCGAACTTGCCTTCGATCATGGTCTTGCCGCGGTTGTCCATCTGCCAGCTCTGCGCGGCGCCCTTGCCGATCACTTCCAGCACCTGGACCATGTCCAGCCCGGATTTCTGGCCGAAGGCGATGGCTTCCGACAAACCCTGCACCAGCCCCGCGATGGCGATCTGGTTGACCATCTTGGCGAGCTGGCCGGCGCCGCTTTTGCCCAGCAGCGTGAAGGCCCGCGAAAACGCCATCGCCGCCGGCCGGGCGGCATCGAAGGCCGCCTTGTCGCCGCCGCACATCACCGTGAGCAAGCCGTTCTGCGCGCCTGCCTGGCCACCCGACACAGGCGCATCGACGAACTGCAGGCGCAGCGCCATCGCCTTGGCGTAGAGCTCGCGCGCCACATTGGCCGAAGCCGTGGTGTGATCGATGAAGACGGTGCCGGGCTTCATGCCGGCGAAGGCGCCGTCCGCACCGAATACGACAGAGCGCAGGTCGTCATCGTTGCCCACGCAACAGAACACCAGGTCGCGGCCCGCGGCGGCTTCGCGCGGCGTCGCGGCGGAGCTGCCCTTGAATTCACCGGTCCAGGCCTTGGCCTTGGCAGCGCTGCGGTTGAACACCGTGACGTCGTGGCCGGCCAGTGCGAGGTGGCCGGCCATGGGAAAGCCCATCACGCCCAGGCCGAGGAATGCGACCTTGCGTGCGGGGGTGGGTTCGTATGTCTTGGGATTGGTGCTGCTCATCCCGACATTAAACATTAAACGATGGCGAAATGCTCCGTGCCGGCGGACAGGTCGGAGCTCTTGGCGCGTTGGCTGTTCAGCTTGATCTGCAGCCGCAGGTCGTTCACCGAGTCGGCGTTTCGCAGCGCGTCCTCGAACGTGATGATGTTGGCCTCGAACATGTCGAAGAGCGCCTGGTCGAAGGTCTGCATGCCCAGGTTGCGGCTCTTCTTCATGACTTCCTTGATCTCCGAGACCTCACCCTTGAAGATCAGGTCGGAAACCAGCGGCGTGTTCAACATGATCTCCACCGCCGCGCCGCGGCCCTTGCCATCCTGCTTGGGCACCAGCCGCTGCGAGATGAAGGCCTTGAGGTTGAGCGAGAGATCCATCAGCAGCTGGGCCCGGCGTTCTTCGGGGAAGAAGTTGATCACCCGGTCCAGGGCCTGGTTGGCGCTGTTGGCGTGCAAGGTGGCCATGCACAGGTGACCGGTTTCGGCGAAGGCGATCGCGTGTTCCATGGTCTCGCGGTCGCGGATTTCGCCCATCAGGATGACGTCGGGCGCCTGGCGCAGCGTGTTCTTCAGGGCCGCTTCCCAGCTGTCGGTGTCCAGGCCCACTTCGCGCTGGGTCACGACGCAATTCTTGTGCGGATGCACGAACTCCACCGGGTCCTCGATCGTGATGATGTGGCCCTGCGAGTTCTCGTTGCGCCAGTCGATCATGGCCGCCAGCGTGGTGGACTTGCCCGAGCCGGTGGAGCCGACCAGGATGGTGAGGCCGCGCTTGGACATCACCACTTCCTTGAGCACCTGCGGCACGCCCAGGCCGTCGATGGTCGGCAGGATCTGCGGGATCACCCGCAGCACCATGCCCACCTTGCCCTGCTGCACGAAGGCGTTGACGCGGAAGCGCCCGATGCCCGGCGGCGAGATGGCGAAGTTGCACTCCTTGGTACGCTCGAATTCGGCCGCCTGCTTGTCGTTCATGATCGAACGTGCCAGGGCCAGCGTGTGGCCCGCGTTGAGCGGCTGCGGCGAGACCTTGGTGACCTTGCCGTCGACCTTGATCGCCGGCGGAAAATCGCCGGTGATGAAGAGGTCGCTGCCATTGCGGCTGACCATCAGCTTGAGCAGGTCGTTGATGAATTTACTGGCCTGGTCGCGTTCCATGGCGGTCCTTCAATTGCATTTATCCGGGGAAGTTCTCGGGGATCTTGGCCTTGCTACGGGCCTCGGCCGGGCTGATCTGGTTGCGCTTGACCAGCTCCGTCAGGTTCTGGTCCAGCGTCTGCATGCCGAAGTTGTTGCCGGTCTGGATGGCCGAGTACATCTGCGCGACCTTGGCTTCGCGGATCAGGTTGCGGATGGCCGACGTGCCGATCATGATCTCGTGCGCCGCGACCCGGCCCGCGCCGTCCTTGGTCTTGCACAGCGTCTGGGAGACCACCGCCTGCAGCGATTCGGACAGCATGGCCCGCACCATTTCCTTTTCCTCGGCCGGGAACACGTCGATGATCCGGTCCACCGTCTTGGCGGCGCTGGACGTGTGCAGGGTGCCGAACACCAGGTGGCCGGTTTCCGCCGCCGTCATGGCCAGCCGGATGGTTTCCAGGTCGCGCATTTCGCCCACCAGGATCGCGTCCGGGTCTTCCCGCAGCGCCGACTTCAGGGCGGCGGCGAACGACAGCGTCATCTGCCCCACTTCGCGCTGGTTGATCAGGCATTTCTTGGATTCGTGCACGAACTCGATGGGGTCTTCCACCGTGAGGATGTGGCCGTATTCGGTTTCGTTCAGGTAGTTCACCATCGCGGCCAGGGTTGTGGACTTGCCCGAGCCGGTGGGCCCGGTGACCAGCACCATGCCGCGCGGCTTGAGCGCCAGGTCAGCGAAGATTTTGGGGGCGTTCAGCTGCTCGAGCGTAAGGATTTTGGACGGAATGGTCCGAAATACCGCACCCGCGCCGCGGTTCTGGTTGAAGGCGTTGACCCGGAAACGCGCCAGGCCGTCGATCTCGAACGAGAAATCGACCTCGAGGAACTCTTCGTAGGTCTTGCGCTGGGTGTCGTTCATGATGTCGTACACCATGGCGTGGACCTGCTTGTGGTCCAGCGCGTCGACGTTGATCCGCCGCACGTCGCCATGAACCCGGATCATGGGGGGCAGGCCGGCTGACAGGTGCAGGTCGGAAGCCTTGTTCTTGACGCTGAATGCGAGCAGCTGGGTAATATCCACAAGTCCCTCTTCTTGGTAATGTCAGGTGAGCCGCGCTGCGCGCAGCTCGACCATTGACCAATTATGACCACGATTCAAAGCAACCTCCAACGAGTTCATGAGCGGATAGCCGCGGCTTGTGCAGGTGCGCAACGCCCCGTGAATGAAGTCACGTTGCTCGCCGTATCCAAAACCTTCGGCCCCGAAGCGGTGCGAGAGGCGTTTTCGGCGGGGCAGACGGCCTTTGGCGAGAACTACATCCAGGAAGCGGTGGAGAAGATCGCCCTGCTGCGGGATCTTCCCTTGCAATGGCATTGCGTAGGCCCGATCCAGAGCAACAAGACCCGTCTGGTGGCCGCGAATTTCGACTGGGCCCATACGGTGGATCGCCTCAAGATCGCCCAGCGGCTGTCAGAGCAGCGGCCCGAAGGCATGGCGCCGCTGCAGGTGTGCATCCAGGTCAATATCGACGGCGGCGCCACCAAGGCGGGGGCCAGCCCCGGCGAAACGCTCACCCTCGCCCAGCAGATCGCCGAGCTGCCCCGGATCACCCTGCGCGGCCTGATGACGATCCCCGAGCCGGCGGCCGATTTCGCCGCGCAGAAGGCCGTTCACCTGCGCGCCAAGGCGCTGTTCGAGGAGTTGCGCGAGGCCGGGCTGGCGGTGGATACCCTGTCCATGGGCATGACGGCCGACCTGGAAGCCGCCATCGAGGCCGGCGCCACCATGGTTCGCGTGGGAACCGCGATCTTTGGCGGGCGGCCGACGGCTTGAGGGATGTCATCCCGGACTCGATCCGGGATCCATGACTGCCGGGCTCCTGGATTGCGGGTCAAGCCCGCAATGACAGCCGTTACTTTTTCGCGGCCGGCGGGACGATCGGCTTGACGTTGCCGCAGTCCGCGCCCAGCCATTTGCCGCCGCCTTCCATGTTCATTTTTTCCGGCTTGCCATGGGACTTGGAGGTCACCACCATCTTCATGGTGTAGGCCTCGGGGCTGGTGAAAGTCACCTGGCCCTCGCCGGCCGAAGGCGGATTGACGCACATCGTGGCGAACTTCATCGTGTTGCCGCTGCGCGACTGGTGCGTGGTCTTGCAGTCGCCCTGCTGCGACGGCAGCTCGTTCTTCTCGACCATTTCCTTGGTCATGCAGACCTTGGCGGTCATGCCGCCGGCGGGGCCCATCTTGACGCCCTGCTTGGCCATCATCTCCTCGACCATCTTGCGCTGGTCCGGCGGCATGTTCGCCATCTGCTCCTGCATCTGCGGCATGCCCTGCTCCGACTGGCCGCCGGTGCTTTGCATCTTCTGGGTGACTTCCCACAGGCCGGGTTTCATGCTCTGGGCGCCGGCCGTGGATGCAAATGCGGCGAGCAGGGCGGCGGCGAGGTAGTTCGATTTCATGGATCCCCCGGGGCAGAAAAACCGCCATTTTCCGCCAGCCACCCGCGCCGAATATCCACGCTTTCCCGTGTTCAGGCCAGCGTCGCCTGCCGCACTGCGTGCTCCCACTGCCCCATCAACTCGGCGGCACGGTCGGAGCCCAACGTGGGCAGGAAACGCCGCTCGGCCTTCCACAGCGCCGAGAGCTCGTCGGTGCTCTTGTAGACGCCGCTGGACAGGCCGGCGAGGTAGGCCGCGCCCAGCGCCGTGGTCTCGGTCACGGCCGGACGCACGACGGGAATGCCCAGCAAGTCGGCCTGGAACTGCATCAGCAGGTCGTTGACGCAGGCGCCGCCGTCCACCCGCAGCTCGCTCACCGGCGCCGCTCCCGCGGCCACGGCGTCGCGGCTCATGGCCTGCAGCAAGGCGCTGCTCTGGTAGGCGATGCTCTCCAGCGCCGCACGGGCGATGTGCGCGACCGTGGTGCCGCGGGTCAGGCCGGTGATGGTGCCGCGCGCATCGGGCTTCCAGTAGGGCGCGCCCAAGCCGGTGAAGGCCGGCACGACCATCACGCCGCCCGAATCGGGCACGCTCTCGGCCAGCGATTGAACTTCGCCGCTGCCCTTGATGGCGCGCAATCCGTCGCGCAGCCATTGCACCACGGCGCCGCCCACGAACACGCTGCCCTCGGTGGCGAATTCGGTGCGCGCGCTGACCTGCGCCGCACTGGTCGTGAGCAGGCCGTTGGCCGAGGTCTGGAATTTGGTGCCGGTGTGCATCAGCATGAAGCAGCCGGTGCCATAGGTGTTCTTGGCCATGCCTTCCTTGAAGCAGGCCTGGCCGAACAGCGCGCTCTGCTGGTCGCCGGCGACACCGCCGATGGCGATAGCCGCACCCAGCACCGACGGCCGGGTTTCGCCAAAGGCGGCACTGGAAGGCAGCACCTTGGGCATGAGCTCGATCGGGATGTCCAGCAGCTGGAGCAGCTCGGCATCCCACTCGTTCTTGCGCACGTTGAACAGCATGGTGCGCGAGGCATTGGTCACGTCGGTCGCATGCAGCGCACCCTCGGTCAGCTGCCACAAGAGCCAGCTGTCCACCGTGCCGAAGGCCAGTTCGCCGCGCTGCGCCTGTTCGCGCGCCCGCGGCACATGGTCCAGCAGCCATTTGAGCTTGGTGCCCGAAAAGTAGGCATCGATCAGCAGGCCGGTTTTGGCCTGTATCAGCTGCGCGTGGCCCTGCTCGCGCAGTTGGGCGCAGGTGGGCTCGGCCCGCCGGTCCTGCCACACGATGGCGTGGTGGACCGGCTGCCCCGTCTTGCGGTTCCACAGCACGGTCGTTTCGCGCTGGTTGGTGATGCCCAGCGCCCGGATGTCGCCGGCTTTGAGCTTGGCCTTGACCAAGGCCTCCTTGGCCGTCGCCAGCTGGGTTCGCCAGATCTCCATCGGGTCGTGCTCGACCCAGCCGGGCTGCGGATAGATCTGCGGCAGCTCCTTCTGGGCCAACGCCACCACCTGGCCCTGTTGGTCGAAGACGATGCTGCGCGAGCTGGAGGTTCCCTGGTCGAGGGCAAGAAGGTAGGTCATGCGATTCGATTGGATTCGTTTGTGTTCGAGCTAGACCGCCGCAATGACGCACTGCACGTCGGCGTCGGCAAGCAACTGCGGAAACGGGTCGGGCGGCGGCCCGTCGGTGAAAAGACGATCGATCTGCGACAGCCGCGCCAGCTCCACCATGGCCGGGCGGTTGAATTTGCTGTGGTCGGCGGCCAGCCACACCTCGCGCGAGTGCTCGATGATGGTCTGCGCAACCTTGACCTCGCGGTAATCGAAATCGCGCAGCGAGCCGTCGGCCTCGATGCCCGAAATGCCGATCAGCGCGATGTCCACCTTGAACTGGCGGATGAAGTCGACGGCGGCTTCCCCGATGATGCCGCGGTCGCGTGTGCGCACCACCCCGCCCGCCACGATCACCTCGCATTGCGGATTGCCGCTGAGGATGGCCGCGACATTGAGGTTATTGGTGATCACCCTCAGCCCGGTGTGTCCCAGCAGCGCGCGGGCGATCGCCTCGGTGGTGGTGCCGATGTTGATGATCAGCGAGCAATCGTTGGGCACCTGGGCCGCGACCGCCTGGGCGATCGCGGCCTTGCCGGCGGCATGCAGGCTCTCACGCTGCTGGTGCGCAATGTTCTCGACGGTGGAACTGGGCACGCGCACGCCGCCATGGAAACGGGCCAGCAGGCCGGATTCGGACAGCCGCTGCACGTCGCGGCGCACGGTCTGCAAGGTCACGCCCAACTTGTCGGCGAGTTCCTCCACCGTGACCGAACCGCGGACCCTGACGACATCGAGCAGCTTGAGCTGCCTGGGATTTGAATTCACTTTGATTTTTTCTGGACGCGGTTGGCTCGCACTAGGTTAGTGCGAACGGGAAAGAACAAATTCAGGGAAAACTCTTATTGGAAACGATCAAAAACGAATCACAATGGAATCGATCCGAAAAACGCTTTGTTTCATTTTTGCCTAGGTATTCCGTGTCATCTCAACCGAATGGTATCGCCGGAGCAGCAGGCTCCGACTCGAAAGACGCGCTTTTGCGCGAATTCGATTGCGACGTGCTCGTGGTCGGCGGCGGCATCAACGGCACCGGCATCGCCCGCGACCTGGCCGGCCGCGGCTGGCGCGTCACCCTTTGCGAACAGGACGACCTGGCGTCGCACACCTCGTCGGCCGCCACCAAGCTGATCCACGGCGGCCTGCGCTACCTGGAGCACTACGAGTTCTCGCTGGTGCGCAAGGCCCTGCAGGAACGCGAGGTGCTGATGCGCAGCGCGCCGCACATCATCAGGCCGCTGCGCTTCGTCATGCCGCACGATCCTTCGATGCGCCCGGCCTGGATGATCCGCGCCGGCCTGTTTCTGTACGACCATCTCGCCAAGCGCGAAGTGCTGCCGGGCAGCACCAGCGTGAACCTGCACGGACACGAACTCGGCCAATGCCTGCAACCGCATCTGGGGCGGGCCTTCGTCTATTCCGACGCCTGGGTCGACGACGCCCGCCTGGTGGTGCTGGCCGCGCTCGATGCGCAGTCGCGCGGCGCCAGCATCCACACCCGCACCCGCTGCGTCGCGGCGCAACGCAGCGCCCAGGGCTGGGACGTGACGCTGCAGCCGCGGGGCGGCGCCGCCCGCCAGATCAGGGCCCGCGCCCTGGTCAACGCGGCCGGCCCCTGGACTGAATCCTTCCTGCGCAGCGAAGCACGCGCTTCGCACGGCGAAATGCTGGCCAGCCGCAGCCTGCGCCTGATCAAGGGCAGCCACATCGTGGTGGCGCGCCGCTTCGAGCATGACCACGCCTACCTGTTCCAGAACCCGGACAAGCGGATCATTTTCGCGATCCCCTACGAGGGCGATTTCACGCTGATCGGCACGACCGACGTCGAGCTGCACGGCGAGCCGCGCAGCGCCCGCATCGATGCCCAGGAAACCCAGTACCTGTGCGAACAGGCGAGCCGCTATTTCAAGCGCCCGGTCCATCCGACCGAAGTGGTCTGGAGCTACTCCGGCGTGCGCCCGCTGCTGGACGACGCCTCGGGCGATCCTTCGGCTGTCACCCGCGACTACCTGCTCGAGCCCAACACCGAGGCAGCGCCGCTGCTGTCCATCTGGGGCGGCAAGATCACCACCTTCCGCAAGCTGGCCGAAGAAGCGGCCGAGCAGGTCGGGCACATGCTCGGCGATGCGCGCAGCGCGTGGACCGAGCGCGCGGTGCTGCCCGGCGGCGACTTCTCCGACTGGATCGGCCCGGCACAACGGCCCGACACCGACTTCGACCGCTTCCTCGTGGAAGCGCACAAACGCTACCCCTGGATGGCCGAGTCACCTTTGCGACGAATGGCTCGTTCTTACGGTAGCCGCATCGATCAAGTGCTCGCACAATCGGCGCCCGGCATGGGTGCAGAGGTCGCGCCGGGCCTGTACGAGGCCGAGCTCGATTACCTGCAGCGCACCGAGTGGGCCACCGGCGCCGACGACGTGCTGTGGCGGCGCAGCAAGCTGGGCTTGCACTACACGGCGCAGCAACGCGATGACGTCGCGGGCTGGATGGACAACAAGGACACCCAAACGAGAAAGGTTGCGTGATGCAGCTGGCCCTGGAAGAAATCAGCAAGAAGGTCGGTGCGCAGGACTGGCTCTATGAAATGAGCCTGGCGCCGCGCCCCGGCGCGGTGACGGTGCTGCTGGGCGCCACGCAGGCCGGCAAGACCAGCCTGATGCGCATCATGGCCGGCCTGGACACGCCCAGCCACGGCCGCGTGCAGGTGGATGGCCGCGACGTGACCGGCATGCCGGTGCGCGATCGCAACGTCGCCATGGTCTACCAGCAGTTCATCAACTACCCGTCGCTCAAGGTGGCGGACAACATTGCCTCGCCGCTGAAGCTGCGCGGCGAGAAGAACATCGCGCAGCGCGTGCGCGAACTGGCGGCCCGCCTGCACATCGACATGTTCCTGGACCGGCTGCCGGCGGAGCTCTCGGGTGGGCAGCAGCAACGCGTGGCCCTGGCCCGTGCGCTGGCCAAGCAGGCACCGCTGATGCTGCTGGACGAACCGCTGGTGAACCTGGACTACAAGCTGCGCGAGGAACTGCGCGAGGAACTGACCCAGCTGTTCGCAGCCGGCGACTCCACCGTGATCTACGCCACCACCGAGCCCGGCGAAGCCCTGCTGCTGGGCGGCTACACCGCCGTGCTCGACGCCGGCGAACTGCTGCAATACGGGCCCACGGCCGAAGTGTTCCATGCACCCAAGTCGCTGCGCGTCGCCCGTGCCTTTAGCGACCCGCCGATGAACCTGATCTCCGCCGAGGCCGCCAGCCTGGGCGTGAAGCTGGTCGCGGGACCGGAGCTGTCGATCCCGCTGCCGGCTGCCGCGTCCAAGTCGCTCACCATCGGCGTGCGCGCCGGCGCGCTGCGCGTGCAGCAACAGCCGGGCGACGTCGCCCTGCAAGGCAAGGTGGAACTGGCCGAGATCTCGGGCTCCGACACCTTCGTCCACGTTGAAACCGCGGTCGGCGAAGTGGTGGCGCAGCTGACCGGCGTGCACTACTTCGGCCTGGGCGCCTCGGTCACGCTGTACCTCAATCCGGCGCAAGTGTATGTATTCGACTCCGCCGGCGCCCTGCTGGTGGCGCCCGAACGAAAGGGAGGCCGCTGATGGCCCGCATCGACCTCGACCTGGCCCATGCGTACAAGGCCAGTCCGCGCGAAGACAGCGACTACGCGCTGCTGCCCTTGAAGATGACGTTCAAGGATGGCGGCGCCTATGCCTTGCTCGGCCCCTCGGGCTGCGGCAAGACCACCATGCTCAACATCATCTCGGGCCTGGTGGCGCCCTCGCAAGGCGAGGTGAAGTTCGACGGTCAGGACGTCACCCACGCCAGCCCGCAGGAGCGCAACATCGCCCAGGTGTTCCAGTTCCCGGTGATCTACGACACCATGACCGTGGCCGAGAACCTGGCCTTCCCCTTGCGCAACCGCAAGGTGCCGGAAGCTCAGATCAAGAAGCGCGTCGGCGAGATCGCCGAGATGCTGGAGCTCTCCGGCCAGCTGAACCATCGCGCCGCCGGGCTGGCCGCCGACGCCAAGCAGAAGATCTCGCTGGGCCGCGGCCTGGTGCGGCCCGATGTGTCGGCCGTGCTGTTCGACGAGCCGCTGACGGTGATCGACCCGCACCTGAAGTGGCAGCTGCGCCGCAAGCTCAAGCAGATTCATCACGAACTCAAGCTGACGCTGATCTACGTGACCCACGACCAGGTCGAGGCCCTGACCTTCGCCGAGCAGGTGGTGGTGATGACGCGCGGCCGCGCCGTGCAGATGGGCAGCGCCGATGCGCTGTTCGAACGCCCACAGCACACGTTCGTCGGGCACTTCATCGGCTCGCCCGGCATGAACTTCCTGCCGGCCCAATCGGCGCCCGGCGAACTGCGCATCGCCGGAACCACGCTGTCGGTGGCTGCGACGCGGTCCCTGCCGGATGGCGACATCAAGCTGGGCCTGCGCCCGGAATACGTGAGGCTGGTGGCCCAAGGCGTGTCCGGTGCGCTGCCGGCGCAGGTGACGCAGCTGCAGGACATCGGCACCTACCTGATGCTCACCGCCACCATCGACGGCCAGCCGGTCAAGGCGCGGCTCAGTCCCGAAACACAGCGGCCGCAGGCCGGCGACACCGTCTGGCTGCAGATGCTCGGCGAGCACACCTGCTTTTACAAGAATGAGGAGCTCGTCGCATGAGCACCACCACCAAACCCGTCAACCAGAAGGCCTGGCTGCTGATCCTGCCGGTGCTGGTCTGCGTGGCCTTCTCGGCCATCCTGCCGCTGATGACCGTCGTCAACTACTCGGTGCAGGACATCATCTCGCCCGAACGGCGCGTGTTCGTCGGCACCGAGTGGTTCGCCGCCGTGATGCGCGACCAGGAACTGCATGCCGCGCTGTGGCGCCAGCTCACCTTCTCGCTGGCCGTGCTCGCCGTGGAAATCCCGCTGGGCATCGCCCTGGCCCTGTCGATGCCCGCGCAGGGCTGGAAGGCCTCGCTGGTGCTGGTGATCGTCGCGCTGTCGCTGCTGATCCCCTGGAACGTGGTGGGCACCATCTGGCAAATCTACGGCCGCGCCGACATCGGCCTGTTGGGCGCCGGGCTGCAGAAGCTGGGCATCGACTACAGCTACACCGGCAACGCCCGCGACGCCTGGATCACCGTGCTGGCGATGGACGTCTGGCACTGGACGCCGCTGGTCGCCCTGCTCTGCTACGCCGGCCTGCGCTCGATTCCCGACGCCTACTACCAGGCTGCCCGCATCGACGGCGCCAGCAAGTTCGCCGTGTTCCGCTACATCCAGCTGCCCAAGATGCGCGGCGTGCTGATGATCGCGGTGCTGCTGCGCTTCATGGACAGCTTCATGATCTACACCGAGCCCTTCGTCCTCACCGGCGGCGGCCCCGGCAACTCGACCACCTTCCTGTCGCAATTCCTCACGCAGAAAGCCGTCGGCCAGTTCGACCTGGGCCCGGCCGCTGCTTTCTCGCTGATCTATTTCCTCATCATCCTGCTGCTGTGCTTCGTCCTCTACAACTGGATGCAGCGCGTCGGCACGCAAGAGAAAGAGGTGACGCAATGAACACCCTCGCCCGCACCCCACTCGATGGCATCGACGCGCAGCCCGCTCCGGCCCTGCCCCAGGTTTCGCGCAAGTCACGCCCCATGAACAAGCCGCGCTTCCAGGCCAAGACGCTGTTCCTCATCGCCTACATCGTCTTCGCGCTGTTGCCCATCTACTGGATGGTCAACATGAGCTTCAAGACGAACAACGAGATCCTCTCCAGCTTCTCGTTCTTCCCGCAGGAGTTCACCTGGCAGAACTACAAGACCATCTTCACCGATGCGTCCTGGTACTCCGGCTACATCAACAGCCTGATCTACGTGGCGATCAACACCGTGATCTCGGTGGCGGTCGCCCTGCCCGCCGCCTACGCCTTCTCGCGCTACAGCTTCCTGGGCGACAAGCATGTGTTCTTCTGGCTGCTGACCAACCGCATGACGCCGCCGGCCGTGTTCCTGCTGCCCTTCTTCCAGCTGTACACCACCGTCGGCCTGATGGACACGCACATCGCCGTGGCCCTGGCGCACCTGCTGTTCAACGTGCCGCTGGCGGTGTGGATCCTGGAAGGCTTCATGAGCGGCATCCCGCGCGAGATCGACGAGACGGCCTACATCGACGGCTACTCGTTCCCGCGCTTCTTCGCCACGATCTTCCTGCCGCTGATCAAGGCCGGCGTGGGCGTGGCGGCGTTCTTCTGCTTCATGTTCAGCTGGGTGGAACTGCTGCTGGCGCGCACGCTGACCAGCGTCAACGCCAAGCCCATCGTGGCCACCATGACCCGCACCGTCTCTGCCTCCGGCATGGACTGGGCGACGCTGGCCGCCGCCGGCGTGCTGACGATCGTGCCGGGTGCCATCGTCATCTGGTTCGTTCGCAATTACATCGCGAAGGGTTTCGCGATGGGCCGTGTTTAAGGAAATTCAAAATGTTCGACTGGATGGTCTGGACCACGCCGGTAACGGTTTTCTTCACCTGCATCGGGCTGATGCTCGCAGGGATGACGGTGTGGGAGCTCAAGTCCCCCACCACGATGCGCAAGGGGTTCCTGCCGATCGCCACCACCCGCGGCGACCGGCTCTTCATCGGCCTGCTCACCGCGGGCTACATCAACCTGGCCTTTATCGGGCTGGCAGGGAAGTTCACCACATGGTTCGGGCTGGAGCAGGAACCCAGCATCTGGATCAGTTTCGTGGCGTCTATGGCCGTCCTGGCGCTGATCATGCGCCGCGGCTAGTTTCTATTTCAACCACCAAGGAGAAGACATGAAGATCAAGTACACGGCGCTGGCCATCGCAGCCGCGCTGGCCGTGGGCAGCCAGGCCTGGGCCGACGAAGCCGCGGCCAAGAAGTGGGTCGACAGCGAGTTCCAGCCATCCACCCTCTCCAAGGACCAGCAGCTGGCCGAGATGAAGTGGTTCATCGACGCCGCCAAGAAGCTGCAGGCCAAGGGCGTGAAGGAAATCTCGGTGGTGTCGGAAACCATCACCACCCACGAATACGAGTCCAAGACGCTGGCCAAGGCCTTCGAGGAGATCACCGGCATCAAGGTCAAGCACGACCTCATCCAGGAGGGTGACGTGGTCGAGAAGCTGCAGACTTCCATGCAGTCGGGCAAGTCCATCTATGACGGCTGGATTTCCGATTCCGACCTGATCGGCACCCACTACCGTTACGGCAAGGTGATGAACCTGACCGACTACATGGCGGGCAAGGGCAAGGACTACACCAACCCCAACCTGGACCTGAAGGACTTCATCGGCACCAAGTTCACGACCGGCCCGGACGGCAAGCTGTACCAGCTGCCAGACCAGCAGTTCGCCAACCTGTACTGGTTCCGCGCCGACCTGTTCGCGCGCCCGGACCTGCAGCAGAAGTTCAAGGCCAAGTACGGCTACGACCTGGGCGTGCCGCTGAACTGGAGCGCCTACGAGGACATCGCCGACTTCTTCACCAACGACGTGAAGCAGATCGACGGCAAGCCGATCTACGGCCACATGGACTACGGCAAGAAGGACCCGTCGCTGGGCTGGCGCTTCACCGACGCCTGGCTGTCGATGGCCGGCACCGCCGACATCGGCGCACCCAACGGCCTGCCGATCGACGAGTGGGGCATCCGCGTCGCAGCCGATAAGTGCACGCCGGTCGGCGCCTCCGTGGCCCGTGGCGGCGCGACCAACTCGCCCGCTGCCGTCTACGCGCTGACCAAGTACGTGGACTGGATGAAGAAGTACGCGCCCAAGGAAGCCACCGGCATGACCTTCGGCGAAGCCGGCCCGGTGCCCGCCCAAGGCCAGATCGCCCAGCAAATCTTCTGGTACACCGCCTTCACCGCCGACATGACCAAGAAGGGCCTGCCGGTCGTGAACGAAGACGGCACCCCGAAGTGGCGCATGGCCCCCGGCCCGAACGGCCCGTACTGGAAGCAGGGCATGCAGAACGGCTACCAGGACGTCGGCAGCTGGACCTTCTTTGCCAACCACGACGAGAACAAGACGGCAGCCGCCTGGCTCTATGCGCAGTTCATCACCGCCAAGACGACTTCGCTGAAGAAGACGCTGGTGGGCCTGACTCCGATCCGCGAAAGCGACATCCAGAGCAAGGCGATGACCGACATGGCGCCCAAGCTGGGTGGCCTGGTCGAGTTCTACCGCAGCCCGGCCCGCGTGGCGTGGAGCCCGACCGGCACCAACGTGCCCGACTACCCCAAGCTGGCGCAGCTGTGGTGGAAGAACGTGGCCCAGGCCGTGACGGGTGAGAAGACCCCGCAAGGCGCCATGGACACGCTGGCCGACGAGATGGACCAGGTGCTGGGCCGCCTCGAGCGCGCCGGCATGGCCAAGTGCGCGCCCAAGCTCAACCCGAAGGGCGACCCCGCCAAGTACCTGAGCGACAAGCAGGCACCGTGGGCCAAGCTGGCCAACGAGAAGCCGAAGGGCGAGACCATTGCCTACGACAAGCTGCTGGCAGCCTGGAAGGCCGGCAAGGCCCGCTAAGCACGTGACTTGAAGAAAAGTTTTCTGTAGTGGGTTCGAGCCGCGTGGGCGCAGGTCCACGCGGCTTTTTTTCGTCTTGGACTACGGCTTGCGCTCTTCTTCCCCACGGTTGCGGCGCCGTTCGTCGGCATTCCTGCCGCCGCGCCGCTCGGACGCCGCGGCCGATGCCGGGGCGGCGGCGCTGTCGGCGCGGGCAGCCGGTGTGGCGGGCGGGGCCGGCGAAACTGCGCTGGGCGCCGGGGGTTGTTGCTGGCGTCTGCCGCCACGCTCGTCGTCGTCGCGCCCTTGCCTTCGTGCATCGCGCGGCGGCGAAGCAGCCGCTGCGGGCGGTGCAGCGACGGGCGCTGGTGGCGCGGCTTGCGGCGCCGCGGATGCTGCGGCGGCTGGCGGGCGCGCGGCCGATGCAGCACTTGCCGCTGCCGGCGCTACTGGGCGTGCTTCTCCAGGCGCACCAGGCGGCGGGGATTGCTGCTGGGGCCTGCCGGCACGCCCCTCATCCTCGCGCGATTGCCTGCGCGTGTCGCGAGCCGGGGATGCACCCGTTGCGGGAGGCGCAGCGGCGGGCGCCGCCGCTTGCGGCGCGGCCGGGGGTGCAGGTGTGGGCGGCGCGGCCGGGGTGGCGGCAGCTGGCGGGCGTGCCGGCGGCGCGACCGCCGCACGTGCGGGTTCGGGTGCGCTCGCCGGCTTGGCGGGCGCGGCAACAGGCTGCGTAGCCGGCACCACCTTGACGGCAGGCGCGGACGCCGCCGGCGCCGGCGTCAACGCGGCCACCGCGGCGGTATCGAGCGGCTTGCCCGCATTTGCCGCGAGGGCGCTCTGCTTGGCGGCGAAAGGCACGGGCGGCGGCGGCGGGGCCGTCTGGGCCACTGCCGGGCGCGAGCGTCTACGTTCCGGTGGCTGCGCGCTGGGCGCCGCCGCCGGGCCAACGACGCTGGCCTGCACAGGGGCGACCGGGGCGACCGCCGCCACCGGCGCGCGCGCCACCATCTCGCGGTCCACCCGCACCGTCTCCCGTGCGACGGGCCTGGATTGAGCGAAGGCGGCCGCAAGCACCGCCACCACAGCGCCCGGAACCTGCTGGTTCGCATAGGTCACATTGCCCACATTCCTGTTGTCGTAGTAATTGGTGACGTTAACTGGGGTGATGACGGTGTTGCTGGTATTCACGTTGGTGAAGTACTGGCGGCTCACGGTGTACGAGGGCCGGTAGACATCGCGTGGACCGAGCGGGAACCAGCCCACGGCACCGCCGCCGCTGCCGGACGATGGCTGGCTACCGGCCGCGACGAATGCAACCAGGGCGGGCGCATACACCGGCCGAGCCTTCGACGGGCCGGGCACCCAGGCCCAGCCGCCGTCGACATGGGCCCAGCGGCCGTAGTGCGAGGGCGCGAAGCCCCACGGCGCCTCGTCGACCCAGGTCCAGCCCCAGGGCTCGATCCAGGCCCAGTGGCCGTCGCGGTACGGCGCCCAGTCCGCGGCCACCCGGCGCGGCACCCAGACATCGCCGTACTCGCGGTGCTTGCGCCACGTGCCGTGCTGGTCCAGGTCCTCGTAGCCAATCAGCTCGGCCGAAACGTAGCGGCGCGATGGCGAGGTGTCCCAGCGGCGATCGCGCTGGTTGGACCACTGATCGAATTCATCCACTGGCCACGAGGCGAAGCTCTGGTAGTTGCGCAGGCCGGTGTCGAAGAAGCGGTAGGCCTGGCGCTCGCGCACCACGAAGGCCCGGCCTTCACCGTAGACCTCGGCCAGCCCGGTGCGCACCGTCACGGTGGTGGACTGGCCGTCCGGGTCGACGTGAACCCGGTAGCTGCCGGGCCGGCGGATCACGTAGGCCAGATGGGGCGTCGCGACTTCAAAGACCTCTCCGCGGTCCAGGCGCCGCACCCGGATATTCAACGTGCCTTGCTCAAGTTCCACCTGCGCAATACGGTCATTCAGATTCAACAGCGTCATGCTGGTGCTTCCGCCCACGCGGATGGCCGCGGCGCCAAGCTGCAGTTCGGCACGCGCGCCCCGCTCCACCCACAGGCGGTCGCCCGTGATCAGCGGACGGTTCACGATGGCGCGGCCCCAGTCGCGCTCGCCGCCGGGGGAAAAGCTCGCCCCACCGGAGACGTATGCCAGCCGCGCCACGCGCGATGGCGGGTCGGCGGCCAAGGCCCATCCACTCGAGCCGAGGGCCAGGAAAAGCAGGGGAGTGATCAGTGCGTGCAGGAATGTCTTGGGCATGGTGTCCTCTCGTGGTTCGGCGAACCCCGCTCGCAGCCTAGCTCCTGCCCACGCTGACCCCAGTCAGCCGTTACCCCGAATGGGCTATCGGCGTCGTCTGACGGCTGAGCTGCGAACGCGCGGCTTCTTTTTTGTTCAGAATGGAGTCCCATGGCCCTGGATCTCTCCCGCATCCGCGCGCTCTGCTTCGACGTGGACGGAACCATCGCCGACACCGACGACCACCTGGTCGCGCAGCTCGCCGCGGTGCTGGATGCGGTGCCGCTGGTGAGCGGGCGGCGGGCCGAGCGGCTGGCCCGCCAGACCGTGATGGGCGCCGAGACACCCGTCAACGCCGCGTACTCCCTGCTGGACCGGCTGGGGCTCGACGTGCCGGTCTCGCGCCTGCGCACCCGCTTGCGCACTGCCAGGGCGCGCGGCGCGGACCCCGCCCACACGCGAAACATCGAAGCCGTGGACGAGGTTCCGCACGACATGATGGCCGGCGTGCAGGAAATGCTGGTGGCACTGGCTGCGCTTTATCCGATGAGCACGATCTCGACGGGAGGCGCGCCGCGTGTCGAGAGGTTCCTCACGCACTACGGCGTACGCGAGCACTTCGCCGCGGTGGTCGGCGCGCAGACGACGCGGCGCATGAAACCGCATCCCGATCCGCTGCTGTACGCGGCCAAGGCAATGGGCGTAGAGCCCGCTTGCTGCCTGATGATCGGCGACACGACGATGGACATACGCACGGGCGTTGCGGCCGGCGCGCAAACGGTCGGCGTGCTCTGCGGCTTCGGCACCGAGGATGAATTGCGCCGGGAAGGCGCCGACCTCATCTTGCTCACGACTTCGGATTTGCTGACCGTGCTCCGCCCCTCGGAAGATGCGCTGGGCAAGACCGCCAGCCCCGATCCTGAGGCGTGACCACAAGCGCTGGGGCTGTTGTCCTACTCGACTAATGCCGGTATCGATGAATTCCGGACCGAATGTGCCGCACAGCTGAGCTGCAAGGGTGCTGAATGGGTCAGCACAACAAGGAGGCCACATGCTCGAACGGATCACCGGACCCTTCCACGGCTATCACATTGCGGCGTATGCCTGTCCCATGGGCGAACTCGGCCACCACTACCTGGGCGAGTACAGAATCTCGCGCACGCGGCCCAGGTCGTTTTGCGACGCGCAGAGCGTGCGCCAAGGCCACTGCGAGCAAATCTCGGCTACCGCAGACGAGGCCCTCAGCACGGCGGAGCTATGTGCCATGCAGGAGATCGGCAAGTTGGCGCAGGCGCCGCGCAAGGTGCTTCACTGGGGCTTGGTGCAGCTTCCTTCCATCGGGTTTGTGCATAGGATGCCGTTCGCGTTCAGCTGAGGGCGCTATCCGATCCGCAAGTTGCCCACGACGTCGGCGATGGAGCCACCCACGCTTTCCAGGCGGTGACGCGCTTCGTCGGCATCCAGCGAAAGCTTGGACATCACGATCGCCGTCTTCACATGGCCGCCCGACTCTTCCAGCAGGCGGCTGGCTTCTTCGCGCTTGACACCCAGCGTGTCCATCAGGATGCGCTCGCCGCGGTCCTGCAGCTTCTGGCAGGTCACCTGCAAGTCCACCATCAGGTTGCCGTAGACCTTGCCGATCTTCACCATGGCCGCGGTGCTGATGGTGTTCAGGATGATCTTGGTGGCGGTGCCGGCCTTCATGCGCGTGGACCCGGTGATCACCTCGGGGCCCACCAGCGGAGCGATCACCACGTCGTGCGACTTGATCAGTTGCTCGGACGGATAGGTGCACAGCAGAAACCCGGTGCGTGCGCCGCGTTCGCGCGCGCGCTTGAGCGCGCCGTGCACATAGGGCGTGGTCCCTGAGGTGGCGATGCCCAGCACGAAGTCATTGGCGCCTATGTCCTTCTCGTCGATGGCCGCGGCGCCGTCTTCCGGGTGGTCTTCCGCGCCCTCCTGCGAGCGCACCAGCGCCTCGAAGCCGCCGGCGATGATGCCCTGCACCATCTCCGGCTCGGTGCGGTAGGTAGGGGGCATCTCCGATGCGTCGAGCACGCCCAGCCGACCGGAGGTTCCGGCGCCGACGTAGATGAGACGGCCGCCGTTGCGGAAGGCATCCACTGCCAGGTCGATGGCGCGCGCGATCTGCTGGCGCTCCTCGCCCACGGCGGCTGCGACCATGCGGTCCTCGGCGTTGACGAGATCGACGATCTCGATCGTGGAAAGTTGATCGATGCGCGTGCTGCGCGGATTGCGCTGTTCGGTGAGGCGGGTATCGAGCAGGGGCTTGGCAGGTTGCGGCGCGGCCTTGCGCACCGGCTTGAGAACGGGTTGCGAGAAATCCCTCTTCATTGCCGCCCGCCCTTCGATATGAACATTGCTGCGTTGCCGGTCCCGGCCTTGCGACTTTCGTTTGTCGTCTGACATGGGCTCTCCCACACTAGAGATGAATCCCATGCTCCTCTTGCAGCGCTGCCATCTTTGTAGGACCGGTATTGCTTCACTTGTCAGCGAGCCCTTGGTAGTGACTAGAACACTTTAGACTGCATTTGCACCCAATTGCCACCGCGTCGTGCTCTCGACCTCTTCCATAACGCCTTAGATGCATGTTTCGCGGACACGAGGCACCGCCCCCGCCTGTCATGCCGGACCTGATCCGCCATCCACCTCGGCGCGCGCCAACACCTCGCGGCAAGGCTTTGCGCCCGCGCGGGCCTCTCCGGAGTGCGAGGACAGTCCACGATTAGTCCGAAGCCCGCGAGTCCGTTCCCCGGCGCCGCTTGCGCGCCTTGAAAAGGCGCGGAACGGGCTGACCGCGCGTCACAGTCCGCCCGCACGCGGCTTCGCCGCCCACACGCAGGCTTGCAACAGCAGCGCACAGCGAACCGCTCGCGACCATGCGGGCTGTTCTTTTTCGCGTAGCCGGACGCGACGCTAGGCCACGACCGCTTCGCGCATCGTCACGAACTCTTCGGCCGCGGTGGGGTGGATGCCGATGGTGCTGTCGAACACGGCCTTGGTCGCGCCGGCTTTCATCGCCACGGCGAAGCCCTGCACCACTTCGCCGGCGTCCGCGCCCACCATGTGCAGGCCGACGACGCGGTCGGTGGCGGCGTCAACCACCAGCTTCATCAACGTGCGTTCCGAACTGCCGCTCAAGGTGTGCTTGAGCGCCCTGAATTCGGCACGGTAGATGGTCACCTCGCCGAAGACCTTGCGCGCCTCGCGCTCGCCGTAGCCCACCGTGCCGATGTTCGGGTGGGTGAACACGGCCGTGGGGACGAAGTCGTAACCCATCTTGCGTTGCGCGTCGCCGAACAGGCGGTCGACCAGCACCATGGCTTCGCCCAGCGCCACCGGCGTCAGCTGCAGTCGCGCCGTCACATCGCCCAGCGCATGGACCGAGGGCACGGACGTCTGGTAACCCTGATCGACCACGATGGCGCCGTGCCTGCTCTGCGCCACGCCTGCGGCTTCCAGCCCCAGGCCATCGACGTTGGGTATGCGCCCGGTGGCATACAACACGGTGTCGGCGACCAGGCAGCTGCCGTCGGTCAATGTCACGTTCAAGCCGACGGCGGTTTTCTCGATCTTCTTGACGTCCATGCAGGTGCGCAGATCGACGCCGTGCTTGCGAACCTCGTGCGCGATGAAGTTACGCACGTCGTCGTCGAAGCCGCGCAGCACCTGCTCGCCGCGATACAGCTGCGTGACCTTGGAGCCCAGGCCGTTGAAGATGGAAGCGAACTCGCAGGCGATGTAGCCGCCGCCCACCACCAGCAGACGCTTGGGAAACGGTTCGAGGTCGAACATGCTGTCCGAGGTCACCACGTGCTCGCTGCCGGGAAAGGCCGGTACGCTGGGCCGGCCGCCGGTCGCAACCAGGATGTGCCGTGCCGTAAAGACTTCCTGGCCTTTGGCCGTCTGCACCTGAACGGTGTGGGGGCCCTGCAGCTGTGCCCAGCCCGTCACGATCTGCGCCCCAGCGCTGACCAGCAGGTTCTGGTAGATGCCATTCAAGCGCGCGATCTCGGCGGAACGGTTCGCCTTCAGCACCGCCCAGTCGAACCGGGGCTGCCCGGCTTGCCAGCCGAAGCCGGCCGCGTCCCTGAAGTCGTCCGAGAAATGGGCGGCATAGCTATAGAGCTTCTTCGGAATGCAGCCCACATTGACACAGGTGCCGCCCAGCGCCGCGGCCTCGGCGACCACCACCCGCGCGCCGCGCTGGGCCGCCATGCGTGCGGCACGGACGCCGCCGCTGCCCGCACCGATGACGAACAGATCGCAGCTGTGATTCGGCATGTTTCGCCCCATTGAATATCGATGGGGCATTGTCGCGAATACAGCGCGACCGCGCGCGCGGCTACACGGTGCGCGGCACCAGCCGTAGGGGCTTCGCGGGCCGGGCCTCGCGGTACGGGCGCCAGCGCCCTTGGGGCTGCGAGAGCCGGTCCACGACGATGCGCAGTACCCGCGGATGCGTGCCCAGGCCGCAGTGGCTGACGCAGCTCACCTCGATATTCTCCGCGGTGGCCGACTCGCGCACGGTGCAGCCCTCCCACGCCACCACGCCGTCGGTCTTGCTGTACACGGCCGTGGTCGGCACCGGCGGATCCCTGCGCAGGCGCCGCTCCAGGGCCGGGGTCAGCTGCGAGTGGCCCGCGTTCAGCAACCTGAATACGCCGCCGGCGTGGCTGGCGCCGGGGGCGCCGAAGGGGCTGCCCAGCGTGACCACCTGGCGCACCAGCTCGGGAGTCCGCTTGGCGAGTTCGCGCGCGTAGATGCCGCCCAGGCTCCAGCCGACCAGGCTGACCTTGCGCCCGTTTTGCGCGTGCAGTTCGCGAACCTTGGCCTCGAGTCCTGCCAGCCACTTGTCAAAGTCGCCTTGCGGCCCGCGGTTTATGCCCATGCCCCACTCGCTGGTCTTGAAGCCGGCGCGATCCAGCACGCGGCGCAGGCGCAGCGTGGACCAGTCGCCGGCGGCCAGGCCCGGCAGCACCAGCACGGGATGGCCGTCTCCTGTGGCCCGCGGCTTGCGGCCCAACAGCGACAGGCAGAAATCGATGGTGGCGCGCATCGGCTCAATGGCCAGCAACGCAATCGCGGGAGGACGCGGGGAATGCGTGGAGGATATTTTTGGCATGCAAGCAGCGTAGCCGGCACTATCGCTGCGGTGTGCGGTCCCGTTCCGAGATCAGCGTCGGAGAATCGGGCACAGGCTGTAGGACCGGGGGTAGGTAGCCGCGCCTAGGTGTAGCGATCGGAGGGGTCGTCGGCGGGCCGAGAGCGCTTGCGATCGCGCTCTATGCTCTTGAGGGTCGCCAATGCGCTCTCCGCGCCTTCACCCGTGCGGCCGTCCCGGGCGCGCCTAGCCGCGCCGCTGCGATCCGCATCGTTCGAGCGTTCTTTGTTGGAGGGCGGCTGCTTGCGGTCCATGGGCGGATTGGCTTGACGCTTTCGTGTCATAGGCCAATCTAAAGGCTGCGGGACAGTGAGGCTTGTAGGTCTTGGCAGACGCCCTCGGTAGGAGATTACGGAGGGTAGGAGGTGGACTACGTCGAGGACGCATTTGTCCTGCTCCGTGAGGCTCGGCGATTAACATCCGATGTTAACGCCGAGCCCCGGTAATTTTTCTCATACACTCGGTCTCTGCGCAAAAGCGCAAACTCCGGACCGGTGCGGCTACCCGCTGTGCCTAGGTCCACGTCCTTGAACAGGCGTCTGGCACGACCGGGCGCGGAGTGAATGAATGAGCACACAACAAGCGCTTCGCTTGCATGTGCCGGAGCCCTCCGGGCGCCCCGGCTGCAAGACCGATTTTTCCTACCTTCATGTCTCGCCCGCCGGCGCCGTCCGACGGCCGCCGACCGACACCACGCCCCGCGACACCAACGACCTGGCCTACGAGCTGATCCGCGTGCTGGACGAAGACGGCCGCGCCGTCGGGCCCTGGACTCCCGAGATCGAGCCGGCCCGATTGCGCAAGGGACTGCGGTCGATGATGAAGACGCGCATCTTCGACGCGCGCATGCTGATCGCGCAGCGGCAAAAGAAGCTCTCGTTCTACATGCAGAGCCTGGGCGAGGAGGCGATCGGCACGGCCCAGTCATTCGCGTTGCAGCAGGGCGACATGTGCTTCCCGACCTACCGCCAGCAGAGCCTGCTGCTGGCGCGCGACGACGTGCCGATGGTCGAACTCATCTGCCAGCTGATGAGTAACCAGGGCGATCCGCTCAAGGGCCGCCAGCTGCCTGTCATGTACTCGTATAAGCGCGCCGGTTTCTTCACCATCTCGGGCAACCTGGCCACCCAGTTCATCCAGGCCGTCGGCTGGGCCATGGCCTCGGCGATCAAGGGCGACACCAAGATCGCATCGGCATGGATCGGCGACGGCGCCACGGCGGAGGCCGACTTCCACACGGCCCTGACCTTCGCCCATGTGTACCGGGCACCGGTGATCCTGAACGTAGTCAACAACCAGTGGGCTATCTCCACCTTCCAGGCTATCGCCGGCGGCGAGGCGACGACCTTCGCGGCGCGCGGCTCGGGCTGCGGCATCGCCTCGCTGCGCGTGGACGGCAACGACTTCCTGGCCGTGTACGCCGCCTCTCAGTGGGCGGCCGAGCGCGCCCGCAACAACTTCGGGCCGACACTGATCGAATGGGTGACCTACCGCGGCGGCCCGCATTCGACGTCCGACGATCCGTCGAAATACCGGCCGGCCGACGACTGGCAGCGCTTTCCGCTGGGAGACCCGATCACCCGCCTGAAGCAACACCTGATCGGCATCGGCGAATGGTCCGATGCGCAGCACCAGCAGGCCCAGACCGAACTGGAGGCCGAGGTCATCGCCGCGCAGAAGGAGGCCGAGAGGTTCGGCACCTTGCTCGATGGCCATATCCCGAGCGCGGCTTCGATGTTCGAGGATGTCTACAAGGACATGCCCGAACACCTGCGCCGCCAACGCCAAGAGCTGGGAGTCTGAACATGCTGACCAAGACCAAAGACATGGAAGCCGTGGCCGACAGCGGCAAGACCAGCCCCATGACCATGATCCAGGCGCTGCGATCGGCCATGGACGTGATGATGGCGCGCGACGACAACGTCGTGGTGTACGGGCAGGACGTCGGCTACTTCGGCGGCGTGTTTCGCGTCACCGAGGGCCTGCAGGCCAAGTACGGCAAGTCGCGCTGCTTCGACGCGCCGATCTCCGAAGGCGGCATTGTCGGCACGGCCGTGGGCATGGGCGCCTATGGGCTGCGGCCGGTGGTGGAGATCCAGTTCGCCGACTACTTCTACCCGGCTTCGGACCAGATCGTTTCGGAAGCGGCGCGCCTGCGCTTCCGATCGGCCGGCGACTTCACCGCGCCCATCACCATCCGCATGCCCTGCGGCGGCGGCATCTACGGCGGCCAGACGCACAGCCAGAGCCCGGAAGCGCTGTTCACCCATGTATGCGGCATCCGCACGGTGATGCCCAGCAATCCGTACGACGCCAAGGGCCTGCTGATCGCCTCCATCGAGAACGACGACCCGGTCATCTTCCTGGAGCCCAAGCGCCTCTACAACGGCCCCTTCGACGGCCACCACGACCGGCCGGTCGTGCCCTGGTCCAAGCATCCGCTGGGCGAAGTGCCCGAGGGCTACTACACCGTGCCGCTGGAATCGGCGTCGGTGTTCCGCCCCGGCAAGGACGTCACGGTGCTGACCTACGGCACCATGGTCTGGGTGTCGGATTGCGCCGCCAGCGAAACCGGCATCGACGCCGAGATCATCGACCTGCGATCGATCTGGCCGCTGGACCTGGACACCATCATCGCCTCGGTCAAGAAAACCCGCCGCTGCGTGGTGGTGCACGAAGCCACGCGCACCAGCGGCTTCGGCGCCGAACTGGTGGCGTTGGTCCAGGAGCATTGCTTCTATCACCTGGAGGCGCCCGTGGAACGCGTCGCCGGTTGGGACACGCCCTACCCGCATGCGCAGGAATGGGCTTACTTTCCCGGCCCCGAGCGTGTCGGTGCCGCCCTCAAGCGAACGATGGAGGCCTGACCATGGGAACTCATGTGATCAAGATGCCGGACATCGGCGAAGGCATTGCCCAGGTGGAACTGGTGGCCTGGCATGTGAAGCCGGGCGACACCGTCAAGGAAGACCAGCTCCTGGCGGACGTGATGACGGACAAGGCGACGGTAGAGATTCCGTCCCCCGTATCGGGCAAGGTCGTGTCGCTCGGTGGCACGGTGGGCGAGCAGATGGCCGTGGGCGCGGAGCTGATCCGGCTAGAGGTGGAAGGCACGGGCAACGTGAAAGACGATGCGCCGCCTGCCGCGCCGAAAAAAGCTTCCGCGCCGGCGCCCGCACCAGCCCCTGCGGTTCGCGAGCCCAGCGCCGCCGCGCCGGTCGCCGCCGTGAAGGACGAGCCCCGCGCGCCGCCGCGAACGCAAGCACCACCGACCCGCGCGCCCGGCGACAAGCCGATCGCCTCGCCGGCGGTGCGCCGCCGCGCCTGGGACCTGGGGATAGAACTGCAATACGTGCACGGCAGCGGCCCGGCGGGCCGCATCATGCACGAGGACCTGGACGTCTACCTGGCATCGCGCGGCCAGCCCGCGCCCCGGACCGGCGGCAGCGCCTATGCCCAGCGGCATGAGGAAGAGTCAGTCGCCGTGATCGGGCTGCGCCGCATGATCGCGCACAAGATGCAGGAGTCCAAGCGCCGCATCCCGCATTTCACCTACGTCGAGGAAATCGACGTGACCGAGCTCGAGGCCCTGCGTGCGCAGCTGAACAAGAAATTCTCGGCCGAACGCGGCAAGCTGACCTTGCTGCCGTTCGTGGCGCGCGCCGTGGTGCTGGCGGTGCGCGACTTTCCGCAGATGAACGCCCGCTACGACGACGAAGGCGGCGCCGTGACGCGCTACGGTGCCGTGCATCTGGGCATCGCCACCCAGACCGAGCCGGGCCTGATGGTGCCGGTGCTGCGGCACGCCGAGGCGCACGATCTGTGGTCCTGCGCCGGCGAGATCTCGCGCCTGGCCGAGGCGGCGCGCAGCGGCAAGGCCACGCGCGAGCAGCTCACCGGCTCGACCATCACCATCACCAGCCTGGGCGCGCTGGGCGGCATCGTGACGACGCCGGTGATCAACCATCCCGAGGTCGCGATCATCGGCGTGAACCGCATGGTCGAGCGGCCCATGATCCGCGGCGGCGCAATGGTCGCGCGCCAGATGATGAACCTGTCCTCGTCGTTCGATCACCGCGTAGTCGATGGCGTGCATGCAGCCGAGTTCGTGCAGGCGATACGCGCGCTGCTGGAGTCGCCGGCCCTGCTGTTCGTGGAGCCTGCATGAAATCTCAATCGACCAAGCTGCTGGTGATCGGCGGCGGACCTGGCGGTTATGTGGCGGCGATACGCGCCGGGCAGCTGGGCATACCGACGGTGCTGGTGGAAGGCGAAATGCTGGGCGGCACCTGCCTGAATATCGGCTGCATTCCGTCCAAGGCACTGATCCACGCCGCCGACGAATTCGAGAAAGCCCGGCTCTATGCCAACGGATCGCCCTTGGGCATCCGGGTGAAGGCGCCCGAGATCGATCTGCCGCAGACCGTGCGCTGGAAGGACGGCATCGTCGGCAAGCTCACTGGCGGCGTCGCCACCCTGCTCAAGAAAAACGGCGTGCAGGTTGTCCGGGGCTGGGCCACGCTCGTCGACGGCAAGACGGTGGACGTGCAACCAGCGCAGGGCGAAGCGCTGCGCCTGCAGTGCGAGCACCTGCTGCTGGCAACGGGCTCGGTACCGGTGGAACTGCCCTCGATGCCTTTCGGGGGCGGCGTCATTTCTTCCACCGAAGCGCTGGCGCCTGCCGATCTGCCCAAGCGGATGGTGGTCGTCGGAGCGGGCTATATCGGCCTGGAGTTGGGCATCGCCTATCGCAAGCTCGGCGCGGAAGTGGCCGTTGTGGAGGCCACCAACCGCGTGCTGCCGAGCTACGACGATGAACTCACGCGGCCGGTGCTGGCAACACTCAAGCGCCTGGGCGTGGTGCTGCACCTGAGCTGCAGCGTGCAGGGCCTCACCGACAACGGCGCTGCCGTGCGCGTGCGCAGCGCCAATGCCGACGAATTCGCCCTGCCGGCGGATCGCGTGCTGGTCGCCGTCGGCCGCAAGCCGCGCACCGAAGGCTTCGGGCTGGAATCGCTGCACCTGGACATGGCGGGCCGTTCCATCAAGATCGACGAGCAATGCCGCACCTCGATGCGCAACGTCTGGGCCATCGGCGACGTGACCGGCGAGCCGATGCTGGCGCACCGCGCCATGGCGCAGGGTGAGCTGGTGGCCGAGGTCATCGCCGGGCACAAGCGGCGCTTCGCCCCCGCCGCGATTCCGGCGATCTGCTTCACCGATCCGGAAGTGGTGGTCGTTGGCTTGTCACCGCAGGAAGCCGGACAAGGCGGGCTGGACTGCATCACGGCCGCGTTCCCCTTCGCCGCCAACGGCCGCGCCATGAGCATCGAATCCACCGAGGGTTTCGTGCGCGTGGTGGCGCGGCGGGACAACCACCTGATCGTGGGCTGGCAGGCGGTGGGCCGCGGCGTGGCGGAGCTGAGCGCTGCGTTTTCGCAGTCGATGGAGATGGGTGCGCGGCTGGAAGACGTGGCAGCGACCATCCACGCGCATCCCACGCTGGGCGAAGCGGTACAGGAGACAGCGCTGCGTGCACTGGGGCAGGCGCTGCACATCTGATGGACCGAGTGACGATTTCGCTGGCCGACGGAACGATGGTCTCCGGGCTCCTCGACGCCCCGGCCCATGCCCAGGCCTGCTATGTGTTCGCCCATGGCGCCGGAGCCGGCATGCACCACTCGTTCATGGCGGCCATCGCCACGGGCCTGGCCCAGCGCGGCATTGCGAGCTTGCGCTTCCAGTTCCCGTACATGGAGCAAGGCTCCAAGCGGCCGGATCTGCCGGCAGTGGCGCACGGCGCCGTTCGCGCGGCGGTTCAAGCGGCTGCGAAGCAATTGCCCGGCCTGCCCCTCTTCGCCGGCGGCAAGTCGTACGGCGGGCGCATGACATCGCAGGCGCAGGCCGCCGAGCCGCTGCCGAATGTGCGCGGGATCGTCTTCGTGGGCTTTCCCCTGCATCCTGCGGGCAAACCTTCCATCGACCGTGCGGGGCATCTGGCCGGCGTCCAGGTGCCGATGCTGTTCCTGCAGGGGACGCGTGACACGCTGGCCGACCTTGAACTCATCCGGGATGCCACCACGAAGCTGGGCAGCCGCGCCACCCTGCACATCGTCGATGGTGCCGACCACTCCTTCCACGTGCTGGCGCGCTCCGGCCGCACCGACGAGCAGGTGCGCGAGGAACTGCTCGACACCATGGCGGCCTGGATGAAGAGCCGCTAGGCAATCGGCGAACTCAGCACCTTTGTTGTAGGCGCCCATTGATGCGGCGCTGCTCTCCTGCCCGACATGCAGCATGAGGGTCTTCCTACATGGTTTGACTCTTCTGGCTCATGCGCTGAGCATGCAACGAATCGAACAATCCTGTGACCAGGCGTCTGTGCCACGCCCAGGAGGTAACACAGAGATGAGCTCGTACACCAACGATACAAAGAACGGCGCGAAATACGTGGCATTGTCCCTGGCCGCGCTGTGGCTGACCGCCTGCGGCGGCGGCGGTGGCGGGGGTGCCGGCGGTGCCACGCAGGTCAGCAGTACTGCCGACGCCGTGGCGCCGGCGCCCGCACCGGTCGAGCCCGAAACCATCCCCGCACCAGCTCCTTCACCCGCACCAGCTCCGGCGCCGACGCCTGCGCCCGGCACCGCGGATGTGACGGGCACGTCGCAACAGGCTGCGCCCAACATCAGCTACTCGGTGACTTCCACCTCGACGCAAACCGTGGTGATCACGCTTCCCGCCAACGCCGACCTCCAGGTCGGCGACAAGGTGACGGTCACGGGCCAAAGCGCGGCCAGCTGGCGCCTGGCGCAGAACGCCGGGCAGTGGGTCGTCACCACCAACCTGCCCGGCAACGTGGCGCCCGGCGCCACCTGGACCGAGCGGGTGCCCGACGCGGCATCGCCCAACCTGAAATGGGCCGGCACAGCGTCGTCGGCCAGCGGCAACCGCGTCGCGGCGATTGCCGATCCCGGTGGCATCTACCTTTCCTCGGATGCCGGGGTCACCTGGACCCGAAGCAGCGCGCCCACCGACAACTGGACGCAGGTCCTCATGTCCGCCGACGGCACCAAGCTCGCCGCGCTGGGGAACACCGTGCTCCACACGTCGAGCGATTCCGGGCAGACCTGGACCGCACGCAGCGGCTCGGGACTGTCCTGGATGGGCGTCTACATGTCGGACGACGGCCAGCGCATCGTGGGCGCCGCGGTTGGCGGGACACTCTATGCCTCGACCAACGGCGGCGCCTCTTTCACGCTCATCGCGGGCACGGCCAACACCGATTGGCGCACGGTCGCCGGCTCCAGCGACGGCACGCGCCTGGTCGCGGTCGCGTCGCACTACGGCGGCGATCCGGCCAACCAGGGTGTCTATGTTTCCACCGACAGCGGCGCCACATGGACGCGCCGCCTGGCCAGTGGCAACTGGACCTTTGCCGCGGCCAGCGCCGACGGCATGCGCATGGCGGTGCTGGACCAGGGCGGCCACCCCTGGGTCAGCGACGACGGCGGCGCCACCTTCACGCAGCGCTTCGGCTACAGCACCTGGAGCGGGCTGGCGGTCTCGCGCGACGGCCGCGTGGTCGCAGCGCAGGAGCCGCGCGCGGACGTCTACGGCTATCCCGGCTATAACTTCATCAGCAATGCGGGCGGCGACGACCCCTGGGACTGGCACGGCGGCACCGGCGACATGAACTTGTGGTGGCGCGGCATCAGCCTCTCCTACGACGGCAACTGGATCACCGCCGTGGACAACGGCAACCCGACCGGCGGCGGCGGCAAGGTCTTCACCACCACGGGCAACCGAACCTCCGGCGGCACCCTGGGCTCCATCACCGGCGGCCAGAACCAGATGGTCGAGGTCACCTACCAGGGCAACGGCCGCTTCACCGTCACCGGCCAGGCGGGCGGCCCGTTCGCGATTCGTTAGGACGCTGTCACAGGGAGAGAGCGCACCCGGCGTCGGGCCGCGAGGCCCGGCGCCGGGTGAATTTAGTGCAGCGTGCGCCGCTTACCAGAGGGCCGAGTCGCGCAAGCTATCGATTTGCTCACGCTCTCGCCGAAGCCGGCGTCCTCGCCACCACTCCAGAAGCGCCAGAATCGCGGCCGCACCGGCTAACGCTTCCCACGGCCTGAGGGCGCGACCAATGGCGACCGGGGCGGCAAGCCAGAGCAAGCCTCCCAGCAGGAACGCGATGACGAAACTCGCGATGGGCGTGATGCGCAGGGTTTGGATAGACACAAGTCCATTTTGCACACCGGAGGCGCCAAATCTCTCGGGAAAACTCTAATCGTGGTTTCAAAGCAACTTGCACGCTTCATTGAAGTCGAGCCTCGGGTTGCGCGGGTGCAGCTTGGCCGCATCGCCGTAGCCGAGGTTGCACAGAAAGTTGGTCTTGATGTGGCTGTCGGGAAAATACTCCTGGTGGAAATCGTCCTGCACCGGCTGCCCGCGGGGGAAAAACTCGTGGTCGACCTTGGCCCGGTCGAAGCCCGACATCGGACCGCAGTCCAGCCCGAGGGCACGCGCCGCCAGCATCAGGTATGCGCCTTGCAGCGAACTATTGCGCCGCGCAGTTTCTTCAGCCAACTCGGGGGTGTTGAGGAACCACGAGCGTGCGTCGGTCTGCGGGAACAGCTTCGGCAGGTGCTCGTAGAAGCGAGCGTCGTAGCCGATGACGGCTGTCACCGGTGCCGAGATCGTCTTCTCCACATTGCCCTTCGACAGCGCCGGCAGAAGACGCTGCCATGCACTGTGAGTACGGGCCCTGCGAAACAGCAGGTCGAGCCCTTCGTCGTTCAAGACAGCACTCATGAGATTCCGTGAATTTCAGTCGACACGGATGTTCTTGGCCTTGACGATCCGGCCGTAGATGTCGGAATCGCGCCGGACCATCTCGCTCATTTCTGCGCGAGTGACTCCCAGGGGCTCGCTGTTGAGCTCCTTGATGCGCCGTTGCACCTCGGGATCCCGGCTTGCGGCGAGCAGGGCGGCATGCAGGCGATCCACCACGGCTGGAGGCGTGGCCGCCGGTGCCCAGATGCCATGCCATGACATCATCGCCAGCCCCGAGACGCTCTCGGCGAAAGTGGGCACGTTGGGCATTGCGGGGTGACGCTGCGAGCCTGAGTAAGCCAGGGCTTTGACGCGTCCGCTGGCGATCATCGGGTAAGCCGAGGCAATGGGCTCGAGGAGCATGTCGACCTGCCCGCCGATCAGCTCGCTCATGGGCGTGGAGCGATACGGCACATGCAGCATGGTGGTCTTGGTCTCGTCCTTGAGCCATTCCATGATGAGGTGCGACGGGCTACCGGCTCCATAAGAGGCGTGCGACAGCGCGCCGGGGTTCTTGCGGGCTTGATCCACCACCTCCGGCAGCGACTTGGCGGGGAACGGCGGATTGGAAATGAGCACCAGGCCTTGCCGCATCGTCGTCGCCACCGGCACGAGGTCCTTGCTCGGATCGAACGGCAACTTCGAGTAGATGTGCGGGTTGATCGTGAGGGCGGTCGAGACGTTGTAGAGGACGGTGTAGCCGTCAGCCTGGGACTTGGCAACCGCGTCGCTCGCCAGATTGCCGGCCGAGCCGGGCTTGTTGTCGATGACGACCGGAACGCCGAGCTTCTTGGCGGCGAACTCGCCATAGATGCGGGCGAAGACATCCGGAGGTGTTCCGGCGGCAAACCCCACCATCACCTTGATGGGCTTGGTGGGCCAATCGGCCGTTTGTGCCTGCGCGGCCGCAACGGCCAGGATCAGCAGCAGGGCAGAGAAAGGCCGGATCAGATAATGCATACGATGTCTCCTGTTCAAGTTTGTGTTCACGATTGAAAATTTGCACCCGAGGCTGACTAGGTCAATCCACCTGGGCTCCTGAGCGTTTGACGAGATCGGCCCACTTGCGGATTTCGGCGCCATTGAATGCGGCCAGTTCGTCGCTGCGCATACGGCGCAACTCGACGCCTTGTGCGACGAGACGAGCCTGCGTGTCCGAGCCGCCCAAGGCCGTCGCTGCGGCCTTGCGCAGTTGCTCAACCACGGGAGCTGGAGTGTCTGCCGGGGCGTAAAGCATGAACCAGGCGATCAGATCGAAATCGCTGAAGCCCTGTTCGGCCAGCGTCGGGACGTCCTGCGCGAGCGGCGAGCGCACCGCGCTGCTGACGCCCAGCGCACGCAACTTGCCGGACTTCATGTGCGGAACGACCGCCGTCGGGTGGTAGAACATGAAGTCCACGTTGCCCGAGATCAGGTCCGTCAGCGCCTGCGAGCCCTCCTTGTAGGGGACGTGGATCATCTTTCCGCCGAGCTTGGAGAGCAGCTCGCCGGCCAGGTGCCCCGAGGTGCCGTTCCCCGCCGAGGCGAACGTGATCCCCTGTGGGCGCTGCGCCATCGCCACCAGGTCCTTCGGCGATTTCGCGCTCGAATTCGAGGGCACGACCAGCAGCAGCGGCGTGTAGCCGACGAAGGCGATCGGCACGAAATTCTTCTGCGGGTCATAAGGCAGATTGCGGAACAACGTGGCGTTGATCGCGTGCGTGCCGACAGTCCCTAGAAGTAACGTGCTGCCGTCGGGCGACGCCTTGGCGACCTGGTTGGAGCCGGTCGACCCGCCTGCGCCCGGCCGGTTGTCGACGATGACGTTTTGCTTCAACGCCCTGCTGAGCGACTCTGCGACGACGCGCCCGACGCTGTCGGTCGTCGTGCCCGCTCCAAATGGAACAACGAGCCGTACGATGGCGCCCGTCTCCTGCGCCCAGACGTTGCCGGCTACTGCCAGGCAGGCGCCGGCAGCCAAGGTGAGGAGTTCCCGTCGGGTGAACGAAGTGATCATTGCGCCCCCCGCGAAGACGCCGCGACGCGCGCACGGACCTCCGCCCTCACTTCGTCGTCGTGCTGGCCGAGCGTGGGAGGCGGAACGACGTCGAGCGTAGGCTGGCCATCGTAGGAGATCGGCGATCGGACGGTGCGGAAGTCTCCCATCTCGGGATGGACGGCGGAGACCAGCAGGCGAAGGTGCTTGGCTTGCGGGTCCTCGAGGGCCTCGCTGGTGTCGTACATCGGGGCGAACGGAACGTCCTGCGCTTCGAGGCGGGCACACCATGTGTCGCGCGGCTGTGTCGCGAAGATCTTGCCGAGCAAGGCGATCAGCGCGTCCTGGTTTTCGATGCGCCCGGTGCGCGTCGAAAAGCGCTCGTCCTGGAAAATCTCGGGGCGCTCGATGGCATTGGCAAGCCCCTGCCAGAACTTCTCCGGCGAGGACATGTGCAAAGCGATCCACTTGCCGTCGCTGCACTTCAGCACGTAGGACTGGGAGACGCTGGGCCGGCTGAACGGCCCCATCACTTCGCCTGCCGAGTAGTAGTGCGTGAAGGCGTCGAGGTTGAAGTGGCTCATCGCCTCGAGCATCGAGATTTCCACCTTGCGGCCCACGCCGGTTCGGCTGCGTTCGAACAGCGCGCCCAGGACGCCATAGGCGGCGTAGTGGCCGGTGACGGCGTCGGCAATGGCCGGGCCGACGACGCGGGGATTGCCCGGATTCACCAGCAGGTTGAGATAGCCACTGGCGGCCTGCGCGACGGTGTCGTAGCTCGGCCGGTGCGCAGCCGGCCCGTCGGGGCCGAATCCACTGATGGAACAGTAGATCAGGCGCGGGTTCAGCGCGCGCAGCCTCTCTTCTCCCATGCCGAGCTTTTCGGCGACGCCGGGGCGGAAGTTCTGGATGTACACGTCCGCATCGCGCACCATCTGATCCATCAGCTCCCGGTCGGCAGCCGACTTCACGTCGATCGTGACGCTGCGCTTGTTGCGGTTATAGGTCTGGAAGTGCGGGCTGTAGAGTCCGCCCTTGAAGGCGCGGAACGGATCGCCGGTGCCTGGCTGCTCGATCTTGATGACGTCGGCGCCGAGGTCGCCCAGCAGCATGCCGGCCGCGGGACCGGTGATGAAAGTGCCCTGTTCGAGCACGCGCAGGCCTTGAAGAACTTTTGGCATGGGGTTGTTTTCCTCGTGGTGCGGCTCAGGACTTGCGCCCGAATCCCTCAGGGAGCTCGCCTTCGTAGACGACTTCCCGCGACGCTTGGTAGGACAGCGCGAAGCCGATCGACTGCTCGAGTTCTTCGTTCAGGTGCGCGATCAGGCCGGCGGTGCGCGCGAGGATAGGGACGCCCTTCAGCGCGAGAAGCGGAAAGCCGACACCCAGCAGCACTGCCGGAATGGCGGCCGAGACGTTGAGCTTGAGGTCCTTGCCCAGAACGCCGGGGATGACGCGTTCGACTGCATCCGCGATAGCGATGAAACGCAGGTCGGCGCCGTGCTCGCGCGCGACCGCGAACAGCGCGTCGACACGCGGGTCACGTTCTTTGTGCAGCGGGTGGCCGTAGCCCGGGATCGACTTGCCCGCTTCGCGGTATGCCTTGACGACGGCCAGCGCCGCCTCGTCCAGATCACCGCCGGCACCGGCGCGCTTGTCGATCTCGCTGAACAGTCGTCCCGCCGTCTCCGAGGCGCCGAGGATGACCGAGCCGCAGCCTAGGATGCCGGCTGCCACCGCGCCCTGCAGCGCGTCGGGGGCTGCGGCGAGCGTCATGCGGCTGGCCTGCACGCTGGGTACCAGTCCATGTTCCGCAATCGCGACCAGCGTGGCGTCGAGCACGGCGGTCGCCGCGGGAGTGGGCAGCTTGCCGGTCACGAGCAGGTGGAAGTAGTCCGTGAATGAAATCTTGCCGATGAGGTCTCGGGACAGATTTCGTCCGCGGACGACGATCGTGTTCTCGTCGGAGGTCGAGATGGCTGTGCGCGGCACAGTTTCCTTGCCGATTTTCATGTCAGTCCCTTTCAGTGCGTGGCCCGCTCGGGGCCTGGATCAGTCGCGTTTCGCGACCAGGCGGAAGTCGTAGTGAGCCGACCAGTAAGGCTTGGACATCACCCTGCCGTCGATCGCCGTGCCGGGGCTGTGGTGATCGAACGGAACGATGAGGCTGTCGCGGACGCCGAACACGATGTCGGAGTCGATGTAGGGGCTGTCGGCAACGAACAGATGCGTCGTGACCGGCACATGACCCGCTGCCGACACGATCATGTGAATATGGCCGGGCCGGTTCGGATGCCGCCCCATGCGCTTGATCATCCGCCCCACCGGACCGTCCATGGGAATCGGGTAGTACATCGGACGAATCGACCAGAACCAGTAGCGGCCCTCCTCATCGGTGCGGAACCGGCCGCGCGCCCGCATCTCGGTCTGTCCTTCGACCTGCATGTCATAGACGCCTTCGCCGTCGCCCGACCAGACATCGAGCAGGGCGCCGGCGATCGGGTTGCCGTCGGTGTCGGTGACTCGGCCGTAATACGACGCCGGCTCGCCGGGCACCCCTTCTGCGAGGTCCGCGCCGAGCGGCTTGTCCGGCGCGCCTTCCCAGTAGTACGGGCCCTGCACCGTCGCCTCGGTGGCGGGGGTCGCGCCCTTCGCGCCGCGCGAAGCGCGCGCCTGGTCGAGCGCGACGACGAGCATCGAAGCGCCGATCGTGTCGGAAAGCAGGATGAACTCCTGGCGCTTGTCGTCGCACTTCTGCCCCGTTTCCGTGAGGAAGCGGATCGCGCCCATCCACTCCTCGGGCGTCAGGTCAACGTCCCGGATGAAGGCGTGCAAGTGCTTGACCAGCGAGCCCATCAGCTGTTTGAAGCGCTCATCGCTGCACTGGGAAAAGCTATCGATGACGGCTTGCGTCAGCGTTGACTCGTCGTACTCGGACATGGATGTCTCCTTGGATGGGTGAAGCGTAAGTTCCCACGATGAAAGATGGAAATGATGAATTTCCATGGTTATCATCGACAGCATCGATTGAAGGAGCTGGGGGAAATGGAGCTGAGACACCTGCGCTACTTCGTCGCACTCGCCGAGTGCCTCAACTTCACGCGCGCGGCCGAGCGCGTGCACGTCACGCAGTCGACGCTGTCGCATCAAATCCGGCAGCTGGAGGACGAGCTGGGACACGCTCTGTTCGAGCGCGTCGGCAAGCGGGTGGTCGTGACGGAGGCGGGCGAACTCTTCCTCGAGTTCGCCGCCAGATCGCTGCGTGAAGTGGATCAGGGGCTGCGCGCCCTCAAGATGTCCGCGGGAGAGCTGGCCGGCGAGGTGCGCGTGGGCGCCACCAACACGTTCAACCTCGGTTTCATCCCGGAGTGCGCGGCCACCTTTCTCGCTCGACACCCGACGGCGAAGGTCATCGTGACGGAACTGCCCGCCGATGGCATCGGCGCCGGACTCAATGCCGGTGAACTGGACCTCGGGATTGCCTACCGTCCCACGGGTCCGTCCGACCTCTGGTTCGAGCCGCTGTACAACGAGGAGATGGTGCTTGCGGTCTCGAGCGAGCATCCGCTGGCGCATCGCAAGCGCATTCGCATGGTCGAGTTGCACGGGCAACGCCTCGCCTTGCTGCCCAAGACGTTTGCGACACGCACGCTGCTCGACGAGTGCTTTCAGGCCGCCGGCGCAGAGCCGGTCATCGTCTCGGAAATGAACACGATCGCGCCGTTGCTCGGGCTTGCCGCCCGCACGCAGATCGGGGCAATCGTCGCCATTGGCGCGATCCCGCCAAACACCGAGCTCTGCATCGTTCCCTTGGAGAACCCGACCCCCATCAGAACACCGGGCATCCTGCGCAAGCGTGACGCCAAGCAGACGATGCAGACTCGTTCGTTCTCATCGATCGTTCGAAAGCTGGCGGTGAGAAGCAGCTTACGGCGAAAAACAAGTGACGGATCGTGAAGTCTTCGCATCAACCGGTGAGCCATGCCGGAGCGGGAAGATTTTTCTCGCGCAGGAAGGACGGGTTGTATAGCTTCGATTGGTAGCGGGTGCCCGCGTCGGCGAGGATGGTGACGATCGTGTGGCCCGGGCCGAGGTCGCGCGCAAGGCGGATCGCACCGGCGACGTTGATGCCGCTGGAGCCGCCCAGGCACAAGCCCTCGTGGCGCAGCAGATCGAAAAGCACGGGCAACGCCTCTTCATCCTTGATCTGGTAGGCGTCGTCTATCGGCGCATGCTCCAGATTGCGCGTGATCCGGCTTTGGCCGATGCCCTCGGTGATAGAGCCGCCCTCACTGCGCAGTTCGCCATGCTTGATGTAGTGGTACATCGCCGCACCCATGGGATCGGCCGCGGCAATGACCACGCCCGCCTTGCGTTCCTTCAGGTACAACCCCACGCCTGCCAGCGTGCCGCCCGTACCGATCGAACAGGTAAAGCCGTCAACCCGGCCTTCCGTCTGCCGCCAGATCTCCGGCCCGGTGGAGCGGACGTGGGCGTCCCGATTGGAGAGGTTGTCCCATTGGTTGGCGTACAGGACGCCGTTGGGTTCGGTGCGCGCCAGTTCGAGCGCGAGGCGCTCGGCCACGTGCACGTAATTGTTGGGATCACTGTACGGCGCCGCGGGCACTTCGCGCAGTTCGGCCCCGTACAGGCGAAGCGCATCTTTCTTCTCCTGGCTTTGCGTCTGCGGGATCACGACGACGGTGCGGTAGCCGCGCGCGTTGCCCACGAGCGCGAGACCTATGCCGGTGTTGCCTGCAGTCCCCTCGACGATGAGGCCTCCCGGCCGCAACTCGCCGCGCGCTTCGGCATCGAGCACGATGTAGAGCGCCGCGCGGTCCTTCACCGATCCGCCGGGATTCATGAACTCGGCCTTGCCGAGAATTTCGCAGCCCGTCAGTTCGGACGCTTGACGCAGCCTGATGAGCGGTGTGTTGCCCACCGCCTCGGTAAAGCCATCACGCACGTCCATCAGCTCAGAATAGCCGATTCTCCGGGAAGCGCCAGCCTCAGCGGTTGCAGCCCAGGCGCGCCTTGCGCGGCAACAGCAGCACCAGGATCAGAACCAGCAGCGCCAGCGCGAGCAGCGTGGGGAATCCCGGCATGTGGCCGAAGCCGCGCCCCTGCACGTACGCGCTGACGATCCGGAAGATCTGATAGGCCGCCGCCGCGATGCCCAGCCACCAGGCCCAGGCATGGCGCTGCCACAAGCCGAAGGTCACCAGCGCGGCGATCAGCAGCGCGATCCACAGGGTGGGTTGCGCCAGGCTGTGCCCCAGGGCGCGGAAACTGCCGGTGCGCTGGAAGTGATAAACGGCGCCACTCACGAGGAGCGCGCCGTAGGCGGCGCTAGACAGGGAAGCGAGGCGGATCTGGGTATGCGCGGACATGTGCAGGAAATGTACTCGACGAGAGATCTCAGGGGATAATCGCCCGCCTCCATGGAAACCCTGCGCCGCGCCCGTTTCATTGCCCGCCTCGTGCTTGCGTGGTTCGCCGTTTCCGTCGGGATCGCCATTGCTTCGCCCATCGTCAACCCCCAGGGGCTTGAATTGGTCTGCTCGGCCGCCGGGGCCATCAAGATCCTGGTCAAGGGCGAGGACGGCTCGACCCAGGCGAAAAGCCATACGCTGGACTGCCCGATGTGCGCGGCGATGGACGCGCCTCTTCCCGCTGGCTTGCAGCCGATCCCCGCCGCGTTGCCGCTCTCGCGGGCGATGCAGTCGATCCCCACTGCCCGGCTGGCCGGGCTCACGGCCGCGCCCCTGCCGGCCCGAGGGCCACCTTCTCCGCTCTCGATCTGATCGCGCTCTCGCCTCGTTTTTCAAACGGGCTGCGGGCACATTTCATTGTGAGTTGGAGAAGAATATGAAGAAATCCCGTCTTGCCATCGCGCTTGCGCTGGCCTTCCCGTTGATGGCTCCGGCCTGGGCGCAAAGTGGCGCCGAGGCACCCGTCAGAAGCCTGGGCGTCGTCACCATCACCGGAGGCCCGCCCACCTCCCTGCCCACGCAAATCCCCACCACCATGGAGGGCGTCACGCGCGAGCAGATCGAGCAGACCATCAATGCCACCGACAGCGAGGACGCGCTCAAGTACTTTCCGAGCCTGCTGGTGCGCAAGCGCTACATCGGCGACTACAACCACGCCATCCTCTCCAGCCGCGCATCCGGCACCGGCAACAGCGCGCGCTCGGCGGTCTATGCCGACGGCATCCTGCTCTCCAACTACCTGGGTAACGGCGTCGGAGGATTGAGCTTTCCACCGCGCTGGGGCCTGGTGACGCCCGAGGAGATCGACCGGGTGGACGTCATGTACGGCCCCTTCTCCGCAGCCTATCCGGGCAACTCGGTCGGTGCCGTGGTCGACTATGTGACGCGCATGCCCACCCGGTTCGAATCCCACGCCAAGATCGGTTACGTGAGGCAGCCGTTCGAGCTGTACAACACCAATGCGACCTACAACGCCTGGCAGGCCAGCGCCTCCGCCGGCAACAGGTCGGGCGACCTGGCCTGGTGGTTCAACGTCAACCACACCGACAGCCACGGCCAGCCGCTGACCTTCGCCACCCGGCTGGTGAGCACCGGGACGCCCGGTGGCGCCGGACCCCCCGTGACCGGCGCCGTCCCGGATCGCAACAACACGAACGCGCCGATCTACGTGCTGGGTACGGGCACCGAATACCGCACCCGGCAGGATCATCTGAAGGTCAAGCTGGCCTACGACTTCACGCCCACTGTTCGCGCCGCCTACACCTTCGGCTTGTGGCAGAACAATGCGGAGGGCCGGCCCGTGTCGTACCTGCGCAATGCCGCAGGGCAGCCGGTGTACAGCGGGCCGATCAGCATCGACGGCCGCACGTTCCCGGTCGTCACGGGCGCCGATTTCGCGCTCACCAATGAAAGCCTGACCCATTTCATGCACGGCCTGTCGGTCAAGAGCCACGCCCAAGGCGTGTTCGACTGGGAAGTGGCCGCCAGCCTGTACGACTACAACAAGGACGAGAAGCGCCAGAACGGCGCAGGCGCCGTGTTGCCGGCGTCGTCCAGCGGCGGGCCCGGCACGCTGGCCGACGGCAGCGGCACCGGCTGGAACACGCTGGCACTCAAAGGTGTCTGGCGGCCCAGCGGCATGCAGGGTGCCCACATCGTGGATTTCGGCTTCCAGCAGGACAGCTACACACTGAAGTACCTGACCTCCAGCATCGCATCCAATTGGATCTCCGATCCGGCCGGCAGCGTCGCCAGCAATGTCGGCGGCCACACCCGCCTGCAAGGCCTCTACGCGCAGGACGCATGGGCCTTTGCGCCCAGGTGGAAGACCGTGCTGGGCGGTCGCGCCGAATCCTGGCGCGCCAGCGGCGGCTTCACGCAGATCCCGGGCGCCGTGCCGGCAGTCGACACATCCTGGCAGGAACGCCACGAGTCCTATTTCTCGCCCAAGGCCGCGCTGTCGTACCAGTGGGCATCGGACACGGTATTGAAGACTTCCGTCGGCCGTGCCGTGCGCTTTCCGACCGTGGGCGAACTCTATGGCGCGACTTCGACGGCCAACGCGCAATTCATCAACGACCCGAACCTCAAGCCCGAGAAGTCCTGGACCACGGAGCTGAGCGCAGAGAAAGACCTGGCCAACGCCCAGCTGCGCCTGACGTTCTTCGCCGAGAACACACGCGATTCGCTGTACTCGCAGACCACGCTCGACCCCATCGCCAACAGGAACGTGACCCGCGTGCAGAACGTCGGCCACATCCAGACCAAGGGCCTGGAAATGGCCTACAACGGCAGCGATGTACTGGCCAAGGGCCTGGACCTGGCCGGCAGCATCACTTACGCCGATTCGGTCATCAAGGAGAACGCGGGCTTCGTGGCCGTGCCCGGCGACACCCTCGGCAAGCGCCAGCCCAACATCCCCAAATGGCGTGCCACCGCGCTCGCCAGCTATCGCTGGAATTCACAGTGGACCAGCAGCCTGGGCGCGCGCTACAGCGGCCCCCAGTTCCGGACGCTGAACAACAGCGACGTCAACGGGTACACCTACCAGGGCGTCAGCAAGTACTTCACGGTGGACTTGCGCGTGCGCTGGCAGGTCAGCAAGCAACTCACCACGGCGTTCGGCATCGACAACCTGAACAACTACAGGTTCTGGAACTTCCACCCTTATCCGAAGCGAAGCTACACAGCCGAACTCAAGTTCGATCTGTGATCAGGGCCGCAGGCCGCGCAACACGGCCTCGGTCATGGTGACGGTATTGCCCTTGCCGCGGATGTCACCGGTGCGCGCCTGGGCGTCGCCCAGCGCTTCGGTGATGGCGCGGGACATCGACGCGGCCATCCGAACCGCACCGGGGTTGGCGCGGCTGTGCCCGAGCCAGTCGAACATCATGCGGGTGGATTCCATCATAGCGTACGGGTTGGCGATGCCCTTGCCTGCGATATCGGGCGCGGAGCCATGCGTGGCCTGCGCCATCGCGACGTCGCCGTCGCCGATGCACAGGCCTGGCGCCATTCCCAGTCCACCGACCAGGCCGGCGGCTTCATCGGACAGGATGTCGCCGAACATGTTGGTCGTGACGACCACGTCGAAAGTCTGGGGATCGCGCACCAGGCGCATCGCGAAGGTGTCCACGATCACGTCGTCCACCAGCACATCGGGGTATTCGGGCGCGAGCTTCTTGCACTCTTCCACGAACATGCCGCAGCCGAGCTTGAAGACGGTGTCCTTGTGCACGTAGGTCAGGTGCTTGCGCCGCTGGCGCGCCAACTCGAACGCGGCGCGCGCGACGCGGCGGCTACCGGTGCGCGTGATCACGCGAACCGAGAGCGTCACCTCGTCGGTGGGCCGGAATTCACCCGATCCGAGAAGCATGTTGCGGTCCGGCTGGAAGCCCTCGTTGTTCTCGCGCACGATCACCAGATCGACGTTGTCGTGCAGGCAGCCAATGTCGGGATAGGAACGGGTCGGCCGCACGTTGGCGAACAGGTTGAACGACTTCCGCAGGATCGGGTGCGGATTGATCGCGTTGGGTACCTTCGGGTAGGCCCGGTGGCCGATGGGCCCGAGGATCCAGCCGTCCAGCGTCTTGAGCGTTTCCAGCGTCTCGGGCGGCAGCGTGTGGCCGTGCGTGTCGAGCGCGGCGCGGCCAATCGGCAGCGGGTGCCAGTCGATGGCGACGCCGTGCAGTTCGGCGGCGGCGCGGCTGATCGCGACCGACGCGGGGACGATCTCGTGGCCGATGTCGTCGCCATTGAGGATGCCGATGCGAAGGGGCGTGATGGTGTTCATGATGGTTATTCGACTTTGACGTTGGCGTTTATGACCAGGTTGACCCAGAACTTGCCGTCCTCGGCCAGGAACTTGTCGAACTGCTCGGGCGAGCCGGAGATCGACACCTCGGTGCCCTCGCGCGCCAGCGCCGCCTTCACCGAGGGCTGCTGCATCGCGCTGACGGTCGCGTCGTAGACCTTCTTCACGATCGCGGGCGGAGTGCCGGCCGGCAGGAACATGCCGTACCAGAACTCGATGTTGTATTCGGGCAGGCCGGCTTCTTTCATGCCGGGCAGGTCGGGCACCAGCGGCGAACGCTCGCGCGTGCTGACGGCGATGGGGCGCAGGCGGCCGCTGGCGGCCTGCGGCAAGACCGAGGGCGAGGTGCCGAAGGTCAGCTGGGTGTCGTTGGCCATCACCGACTGCACCGCCAGGGCGCCACCCCGGTATGGCACGTGCGTCAGCTGCGCTCCCGTGAGCATGGTGAACAGCGCCGCGCCCAGGTGCGGCGCCGAGCCGTTGCCCGAAGTCGAGTAATTGAGCTTGCCCGGATCCTTCTTCGCCGCCGCGATCAGCTCGGGCACGGTGCGGATACCCGTGGCGGGATTGACGGCCAGCACCAGCGGCGAGGTCGTCATCTTGGTCACGGCCAGCAGGTCGGTGGTCGGGCTGCGCGACGCCGCGCAACTCGAGGCCGGCGACATCACCATCGGCTGCGTGTTCTCCGCGGTGCACCACTTCCTGCCTGCCGTGATCGACTCCTACCGGGCATCCCAACGTGCTGGTGCGAATCATCGAGGACGGTGCGGATGGCGTCTTCGCCTCGGTCAAGCACGGCGAGGCGGATTTCGGCATCAACTACATCGGCATGCAGGAACCCGACGTCGACTTCACGCCGCTGCTGAAGGACCCGTATGTGCTGGCCTGCCGCGCCGACCATGCGCTCGGCGCGCGCCGCACGGTGCGCTGGGAAGAACTCGCGGCCTGGGACCAGGTGCGGGTGTCCCAGGCCAGCCGCAACCGCGTCTTCATCCACCAGGCGTTGGCGGAGCTGCCCGCCCAACCGCGGCCGGTGTGCGAAGTGCGTCACGTATCGACGCTGATCGGCCTGGTGGAAGCGGGCCTTGGCGTGGCGATTGTTCCGCAACTGACCGTGCCGCGACGGCCCGCCGCTGTCGTTGGGATACCGTTGGACCCACCGGTCACCCGGACCATCGGCCTGATCCAGCGGGCCGGCAGAACCCTGTCGCCCGCAGCCGACGCATTCGCCAAGCTTTTGGTCCAGGCCAGCCGAACCAGGAGCGGACCGGCTCGCCGTCGCCGAGACTGATCAGCTGATATACATCAGCATTCGCAACTGTGCGATTTGTCCTACATCAAGTGCCGCCCCCATGACTTGGCCTGATCCGCCTCAGCGGCGATGCTGGTTCTTGTGAGCCATCCAGGAGAACCGCCATGAGCGCAACCCCGAAACCGGCAGGAAGCGATTCCGACGAATCGATCGATGAGTTTCCGCCGGTGCCCGACGAAGACGGTCCGCACGACGTGCCTGATGAAAAAGTCATCGAGAAGACCTTGCCCGCTGTGCCGATACCGGGCGGCGGCGACACGCCGCGCTCGACATAGCACTTGCGTTCCTTTCCCGCGCCTCCATCTGCTGTGTCTGGAGCACAGATGGGAGCCGCCGACCTCGAACTTCTCGACGCCTATTCGCGGACAGTCACGCAGGTAGCTGAGCGGGTGGGGTCGAGCGTCGCCGCCGTGCAGGTGCACGACCGGCGCGGCAAGCCGGCCGGCAGCGGGTCCGGCTTCCTGTTCACGCCGGACGGCTACCTGCTGACCAACTCGCACGTGGTGCGCGCGGGCCGCGCGAGCCGGCCCGACGCCTCCACCACGTTCCACGCCTCCTTCAGCGACGGCCGCCACTTCTCGGCGCGCTGGGTCGGCGATGACCCGCACACCGATCTGGCCGTGCTGCAGGTGGACGGCGTCTCGCAAGGGCCGTTGACCTGTGCGACGCTGGGCCGCTCGGCCCAGGTGCGGCGCGGCGAGATCGCCGTCGCCATCGGCAATCCGCTGGGCTTCGAGCACACGGTGACCGCGGGTATTGTGAGCGCGCTGGGACGCAGCATGCGCGCCTCCACCGGCCGCATGATCCCCGACGTGATCCAGACCGACGCGGCGCTCAACCCCGGCAATTCCGGCGGGCCGCTGCTCAACTCGCGCGGCGAAGTGATCGGCGTCAACACGGCGATCATTCCGCAGGCCCAGGCCATCTGCTTCGCGGTTGCCGTGGACATCGCCGGCATGGTCATCCCGCAGCTGCTGCGGCATGGACACGTACGGCGCGGCTGGCTGGGCGTGGGCGGCAGCACGATGGCGCTGGACCGGCGCATCATCGTGCCGTTGGGCCTGCAGCAGAGCCATGCCGTGCGCGTGCTGAGCGTCGAGCCGGACAGCCCGGCCGAGCGCGCCGGCCTGCGCCCCGGCGACATCCTGCTGGGCATCGACGGCCAGGACATCCCATCCGTCGATGCGCTGTACCAGGCGCTTCACCCGGATCGGGTGGGCCGGGACTGCATGCTGAAGATCCTGCGGCCGGGCAGCGCCGCGCCCCTTTACCTGCAGGCGAGGCCGGTGGAAACAGCGGCGGCTTGACGTTGTGCCACTTCACTCTTTGGGGTTAGCCGCCCGCGTCAGCGCCACGACCACGTCGGTCTGGGTGATCATTCCGACGAGACGCTCTCCCTCGCCAATGATGGGAATATGGTGATGGCCGGTTTTCCCGAACACGGGAAGGAGGTCCACCAGCCGGCGATGCATGCCGGCAACCTGCACCGATCGCGTCATGATTTGGCCCACGACCTCAGGCTTGTCCGAGTAAACGCTGCGGGTGGTGCGGATCAGTTTGCGCAGCTTGCCATCGAAGCCGTCGTACACGTCGAGATCCGCAGTCCGGAGAAAGTCGGCCAGCGTGATGATTCCTGCGATGCGGAACCTGCGATCCACGACCGGCAACGCCTTGATGCCGCGGGTTCGCAGCAGGGCCCACGCCTCCTGCAATGAAGTTCCGAATTCAACGGTCACCAGATTGACGGACATGACGTCCGCGCAGCTCACCTCGGCGAGTTTTCTCTCGTAGCCACGCAGTTGGGTCTGGATCAGCAGGTTTCGGAGGTCATCGCGGCTGACGTCCAGCACCTGGTTGTAGCGCGCCAGCACCCGGTCCAAGTCCGCTTCCACCGTGTCGGCCGCGTCGGAAACGGGCCGCCTTTGCTGCATATGCGGGTAGCTGCGGCCTGTCGCATTGTTGTATGCGATACCCGCGAGCACCAGCAGCACCGAATTGAGCATCACCGGATAAACCGCGAACCAGGGTTGATGAATCCCGCTCAACACCACCATGAGCGCCGTGGCACCGCCGGGCGGATGCAGGCAGCGCATCGCCAGCATCACGCCAATCGCGGTCGCGACGGCCACCCCGGCCGCCAATTCAGGCGAACCAAGTAAATGCGCTCCGTGAACACCTGCAATGCCGACGAGCGCGGACAAGGTGTTGCCGCCAATGACTGGCCAGGGCTGCGACATCGGTCCGCTGGGTATGGCAAACAGCAGCACCGCACTGGCGCCCAGCGGCGCAATCATCCAGGGGAACTGCCCGGCCATCGAGCCACCCGCCCAGTGGCACAGAATGCCCGCAAGGGATATGCCGATCAACGCTCCCGCGACGATGCGCAGACGTTCTCGAGAATCGATGCGCGTACGCGCAGGCAGGAAAGCGCGCCACCAACGGACGCCCGCCTCTGCGGTCGGGGAGGATGTAACGGGCATTGATCAGTGGCCCGAACCCGGCGGCGTTTCTTTTCGTTCGCCGGGTTCGAACTGTCTCGCGGAACTAGAGAGCCGCGTCCTTGAGCTTCTTGAGCGCGCGAACCTTGATGCGCACGGTGGCCGGCTTGGCGTCGAACCAGCGCTCGATCTTGGTGAACGGGTCAATGCCCTTGCGGCGCTTCTTGGCCTCGACCTTCTGAACGCCGATCTTGAGCAAGCCAGGCAACGTGAATTCGCCCAGGCCCTTCTTGGCCACGGAACCCAGAACGGTTTGTTCCAGCGCGGCCAGAATGGCCTTGACCACCTTGGGCTCGCTGCCGCTCTGCTCGGACAAATGCGTCACCAGCGAGGACTTGGTGAGCGTGGTCTTGATCGGCTTGATGCTGGTATCGGCCACGGCCTTGGAGACGGGAGCTGCTTTCGCAGGCTTCTTTGCTGCGGGTTTCTTGACTGCTTTTTTTACGGTTGCCATGAGGAATATGAGTAGTTGTTGAGGGCGCACGCCCGATTGAGCGCGCGACGGGATTGTATGTGGCCCTCACCCGGTCACAATCTCGCCATGCAATTCCAGCCGGTGCTTGATGAGATCGTAGCCACCTTGCGTCCTGAGCTGGGCCAGGCGGGACATGTCGCAAACTACATCCCGGCGCTCGCGCGGGTGCCCGCCGGGCAGTTCGGGATCGCCCTGAGGACTTGCGACGGCGATGAAGCCCATGCCGGCGACAGCACGACGCCCTTTTCCATCCAGAGCATCTCCAAGCTGTTCACGCTGACGCTCGGTATGAGGGAACTGGGCGAGACCCTGTGGGAACGGATCGGCCGCGAGCCCTCGGGCAACCCTTTTAACTCCCTCGTGCAGCTGGAAGCGGAACACGGCATCCCGCGCAACCCATTCATCAATGCGGGGGCGATTGCCGTTGCCGATCGCCTCGTCAGCCTGTTCGATGCGAAGGCCGAGATCCTCAGCCTGCTGTCCAGCCTGTGCGGCGATCCTGTCGACTTCGACGAGGAGGTCGCGGCCTCCGAGGCTGCCACCGGCTTCCGTAACGCCGCTTTGGCCAACTTCATGAAGAGCTTCGGCCGCATCGACAACGATGTTGGGACCGTGCTCGACATGTACTTCCACCATTGCGCGATCCGGATGAGCTGCCTGCAGCTGGCGCGTGCCGCCGGCTTCCTGTGCCGCGACGGCGTGCACCCGTACACGGGCGCCCAGATCCTGAGCGAACGGCAGGCGCGGCGCGTCAATGCGCTGATGCTGACGTGCGGAACCTACGATGCGGCCGGCGAGTTCGCCTTCCGCATCGGGCTGCCGTGCAAGAGCGGGGTCGGCGGCGGCATCGTGGCCGTGGTGCCCGACCATCTCACGTTGTGCGTCTGGTCGCCGGCGCTGGAGCCCAGCGGCAGCTCGCTGCTGGGCATCAAAGCGCTCGAACTGTTTACAGCCAAGACGGGGCTGTCGATCTTCTGAGTTCGTGCGCACCGGCGCACGTCCGGCATTGGCCCGTATTTTTCATCGATTTTTCACGTCACGCAAAAGATTTAGGCGTCCTGCGGCGCGATCGTTGCACGTCGGCTCACGCAGCCGGCAAGCACCCTGATGAGTTGCGCCCACGGCACGACGCACCGGGGCAGGACAGGGGACCACGAGCGGTCCTTCTTTTTGTCCTGAATCTCCATCCCGCTCGAGGAGAACGACATGAACCGCAAACTACCGTCCGCTATCGCCGTGGGCGCCGTCACGACCATTGCACTGCTTGCCGCCGCAGTCATCGCCAGCACGCCCGCCTACGCCGACGACATCACAATCGAGCAGTCACCGTTTGTCAGCAGCCGGACCCGGGCGGAAGTCAGCGCCGAACTCAAGACACCCTATCCCGGCGGCAATCCGTGGTCCGGTGCGTACAACATGTTCCAGGCGCGCAGCACCTCGACGAGTGAGCAGATCCAGGGCGAATACACAATGAACCGGGACAGTGCCAACGCATTCCACGGACAGGACAGCGGCTCGGTATACCTCATGAAGGCGCAGGCTCCCCTTGCACCCAGTTACACCGGCGTCATGGGAGCGCCGGCTCGGTAAGTGGTGAGCTGCCCGAATACCCGATGCGAGGCGGCGCGACCGGTGCTAAGCTTGCTTGCACCGAGTTCGCAATGTCCGATCGCTATGTATTCGGCAGCTTCCTGCTAGAGCGCACGCAACAGCGCGTGCTGCACAGCGACGGAACCCCGGTGGCCCTCACGCCGCGACTGTTCAGCGCGCTCCTTGTCTTTGTCGAACGCTCCGGGGAACTGCTGGACAAGGGCTCGATCATGGATGCCCTGTGGCCTGGACTGGTCGTCGAGGAGAACAACCTTAACCAGGTGGTTTCGGGCCTGCGGCGCGCGCTGGGCGACGACGCCCACGGCAGCCGCTTCATCGAGACCGTGCCGCGCCGCGGCTTCCGCTTCGTGGCTGCCGTCACCGTGCTGTCCGCCGGCGAAGACTGGCCTCCGCTGGGAAAGCCCGTCGCCGCCAGCGTGACGCAGGTCGCACCACGCTCACGGCGCCGGCGCTGGCGCGCCGTGGCGATGGCTTGCGCAGCCGGGGCCGGTACCCTGCTGGCGCTGGCGCTCTACTCGCGCAGCGTGCCACCCTCCATCGACGCGGAACTGACGGATCGGCGTTCGATCGCCGTGATGCCGTTCACTGACCTCAGCGAGCCAAAGGCGCCCCACGTCGCTCATGCGGTCGATCACCAGCTGACCATGGACCTTGGCCGGCTCCACAGCATTCGTGTGATCTCGCGTGAATCGAGCGCCGTGCTAGGAAGCAGCGGTACCCTGGATCCGAAGCGCGTGGGCCGCGAACTCGGCGTGCGGCACCTTCTGACCGGCGCCGTCCGCCAGGAGGGGAGCAGCCTGTCCGTCACCGTCCGCCTGCTGCGAACCGATACGGGCGCCCTGCTCTGGAGCGATCGCTTCGACTATTCGTCGGTTGCGGACTGGGCCGTGCAGCAGAACATCCTGGCGAGCGTCGGCAATCTCCTCGACATCAAGGTCCAACAGTCCGTGCTCGAGCGGGCGGTGCTTTCGCCGCCGAGCAGCGCGGCGGTGGACCGCTGGATGCGGGGCACTTACGTGATGACCACGTTCGTGACGCGCGAGCAGCTGATGCTCGCCCGCGGCCATTTCGAAGCGGCCCTCGCCGCCCAGCCCGACTCGGTCGCTGCTCTCGCAGGCCTGGCGTCCACGCATGTCCGCGAGGTGCACAAGCGCTGGAGCGCGGATCCGAAGCGGTCTCTCACGATTGCCAAGACGCTGGCGCGGCGTGCCCTCGCCGCGAACCCCGACGACCAGAGGTCGCTGCTGGTGCTCAGCAGCGCCTTGAACTTCGCCGGCGAGCTCGACGACGCCATCACCACCACGCAGCGGCTGCTCCAGCTGAACCCGAACAACGCGGCAGCGAACCGCGAGCTCGCGATCAGCTTCTATTTTCTCGGGCGTTGGGAAGACGCGTTACGGCAAGTCGAAGTCGCGGAGCGGCTGAACCCGCTGGATGTCAACAGCATGTCGGCATTGCACGACACTGCGGCCACGGCGCTGGTCGCGCTGCACCGGTACGACGAAGCCGTCGAACGGTCGCGCCGCGGCGCCGCCACGAATCCGTCGAACCTGGTCCCCCTGCTCGTGGCGGCCTCCGCCGAGGCGCACCGCAACAACCTGGTCGCGGCACGGCAGCAGGCGGCCGAGATTCTCAAACGCCAGCCCGGCTACTGGGTAGGCCGCGACCGGGGCACTCGTGGTTCGACCGCACCGGCCTACGTGGCCGCCACGGATCACTTTTCCGAGGGGCTCAGGCTTGCGGGATTGCCCGGAGGTCCGCCTTCGGCCGCCGCTCCCGCGACGGCGAGCCGATAGCGCGGCGTACGAACCGGTCGGCGCTCAGCCCGCAACCACGTCCTGTCGTTGCTGGCCCAGGCCTTCGATGCCCAGCGTCACCACGTCCCCCGGTTTCAGGTACATCGGCGGCTTCATGCCCAGGCCGACGCCGGGCGGCGTGCCGGTGGAGATGATGTCGCCCGGACGCAGGCTCATGAACTGCGACAGGTAGGACACCAGCTGGCGCACGCCGAACACCATCGTGGCCGTGGAACCCTTCTGCCGCCGCACGCCGTTGACGTCCAGCCACATCGGCAGGTGCTGCGGATCCGGGATCTCGTCGCGTGTCACCAGCCAGGGGCCGGTGGGCCCGAAAGTGTCGGCCGACTTGCCCTTGGTCCACTGACCCTGGCGCTCGATCTGGAAGGCGCGCTCGGACAGGTCGTTGATCACGCAGTAGCCGGCCACGTGGTCCATCGCATCCTGCTCGCTCACGTATTTGGCGGTCTTGCCGATCACCACACCGAGTTCGACCTCCCAGTCGGTCTTGACCGAGTTGCGAGGGATCTCGACCTGGTCGTTGGGGCCGACGATCGCCGAAGTCGCCTTCATGAAGATGATGGGCTCCGGCGGCACGGTGGCGCCGGTCTCGGCCGCATGGTCGGAGTAGTTCAGGCCGATGCAGATGAACTTGCCGGTCCCGGCGACGCAGGCGCCCAGGCGCGGCGAGCCGTTCACCAGCGGCAGGCTGTGCGGGTCGACGGCGGCCAGGCGCGCCAGTCCTTCGGGCAGCAGCACCTCGCCGGCGATGTCGCGCACGTGCGCCGACAGGTCGCGCAGCCGGCCCTGGGCATCGAGCAGGCCGGGTTTTTCCTGGCCCACGAGGCCGTATCGCAGTAGTTTCATTTCGTCTCTTCCTCGTGGGGTTTCAGATGGCCCAGCCGCCGTCGATGACGTGGATTTGGCCGGTGGTGTAGGTGGCGCCCGCCAGGTAGAGGGCGAGTTCGGCGATTTCCTCGGCCGCGCCGATGCGGCCCATCGGCTGTCGCGCCACGAACTCGGCGCGCGCCTTGTCGAAGTCGCCGGTCGAGCGCAAGCGGTCCTGCAGCGAGGGCGATTCCACGGTGCCCGGGCAGATCGCGTTGCAGCGGATGCCCTGCCCCACGTAGTCGGCGGCGACCGACTTGGTCAGCCCGATCACTGCGGCCTTGGTCACGCCGTAGGCGAAGCGGTTGGGCACGCCCTTGACGCTGCTGGCCACCGAGGACATGTTGATGATGGCGCCGTCGCGCCGCTCCAGCATGCCGGGCAGCACGGCGCGCAGCGTGCGCACCATCGCCTTGACGTTCAGCTCGTAGGCGAAGTCCAGGTCCTGGTCGCTGGCCTGCAGTACCGTGCCGCCGTGGACGACGCCGGCGCAGTTGAACAGCACGTCGACGGCGCCGATGTCGGCCACCAGCGAGCGCACCGCGCTTTCGTCGAGCACGTCGAGCCGGCGCGTGGTGACGCCCTGCACGTCTGCCAGCGCGCCGAGCGCTTTCTCGTTGATGTCGGTGGCCCAGACGCCGGCGCCGGCGCGGGCGAAGGCTTCGGCGCTGGCGCGGCCTATGCCCTGGGCGGCGGCAGTGATGAGGACAGTCTTGCCTGCGAGGTTCATGCGGCGGGTTCTCCAATGGGGTTGAGTCCGAATTCCGCGCGGAGCGCGGCGCTGTGTTCGCCGACGCACGGCGCGCCGCGCGCGCTGCGCGGGCGCTGCCCGTCGATGCGCAGCGGGCCGCGGGTGGTGTGCACGGGGGTGCCGTCGCCGCGCCGCACCGTCTGCAGCATGTCCAGGCGGCGGAAGGCTTCGCTTTCCAGCAGGCGCGGCCAGTCCAGCACCTCGGCGCACCAGACGTCGGCCGGCCGCAGCCGCTCCAGCCAGTGGGCCGTGTCCTGGTGCACCAACGTGGCGGCGATCAGGCGCTTGATCTCGTCGCGCTTTTCGAATGCATCGGCCGGCGTGTAGCGGCGCAGGTCAGGCAGCGGCAGCGTTTCCGCAAGCTGTTCCAGCGGCATCATGGCCAGCGCCAGGTAGCCGTCGCGCGTCGGGTAAATGCCGTAGGGCGCGGCCAGGTAGGCATTGGCGTTGCGATAACCCGCACGTTGCGGCAGCCGGCCGCCGTCGTTGAGGTGCGTGGTGAGCAGCTCGAACTGCAGGTCGATCAGCGCCTCCAGCAGGCTGGTCTGCACCAAGGCGCCTTCGCCGGTAATGCCTCGCCGCACCAGCGCGGCCAGGATGCCTTCGGTTAGCACGTGGCCGGCCAGCATGTCGGCGATCGAGAGGCCCAGCGGCACCGGGCCGTCGTCGGCGTTGCCATTGAGCCAGGTGACGCCGGACACCGATTGCGCCAGCAAGTCCTGCCCGGGTAGCGGGGCCCAGGGCCCGGTCTCGCCGTAGCCGGAGACGCCGGCGTAGACCAGCCGCGGGTTCAGCGCGCGCGCCGCCTCCCAGCCCAGGCCCAGACGCTCGATCACGCCGGGGCGGAAGTTCTGCACCAGCACATCGGCGCGTGTCACCAGTTCGCGCAGCACCGCCAGGTCCTGCGGCTGCTTCAGGTCCAGCGCCAGGCTTTCCTTGTTGCGGTTGATCGCATGGAACAGCGTCGAGTCGCCGCCCACGTCGGTGTCGGTCAGGTACAGGGTGCGGCAAATGTCGCCGCCGCCGGTGCGCTCGACCTTGATCACGCGGGCGCCCAGGTCGCCCAGCCGCAGCGCCGCCGACGGCCCCGAAAGGAACTGGCTGAGGTCCAGGACCAGCAGGCCTTGCAAGGGGCTCATGCGGGCAGGCTCGCTCGGAACAGGCGGTTGATGTCGTCGACGATCGCGCCCGCCGCCTCACCGGCACGCAGGCCCGCCAGCAGGCGCTGCGAGGCGGCCTCCTGGAATGGCATGTAGCCGTCGTGGCGCGGGCGCACCCAGGCACCCTCCAACGTGGCGCGGGTGGCGCGGTAGAAGTCGTGCGTGGCCGCGTTGACGGCGCCGTCCTCCCAGGCGGCGGCGTGTCCCGGCTGGCCGCCGGCCGCTGCGTAAGGGCCGGCCTGCGCCTCGGCGCCGGCCACCCACAGGGCGAACTCGAGCGCCTGCGCAGGATGGGCGCTACCGGCCGAGACCGCGATGCCGGTGCCGCCCAGGGCCGAGCCGCGCGGCGGCCGGCCATCCAGCGTCGGCATGTCGGCGAAGCCGATGCGCGCCGGCCGGAAGCCCTCGCAGGCATAGCTGACGTAGCCGTAGATCAGGGGCACGCAGTGGATGGTCGAATCCTTTTGCGCCATCCGTTCGAACACGGCGATCGGGTCTTCGTCGAAGCAGGCGGCGTCCAGGTGCGGCAGCAGCGCGCGCAGGCGGGCGATGGCTTCGACAGCCGTCGCGCGGTCGAACAGGTCCGGGCCTTCCACGCGGCCGGGCGCGCCCAGTTGCGCGGTCAGCGTGTACAGGCACATCAGCGCGTGCGGCGAGCGCAAAGGCAGTGCGACTTGACCCTGGCGCGCCAGCTCCAGAACGCCGAGCCAGTCCGCGGCCGGGGCAGCCAGCCGGTCCGGGCGCCAGGCTTGGACCTGGGTCGCCGCGTCGATCGGTAGTGCCCACTGGTGGCCCTGCCAGTGGTAGCTGGGATAAGAGGCGCCGACGCTGCCCTCGGCGATCGCAGCCAGGCGCGCGTCGGCCAGCGGCAGCAGGCAGGACTCGCGCGCGACCTGGCCGACGTGGGGATGGTCGATCACGATCAGGTCGTACTCGCGCGCCAGCTGGTCCACGGGGAAGGACTCGAAGTCCTGCAGCGAGCGGCGGTCCCAGCTGATCTTCACGCCGGTGCGCTCGCGCCAGATCGCAGAGCAGGCCTCCAGCGGGCGCCAGCCGCGCGGGTGGTTCCAGGTCATGCCCTTCAGGGCCAGTTCGGTCTTGTTGGTCATTGGACGGGGCCGGTGCCGTAGATCAAATCGGGCAGCCACAGCGAGATCTGCGGGAACACCGACAGCAGCACGAGCAGGCCCAGCATCACGGCCAGGTAGGGCGCGATCTCGCGCGAATACGCGCCCATGCTGACCTTCAGGGTCTGCGAGGAGATGTACATGAGCCCGCCCACCGGTGGCGTGATGCCGGCGATGGTCAGGTTGGTGATCAGCACGATGCCGAAATGGACCTTGTCGATGTGGGCGCCTTCCACCAGCGGCAGCAACATCGGGGTCAGGATGATCAGCGCCGCCGAGCCCTCGATGGCCGTCCCCAGCACGATCAGCACCAGGTTGATCAGCAGCAGCATGGCGATCGCGTTGGTGGTGGTGCCCGCCAGCCAGCCCGACATCGCCTGCGGCACCTGCTGCCACGACAGGTAGAAGCCGAAGGCGGCGGCGGCGCAAATCATCATCATCACGCTGGCCGAGTCGCGCACCGATTCGGCCAGCACCTCGGGCAGGTCCCGCCAGTTCATGTCGCGGTAGCCGAAGATGGCGACGAGGATGACGTACAGCACCACGATCGCGCCCGACTCGGTGGTGGTGAAGATGCCGTAGCGGGTGCCGGCCAGGATCACCACCGGGATCGACAAGGCCCACAGGCCGTCGATCACCGCCTGCGTCACCTCGCGCGCACCGGCCCGGCTCTCACGCTGCGGCTTGTAGCCGCGCTTGAGCGCCACGAAGTGGGTGGTCAGCATCAGGCCCGCGGCCAGCAGCAGGCCGGGTACGATCCCGGCGGCGAACAGGCGGCCGATCGAAGCTTCGGCCAGGAAGCCGTAGACGATCAGGCCGATCGACGGCGGAATCAGCGCGGTGATGATCGCCGAGGACGAGGTGATCACCGCGGCGAAGGGCGCGCTGTAGCCGCGCTGCACCATCTGCATGCCGATGGTTTTCGACAGCATCGCGGCGTCGGCGTTGGCGGACGCCGTCAGGCCGCCCAGCAGCGTGGCCAGCACGGTGCACATCTGCGCCAGCGCGCCGGTGGCGTGGCCGACCAGCACTTCGGCCAGGTGCAGCAGCCGGCGCGTGATGCCCGACGCGTTCATCACGCAGCCGGCCAGCACGAACAGCGGCAGCGCCAGCAGCGACACCGATTCGGTGCCTTCGGCCATCTGCTGCGCGAAGTTGGCCAGCGGCATCTCGCCCAGGTTCAGGAGGAAGAAGCCCAGGGCAGCGACCGCCATAGCCCAGGTCACGGGCGTCTGCAGCGCCAGCAGGACCAGCATCAGCGCCGCGGGAAGCCACAACTGCAGCGTACTCACGATGCCATCTCCGTGGAAGGACGCCACTGCCAGCCGTCGCGCCAGGGCGCCAGCAGCACGTGCTGCACCAGCATCAGGACGGAGGCGATGGCCATGGGCGTGTAGACCAGCGAACGGGGGACGTCGAGCGAGACGACGCGGATGGAATGGGCGATCACGGCCTGCCAGGCGAACATGGCCGCCAGCACGGCGAACAGCGCAGCCAGCAGGAACCAGTTGAAGATGAAGATGGCGCGCCGCAGCGGCGCCGGGAACAGCGCCACCAGGGCGTCGACGTCGGCGTGCATGCGCCAGCGGATGCAGGCGGCGGCGCCGAAGAACACCAGCCAGCTGAAGGCGATGACTGCGGCCTCGAAGGTCCAGGCCGCCGGCTGTGGGAACAGGTAGCGGGTGACCACGCCCCAGGTGATGGAGAACACGATCGCCAGCATGCAGGCGACGCCGATCGCCTCGTCGATGCGGCGCAGGCTGAGCAGCCGGGCGGCGCCGGGCGAAGGGGTGGCGAGCGGGGCGGGCGGCGTCTGCGCCGGGCCGGCACTCAGGGAGACATTGCTCACGGATGGCCTCAGTGCGCCATCGCCTGGCGCGCCTTGTCGTAGATGCCGGGCGTGAGGCCGGGCACCTTGGCGTAGGCGGCGCGCGCCTTCTCGGCGAAGGCCTTGACGTTGACGTCGGTGACGATCTGCACGCCCTGCTTCTTCAGCTCCTCGGCATAGGCGGCATCGGAAGCCAGCGTGGCGGCGGTCAGTTCATCGCCCGCCTTGCGGCCTTCTTCCAGCAGGATCGCCTTCAGGTCGGCCGGCAGGCTGTCGAAGAAACTGGTGCTGGTGACGAAGGCGGCGAACATCATCTGGTGCGCGGTGGTGGAGATGACCTTGCGCACCTCGTACAGCTTGGAGCCGGCCAGCGAACCGTAGTTGGCCTCGGCGGCGTCGACGACGCCGGTCTGCAGCGCGTTGTAGACCTCGCCCCAAGGCAGCGCCTGCGGCCGGGCGCCCAGGGCTGTGAAGGTCTCCAGCATGATCGGCGAAGGCGGGACGCGCAGCGTCAGGCCGGCGATGTCCGCGGGGGTGCGGACCGGCTTGCTCGCCAGCAGGTGGCGCACGCCGAACAGGCCGTCGGCCATGATCAGCTTCAGGCCCTGGGCCTCCAGGCGCGCCGACATGTCCTTGAACACAGTCGAAGCGAACAGCCGCTTGGCGTCGTCCGGGCCAGCGAACATGTAGGGGCCGGCGACGACGGCCATGTCGGGCACGAACTGGCTGAGCTGGCCGTAGTCAGTGACGCTCATCACGCGGGCGCCGCCCTTGATCATCTCGTTGACCTTCTTCTGCGGGCCGAGCTGGTCACCGGTGAAGATGCTCAGGGTCAGGCGCCCCTTGGACCGGTCCTTCACGCGCTCGGCGAAGCTGTTCATCACCTTCACCACTGGCTCGTTCGGGTTGGCCTGGGAGGTCGAGAAACGCAGTGCGTAAGTCTGGGCCTGGGCCGGCACGAAGGCGGCGCTGAGGGAAACCGCGGTGGCGGCGGCGAGGAAGGCGCGGCGTAGCGTCATGTTGTCTCCTGATGGGGTGGCGTCTTAAATTCTTTAGCGAACTAACAGTTCGTATGCGAATCATAGAAACAGCACCCACAAAGCGCTCTAGGGGTTTTCCCTGAAAGTTTCAGTGAGTGGCACTTGAAAATGACGCGCAAGCGAACTTATCATTCATACATGAACGAACAATTGGATTCCTCCGGCGCTGCCGAGCTGCCCTTGGCGGGCCTGCGCGTGCTGGATTTCAGCCAGTTCCTGGCCGGGCCTTCGTGCGCGCTGCGCATGGCCGACCTGGGCGCGGATGTGATCAAGGTCGAACGCCCCGAAGGCGGCGACCTGTGCCGCCAGCTGGTGGTGGCCGACCAGCGCGTCGGCGACGACAGCGCCCTGTTCCACACCATCAACCGCAACAAGCGCAGCTTCGCCGCCGACCTGAAGCAGCCCGAGGACCTGGCGCGCATCAAGGAGCTGATCGCCAAGGCGGACGTGATGATCCACAACTTCCGCCCAGGCGTGATGGAACGCATCGGTCTGGACTACGCCGCGGTCCAGGCGCTGAACCCGCGCATCGTCTATGCGGCCGTCACCGGCTATGGCGAGCAGGGGCCGTGGCGCGACAAGCCGGGCCAGGACTTGCTGGTGCAGTCCCTGTCGGGCCTGGCCTGGCTGACGGGAACGGGGGGCGACGATGCGCCGCCAGTGCCCGCCGGCGTCTCGCTGATCGACATGATGACCGGCGCTCACCTGCTGCAAGGCATCCTGGCCCTGCTGCTGCGGCGCGGTGTCACCGGTCGCGGCGGCCGGGTCGACGCCAGCCTGCTCGAATCGGCGATGGACCTGCAGTTCGAGCCCTTCACCGCCTTCCTCAATGGCGATCGCCGCCAGCCGCAGCGCAGCACGGTCAACCACGCCAGCGTGCATGGCGCCGCGCCGTACGGGATCTACCGCAGCGCCGACGGCTACCTGGCCGTCGCGATGACGCCGATGGACGAACTGGCGCGGCTGATCGCCTGCGAGCCGCTGGCTCGCTTGGCCGCCGACCGCAGCGGCTGGTACCGCGAGCGTGACGCGCTCAAGCGCGCGCTGCAGGACCACCTGGTGACGCGGACCACCGCCAACTGGCTGGCCGTGCTGGAGCCGGCCGGTGTCTGGTGCGCCGACGTCCTGACCTGGCCGCGGCTGGTGGCGCATCCGGCCTTCGCCGCGCTGGAGATGGTGCAGCCGCTCGGCGAGGGCGCGGCCGCCATGCAGACCACTCGCTGCCCGTTGCGTATCGACCGGCAGGTGCTGCGCAATCCGCGCCCGGCGCCGGCGCTCGGCCAGCACACGCAGGAAATCATCGAGGAACTCGGGCTCGCGCCCGCCACCACCGCAGAAAGCATGGCATGACCGAAGAACGCTATTTCGAGGACTACGAGACCGGCGCGCAGCGCCAGACCACCGGCCGCACAATCACCGAGGCTGACATCGTGCTGCACGCCGGCCAGACCGGCGACTTCTTCCCGCACCACATGGACGCCGCCTGGTGCGCTACGCAGGACTTCGGCCAGCGCATCGCGCACGGCACCCTGGTGTTCAGCGTCGGCATCGGCCTCACGGCCTCCACCATCAATCCACGCGCGATGTCCTACGGCTACGACCGGATGCGCTTCGTCAAGCCGGTGTTCATCGGCGACACCATCTATTCGAAGGTTGAGATCAGCGACAAGAGGCCGCATCCCAAGCGCGGCGGCCATGGCATCGTGGTGGAAACCGTCACGGTCACCAACCAGCGGCAGGAAACCGTGCTGGTCTGCGATCATCTGCACTTGGTCGAACGGCGCGCGCCCCTGTGACGCCGGCGACAATCAAGAAAAGACCATGACCCGAGCCGAGTCCGAATCCGCGCCCCGCAGCAAGTACGCCGTCCCGGCCCTGGAGAAGGCGCTGGACGTGCTGGAATACCTGGCCGAGCAAGCGGTGCCTCTCACCCAGGCCCAGCTGGCCCGGGCGCTGGGGCGTGAGCCGGGCGAGCTGTTCCGCATGCTGACCTGCCTGGAATCGCGCGGCTACGTGCGCCGCGACGATGCGGGCGGCTACCAGCTGACGCTCAAGCTGTTCGAACTGAGCCGTACGCACTCGCCGCACGAACAGCTGATCGAGGTGGCCATGCCCCTCATGCACGATCTGGTGGACCGGGTGCGGCAGTCTTGCCACCTCTCGGTGCTGCACCGGGACCAGGTGCTGGTGCTGGCGCAGGTCGAAAGCCCGCAGCCGGTGCGCCTGTCGGTGCAGATCGGCTCGCTGCATTCGCCCGTGGCCACCGTGTCCGGCCAGCTGCTGCTATCCCACATCCCGGCGCCGGAGCGCACCGAACTGCTGGCACGGCAGGCCGACTACCTGCGCATGGGCGCGGCCGAACGGCAGGAGTTCGCCCAGAGGCTTACCCGCGTGCGGGAAGACGGCTGGGCCTATGCGGAAGGCGCGCGCTTCGTCGGCGGTCTAGACCTGGGCGTGCTGGTCGGCCGCGAAGGTGCGAAAACGAAGGCGGCGCTGACCATCGCCGCGGTGAAGGGCGCGGACGGCCCCGACCTGTTCGAGTTGCTGCCACGGCTGCAGCAATGCGCAGCGGAGATTGCCCGGGGCTGTGGCCTGGCCTGAGCAGCTACCGCTCCGCGCGGTTACTGGTACCGCGCCGTGTCCGTAACGAAGGACCATTCGTGCCGTAGCGGCCGACGTGCAGGTCATCGACAAGGATGGCCGGCTTGCGCTGCCCGACCAGGTCGGCGAGGACCTGTGCGGAACCGCATGCCATCGTCCACCCCAGCGTGCCATGCCCCGTATTGAGCCAAAGATTCGGATACCGGGTGCCGCCGAGCACCGGCGTGCCGTCCGGCGTCATCGGGCGAAGGCCGGTCCAAAGAGTGGCCTTCGACACGTCTCCGCCTTGCGGAAACAAGTCGCTCACCACCATTTCCAGCGTCGCACGCCGGCGCGGGTTCAACCGCAGGTCGAAGCCCGACAGTTCCGCCATGCCACCAACACGAATCCGGTCGTCAAAGCGGGTCACGGCGATCTTGTAGGTTTCATCCATGACCGTGGAGACAGGTGCGGCCGCATGGTCGCGGACCGGCACGGTGAGCGAGAACCCTTTGACCGGATAGACCGGGATGTCAAGCCTGGCGGATCTCAGCAGCCCCCTCGAATAGCTTCCGAGCGCCACGACGTACTGATCGGCCGTCAGCATTTCGCCTCCCGAGCGAACACCGGCGATGGCCCCTCCGGCCACAGCCAGCGAATCGATCGGGCGCCCCCACAGGAAGCGCACACCTATTTGCTCCGCCAACGCGGCGAGGCGAGTTGTGAACAAATGGCAGTCCCCGGTCTCGTCTCCCGGAAGGCGCAGACCGCCCACCAGTTTGTCCTTGACCAAAGCCAACGCCGGCTCGGCGACGGCGCAAGCGTCGCGATCCAGCATCTGGAAGGGGACACCGCACTCCTTCAGCACGGCGATGTCCTTCGCGGCGGCGTCGTACTGCTTTTGCGTGCGGAACACCTGCAACGTGCCTCGCTGGCGGCCTTCGTATTGGATGCCCGTGTCCGCGCGCAGCGCCTGAAGGCAGTCGCGGCTGTACTCAGCCAGCCGCACCATGCGACTCTTGTTGACCTTGTAGCGCTCGGCGGTGCAGTTGCGCAGCATCTGCACGGTCCATTGGAGCTGCCAAAGCGACTCCGCCGGCTTGATGAACAGTGGCGAATGACGCTGGAACAGCCACTGCAACGCCTTGAGCGGGATGCCGGGCCCTGCCCACGGCGCCGAGTAACCCGGCGACACCTGGCCCGCGTTGGCGAAGCTCGTTTCAAGCGCTGCTCCCGGCTGCCGATCGACGACCGTCACCTCGTGGCCATCTCGGGCCAGATAGTAGGCGCTGGTCACTCCAACGACGCCCGCGCCCAGTACAAGGATCCGCATGATGCTACCGCGCCTCCACGCCGGAGAAGTCTAGACTGATCTGGCGCGTGATGTGAAGGAAGCGGTCGATGTCGGCTACTGAATTGCAGTGCAGCGGCGAAACACGGATGGCACCTTCCAGGCCGAACGAGTCCAGCATCCGCTTCGAGTACAAGCTCGTGGACACCCGTTCGTAGACGATGACCCCGCGCTTTTCGTACTCGCGAACGGCTTGGGAATGCTCCAGGTTGTCGATGCCGATGGCGAGGATCAGATCGCGCTTGGTCAGGTCTTCGTAGTCGAGGAAGACCTGCACCCCGTCGAGGTGCCGCAGCCCCGAGCGGCCATCGCTGCCGTTCAACATGCGTGACAGCAACGCCCGCTCGTGCAATTCGATCTTCTTGATGCCACAGGCGAATAGTTCGCGCCGGTCGGCGCTGGTGATGAACTGCCCGCCGATCCAACACACGTAGTTCACGATCTCGGTCACCACGCCGAACTGCCACGGCGCCGAGCTGCCCAGGTCCCAGAAGTCCTTTTTCTTGCCCGCCAGCTTGTGGTGAGGCAGCAGTGCGGCTCGATCCGACACCCACGAAATGCCGGAGCCACGGCAACCGAAGAACTTGTAGGGCGCGATGTTGATGCCGTCGACCGGCGTCCTCTGAAGATCGATGAGGCCGTGCGGAGCGTGTTGCACCGCGTCCACGACGATGTAGAGGTCGGGCTTGATGGCGCGTGCCTGTTTGACGATCTCTTCGATGTCGAGCTTGGCACCGGAGATGTTGGATGCGTAGATCACGCTCAGTAGCGCAGTGTCTTGGTCCACCAGCGCAACGATGTCGGCCACATCGACGCCGCCGGTGACAGGGTTGGACCTGGCAACCCGGAGTTCCTTGCCCAGCCGCTGGGCGTAGAGGGTCATGGCGTCGAACGACGAAGGGTGCTCGAGCGTCGTGGTCACCATGTTCGTGCCCGGGATGTTCTCGGCCACGGCGCGAACCATGTCGAACATTGCTCCCGAGGCCGTCAGCGACGCGTAGACACTGCCGCCCCGAGCGTTGAGGATCGTGCGCACGTCAGACGTGCCATCGGCCTGGACCTTCTGAAGGAACAGCGCCAGTTCGTGAATGCGCTCCGGGCAGTCGGGCAACGCGTCGATCTGGGCGAAGCGTTCGGTCGCCGATTTCAGCCTGAAGGACCCTCCCGCATTGTCGAAGAACAGACGCTCGCGCCCGTTCATGTCGCGATCGACGTAATGAAAACGGTCCTTGATCTCTTGGGTCAGCGCCTCGGAGAAGAGAATGCCTTGGTCAGTGGTCATGATGATTTGTTGTGTGGTCTGAAATGGGGGCCACTCAGTGGGAGCGCAGGTCCGACAGGAATTTTTGCGCCCGCTCACTCCTGGGCCGACTGAAGAAGTTTTCGGGGGTATCGATCTCGACCAGGCGGCCAGCGTCCATGAACCAGACCTTGTCGGCCACTTCTCGTGCAAAGTTCATCTCGTGGGTGACGCACATCATGGTCATGCCGTCGCGCGCCAGGCTCTTCATCACTTGCAACACCTCGCCCACCATCTCCGGGTCGAGCGCGCTGGTCGGTTCGTCGAAGAGCATGGCCGGCGGGTCCATGGCCAAGGCCCGCGCGATCGCCACGCGCTGCTGCTGGCCGCCGGAGAGCTGTCCCGGGTATGCGTCCGCCTTGGCGGCAAGGCCGACTCGATCGAGCAACTCCACCGCGCGCTGGCGCGCCTGCGCTTTGCTCTTGCCAAGAACGTTTGTCGGCGCCAGCATGATGTTCTCGGCCACCGACAGGTGCGGGAAGAGGTTGAAGCTCTGGAACACGAAGCCGACGTGGCTGCGAAACTTGTTCAGGTCGAGCTTTGGAGCGTGGATGTCTTGCCCGTCGAACTCGATCCTGCCGCCCTGGATTTCCTCCAGCCGATTGACAGTCCGGATCAATGTGGACTTGCCGGATCCCGAGGGCCCGCACACCACGACGACTTCCCCCTTGGCGACATCCGCATTGATGTCGGTCAGCGCCTGGAAGTTGGGGCCGTACCACTTGTTGACGGCGCTGAAGACGATCATCTTCTTGCCGTCTGCGGCAGCAGAGGTCTTGTCCATGATGAACCTTTGTGAAAGCGAAGGGGCGTTACTCGACCGGCTGCACCAGCGCGGTCACGGTTACCGGTGTGCGCGGAGACACTCCCTGGGAGCCCGCGCGTTTTGCCGCAATGCGCCGCTCGAGGTGGCGAGCCAGTTGGGTCAGCGAGAAGCAGAGCAGGAAGTAGATGCCCGCCAGGATGATGAACACCTGGAACGGCTTGGTGAGCAAAGTGTTGTTGACCTGGTTCGCCGCGAACGTCAGTTCGTTGACGCTGATGACGTAACCCAAGGAGGTTTCCTTGATGGTCGAGACGAACTGGCTGACCATGGCCGGCACCATGTTGTAGAGCGCCTGCGGCAACACCACTTTGAACGTCGTCTGCATGTAGCTCAGGCCCAGTGCGCGAGAGGCCTCGGTCTGTCCATGCGAGAGTCCCTCGATTCCCGCGCGGATTACTTCCGCCAGGTAGGCCGCTTGGTAGATGACGAGGGTGACGACCATGGTCGTCACGCCGCTCACCGTGCGTCCTGTCAGCGCGGGCAGAAAGAAATAGACCCAGAAGATGAACATGATGAGCGGCACGCCGCGGACCAAGTAGACGACCGCCGTGGCGGGCGCGCGCAACCAGCGGATCGGGCTGACCCGTGCCAGCGCCAGAAGGACGCCGAGGGGGAAGGCCAGAGCCAGGCCGAGGACCGACAGCAACAGCGTGATCGCGAGGCCACCCAGCGGGCCGTTCGGGTACTGCCCGATCAGCAGCAGGGTCCAGTTGTCGCGCAGGATCGTGAGGATGTCTTGCACGGCTTACCTCGTCTGGATGCGCAGGCGACGCTCGACCATTCCGCCGGCGGTCATGATGAGCAGCGAGATGGCCAGGTAGGCAGCGGTCGCCATCAGGTACACCTCGACAGTTCGAAATGACTGGCTCTCGATCTCGCGGGTTGCATAGGTGAGTTCCGCAACGCCGATCGTCATGGCCAGGCTGGTGTTCTTGAAGAGCAGGACCGTGTGGCTGACCAGGGTTGGCATCGCGATCCGGATGGCTTGGGGTAGCACCACCAGGCGGCTGGTCTTCAGGTACGACAAGCCGAGGGCCCGGGCCGCTTCGATCTGCGACCTGGGGATGGAGCGGATGCCGCCGCGAAGGTCTTCCGACATGTAGGCCGCCATGGCCAGGCCGACCGCGATGAAAGCAAAGACGAACTCGCTGTGATGGGCGTTGAGCCACTGCTGCCAGCCGGCAGGAAGTAGCGTTCCCACGCCGAAGTACCAGAGGAAGATCTGGACCAGCATCGGCACGTTCTGGTGGTACTCGACGTAGGCGGCGACAAAGCCCTGTGCGATGCGGCTGTTGGTCATCCGCACCACCGCGAGCACGATGCCTATGACCATCGCCAGAACCCATGCGAACAGCGTGAGTTCGAACATGGTCACCATGCCGTCGAGAATCATCTTCAGATACTCGGGCCGCATCAGAATCGAGAAATCCAGTTTGGCGTTCATGAAACTGTGTCCGGTTGAGTGACTGCGACGGCGTGGCGCTGATGTGGCCGATCAGCCCTTGATGGGTTCGATCTTGAAGCCGCGCGGCATCTTGTAGGGAGTGCCCATGCCCATCCACTTGTCGTAGACCTGCACCGCTTCGCCGGACTTTTCCATGGACTCCAACAAGCTATTGACGTGCTTGATCAGCGCCGTTTCGCCCTTGCGCATGCCGACTCCCCACGGCTCCAGCATCAGAGACGGCTCGAGGATCACGACCGGCGACGTTGCCTCGGACTGCTGCTTGAATTTCACCAGAGCGAGTTCCGACAGAACGAAGCCGTCGACCTTGCCTTGCTGCATCGCCAGGAAGCCGCTTGGCGGGTCTTGAAAGGTGACCGTCGTTGCGGTCGGCAAGGCCTTGCGCACTGCCAACTCGGAGCTGGAACCCTTGGTGGCGCTGACACGCTTGCCCGCCAGGTCCTTGACGGCCGTGAAGCCGCTTGCCTTGAGCGCGGCAACCTTTTGCTGGCTCGCGAAGTATTGATTGCTGAAGGCGATCTGCTCGGCGCGCTCGGGCGACCAGCCCAGATTCGCGATGACGACATCGACTCGCCCCTGCTGCAGCTCCGGAATACGGGCGGCCACGGCGATGGGCTTGAGCTCGAGCTTCACGCCGAGCGACTTGGCCACGGCCTTGCAGAAGTCGACGTCATAGCCCGTGATTTCGCGGGTCTGCGGGTCCGGGAAGCTGAAGGGCTCGGAGGTGCCCAGCGTGCCGCAGGTCAGGACGCCCTTCGCCTTGATGTCGGCGAGCTGGTCTGCACTGGCGGTGCCAGCCACGAGGGTCGAGGCAAGAATGACGAGGGCGAATCTGGCGTTCATGGTGGTCCTTTCGGGTGTTTTAGGGTCAGGCCGAATTCTGGTCGACCGGTACAATTTAAAAAAGCGATATTTACGCATCGAAAGTTATCGAAAAAAGAGATATTCTTAGGGTTAACGCCAGGAGGGTGCGCACGTGATGACGTTCAAGCAGCTGGAGGCGCTCTTCTGGATCGCTGAGCTAGGTGGCTTTTCCCAAGCCGCACTGAAATTGCACACCACACAGTCGGCCGTATCCAAAAGGGTGCAAGAGCTGGAACTGTTGTTCGACACGGAGATGTTTGACCGCAGCCAGCGCAGCGCACGGCTCACCGAGAAGGGCGAGGAAATGTTCATGCTCGCCAAGAAGCTGCTTGAGCAACGTGACGCTGCGATCGAGCAGTTCAGTCGCCCTGAAGTGATTGAACGACGCGTGCGGATCGGCGTGACGGAAATGACCGCCATGACCTGGCTACCGCGCCTGGTGAACCTGATTCAACGCTACTACCCGAAGGTCATCATCGAGCCCGACGTGGACACCTCCGTCCAGCTGAGGGACAAGATGCTGGCCGACGAAGTCGACTTGATCGTCTTGCCTGATTCGTTCCCGGACACGCGCTTCTCATCGAAAGTGCTGGGAAGCGTGGAATACGCCTGGATGTGCAAGCCGGGCATGCTCGACCCACGCAAAACCTTCCGGCTTCATGAACTGGCCACGCATCGACTCCTGGTCCAAGGGGAAAAGTCAGGTACCGGGCTTCTTTACGCGCGATGGTTCAAGGCGCTCGGCTTCCAACCTGCGAATGTCATCAGCAGCAGCAATCTGGTCGCGCTGATCGGCATGACGGTTTCGGGGCTGGGTGTCAGCTATCTCCCTCGGCAGTGTCTCGCCCCGATGATTGCCGCAGGCATGCTCGACGTGATCAAGACTACCCCCTCCCCGCCCGACGTGGACTATGTAGCCGTATACAAGGGAGGGCACCGCAGCACGCTGGTCTCTTCGATCATCATGCTGGCGCAGGAGTGCTGCGACTTTACGCGCGTGTTTCAAACGTCGAAGGATGCGCCAGACGCAGCGACTTAGCGGCCGCGACGAAGGAAACACGTAACACCCGTGCACTTCACGATTCGCACGTCGTGGCTCGGCGAGAATGGACAAATGAGAATTGAATACACACGTCATAGCGGAGCTGGGCTGACCTATGACATAGAGGTCGACAGACACGGCAATTATGCGATCAAGCTGAATGCGAAGGTGGTCAAGCGCGTCACGGCTTTGTCGAACTATCTTGGGAAACCAAAGTGGGGCAGCAAGAAACTTGAGGCCGATGCTGCCGAAGACGCGAAGAAAGCCATCGAAGCATTCAGGACGGATGCGGGTTAGGTCACCACTTTAGCGTCGCGCGAACAGCGGCTGGTCGTAGTGCGCCACGCGAGTGCGGCGGCCGCGGATGCACACCTCGCTGAACTGGTACAGGATGGCCGCTGTGGGCGCTGCAATCCAGGTATCCCCCACTGGCATGCGCAGGATCTCGCGCCTCGGCTCCTCCGATGGATCGAGAAGCGGTGCATCCGGGCGCAAGAACTCCGTCACCGGGATGCGATGTACGCTGGCGACCTCGTCCGGGTTCGGTTGCAGCGTGTGCGCGCTGCCGGCCCATACGATGACGGGCGTGATCACGAAGCCGGAGCGGGTAGCGTAGTCGTCCAGGGTCCCGAGTACGTCGGCCGCACTCAATGCAAGCCCCACTTCCTCGTGCATCTCGCGCAGTGCCGCCGCTTCGGGCGTCTCACCCGGATCAATGCGACCGCCAGGCAGTGCCCACTGGCCCGCATGGCTGGACAACGCGGCAGCGCGGCGCGTCAACAGCACGGCTGCGGAGCGACTCCCATTCGCGGGCGCGCGAATACCGGCGATAAGGGCCCCGTCGCCCTCTTCGACGAGCGCCAGCGCCACCGCCGCCGCGCGCTGAGTGCCCACAGGAAGGCGACGCACCGCGAAGGCGGCGAGGCGGTCGCGCACCTGATCACGCAGCGCCGCGTCCAGTAGCATGGGGCCATTGTGGCAGGAGCGTCACGGCGGCGCGTTTGACCCCACTCGCTTCTGCACGGCCTGGAACAGGCGCCCGCGAATGAGTTGCATGGCTTGGCCGCGCTGCTGGCTTCCCGCCGAAACGGTGGAGGTGATGGCGACCACCAGGTCCAGCGGTTTATGGACCCAGATGAACTGGCCGGCATAGCCGCTGGCGAAATACGTGCTGTCGGAAGGCACCCACCAGAACAGTCCATAGGGCAGCCGCACCGGCGGGCCGCCGTCGCTGTGCGCCCTGACGGCCTGCGCCGCGAATCCCGGCGGCAGCAGCGCATGTCCGTTCCAGGCGCCGTCCTGCAGGAACAGGTGCCCCAGCTTCGCGATATCGACGGTGCGCAGGTGCAAGCCGCGCTGGTAGGACGGCTCGTTCATGCCCAACGGCTGCACGAGTTGCTCACGTGCATAGTCGCCCAGTGGGCGAGCGGTCACCTTTTCCAGGACGGCGGTGACCAGGTTGACGATGCTGTTGTCATATGCAAAGGACTGGCCGGGCTGGCTGCGCAATGGTCGCGCCCACGCCTGCTCGGGCGCCTGTGGGGCCGCCGTGCCGGTGGCGTCGCTCACTTCGAAGCCAGCCGTCATGGCGAGCAGGTGATGCAGAGTGATCGTCTGCGCCCGCGGATCTGCATTGAGCGGACGCCACGCCGGCACCAGTTCCACCACCGGCCGATCGAGCGACGCGATATGGCCCTGCCGGAGCGCAATGCCGACCAGTGTTGCCAGCGCACTCTTGGCGACGGACTGCGTGTCGCGAAGCGCCTCGGGGTTCCCGTCGCGATGGTACTGGTAGGCCGTGCGACCCTTCAGAACCACTACCACGCTCTGGATGTCGGTGAGCCGTTCGCCAATGCTCTGGTCGAAACCCTCGAATGCGGCTGCATCGAGCCGCTGTTCTTCGGGTGTTGAGGTGCGCCAGGGGGCGACGGGCTGCGCCGCACCGGCAGCGCCCGCGAGCAGGCAGAAAGCAAGAACGAACGGGCGCATGGAGTCTCCATGAAAAAGTCCGCCAGACGGAGGCCTTCGCCAGGCAACCGCGATCCTACTTCATCTCTTCAGAATTCCAGGCTCAGGCCACTCGGCAACTTCTTCATGCATGCATTGAACTGTTCGCCTTGCAGCCAGCCTTGCAACCATTGCTGGATAGCGTGCAAAGGTTGCGCATCGAACCAGCCGGGATCGACCGCACGAAACTGCCGAACGAATGGGAAGATGGCCAGATCAGCCGCACAGGGTTCATTGCCGCCCAGATAGGGCTCCATCGCCAGTCGCTGCTCAAGCGGATGCAACAGGCAACTCACGGCCTGGTCACGATGAATTGCCGGATCAGTTTTCTCAAACCGTTCCGGGTATTTGTAGAGGTCAAGTTGCTGCTTGAAAGGGCCATCATTGAGCGCTATCAAGGCCAGGTTGCTTTGTGTATCTGCTCGCTGCCACCAACCTTCTTGATCTCGGCCCTGAAACGCCCAGCGCATGATGTCCAGACTCTCCTCAATGACCAGGCCATCCGGCAATACCAGAACCGGCACCGTTCCCTTCGGAGAAGCCTTCAGCATCTCGAGGGGCTTTTCCCTCAGCACGATTTCGTACGCAGCGAATCCGACCGACGCCTGAAGAAGCGCCATCCGCGCCCGCATGGCATAGGGACAGCGGCGGTACGTATAGAGCAGTGGGCGTTTCAACATTGACGCAAAGGGGCGCGACCCCGCAGCCTACTTCGCTCGCTTTGGCCTTGCCTTTTCGACGGATGTATTGAGGGCGATCGCGGCACGGATGAGCGCCTTGAACGCGTCCGCGTCGACCTCCTCCCCCTCATGGATGTCAATTGCGCGCCTTGTGTTCCCATCGAGGCTCGAGTTGAAGAGCTTGGCCGGGTCCTGCAACGAAGCCCCCTTGGCAAAGGTCAACTTCACTATCGACTTGTAGGACTCGCCGGTGCAGATGATCCCCTCGTGTGACCACACGGGTGTGCCCATCCACTTCCACTCCTCGACGACGTCCGGGTCCGCCTCTTTGATGAGCTTGCGCATCCTGCTCAAGGTTTCCCCGCGCCAGTCTCCAAGCCCGGCGATTTTCTTGTCGATCAGCTCAGATGCCGGCTGGCCCTCGGTCGGACTCGACTTTTTCATGTTCTCCTCCCAAAACCCTCCAATGTAGCGAAAAACGTCAATAGCGCCGATGATCCTGCGCGTCGATCCACAGGACCGCACACTCGTACCCATAGTCGATTGCTTCGATGGCGCTGGCCAGATGCCGCTTGGGCGCGTCGACGCGAACCTCGTCTTCGCTTTCCGATCCCCGCACATGGATGCTGACCGGCCACATGGCGAGGTTCCCAGCCGACAACGTGGAAACCCGGATCCGATAACCGCTGTGGCAGCCGATCGCCTCGAGACGTTCGCCACGCTCAATCATGTCGTACTTCATAGCCTTCCTTGGCGCAAATGCCCTACGCAGCAGTTTGCACCAGTAGTGCAATCTGTGGGGGGCCGGTAGTCAGCCAGCTGAGCGTTGAAGCGGACGTGCAAGCGAACCTGGGCAGTGCCATACTGTGTCTCTCAACGCTTCACCTGTCCGGCGATGAGTCACGCATTCCCGACACTTCGCGCATGCGCCGCAGCCTGCCTGCTCTTTGCCGGCAGCGCCTCGCTTGCCGCATTGCCATCGGCAGCCACCGACGAGGACGTCGTCACTTCCCTGCAGGACGCGTATGCGCGGTCGGTCCCACCCGGTGAGCAGGCGGACCTGCATCGCGAGCTTCTCGCGACCGTGCTGCAACGGGTCAAGCGCAGCCATGCGACGGAAGTCGATCTGCCTGCTTTCGCTGCCGTCGCCATGAAGGTGATGGAGCCGCTGCCGCCGGGCGGCGGCGATCCGATGGAGGTGTTCAAGAAGGCAATCAACGAGGCCTTGCGCACGCTCGATCCGCATTCCCGCTACCTCGACGCGCGGGCCCAGGGCAACGAACGCGGCGGCTTGAGCAGCTTCGGCGGCCTGGGACTCGAAGTCGAGCCCAGCGAGGGTGCCGTGCGCGTAGTGGCCTCGATGCCCGACAGCCCAGCGGCGCGCGCCGGCCTCGCGCCCGGCGACCTGATCGTGCGTGTGGACGACCAACCGATTGGGGGCCTTCCGCTGGCGGAAGCGATTGAGCGAATGCGCGGCCAGCCTGGCACGCCGGTGTCGATCACGATCCAGCGGGCGGGCACCGCCCAGGAGTTCACGGTCTCGCTCACCCGCGACATCATCCGCAGGCAGCTGTTGCGCTGGAGCATGGAAGGCGAGGTCCTGGTGCTTCGCCTTGCGGGCTTCAGCAGTGCGGCGGCAGCGTCACTGGTGCAAGCCATCGCGGACGCCACAGCCCTGAAGCAGCCGCGAGCGGTGATCCTCGACTTGCGGGGCAATCCCGGCGGGCTGCTGCGTGAAGCGGTGAAAGTCGCCGATACCTTCCTGCGGGAAGGTGAGATCGTTTCGCTGCGCGGCAGCACGCCGGCCCGGCAGCGCGCCTGGCAAGCCGACGCCGACGAACTGCTCGCGGGCTTGCCGATGGTGGTGCTTGTCGACGGACGCTCCGCGTCCGCCTCCGAACTCGTCGCGGATGCGTTGCAGCACAACGGCCGCGCGACGGTGATGGGGCAGCGAAGCTTCGGAAAGGGCAGCGTCCAGACGACCTTTCCCCTGGGCGAGCACAAAGGTGCGCTCAAGCTGACGACGGCTATCTATCACGGACCTTCCGGGCAAACGGTACATAAAGTCGGGGTCGCTCCGGACGTCGAGCTCCTTGCGGACGCGTCCCCGCCGCGCTCGGTCAAGGCGCGCGTGGATCCCGGACGCTGCAAGGCGCTGAAGGCGAGCGACCCGGCGCTTTCGTGCGCCGTCGCATACCTGCTGGCTGGGAGCATCGACGCTTTCGTCGCGGGGCTTTCGGACTGAATGCGCGAAGATACGGCGATGCAAGACTCTCCCTCCCCTTCTGTCCAACCGCGCAATCCCCTCCACGGCATGACGCTGGAGGCCATTGTTAGGGCCCTTGAAGCCCACTACGGGTGGTCTGAGCTCGGGGTGCGCATACCGGTGCGCTGCTTCACGCACGAACCGAGCATCAAATCGAGCTTGCAATTCCTGCGCAAAACGCCCTGGGCTCGCGAGAAAGTGGAAGGCCTTTACCTTTTCATGCTGCGCGATGCAAGGCGCTGAGTCTGCGCGTCGAGACTGCGCTGAAGCAGTTGAGGAGCCCCAATGCGTTCGGTCCATGCGGCGAACGCGCGTGTGGGTCCGCTCCACCGCAACTCGTCGACATCGCTGAACAGCTTCGCATCGGTGTGGAGTGTCGCCAGCCGCTTGAACAACTTTGCGGGTTCGAGTTGATCGCCCAAGACATTCGCCGGAAAGGCCTCGATGGGCCCGTAAAGGTTGAGCAGGCGCGCGGCACCGACGGCCCCAATCCCTTTGATGCCGGGATATCCATCAGCGGCATCGCCGACAAGGGCAAGAAAGTCCGGGATCAATGCCGGCTCTACGCCAAACTTTTTCCGGATGTCATTGGCGTCACGAATCTCCTTACCCCTTCGGTCGACCTGAAGCACGCGGTCACCGCGAACGCACTGAGCCAGATCCTTATCGGGCGTCCAGATGCGCACCATCTCCACCCGTTCATCCTCATCTGCAAGCCGCGCGGCCGTCGCCAGCGCGTCATCGGCCTCGAGCTCGATCATCGGCCAGACTGCGACGCCCATCGCAGCAAGCCCTTCCTCCAGGGGATGGAACTGAGCGAGCAGCGCGGGCTCGATTCCCTCACCGGTCTTGTAGCCTGGCCACATGCGATTGCGAAACGACTCGATGACGTGATCAGTTGCCACGCCGACATGCGTGACCTTGCTTTCGATCATCTCCAGCACGCCGTTCAGAACGCCGATCACCGCGCCGAAGGGCCGATCCTCGCCCTTCGTGAAGCGGCGCAAGCCGTAGAACTGCCGAAAAAGCTCGTAGGTGCCGTCGATGAGGTCGATGATCATGCGGATTGTCGCTAATGCTAACGAAGGGGACCGTGCGCTCCTACAATTCACTGCCTCCCACTCAAATCGAAATTTCCGTGCAGTTCTCCCCTTCCGATCTGGATCAGCTGGGTTCGGCACTTGCGCAGGCAGCAGCCGACGAAATCATGCCCAGGTTTGGAAGGTTGCAGAAAGCGGGAATTCGACAGAAGAGTTCGGCCTTCGACATCGTCACTGAAGCCGACGAAGCTGCTGAGAGGGCGATCACGTCACGCCTGAACTCATGCTTTCCGGAAGCCGTCGTTGTTGGGGAGGAAGCTGCCGATCGCCACCCCGAGTTGCTGCAGGCGCTGGGCAGTGCGGAACTGGCCTTTCTGGTCGACCCGCTGGATGGCACCAAGAACTTTGCCTCGGGCCTGCCCTTGTTCGGCGTGATGGCTGCTGCGCTGATGCGCGGGCAAATTGTCGGCGGCGTCATCCATGATCCTGTCGGCGGCAGCACGGCCTTTGCGCTGCGTGATGGTGGCGCGTGGATGCTGGCCCAGGACGGCGCTCGCTCGAGCCTGCAAGTCGCCAGTCCGGTGCCGGTACGCGAGATGGAAGGAATTGCCGGAACGAATTTCCTGCCCGAACCTTTGCGCTCCAAAGTGAATGGAAACCTTTCCCGGCTTTCGTCGACGAATTGGTTCCGTTGCGCAGCGCACGAGTACCGCCTGGCGGCGTCCGGGCATTGCCACATCTTGTTCTACAACAGGCTGATGCCGTGGGACCATGCCGCAGGCTGGTTGCTGCATCGCGAAGCCGGGGGCTTCAGCGCCCATTTCGACGGAACCCCGTACCTGCCGACCCACACCACCGGCGGGCTCCTTTGCGCTCCCAGCGAGGCTTCCTGGCACGAAGCGCGGGCAGCGCTCCTCACTTAATCGCTGCAACACATATGACCGAACCGATCAAGTCTGGCGACCGCTGCGAAGTCATTGCCGGCGCCCTCGGAAACACAGGGCCGAACATCGGCAAACAAGTGACCGTTGTCGAGCTGCGCGGAGAGCACAGCGAGCACGGACGGATATGGCGCTGTCATGGCGAAGGGCTCGTGACCGAATTCGGCGCCTTAGGCACGCAGGCCGACTTCGCTCAGTCCTGGCTGCGCAAGCTGCCGCCGGACGGGGTACCCCCTGCAGTGCAGCAGCGGGAGAAGGTGTCAAGCGGCTGACAAGTCATCGCTGCGCGCCTCGTCCTGAATCCACTGGCGGAATGCCTGCAAGGGCGGGTAGGTCTCGCGGCTCACTGGCCACGCCAGATAGTAGTTGTCGGCGCTCTTCATCGGCTTGTCGACGGCCAGCACCAAGTCCTGCCGCGCGAGTTCGGCTTCGATCAGAAACGTGGGCAGCAGGGCAACGCCCAGACCGGCAATCGCGGCCTGCGCGGCGACCGCGAACTGATCGACGAGCATGCCGTGCACCTCGTCGAACTCCACCCCAGCGGCACGCAGCCACCTTTCCCAAGCATCGGGACGGCTGACGAGGTGCACCAATGGCGCCGCCAGCAGATCGGCCGGGTTGCGCAGCTTGAACCGGGCCCGAAGCTCCGGACTGCAGGCCGGCACAACGGTTTCTTTCATCAGGAAGTCGAGCTTGGCCCCTGACCACTCGGGGGAACCGAAGTGGATCGCGGCATCGAGCGGGTCCCTCTGGAAGTCGAAGGGGGCCAGTCGCGTGCTCAGGTTGATCGTTATCCCGGGATGCGCGGTCTGGAACTTGGGCAGGCGCGGCGCCAGCCACCGCGTGCCGAATGTAGGAAGGATCGCCAGGTTGAGCGTGCCGCCCTGCGGGTTTGCTCTGAAGCCCAGCGTTGCGGTAGCGATCTGCTGGAGGGCGCGTCGAATTTCGTGCGCGTAAGCTTCCCCTGCAGCCGTCAGTCGAACCGTCTGTCGCTCGCGCACGAATAGCTCCGCACCCAGCAGGTCTTCGAGGCTCCGGATCTGCCTGCTGACAGCACTCTGCGTCAGATGCAACTCGGCGGCGGATGCGGTGAAGCTCTGCAACCGCGCAGCCGACTCGAACGCCGCAAGGACGGACATCGAAGGCAAAAACCGGCGGGATAGCAGAGTCATTGAGGTCATTCTGTTTCGGAATGATATAGGACCGGAATATCGTTTGCCAGCGGCGGTGACACCTTCCAGAATCACTTTATTCACACCACCCCTGTTGATGCGGCTGAAGAATGATCCAAGCATTCGTTACTTCCGACGAGATTCGAACAAGCTTCTCCGGCGCCATGTCCGGGATGTACCGCCGCGAGGTTCCGCAATACGGCACGTTGCTGGATCTCGTCGCCGAGGTCAACGCGGCGGCGCTGCTGCGCGAGCGGGCCTTGCTTGCAAACCCGGCCGAATCGGCACGACTGGAGGTCGAACGACACGGCGCGATCCGCCTTGGCACGCCGCACGAGCTGGACACCATTCGGCGAATCTTTGCCGTGATGGGGATGTTTCCAGTCGGCTACTACGACCTCTCCGCAGCCGGTGTCCCGGTCCACTCGACCGCATTCCGTCCGGTGACCGAGAGTTCCCTCGCGGCCAACCCCTTCCGCGTCTTCACTTCGCTGCTGCGGCTCGAGCTGATCAGGGATCCGGAGCTTCGCGATCTCGCGGCCGAGATCCTGGGGAGCCGCGACATCTTCTCGGCACGGGCTCTGGAGCTAACCGCCAGGTTCGAAGCTACAGGCGGGTTGACGAGTAGCGAGGCCGACGAGTTCGTTCGCGAGGTTCTGCACACTTTCCGGTGGCACGGGATGGCGACGGTGCCGCTAGACACCTACATGCGCCTGCACGATGCCCATCGCCTCATCGCGGACGTGGTGAGCTTCCAAGGACCGCACATCAACCATCTGACGCCCCGCACGCTCGACATCGACGCCGCGCAGGCGGAGATGCCGCGGCGCGGCATCGTGGCCAAGGATGTCATCGAGGGGCCTCCCCGGCGCAAAGTGCCGATCCTGTTGCGCCAGACCAGCTTCAAGGCGCTGGAAGAGACCGTGCGCTTTGCCGGCGGCCACAGCGAAGGTGCACACACGGCGAGGTTTGGAGAGATCGAACAGCGAGGCATCGCCCTCACGCGAAAGGGCCGGGTGCTGTACGACAGCTTGCTGCAGCGCGTCCGCGAAAAGAACGTTGCGGGCAGCAGCACTGCCGACTACCAAGCCCAACTGGTTGAGGCATTCGAAGCCTTCCCGGACGATCTCGACACCATGCGCCGTGAACGACTGGGCTTCTTCCGCTATTCGCTGCGCTCGTTTCCCGATGCGCGGATCGAGACGAACACCAGCATCGATGCGCTGGTAGAGCAAGGCATTGTCGACGCCGCTGCCATTACCTATGAGGATTTCCTGCCCGTCAGTGCCGCTGGGATCTTCCAGTCGAACCTCGGAGAAACCGGGCCGAACACATACTCCGCCGCGGCGGCGCGGGCCGAGTTCGAGCAAGCGCTGGGCTCCGAGGTTCTGGACGAGATCGAACTGTACGAAGCCCAGCAAGCGGCCTCCATCGAGCAGGTGAGGCGGCACCTTGCGCGCGGAGCTTCCGAATGAACGGCGACCTGCGCACGCACGGCCTCTGGGAGGCGTCGGCACCGCCAGCGCCTCGGACGCACCCGCTGACGGAGCGGATCGCCGTAGATGTGGCAATCATCGGCGGCGGCTTCACCGGATCATCCGCCGCACTTCACCTGGCCGAGCGCGGGGCGAGCGCCGCGGTGCTGGAAGCGTTCGACATCGGCTTTGGCGCCTCCGGCAGGAACGTGGGACTCGTCAATGCCGGGATGTGGGTCATGCCGTCCGTGCTTGTTGCCGAACTCGGCAAGACACACGGCCAACGCCTGCTGGACCTGTTGGGCAACGGGCCTTCCGCGGTCTTTGATCTGGTTGCCCGCCATGGCATCGAGTGCGAGGCCGTCCACAACGGCACGCTGCATTGCGCGGTGGGCAAACGGGGCATTGCCGATGTTGCGGAGCGCGCGCGCCAATGGCTGGAACGGGGCGCCCCGGTAGAACTGCTGGACGCGCAACGAACCCAGGAACTCACCGGTACACGGACTTATGCGGCTTCATTGCTTGATCGCCGCGCCGGCACGGTCCAGCCGCTTGCTTATGTTCGCGGCCTGGCTGCTGCCGCACTGCGTGCCGGCGCGCGCGTCCACGCGCAGACGCGGGTGACGGCGGCCGAGCGCGTCGGCTCCGAGTGGCAACTGGCGACGAGCAGCGGCGGCACGGTATCCGCGAAATGGGTCATCGTGGCGACCGACGCTTACACCGCGAGCAACGGGCTGTGGCCCGGCATCCAGGCAGAGCAGGTCCAGCTACCGTACTTCAACTTCGCCACGGCACCGTTGCCGCGGGAAAACGCGCAAAGAATCCTGCCCGATCGCCAAGGCGCCTGGGACACCCGCCAAGTTCTTTCCTCTTTCCGGCTTGACGCCGCGGGACGACTCGTCTTCGGAAGCGTCGGCGCATTACGAGGCGTGGGGCGAAGCATCCACCGCGACTGGGCCCGTCGCGCGCTCGCCCGGATCTTTCCGCAGTTGAAGGAGGTGCCGTTCGAACATGAGTGGTATGGAACGATCGGCATGACCAGCAACGCCATCCCCCGATTCCATGAACTCGACCGCAACGTGGTCTCGTTCAGCGGGTTCAATGGACGAGGTATCGCACCGGGAACAGTCCTGGGCAGGGAATTGGCGAAGTTCGTGCTGGGCGAGGTCCGCCGGGATGACTTGCCGTTGCCGGTGACGCCAGTGGTCACAGCGCCGTGGCGCAACGCGAAGGCGCTTGGCTACGAAGCGGGTGCCCAAGCGTTCCACTTGGTCGACGCCCGAATCTGAGAAGCAGGTACAGCAGTGATCAACGATCTTTTCATACCACCCTACGCCAATCCGGCAGGTTCGCCGATCCGCGAACTGTTTCCCTACCTGAGCAAGCCCGGAATGATTTCATTCGCGGGTGGCTATCCCTCGCCGGCACTATTCGACGCGGAAGGTCTGAGCCAGGCCGCGGAACGCGTGTTCGCGGAACCCGCGAAAGCCCTCCAGTACGGTCCCACCGAAGGAAGCGCGCCGCTGAGGCAGGCGCTGCTCCGGTTGTCGCGCGACCGCGGCGTCGCCTGCTCTGCGGACGAACTGCTGGTGACAACCGGCTCGCAACAAGCCTTCGATCTCCTGGTGCGCACTCTTGTGCAGCCGGGCGACGTGGTGCTCCTGGAAGCGCCGGCCTATCCAGCCGCGATCCAGGCGCTTCGCCTCGCGGGCGCGGTGATCCACGAGGTGCCGATGGATGCAGAAGGCCTGCGGACCGAACTGATCGAGGACACGCTGAAGGGATTGCCGCCCGGCGCGAAGCCGAAGCTCCTCTATACGGTCCCGACGTTCTCGAATCCCCGCGGGACGCTGCTGCCGCACGCACGCCGGGTGGCGCTGATCGAGGTCGCCCGCCGCCACGGATTCCTGATCGTCGAGGACGACCCGTATGGCGAATTGACGTTCACGGGCGCGACCCCGCAGCCGCTCTACGCCCTTGCTCAAAATGAACCGGGCGCAGAGAACCCGGTGGTCTACCTGTCCAGCTTGTCGAAGACCGTCGCGCCTGCGCTTCGCATCGGCTGGATGGTGGCCTCGGCAGAAATAGTGAGGCGCTGCGTGGTCGCCAAGCAGACGGTCGACCTCTGCACTTCACCGATCGCCCAGCTCATTGCCTGCGAATACCTGCAATCCGGCCGTTACCCCGGGACGGTCACCAAAGCACGGGACGAATACAAGGCACGCGCCGAAGCCATGGCTGATACGCTCGATGCAACGCTGGGTGCCCGCGTCCGTTTCGAGCGCGCTCAGGGAGGCATGTTCCTCTGGATGGAGTGCACGGCTCCGGTCGATCCCCAGCGCCTGTTCACTACTGCCGTCGAAGAGGGCGTCCTCTTTGTACCTGGGGCGGCCTTCTACTCCCGCGTTGCCAAGGGCGTTTCCATGCGCCTTTCATTCGCCGCGCCCGATGTCAGCCAGATCCGCGAAGGCGTCGCACGACTGTCGCGCGCTTTCGATTCTTCAACCTCCAACATTCCTGCCCTGTCATGACTACCTCCATCACCTCCTCCCTTCTCGATCACTTTGGCGTGGCCGCTGCCGCACGCGGGGGCGAATTGCCAGTTGTCTCACCCATCGACGGCGCGGAGATCGCGCGGGTCCGCACGCATTCTGCGGGGCAGGTCGCCGAGGCCATCGCCCGGGCTCAGGCCGCGTTTGTCGCGTGGCGCGACGTGCCTGCGCCGCAGCGGGGCGAACTGGTTCGCCTTCTGGGAGAAGAACTGAGGGCCGAAAAAGAAGCTCTCGGAAAACTGGTCTCGATCGAGACCGGCAAGATTCTTTCGGAGGGCCTCGGAGAAGTGCAGGAGATGATCGACATCTGCGACTTCGCCGTCGGGCTTTCGCGCCAGCTGTACGGCCTGACGATCGCATCCGAGCGGCCGGGACACAGGATGATGGAGACGTGGCATCCGCTCGGCGTAGTTGGCGTGATCAGCGCGTTCAACTTTCCCGCCGCCGTGTGGGCATGGAATTCGGCGCTGGCCATCGTCTGCGGCAACGCCGTCGTGTGGAAGCCGTCCGAGAAGACGCCTCTCACGGCGCTCGCATGCCAAGCCATCTTCGAGAAGGCGGCGAAGCGTTTCGGCTCCGCCCCGCAGCACCTGTCGCAAGTGATCGTCGGCGGACGTGAGGTGGGAGAGACCCTTGTAGACGACGAGCGGGTGGCGCTCGTTTCCGCCACGGGCAGTACGCGCATGGGCCGTGAGCTGGGCCCGCGTGTGGCGCGCCGCTTCGGCCGTTCGCTGCTGGAACTGGGCGGCAATAACGCCGTGATCGTGGCCCCGACCGCGGACCTCGACCTGGCGGTGCGCGGCATCGTCTTTGCCGCTGCCGGCACGTGTGGGCAACGCTGCACGTCGACGCGCAGGCTGATCGTGCATGAGAGCGTGAAGGAAGCGCTCGTGAACCGATTGAAGAAGGCGTATGCCGGCTTGCCCGTCGGCAACCCGCTTGAGACTGGCACGCTGGTAGGCCCGCTGGTCGATGCCGCCAGTTTCGAGGGGATGCAAAGCGCGCTACGCGCGGCCCGCGACGAGGGCGGCCAAGTCACCGGCGGTGAGCGCCTGCTGCAGGATCAGCACCCGACCGCCTACTATGTCCGACCGGCCATCGTCGAAATGCCCGGGCAGACGGACACCGTCCGGCGCGAGACTTTCGCTCCAATCCTGTATGTCATGGGGTACCGCGAGTTCGAGGATGCGCTTCGCCTGCAGAACGACGTTCCGCAAGGCCTGTCCTCCTCGATCTTCAGCAATGACATGCGCGAGACCGAGGTCTTCCTGTCCGCGCGCGGGTCGGACTGCGGCATCGCCAACGTCAACATCGGCACCTCGGGAGCCGAGATTGGCGGAGCGTTCGGGGGCGAGAAGGAAACCGGCGGAGGGCGCGAGTCGGGCTCCGACTCGTGGAGGAACTACATGCGCCGTGCGACGAACACCATCAATTACTCGCGCGAGTTGCCGCTCGCGCAAGGCGTGCGGTTCGACGTCTGAACCGCGAGAGCGGACGAAACACTCGCTGGCATGAGCGTACACTGCCGCCTGAAAGGCGCTCATGCACCGCATCAAGATCCGCCAGCTCGAAACCCTGATGGTCTTTATGAAGACCGGCTCCGTGACGGAAGCGGCGGAGCTGCTTGGCACCACGCAGCCCAATGCCAGCAAGGCGCTCAAGCAGATCGAGGACGCTATCGGCATTCCGTTGTTCAAGCGCATGGGCGGCCGGCTGCATGCGACACCGGAGGCCGAGATCATCTACAGCCATGTCGTGCGCCTGATGGACAACGTGGAATACATCGAGCGGCTGTCCATGGATCTGGCACAGCTGAAGCGAGGCCAACTCCGGATCGCCACGTTGGCCACGTTCGGGGTTGCATTGCTGCCCGCCGTGACCGCGAGCTTCAATGCCACCCATCCGGACGTAGGCATCCAGATCGACGTCGTCGACTCCGAAAAAATCCACGTGCTGGTGGGCCGCGAGGTCTACGACTTCGGGTTGGTGCACCACCCGGAAGTGGAAGAGGAACTGCACGCGCAGACCCTCGGCGCCGGTGAAATGGTCTGCCTGCTGCCGCGCACACATCCCCTCGCCCAGCAAGCCTCGATCAAGGTTTCGGAGCTCGCGCGCTACGAGGTGATCACCTACCCGGGCAACATCGCCTTCGGATCGGTAGTGGCCAGCACGTTTGCCGATGCAGGTGCCCGGCTTCGCAAGACCATCTCCGCCAACCACAGCCTCGTCGTTCGAAAGCTTGTGGAGCGCACCGGGCGTGCGGCCATCGTCGACGAGTTTTCCGTCTGGGACGCGGACACGGAAGGACCGCTTGCGATTCGGCGGCTCGAGCCACGCATCCCGGTGGCGATTGGTCTGATCGCTCCCAGCCGCCGGCCGCTATCGAAGGCGGCCGAGGCGTTCATCGTCGAGCTCCAAGGGACGCTCGCCACCTTGTCAATCCGAAACAGGCGGGGCGCTACCTAGTCTCTGGCCGGCACGCCGCGTAGCCGCTGCATCTCCAGCCTGTCCTTCCATTGCCGCCAAGATACCAGCGCCCGCACCGGCAATGCGTGCATGAAATGAAGCGGAATGCGTTTGAGCGCCGTGAGCGGAACAACCAGCTCATTGCGTGGCTTTCCCAGCGCGAAGTCCGCGATGTCACGGCCGATGAACGTGGCCATGGCGACGCCGCGTCCGTTGCAACCCAAGGCAGCCGTCACACCGGGCGCCAATTCATGGACTTCCCACGTGCCCACGCGCGACATTGCCATCCAGCCGTGCCACTGGTACTGGATCTGGAGGGGCTTCAGCTGCGGAAAGATTTCTTCCACACGCCGCAGCGTGCTTGCGACATCCAGTCCAGTATCCGGGCCCAGCGCGGGCCCATATCCGTTGAAATGCAGTTGCCCGTTACGGCACACGCGAATGCCAAGCAAAAGGCGCCTCGAATCCGTCATTACCTCTCGACGGGGAAGGATCTGCGTTTGCAGATCCTTCGGCAGGGGCTGCGTTCCGACGTGGTATGAGCGCGCGGGAATGATCGATTGTTTCAACCCTGGCCAGAGTTCGTCCGTATAAGCATTGGTGCAAATGAGAACGTGCGCGCCAACGACGCAGCCGGACGAGGTGCGAACCTCCCAATTTAGCCCGCGCTTGGCGATGGACACGGCGCGAGAGTTCTCATGGACTTCAGCGCCCGCGGCCACCGCGGCGCGCGCAAGGCCCCTCACATACGCCAGCGGGTTGATGCTGCCGCCACGGCTGTCGTGAAACGCGCCCAGATAGAACTCGCTGCCAACCACCTGGCTTGCCGCCTTTCGGTCGAGAAACTGCACCGGCTTACCGAGACGCTGAAGCTCATTCGCCCGTGTTTCGAGAGCGCGCGCAGCGGCTTCTGAATGCGCTGCGATCAGCATCCCTGTGCGCTGCGCCTCTGCGTCGATTCCGTATTTCTCCGCCAAGCGGAAAACGAGCTCCGGCCCGCTCTCCGCCGCCTGGTTGAACCGTTCACCAACGACTGGGCCATAGAGACGCTCGGCCTCTTCCCATGACATCTTGGACGCGGGTGCCAGATGGCCCGCATTGCGACCAGAGGCGCCCCAGCCGATTGAGTTCGCCTCCAAGACAACAACCCTGGAGCCGCTCTCCGCTGCATGCAAGGCAGCCGATACACCGGCGATCCCCCCGCCCACGACCACGATATCCGCCTTGACCTCTCCGGTGAGCCGCGTGCCATTGAGGGGCTCTCCCGCTCCGGCTGTGAATACCGTGCTCGGCATTTCGCCGGGGTCACGAAGCGGGGCGTATGGGGCCACTGCCTTTTCCATTGGTTCTTGAAAGCCGTGTCACTGCATTGTCGCCACTCGGCGAGCTTCGTCGTGCAGGTGATCGAGCAGCTGCCGTCCGAGCCGCGCGAACTCCGGCTCCATGGTGAGCTCGTAGGTGCGCGGACGCTCGAAGGGAACAACCAGCTCGTCAATCATGCGGCCCGGGTGCGAGGACATCGTATAGATGCGGTCTGAAAGCAGCAGCGCCTCATCGATGTCGTGTGTGACGAAGAGCACAGTCATCCGCTGCCGCTCCCAGATCTTCAGCAGCAGCTCCTGCATCACCATCCTGGTCTGTGCATCCAGGGCACCGAAAGGCTCGTCCATGAGCATCACCCGCGGCTCGTTGATCAGGACGCGGGCAAGCGCGACTCGTTGGCGCATGCCGCCGGAGAGCTCGAGAGGCAGGCGGTTCGCGAACTTGCCAAGCCCGACGAGGTCTAGGTAGTGCTCGACCTTCTCCCTAAGTTCCTTTTCGCCAAATGCCTTGCGCACGCGAGGGCCGAATGCTACGTTCTTCGCGACGCTCAGCCAAGGGAAAAGGTTCGCGTCCTGGAACACGACGGCGCGTTCGGGGCCGGGTTGCTGCACGTCGACGCCGTCGACTACCACGCGGCCGGTGGTCGGCTGCAAGAAGCCCGCTACGAGGTTGAGCAATGTGGATTTTCCACAGCCGCTCGGGCCGAGCAGGGCCACGAACTCGCAGTCCTGGGCATGTGCCGTGATGCCGTCAAGTGCTATCACGCGGGGACCGCCGGCGTCCCCACCAAAGGCTACAGAAACGTTCTCGATCGAGATCTTGTGTTGTGGCTTCATGGGAATAGCGTAGTGAGTTGCGAGAAGCGCGAAAAAAGTTGTGTCGTTTCGCCCGGAGTCAAGTCGACCAGCGGCTCCCGAACGTGGCCGCCGCGCACGTTAAGGGCCCGCATGAGACTCTTGATTGATGTGGCCAGCCCTCTCTCCAGCAGGGCGGACACCAGCATCGTCGTCTGCTCCTGCAGTATTCGCGCGCCACTAACATCGCACGCCTGCGCCATGCGCCACAGGCGAACCGCAGCGTACGGCGCAACGTTGGCGGTGAAGCTGACGGCGCCTGCCGCGCCTGAGGTTACGGACTCGAGGATGTAGCTGTCGCGCGTACAGTACACGCCAATGCGCTCCCTCACACGGCTGACCAATGCCGGCACCTGCGCCTGGTTGCCCTCAGCAATGCCCGTTATGCCGGGCACTTCAGCACAGAGCGCTTCGATGTCATCGACGCCGAGCGAAGTCGAAGCCTGCTTGTTGTAGATGATGATGGAAAGAGCGGTGCGCTTCCGAATCGCGGCGACGAAGCCGATCCTCGACCGCAGGTCGCCTTCGGCATCGAGCACGAGAAGGAGGTCCGTTGCGCCAAGCTCCTCGGCGTCGCGTGCTTCCATGAGCGACTCCTCCCTGGAGCCCAAACCAACGGAGGCAATCACTGGCACCGCGCCGGCTGCCACTTCAACCGCGATCGCGATGCATTCCGCACGCTCTGCAAGTGTCATCGCGCTGCCCTCGCCGGTCACCGCGTTTACCACCAGGCCACCACAACCCGCGGCCAGCAGCATGCGCAGATGCGCACGAAAGGCCTCCGCATCGATCCGGCGGTCAACGCGAAACGGAGTAACCGTGGAACAAAGGATTCCCGAAATATTGGTGGGAGCTGCTGCGCGAACGGAAATCGTATACATCAGAACCTGTCCACCTTGAAAGGCTGCATGTCAATGGAGGGCGTCCGTCCCGCAACGAGTTCAGCGACGAGACGGCCGCTTCGGGGCGCGCCGGTCATCCCCAGGTGGCCGTGGCCGAATGCGAAGAAAACGTTCCGAAATGTCCGATGCTGGTCGATGATGGGCAGACTGTCGGGCATCGAAGGTCGCATCCCCATCCATTGAGTGCTGCCCATCTCCGGAAGCCCTGGGAGCAGCCGCTTCGCCTGCTCCCATAGTCGAGCGGAGCGCGCGTAGTTCGCCGGGGCGTCGACATCGGCAATCTCGACCGTTCCCGCGACGCACAGTCCGCGTTCCATCGGTGTCACCATGAAGCGACGTTCCGCGTCGAGCACGGGCATCCGCAAGCGCACGCCCGGCGCGTCGGCCATCACGTGGTAGCCGCGTTCCGGCGCTAGCGGTACCTTGACTCCGAGCTCGGCGGCGAGTTTCGTCGACCACGCACCGGCCGCTATCACGACCCTTTCGACCGGCAACGTGCCGCAGTCGGTGTACAGCATCCGCGGACCATCAGGACCGCAATCGAAGCCGAGCACGCGCCGCCGCAGCACAGTTCCGCCGGCAGCGACCAGGTTTTGCGCGATGGTTTTCACGAGGCGCTCCGGATTCACCGTGAACCCATTGCCCGGCAGCAGCAGACCCGAGCGATACAGCGGCGAAACCGCCGGCTCCATCTCCCTCAGCTCCGCTTCGTTCAGGAACTGCATGGCGATGCCCGCGCGCTCGCGCAACTCGCGTGCGATGCCGTCCATAGGTTTTGGCGATCGCCACGCGAAAAGGTGCCCGCTCACGCGCATCAGGTCGTCGAACTGGGACGCCGTCAGCAACTCGCGATAGCCCTCGAACGGCTGGCCGTTCAGGGCGACGAGTGCCGCGGAGTTCCTTTTCAATCGATCCATGCGTCCCTCACGAATCCATCGCACCAGCCAAGGCACTGCGTGCGGGAAATAGCTCCATTGGACGGAGAGCGGCCCATCGGGGTCCATGAGCCACTTTGGGACCTTCGCGAGTAGGCCTGGTGTCGCTGCCGGAACGATGGATCCGGGACTGATGCCACCGGCGTTGCCGTAGGAGCAGCCCTCGCCCGGGCCGCATGCGTCGATGAGCCGCACGTCAAAGCCGGCCCGCTGCAGGTGCAGCGCCGCCGATGCACCGACGATGCCCGCGCCGATCACCGTGACGCCGAGGCTGGCATCTTGTGGCTGCCAAGAGCTGGGAACGGGGAGACCTTCCCCTCGGTGCGCGCGCATGGCTACTGCGTGGAAGTCAACTGCAGTTCGTCGAGGATGGGCCGCAGGCGCTGCATGTCTTCTTCCGTAGCGTTCTCGAGCGGCGGCCGCACCGAGCCGGCCCGCCATCCGAGCTCGTTCATCACTCCCTTGATGGCCGATGGGAAGCTCCTGACCACAAGAGCCCAGGCAACCGGGTTCAGTGCATCCTGCAGAGCGCGCGCGCGCGCATTTTCTCCTGCTTCGTGGGCGCGCCAGAGTTCGACGGGCAACTGCGGCACGACGTTCGACGAGTACGTCACGGCGCCCGATCCGCCCGCAGCGGCGAGTTCCTGGATGTACGTATCGCGCGAGGTGTAGACCGCGACCTGGGGCGAGAGGCGCCGCACCACTTCCGAAGCCTGCAGTTGGTTGCCCTCTTTCAGCCCGACGAACCTTGGCGTTGCGTCCGCGATGGCTTCGAGCTCGTCCACTTCCAGCTGGCCAGACGTGTAGGTCGTGTTGTAGATGATGAATGGCAGGGCGCTCTTGCTGCCCATTCGGACGAAGTAATCGATCCTCTCCTTCCGGCTCAACCGGTAGAAGTAAGGCGCGATGATCATCGTGCCGGCCGCGCCGGCCCTCTCGGCCCCTTGGATGTCATCGATCGTGTCGGTGTCAGAGACACTGCCCACCGTCGCGATCACGGGCACTCTGCCAGCGGCGACTTCGCATGCGCACTTGACGCACGCAAGGCGTTCGTCCGCGGACATGCTGAGGCCTTCGCCGGTCACGGCGTTGATTACCAGGCCGGCGTTGCCGGCCTCGATCATCCTCACAAGGTTCTCCGAGAACGCGTCAAAATCAATCCGTCCGTCAGCGCCGAACGGCGTGATAACGGCAGGCAGAATACCCTTCCAAGCCATCAGAGCTTCTCTCTTTCTTTGAGGGTGTTGAAGTTCAGCGCGCGGCGCGCTTCTCGACCCATGACAACCGGCGCTCGACGCCATGCTCCAGCAGCCTGTCGGTGATGAACCCGCAGAAACCCACGGCGATCATTCCGGCCACGACATAGTCGAACTGAAACTGGTTGTACGAGTACATGAGGGTGTAGCCGATGCCGGACTGCGCACCGAGCATCTCTGACACGACCACCGTGGTCCAGGCGAGCGCTGCAGCGACACGCAGGCCCGTCACCATGCTGGGCAGCGTCCACGGCAGCACGACCCGAAAGGCCACCTGTGCGCGGGTCGCACCGAGCATCTTCGCGGCCTGGACGAGGTTGCGATCGACCGACCTGGCTCCCGCCAACACGTTCACATATACCGGGAAGAATGTGCAGAGCGCGGTCAGGAAGACAGCCGGCTTGAAGCCGATCCCGAAGATGATCAGGGCGATCGGCACCCAGGCGGTGATGGACACCGATCGGATTGCGTTGACGCCCGGATCCACCATCGATCGCACGGTAGACGACACGCCACCCAGCAGGCCCAGGGCGATCGCCACCGAAGAGCCGATGAGGAAGCCCGTCAGCACCCGCGCCAGGCTCGCTAGCGTCGCGGAAGCCCACATTCCCGAGAAGACAGTGCCGTTCCCGCCGAAGACCCAATCCGAAAGCGCAAGGAGCGACTGAGTCACGCTGGGAAACATTCCCCTGCCCAGCGCCCCGCTCGTGGCCACCACTTGCCATAGGGCGCAGAAGAGCGCCGGCAGGAGGAAGGGAAGCAGGAACCTTGCATAGGATTTCTTCGCGCGACGCGGCTTGGCTGGCGGAGCCACCTCGGGTACTACGGCGTCATCGGAAGTGCGGATAGTCGCGGGGAAGTTCACTTCAGAGCACCCAGTTGCTCGGCGGATTGGCCCGTGGCCTTCTGCAAGGGCCCGTAGTCGACCAGCGCCGTGAGCTTCTTCGTCAACTCAGGAACCTGTTGCGGCTCCACGCCGGGCACGTACTTCGGAATCACCTGCACTTCCTTCATCGGGATGTCCCACACGAGGCCATGGGAGATCGACTTGAACGCGTCCTGCAACACCTCGCGATTGCCCGTCTGGTACTTGGTGTACAGGTCGATCGCCTGCCCGGGGTTGTTCTTGAGGCGCTGGCAATCGCTGACATACGTCTTGAGCACGCTGACAACAGCGTCTTGGCCTTCCTGGGTGCGCAGCAGGTCATTCGATGCCATCCAGCCCACGGAGATCGAATAGGTGGAACTGAAGAGCGTGCGCGTCATCTCCGGCGCACGCTTCACGAAACCGGCGGCAACAGCGATAGCGATCGCCGGCTCAAACGAAGCCGCGGCATCGATGTCGCCGTTGCGCAAGGCCACCATGATGTCGGTAGAAGACTGGAAGTTGACGAACTTGGGGTCGCTACCCAGCTTGAGACCAGAAGCGGAAATAGCGTTCTCCATGGCCGTGTATTCGGACGAGCCGCGCACGCCCCCAACTGTCTTGCCCTTCAGCTCCTTCCAGGAAGTGATGCCGGTCTTCGCGGCGACCACCATTGACGTGGTGCCTGAAGTTGCACCCGCCACGAACTTACCGGCAACGTCGCCCTTCGTCAGGGCTGTTGCGGCTACGGAGTAGCCCAGAAGGCCCATGTCGAGCTGGCCAGTATTCAGCGCGAGCAGCACTTCGTTGCTGTTCCTGAAGCTGAGGAGTTCAGTCTTGAAGTTGGGGCTCTTCGTATTTTCCACGGCCGACAGGGGGCAAATCAATCCCACAGCGGGGATCCAGCCAATGCGGACCGTCTTGGTCTGGGCCACGGCGAGCGTGGATGCCATCAAGATCGAACCGAAGACGAGAAGTGAACGGAAGGGTGCACGCGACATTTTGGCTCCAAGAAGAAGTGTCATAGCGCAGTCAGTATGTCTTGGCATGTCGAATAGCGCTAATTCATAATTTTCCGAAAGACATGCCTTTTTTGAATTGAGCGGCGCGGGTAAACACCAACTACGGCGTTCGAGCACTCGGTCGGGAACAGCCAGTTCTACCCTTCAGAAGGCAATAGGACTTGTCAGCCACATGAGACCTCCTCCCGTTGCTGATCTGTTCAGCGAAGTCGACGCGATTGACTTGGCGCCGAGACCTCCCAGCCCTATCCTGCCCCTGCCCCTGCCCCTGCCCCTGCCCCTGCCCCTGCCCCTGCGCCGTCGTACCTCGCGCACACCATGCCTGCCAGGCGTCGCGCGACGCCACTCATGCTGTGGCTGGATCGATGCACGAGTCCGATGTCGCGGTGAAACGTGCGCTCTCCCAGGCTGATCGCGCGAACGGCGGCCGGCCAGCGCTTGAAGCTTTCGGTCTGGGGCAACAGCGCAACGCCCACCCCTTTGGCCACCATTCGGACAATGGCTTCCAGTTCGTCGAGTTCGCAGACCTCGCGCACCTGCAGATGCGAGGCGCGCAGGAACCGGTCCACCTGACGGCCACCGAACGACTCCCGGTCATAGCGAACGAAAGGCTGGGTAGACAGCAGTTCGGACCAGTCGTTTCCGCTCACACTCCGCGGCACCAGCAGCCGGTACGGTTCGCGCGTGAGCGTGGTCCAGCGCAGGTCGCTCTGCAACGAAAAGGGAGGGCGAATCACCATCGCCAAATCGATCTTCCCGGCGTCGACCAGGTTCAGCAGCTGCATCGACAGGCCGGGGACGATGCGGACACGGCAGTCCGCGACTTGCTTGTAGAAACTTGCCAGGACTTCCGGCAGCCATGAACGCTGGACCGAAGCGATCGCCCCGACATTGACAAGGGACGACGCTGCCGACCCCGACTTGCGCGAACCCAGATTGCCGTACAGCCTGATCAGCTCCTGCGCTTGTTCGACGACCTGGTGGCCGCGCGGGTTCAGGCGAGCAGCGCGGGCGCTGCGGTCGAACAGGGGAAAGCCGAGCTCGGCCTCCAGGCGCTGCATCTGCGCGCTGACGGCCGCTTGCGTCAGGCCGATCTTGTCGCCCGCGGCGGCGAAGGTGCCTTCGAGTGCCACGGCGACAAGGGTTTTGAGCTCACGAATCATACAAACAAGGCTGATGCTCAGACCAAATATACATTGATTTTATTTTTGATTGAGATTGCCTAGGATTGCTGCATCCCCTCACCACCCATCCATTTCCTCATGCAAGCTCCGGCAACCAACCCCGCACCGATGTCCCCTTTCCACCTGGCCTTCCCCGTTCACGACCTGGCGCTGGCACGCCTGTTCTACGGGCAGACGCTCGGCTGCCCCGAGGGCCGCAGCTCGCAAGAGTGGATCGACTTCAACTTCTACGGTCACCAGATCGTCGCGCACCTTGCGCCGGCCGAGGCCGGTCCGGCCCAGCGCAATGCGGTCGATGGGCACGGCGTGCCCGTGCGCCATTTCGGCATCGTGCTGCCGATGAAGGATTGGGAAGCGATGGCCGAGCGCCTGAAGGCGCGGGGCGTCGAGTTCATCATCGAGCCGTACGTCCGCTTCCAGGGCCAGCCCGGCGAGCAGGCAACGATGTTCTTCCTCGATCCGTCGGGCAACGCGCTCGAGCTCAAGGCATTCGCCGACATCAAGATGCTCTTCGCCAAATGATCCGGAGGACTTCCATGCTTGGCAAAATCGGTGGAATCGGGTAGCGGCAATCTGGCCAACTTCAGACCGTTCGCCAACGGCGCCTGACTCAAAGTAGCGACAGCGCGGTTTTCGAAGCCGAGCGCAGCGGCCAAGGCGGCAACCTGGCTCACGACATGAAGAAGCCGCCGTTGATGTCGATCACGGCTCCGTTCACGAACGCTGCGTCCTCCGACGCAAGATAGAGGATTGCAGCCGCAACCTCGTGGGCCTTCCCGATCCGGCCTACGGGGATCTGCGCGGCGTAGTCGGTGTTCTGGCCGGTGCCACCGGCGGCACCCATGAGCGTGTCGACACGACCGGGAGCCACGCTGTTGCAGGTGATACCGTCGGGGCCGAACTGGGACGCGATCGACCGGCTCAATCCGAGCAAGGCCGCCTTCGACGCCATGTAGGTGGCGCCGGCCACGATAGACTTGCTGCGGCCAGCGAGCGAAGCGACATTCACGATCCGGCCCCAGCCCATGTCGCGCATGCCCGGAATGAACTGCTGGCACATGCGGAACGCCGCATACAGATTCACGTTCATCACCAGGTCCCACTCGGCTTGCTCGATCTGCAGCAGCCCATTGGAGCGGCCGTTCACCTTGGGGGAGATCCCGGCATTGTTCACGAGCACGGAGGGCGGAGCCCAGCCCCGGACCGCTTCCGCCACCTGCAGCGGCGCCTCCGCCGCCGCGACGTCGACCGCCACGGCCACGGCGCTTTCTGCGCCAAGCGCGGCCGCGCTGTCCTTCACTTGCGGGTCCCGGTCGACAAGAGCCACCCGGTAACCATCCCGCACCAGGCGCGTCGCTGTCTCCAGCCCGATCCCGCGCGCAGCTCCCGTGACGATCGCGGTGCGCGGGTGGGACGGCACTTTCTTCGCTTCCATGTTCATCTTCAATTCCCCGGCTTGGTCATTCCGGCCTCGCGCAGGGCCTTGCCCATGTCGTGGTAGCCAGTTTCAAGGAAGGTCTTGTAGCGGCGCGCATCCATGGCCACCGGGTCCACGCCTAGCTGCTTCAAGCGTTCCTGGTACGCCGGCGACTGAACAGCCTTGAGCGCCGCCGCTTCCAGCGCCTGCAGCGCCTCGCGCGGCAGGCCACGCGGTGCGGCGATGCCGGTCCAGGAATCGATCTCCACGTCGTAGCCCGCCTCCTTCATCGTGGACGTACCCGGCAGCTCGCTCCAGCGGACCGGACTCACCGAGGCGAGCAGCCGCATCTGGCCGGACTGCACGAAAGGCATGATGTCGCTCGGGGTCTGCACGACCGCGTCGACGTGGGAACCAAGCACGGCGCTCACCGAGTCGGGGCCGGACTTCATGGGCACGAAGGTGAAGTTGCCGCCGGTCAGGGCGCCGAGCTTCAGCAGGGCCAGGTTGTTCGGCGCGCCGGTGGCGCTGAAGGTCACGCCCTTGCCCTTCTTCGCGGCTTCCACCAGGTCCTTCACGGTACGGTGCGGCGAATCGGCGCGCACCGCGACGCCGTAACGGTAGCGGCCGATGCCGGCGATGACGTCGAAGTCCTCCAGCTTGTAGCTCACGTCCATCATGTGCGGCGCGATCGCGGCCGGAGCGAACGAGAGGATGCCGAACGAGTAGCCGTCCGCGGGGCGGCGCGCGATGAAGGCCGGGCCGAGCGTGCCCTGTGCCCCCGCCTTGTTCTGGACCACGACCGGCTTGCCCAGAGTTTTTTCCATTTCGCTGGTCAGCGCGCGCGCGACCAGGTCCGTACTGCTGCCGGCCCCGTAGTTGACGAAGAAGTTGAGCTCACGCGCGGGCCAGGGCTCGGCCGCCAGGCTGGCGCCACCGAGGACCAGGGCGGCTGCGGCCACACAGCCGCTGCGCAGGCAGGTTCGAATTTTCATGACTGTCTCCTTATATCTTTCAAATACTTCAAACTTCAGTGGTCAAGACGTGGTCGACAGTCTTGATTGCTGAACCGGTTGACTCACTGCCGCGCAGCCTGTGTCTCCTGCGAGCCCGAGCTCGTATCAAAGCAAAGGGCGCACGGTGGTGGTCTCTTTGTTCTGCTGCATCCCGAATGGTTGACCGAACACATTTCGTATTCGTAAGGCTGGGAGCTGGAGAACTGCTATGAGTGAACCCGTTTATGTAGGGGTCGACGTCGCCAAGAACAGCTTTGAAGTGGCTGTCACCGGCGAGCTTC
>NZ_JABJVV010000016.1 GCF_013155545.1 Caenimonas soli | reverse complement strand
TTGACGGACAACGGCAGCGCCTACCGCTCCAGGCTGTTTGCCAAGACCTGCCAGGCCCTGGGCATCAAGCACACCTTCACCAGGCCGTATAGACCGCAGACCAACGGCAAGGCCGAACGGTTCATCCAGACCTGCCTTCGTGAATGGGCCTACGGGCGCACCTGGAGCAACAGCGCTGAACGCACTGGCTGGTTGCCCGCGTTCCTGGCCTACTACAACGCCCGCAGGCCCCACTCGGCCCTGGGCTATAAGCCTCCAGCTTCCCGTCTCGGCGGGAACAACCTATTGCAACTCAACAAGCGGGTTGCCGGAGCAGGTTATGAATTCACGGGCAAATACCCGCGGCAGCGCGTTTCGAACATTCTCGATCAACTTGTCGAGGCTGGTACCGTCGCGAGAACCGAAACGGGTCGCGGTCGCTCTCCGCATATCTACACGGTAGTTTGAGGGCGCGCGTGGACTTAGGAACGCAGTGCGCTGCGAGTGAACTGGGTGATCATCGCGGCCACTTCGCGTTGCCGCAGAATTGAGACAGCGAGCGACGGACACACAGCCGTCCTTCCGGATCCTGGCGTGATGTCGTCGGGAAAAACACTTTTCCACGAGCTATGTTCAAGCGCCTTTCGAAACCACATTACCGTGCTTGTCGGCGAATGCGAACCTTGCATCGAGACGCCGAGGCCTCACAACCGCGTTTCACCCGATCTCAAGCTAACTCGGTGGGGTTGCCTTTTGATAAGGTCGTGTAAGCCGCATAAATAAAATGCCAAAGGTTAGAAGGACTCCGTTTCCTTACGGCATCCCAAACTGAATTTCACCCAAGCTGACGGATTCGCGCGAGCGCCTGAGATGGTGACGAGTCGGATTGCATCTTTGCGCTTCGCGCGTCGAGCTGCTGCTCCAGCGGATTATCGTCGAAGTGGAAGCGGACCGCGTCATTGAACGATGAGATTCGGATGCGTTTCAAAAAGGCCGTCCGGTCGGGCGAGCGCGTGCAATAGTGGAGTTCGAAGGGCTCGCGCAACGCGGCCAGTCGCTCCGCCATGCACAGGATCGGCGTGATCCCGATGCCCCCGCGAACAGGATGGTTCGGCGCGCTCGTGCGCGAGTGGGGGGAAGTGGTTGCGCGGCGCACTGATCGTGAGCACGCGTCCCCTTCGTTCACGAGTTCGTGCATGACTTGGGAGCCGCCGCGCGTGCGAGGGTCCTTCAACACACCGATCAGGTACCCGTGGGTCTCGGCAGCGTCGTTACACGGCGAATACTGGCGAGTGAGCCCATTGGGCAGTTGCACGTCGATGTGCGATCCGGGGTAGTCGTACTTTCGGTGCGGATTGATACGGCTGCTAGGGAAATTCCTCGAAAAATCAATGACTTGCAGAAGCGCAACGGTTGGATAACTCGATCTCTTCTAAGCCCTTGATATCAAAGAGCTTTTGTGGTCGAAGCGCACCTTTCTCCGTCGAATGTACGACTACCCCTGCCAGCGCAGCATCGAGGTGCACCGGCTGCAGCTCCACTTGCCGCCGCTGCGCGTACTGCACGGGAGGAGCGGCGCCAATACCGCCCGGGCACTGGCAGCCTCTCGCCGCCCTGCCGGAGCGGCTGCAGCGCGGCTAACTCGATTTCGGCCTGCTGCCCTGCGTCAGCCCACCTTCGGACGTCGCCTCCGATCTGCTGTACGACGATGACTATGTGTCGGTCATCCGGCGCGACCATCCGGGCATCGTCACGGGTGTGAGCGTGGCAGACTTCTGCGCCGCGCCGCAGGTGTTCCTGGGCTATTGCCGTTCTGCGCTGGATGACCTCATTGATCAGGTGCTGGGGCGGGCGGGCCGCCGGCGCCAGGCGCAGGTTGCGGTCACCAGCTTCGCGCAGATGGCGGAACTGCTGCGGCGCACCGATCACCTCGCTGTGTTTCCTGCACGCGTGGCGTCGCGATACCAGGACTCGCTCGCGGCCCACCCGCTGCCCTTCGAGCTGCCCCGGTACGGCATGTACCTGTGCTGGAACCATCGTGCTGGCGACGACCCGGGGATCCAGTGGCTGAGGGACCGAATTGTGGCACTCGCTTGCCCCCGCACCATGATCAGTTTCGATGAATGAGCGGACCACTTCGGGCCCGTTCAGGCTTCCGTTGCACCAGAAGCCGGCTGCATGATCCTTGTGTCCGGGGTAACCTGTGACCATCGGCTGCATTCATCGATGCGCCGCTACGCGCACTGCGAGCCGGTAGACCCACTAGACGCCCGAGTTCAGGCTCGCCCATGCCCCGCCCATGTCAGCCACGCATGGCTGAATTGCCATCCGGACCGTATCGGCATGGCGTGCTTGCCGCGACACTCGCGGCAAAAGGAGACAAGCCATGCGATTTTCCAGCGGCCGCAGGACGGCCATCTTGAGCATCGGCGCGGCGCTCGCCTCGATCGGCGGCCTGGCGTCGGCGCAAGCTTACCCGGCCAAGCCGATCAGGATCCTCGTCGGATTTGCGCCCGGCGGTTCCACCGACATTGTGGCGCGCCTGATCGCGCAGGAGCTGAACACGGACTTGGGCCGGCCGGTCGTCGTGGAGAACAAAGCGGGCGCCGGTGGCCGGATCGCCGCCGAGGCCGTGGCCGCAGCGTCACCCGATGGCTACACCCTCCTCCTCGGCACGGCAGGCACCGTGGTGCAGATCGCGACCGGGGAGAAAGCCTCCTTCGATCTCATGAAGGACCTGACACCGATCGCGCTGCTGGCCGAGAACCCGCACGTGCTCGTGGTCCATCCCTCGGTGCCGGCCAGGACGGTGCAGGAGTTCGCGGCACTGGCCAGGAGCAAGGGCGACATGGCATATGCATCGGCCGGCGAATACACCTCGCTGCACGTCGCTGGCGCCTTGTTCGGGTCGGTGGCCAACGCGAAACTGCTCCACGTCCCCTACAAGAGCGGCGCGGCCGCGCTGGCGGATCTCTTGAGCGGGCGCATCCCGATGATGTTCAACGACCTGCCCACAATCCTGTCGCAGGTTAAGAGCGGCGGCCTGCGCGCGCTCGCCGTGACAGGCCCGCAGCGCTCGCAGCTGCTGCCTGACGCGCCGACGATGGCGGAGGGCGGCTTCGGCACGGTAGACACCAGTTCGTGGTTCGGCCTGATGGCGCCGGCGGGAGCGCCCGCCACGGCCGTCGACCTGCTGAACAACCGAATCAACGCCATCCTGCAGAAGGAGGCGGTGAAGGCCCGCTTCACGGACCTGGGCCTCACGCCCACCGGCGGCACGCCGGCGCAGTACGCGGCCTTCCTGCGCGGCAACCTCGACTTCTGGAAGCGTGCTGTCGCCCTCACTGGCGCCCGACTTCAATAACCACCACAGGACACCCCATGCCCCCCATTCCGTTCACCGCCGACCAGATTCGCGGCATCGTGCCGCCCCTCGTCACACCCTTCGACGCGGACGAAGAGATCGACCGAGCCGCGCTGCGCCAGCAGGTGCGCTACATGCTCGAGCAAGGTGTTCATGGCTTCGTTGCGGGCGGCAGCACTGGCGAAGGATTCACCTTCTCGCGCGAAGACCTGTGCCGCGTCGTGGCCGTGGCCGCGGAGGAAGCGAACGGGCGCGTGCCGCTGATCCCCGGAATCATCGTGAACAGCACGCGCGAAGCGATTGCCCGCGCAAAGCTCGTGGCGGAGTTCAGCCCTTCCGCACTGCAGGTCACCCCGGCGCACTACATCTTCAAGACCGACGACGATTCGATGGTCCGCCACTTCCGCGAGATCCACGACGCCGTCGGCACCCCGCTTCTGATCTACAACGTGATCCCGTGGAACTACCTCTCGCCGGCACTGCTCCAGCGGATCATGCGGGAGGTGCCGGGCGTCATCGGCGTCAAGCAGAGCGCGGGCGACCTCAAGTTGCTGGCCGACCTGATCGCCGACGCGCAGCCGGGAAAGCGCATCCTGTCCGGCATCGATTCCCTGCTGTACCCGGCGTTCGCGCTCGGCGTGCACGGCGTGATCTCGCAGCTGCTGGCTGCTGTGCCGGGCGCCGCGGTCAGGCTGTGGGACCTGGTCCAAGCCGGCAACCACGTTGCCGCACGGCAGCTCCATGAGGACCTGCTGCGGCTGTGGAACGCAATCTATTCGGACAACCGTGTCGCCGTCACGAAGTTCGCGCTTTCGCTGCAAGGCGTGCCCGTCGGGCGGCCGCGCGGGCCGCTGCTGCAGCCGACCGCAGCGCAACAGGCAGCCGTGCGCCGGACGATTGCGCCGCTGCTGCCGGCCGGACAGCTCGCGCTGGCCGCCTGACCCGATTGCAAGGAAGTTTTCTCATGAATGACAGGAATGTGGCACTGGCGGTGCTGGCGGAATCCGACACGGCCGACTGGAAGCGGATCACGGCCCGCGTTGCCGACTACACGATGGGCCTCAACAACAAGGCGTTCAAGAACTGGGAATTCGCCACCGTGATCAACGGCCTGATCGCGCTGGGCGAACCCCGCCAGTTCGCGGCTGCCAGGCGCATCGTGGATCTCGGCGTCGCCCTGCAGAACAGCGAAGGCCAGCTGGCCTTCGGCCTCAACATCGTGCAGGGCGATCCCGGCAACGCGGTCGAACGCTGGACCGGCGCGAAGACGATTACCGGCACGCTGCATTCCTCTTCCTACGGCCCTGGCACGCTCTTCTTCCATCGCCACAGCGGCGACCCCAGGTACATCGAGGCAGCGCGGCGGCAATACGAGTACGTGAAGACGGTGCGGCGCACCCGCGACGGCGCCTTCGTCCATCGGGAAGAGACCACCGAGTTGTGGGTCGACACCGTGTACTTCACTGCGCCGTTCCTCGCCCAGTACGGTGCCGTCACGGGGAATGCAGATCCGGCGGACGAAGCCGTGCGCCAGGTGCGGCTCCACGCGGAGCGGCTGTGCGATTCGCGTACCGGCCTGTTTCGCCACATCTGGTGCGAGACACCCGATAGCTTTCCGCAGAGCACCTTCTGGGCGCGCGGCCAAGGCTGGATTACCGCCAGCCTGGTGGACGTGTACGAGGCGCTGCCGCAAGGTCACGCCGGGCGCGCGGAGATGGCAGCGCTGTTCGAACGCATGCTGGCCGGCCTGGTCCCGCTGCAGGACGCCAGCGGTTTCTGGCACAACGTGGTGGACGACCCGCGCGCGGCTCTGGAGTCCTCCGGCACTTCGCTGTTTGCGTACTCCATCCGTAAGGCGCTGGATCTCAGGATGATTTCGGGCGAGGGCTATGCGGCAGCCGCCCGGCGCGGTTTCAAAGCGGTCCTGCAGGCCGTCCAGGACGACGGCGCCGTCGGCATGACGAGCCTGCCGCCGGGGGGGCCCAATGCACGCTTCGGCAGCGCGCCGTATGGCCAGGGCGCCTTCCTGCTGGCCGCCAGCCGCTTCGTCTAGCGCCGGCGCGCCGGAGTCCCGACCGCGGGCAGCGGCATCTTTTCCACCAGCTGGCGAATGATGCGGGCGACCTCGCGCGCACCGAGCGTCAGGGGATGCTGCCGCGTCGTGCTCAGCGCGAGCGCCCGGTCGATCGCCGGTGCCACGATGCGCGCGGCCTGCAGCTCGCGCTGCGCGATTTCCCGGTGGACCGCCTGCATTGCGAGCACAGTGTAGGCCGCTCCGTCGGCGACGACGTCCTTCTGCACGGTCAGCGAGTCCGCCTCCAACGCGATCTGCAGCACGATCTTCTTGCGCTGTGCCAGTTGCTCCAAGATCGCCCGCAGGCCGCTGCGCGCGCCGGGCAGCACCAGCGGAATCTGGTGCAGCTTCACGAACGGCACCGTGTCCAGAGCCGTCAACGCATCGCCGGCCGGACCGACCAGGTGCATCGAGACCTGCCGCAAGAGGGTGGCATCCTCCCGGCTCACGCCGGAAGCGCGGAACAGGATGGCCATGTCGACACTTCCGTTGGCGACCCACTCCGCCAGCTGCCCGCCCGAGCCCTCGTCGATCCGCAGCCGGATGGCCGGATAGCGCTGACGGACCTCCTGAAAGAGCTGCGTGACCAGCGGATGCGACATCGAAGGCAGGATGCCGACCCTGACGTCGCCGCCGGGCAGGCCCGCGGTACCGCGAATCTCCTCGGCGAGCTGGTCCGCTTCCAGAACGAGGGCACGAATACGCGGCACGAGGCGTTCGCCTAGTTCCGTCAGCGTGACGCCGCGCCCGGTACGGTGGAACAAGGCGCCGCCGATGTCCCTTTCGAAGGCGCTGATCGAGCGGCTGATGACCGACTGCTGCGTGTCCAGCATGACGGCGGTGCGCGACAGGCTGCCCGACGCCGCCACTTGCAGAAAGACGCGCGCCTTTTCGATGTTCATGCGCCAAGTGTAGTGCGGCGCGCGCGGGCTTCGCCGCTACGAATCATTTCGGCAGGATCCCCGCGTGCTTGGCGACCTGGCTCCACTTGGTGATCTCGGGGGCAAGAAAGGCGTCGCACTGTGCTCCGGTGAGCTGCCGACCGGCGCCAAGCCCTGCCGTCCAACCTTTTACGGAACTCGGGCTGGCTCATGATCTGCACGAGCTCCTCCTTCAGGCCCTTGACGATCGCGCGTGGCGTGGCGGCCGGCACGAACATCGCGGTCCTGACGATCGAGTGGAATTCCGGCAGTCCGGCCTCGGCGACGGGGGGCACGTCGGGCATGAAGCTCGATCGATCGTCGCCGATCGCCAGGGCGCGCTGCTTGCCCGACCTCACGTAGGGCGCAACCGAAGCGCCTTCATCTTGCCCGCCTGGATGTGGTTGCGCGCCGTGGCCGGGTTGGCCCAGGCGATGTCCAGTGTTTCGCCGAACAGGTCGTTGTGCGCGGCCGCTTCAGCCTTGTAGGCGGCGTGGATCAGGTTGGCGCCGCTCTGGCGCTGCAGCAGCTCGCCGAACCGTTGCCCCAGGTGCCGTACGTGATGCCCTTGGGCTGCTTCTTAGCGAACGCGACGAACTCCTTCAGGTTGTTGTACGGCGCGTTGGCGCGCGCCACCAGCACCGGCCCGCCCGTGCCCAGCATGGGCAGCGGCGCGAAGTCCCTCACCGGGTCATAAGGCAGCTTGGCCTGCAGGATGGCATTGTTGATGTGCGTGAGCGGCAGCGTGAACATGACGGTGTAGCCATCGGCTGGTGCCTTGGCCACTGCGTCGGCGGCGATGATGCCGCTGGCGCCAGGCTTCGGTTCCACCACTATCGGCTGCGACGAGCGCTGGTGCAGTTTCTCGCCGTAGATGCGGGCGATGGTGTCGATCGGGCCGCCGCGCGTGCCGAACGGGATGACGCGCACCGGGCGCGAAGGGAAGCTTTCCGCGCGGACCGGGAGGGCCGCGGCCATGGCGGCGGCGCCGAGGGTCAGCAGGACCGCGCGGCGGTCCCCCACGGCCTCATGGAGGCAGGTCATGCGTTGTCTCCGGAAATCAAGTCTGGGAAGCCGGCTACGATATTCCGATCCTTGATCTCGATCAAAGCGAAACTTTGGATATGAGATATGGCGGGCGTTGATATCCGCAGCCTCGACATTGCGATGCTGCGAACCTTTGACGCCCTGCTCACCGAGCGCAGCGTGTCGAGGGCGGCGGCCCGCCTGTTCCTGACAGCTGGTCGCTCAAGCGCCTGCGGGAGGTTTTCGGCGACCCACTGTTCACTCGCTCCGCGCATGACGTGGTCCCCACGGCGCGGGCGCTGGCCTCGCCCCGCATGTCGAGGCCGTGCTCGCGGAGGTGGGGCGGCTGCTGACGGCCGGCCAGGGGTGAGCGTACTTTCGGTGCAGAAAGATACGGAAGCGCGAAAAGACCCTTTTGACGCGGCGGCGCGCTACCCGCACGAGTTTTCAGGCGGGCAGCGCCAGCGGATCGTGGTCGCCCGCGCGCTCGCGCTGAAGCCCAAGCTGATAATTTGCGACGAACCGGTGTCGGCCCTGGACGTGTCGGTGCAGGCCCAGGTCATCAACCTGCTGCGCGACCTCCAGCGCGACATGGGTCTGGCGTATGTGTTCATCTCGCACGACCTCTCGGTGGTGCGCTATATCAGCCACCGCGTGGCCGGCATGTACCTGGGGCACATCGTGGAGACGGGACCGCGCGAAGCGGTGTTCAGTTCTCCGACCCACCCCTACACCCGTGCGCTGCTGTCCGCCGTTCCCGAACTCGGCAAGCGTCACAAAACCATCCAGGTGCTCAAAGGAGAAATCCCGAGCCCATGTCGCCGCCTTCAGGCTGCACCTTCCGCACTCGCTGTCCCATGGCGCAGCCGATCTGCGCCGAACAGGCGCCCCGCCGGTGAAAACGGTCGGAGCGGGCCATGAGGCCGCATGCCATTTTGTTTAAGGAGTCATCCATGTCCGAGATCAAGCGCTACACAAGCAGCCTTCCCTTCCCCTTCTCGCGCGCAGTGTGCGCCGGCGGTTTCCTGTTTCTGTCGGGCCAGATTCCGATGGACAAGGATGGCCAGGTCGTGAAAGGCGACATCGGCGTACAGACCCGCGCCGTGATGGATCGCATCGGCGAAACCCTGGAAATGGCCGGCGCCGGATTCAACGATATCGTGCGCGCGACGGTGTGGCTCTCCGATTTTTCCCAGTTCGCCGGCTTCAACGACGTCTACAAGACCTATTTCAAGGACGGCTTTCCCACGCGTGCCACGGTCGAGGCCAAGCTCGCGTTCGACGTCCGTGTCGAGATCGAAGTGCAGGCATGGGTGGGCAACCAATGAGCGGCGAAACCTTCGACCTGATCCTGTCCGGCGGTGACGTCATCGACGGCACCAACCGGCCCGCCGTGCGCGCCGACGTCGGCGTGCGGGGCGAGCGCATCGTCGCCGTCGGCGAACTCTCGGGCGCGACGGCGAGGGAGCGCCGCGACGTCAGCGGCTGCATCGTCGCGCCGGGCTTCATCGACTCGCATACCCATGACGACACGCTGTTGCTGCGCAAACGCGAGATGGCGCCGAAGGTGTCCCAAGGCGTGACCACGGTGGTGACGGGCAACTGCGGCATCAGCCTGGCGCCGCTGAACATCGACGGCCGGATGCCGCCTGCCCCGCTGACGCTGCTCGACACCGGAGGCGACTTCCGCTTCAACTCCTTCGGCGCCTACATCGACGCGCTGCGGGCAACGCCGCCCGCGGTCCTGGTGGTCTTCCGCGCGGACGAAGTGGCCGATGCGGCCGACTTCGACCATCCGACCGAAATATCCAAAGGCATCGAGGCTGTGTTCGTCAACGGACAGCCGGTGTGGGACAACAATGCGCCGACCCAGAACTATCCGGGCCAAGTGTTGAAGAGGGAGGTGGCATGAAAAAACGAATGGTGCATCTGGCGGTCGCGCAAATGGGGCCGGTCCAGCGCGGCGATTCGCGCGCGCAAGTGGTCGAGAGGCTGAAGGCGATGCTGCAGGAAGCGCATCGGCGCGGCGCGCGCTGGGTGGTGTTTCCGGAACTGGCACTGACCACGTTCTTCCCGCGCTGGGATTTGAAAGACCAGGCGGAGATCGATTCGTTCTACGAATCGAGCATGCCGAACGCGACCACGGCGTCGCTGTTTGTCATGGCCATGCAACTCGGGGTGGGCTTTTACCTGGGCTACGCGGAGATCGTCGGCGGCCGCCATTTCAACACCAGCATCCTGGTGGCGCCTGACGGCAACGTCACCGGTAAATACCGCAAGATCCATATTCCGGGCGACGCCCAGGCGCAGGACAACGCGCCGATCCAGCATCTGGAGAAGAAATATTTCGAGGTCGGCGACCTCGGCTTCCCCGTGTGGCAGACGGAGCAGGCGAAGATCGGCATGTGCATCTGCAACGACCGGCGTTGGCCGGAGACGTGGCGGACGATGGGGCTGCAGGGCATCGAAATCGGGATGGTCGGCTACAACACGCCGTCGGCCTACGTCCAGTGGGACGAGCCGATCCACCTGCGCATGCACCATCACCTGCTGTCGCTGCAGGCCTCTTCAATTTCGCGCGACACCGCAGGCCTGAGCACTATGGCCTGCTGACCCAGCGAACCGGCTCCGGGGGGTTTCGTGGGAGGTGCTGATCTGGGTGAAGCCGATCTGCCAGGCGATTGCCTTCGCCGCCGCTTCGTGCGCGGTGTAGCGGTAGCCGTGCATGAAGACGATGGCAACACTGCGCAGGCCGTGGGTGTAGGACTCCTGCAGCGCCTGCCGCAGGTGGCCTTCGTCCAGCGCCTGGATCACCTCGCCTTGCGCGCCGACGCGTTCCTGGGCCTCGATCACCTCGCTGTAGAGCAGTTCGGGCAGCGCGATGTTGCGGTCGAACAACCGCGGCCGGTTCTGGTAGGCGATCCGCACCCCGTCCCGGAAGCCGCGGGTGGTGACCAGCAGGGTCGGCTCGCCCTTGCGTTCCAGCAAGGCGTTGGTGGCGACCGTGGTGCCCATCTTGACGCAGTCCACCTGCTGCGGCGTGATCGGTTGGTCCGCCTGCAGTCCCAGCAGGTGGCGGATGCCGGCGACGGCGGCGTCGCGGTACTGCTCGGGGTTCTCCGACAGCAGCTTGTGGGTGGCCAGGCTGCCGTCCGGGCGGCGGCCGACGACGTCCGTGAAGGTGCCGCCGCGGTCGATCCAGAACTGCCAGCGCTTCGGTTCGCGGGAGAGGCTGCCGTGAGTCATAGGGAATGGTAGGCCAAGTCGAATTGAACAGGATGGCTCGGCGGTAGCGGTCCGCGTGCCGGCTGGCGTGAAGACGGTACCTCGTCAGAAGCTGGCGAGATGGTTGTTCTTCAAATCCGTGATCAGCATCGAACCGGGAGCGTGGGTGATGCAGAACTCCGGCCGCGCGCGCGCGATCGCTGCCTGGGGCGTCACGCCACAGGCCCAGAAGACCGGGACCTCGTCGGGCTCGATGCGCACCGGATCGCCGTAGTCGGGGCGTCCCAGGTCCGTGATGCCGATCAGCGATGGATCGCCGATGTGTACCGGTGCTCCGTGCACGTTCGGGAAGCGGGAAGTCACCTGGATGGCGCGAATCGCGTCCGCCGCGCGCAGCGGACGCATCGAGACCACCATGGGCCCCTCGAAGATGCCCGCGCGCCTGGTTTCAATGTTGGTTTGGTACATCGACACGTTATGACCTTCGCTCATGTGGCGCAGGGCGATGCCCGCCTGGAGCAGCGCCTGTTCGAAGGAAAAGGAGCAACCCAGGACGAAGGTGACCAGGTCGTCGCGCCAAAGCGCCCGGATATCCACTGGCGTGTCCACCAGTTCACCATGCCGCCAGTGGCGGTACCGGGGTACGTCGGTACGAATGTCCACGTCCCGGCCCAGCGTCGGCAGGCGTGGATCGCCGACCTCGGAAACCGCCAGCAACGGACACGGCTTGGGATTGCGCTGGCAGTAGCGCAGGAAGTCGCCGGCCAGGGCCTGCGGAAGGATCACCACGTTGCCCTGCACGTTGTCATCGGCGAGTCCGCTGGTGTGCGAGGTCCACCGGGCTTCGCGGATATATTGCCGCACCAGCGCCGCATTTGCGAGACCCTCTCGGCCAAACACGGACTGCGCCAGCGCTGAACTTTCAGTCATGCCTCCGACTCCTCGATCTTATTCATGAAGCTGGCGCCTTCGGCAGCAAGTGCGAAACGTATTTCTGCGACAGGAACTAGCGCCCCTGCGCACCCAAGATCTGATCGAACACCCGCAACCAGTTTCCTCCGAGGATTTTGATGGCCTCGACCTGCGAGAAGCCGCCCTCGCGCAGCGCTGGCAGCAAGGCGGGCAGCTTGTCGGGCGTTTCGATGCCAGCGGGGTAGTACCAAGGCGGTTTGGGATAGGTGTCGGGCGACCAGTCGCCTGCCGCAATGAAGCGCTGGTAGAAGAGTTCCGCGGTCGCCGGATTGCCTAGCGGATGTTGGTCCTGAAAATTGTCCAGCCCGAGACCCACGTGGTCGATGCCGACCAGGTCGGCAAGGTACTTCAGATGCTCGATGTAGCGGGCCACGGTGGGCCGAGTTTCGGGACCGAGGAATGCCGGAAAGCCCGACACCCCGATCACGCCGCCATTGCCGGCAATCGCCACGAGTTGTTCGTCGGGCAGATTCCGCCTGGATCTGTGCAGGGCACGCGGGTTGCCATGGCTGATGATCACGGGTGAGCGCGAGGTGCGAATCGCGTCCAGGGTCGTCTGCACACCCGTGTGCGCGCAGTCAACCACCATGTTCAGTTCGTTTAGCTTTCGCACGCATGAAATGCCGAAGGCGCTCAGTCCCGCGTTGGACGCCTCTTCACTGCCGTCGCCCACGCGGTTGCGCACGTTATAGCAAAGCTCCACGATGCGCAGGCCCAGCGCCCAGTACACCTCGAGCAACTCCACGTTGCGTCCGAGCGGATCCGCGCCCTGGATGTGCAGCAGCAGCCCAAGCCGCCCCGAACTCTTGGCAAGGCGGAAATCTTCCGGCGTGCGCACCAGCATCAGCTCCTTGCGTTCGCGCAGGGCCCGATGCACCGTCGCAAAGGCCGGCAGCGTCTGCTCGGGCCCCTGCGAGCCCCCGACCGTGGGCGTGCAGACCGTGATGCCGCCCTCGAGGTACCTGTGAAGATGCTCGGGGTAAGCGGCCAGCGGGCTGGTCGCGTCGACGATGATCGCGTCGCAGTAGGCTTGCTCCTTGGCTGTTGCGGCGCCCATCAGCGGTCGATCTGCGCGCCCGATGCCTTCACCACCCGGCCCCAACGCTCCATTTCATCGGCCAGGAACCGGCTGAACTGCGCGGGCGGTCTGCCGTCGATGCCGTCGTAGCCGACGGCCAGCAACTTGGCGCGGGTGTCCGGCTCGTTCATGACGGCGGCAATCCCCGTGTAGAGCTTGTCGATGATGTCCTTCTTGCCGCCGGCGCGTACGACCAGGCCGTGCCAGGTGGCCGCGCTCACGTCCTTGAGCCCGAGCTCGCGGAAGGTCGGCACATCAGGGATGGTCGGCCAACGCTGGTCGCCGCCCACCGCATAGATGCGTGCCTTGCCCGTGCGCAGCAGTTCGGCGGCTACGACGGGATTGTTGAAGCCCAGGTCGACGTGCCCGCCGAAGAGTGCATTGGTGGCGGGCGTCGCGCCCTGAAAAGGCACGTAGGTGAGATTCATCCTGGCCTCGAGCCGCAGCATTTCGCCGAGCATGTGGGCAGTGCTGCCGATGCCCCAGGTGCCCAGCGAGAACGGATCCTTGCGGGTGCGGGAAGCCGCCAGCAGTTCGGTCATCGAGGTCGGCGCCAGGTTGGGCGCGCCCATCAGGACCAGCGGCAACTTCCCAATCAGCGTCAGGGCATCGAAGTCCTTCAGGGGATGGTAGCCCAGGCGCTTGTAGAGGCTTGGGTTGACGGCGAAGTTGTCGACATACACCATCATCATGGTGTAGCCATCGGGCGGGGTGCGCGCAGCGTACTCGCCGCCGATGATGCCGTTGGCGCCCGGGCGATTGTCGACGACGACGGGCTGGCCCAGCCGCTGCGACAAGCGCTCGGCGATGATCCGGCCCGCAGTGTCTGTGCCGGAGCCAGGCGCAAACGCATGGATCAGATGGATGGGCTTGTCGGGGTAGCCCGCGGCGTGGGCCGGGGACACAGCACCGAAGGTGCCCAGAACGCCCGAGCCCGCCAGCATCGCTGCGGCGCGCAGTGCGTCGCGCCGCCCGTGCTCCGGCCTGGAAGCCGAGTTGGTCTTGATGACAGAAAGCTTCATGAACGATTCCTGGTGAGCCGCGGCCGTCGAGAGGCGATCGACCGGCGATGGGTTGGAGCGGGATTTTTCGTAAGCGCGGAATAATTCTAACCGAGAAAGATTATTTCGTAAAGGAAAACTACTTGCCGATAGTGTCGAGCCGTTCGAGATCGAGGCGCTCGGGGTCAGCGCTGCCGGCTCGGGGACAGGCTCTCCTCGGTGAGGCCCAGGTCGCGCAATTCGGAAGGGAGTTGGTCGTCATTGATCAAGCCCGCGACCGCCATCGAGATGCCAGGCGAGGTCTGGATGCCTGCGCCGCCCTGGCCCGCAAGCCAGAAGAACCCGTCGGACTCGGAGTCGAAGCCGGCCACCAAGCCATGGTCGGCCACGAAGCTGCGCAGCCCCGCCCACTGCGAGGCGAGACGGCGAATCCGGAGTGTGGTCGCCTGCTCAATGCGATCGGCAACAACCGCCACGTCGTATTCGTCCGGCTGCGCATCGCAAGGCGGCGAGAGTGTTTCGTCGGCCGGAGAGGCGAACACCTTGCCCGCGTCGGGCTTGAAATACCATTGTTCATCGATATCGGCCAGAAGCGGCCCTGCGGTGAAAAAAAGACATCTGGGGTGGTGGCGAGTGAACCGTTTTGTCGAGGAATGCAACTCACGGGCAGGCCAGAACATCAGGCTGGTCAACCTCCACCAACTTTCCGAAGGAGTTCGCTATGCCCACTTCCCTCCGCACCCTGCCTTCCGCCCTGAAAGATCGTTGTGTCTACGCCGAGTCCAGTAAGGTCCTGCTGCCCGATGACTTCGAGGTGGACGTGTTCGACGACTCGTCCGAGCGCGACACGCTCTACATCCTGGTTTGCGACGTCCGCCCCGGTTCCTGGGTTGATCAGTTCAGCGAATGATCCTGCTCTCGGCCCAACGGCAACTTCGTCCCAGATCGGCATCAGGCCTAGCTTGCGGAGCGGTGCCACTTCTTTAAGCAGCTGCCAGAAATATTTGGCGCCACGCTCCGCGCGACGAGTGCATGCAGCGTGAGCTCGTCGCGTTTCATCAGCGCTCACGCTACCCCGTTCGTCCGCTCAGCCAGAACTGCTGCGCGCCAATGGCAGAACGAAGCTGGCCAATACGCAACGTGAACCGAATCTCCGCAGATGGCAACTCATTGTCAGACCAGCCACCCCAGGACTGGGTGGGGGTAGTCAATAGCAGGAGAACGACGATGGCGAACTACCGGATCGGGCGCGTGGCCCTTCATCTAATGTGCATCCTGCGCGGCAGCGACTTCCGGATGCACATGGCGGGCGTGGTGCGGGAACTGCAGCGAACATGAGTCCGCCGCAGGCTTTTGTAGGCCGGCTTGGTCCGGGCGCTCAGTCCGCGTCACCCGCGCCGCCGTTTACTGGTGCAAGCCCACGGTCTTGCCTCCGCGTTCAGTGCTGCGCCGCTGAGCTGATCCCATGCGGCCGATGGGCTGCACGGGCAATCAACGCGCTGGCCTCTTCCGGCCGATCGGCCTTGATGTAAGCGGCGGCCAGTGTGAGACTGACCAGGTCACGCTGGGCGCGGCTGCCTCCAATGCGAACAGTCTGCGGCAACGCCTGCTCCAGACAACGGATGGCACCGTTCCAGTCGCCGGACGCATAGGCTGCAAAGCCGTTGGCGATCCAGATCACTACCTCGCCGGGCGGGTAGCGGCCGGCGGCAATGCGCTGGCGGATTTCGCCGAGCAGCCGCTCCAGCGTGGGCGTGTCGCCATCGGCCACGCAAGCCAGCAGACTGTGCACATCCGCATAGGCCACCCCCGCTTTGGGGAACGAGCGCGACGCATGGTCGTGCACTTGGCGCCACATCAGTGCGGACCGGGGCTCGCCGGCCAGCTCGGCGCGCCACAGGAACGAGGCCGCATCGGTCACGACATTGAGCGGCGGGCCCCAGGCACCGCCGGGATGCACGCCCGTGCGATAAGCCTCCCAGGCGCGCTCGCGCCGGCCCGTCGCCAGCGCTGCGAGCGCCACATGCCAAGACAGGTGGCAATGCATCAGACTGCGCTTATCGAGCCGCGGCATCCAGCCCTCCAGGTACTCGAGCGCCGCGTCCGATTCGCCGCGCTCATACATCACATGGATTCGGAAATGCGCCGCATGGGCATCGTGCCGTGGAGTCTGCGCAAGGCTTCGCTCGATCAACGTCCAGGCCAGGTCCAGACGCCCGGTTTCGCAGGCCGCGAACGAGTGGACCGACTCGAACCACCAGTCCTGCCCGTACGCCGGCGCCAGCGCGTCCAGCAGTTGGTACAGCTGGTCTTCGCGCGCCGGGTCGCCGCTGAAGCCGTACAGGCCGAACACGCTGGTGGCCGGCGCCAGCACCATCGCATCGCGCGGCCAGCTGCGCAGGTGCACCAGCATGGCTTGCATCGCCTGCGCAGGCTTGCCCTCCAGTGCGAGGCAGATGACGTCCGTGTGACTTTGCTCGCGCGGCGTGGCGTGCGCAGCCAGCTCGCGCGCCCGGATCACGGATTCGCGCGCCGCAGCGAAGTCTGCGTCGAGGAACAGGCCGCGTGCGAGCGCAACATGGGCCAGCGCGAAAGAGGGGTCGAACGCGATGGCCTGTGCCAGAAGCTCCCGGTAGCCAGCCACGCCCGACAGCACGCAGTCCACCCCCGCCACGTAGGCATCGCGTGCAGCCGTCGAGGTAGTCGACAGTGGCAATCCGTAGCGATCTTCCAGCATGATTCGCTCCTTTCGGCAAGCGGCACGCCGTGTCCCTGTTGCGACCCCCCTTGCGAGGCGTCACGTAGTTCGCGCCTGCAGTGAACAACACTAGCAGTCGCATGGTTCGCGGTCAAGAACGCAGGGCTTGAGAGACGAGCCACGGTTCGTTGGTGCCCGGCTGAGCGAATGGTCCGGAGAGCTCGACAGGTATCCAAGCAGACGCGCTGTACTTGCGCCGTTACGCCGTACCCGGGTCGGGCTAGGGACGACATTCCCGATGCAATGATCTATGCATCGAGCAAGAAGTCTCGGCCGATGTGCGCAGTTGAAATGACGCCCAACATCGCCATGTTCCGCGACACCTCGTCTCGCAATAGGGAAATTCCCCTGCGAACCCCAGCTTCTCCTGCTACCGCGGCCGCATAGTTGAACGGGCGGCCGACAAACACGAACTTGGCGCCCAGAGCCAAGGCCTTGAGTACGTCCGTGCCCCTCCGGAAGCCGCTGTCGATCATCACCGGCACTTCCGCGCAGGTCTAACGGTTGCGACGGGGTACTCCTGCCGCTGCCAGGCATCCATCGTCGACGGTTTCGATTTGATGCATCCTCTGCAGCTCTTGCTTCGTGCGTTCAAGTCCGAGCCAGCTGAACTGCGAGCGTCAATGGATGCCTCGGCTCTAGGCACTGAGCATCATGAGGAGTTCTGAATCGGCTGACGTCTGCTTCTTTCGGCCAACGCACCAGCGGCTGGCGCTGGCCGAGCAGTACCCGCCTCATTGCACCATCCCATGACAAGTGCGGTGACACGGGCGTATGCTTACGTCGAATGTGCAATTCGTGCCGGCAACAGCCGGCGGCCAGCGGGCGTGCGCGGCGTCGGCTGGCCGAACTCGAGCCGCGCCGATAGGAGAGAAAGATGAAGCATCGCATCACGAGTTCAGCACTCCTGCTAGCGGCACTTTCCACGGTGTCGGTGGCCCTGTGCGCAGCGGATTCAGCCCAGACGGGAGGAGCGACGATGATCACCCCAGACAAGTTGAAGTGGGGAGATGCGCCGCCGTCGCTTCCAAAAGGCGCGAAGCTGGCCGTGCTGCACGGTGATCCCGCGAAGGAGGGACCGTTCGCATTCCGGCTCAAATTACCCGCGAGCTACAAAATTGCTCCGCATACGCATCCGGCGGACTACATGGTGACCGTGCTGTCGGGCAACCCCTCCGTCGGCGTGGGCGAGAAGGTTGACACCAAAGCCGTGCATGCACTCAAGCCCGGTTCATTCCACTTCCTGCCCGGCAAGACCAGCCACTACTGGCTCATGAAGGGCGCGACGGAGCTTCAGGTACAGGGTACGGGTCCGTTCGGCCTCACCTACGTCAACGCCGAAGACGATCCGCAGAAGATCGCCGCGAAGAAATAAGCATGCCCATAGGGGCCGAGTGCAAAGCGCGAAGGAGGCCATGTCGTCTGCAAGAAGCCGACGGTGCTCCGCTTCGCGGCAACATTCGAGAGCGAGCCCTGGAGGCGCGGTGATCAGCCCACGGTACAGGTAGCGCATGCCGGCTGACGTCTGGTTTGGGTCGAAAGCAGCACATTCCGGGGCTGTCTGGCTCCTAACACATTCGGGCGGTTCGGATGTCCATGCCGAGCGGGGATAGGGGTGTTGATAACCTTGTAGACTCCTCCCGGACTCGCATCAGGCTTGGCTTTGCGGGCCGTGCCACTTCTTTAAGCAGCCGCCAATAAATTTGGCGCCATGCTCGGCAATACGACTACATGCAGAGTGAGTTCGTCGTGTTCCTGGAGCGAAGTCCGGCAACACTTGCGCTAGCGGACGTCTGCATTCGCCAGAAGCAGCCGCACTACGAGGAAGCAGGCGCTGTCGAGCTAACCCCTGCCGCCGAGTTCGGACCGTCGTCGAACGGCTGGTCAATGCGGGCGGCAGGTGCCTAGAATGGAGCCAGCCAGCATTCATCGGAGGGCCGGCGATGCAAAACAGCGCGATAGCCGCCTCGGCGGCCACAACGGTAACTGATGGCGCACGTTCCGCGCGCAGCAAGTGCCTGTTTGAGGCGGTCCTGGCCGCCGTGTTCGGGACGGTCATCCTCTGGGCCGTGGGCTTCTCGCCTATCGAAGTCGTGCACGACGCCGCGCATGACGTGCGCCATGCCAACGGTTTCCCCTGCCACTGAAGGACCATGCGCCTCTTTCGCCGCCTCGTGCTGGTGGCCACGCTCGCAGGCATGCTGTCGGGCGCGCTGGCCGCCTTGCTGCACCAGGCACTGACGGTCCCGCTGATCCTGCGCGCCGAGGTGCTGGAAGAAACGGCGGCGGGCCACGCCGACGCGCACGCGCGGGGCAACGATCAAGAATCCGTGGTGCGGCTCGCGTCCACGGTGCTCACGCAGTCGCTGGCAGCGATTGGGTTCTCACTGCTGTTGCTGTCGGCGAGCGTCGTGAGCCGCTCACGCCTCGACGCGCGGCGTGGCGTCGCCTGGGGCCTCGCGGGATTTGCCGTGTTCTTCCTCGCTCCGGGCCTGGGCTTGCCGCCCACGCTGCCAGGCGCGCAGGAAGCAGCGCTCCCCGATCGCCAGCTCTGGTGGTGGCTGACTGTACTGCTCACCAGCGCCGGCCTGGCACTCGCCGTGTTCGGCAGGCGCTGGTACCTGCTGCTGGCTGGGGCGGTCGTCGTGCTACTGCCGCACATTATCGGCGCCCCCCAGCCGATTGAACACGCAAGCGTGGCACCGGAAGAATGGACGCAACGCTTCGTGGCCACCGCCGCCCTAGGCAATCTGCTGTTCTGGCTCTTGCTGGGCGGGCTCACGGGCTTCTTCCAGGCCCGGATGCAGGAGGACAGCCGACCATGAACGATCACGCCAGCCACGAGGACGAGCACTCCGAGCTGTCCGACACGCAGCTGCGCGTGCGGGCGTTGGAAACCATTCTGGTCGAGAAGGGCTATGTCGATCCCGCCGCCCTCGACCTGATCGTGGAGCACTACGAGACCAGAACCGGTCCCCACATCGGCGCACGCGTGATCGCACGCGCGTGGGTCGACCCGGCGTTCAAGGCTGCGTTGCTGGAAGACGCAAGCAAGGCGATCAACGCCCTGGGCCTCTTCGATCGGGTGGGCGAGCATTTGATCGCGGTCGAGAACACGGGCGAGCAGCACAACGTGGTGGTGTGCACGCTTTGCTCGTGCTATCCCTGGGATGTGCTTGGCCTACCGCCGGTCTGGTACAAGTCCGCGCCCTATCGTTCGCGCACCGTGATGGATCCGCGCGGCGTGCTGGCGGATTTCGGGGTGACGCTGCCGGCCAGCACGGGGATCCGCGTGTGGGACTCCACGGCCGAGACCCGCTTCCTGGTCGTGCCACTGCGACCTGCCGGCACCGAAGGCTGGAGCGAGGAGCGCCTTGCGCGCCTCGTCACGCGCGACTGCATGATCGGAACGGGGCTGCCGAAGCCGCCGCAGGAAGTGCCGGTATGAATGGCGTGCACGACATGGGCGGAATGCACGGGTTCGGCAGGGTGGAGTCCGAGCCCCATGAGCCGATCTTTCATGCGCCCTGGGAAGGTCGTGTGCTGGCAATGCAGCGCGCAATGCGCGTGACGCGCGCCTGGAACATCGACATGTCGCGCTTCGCCCAGGAGCGCTTGCCGGCGCCTACGTACCTGCTGGCCTCCTATTACCAGCGCTGGTTGCTGGGCATGGAGCGCTGCGTCCTTGAACAGGGCCTGGTGTTCCCCGACGAACTTCAGGCAGGCCACATGCTGCGTCCGGGCAAACCTGTCGCCCGCGTCGCCACCAAGGACAACATCGTCCAGACCTTCGATCGTGGCTCCTTCAGTCGTCCGGCGTACGCGGAGGCCCGCTTCCGTCCGGGCGACCGGGTGCGCACGAGGAACATCCATCCCCAGGGGCACACACGCTTGCCGCGTTACGCCCGTGATCGCACAGGCCTCATCGAAGCGGTGCGCGGCTGCCACGTGTACCCAGATGCGGTGACCAGCGGCGGCGGCGAGGATCCGCAGTGGCTCTACACGGTGGTGTTCGACGCCCGTGAACTGTGGGGACCGCAAGCCGATCCCAGCCTGAAGGTCTCGATCGAAGCCTTCGAACCGTACCTGGAGGGTGCGACGTGAAGATCGACGCTGTTGGCGGGTTGCGCGAGACGGAATCGGTTCCGGGCATCCCGCGCGACGATCACGGGCCCGTATTCCGCGCGCCGTGGGAAGGCCAAGCCTTCGCTATCGCGCTGGCGCTGCACGAGCGCGGCATGTTCACCTGGTCCGAGTGGGCGGCGACGCTGGGGGAAGAAATCAAGAGGGCGCAGGCCGCCGGTGATGCCGGCACCGGTGCAACGTACTACTTGCATTGGCTCGCCGCGCTGGAACGCCTGGTGGTACAAAAAGGCCTGATGAGTGCGGAAGGCCTGGGCCGCTACCGAGATGCGTGGGACCGCGCGGCTCATCGCACGCCGCACGGCCAGCCGATCGAGTTGTCGGCAGACGATTTCTTCTGAGCTCGGGCGGGTTCACGGCAGTCGTTGGTATCTCTCAGCAGGCAGCAGGCAGCAGGCAGCAGGTGAGGGCTGGTTTCGGCCAGAAGTGGCCCTGCGGTGAAAAAAAGGCATTTTGGGGTGGTGGCGTTTGAACCGCTTTGTCGAGGAATGCAACTCACGGGCAGGCCAGGACATCAGGCTGGCCAACTTCCACTAACTTTCCGAAGGAGTTCGCCATGCCCGCTTCCCTCCGCACCCTGCCTTCCGCCCTGAAAGATCGTTGCGTCTACGCCGAGTCCAGCAAGGTCTTGCTGCCCGATGACTTCGAGGTGGACGTGTTCGACGACTCATCCGAGCGCGACACGCTCTACATGCTGGTTTGCGATGTCCGCCCCGGTTCCTGGGTTGATCCGTTCAGCGAATGATCCTGCTCTCCCTCGAGAGTGCGCCTTCTGGCTAGCCGTTCTCCAGAATGGTTGTTAAGCACCATCTTTTGGCCCTGCAGTAGCAAAGTGCTCGGCCCAACGGCAACTTCGTCGGGCTCTTCGTAGACGCTAGGGGGTCTGTGGTCCATGCCCAGCCCGGTCCCGCCGTGGGAATTTCGCCAAAGCAAGCAGTCGGCCCCTGCCACTTCTATTGCTCCACCGTAACCTGCCGATGGCAGTATCGGCACTGCTACCTTCCTGATCCGCAATCCTCACGACTGCTTTTGGGGCCAGAAGCTCCCGTCATCAAGTAATTCCTGGGCTTAGGGTGCCGGCCTGGCGTGCAACGATTGGTCGCTCAAGGGCTCCCAAAGCCTCACCGTGTGCTCCGGATCGGAGGGCTCTGGCTGAAATCGGTTCATCACCTCCGGGTCGTGACCAGGTACCGTCCAGCCCAGTCTGCCGGCCAGCGCTTCGGCTCGACGGAATCCGTCCAGCATCTCCGCTGGGTGGAACACGATCGGGAAGGGGGAGGCTTCCGAGAAATTTGCGTAATAGTGGAATAGGTCGGACGCCAGCACCACGCAGCCGTTCTCTGTGGACACCCGCACGACCTGCAGACCTGCCGTGTGCCCGCCAACCCAGTGCAGCGAGACGCCGGGCTCCAGCTCAGCGTCCCCATTGACCAGTTCGAGCCTGTTGTCGAAGAGCGCACCCACCATGTGAGTGATGTCGTCGCGCTCGTACGCGAGCCGGAAAAAATCGCGGCACATGTACTTGCCGGTCGCGAACTGCATTTCCTTTTCCTGCAGCCAGAACCGCGCGCTCGGGAACGCCGCCGCGTTGCCCGCATGGTCGTAGTGGAGGTGCGTGATGACCACGTCGGTGACGCTCTCGGCGGGTGCGCCGAGAAGCGCCAGACCCTCAGTCGGGCAACGCAACATCGTACGGCCACGTCGGATGGCGGTCTTCTCGTTGAATCCGGTGTCCACGACGATTTTCCGGCCGCTTTCGCAAACTACGAGCCACACAAAGTACTCCATCGGCATCGCCGCGTCATGGTCGCCAGGGGGGTTGATGAAGTTCGCGCGCGCGATGCGATCATGGCGCCCATAACGGATCGCGTAGACGCGATGTTTCGGCGCGGTCATTCGGCGTCAGCGGGGTAATAGGTTGTGTGGTCCCGGGCGTGGTCCTTCCAGGACGCCGCCCCAGGCAAGTTCTTGTCAAATCCACGAACCTTGCTCATGTCTTCGTAGCGGACGCCGAACGGCTCGCCGCCACGCTCAAACACTTCGAGTGACTGCTGAAGCCGCTGCCTCAGGCGGACCACGCCGGCATCCGCAGCGACGAGGTGCTCGGTTGCTCGGTCGAACACCGGACCCATGGACAGGCACACAACCGAATCTTCCTGAGTGAGTCCCTGGAAGCCACTCCAGCTGCGCTTTTGCCGCATGGCCTCGCGGTCCTGGAAGTAGCCCGTGTCCTCGGTGGCGACAAAATCCTGGTCTTTGTAGAAGCGTGGATCGGTGAGACCAGAGCGCTCGAGGCGTTCCTGGAGGCCGAGCGGCTTCACGTCACTGGCATCGACGATAAAGGTCGCAGTCATCTCGTCGTCCATAGGCGTGTCGAACACCGTCGCATAGAAGTCAGGGTGGATGATCATCCTGCCAGTTGGAAGAAAAACCGGCGTGAGCCGCACATTGACCTGCTCCCCGCTCGCACCCAGCTTGCGGATGCCCACGTAGTGGTAGCCGAACCCCGTGTTCTCCAGCTCCAGCTTGGGCGCCATGTCGTCCCATGCGTCACTCACCATGTCCTTGATCGCGAACTCGTCGACCTGTGCGTCCTCTGATTTGAGCCAGCCGGGGCGGGTCACATTGCTGTGCAAGATGCCGACGTGAGAACTGTCGGTCCCGGCCTCCCACACCTGCAGGTAGTTCGCCCGCACATTGACGCGCATGACGCGCTTGCGTTCGGCGGGCACGTCGTCATACGCGAATCGGCGGAAAGGAGGAACTTTGTTTTTCGGCCCGATATACGTCCAGATCAACCCGGACTGTTCCCGAACAAGGTATGTGTTGGCCTTCAGCCGTTCGCGCAACCTGGGGTCCGCGTGGTTGGGAGTGTCGAGTATCGTCCCGTCGACCGAGAATTTCCAGCCGTGGTAAATGCAGCGGATGCCGCCTTCCTCGACGCGACCCAATGCCATGGAGGCTCCGCGATGCAGGCAATGTTCATCCATGACGCCCACCGTGCCTGCCGTGTCGCGGAACAGCACGAACTTCTGTCCCAGGAGTTTTCGCACGATCGGGTCGCAGTCAGGCCCTTCGAGCTCAGCAGATGTCGCGATGGGGTGCCAGTAGCGCCGCATCATCTCGCCCATGGAGGTGCCGCGGCCGACACGGGTGAGGCGCTCATTCAGTTCAGTGGAAAGCATATTGGTTTGATGGGTATTCAGAGATCGAGGACCAGCGTATGGCTCTTCGATCGGGAACAGCAGGCCATCACCACGGTGTTGGCAGCCTTCTCGCGGTCCGACAAGACCGAGTCGCGGTGGTCCGGCGTGCCAGAGAGCACCTTGACCTGGCAGGAGCCGCAGATACCCTCCATGCACGAGTGCGGCACCTCGATTCCCGCATCGAGCAAAGTGTCGAGGATGCTCTTGTCGGCCGCCACCTCCAGCCTTCTTTTGCTGCGGTCCAGGTTGATGACGAAGCTGCCGCCGGACAGGTCCGGCGGCGCTGCGGCCTTGAAGAATTCAACGTGGATGTTGGCGGCGCCCAGGCGTTCGCCGGCCGATTCACGGAAGGTCTCGATCATGCTTGCCGGGCCGCAGCAGTAGGCGTGTGTATCAGGGCTCAAGCTGCCAAGCGCGGCGCGAAGGTCTGCCCGTCCCCCGGCCTCATCCGAGAAATGCAGCCGCAACCGGTTGCCGGACTCCGCGGCCAACTGCTGAATCTCAGCCAGGTACGCAGCGTTGCGCCGGCTGCGGGCCGCATAGAGCATCTCCCAACCGCGCCCGAGCTGGGTCAAGCGTTGGGCCATGCACCACAAGGGCGTGATTCCGATGCCGCCTGCGACCAGCAGGGAATGACTGGCGTCCTCGTTCAGCGCAAAAGTGTTGCGCGGCGCTTCCACATCGATCATCGCCCCGACACGAAGCTTCTCGTGCAGGTACCGGGATCCACCACGGCTTGCGGGGTCCAACCCCACCGCGATGACGTACCGATGCGATTCGCGCGGATCGTTGCAGAGCGAATAGCTGCGAACCAGGCCACCTTCGACGTGCAGGTCGATATGGCAGCCGGCGGTGAATGGCGGCAGCGCGTCTCCCGACTGATCGCGCAAGTCAAACTCGAACACGCCTTCTGCGCGGAGCGACATGGCCATCACGCGCAAGTTCAAAAGCGGATGGGCCATGGGCTAGCCTTTCACTGTGACAAGTGTTGGCCGCGCAAGGGCGATCCGGGCGCCGCCGGTACGCCGCAGGAACAGCGACTGCGCAAGCCGCTGGTCTAATTCGTCAATGTGCCGCGGCAGCCAGTCCGCCAAGTCGCGGCCCAGCCTTCGCGCAACATCAAAGCCGGAACCGACACGCACCAGCGCTGCCACTTCCGCGATGGAGCCCAAGACGGCCACGTGCTCGTCCAGGTGACATTGATTTGCAGGCCCGCCCAACGCCCGCAAATCCACATCTTCTTCAGCGAAATGCGCGGTTGAAAGCACCGTTAGGCGCTCTAGCGATTTCTGCACGGCGTGGTCTGGGGCAACCGCCAGCTCGGCCATCATCTGGGCGAGCTCTTCGTGACACGTATCGAACCTTTGCTCTCCGAGCTCACGCAGTTCCGTGTTGAGTCGACGATCGTTCACAGCTACTCCTCAAGGTTTCCCGGCAGGCATGTAGCGGGCCCGCGATTCATGCCGTGCCTCCTTTCGCGGCCAAGCTGACCCCTGCCAGCATTTCGCTGAGCCGCGCCATCTCGGTGTGGTCACGGCCCGGGCCCAGCACCGCCGCGGCGGCAGACCAGAGTTCGCGGCACGCGGCCGACAGTGGCGCCGCCGTCTTCGTCCCTTGCGCAAGGTCAAGGGCTATGGAGATGTCCTTGGCCATCAGGTCCAATCCAAAGCCGGAGTCGAAGGTGGATGACAGTACGAACTGCTTGAACTTCTTCTGGGTGGAATTGTTCATGCCCGATGAGGCGTTAAGCACATCCACCATGAGCGCAGGATCAAGCCCGAACTTGCGGCCGATGAGCAACGCTTCGATGCCGGCGACGAAGCCGACCGCAGAGACCAGGTTGTTCAGGGCTTTCATCGCGTGTGCGCTGCCGACAGCACCGGTTCGTACGATGGACGAGCCGAGTAGCCGCAGCAAGGGCGTGGCGCGGTCGACGTCCTCCGGCGCGCCTCCACACATGATGGCGAGCTCGCCCGTCATGGCTCGCTTGACGCCGCCGGAGACGGGCGCGTCTATCAGCCGCACGCCACGAGCAGTGAGCTGTTCCGCGATCGCACGGGTGCTTGCGGGAACGCCGGAGCTCATCTCGATGACCAGCGCGCCGGGACGAAGCGCCGGCGACCTGCGGCAAAGGACTTCCTCAACGACCGCACTCGTGGGCAGCATCGTAACGATCACGTCGGCAAGTGGGAGCGCATCGCCTGCTGTGGCCGATCGACAGCCATGTTCTTGCGCGAAGCGCGCCGCGCGCTCCTGAGATGCATCGCTGACGACCAACAGGTGTCCCAGGCGCAATAGGCGTTCGGCCATAGGCCAGCCCATGTTGCCAATGCCAATGAATGCGATTGCTTCCGTGGCGGCCATGCTCAAGCCTTGTCGGGGATCGCGCCCTCTGCGACCAATACCGCGTGCGCTACCTTGAAAGCATCGAGGCCTGCCGGAATGCCGCAATACACCGTTGCGTGGAGCAGCACCTCCTTGACCTCCTCTACGGATACGCCATTGGCCAGCGCACCCTTGACGTGCAGCTTGATCTCGCCGGGCCGGTTCATGGCGGTGAGCATCGCCAGGTTCAGCAAGCTGCGGGTCCTGCGGTCCAGGCCGTCGCGGCCCCAGGCGTAGCCCCAGCACCACTCGGTCGTGATGCGCTGGAAGCTGCGCATGAAGTCGTCGGCATTCGCGATGGAAGAGTCGACGTACTCGGCGCCCAGCACCTCCCGCCTGAGCTGGAGGCCGCGTTCATACAGATCCTGGACGGTGGTAGTTTCAGGGGAATTCAAGATGGGTCTCCGACAAGATGGTGGGTGGATGGCGCTCAGTCTAGGCAGTGCAGTTGCCAATGAAAAACGACGAATTCCAAGGGCGCCATCGGTTTGTCTTGGGGCAGGGGCAAGAGGGCGATGCACAATCTCAGGATGGCTTCTCTCACGATGGCTTCTCCCTTGCACGTCACCCTGCGGCAACTCCGCGCATTCGAAGCCGCGTACCGGTTGCGCAACCTCACGCATGCGGCGGACTCCCTGCACATGACACAGTCGGCCATGAGCGCTCTCATCAAGCAGCTGGAAGATTCGCTGGGGATGCAGCTGTTTGAACGAACTCCCCGTGTCCTGAAGCCGACGCCCGCCGCCGACGATGCCTATCCACAGTCGGTCGAGATTCTTTCGCGCGTGGGCACCTTGCAGGCTGGCATGAAGGATCGCGCCAAAGGGGCGGAGACGTTGCTTTCTTTCAGCTGTGTACCGTCATTGGCCTCGACGGTTATTCCGACAGTGCTGAATCAATTCCGCAAGGCGATGCCGGGTGTGCGTCCGGTCGTGTTCGACGACGGCGACGCTGCCCTGATGGAGAGGGTGTGCTCAGGCGAATGCGAATTCAGCGTGAGCACTTTCGAGCAGGATCCCGAGGCTCTGGCACAGATTCCACTGGTGGTGGGCTATCTCGGTGTGGCTTGTGCAAAGTCGTCGCCCCTGGCCAGGCTGAAGCGGGTCACGTGGGCGGACCTGGTTGGTCAGCCCATCATTCACCTGTCCAAGGGCTCGTCGTTGCAGCAGCAGATTCGCGAATACTTTCCCGATGCGACACGCAGCTACAAGCCCGCCTTTGAGATTGGATTCATCCACACAGCTCTGGCCTTGGCCGCCGAAGGCTTGGGAGTGGTCATCGTTCAGAGCTTTCTGGTGGAGGGCAATCCGCACATGAAGGGACTCATGCTGAAGAAGCTGTATGACCCCATTGCGGAGAAAAGCCTGATCATCCAGACCCGCAAAGGCCACGAAATGACGCGACCCGCTCAGGTGTTCCTCGGGATGCTGCGCGATCACCTGACGCGGGCCTAGCGGACGCCCTTCAGTCCGCGACGATGTTGTACTCGCGGATCAGCTTGCCCCACTTTGCCGAATCTTTCTCCATCTTCTTGCGCAATTCGGCCGGGGTCGAGAATGCTGTCTCCAGCGCAGCAGTCGACAGGCGTGCCTTGACCTCTGTAGAGTCAAGTACTGACACGAGGGCGGCATTGAGCTTGTTAACAATGGCGTCCGGCGTTCCTGCCGGAGCCATTACAGCGAACCATCCCTCGGCCTCGTACCCCGGCAGGCCCGCCTCGGCAAGCGTCGGAATCTCTGGAGCCGTAGAGGTTCGCGACTTCCCGAGCACGGCGAGCGCGCGCAATCGTCCCGAAGCCAGATGGGGACGTACGGTTCCCATGTCGCCGAAGACAAGGGCAGTCTCCCCGCCAATGGCTGCCACGAGCGCGGGGCCGCTGCCCTTGTAGGGGATATGCAGCAGGTCCGTTTTGCTCATCGCCTCGAAGAGTTCGCCGGCCAGATGTGTGGCGGTGCCGTTGCCGCCTGAACCGTACGCGATCTTGCCGGGATTCTGCTTCGCAAGCGCGATCAGGTCCCTGACGTTCTTGCCCTGAAAGCCGGGACCGGCGACGAGCACGAGCGGACTTACACAGAATGTGCTGATCGGCGCCAGGTCCGTTTGCGGATTGAAGGGCAGTTTCTTGTACAGATGAGGCAGCGCCGTGAGGCCGCCGGAAGACGCAAGGACGAGGGTGTACCCGTCAGCGGGCGACTTGACAACATAGTCGATGCCGATGCCACCGCCCATCCCGGGCTTGTTGTCCACGATCACCGGCTGGCCGAGACGCTCGGCAAGCTTGGGAGCCACGATGCGAGCCGCGACGTCGGTACCTCCGCCGGGGGGAAACACAACGACCAGGCGGATGGGCCGGGTGGGGTATGCGGCGTCTCTCTGCGCGAAGCCCATGGACGAAGCCACGGCCAGGGATCCGCCCAGAAAAAGGCGGCGGGAAAACTTGCCAGAGTTCGTCATTTCTTGTCTCCTATGGGGAAGGGGTGTGCAGCCGCGCTGAGATTCGCGCCAGGCACGGTTGAAGGTAATCGAGAAACAGTCGGGGGTTTTCCGTCATCGGAAAATGGCCCAACTCCTGCATTTCGCGGAACTCTGCGCCGGGCACGAGTGCTGCCACACGGATCGAATCCGCTGGCGTGGCGGAGAAGTCGTACGTCCCGGTCAGCAGCTCCACGGGCAGCCGGGTTCCGTCCAGCCCCGCGACGTCGCGCTCCGCATCGAAGTCGTCGCTGTAGAACCAGAGATCGCCCGCGTAGGTGCCGAAGCCCCCCTGCGAATAGATCCATGCGGCGCGCCTACGGTCCGCTAACGGGCTGCCAGGTCCCATCAGGCCTCTTACATAGCTCGAATTGTGAGCCGCTTGATTCACCTGAGCATGCGCGAGGTGAGCGGTGCGCCGACCGGGAGAGCGGAATGGCGCCTCAAGCGCGACGGCTCCATGCACGAGGTGCGGAAGTTGTCGCGCGCCATGCAGCGCCATTGCTGCGCCCATGGAACATCCCAGCAGCACGGCCTTGCGGCCCGCGGTTAGCGTTTCGAGCACGCCGCTGACAACGTTCAGGTAACGCTCCCGGCTCAACCTGTAGCCGATCCACGCGTCGGGTGCCATGTCGGATCTGCCGTGGCCGGGCATGTCAAAGGCGATCATGTGCCACTGCATGCACAGCTCCGGGTCCGCCATGACTGCGTGGAACTGCCGTGAATCCGCACCCGCGGTATGCAGCATGACAAGGGCCGGTGCATCAGTATTGCCGGCGAATTCGACGTGGATCGTGCGGTCACCATCGCTCAACGGCACGCTGACATAGCGTCCCACGATCCCCGTCAAATCGAGGTGCGCAGCCTCACTCGTATCAAGCTGTCCCCGAAGAATCTCGAACAGTCGCTCAAGAGCGTGCAGGCATTGGGCAATCCAAAGCTCGTCGCAATCCACGGTCAGGATGCCTTGACGGCGCGCCGCATTAAATGAGTGCCAGCCGAAGTCTGGTCGGGGTTGCAGGAAGCGAATCCAGTGCTCGGGCTGGGCGACCAGGGACAACCAGTTTCCGGATGCCTGCTCATGCACGGTGATGGCTTGCCCGGGGTCGCCGTGGTGGACGACCAACCGGATTCCGCATGGCACGCCTACGAGCGCGGCAGCCATTTCCCCGTCTGCACGCGCTGCGACGACGCCCTGTCGGACCCGATGGATAAGTGAGTCAATCTGCATCGCCGTCGATTCTTCCTGCGTCAGCATGCGCGGTCTACCAACATCTCCCGATGACGGCATCGGTTTGTCCTATGGCTGGGACTCCAGGAAAAAACGATGGCGGCATCGAAAAGCGTTGGTTTGTTCAATCGACGTGCGTCCATAGACTCCGGGACTGTCGATGCTTGTGAGGAGACCAAGTTGACTTCAGATAACCAGACGCAGGAATTAGCGGACATGCTCTCCCTGCGAGGGCAGGGCTTCGTTGTGCTCGGCGCCGGGCAGGGAATGGGTGAGCAAACTGCAATCGCCCTTTGCCAGCAGGGCGCAAACGTTCTCTGCGTGGACCTGAACGCCTCAGCCGCGGAGCGCGTTGCCGCCGCTTGCGACGGGCATTGCATGGCAGCTGACGTGACGGTGCGTGCCGACATGCGCAAGGTGTTCGACGAGGCCAGAAAATTGTTCGGTGAATCCTTGCGAGGCGTGGTCGACATCGTTGGCATGGTGCACGCGAAAGATATTACAGACATGGAAGATGCGGATTGGGACCGCCAGTTCGGTCTCGTCTTCAAGCACGCGTACCTCGCCATCCAGTACGCGGCTCCACTGATCGCCGCCAATGGCGGGGGCAGCATGGTGTTCATCGGATCGATCGCGGGTCTCGGTGTGCGCACTGGCCGCATGCTTCCCTATGCAACTGCCAAAGCGGCGTTGAACCAGCTCGTGCGCGGAAGCGCGAAGCAATGGGCTGCTGCGGGCGTGCGCATGAACGTCGTCGCTCCGGGGCTGACCCGAACGCCCAGGCTTGTAGATGCGAACGGCCCGGAATTCTGGGCCGCACAAGGCGGCGAAATTCCAATGGGTCGGCCGGGAGAGATCTCGGACGTCATCGCTTCCGTCCTGTTTTACAGCAGCGGCATGTCGCGCCACGTGACAGGCACTGTGTTGGCCATCGATGGCGGCGCGCACCTATTGGGCGAATCGTCTTACGTTCCCAAACCCAATCGTCAATGAAGGGATATTTTCAATGCTTACCAAAGAAGAGAATGACAAGCTGACTCGCGTCGGCAAGGGCACGCCCATGGGCGAAATGATGCGGCGCTACTGGCACCCCATCGCGATTTCGGCGGAACTGCCGGACTGCGATGGTGACCCGATCGTGAGAAAACTGCTGGGTGAACGCTTCGTACTATTCCGCAACACCGAGGGCCTCGTGGGCGTGATAGACGAAGCATGCCTGCACCGTGGCGCCTCGATGGCTCTCGGCCGCGTCGAAGAGGGTGGCATTCGCTGCATCTACCATGGCTGGAAGTTTTCGGTGACGGGCGCGCTGCTCGACACGCCCAACCACGCGGATGCGCGCGTGAAGGAGCGGCTGAAGGCCAATGCTTATCCGGTCCGCGAGCAGTCAGGCCTGATCTGGACGTACATCGGGCCGCGCGAGAAGCAACCGCCGTTTCGCGAGTTTCATTTCGACGAGGTCCCGGCCACGCATCGAACGGTGATCCGGGTCAATATCCCTTCCAACTTTTTGCAGAACTGGGAGGGCGGTACGGACACGTCGCATGTCAGCATCCTGCACAGCAACGTGACACGACCAGGCTGGTTGTCCGGCAGCAATCGCACGGCCAATGAGGGCGACATCAACGACTTTGTGAAGCAGTCGTGGGACGACATGTCGCCGAAGCTGGAGATCGAGAACACGGGATTCGGTTACCACTACGCGGGGCTGCGGCGGCTCCCGGGCTCGGACGCAGTCAACGCGCGATTGGTGCCGATCTTCCTTCCGTACGGACGGATCATTCCGCTGCCCGGTTTCTCATCGACGATCTTCGAAGTGCCGATCGATGACCACACCACGTCGACCTATCTCGTAGACGCCAGCGAGGGGGAGCCTCTGGAGGAGAAGGCTCGGCTCAAGCGGTCGGGATTCGCCGAACACAACTATCGCAACCGCAACTTCCTGATCGATCCTGAGAACCACTACGGCCAGGACCGGGCGGCGATGCGCGAGAGGCGCAGCTGGAGCGGACTGGACGGGCTGACGCAGGAAGATGCCACGATCACGGTGTCGATGGGGCCCGTTTATGACCGCAGTACCGAACATCTGGTGGCCGCGGATGCGGCGATCGTGCGGCTTCGGCGCCGACTTCTGGATGCCGTGGACGCGTGTGAGTCCGGGGGAGACCCGCTCGGTGTCAACGTGGCCGACATGAAAAAGGTGCGGGCCTGGGACTGCGATCTCGAACCGGCTGATTCGTGGAAGCGCTTGGCGCAGCCGCATAACGAGTCCTATCCGGCGTGATGGCGCGCGAAGCATGGAACGTATCGCTTTCGCCGCTAGCCGGGCTGCATGACGCCACACTGCTGAAGTGCGATGCACTGATCGATGGGCGTTGGGTCGAGGGGGTCGCGCGTTTCGACGTGCATGACCCCAGTAGCGGGGCCAAGCTGACCGATGTGGCCAATCTGGGTCCAGTCGAGGCCGAGCGCGCGATCGCTGCCGCAAGCGCAGCCTGGCCGGCTTGGAGGACGAGAACTGCCAAGGAGCGCAGCAATATCCTTCGCAGGTGGTACGAGCTGCTGATGGCGAACCAGGACGACCTTGGCCGCATCATGACGGCCGAGCAGGGCAAGCCGTTCCGCGAGGCGAAGGGCGAAGTCGCCTACGGCGCGAGCTTCGTCGAGTGGTTTGCCGAGGAAGCGAAGCGGGTCAACGGCGAGACTCTTCCTGCGTTCGACAACAACCGTCGCTTGATGGTTATCCGCCAAGCGATCGGCGTCTGTGCCGCCATCACGCCATGGAACTTTCCGCTGGCGATGATGACTCGAAAGGTGGCGCCTGCGCTGGCCGCGGGCTGCACGGTAGTGCTCAAGCCGGCCGAACTCACGCCTCTTACGGCATTGGCCGCGACCGAACTCGCAATCCGCGCCGGCGTGCCGGCGGGTGTCATCAACGTGCTCACCGCCGATGCTTCCAACAGTGTCGCCATAGGCAAGGTGTTTTGCGCTAGCGAAACTGTCCGCCACATCAGCTTTACCGGGTCTACCGAGGTAGGTCGCATCCTGATGGCTCAGAGCGCGCCGACCATCAAGAAGCTCTCGTTGGAGCTGGGGGGCAACGCGCCTTTCCTTGTGTTTGACGACGCCGACATGGACTCGGCAGTCGAGGGCGCAATCGCGAGCAAATTCCGCAATGCTGGCCAGACCTGCGTTTGTGTCAACCGTATCTACGTCCAGGATGGCGTGTACGACCAGTTTGTCCGGAAACTCGCCGCCAGGGTCCGAACCCTGAAGGTGGGCCACGGCTTCGAGGACGACGTGGCGCTGGGTCCTCTGATCGATGATGCCGCGGTACAGAAGGTGCGGCACCACCTGGATGATGCGGTGAAGAGAGGTGCGACGGTGGTCGCCGGCGGCAACAAGCTGCAGGGTCGGTTCTTCGAGCCGACGGTGTTGGCGGGTGCCACCGGCGACATGCTGTGTGCGAGGCAGGAGACCTTCGGCCCGTTAGCGCCCGTGTTCAAGTTCACGACCGAGCAAGAAGCTGTCGACGCCGCGAACAATACCGAGTTCGGCCTGGCCAGCTACTTCTACAGCCGAGACGTGGGCCGAATCTTTCGGGTGAGCGAGGCGCTGGAGTACGGTATGGTCGGCATCAACACAGGGCTGATTTCTACCGAGCACGTGCCGTTCGGCGGCGTGAAGCAATCAGGTCTGGGCCGCGAGGGTTCGCGGCACGGTATGGACGAGTACGTCGAAATCAAGTACTTGTGCTTGGGTGACGTGTTGAAGTAAACCAGGTAACCCGAAGGGCTGGAAACAATCTCGTGTAGGCGAGTCTGCGGTTAGTGAACGACTGCTTCGGGGCCAGAAGCAGTCGTCCCCTACCGCTTCCTCAATCCCAACCCCACCACCGCCCCCACAACCACCAGCGCGCCTGCAACTTGTGCCGGCGCAATCGCCTGCCCCAGGATCAGCCAGGCCAGCACCAGGGCGAACACGGGCTCCACGTTCATGATGGCCGAATTGCCCACCACACCGAGCTTGGGCAACACGGTGAACATGATGGTGAAGGCCGTGCCGTACAGGAAGGTGAGAGCGGCCAGCCCGCCCCAGCCGGCCCCGGCATCGGGCAGATGAAACCCGCCCTGCACGCCGACGGTCGCCAGCGCCACCAGGCCCGCGATGCCCATGGTGGTGGCGGTGCGCACCCGGCCATCCACATCGGCGGCTTCATGCTGGGTGATCACCAGCGCCAGTCCGAAGGTGCCGGCGGCGCCGAGCGCGAAGGCGACGCCTGCGCCTATGCGCGACCATTGGCCGGCGGCGCCCAGGCCCGAAGCGGCGCCGAAAACGTCGAGCGCCAAGGCCAGGCCCAGCAGGATCACCGGCATGGCGACCAGCAGCGCCCGCTCGGGACGTTGCCCGTAAATCACCCGTGCCCACAGGGCAGTCCAGATCGGATAAGTGTTGAACGCGAGCAGCGCCAGGGCCACCGGCAGCCGCGCCACGGCCGAATACAGGAACAGGCTCTGGACGCCGATCAAGAGCCCGATCGCGGGCAGCATGCGCTTCTGGCGGGCGGTGAAGCTCACCCGCACGCCCTGCATGGCGAGCAGGGCCACGATGACCAGCGCCGTAGCGGTGCTGCGGAACACCACGGCGGTGGCGACGTCGACGCCGTGATTGAACGCAACGCGGGCCGCCACGTGATTGGCGCCCATCATCAGCGCGATCAACAGCAGGGTGGCAAACGCCGTGCCGGTGATGGCTTTGCCGGGTTCGGTCACGTGCCGAGCGCGCGGCGCCGCTGCATCACCGCGGCGGCCAGTGCGTCCAGCACGCCCACCGTCTGATCCCAGCCGATGCAGCCGTCAGTGACGCTCTGCCCGTAAGTCAGGCCCTGGCGGCCGTTCACGATCTCCTGTTTGCCTTCGAAGAGATGGCTTTCGAGCAGCACGCCCGCGATGGCCTGGCTGCCGCCCGCCACCTGCGCCGCCACTTCGGCCGCCACCAGCGGCTGGCGCCGGTAGTCCTTGGCGCTGTTGCCGTGGCTGCAGTCGATCAGCAGGCGCGGCGCCAGTCCGGCGCTGACCAGCGCCTGCGCGGCCTTGGCCACGCTGGCCGCATCGTGGTTGGGGCCGCCAGTCACCGCAGGGCCGCCCCAAGGTGACTGAGCCCCCTCGGGGGGCAGGGCGAAGCCCGTGGGGGCACTGGAGGCGCCGCGCAGCACCAGGTGCCCGTCGGGGTTGCCAGTGGTGCTGACCACGATGGCGCGCCCCTCCATCGAGATGCTGGGGAAGCGGTGCGCCTGTTGCGCTACATGGATGGCGTCGATGGCCACGTCGATGCCGCCATGCGTGGCGTTCTTGAATCCCACCGGCGCGGACAGGGCCGATGCCATCTGCCGGTGCAGCGGACTTTCCACGGTGCGCGCGCCGATGGCGCCCCAGCTCAAGAGCTCGGCGTAGTATTGCGGCGTCACCAGGTCCAGGATCTCGCTGGCGGCGGGCACGCCGAGAGCGGCGCATTCCAGCAGCAGCCCCCGCGCGGCGCGCAGACCCTTGGCGATGTCGCCCTCGCCATCCAGGTCCGGGTCGTAGATCAGGCCCTTCCATCCCATGCGGGTGCGTGGCTTTTCGAAGTACACGCGCATCACCGGCAGCAGAGTGTCCTGGCGTTGCATCGCCGCGTCGCGCAGCCGCGTGGCGTACTCCACGGCGGCCTGCGGGTCGTGGATGGAGCAGGGCCCGACGATGACGAGCAGCCGGTCGTCCTCGCCGCGCAGGATGCGGCGCACGGCTTCGCGGGAGCGGGCGATGAAGGCCGCCTGCGGCTCGGCGCAGGGCAGGGCCTGGTGCAGCGATTCGGGGCTGGGCAGCGCGTCTTCGCGCGCGATGTGCAAGTCGGAGATGCGGGTGGTCATGTCCCGCGCAGCTTAATACAAGCCGCGCACCTTCGCATGCAGCCGCGCCAGGCCCAGCAGTGCATCGGTGAAGGGCGTGGGGACTGCCGTCAGCTCGCCCAGTTCCTTCACCACTGTGACCAGGGCGTCGAGCTCCACCGTCTTGCCGGCTTCCACGTCCTGCAGCATGGAAGTCTTGAAGGCGCCCAGCTTGCGCGTGACCACATGCCGGTCCTCCGGGACCTGGTCGATCGGGATGCCGATGCGGCCACCGATCTCCTTGGCCTCCAGCATCACACTGTGGATGAAGCCGCGCACCAGCTCGTCGTCCAGCACCCGGTCGGTGGTGGCGCCGGTGATCGCGCTGATGGGGTTCATCGTCATGTTGCCCCAGAGCTTGTACCAGGCGTCCTTCTGGATCTGGTCGGAGAGCACGACCTCGAAGCCGGCTTTCTCCAGCAGCGCCGCCAGCTCGCGCACCCGCGCCGTCTTTTCGCCGGAGGGTTCGCCGATGATCAGCTTGTTGCCGAAGTGCTGGCGCACCTGGCCCGGGCCATCGAGTGAGCAGCTGGCATGGACCACGCAGCCAATGATGTGCTTGGCGGGAACCGCCTGCGCAATGCTGCCGTCCGCGTCGACGGACTTCAGGCGGGTGCCGGCGTAGCGCCCGCCGAACCCTTCGAAGAACCACCAGGGCACGCCGTTCATGGCGGTGAGCACGACGGTGTTCGGGCCCAGCAGCGGCGCGATGGCCTTGGCGACCTCGGCCATGGCCGGCGCCTTCACGGCCACGATCACGAGATCCTGCACGCCGAAGTCGGCCGGACTGGCGCTGGCGCGCACCTTGACCGAAGCCGCCTCTCCGCCTTGCTGCTGCAGGCGCAGGCCGTCGCGTTGCAGGGCTTGCAGCGTTGCGCCGCGAGCGACCACGCTGAGATCGCAGCCCGCCTGGGCCAGCTTCACGCCCATCCATCCGCCGATGGCGCCGGCGCCGTAGATGCAGACTTTCATCGCTCAGTTCTTGTAGCTGGCGTCGATGCGGTCGACGCGCCGCACCAGTGCATCGAACACGTCCTGGCCGGCGCCGAAACGCTGGTCCCACTGGAACGAGTCGGCCACGGTCTGCGCGGCCACGGCCTCCGGCACCGGAATCGCCGGGCCCAGTGCCGCCTGCCCCGCCTGCACCTCGCAGGCCCGCTGCAGGGTCCACAGCCGCACGAAGGCCATCGGCAACGTCGGGCCCCAGGACAAGAGGCCATGGTTGCGCAGGATGACGGCCGGCTTGTCGCCGATGTTCTTCAGCAGGCGCGGCGCCTCGTCGGCATGGATGGTGATGCCTTCGAAGTCGTGATAGGCCACCAGGCCATGCAGCTGGGCTGAATAGAAATTGTTCTGCGCCAGGCCGCCCTGCGTGCAGGCCACCGCCAGCCCCGCCGTGGTGTGCGTATGCATCACGCAATGCGCGTCGGCGATGCTGTCGTGGATGGCGGAGTGCACCGTGAAGCCGGCCGGGTTGACCGGCCAGGGGTTGTCGTCCAGCTTGTTGCCCTTGAGGTCGATCTTGAGCAGGTTGCTGGCCGTGACTTCGCTGTAGTGCAGGCCGAAGGGGTTGATCAGGAATTGTTTATCGCCGCCGCTGACGCTCTCGGGCAGGCGGATCGTGATGTGGTTGTAGATCATCTCGGTCCAGCCGAGCATGTCGAAGACGCGATAGCAGGCGGCGAGCTGCACGCGCGCCTTCCATTCGTCGGGATGCATGCTGGTTGCGGCGCTGGGCTTGAGGAGGGCGTTCACGGCAGTTGTTCCATTCAATAGGTCTTGCTGGCGGGGACCTCCGCCGCCAGCGTCTTGAAGCGCGAGGCGAGCAGCGAGGTCGCCTTCATCAGCAGGTTGGTATCCAGGCCGACGGCGACGAAGACAGCGCCGAGATCGAGGTACTTGCGGGCCAGCGTTTCATCAGGCGTGAGGATGCCCGCCGCCTTGCCGGACTGCTTGATGCGGTGGATGGCATCCTCGATGGCCGCCTGCACTTCGGGATGCATGGGGTTGCCGACGTGGCCGAGGGCGGCGGACAGGTCGGCCGGCCCGATGAACACGCCGTCGACGCCTTCGGTGGCAGCGATGGCGTCCAGGTTCTTGAGGGCTTCGCGCGTCTCCGCCTGCACCAGCAGGCAGACCTGCTCGTTTGCCTCTTTAGCGTAGTTGGGCAGGCGGCCCCAGCGCGAGGCCCGCGCGCCGCCCATGCCGCGAATGCCGTCGGGCGGATAGCGGGCGGCACGCACCAGGTCCTGCGCCTGCTGCGCCGTGTCCACCATCGGCACCAGCAAGGTCTGGATGCCCAGGTCCAGGTACTGCTTGATCAGTGCCGTGCCGATGTTGCCGTGGCCCACGGGAACGCGGGCGATCGCGTGCGAATGCGGGTAGGCCGCGATCACCTGGGCCTGCTGCAGGATGCTGCGCAGGTCGTTCGGCGAATGTTCGCCGTCGATCAACAGCCAGTCGAAGCCGGCGCCGGCGCAGATCTCGGTGGTGTAGTGATCGGCCAGGCCCAACCACAGCCCGATCTGCGGGCGGTTCTCGGCGAGGGCTTGCTTGAAAGGATTGATGGGGGTATGCATGATTCTTTCCTTCAGACAAAACGGAACTCGAAGCGGCCGAGGCGGCCGTAATCGGCGTCGAACACATCGCCCTTCTTGGCGGCGACCGGTCGGGTGAACGAGCCGGCCAGCACGACCTCACCGGCTTGCAGGCATTCGCCCCAGGGCGCCAGTTTCATCGCCAGCCAGGCCACGCCGATGGCGGGGTGCCCTTGCACCCCGGCCGCCAGGCCGGTCTCTTCGACCGCGCCGTTCTGACGCAGAATCGCGCCGCACCAAGGCAGGTCCAGCTCGCGCGGATTCATTTTGCGCCCGCCCAGCACGATGCCGGCATTGGCCGCGTTGTCGCTGATCGTGTCCTGCACCCGGCGCATGGCCTTGGTGTGGCGGTCGAACTGCTCGATGCGCGCGTCGATGATTTCGATGGCCGGTGTCACGTAATCCGTGGCTTCCAGCACCTCATCCACGCTGATGCTGGCGCCTTCCAGCTTGCGCTTGAGCACGAAGGCCAGCTCCACCTCGACGCGAGGCGCGATGAAGCGATCGGCCGGTATGTCCCCCGGCTCGAAGAACATGTCATCCAGCAGCGTGCCGTAGTCCGGCTCGTCGATCTGGCTGGCCTGCTGCATGGCGCGCGAGGTCAGGCCGATCTTGTGGCCGCGCGCCACGCGGCCCTCCGCGATCTTCATCTTCACCCAGGCGCGCGACACGGCGTAGCCGTCCTCGACGGTCATGCCGGGGAAGCGCTTGGAGAAATGCTCGACCTGCACGCGCGACTTCTCACTCTGGTGCAGTTCCGACGCGAGCTGGGAGATGAGGTCTTGCGAGAACATGGGGCTACTTGCTGAACAGCGAATGCAGGTTGCTGTGCTTGGCATCGTAAACCTGGCCCGGGCTCTCGTCGATCTGGATCGTTACCCCCACATGCTTCGTCTCGAACGCCGAGGCGAAGCGGGCCTGGACCCGTGCCAGCACCGCGTCGCCGGTCTGCTTCTTCTTGGCATCGCTGCGTCCCGCGGCGATGCGGATGTTGATGTAGCAAAAGCCATAGTCGTCCTTGCCGTCGGCCACCGCGTAAACCTGCGCCGGGTACGCCAGCACCCGGGTGCCGCCGACCGGAAACAGCGGCCCGCCGTTCTCGTCCCGCTGCTCGATCAGCGCGTCGGCAACATCCCGGCAAAGGGCCGGAATGTCCACCCGGGGTTCTAGGTTGAGCGTGTATTGAATGACGGCGTGTGGCATGAGGATTCCAAATCGGGGTCAGATTCCAATTAATCGAGCGGCGTGACCGGGAGGACGGCGTTGATCTGGCCCGTGCCGGAACTGCCGAAGTAGGGCGTCACGATGTCGGCGGGCGCCGTGTACTTGTCCCAGCCCAGCAGGCCCAGCAGCATGGCCGTGTCGTGCATGTCGCCTTCGCCCCAGCATTTCTCGGCGTACATCGGCAGCATGCCGATGAAGGTCTTCCAGTCGCCCTGCTTCCACAGTTCCACCACCCGCCGGTCCACCTGTTCCAGGAAGGGGTCGTACACCTTGTGCATGAACTCCGGCGCGCGGCCGTTGTCGGCGAAGTGGTGCGACAGCGAACCGCTGGCGAACACCGCCACGGTGCCGTCGTACTTTTCCTCGATCGCGCGGCGCACGGCCAGCCCGAAGCGGCCCGACTCGTTGAGATCGTGCCAGTCGCACCAGCCGCTGATGCTGATCACCTTGTAGTGCTGGTCGGCGTTCATGTAGCGCATGGGCACCAGCGTGCCGTACTCCAGCTCCAGCGTGGTGTCGGAATGTGCACGACTCTTCACGCCCATGGCGTTGGCCATGTCGCCGATCATGTGCCCCAGCGCCGGGTTGCCCGGATAGGCAAAAGGCATGTTCTTGATGAAGTGGGGCAGTTCGTTGCTGGTGTAGACCCCCTCGAACTTCGGCCCGCAGTTGATGTGGTATTCGCTGTTGACCTGCCAATGCACGTCGAACACCACGATGGTGTCGACACCCAGCGCGCGGCAGCGGCGGTCGATTTCCTTGTGGCCGTTGATGGCGGCTTCGCGGCAGCCGAAGTTCGGTCCGGGAAACTCCGACAGGTACATCGACGGTACATGCGTGATCTTGGCAGCGAGCGCGAGCTTTCCCATGGTTCAGACTCCCCAGTGAGGGATGTGGTGCGAACCGAGCGAGACCGCGACGTTCTTCGGTTCGCAGAACACCTCGTAGCTCCAGGTCCCGCCTTCGCGGCCGGTGCCCGAGGCCTTGGTGCCGCCGAAGGGCTGGCGCAGGTCGCGCACGTTCTGGCTGTTGACGAAGCACATGCCGGCCTCGACGGCGGCGGCCACGCGATGGGCCCGGCCTATGTTCTCCGTCCACACGTAGCTGGAAAGCCCGTACTGGATGTCGTTGGCCAGGCGAATCGCGTCGGCCTCATCCTTGAACGGGATCAGGCAGGCCACCGGGCCGAAGATTTCCTCCTGGGCGATGCGCATGCGGTTGTCGACGTCGGCAAAAACCGTCGGCATCACGTAGTTGCCTTTCTTCACGCGACCCGGCAGTGAAGGCGCATCCAGCCCGCCGCACAGCAGCGTCGCGCCTTCCTTGGGGCCGAGCTCGATATAGCTGCGGACCTTAGCCAGGTGGGCCTGCGAGATCATCGGGCCGATGATGGTCTTCTCGTCCAGCGGGTCGCCCACGGCAATCCGCTTTGCCCGTTCGGCGAACTTCTGGGCGAAGTCGGCATAGATCGACTGCTGCACCAGGATGCGGCTGCCGGCCGTGCAGCGCTCGCCGTTGTTGGAGAAGATCATGAACACGGCCGCATCGAGCGCGCGGTCCAGGTCGGCATCCTCGAAGATCACGAACGGCGATTTGCCGCCCAGTTCCATGCTGAACTTCTTCAGCCCGGCTTGCTGCACGATGCGATTGCCCGTCGCCGTGGAACCGGTGAAGGAAATGGCGCGAACGTCCGGATGCTTCACCAAGGGCTCGCCCGCGTCCTTGCCATAGCCATGGACCAGGTTGAGCACGCCCGGCGGAATGCCCGCTTCCAATGCGAGCTCGCCCAGCCTCGCTGCCGTCATGGGCGAGAGCTCGCTCATCTTCAGCACCGCGGTGTTGCCGAACGCCAGGCAGGGCGCGACCTTCCAGGTGGCGGTCATGAACGGCACGTTCCACGGCGAGATCAGCGCGCACACGCCCACCGGATGGAACAGTGTGTAGTTCAGGTGCGTCTCGGTCGGGTAGGTGTGGCCGTCGACGCGGGTGCACATCTCGGCGAAGTAGTAGAAGTTGTCGGCCGCGCGCGGCACCAGCTGCTTGCCAGTTTGCGCGATCACCTGCCCCGTGTCGTTGGTCTCGGTCTGCGCCAGCTCGGGCACATGGGCTGCGATCAGGTCGCCCAGCTTGCGGATGAGTTTGGCGCGCTGGGGCGCGGGCGTGGCAGCCCACTTCGGAAAGGCCGCCTTGGCCGCCGCGACCGCGGCGTTGACCTCGGCTTCGCCGCCTGAGGCGACCTCGGCCAGTACCTCCTGTGTCGCCGGGTTCACGGTTTCCAGATAGTCGCGGCCGGCGACCGGCTTGCCGTTGATGAGGTGATCGATTCGCATATTCATTCGATGGTGTTCATGAGGGCGCCCAGGCCCTCGATCTCGGTCACGATCACGTCGCCGGGCCGGCAGTCCACCACCCCATCCGGCGTGCCGGTCAGGATCAGGTCGCCGGGGCGAAGTTGCATGAAGCTGGAGAAATATTCGATGAGAAAGGGCACGTCGAAAATCATGTCGCGGGTGTTGCCCGACTGCGTGAGCTTGCCGTTCACCGTCGTCTGCAAGGCCAGCGCCATCGGGTTCGGCACATCGCGGGCCGGGGCGAACCAGGGCCCGAGGGGCGTAGTGCTGTCGCGGTTCTTCACGCGCAGGTTGGGCCGGTACCAGTTTTCCAGGTAGTCGCGCACGGCGTAGTCGTTGGCGACGGTATAGCCGGCGACGAAGTCATAGGCGTCGCCGCGCTTCACATTGCGAGCGGTCTTGCCGACGATCACGGTCAGCTCGCATTCGTAGTGCATGAACTGCACGCCCTCCGGCCGGCGGGTGAAGCGGCGGTGCCCGGTCAACGCGCTCTCGCCCTTGAGGAAAACCAGGGGCTCTTCCGGCGCCTTGAACTCCAGCTCCTTGGCATGGTCGGCGTAGTTCAGGCCCAGGGCCAGGATGGTGCGCGGCTGTGGCGTGGGTTCCAGCGGGGGCAGCCATGTCACCGCGTCGAAAGGCACCAGCCGGCCGTCGTCGAGGAGCAGCTGGCCGTCGCGTTCGGCAGCGCCTTGCGTTACGCCCTGGTGGAGGATGCGGGCGCGCTTCATGATGCCTCTCCCACCAGCATGTTGCTCAGCGTGCCCAGTCCTTTCGCACTGATATCGATCCGGTCGCCGACTCGGGCCAGCGGCCGGCCGATGTCGCAGCCCAGCATCAGCGCGTCGCCCGCGCCCAGCGTCATGAACTCGCTCACGTCGGCAAGCAGTTGCGCCGCCGGTCGGACCAGCTCGGCAAAGTCCAGGCGCTGTTTCAGGTCACCGTTCACGCGGACCTCGAGCTGGAATTGCGACGGATCGATGCTCGGGCCTGCGGGCAGGAGCGCATTGCCCACGCCGAGGAAGCCGTCCAGGCACTTGAACTTGACGGGCGGGCGGAAGAAGCTGGCATGCGGAATCGAGAGATCGTTCATCAGCACATAGCCGGCCACCTCGCCGGCGGCCTTCATCACGATTGCGATCGTCGCGCCCACCTCGACCTCGGGTACGCGCGCCGGGACGGGGATATCGGCGCCGTCGGCGCTCCAGGTGTTGGCCGGCTTGATGTACAGCACCGGCGCCTTCGGCGGCGCCTTGTACGGCGCCTCGTTCATCTTCGGCGCCCAGGCCTTCCACTCGCCGCGGAAGTTCAGCAGCGTGCCGTAGACCGTGCCCGTCGGGACAAAACTCATGGTTGCTCCAGGTCGATCACTTGGTCGAGCAATTCATAGAGCTCGGCGAGCTTCTGCTTGCCCAGCGACTTCTCCATCCATTCATAGTGCGCCTCGACCGTGCGCGACAGTTTTTCCACCAGCTTCAGGCCCTTGGGCGTGGCCTCGACCACCGTGCGGCGCTGGTCCGCCGGGTCGCGCTCGCGCCGGATCAGGCCGTCGCGCTCCATCCGCGCCAGCACGCCGGTGAGGCTGGGTCCCAGGATGTAGGCCTCGCGCGCGACGCGGCCGGTTTCCACCGTGCCGTGCTCGCCGAGCACACGCAACACACGCCATTGCTGATCCGACAGCCCATGCTCGCGCAGGCTGGGGCGCGTATGGGCCATGACCGATTCGCGGGCTTGCAGCAGCAGCCGCGGCAGGTTGCGGTGGATGAATGTCGTGCTCATGGCTTAATTAGTTAATATATTAAATGATTTGGCGGTTCGCCGCAAACCCGCATCGGCTGCCCGGCTATAGTCGGCCGCTCATGGCCAAGGAAAAGACCAGCTACTCCTGCACCGAATGCGGTGGCACCAGTCCGCGATGGCTGGGCAAATGCCCTCATTGCGAGGCGTGGAACACCCTCATCGAAACGGTGGTGGAGTCGGCCGCGCCCGTGCGCAACCGCTTTGCCTCCCTGGCCAAAACCGCCGAAGTGGCGGCGCTGGCCGACATCGAAGCCAGCGAGATCGAACGCACGCCCACCGGTATCGGCGAGCTCGACCGTGTGCTCGGCGGCGGCATCGTCGAAGGTGGGGTGGTGCTGATCGGCGGCGATCCGGGCATCGGCAAGTCCACCTTGCTGCTGCAGGCCCTGGATGGGCTGCAGCGGCTTCAGGTGCCCACGCTTTACGTGACCGGCGAGGAAAGCGGCGCCCAGGTGGCGCTGCGCTCGCGCCGCCTCGGCCTGGACAACTCGCAGGTGAAGGTGCTGGCGGAGATCCAGCTCGACAAGATCCTGTCCACCATTGCGGCCACCCAACCGGCCGTGGCGGTGATCGACTCGATCCAGACCGTGTACTCGGACCAGCTCACTTCCGCGCCGGGGTCGGTGGCGCAGGTGCGCGAATGCGCAGCCCATCTCACGCGCGCGGCCAAGGCCGGCGGAACCTGCATCGTGCTGGTCGGCCATGTCACCAAGGAAGGCGCGCTGGCCGGCCCGCGCGTGCTGGAGCACATGGTGGACACGGTGCTGTATTTCGAGGGCGATACCCATTCGAGTTTCCGCCTGGTGCGCGCCATCAAGAACCGCTTCGGCGCCGTCAACGAGATCGGCGTCTTCGCGATGACCGAGAAGGGCCTGAAGGGCGTGTCCAATCCGAGCGCGATCTTCCTGTCGCAGCACAGCGAGCCGGTGCCGGGCAGCTGCGTGCTGGTGACGCTGGAAGGAACGCGCCCCATGCTGGTGGAGATCCAGGCGCTGGTCGACAGCGGCGGCCCCAGCCCGCGGCGTTTGTCGGTGGGCTTGGACCGCGACCGCCTCGCCATGCTGCTGGCCGTACTGCACCGTCATGCCGGCATTGCCTGCATGGACCAGGATGTGTTCGTCAACGCGGTAGGCGGCGTGCGCATCAGCGAGCCGGCGGCCGACCTGGCGGTGATGCTGGCGATCACCTCCAGCCTGCGCGGCAAGCCCTTGCCCAAGGGCTTCATCGCCTTCGGCGAAGTGGGACTGGCGGGCGAAGTGCGGCCCGCGCCGCGCGGCCAGGAGCGGCTGCGTGAGGCTGCCAAGCTGGGCTTTTCGGTGGCGGTGGTTCCCAAGGCCAACGCGCCCAAGAAGGGCAGCCGCGAGATCGAAGGGCTCACCATCCACCCGGTCGAACGCATCGAGGAAGCCATGGAAGTGGTGCGCAGCCTGGCATGATGAGCCGATCGAGCTACGCACTTGCCGCAGGCGGCATGCCCGCCGAACCCGCGACAATCGCCGCATGAATCTGCAGAAAATCATCGTGCCCATCCTGGGCGTGGTCGTCGTGGCGGCGGCCTGGCGCGCTTACGGGTGGGCCGGCATTGCCGTCGCGGTCACCGGGATCGTGATGTGGGCGCTGCTGCATTTCACGCGGCTTACGCACGTGCTCAAGCGCGCGGCCAACCGGCCCAAGGGCTATGTGGGCAGCGCCGTGATGTTCAATGCCAAGCTCAAACCCGGAGTCAACCTGCTGCACGTGATCGCCATGACGGGGGCCCTGGGCGAGCTGCTTTCGCCCAAGGACGAGCAGCCGGAGGTCTACCGCTGGACCGACGGCACCGACTCCCATGTCACCTGCGAGTTTGCCAACGGCAAGCTGGTGAAATGGACGCTTTTCCGGCCGCCGGCCCCGGACGAGGGCGGCGCCGCGCCCACGCCTTAAAATCGCGGGTTCGAGCGAACCCACGACTCCAAAGGAAAATTCATGAGCGCTGTACCGAGCATGGCCGACCGCGACGGCAAGATCTGGATGGATGGCGAGATGGTGGAATGGCGCGACGCCAAGATCCACGTGCTGACCCACACCCTCCACTACGGCTGTGGCGCATTCGAGGGCGTCCGCGCCTACAACACGGCCAACGGCACGGCCATCTTCCGGCTGCAGGAGCACACCGACCGCCTGTTCAACAGCGCCAAGATCCTGCGCATGAACATTCCGTTCTCCAAGGAACAGGTCAACGAGGCGCAGCGCGCCGTGGTGAAGGCCAACAAGCTGGAAAGCTGCTACCTGCGCCCGCTCACCTGGATCGGTTCGCAGAAGCTGGGCGTCAGCCCCAAGGGCAACCAGATCCACCTGATGGTCGCGGCCTGGGCCTGGGGCGCCTACCTGGGCGAGGAGGGCATGAAGCGCGGCATCCGCGTCAAGACCTCCAGCTACACCCGCCACCACGTCAACATCACCATGACGCAGGCCAAGGCGGTGAGCAACTACACCAACTCCATCCTGGCGAACATGGAAGCGCTGGACGACGGCTACGACGAGGCGCTGCTGCTGGACAGCTCGGGCTTCGTCAGCGAAGGCGCGGGCGAGAACATCTTCGTTATCAAGGACGGCGTGATCTACACCCCCGACCTGTCGGCAGGCGCCCTCAACGGCATCACCCGCAACACGGTGTTCCACATCTGCAAGGATCTCGGCATCGAGATCGTGCAAAAGCGCATCACCCGCGACGAGGTCTATATCTCCGACGAGGCCTTCTTCACCGGCACCGCCGCCGAAGTCACGCCCATCCGCGAACTCGACCGCATCGAGATCGGCGCCGGTTCGCGCGGCCCCATCACCGAGAAGATCCAGAGCGCCTTCTTCGACATCGTCAACGGCCGCAACCCCAAGTACGCCCACTGGCTCACCAAGGTTTGAACATGGCCCCCAACGCGCCCGCAAGAAAAGAATCCGTCGTCGAGTTGCTCGCCAAGGACCTGAACGCCAACGGCCAGGTGTTCTGCCCCAGCCCCAGCGCCGGCATGAAGCTGTGGAACAGCCACCCGCGCATCTACCTGGACGTGGCGCGTACCGGCGAAGCCAAATGCGCCTATTGCGGCACGGTGTACCGCCTCAAAGAGGGCGAGCACTTCGGTGGGGGCCACTAGGGCCTGTCGATGTCTAGTTCGCTGATCATCGCGCCGCAGTGGATCGGCGATGCGGTGATGACCGAGCCGCTGCTGCGGCGGCTGCACTCGCGCGGTGAGCGGCTGGCGGTGGGCGCGCTGCCCTGGGTGGCGCCGGTGTACCGCGCCATGCCGCAGGTCGATGAGGTCATCGAGTTTCCCTTCCAGCATGGCGGCCTGCAATTCAAGGCCCGCCGTTCCATCGCCAAGAAAGTGGAAGGGCGCTTCGACACGGCCTACGTGCTGCCCAATTCGCTCAAGAGTGCACTGCTGCCTTTCCTGGCCAGCATCCCCAAGCGGGTCGGCTACCTGGGCGAGGCGCGCGTGGGCCTGCTCACGCACCGCCTGAAAAATCCCAAGAATAAGCCGCCGATGGTGGCCTTCTATTCCGCGCTCAGCGGGGACAAGGAAGGCCTGGAGGCCGACCGCCCGCAGCTGCGGTTGGCGCCGGCACAAACCGACGCAGCCTTGGCAGCACTTGGCCTGCAAGCCGGCGGCTATTACGTCTTCGCGCCGGGCGCAGAGTACGGCCCCGCCAAGCGCTGGCCCGCCATCCATTTCGCCGAACTGGCGCGCGCCCTCGATCGGCCGGCGGTGCTGCTGGGCTCGGGCAAGGAGGCCGAGCTGTGCGAGGAGATCGCCGGTGCGGCAGGGCCGGACAAGTGCATCAACCTGGCCGGCAAGACTTCCCTCATGGATGCCTTTGCGCTGATCGCGGCAGCCCAGGCCGTGATCAGCAACGACTCCGGCTTGATGCACGTGGCCGCGGCTTTCGGCGTGCCCCAGGTGGCGGTGTTCGGCTCGTCGAGCCCGCTGCACACGCCGCCGTTGAACGACCAGGCGCGGGTGCTGTGGCTCAAGGACGATGCTTCCTACCAGCCGCCGCTGGACTGCGCGCCCTGCTTCCAGCGCGAATGCCCGCTGGGCCACACCCGCTGCCTCTACGACATCACGCCCGAGCTTGTGCTGGCGGCGCTAAGGCGCGACCAGGCTTTGTAGGCGCAGCAGCGCGGTGGAGGGAGTGCCGTTCCACACCAGGTGGGTGTGGTTGCGGCGAACCCGGGCCGGAAGCTCATGCTGCTTCACATCGCTGGCTGCGCGCAGCGCGAACAGCAGCGACTTGGGAACCATGGCGAAGCCCGTGCCCGCTGCCACGCAGGCGATCATCGCCTGGTACGAAGCAAATTCCAGCGTGCGTGCCGGCATGACGCCGGAAGTGCCGAGCCATTCTTCCATCCGCTTGCGATACGAGCAGCCGTTGGCGAAGGCGATCAGGGTCGAGCCGGCCAGATCGCCCGGACGCGTCACCTCCGGCGCATCCTTGGCGGTGATCAGCACCAGCTCCTCCTCGAACACCTTGAGCGCCTCGAGGCCCGGCGCGGTGAATGGCTCGGAGATGAATGCCGCTTCGATTTCAAAGTTGGTGACGCGCTGGACCAGTGCGCCCGTCGTGCCGGTCACCAGCTCGACCACCACACCCGGGTAGAGCTTGTGGAAGCGCGACAGGATGGGCGCCAGCCGGCTGCCGGCCGTGCTCTCCAGCGAGCCGATGCGGAACACGCCCATGGGCTTGCCGTTGCGCAGCTCGCTCTCGGCCTCGTCGGCCAGCCGGAAAAGCCGCTGCGCATACGACAGCAGCAGTTCGCCCTCGGGCGAGAGCACCAGCGATCGTCCCTGCCGGCGGAACAGCTGCAGACCCAGGCGCTCCTCGAGCTGCTTGATGCGGGTCGTGACGTTGGACTGCACGCGGTTGAGCTTGCCGGCCGCCCGAACGATGCCGCCCTCCTGCACCACGGCGCGGAATATCTCCAGCGAGTCCAGATCAATGGTTCTCATGGCGAGAATGAAGATTCAGAATAATTCATTTGTCGGTTGGTGCCATTCTCGGTCTAATCATTCCCCATGGCAATCGACAACCACCCATCCGGACCTTCGCCGATCACGGTTTGCCTGGCGGGCGCCCTGTCGCTGGCCGTGGCCATGGGCATAGGGCGATTCGCCTTCACGCCCATGCTGCCGCTGATGATCCAGGGCGGGCAGCTCGACGTCGCGGCCGGCGGCTGGCTGGCTGCCGCCAACTATGCGGGCTACCTGCTGGGCGCAATGACGGCGTCACGCATGGGCTGGCCGGCGCCGCGCCTGGCGGCCGTTGCGCTGCTGCTGACGGCCGGCCTCACCGCCGCGATGGCGTTGCCGGGGCCGACGTGGCTCTGGCTCGTCCTGCGGCTGGCCGCCGGCATCAGCAGCGCCTGGGCCTTCGTCGGCACGAGCGTGTGGTGCCTGGGCGCACTGTCCCGCCTGCAACGTCCGTCGTGGGGCAGCGGCCTGTACGCCGGGGTGGGCGCGGGGATCGCGCTTGCCGGGCTCTTCTGCCTGGCCGGTGCGGCCGCCGGTGTTTCGGCGCCGGCCCTGTGGCTGATGCTCGCTGTGCTGGCCCTCGTCCTGTTGGTCCCAGTCGCCCCAGTCCTGCGCAGCCTCGGCCTGGCCAGCCCGGTTGCGGCACCGGCGGTCAGCGGCAAAGCGCCGGCGCGAACGACGGGCCTGGTGGTCTGCTACGGCGTGCTGGGCTTCGGCTACATCCTGCCCGCAACGTTCCTGCCGGTGCTGGCGCGCTCGGTCGTGGAAGACCCCAGGCTCTTCGGCCTGGCCTGGCCGCTGTTCGGCCTCACGGCGGCGCTCTCGACCTTCATGGCTGGGTGGTGGATGCGCCGGGCTTCGCGGCTGCAGGTCTGGGCCGCCTCCCATCTGCTGATGGGCATCGGCGTGCTGCTGCCCGGCCTTTGGCTCAGCGGCCTCACGGTCGCGCTGTCGGCGTTGCTGGTCGGCGGCACCTTCATGATCATCACCATGGCCGGCTTGCAGGAAATCCGGGCCCGTGCGATCGGCGACCCGACGGTGCTGGTCGGCCGCATGACGGCCGCTTTCGCCCTGGGGCAGATCGCCGGGCCGATAGCGTCCTCCCTGTTGTTGCGCGTGCCCGCGTTCGCGGCCAACGGCCTGAATCTGGCTCTGCAGGCGGGTGCTGTGGCGCTGCTGCTCAGTGCAGCGTGGCTATGGCGCCAGACCCATCAACCCGTGCTTGAAAAGGAGATTTCCCATGCCCGCTGACACAACCGTCTCCGGCGCCCGCCAGGGCTTCAGTGAGCCCTGGCGCGAACGCCTTCCCATGCCGGCGGCCGATGCCATGAGCCCGGAACAGCGCGAAGCCGCCCAGGCGCTGATCGCCGGACCGCGCAAAGGTGTCTACGGACCGTTCCTGCCGCTGCTGCGCAGCCCGCAGCTGCTGGACCGGGTGGCCAAGCTGGGCGAGTACCTGCGTTTCGAGAGCGTGCTCGAGGCCCGGATCCGCGAGCTGGTGACCTGCGCCGCCGCGCGCCACGTGACCAATCAGTTCGAGTGGCTGATGCACGCGCCGCTCGCCCTCAAGGCCGGCGTTTCCGAGGCGACGTTGGACGCCTTGCGCGCCGGTGCCCGGCCGAAAGGCCTGCCGGCGGACGAAGAGGCTGCGCTCGACTTCACGGCCGAACTGCTGAACAGGCACGGCACCAGCGAGGCCACCTACCTCGCTGCCGTTGCCCGGTTCGGCGAGCAAGGGGTGGTGGAGCTGACCACGCTGGTGGGCTACTTCGTCATGGTGTCCTGGTTGATGAACGTGGCCCATACGCCCGCGCAGGCGAATGCGGCAGCGCCGCTGGAGGCCTTCCCTTTGTGAGCACCCAAAAAAACAGCCACCTTGCGGTGGCTGTGTGAAAGTCCTCGGAAGGACGTCGTTGGGAGGCTTAACTTTAAGCGTCCCAGCCCATCTTGGCATCCCCCAATCGGAGGAGGAGCCGCAGGACGGCTACATCTGGTGGCAGGGGATGCGCACCACGAAGCAGGCACCCACTCCATCCTGGTCCTCACACTGCACCGAGCCGTGGTGGCGCTGGGTGATCGAGCGCACCAGCGCCAAGCCCAGGCCGACGCCGCCGTAGCGCTCGCTGGCGCCGGCCAGGCGATAGAAGGGCTCGAAGATGCGCTCGCGCTCTTCCGCCGGCACGCCGGGCCCCTCGTCGCGCACGCGCACGACCGCATGCTCGCCTTCCCGCCGCAGTTCGACCGTGACAGGGCCGTTACTGTAGCGGCGAGCGTTTTCCAGCAGATTGCGCACCGCGCGCCGCAGCAATTTGGCGACGCCTTGCACGACCAACGGCTTGCCGTCATCGGTGGGCACCAGCTCCGCGCCCGCCCGCGCGCATTCCTCGGCGGCCAGGCCGGTGAGATCCACCGGCTCGATGGTGCCAATGTCGCTTTCCTTGGTGTCCAGCCGGCTGGCCAGCAGGATCTCGTCCACCAGCTGGTCGAGCTCGGCAATGTTACGCAGGATCTCTTCCTTGAAAGCCGGCGAGGCCTGCGGCTCCATCAGCTCCAGTCCCATGCGGATGCGCGCGAGCGGCGAGCGCAGCTCGTGCGAGGCGTTGGCCAGCAGCGACTTGTGCGACTTGAGCAGCGTTTCGACCCGCTCGGCCGCGTGGTTAAAGCGCTGCGCCAGGAAGGCCAGTTCGTCGGAGCCCGACTCCTCGATGCGCGTGGACAGGTCGCCTTCGCCCCAGCGCTCGACACCTTGGCGCAGATGGTCCAGGCGCAGCGTCAGCCGCCGGATGATCGGGTAGCTGCCCACCGCCACCGCGAGCGCAACGATTCCCAGCATCCAAAGCAATCCGCCCGGCCCGCGGGTCCAGGACCGTCCCCCGGCCGGCAGTTCGCCGGGCGAGCGGCGGCGCGGCGGCAACTGCACGATCAGCTGGCTGCCGTCCATCATGTCCACAGTGAACTCCAGCCCGCGGATCGGGTCGCGCGCCGGCCGCGTTTTGTCCTGCCCGATCACTTCGCCGGCCTGATTGCGGATGATCACCTCGCGCTCGGGTATCTGCTCGTTGTTGAGGCGCCAGAGCCAGCCGAAGGCGAGCGTCAGCACCGCTACGGCCAGCACCACGGCCAGCCAGATGCGGAAGTAAAGGGGTACGCGGAAGCGCGCGTGCCAGGACACCATGGGTTTGTTCCAGTGTTCAGTCTTGCTGCTTGGCGAAGACGTAGCCGACGCCGCGCACCGTGAGGATGCGCTTGGGGTTCTTGGCATCGACTTCGATCGCCGCCCGGATGCGTCCCATGTGGACGTCGATGGAGCGGTCGAAGGCCTCGAGTTCGCGGCCGCGCACCGCCTCCATGATCTGGTCGCGGGTCAGTACGCGCCCGGCACGTTCCGCCAGCGTGATCAGCAGGTCGAACTGGTAAGAGGTGAGTTCGCAGGGCTTGCCGCCCACCGTCACGCTGCGGGCGTCGCGGTCGATTTCCAGCGAGCCGAAGCGCATCAGCTTGGCCGCCGGCGGCGTGCCTTCGCTGCGGCGCCGCAGGATCGCGCGGATGCGCGCCAGCAGCTCGCGCGGCTCGAACGGCTTGGGCAGGTAGTCGTCGGCGCCCAGCTCCAGGCCCACGATGCGATCCATCGGGTCGCCTTTGGCGGTGAGCATCAGCACCGGAACCTGACCCATCTCGCCGGGCAGGGCACGTACGCGCCTGCACACTTCCAGCCCGTCCATGTCGGGCAGCATCAAGTCCAGGATTACCAGGTCGGGGTTCGCGCCGGTGGGCGGATCCTGCAAGAGCGCCAGGCCTGCCTTCGCATCGATGGCGTGGGTCACGCCGAAGCCGGACCGTTCCAGGTACTCGCCCACCATCTGGGCCAGGCGGGCGTCGTCTTCGATCATCAGGAGTTGCTGCATCTGAGCATGGTAATGACTTCGCGGTCCGGCGGGGGCCGTCGGCCCGCTCAACCGCGCCAGCGGCGGTCCATGCGCTGCTTCAGGCGCTCGGCCACTTTGGTCCGCTGTTCCGGCGTCAACACGTCGGCGGCATCGGCCATGGCCTGCAGCACGCGGCGACTGCTGGTGTCGGCAAGCTGCATCTGGGTGACACGCAGTTGTTCCAGGCCGTTCCTGTCCACGGAAGGCGCGGCCAGCAGCTCGAGGCCGCGACGGCGCGCGGTGCGGGCCTGTTCGCGCAGCGGCTTGAGGTCGGCCAGGGCGGCGGCGGCGATGGCGACCAGGCGGTCTTTCTGCTGCGGCGTGCCGCCTGCATCCTTGACCATGCGGCCGATACGCCAATCCAGCCGACGCGCCATTTCTTCGGGGTCCAGTGCTTCGCCCCGTCGCCAGCCATGGGCATGGGCCTTTGCGCCCAGCAAGCTAAGGCCGCCCAGGGCGGCGAGGCCGGAAAACCAGCGGCGGCGGGAGTTGTCGGGAGGGGGGGTGGGGTTCATGGCGATCTCCTGTCGGGGGATTGCATCGATAGTGGCAAGCGCCCATCACCCGAGCTTGAAGCGGCGGTAAAGTTAGGTAAATGGCTGTGCCTTCACCCCCCTTGGTGCTCGCCGACGTACTGGCGGCCCACGCTGCGGCGCGAGCCGATGCCGTGGCCCTGAGTTTCGAAGGCGGGCAGCTGCGCTATGGCGAGCTTTGCCGCCGCTGCGAGCGCTTGGCTGCCCAGCTGTGGCATGGCTGGGGCGTGCGCCCCGGCGACCGGGTGGCTTGGCTGGGGGCCAATCATCCCGGCCAGCTCGTGCTGCTGTTCGCGCTGGCCCGCATCGGCGCCATCCTGCTGCCCCTGAACTTCCGGCTGTCCCCGGGCGAATGGGATGCCCTGATGGTGGACTGCGCGCCTGCTCATCTGGTGCACGACGATGCCTGGGCTGCCGCCGCGCAGGAGCTGGCGGCGCGGCATGGCCTGGCCGTGCATCCGGCGGAAGCGTTGACGGACGAGGGCGATTGGCCGAGCCCACCGTGCGGGGCCGAAAGTCGCTCGCCGGTCCTGCTGGTCTACACCTCGGGCACCACCAGCCGCGCCAAGGCCGCGGTCCATACGCAGGCCAATCTGCTGGCGAACATGGCGATCGCCGCGCAGGTGCAGAAGATGACGGCGCAGGACGTCGTTGCCACCATGCTCCCGCTGTTCCATGTCGGAGGCCTGTGCATCCAGACGCTGCCGGCCTTGTACGTGGGCGCCCGGGTGATCCTGCACGCGCGGTTCGCGGCAGAGGCGGCGCTGGACTGCTTCGAACGCGACCGCCCGACGCTGACGCTGCAGGTGCCCGCCACGATGAAGGCCTTGATCGAGCAGCCGCGCTGGGACAGCGCCGACCTGGCCAGCCTGCGCGCGGTCTGGGCCGGCTCCAGCCTGCTGCCCGCCGGCCTGGTCCAGGCTTTCCACGCGCGCGGGCTGACGGTGTGCAATGTCTACGGCGCCACCGAGACCGGGCCGTTCTCGATTGCCCTTGCGCCCGAGCAGGCCCGCAGCCACCCGGGGTCGTGCGGGTGGCCGGCTCCCGGTGTGGAAGTGCGGCTGGGCGACGAACAGGCCGGAGTGGGCGAGTTGCTCATCCGTGGACCGAATGTGATCAGCCGCTATTGGCCGGACCTGCCGGCTTGCGATCCGCAGGGCTGGTTCCATACCGGCGACCTGGCGACCCGGGCAAGAGATGGTGCCTACACGGTGGTGGGACGCGCCAAGGACCTGATCATCTCGGGCGGCGAGAACATCCACCCCGCCGAGATCGAGAGCTTGCTGGCCGAACACCCCGCCGTCGCCGAATGCGCGGCGTTCGGCCTGCCCGACGATGAGTGGGGTGAAGTGGTTGCGGCGGCCGTTGTGCTCAAGCCGGGGCAGGCGGTGTCCGAACAGGAATTGCGCTCCTACCTGACCGGGCGGCTGGCGCGCTACAAACTGCCGCGCCACTGGCTCTGGCTGGCGGGGCTGCCCAAGACAGCGCTAGGGAAGGTCCAGCGGCAAGCTCTTGCTCAGCTGATCCGAAGTGATGCTGCAGACGGTCAGGCTAGTCCTACAGGCTAGCGACCTTGTCCTACATGAGGTCGAGCAATTAACATCTAATGTGCGTTCAGCCCAGCATTGCGTCCTGTCGACGCGCCTGGATATCGATGAACGCGCAGAAACCCAAAAAATCACCAGCCGAGGGCAACCATCCTCCGCAAGCAACGCAGCAGGGCGAAGCCGCGGTACAGCCGCCTCAACCGATCACGCACAAGAATTCGCGTCCGCGTCTCTCCGGTGAAGGTGCCGATGCCGCCTTGCTGCACCTGATCGAGCGGGAAAAACTCCGTACCGACGAGCCCAAGCTGCCTTGAGCCCGGCCGTGACGCGACCGCGTCCTACAGTGGAGCTCAGCAGCGACTGACACGCTCAACCATTCAAGCGGCCGAAACTGCGCTCATGCAGCAACAGACCCAGCTTGCGCAGAATCCAGAAGATCCTGGCACCCCAGGCGAGCCGGAGCTGTCCTGGGACGGTGCCGCCTCAGGTGAAGGAGCGGCGAGCGCGCTCAAGGCCTTGAAGAAGGTGGAAACCAGCCGCATCCGGCTACAGCCGAGCGAAGAGCGTCCCGAAGCAGCCGACTAGCGTCATTCCTTGGGTGGCAGCAGCGCCGCCCGCTTGCGCTCCAGCATCATGAGTTTCGACAACGCGCTCTGCGAGCCGTTGCCCGACTGCTGGTCGTCGGCGACCCTGTGACGTCCCCGGCGTTCGCTGCCCGCCGGCGCCCCACCACCCGTTTGCTGCTGGCGCGCCGGCGCATCCTGGCGCTTCTCATCACGCGAGGGCGTCTTGTCGGTGTCGCTTGTCGGCTTGGGCTTCATGGGTTCAGCACCGAGACTAGGGGATGGCACCGGCTTGCGGTGTAGGGTTCGCGCGAAGCAGGCGGTAGGAGCTTGCCTATTCCTGCTGCTGCCCATCCACTGTACGGGCCGGCGTTTTCATGCGCGAGGCCAGCCACACCAGCAGCAGCACCGGAGCGCCCAGGCAAGCGGTGGCCGTGAAGAAGTTGCCGTAGCCGAAGGCGTCGACATACTTGCCCGAGTAGCCGGCCAGGAACTTGGGCAGCAACAGCATCATCGAGCTGAACAACGCGTACTGCGTGGCCGAGTAGTTGACGTTGGTGAGGCTCGACAGGTACGCGATGAAGGCGGCCGAGGCGATGCCGCTGGACAGGTTGTCCGCCGAGATCACGAACACTAGCGACTGCACATCGTGGCCGCGCGAGCCCAGCCAGGCGAACAGCAGGTTGCTCGCCGCGCTCAGCACCGCGCCCAGCATCAGCACCCGCATCACGCCAAAGCGGATGGCCAGTGCGCCGCCGAGGAAGGCGCCGGCCAGCGTCATGATCACGCCGTAGATCTTGGTGACGGCCGCAACCTCGTCCTTGGTGTAGCCCATGTCCACGTAGAACGGGTTGGCCATGATGCCCATCACCACGTCGCTGATGCGATACACGGCGATCAATGCCAGGATCAGCGCTGCCTGCCAGCGGTAGCGGCGCAGGAAGTCGGCGAAGGGCTCGACCAATACTTCGCGCAGCCAGGCCGCGGCGTTGCGCGAAGGCGGCAGGATCTTGCGCAGCGGTTCCGGCGACAGCAGCACCGTCAGGACGCCCACCGCCATCGAGGCCGCCATCACGAAATACGCCGTTTGCCAGGCTGTGTGCTGGTAGCTTGCGGCGCTGACGACTTCGGCGCGGGCCGCGATCCATAGCACGCCCGCGCCGGCCCAGATCATCGCCAGCCGGTAGCCGGTCTGGTAGGCCGCCGCCAGTGCGGCCTGGCGCTGCATGTCGGCCGACTCGATGCGGAAGGCATCCAGCGCGATGTCCTGTGTGGCGGAGCCGAAAGCCACCAGCAGGGCGCACCACACGATGGTCTCCAGCGAGAGCTTGGGATCGGAGAGCGCCATGCCGATCAGGCCGGTGACGATCATGGCCTGCGCCAGCAGCAGCCAGGCGCGCCGCCGGCCGAGCAAGCGCGACAGGATGGGAATGGGCAGCCGGTCCACCAGCGGCGCCCAGGCCCACTTGAAGGCATAGGCCAGTCCGACCCAGGAGAGAAAACCGATGGTGGTGCGATCGATGCCGGCTTCGCGCAACCAGAAGCTCAGCGTGCCCAGCACCAGCAGCAGCGGCAGCCCGGCCGAGAAGCCCAGGAACAACATGCGCAGCGTGGCGGGCTCGAGGTAAACCCGAAATGTCTCGCCCCAGCTTGGGGGCTCGGTCTGAGGCAGTGTATTGGTCTTGTCTGACATGGGCGAAAGGGTGCGTCATTATGATGGGTTCATGTGCCAGCACTGCTACGCCAAGTCATCTGCCTGGATGCCGCGCCGCGGCTTTTTATTGGCCGCCAGTGCGGCCGCCGTCACGCCGGTGTTCGGCCAGGTCGATGTGGGCGATGCATCCCGCATGCGCAGCCTGGTTCCTGCGGCTGAGATCGAGGCCGTAGCGACCCAGCAATACACCCAGATGATGGAAAAGGCCCGCGCACAAAAGGCCCTGGCGCCGGAGAGCCACCCCCAGCTCCAGCGGTTGCGCGCGATTTCTTCGCGCCTGATCGCACACACCGCCAAGTGGAACGACCGCGCGCGGCAGTGGCGCTGGGAGGTCAACCTGATCGGCAGCAAGCAAATCAATGCCTTTTGCATGCCGGGCGGCAAGATCGCCGTGTTCACCGGCATCCTGGACCAGCTCCAGTTGACCGACGACGAGACGGCCATGGTGGTGGGGCATGAGATGGCACACGCGCTGCGCGAGCACGCGCGGGCACGCATCGCCAAGAGCCAGGGCACGGGTGCGTTCCTGTCGCTGGGCGCCGCGCTGCTGGGCCTGGGCCAGCTGGGCGACGTTGCGGCCAGCATCGGCACGCAGCTGCTCACCTTGAGGTTCAGCCGCGAGGACGAGATCGATGCCGATCTGGTGGGGCTGGAACTGGCGGCGCGAGCCGGCTTCAATCCCGACGCCTCCATCAGGCTGTGGGAGAAGATGAGCCAGGCCAAAGGCGGCAACGGCGGCCCGACTTTCCTGTCCACCCACCCGACCGGGCCCGACCGCATCAAGCGCCTGCAGGAAAACGTGCCGAAGGTGCGCGCCCTGTACCAGCAGGCGATCGCCCGGCGCTAAGCGACTCAGCGCGGCAGGGAGCCACGCATCAGCCAGACGCGGCTGTGCGATCCCTGCTTGAGGCTGCTGTTGACGATCGCCAACTGGCCGCCGGCGCTCACCGCGATTTTTCTCATCAGCAAGCCTTGGCTGCTGCCATTGAAACCGCCGGCCGCGTCCGCGCTGTCCGGTACCAGGGTGGGATTCGAAAAACTACGTCCACCGTCGCCCGATGTTGCAAGCGCCAAGCCGCGCGGCGGTTGCCGCTCGTCGGCATAGAGCTCCCACAAGACATAGACCCGTCCCTGCGCATCGACGCTCAGCCCCGGGAAGGCCGCGCCGGTAAACGATCCTGGCATCGGACTGGAGATCTCGCGCGGCGCTTCGAAACTGCGCCCGCCGTCCGTGGACCGTGTGTAACGGATGTGATAGCGGCCGAAGGGGCCGCCCGAGCTTTCAGCATAGACCAAGTGCAACACTCCGCCCGGGCCCATGGCCAGCTTGGGCGCATCCGAATAGTTCTTGCTGGGCGCCACCCGCTCGGGCCGGCTGAAGCTGGCGCCGCCATCCAAGGACTTCGCCAAATGGATATCCGCGCCCGCGTCCTCGCCGGTCGTCCAGGTCAAGTACACGGCGCGATCGGGCCCCAGCGCCAGCGACGGTGCCCTTGCGGGCTTGCCGCCGGCGGCGATGCGTTGCGGGGGCGAGAAGCTGCGGCCCCCATCGGCGGAACGGCTCAACCACAAGGGGCCGTCGTATTCGGTCCACGCTGCGTAGAGCATTCCATGTGGGCCTGCCACCAGATCCAGGCTGCCGTTGTGCCAGATCTCGCGGTTGATGCGCCCCTTGCCGTCGCCGCCCAGCGATCTTGAAAGGTTCACGGCTTTCGAAAACGATCTGCCGCCGTCATCGGACTTCGCGAACAGGATGTCGCCGCCGTGCGAGCCGCCCGAGAAAATGATCTCCTGCCACAACACGAAGACCGCATCCGGCGCGTCGGGCGCGATCGCAACGCGCGGCAGCCAGGAAAAAGTCAGCGGCAGGCGCGACACATCGCTAGCCCGTTCCAGCTGCTTCTTGCCGTCCGCCGAGAAACGCTGGAACAGCACGGCCTTGCTGGCCTGGTCTACCCAGACCACCGCCACCTCACCCCGGCCGTTGATGGCGACCGACGGGTCGTCCACGAAGTCATAACGCGAATCGTTCTGCTGCCAGGGCCCGCGCACGCCGCCGCCCCTGGCGATCTCCGTGCTGGCTTGCCACACCAGGGGCGCCGCCGCCCACGCGCTCGATATCGCCGGCAGCAGCAGAACGATTGCGAGAAGCCGGCGCAGTGCTAGTGCGTGCATGGCCCTTGGACCGGCAAAGGGCTAGGCAGTTTCCTTGGCCGGCCACAGCACGGAAGCGATGGCAATCACCATCAGCAGCACCGCGGCCCAGTCCTGCCAGTTCAGCACTTCGCCCAGCCACAGGGCGCCGCTGAACACGCCGAGCACGGGGATGAACATCACGCTCAGCGTGGATGCGACCGGCGGCAGCGAGCGGGCCAGATAGAACCAGGCGGCGTGGGCATAGCCGAAGATCAGCACGGCGTTGTAACCGATGGACCAGGCCGCCGGCGCGCTCGGCACCTGCCACTGGTCGCGCTCGAACACCGCGGCCAGCACGCTCAGCACCAGGCCGGCGGCCACGGTCATCCAGAACGACAGCGTGAGCGTCGGCAAGCCGATCTTGCTGCGCCGTAGCAGCTGCGTGCCCAGCGCCCAGACGGCGGCCGCGAACAATGCCAGCGCCACGGCACCGGGGCGACCGGCCAGGCCGGTGAATTCGTGCCACAGCAGCAGACTGACGCCAAGCGCCGCAGCCGCCACGCCCAGCCAGGTGCGCTTGGACATCACGGCCGAGAAGACCATGGCTCCGATGAGGGCCGAGAAGATCGGCATGGTGTAGCCCAGGATGGCAGCGCGTCCGCTGGACAGGGCTTTGACGGCCAGGATGATGCAGACATGCCAGATCAGCATGTTGCTCACGGTGAGCAAGGCCAACTCGGGCCAGTGGCGCCGCGGCACCCGGAATGGGACCTTGAGCAACACCAGCGCCAAGCCCAGCACGGGAATGCCCAGCAGGATCGACAGCGCGCGAAAACTCAAGGGGGGAAAGACGCTGACGCCCTGCTTCATCACGGGCCAGTTGAAGCCCCAGACCACGGTGAGAACGATGAGGGTGACGAGTTGTTGTTGGGTCAGCCGTTGCATAGGCTGCGCATTGTGGACTGATAAGCAAAAGCCCGCTTACTACAATCCACCCATGACCTTCATCGAAATGCTGCAGGACGCACAGCGCCGCAATGGTTCCATGCTCTGCGTGGGCCTGGACCCCGAGCCCGCCCGCTTTCCGGCGCACCTCAAGGGCGATGCCAGCAAGATCTACGACTTCTGCGCCCGCATCGTCGATGCCACGGCCGACCTGGCCATCGCCTTCAAGCCGCAGATCGCGTACTTCGCCGCGCACCGCGCCGAAGGCCAGCTCGAGCAGTTGATGGAACACATGCGCCGCAATGCGCCCCATGTCCCGGTGATCCTGGACGCCAAGCGCGGCGACATCGGTTCCACCGCGGAGCAATACGCCAAGGAGGCTTTCGAGCGCTATGGCGCCGACGCGGTGACCTTGTCGCCCTTCATGGGCTTCGATTCGGTGCAGCCTTATCTCAGATTCGAGGGCAAGGGCGCGTTCCTGCTGTGCCGCACCTCCAATCCCGGTGGCGATGACCTGCAGAACCAGCGGCTGTCGTCGATTCCAGGCGAGCCGCTGCTGTACGAGCATGTGGCGCGGCTGGCGCAAGGGCCCTGGAACCTGAACGGGCAGTTGGGGCTGGTGGTCGGAGCGACTTATCCGGCCGAAATCGAAGGTGTGCGCAAAGTCGCGCCGAGCGTGCCCCTCTTGATTCCCGGCATTGGCGCGCAAGGCGGGGATGCGATTGCCACCGTGAAAGCGGGCTGGCGTGCAGATGCGCCGATCGTTGTGAGTTCTTCTCGGGCGATTCTTTATGCCTCGGATGGGGAAGGTTTCGCCGAGGCGGCGCGGCGCGAGGCGCGCAGGACACGGGATCTGTTGCAGGCCGCGCGTCCCTAACCAGGTAGGCCTGGCGCCATGCAGCTCAAATGGCTGGAAGACTTCATGGCCCTGGCGCAGATGCGCAGCTTCGGACGTGCAGCCGAACTGCGTCACGTCACGCACCCGGCATTCGGGCGACGCATCAAAGCGCTGGAGGCCTGGGCCGGCACGCCGCTGATCGAGCGCGGCAGCCTGCCCGTCACCCTGACCGCAGCGGGCGCAAGTCTGCTGGACAACGCGCAGCAGATGTTGGGCAGCCTGGGCCACGCGCGCAATGCGCTGCTCGATGCCGCGGGGCGCCAGGCGGGCACCGTCACCCTGGCCACCGGACGCACGCTGGCGCGCACCCTGCTGGCCGATCTGCTGCTGCACCTGAGGCCGGTGCTGGCACAGGGCGAGTTGCGCATCCTGACCCGTTCGCTGACCGATACGGTGCAGATGCTGGAACGTGGCGAAGCCGACTTCATGCTCATCTACCACCACCCCCTGCTGGCGCTGCGGCTCAGCGCCAAACAGTACGCGCACCTCACGCTGGCGCAGGACAAACTGGTGCCCGTGTCGCGGGCCAATGCCCAGGGGCGAGGCCAGCACGGCTTTGGAGCCAGGACCGCCGCGCCCTACCTGGCTTATGGCGGCACGCTCGCGCTCGGCAGGCTGGTCGAGGATCACCTGGCGAACAATCCGCATGCGCCGCGCCTGAAGCGCGTGATCGAGTGCGATTCGGCGGATGCCGTCTTCGAATACGCACTCAAGGGTCTGGGCGTGGCATGGCTGCCCTGGTCCATGGTGTCGGGCGCCTGCAAGGCCGGCCGGCTCGTCGTGCTGGGCGACGCGCACGTAGAGGTCGGCTTTGAAGTCCGCGCCTATCGTGCCAAGCGTCGCCTGAGTCCACCGGCCGAGCGCTTGTGGCAGATACTCGAGCAGCGCTGAGCCGCGTGCCGGAAAAGTCCTGAAGTGTGCCGAAATGGCACAGGGTGCCAGGATTCGAGAGGAATAATCCAGTCATTCACATCGCTTTCAGGAGCTGCAATGCCTGCCTGTTTTCCCGCGCGCCGCGCCGCTCGCCTGTTCGCCCTCTCCGCCCTGCCGATGCTGGCGGCGCTGCCATGTGCGGCGCAACCCGATGCCTATCCCAGCAAGCCCATCACCATCGTGGTCGGTTACCCGCCTGGCGGCAGCACCGACCTCAATGGCCGCACCCTGGGCGCCGAGCTGTCGCGCAAGCTCGGCGTGCCGGTGATCATCGACAACGTGGGCGGCGCCGGCGGAGCGATCGGCGCGCAGAAGGTGGCCAACGCCGCACCCGACGGCTACACCCTGCTGGTCGGCGCGAGCAACGAGATCGCGATCAACCGCCTGGTGTCGAGCGCAGTCCGGTACGACCTCAAGGACTTCACCCCGATCGGCCTGATCGCGGCCCAGCCCATGGTGCTGGTGGCCTCGCAAAAATCCGGCGTCAAGACCGTGGACCAGTTCATCAGCCTGGTTAAACAGAACCCCGGCAAGTACAGCTACGGCAGCTCGGGCGTGGGCACGGCCCTGCACCTGGCCGGCGAGATGGCCAAGGACCAGGGTGGCCTGTTCATGACCCATATTCCCTACCGCGGCGTGGCGCCGCTCGCCAACGACCTGCTGGGCAACAACATCGATTTCGGCGTGTTCGTGCTGTCCAGCGGCCTGCCGCATATCCGCAGCGGCAAGGTGGTGGCACTTGGCACAACCGAGGCGAAACGCTCGCCGCTGACGGCCGACATCCCCGCCCTTGCCGAACACCCCAAGCTCAAGAACCTGGACATCAACATCTGGTTTGCCCTGATGGGGCCGGCGCGCCTGCCCGAGCCGGTGGTGGCCAAGCTCAAGACGGCCTTGAACGAGTCACTGAAAACGCCCGAGTTGCGCAAGAAACTAGAGGACTCGGGCTCCACCGTCTCGTCTCCGAACGTGGACATGACGAAGTTCCTGAACCAGGAAACCGCCAAGTACAAGCGCATTGTGGATTTCGCGAAGATCAAGGAATGACCAGCCTGGAATTTCAGTTACCCAAGCCCGATATCGCCGCCTGGCGCGCCGGCAACACCGGGGTCGAGGGCGTCTGGCAGTTCGACTCGGGCCGACCGGGCCGTCATGTGCTGATCACCGCGTTGATCCACGGCAACGAGCTGTGCGGTGCCTGGGCGCTCAAGGGATTGTTGGAAGCGCAGGTACGGCCGCATCAGGGGCGGCTGACTCTGGCCTTCTGCAACCTCGCCGCGTTCGACCGCTTCGATCCCGGCAATCATGACGCTTCGCGCTTCGTGGACGAGGACCTCAACCGCCAGTGGTCGCCCGAGCGCATCCAGGCCGGGGGCACGCAGGAGCGTCGGCGCGCGGCCGCGCTGCGTCCCTTCGTCGCCGAAGCCGACTGGCTGCTCGATCTGCACAGCATGCACGAACCCGCCGCGCCGCTTTTGCTCACGGGCATGCAAGCGCGCAACCTGGCGCTGGCGCGCACACTGCGCAGCCCCGAGCACATCGTGGTGGACCCCGGCCACAAGGACGGTGTGCGCATGCGCGACTACGGCCGCTTCGGTGACCTGTGCGCCGACGGAAGCGACAACGGCACCCGATCGCTTCTGATCGAATGCGGTTTTCATGGCCATCTCGAAAGCCGTACCGTGGCGCAAGACCTCTGCGTGCGCTTTCTGCAGGCCTCCGGCGTTCTGGAGGCGGCGCAGTGCGAGCGTCTGCTGCCGGGCTGGCGACAGCCCGATGCACCGCGCCAGTGGGCACTGGAAGTGACCGGCGCGGTGGTCGCGCGCAGCGCGAATTTCCGATTCGCCGAGCCCTTCAGCGGTCTCGAAGTGATCGCGCGCGCCGGCACCGTGATCGGCTGGAACGACGGCGAGCCCGTGCTCACGCCCTACGACGACTGCGTGCTGGTCATGCCCTCCATCCGGCAAGCCCAGTCCGGCGTGACCGTCGTGCGCTGGGCCCGGCGGCGCCCGCTCTGAGCGCCGCGCGCGGTCACTTGCCCGCTGCGCGCGACGCGTCGAGCTGGGCGCGCGCCCGCTGCGCCAGCGCCACATCGGCGGGCGTCTCGGGTTTCCAGGGCGCCACCGGCACCGGCTTGCCCTTCTCGTCGACCGAGACGAAGACGATCAGGCACTCGGTGGTGGTCTGCAGCTGGCCCGCCTTCATGTCGCCGCTGCGCACCTCTACCGAAATGTTCATGCTGGTGGAGCCGGTGTAGGCCAGGCGGGCCTCCACTTCCACCAGGTGGCCGATGCGAACCGGGTGATGGAAGCGGATGCCGCCGACGAACACCGTGACGCAGTAGCGCTTGGCCCAGCTGGTGGCGCAGGCGTAGCCGGCCTCGTCGATCCATTTCATGACGGTGCCGCCATGCACGTTGCCGCCGAAGTTGACGGTGCTGGGTTCGGCGAGAAAGCGCAGGGTGATGGAAGACATGGCTGAATTATCGTGTAACGGATAGGGTCAAGGCCCCCCGATGATCGCCCCGCGGCCTAGACTGGGCTCTTCCCCGAGGAGTCCCTGCATGAGCATCGCCTACGGCTACGCCGCGCGGTCGGCGACCACGCCGCTCGCCCCCTTCACTTTTGAGCGCCGGGCGCCGCAGGCGCGCGACGTGGCCATCCAAATCTTGCATTGCGGCGTCTGCCATTCCGACCTGCACACCGTGCGCAGCGAATGGGGACAGGCCAACTATCCCTGCGTGCCCGGCCATGAGATCGTCGGCCGGGTCACGGCTGTCGCCGACGACGTTTGGTGCTGTTCACCACCTCGCCCGGCAAGAAGGACGACGCGCTCCGGCTCGGCGCCAAGGAGGTGGTGGTCTCGAAGAACAGCGATGAGATGAACGCCCACCTCAACAGCTTCGACTTCATCCTGAACACCGTGGCCGCCCCGCACGACCTCGATCCGTTCCTGACCCTCTTGAAGCTGGACGGTACCATGACCCTGGTGGGCGCGCCGTCCTCGCCCCATCCCTGGCCCGGGGTGTTCGGCCTGATCATGAAGCGCCGCCGCCTGGCCGGCTCGCTGATCGGCGGCATCCCCGAGACGCAGCAGATGCTCGACTTCTGCGCCGAGCACGGCATCGTGGCCGACATCGAACCGATCGCGATGGCTCAGATCAACGAGGCTTACGAACGCATGCTGTGAAGCGATGTGAAGTACCGGTTTGTGATTGCGCCGTTGCGCGAGAACGCGCGGGGCTGAGGTGTCGAGTTTCTCCAACAACAAGCGAGCGAATGGCCGCGCTGGGTTCACTTCCCTCTGCGCCTCCACTATATTGCCCGCATGTCCGCCCATACCCAGATCCGCCTCGCCTCCCTGTCTTGCGCCGCCTATGGTGCGCTGCTCGTGAGCGGTACCGTCTACCACTTCCAGCGCACCGGCAGCTTCCGCGCCCTGGGGCACAGCCTGGCGCAACCCACCCTGTGGATCGCGCTGCTGATCGCCGCGCTGGTGACCTTCGGCTTGTGGCAGCGCCATGCCTGGGCCTGGTGGCTGGGCATCGCGTCTGCGGGTTACCAGATCTTCCGGATCGCCAGCGCGTACGTGCACGGGCGCGGCTTCGGCCACATGCCGGGGTTCGCCACGCTGCTCGCGCTGGCGCTGCTGCTCCTGATACCGGTGCTGCTGTTGCCGCGCAAGTCGCGCCTGGGGTGTAACCGCTGAGGTGGCGGTCCCTGACGCTTGCCGCTACGCGGTCCGCTGCTCGGCGATGTTGAGCTCCGCCTTCATGATGTCCCGCATGACGAATTTCTGAATCTTCCCGGTGATCGTCATGGGAAAACGGTCCACGAACCTCACGTATCGCGGCACCTTGTAGTGCGCAATCTGCCCCTTGCAGAAAGCGCGTATGTCCTCTGCCTCCACGTGGTGACCAGGCTTGAGCACGATCCAGGCGCACAGCTCCTCGCCGTATTTGGCATCGGGGACGCCGACGACCTGCACGTCGGACACGGCGGGATGACAGTACAGGAATTCCTCGATCTCGCGCGGGTACACGTTCTCGCCGCCGCGGATCACCATATCCTTGATGCGGCCCACGATGTTCACGTAGCCGCGTCCATCCATGGTCGCCAGGTCACCGGTGTGCATCCAGCCCTCGTCATCGATGGCTTCGGCCGTTTTCTCTGAATCGCCCCAGTAGCCATGCATGACGGAATACCCCTTGGTGCAGAACTCTCCGGTGGCGCCCACCGGCAGCAGCGCACGGGTTTCTGGATCGACCACCTTGATCTCCAGGTGCGGGTGCACCCGGCCGACCGTAGAAACGCGCGTCTCCAACGGCGTATCGGTCGTGCTCTGGCAGCTGACGGGGCTCGTTTCCGTCATGCCGTAGGCGATGGTGACTTCGCTCATGCGCATGCGGCTGACCACCTGCTTCATCACTTCGATCGGGCAAGGGGAGCCGGCCATGATGCCGGTTCGGAGCGAAGACAGGTCGAACTCGTCGAACCGCGGGTGCGCGAGCTCGGCGATGAACATGGTCGGCACGCCGTGCAGGCCCGTGCACCGCTCGGCCTGCACCGTTTCCAGCACGGCCAGCGGATCGAACCCGTCATTGGGATAGACAATGGCGGCGCCGTGGGTGAGGCAGGCAAGATTGCCGAGCACCATGCCGAAGCAGTGGTAGAGCGGAACCGGGATGCAGAGCCGGTCGTGTTCCGACAGCTTCATGGCCTCGCCGATGAAAAAGCCATTGTTCAGGATGTTGCGGTGCGTGAGGGTCGCGCCCTTCGGGAATCCCGTGGTGCCGCTCGTGAACTGGATGTTGATCGGGTCGGTCGCTTTCAAGGCTGCACCGACCTTTTTCACCGCCGGGTCCGCCTCATCCCCCTTGGCCATGAGCTCCGCGAAGCTGAGCATGCCCGGCTCGGGCCGTTCCCCAAGTTGCACAACCCATTGCAGTTGCGGCGCGCGTGCGCAGTGGAGCCTGCCGGGCGTCGCCGTCGCCAGCTCAGGCGCCAGCTCGCGCACGATGGCGAGGTAGTCGCTGGTCTTGAACGCCGTCATCGTCACCAGCAGCTTGCAGCCCACCTTATTCAGCGCGTACTCGAGCTCGGTGACGCGGTAGGCGGGATTGATGTTGACGAGGATGAGGCCGGCCTTGGCCGTCGCGAGTTGCATGAGCAGCCACTCATAGCTGTTGTGCGCCCAGATGCCGACGCGGGCGCCGGCCGCAAGGCCGCAGCGCATCAGGCCGCTGGCCAATTGGCTCGATGCCGTGTCGAGCTCGCGATACGTGAAGCGCCTGCGCTGGTGTCGCGACACCAGCGCATCGCGGTCGGGGAAGCGACGGGCCATTGCCTCGAAGTGGCGCCCGATCGTCTCTTCGATGAGCGGCACCGCCGTGCTCCCTGCATCGTGACTGGTCTCCAGTTTTCGCATACTTCTCCTTGGAGGGTAAATTGCGGTCTTTGATCCGTGCAGCTTAGAGGAACGCGGCGCGGCTAGCGAATGAGCATCAGCTTGAGGTCGTTCACGTTAGACCCTGTGGCGCCCGTGACCACTGCGTCCGATAGCGCCTGCAGCGCGTCGCTGGCCCGGTGCTCCAGCAGCGCCTTCGCCACGTCGATGTGGCGGGCAGCGGCGTCCTGGCGGGTCAGCGCGTCGCACAAGCCGCCGGCCAGATCGGTCGGGCCGTCCGTGCCGTCGGTGTCGGCGCCGAGCAGGACCACCTGCGCGTCCGGCAGGTGCATCGCGCCCGCGAGCGCGAATTCCTGGTTGGGGCCGCCGCGGCCGCCGAAGCCGCCCATCGTCACGATCGTCTCGCCTCCGCCAATGACGGCGCAGGGGGGGCGGACAGGCCCCTCGCGGTAGACGATCTCGCGCGCGATGGAAGCGAATACGTGCCCAAGGCTGGAGCTCTCGCCCTCGAAGCAAGAGGACAGCAGCAGGGTGCTGTAGCCTAGCTGCGACGCCGCCATCAGCGCGGCGTCAGCGGCACTGGAGGCGGACAGCAGCAGTTCGTTCTGGATGGGGTGCGGCAGCTGCTTCGGCGTTTCCCGCACCGGTCCGCCTTCGCCGAAGAAGCTGGCGACGCGGGCCGGAACCCGGTCCCACAGCGCGTAGCGCGTCAAGGTGGCGCGAGCGTCGGCAACGGTGGAAGTGTCCGGCACGGTCGGGTCGGTCACGTAGTCAAGCGCGTCGCCGATCACGTCCGAAGCCGTGATGTTAATGATGCGCACCTGCGGATCCAGCGCCATCGCCAGGCGGCCGCCGCCCACCTGCGACGCATGCTTGCGGACCGCGTTGATCTCGACTATGTTGGCGCCGCAGGTCAGCAGCAGCTTGGTGAGTTCCTGGACGTCATCCAGTTCAAGGCCCTCGCACGGCAGCGTCAACAGCGCGGAGCTGCCGCCGGTGATGCCGCTGATGACGATGTCGCCCGCCGCGACGCCGGCGCACAGCGCCAGTGCCTGCTTCGCGCCGGCGACGCTTGCCGCGGAAGGAACCGGGTGATCCGCGCGCAGCATCGCTATGCGTTCCAGCCCGCGCTCCTGTTCGCCCTTGCAGACGACGAGCCCGCCCGCCAGGCGCGCGCCGAGTATGTCTTCCACCGCCCTGGCGATCGGGAATGACGCCTTGCCGGCGCCGATGAACCACACCCGCTGATGCGGCGCCAAGGCATGACGCCGGCCGCCGACGACCAGTGCATCTTCCTCGAGCCGCAACAAGGCCAGCGACCGGGCGTAGGGATTCACCTCGCCAAGCACCCGCTCCAGGATGCGCAGGGCATCGAGCCTCAGCTCAGGATGGCCGTGCGACAACAGCTCATCCGCATTTTTCACGTACCGGAAATTGGTGGTTTTCAAGGCGTGTCCCTGGTATGTATGTTCCGGTGTCGATTATCAATGATTGATTGTTGACAATCAGCAAAAGTTGACTAAAAATAGGGCCTGAAACATATCAAACATGAAAACCGGACTCGCACAGCAAATCAAGAAAGCACCCCTGGAGCGCCAGGCAGCCGCCGCGCTGCGGGCCAAGGTGTTGTCAGGCGAATTCCCGCCGGGTTACCGGCTGGTCGAAACTTGGCTGGCCGATCAATTCCAGTTGAGCCGCGGCACGGTGCGCGCGGCGCTGAGCCTACTGGTTCACGAAGGCTTGGTAGAGCAGGTGGCCTATACGCGCTGGGCCGTGCCGAACTTGTCCGCGAAGGACGCCTGGGAGCTCTACACGCTGCGCAGTTCGCTGGAAGGCCTGGCGGCACGCCTGGTCACCGAGCGGATGACGCCCGCCAAGGCGGCGGAGTTGTCGGGCGCGCTGCAGCGCATCCAAGATGCGGCTGAGCGGGATGACCGGGGCGCCGTCGATAAGCGCGATGCCGAGCTGCATTCACTGATCGTGAAGCTGGCCGACCATCGCCGGCTGCAGCAGCAGTACACGATCATCGAGCAGCAGACGCGGCGCTACATCGCCTGTTCCAACGCGCTGACGGTGGACTGCGCCGCGATCCTGAAACAGCACGAGCCTATCGTGCAGGCGCTGATCTCTGGAGACCCCGACGCGGCGGAGCGCGAGGCGCAACGCCACAACCTCGAGGAAGGCAAGCTGCTCGTCGCCAACCTGCAGAGCCACGAGGCGGGGCCGGGCGCCGATGCCGTGTCTGAGCGTCGGAAAGCGGGGGCTGACTCATGAAGCCCCGCGTGCTGGTGTACACGAAGTACTCGACCGACCTTCCCCGCTTCGTCGAGATGCTTTCGCCCGACGCAGCGCAAGCCGACTTCGCGTTCGCGACCACCCCGGAGGAGGCCGCGCCGCATCTGCCGACGACGGAAATCCTGTACGGCTGGGGCTTTCCGCTCGCGATGACGAAGTCCATGCCCCGCCTGAAGTGGATCCAGAAGATGGGCGCGGGCGTGGAAGACGTCTCCGGCGTCAAATGGCCGTTCAAGGACTCCGTCATCCTCACACGGACCGACGGGCGGCTGATCGCACCGCGCATGGTGGAGTACGTGCTGGCGGCCGTCCTGCGCCGGACGCTCAAGACCGAAGCCACCGATTCGCTGCGGCGAAGGCGCGAGTGGGGCTACGTCGAACTCGGTTCCGTGCGGCAGGAAACGATAGGGATCGCCGGCCTCGGTGAGATCGGCTCCGAAGTGGCGAAGGCCTTCCGCGCCCTGGGCGCGAAGGTGGTCGGCTGGCGCCGCTCGGACACGCCCTCGCCGGAAGTCGACCGGCTCTTCGTCGGCCCTGAGGGCCTTCGCGACTTCCTGTCCAGCGCGAGCACAGTGGTGCTCGTGCTGCCCAAGACGGACGAGACGCGTCGCCTGATCGGGCGCGAAGCGCTCGCTGCGGTGCGCCCCGGCGTGCATCTGGTGAACGTCGGCCGCGGCGATCTGGTCGACGAGCCCGCGCTGCTGGAAGCGCTAGACAGCGGCCGTGTCGGCCACGCCACCATGGACGTCTTCGCCACCGAACCCCTGCCCCCGGAGCATCCGTTCTGGGATCACCCCAAGGTTTCCATGACTCCGCACCTCTCGGGGCCCCTGATCCCGGAGGACGTGGCGCCGCACTTCCTGCGCAACCTGCAGGCTTACCTGGAACGCGGCACCCTGCAGAACGTGGTCGATCCTCAAAGGCAATACTAGTGAACAGCCGAACCTCCCTCGCCGATACCGATGCCCAGACGCTCTTGACGCTGTACCGCCGGAAGGAGGTTTCACCGGTGGAAGTTCTGGCGGCGGTCAAGGAACGCATCGAGCAGTGCGAAGGCGCCGTCAATGCATTCAGTCACCTTGACCTCGAATCGGCGCAAGCCGACGCGGTTGCTTCCGAAGCGCGCTGGGCGAAAGGCCAGCCGGCGGGGCTGGTCGACGGCATTCCCACCACCGTCAAGGATCTGCTCCTCGCGCGGGGCTGGCCTACACTGCGCGGCTCCAAGACGATCGACGCGAAGCAGCCGTGGGCCGAGGACGCCCCGGCCGTCGCGCGGTTGCGCGAGAACGGGGCCATCCTTCTCGGCAAGACGACGACGCCCGAGTTCGGCTGGAAGGGCGTCTGCGATTCGCCACAGCACGGCGTCACGCGCAACCCGTGGAACCTGGCGATGACGCCGGGTGGCTCCAGCGGCGGCGCGGGCGTCGCCGCCGCACTCGGCATGGGCTGCCTGCACATTGGCACCGACGGCGGCGGCTCGATCCGCATCCCATCTTCTTTTAGCGGCGTGTTCGGGCTGAAGCCAACGTTCGGCCTGGTGCCCGCCTATCCGTTGAGCCCGTTCGGCCGAGTTGCCCACCTCGGCCCGATGACGCGGTCCGTCACGGACGCGGCCGCGATGCTGACGGTGATGGCGCAGCCCGACGTCCGGGACTGGCACAGCCTGCCGCATCGCCCCATCGACTACCGCGTCGGCATCGACGCCGGCATCACGGGCCTGCGGGTCGCGCTCAGTCCCACCCTCGGCTACGCGAGTGTGGACCCGGAGGTGCGCGCGGCGGTCGTGGCCGGCGCGGAAAAGCTGGCGGCCCTGGGCGCCATCGTCGAACAGGTAGACCCCGGCTTCGAGGACCCCACCCGCCACTTCGAGGCGCTCTGGTGGAGCGGCGCCGCCAACCTGCGCCGCTCGATCCCGCGCGAGAAGTGGGCCCTACTGGACCCCGGCCTGCAGCGCTTCGCCGACCTCGGCCAGAAGTTCGACCACATGGAATACCTGGCGGCCATCGACGCCTGCGGCAGCCTGGGCACGCACATGGCGCTGTTCCACGAGAAGTACGACGTGCTGCTCACCCCGACGGTCGCGATCCCGCCATTCGAGGTGAACCGGGTGACCCCCTACGCCGACGAGCAGCAGGCGTGGATCGCTTGGTCGCCATTCACCTATCCGTTCAACCTGACGCAGCAGCCGGCGGCCTCGGTGCCCTGCGGCTTCACGAAGAGCGGATTGCCCGTGGGGATGCAGATCGTCGCGGCGAAATACCGAGAAGACCTGGTCCTGCGCGTCGCGCGCGCTTTCGAGAGCGCGGCACCGTTCGCCATGCCCAATCGTCCGGTTTCAACAAGCGTGTGAAGGAGAAGTAAATGACACGAGTACTGATTGAAGGGGGTTACGTCATCCCGGTGGACACAAACCGTGTCATCGAGAAGGGTGTCGTCGCGTTCGACGGCTCGACCATCACCTACGTCGGTGACGGGAGCGATTTCGACCGCGCCCAGTTCCGCGCCGAGCGCACGGTCGATGCCAGCGGCAAAGCCGTCATCCCCGGCATGGTGAACACGCATACGCACCTGGTGGGCGCGTATATCAAGGGGCTGACCGAAGACGTGCCCGGCAAGGCCAATTCTGCCGGCCTCTACAAGCGGGCGTTGCCTGTGGCCTCACGGGCCGAGGGCGAAGACCTCTACTGGGCCGCGCTCACGCACGGGATGGAGATGGTGATGACAGGCACCACGACCATCAGCAATACCTGGAACGACGAGAAGCACACCGCGCCGGCACTGGTCGACCTGGGCGCGCGCGGCATCCTGAGCGAGATGATCTGGGGGACCGACACCTCCAAGCTGGGCGCCACGGTCATGGATCGCCCCTGGGACACGGGGATGGTGGCGCGGGGCCTGGACAACGCGCGCGAACTGTTCGAGAACTGGCACGGCAAGGCCGACGGCCGCATCACCACCCGCATCTCGCCGGCGGGCCCGGGGTACTGTTCCGCCGATGCGATCGAGCAGTGCCGCGACCTCGCCGCCTCGCAGGGCGTCGGCCTCAACATCCACATCGCCGAAGTGCCGGGCGAGACCGAGTTCGTGCTGAAGCAGTACGGCATGCGTCCGATCGAGCTGGGCCAGAAGCTCGGCATCATGGGTCCGAACACGATCGGCTTCCACTGCGTGTTCCTGTCGGACTCCGACATCGAGATCTTCGCGTCCTCTCAGGCGCACCTCTCGCACACCTCCTTCCACGTGCCCAAGCGCGGCTACTTCCCGCCGATGGAGAAGGTCTACGAGGCCGGGGTGAATGTGTCGTTCGGCTCCGACTGGTGTTCCAACGACCTGTGGAAGTTCATGCGCTTTGGCATCCTGATCCCGCGCGTGAAGACCGGCGACGTCGGCATGCTCAATGGCTACGACGCGCTGCGGATGGCGACCATGGGTGGCGCGCGTGCCGTGGGCATGGCGGACAAGATCGGCTCGCTGGAAGCCGGCAAGAAGGCCGATATCGTGCTGGTCGATCTGGAAACGCCCTGGTGCAACCCGATCTACACGCCCAATCTGATCACCAACCTCGTCTACAACGCTAACGGCAGCGACGTCACCGATGTATTCGTCGACGGCGTGCAGGTGGTCAAGAACGGGGAGATGACAACCATAGACCGCAAGGCCACGCTGAAGGAAACGCAGCGCCGAGCCGAGCGGCTGTGGGCGATCGCTTCGAAGACCTGGGGCTAGAGCTCCCGCTCCCTGCGCACCGGTCCCCTCCCAACCCCCTCTCTTCCTGGAGAAAGCAATGAGAAGCACTTTGGCCCGTTTCACGACAAAAGCCGCCGGCACGGCGCTCGCGCTGGCGTGCGCTTTCGGCCTAGCGTCCACCGCCGCGCATGCGCAGCAGGGTGTCACCCCGACGGAGATCCTCATCGGCGGCTTCGGCCCGCTGACCGGCCCGCTCAGCTGGCTCGGCCAGGGATCGCGCGACGGAACGCAACTCGCCGTCGACGAGATCAACGCGAACGGCGGCATCAACGGCAGGAAGCTGCGCTTCGTCCACCAGCCCGCGGCATCGCCTGCCGAGAGTCTCGCGGCCGTGAAGAAACTGCATGAGCAGCAGAAGGTCTACGCCGTGTTCTCCGGCTCCGGCAGCACCGGCGCTGAGGCGGCTGCGGACTACTTCCGCGAAATGGGCATGCCCGTGATGAATCCGGTGAGCATCACGATGAAGATGCGCGAGCCCTTCACGAAGAACGTCTTCAACGGCGCGCCGCCGGCGGCCAACCAGCTGAACGACCACAACGTCAAGAGCATCCTGGCGGCCAACCCGGCGGCAAAGAATATCGCCGTGCTGGTGGGCACCTACGCATTCCCGCAAGCCGAGTGGAACGCCACCAAGCCGGCGTTGGAAAAGGCGGGTGTGAAGTTCACCACGGTCCAGACCTACGACCTGGGCGACAAGGACTACACTGCGCAGATCGTCGCGATCGCGCGGTCCAAGCCCGACCTCGTCGTGTTCTTCGGTCAGGTTCAGGAAGGCGCGCTGGCCGTCAAGCAGGCCAAGGAGCGCGGCGCGGCCTCCGCACCGTGGTGGGTGGGCGCCGGCGTGGTGACCCGCTCCTTCCCGACCGTCGCCGGCGCGGCCGCCGATGGCGTGCGCTCGGTCTGGCTGCTGCCTTACTACCATGGCGAGAAGGCGCCCGACAACGCCAAGTTCGAAACGGCCTGGATCAAGCGATTCGGCACGCCGCCGGAAGGCCGCCCCGCCTACACCGACGTCATGGGTTATGGCGACATGTATGTGCTGGCGCTGGCGATGAAGAAGGCGGGCAACGACCTGTCCTGGGCCAACCTGATCCGCCAGATGGAGACGCTGAAGGAAGCCAAGCCGTCCGATTTCGGACCCTGGGCCGCCGACGTCATCTTTCCGGAGACCTACGGGCCTACTCAGCGCCAGGGCAACAACCGGACGGTGAACGTGATCGTCAAGGACGGCACCTGGCAGGTCCTGCGCTGACCGACGGCCGAGCGGACGATGCTCTTCGATCACCGTGTCTATCACGTCAAGCCCGGCACGCTGGCCCTGCAGATCGCGCTATACACCGAGTTCGGCCGTGCCGCCCAGTGGCGCCACCTGGGCAAGCCGGTCGTCTTCATGACGGCCGAAACGGGCGAACTCAATACCTATGTGCACGTGTGGGCCTACCGCGATGCGGCGGACCGGGAAGAGCGCCGCGGGCGCCTGAACGCCGATCCACAGTGGCAGGCGTATGCGCAGCGGGCCGCGGAGGCGGGCTACATCGCCGCCCAGCGTACCCAGTTGATGACCGGAGTCGAGTTCAAGGAGGGGCTTGAATGAGCCGCTGCAAGCATGGATGAACTTTTCGAGTTGCTGATCGGCGCGCTCAAGATCGGTGCGATCTACAGTCTGGCGTCGTGCGGCTTCGTGGTGATCCACAAGGCCACGCGCACCGTCAATTTCGCGCATGGCGCTTTCTGCATGCTGGGCGCTTACGGCGCCTTCGCGGTGGTCACTTTGCTGAAGTGGCCGATGGTGGTGGCGTACACCCTCGTGCCCTTCGTGGTCGGCCTACTGGCCGCCGCCATCGAGTGGCTGCTGCTGCGGCCCATCCGCCGCGCCGACGTGTTTTCCGTCGTGCTGGCCACGGTCTTCCTCGGCGTCGCCGTGACCGAGATCATCCGCCTCGTCTACGAGACGGAGCTGCTCTCGATCCCTCCGGTGATGAGCGGCACGCTGTGGCAGATAACGCCCACGCTGACGTTGACGAAGGAAACCGCCTGGATCATTGGCGGCGCCGCCCTGGTGGCGCTGGCAGGCATCACGGTCTTCGAACGCATGGCCCTCGGCCGCGGGATGAGGGCGATGGCGGCGAACTACCGCGGCGCACAGCTTTGCGGCTACTCGGTGCCCGTCACCTACGCCGCCGCCTGGTTCCTCGGGGGCGTCCTGGCCGGCCTGGCCGGGGTGTTCGCCGCACCGGCCATGGGCATCACGCCCGACCTGGCGACAGCGCTGATCGTTCCCGCTTTCGTGGCCGCGGTCATCGGCGGCTTCGACAGCCTGCGCGGCGTGCTGATAGGCGGCTTCATCCTGGCCATCATCGAGACGCTGGCGGCGGCCTACATCTCCAGCGCCGCCAAGAGCGCGGCCAGCTTCGTGCTGGTGTTCCTCGTGCTGATGGTCCGGCCGGAAGGCATCTTCACGGAAGGAACCCGGCGCAATGCGTAAGCGGACCTCGATCCTCGCCGTGCTTGCCCCCAGCGCGGCCGTTATGGGCCTCGCGGTGCTGGGGCTGGCCTTCGACAACTACGTGCAGTACGTGTTCTGCCTGTGTATGGTCGCGGTCATCGCCGCGGTGGCCCTCGTGCCGCTGGTCGGCTACGCCAAGATCGTGATGCTGGCCGGCGGCGCCATGATGGGCATAGGCGCCTACTCCTCGTCGCTGCTGATCATCAACTTCAAGGTGCCGTTCCTGCTCGCTGTCGCGGTGGCCGGCGTGTTCGGCGCCTGCGCCGGCTTCATCGCGGGCCTGCCCGCGACGCGGTTCCGCGGCCACCACCTTGCCATGGTCACGCTGGTGTTCCAGTCGCTGGGCATCATCATCCTGCGCGAGTGGAAGAGCGTCACCGGCGGCGCAGAAGGCATCCGGGTGCCCCGCGCGTCGATCTCCGGCTACGAGTTCAAGGACGACGCGAGCAGCCTGCTGCTGCTCGGCGTGTTCGCGGCGCTGGCGGTGCTCGCGATGGGGGTCGTGCTGCGCGGACGCTTCGGCCGCCTGCTGCGCGCCATCACGGCGAGCGAAGTCGCTTCGGTGGCCTTCGGCATCAAGATCGGGCGCGTGAAGGTGGCCGTCTTCGTGCTGTCTTCGATGATGCTGGCCATCGGCGGCGCGGTGCTGGCGCCGCAGCTGAGGATCATCGATCCGGAGAGCTTCGGCTTCACGCAATCGATCAACGCGGTCGCCTACGCCCTGGTCGGCGGCATGAGCTCCATCTGGGGCGCGTTCGTCGGCGGGGTGCTGCTGCGGGCCTTGCCCGAGGCGCTGCGGTCCTTTGCGGAGTATTCGGAAGTCGCCTTCACAGCATTGGCACTGCTGATTATCCTGCGCCTGCCCAACGGCCTGGTGGGTGCGGCTGCCGATCTGACCGCGCGCTTCCGCCCGGCGAAGCACAGGGACGAAACGCCCGCGGCAGCGACCCACCCTTCGACGCCGGCCCGCGTCGCCGCGCCCGAGAAGTTTTGGCCCCCGTTCGACGGTCCCGCACTGGAGGCTACGGGGGTGAGGAAGACGTACGGCAGCCTAGTCGCCGTCGACAATGTCTCACTGCGCGTCGAACAGGGCGAGATTCACGGCGTCATCGGCCCGAACGGCGCTGGCAAGACGACATTCTTCAACTTGGTTTCGGGCCTGACGATGCCCGACGCGGGCGAGCTGCGCCTGTTCGGGCAGCCGTCCGCGGCGAGCCCCGCGGACGAACGAATCCGCATCGGCGTGACCCGCACCTTCCAGCATCTGGCGGTGTTCAGCCAGCTGAGTTGCCTGGACAACGTACTGATCGGCCTGGGCCGCAATGGGGTGGTCGAGAGCTTCGCCACCTGCGTCAGCGACCTGCTGGAGCGCGGGCAGTCGCGCGCGCGACAGGCCGCCGCGATGGACGCCCTGGCGGCCGTCGGCCTGCAATCGCGTGCCTGGGACCGTGCCGGCGCCCTGTCCGTCGGGGACCAGCGGCGGCTGGAGATCGCCCGCGCGATCGCCTCGCGGCCGCGGCTGCTGCTGCTGGACGAGCCGGTCTCCGGCGTCGATCCCGAGGACGAGGAGCGCCTGATGCAGCTGCTGCGCACGCTCAACCGTGGATGGGGCCTGACCATGCTGCTGATCGAACACAACATTCGATTCGTCGTCGGCTGCAGCCACACCATGAGCGTGATGCACGAGGGCGCCGTTGTCGCGCACGGCAGCCCGCAACAGGTCATCGGCATGCCGGAAGTCCAGCATATCTACTTCGGAAAGACGACATGAGCGCGCAGCCCGATCTCGTCGTTCAGGACCTGCGCGTCACCTACGGCCAGGTGGTCGCCGTGCAAGGCTTCAACCTGCACCTGCGCCAGGGAGAGGCGGTCTCGGTGCTGGGAACCAACGGCGCGGGCAAGACCTCGTGCGTGGAAGGCATCATTGGACTGCAGGCGCGAGCCGCCGGCTCGGTCCATTTCGAGGGCGAGGACATCAGCCGCCTTGCCGCCAGCGCGGTGACGCGCCGGGGGATCGCGCTGGTGCCGCAGGGCCGCGAACTTTTCTCGAATTTCACGGTGGAGGAAACCCTGGCCGCGGGCCGGCGCGGCGCGGGCGACCGCAAGCCGCTGCCGTCCGAGGAGGTGTACGAGCTGTTCCCGCGCCTCGCCGAGCGGCGCGGCTCGCTGGCAGGCAACCTCTCCGGCGGCGAGCAGCAGATGCTGGCGATCGGCCGGGCGCTGGTGACCCGCCCGAAGGCGCTGATCCTCGATGAGCTGTCCGCGGGTCTCTCGCAGGGCGTCGTGGCCGGCGTCATCGGCGCGCTGAAGCGCATCCGCGCGTCCGGGCTGATGCTGATCGTCGTGGAGCAGAACCTCGACATCGCCGAGGCGCTGACGGACGATTGCATCGTCCTCTCGGCGGGCCGCGAAGCCTGGCGAGGGCCGGTGCGCACCGCGGTCAGCGACAGCGAGGTCCGCGAGAAGTTTTTCCGCTAGGCCTCGCCTGGTCCCAATTCTTTCAATACATGACAAAAAAACAGACCCCCGTGCCCGCGGCTTCGCGCGGCAAGATGGTGAACTCCTTCGACCCCGGCGTGCTGGACACGCTGCCGCCCGCGCAGCGGGAGATGATCGGGAAGCGCCAGCGGCTGCTCGGCCCCGCCTATCGCCTTTTCTACGGGCATCCGGTGGAAGTCAGCCGCGCGAGCGGCGTGCACATGTACGACCCCGAAGGCAACGACTACCTGGACGCGTACAATAACGTCGTCTCGGTCGGCCACTGCCATCCCGCCGTCGTGGCGGCGACGACGGCCCAGCTCAACACGCTGTGCACGCACACTCGCTACCTGCACCCGGGCATCCTGGAATTCGCCGAGGAACTGCTGTCGACCTTCGAGCCCGCGATCGAGCACGTGATGTTCACTTGCACCGGCTCAGAGGCGAACGACCTGGCGCTGCGCATCGCAAAGCACCACACCGGCCACCAGGGGATTATCATCACGTCGGAGGCCTACCACGGCAACTCCGACCTGACCTCGGGCCTCTCGCCCTCGCTGGGCGAATATTCGCCGCTCGGCACCTGGGTCCGCCGGGTGCCGGCGCCCGACTCGTACCGGTTGGCGCCCGAACAGCTCGGACGCTGGTTCGCCGATCGGGTGCAGGAACAGATCGACGATCTGCGCCGGCGCAGGCAGGGTGTCGCCGCCTTCATCGCGGATTCGCTTTTCTCGTCCGACGGCGTCTATTCACACCCGGTCGACCTGCTGGCTCCCGTGGCGCAAGTCGTGCGCGCGGCCGGCGGCCTGTTCATCGCCGACGAAGTTCAATCGGGATTCGGGCGCTCCGGGGACCGGTTCTGGGGCTATCAGCGCCACGGCCTGGTGCCGGACCTGGTGACGATGGGTAAGCCGATGGGCAACGGTTTCCCCGTTGCCGCCGTCGCGATGAACCCGGCGGTGATCCAGCAGTTCGGCCAGGACACGCGCTACTTCAACACCTTCGGCGGCAACACGGTTGCGATCGCGGCGGCCCAGGCCACCTTGCGCGTGATCAAGGAAGAAGGCCTGCAGAAAAACGCGCAGGTGGTGGGCGAGGCGATCCGTGATGGCCTGCGCGCGCTTGCGCAGAAGTTCGAGGGCATCGGTGACGTTCGCGGCGCGGGGATGTACATCGGCGTCGAGATGGTGACAGACCGTGAGCGCAAGACCCCGGACCCCGCCGCGGCCCTGGCGACCGTCAACGGCCTGCGCGCACGCCGGGTTCTGATCTCAGCCACCGGGCCAGACGCCAACGTGCTCAAGATTCGGCCCCCGCTGGTGTTCTCGTTGGCCGATACCGATCGCCTGCTCACCGAACTCGAGAACGTACTGCGCAATTGAGCTTCGCCTTAGCCCGGTCGTTTCGGTTGCGTTCCTGCTCCCGCTAATGGCGGATCAGCGCTGCGCACCTCCGCCTCACAACAACCTCTTCAAATACCTCCCGGTATGACTCGCCGGATTCGCCGCAATATCCTCCGGCGTTCCCACCCCCACCACTTCACCGCCGCCGGCGCCGCCTTCGGGGCCCATGTCGATGATCCAGTCGGCCGTCTTGATCACATCCAGGTTGTGCTCGATCACCACGATGGTGTTGCCGGCGTCGCGCAGCTGGTGCAGCACGTGCAGCAGCAGGTCGATGTCGGCGAAGTGCAGGCCGGTGGTCGGCTCGTCCAGGATGTACAGCGTGCGGCCGGTGTCGCGCTTGGACAATTCCAGCGCCAGCTTCACCCGCTGCGCCTCGCCGCCGGACAGCGTGGTGGCGGCCTGGCCCAGCTTCACGTAGGACAGGCCCACGTCCAGCAAGGTCTGCAGCTTGCGCGCGATGGTCGGCACGGCCTTGAGGAACAGGTGGGCGTCCTCCACCGTCATGTCCAGGATCTGCGCGATGTTGCGGCCCTTCCACTGCACCTCGAGCGTCTCGCGGTTGTAGCGCTGGCCATGGCAGACGTCGCAGGGCACATAGACGTCGGGCAGGAAGTGCATCTCCACCTTCACCACGCCGTCGCCCTGGCAGGCCTCGCAGCGCCCGCCCGCGACGTTGAAGGAAAAGCGCCCGGGCCCGTAGCCGCGTTCCTTGGCCATAGGCACCTCGGCCATCAGCTCGCGGATCGGCGTGAACAGGCCGGTGTAGGTGGCGGGGTTGCTGCGCGGCGTGCGGCCGATCGGCGACTGGTCGACATTGATGACCTTGTCGAAATGCTCGATGCCTTCCACGGCCTCGTGCGCTGCCGGCTCTTCATGGGCCCGATAGAGCGTGCGCGCCACGGCGGCGTACAGCGTGTCGTTGACCAGTGTCGACTTGCCGGAACCCGAAACGCCTGTGACGCAGGTGAACAGGCCGACGGGGAACGCCACGCTGACATTCTTCAGGTTGTTGCCGGTCCCACCCAGCACGCGGATCTCCTGCACGGCGCCGCGGGTGGCCAGGTGCTCCGCTTCGCGCGCAGCCCTGCGCACGGCCGCGTCGCTGGGCGGAAAGCGCGAGGCTTTTCGCTCCATGGGCGCTGCATCCAGCACGGGCAGCCAGGGCGTGCGCCGCTTGGGGACGGCGATCGATTTCCCGCCGGACAAGTACTGCCCGGTCAGTGAGGCGGGCGTGGCCTTCACGTCCTCGTAACTGCCCTGCGCCATCACCCGGCCGCCGTGGATGCCGGCACCCGGGCCCATGTCGATCAGGTGGTCGGCGGCGCGGATCATGTCCTCGTCGTGCTCGACCACGATCACGCTGTTGCCGATGTCGCGCAGATGCCGTAGCGTGCCGATCAGCCGGTCGTTGTCGCGCTGGTGCAGGCCGATGCTGGGCTCGTCCAGCACGTACATCACTCCGGTGAGGCCCGAGCCGATCTGCGAGGCCAGGCGGATGCGCTGCGCTTCGCCGCCCGACAGGGTCTCGGCGCTGCGATCCAGGCTGAGGTAGTTCAGACCCACGTCGTTGAGGAATTTCAGCCGCAGGCCGATCTCGCGAATCACCTTGTCGGCGATCTCGGCCTTGGCGCCGTGCAGCTTCAGGCTGTCGAAATACTCGAAGCTCTCGCGCAGCGTGGCATGGCCGATCTCGAAGATGGCGCGGGCCTGGTCGCCTTCGCCCACCTTCACGTGCCGCGCTTCGCTGCGCAGGCGGGTGCCGTGACACTCGGGGCAGGGCTGCATGCTGCGATAGCGCGCCAGCTCTTCGCGCACCGCCACCGAATCGGTCTCGCGATAGCGCCGCGCCATGTTGGGAATTACGCCTTCGAAAGGGTGCTTCTTGGTGACTTTGCGGCCGGCGGAGTTGCCCGATTCCAGCGTGTAGTTGAAGCGGATCTCTTCCTCGCCTGAGCCCTGCAGCACTGCATGGCGCACGGGCTCCGGCAGGTCCTCGAAGGCCGCGTCGACGTCGAACTTGTAGTGCTTGGCCAGGCTTTCGATGAGGCTGAAGTAATAGCTGTTGCGCCGGTCCCAGCCCTTGATCGCGCCGCTGGCCAGCGACAGGGTGGGGAAGGCCACCACCCGCGTCGGATCGAAGAACTCCATGTGGCCCAGGCCGTCGCACGAAGGGCAGGCGCCGACCGGTGAGTTGAAAGAAAAAAGTCGCGGCTCGAGTTCGGTGATCGAGTAATTACAGATGGGACAGGCGAACTTGGCGTTGAACCAGTGCTCCTTCTCGGTTTCCATCTCCACGGCAATGGCGCGGCCGTCCGCCAGCCGCAAGGCCGCCTCGAAACTCTCGGCCAGCCGCTGCTGCACATCGGGTCGCACCTTGAGCCGGTCGATGACCACGTCGATGTCGTGCTTCTCCGCCTTCTTCAGCTTGGGCAGGTTGTCGAATTCATAGGCTTGGCCATCGACGCGGAAGCGCACGTAGCCGCGCGCCTGCATTTCGGCAAAGACATCGACGAACTCGCCCTTGCGGTCGCGCGCCACGGGCGCCAGGATCATCAGGCGCGACTCTTCAGGCAAGGCCAGCACCGCGTCGACCATCTGCGACACGGTCTGCGACTGCAGTGGAATGTTGTGGTTCGGGCAGTAGGGCGTGCCCGCGCGGGCGAACAGCAGGCGCAGGTAATCGTGGATCTCGGTCACCGTCCCCACGGTGGAGCGCGGGTTGTGCGAGGTGGCCTTCTGCTCGATGGAGATCGCGGGCGACAGGCCCTCGATCATGTCCACGTCGGGCTTGTCCATCAGCTGCAGGAACTGGCGCGCATAGGCCGACAGGCTCTCCACGTACCGGCGCTGGCCTTCCGCATACAAGGTATCGAAGGCGAGCGAGGACTTGCCCGAGCCCGACAGCCCGGTGATCACCACCAGCTGGTTGCGCGGGATGTCCAGGTCGATGTTCTTGAGGTTGTGCGTGCGCGCCCCACGGATGCTGATCCGTTGGGCCGCCAGGGTCCCCAGGTATTTGCCGTCGGTCGATTTGTTCAAGTCGGGGTACGCCCAGGAAAACCCAACATGATAGAGCGCCGGGCCATGCCGCGCACCCGGCCCGGCGGAATGCCGGACAATCCCTGGTTTGCCGGCCCGCCAGGCGGCCCGATTCCTGCTACCCCTCGCTTCGTGAATACAGTCCCCGTTTCCCTCGCTTCCGCCAGCATGACGCCCCTGGAGCGCCGCGCCAGTGGCTCGCTCGCCACCGTTTTTGCCGCTCGCATGCTCGGCTTGTTCCTGGTTCTTCCGGTGTTTGCGCTGGAGGCGGCCCGGTACCCGGGCGGCGGCGACCCCGCCCTGGTCGGCCTGGCCATGGGCATCTACGGCCTGACCCAGGGCATTTTGCAAATCCCCTTCGGCATGGCTTCGGACCGGCTGGGCCGCAAGCGGACGATCATCTTCGGGCTCATCGTGTTCGCGGCCGGGAGTTTTGTCGCCGCCGGCGCCGAAACCCTGGGCTGGCTGATCGCGGGCCGTTCCTTGCAGGGGGCCGGCGCGGTATCCGCCGCGGTGACCGCCTTGCTGGCCGACCAGACCCGCGACGAAGTGCGCACCAAGGCGATGGCCCTGGTGGGCGCCAGCATCGGCCTGATGTTCGCCCTGTCGCTGGTGGTGGCGCCTCTGCTGGTCACCCAGGTGGGCCTGGGAGGGCTTTTTGCCGTCACCGGCGCCCTGGCCCTGGGCTGCATTGCCGTGATCGCGTGGTGGACCCCGCCTGAGCCGGTCCAGCACAAGAACGTGCCCCGCGGCAAGCTGTCCGAAGTGCTCAGTCATCCCGGCCTGCTGCGCCTGGACGTGGGGGTTTTCGTGCTGCACGCGGTGCAGCTGGCGATGTGGGTGGCCATCCCCGCGCTGCTGGTGCAGGCCGGCCTGCCCAAGGAGCAGCACTGGTATGTGTACCTGCCCGCCGTGCTGGCTTCGTTCGTGGTCATGGGCATGACGCTGTTTCCGCTGGAGCGGCGCGGCTACCTGCGGGCGGTATTCCTGGCCTCGGTGGCCGTGGTCGCCCTGGTCCAGGTGGGGCTGCTGCTGGCCGCCGGCCGACCCGGAATCGGCGCGCTGGCGGCGCTGCTGTTCGTCTTTTTCTGCGGCTTCAACGTGCTGGAGGCCAGCCAGCCCAGCATGGCCTCGCGCATCGCGCCGCCGCATGCCCGTGGCGCGGCGCTGGGTGTGTACAACACCCTGCAATCCCTGGGTTTCTTCGCAGGCGGGGCGGTCGGCGGCTGGCTGGCCAAGAACGTTGGTACTCAAGGCTTGTTCGCGGCCTGCGCCGGGCTGATGCTGCTTTGGCTGGCCGTGGCCTGGCCCATGAGGGCGCCGGCGTCGGGCGGGTCGGCGGAGCAGGTATTGGCCGACGAGGCCCAGGCGACATAATCATCAAATTACCGGAGGAACATTCCCCATGGCATCCGTCAACAAAGTCATCCTGGTCGGCAATTGCGGCCGGGACCCCGAAATCCGTTACTTGCCGTCGGGCTCGGCCGTGGCCAACGTGAGCGTCGCCACCACCAGCAAGCGCAAGGACAAGACCAGCGGTGAATCGATCGAGGAAACGCAGTGGCACCGCGTCACCTTCTTCGACCGCCTGGCCGAGATCGTGGGCGAGTACGTCAAGAAGGGCCGTCCGATCTACGTGGAGGGCCGCCTTGTCTACCGGAAGTACACCGACAAGGACGGCGTCGAGAAGACCGCGACCGATATCGTCGCCACCGAAATGCAGCTGCTGGGCGGCCGTGAAGGCATGGGCAGCCCCGGTGGTGGCGATGAAGACGGCGGTGGCGCACCCCGCCGCGCGCCGGCGCCCGCTTCGCGCCCCTCGGCTCCGGCACAGCGTCCTGCCGCGTCCAAGCCCTCGACCGGCTTCGACGACATGGACGACGACATCCCGTTCTAAATCGGATAAGGCCACTTTTTTGTGGATAGCGACCCAAGTTCCAGAGGGAACAGGGTCGCGTTCCCTATAGGACGAAATTCTTGTACCGCAGCATGTACTCGCGGGCGCTGCGATTGAGCTCGCGGATTTTCTGTTCCGCTTCGTCCGCGTCACCCTTCACGATGGCGGCAAGCACAGCCCGGTATTGCGTGATGCCCATCTCGGCGCGGCCGGGCAGCAGTGCCACGCGCCGGATCGTGACCCGCGTGCGCTCATAGACCCGTTCGCTCAGGTCGGTCAGGGTGTCGTTGTCGGCCGCTTGGCGCAGGCGGCCACGAAAGCGCTCGATCGTCGCGATGTGACCATCGATGTCGCCTTCCCGAAGGCTGCGCTCGAACGGTTCACCAAGCGACTCCTGCATGTCCTTCCAGTCTTCCGGCTTGGTGTTCTGCGTGGCGAGCCGGACCGTTAGCCCGTCCAGCGCCTCGCGGACTTCATAGAGTTTGTAGGTGGCCTCCATGTCGACGAACGCCACGACCGCGCCCCTGTTCGGGATGCGCTCTATCAGATTGCGGTCCTCCAGGGTGGCCAGCACCTCCCGCGCCTTGGCACGGGTGATGTTGTAGGCCTTGGCCACTTCCTCCTCCGTGATGCGGGCACCGGGCAGCAGCGTCTGCGACGAAATCCGCTCGCGCAGGTCGACCAGAACAGCGCGAGCGCTCGGGGAGCCGGCTTCTTCTGACTGGGCTTTGTCCATGGGTGGCAGCTGGGAGTAGCGGTGGAGCACGGAATCTAACTCACTGGAAGCAGCATCATGGGCAGGATTGTACACAAATTAGAGAACAAAATAAAGATCAATCAACAATACAATGATTGACACAGAAAATGAGACAAGATAAAGTACATCGCAACCAGTACCCAGATCCAAGGAGAGATTGCAATGCAACAGCAACCCATGCTCCCCGGCCCGCAGTGCCAGGCTTACAAGGACCGCCGTGACAAGGTCGTGGCCAGAGGGGTCGCCAACGGCGCCCCGGTGTTCGCCCGTACGGCCCAGGGTTGCACGGTCGAAGACCTGGACGGTCATCGCTTCATAGACTTCGCCGGTGGCATCGGAACGCTGAACGTCGGGCACGCCCATCCCGCTGTGGTACAGGCAGTCAAGGATCAGGCCGACCGGTTCCTGCACACCTGCTTCAACATCGTCATGTATCCGCAATACATCGACCTGGCGGAAAAGCTGGTGGAAATCGTCCCCGGCAGCTGGCCCAAGAAGGTGATGCTTCAGTCCACCGGTGCCGAGGCGGTCGAAAACGCCGTGAAGATTGCGCGTAAGGCCACCGGTCGGCCGGGCATCGTGGCGTTCACCAATGGCTTCCACGGCCGCACGATGATGGCGCTGTCGCTGACCGCCAAGGCGCCGGCGTACAAGACCGGCTTCGGCCCCTTTGCGTCAGAGGTCTTTCGCGCGCCTTTTCCCGTGCTGTATCGCAGCGGCGCGCCGGACGAAGCCGCATGCTCCGCAGCGGCTTTCGCGGAGTTCCGCCGCGTTGTGGAGTCGGAGGCGACGCCGCAGCACATCGCCGCAGTGGTGATCGAGCCGGTGCAGGGTGAGGGCGGCTTCCACGTCGCGCCGGCATCCTTCCTGCGCAGCCTGCGCGAGTACTGCACGCAGCATGGCATCGTGCTGATCGCCGACGAGATCCAGTCGGGCTTTTGCCGCACGGGTCGCTGGTTCGCCACCGAGCATTCCGGTGTCGAGGCTGACTTGTACACGCTGGCCAAGTCCATGGGCGGCGGCATGCCGATCGCCGCGGTGGTTGGCCGCGCCGACCTGATGGATGCGCCTGCGGTGGGCGGACTCGGCGGTACCTATGGCGGCAATCCCCTGGCATGCGCGGCAGCCCTAGCAACCATCGAAGTGATGCAGCGCGAAGACTATGCGCGCCGTTCCCGCCTGATCGGCGAGGCCGTGCGCAGCCGCTTCAACGCCTGGGCGCGTTCGTTCCCGTTCGTGGGCGACGTGCGCGGTGTCGGCGCCATGGTCGCCATGGAAATCGTGCAAGACCGCGACACGCACCTGCCGGATGGCCAAATCGGCGCGGCCATCGTGAATGAGGCCTACCAGCAGGGCCTGCTGCTGGTGAAGGCAGGCTTCCATGGCAACGTGATCCGTTTCCTCGGACCGATCGCTGCCGAAGCAGACGAGATCGAACGCGGCCTCGACATCCTCGGCGACGCCATGACGGCGGTGCACTCGCGCAGCGCCGTCGCGGCCTGAAAGAAACTGCCGTGAACACGCTGCTCAAGCTCCCCAACGCCCGCAAGGTTGTCCAGCTGCTGGGCGCCGCGCGGCCAGGGATGAACGTGCTCGTCCTGTACGACCTGTACACCGAGCACAACGTCCAGCCGCTCGCCATTGCAGTGCAGGAATCCGGCGCGACGCTTCACCTGTTGCAGGTGGCCGGCAGCGCCCACCATGGAGGTGGCTTCACCGAGGTGGTGGCACAGGCCATGTGCGCAGCCGACCTGGTCATCGCCCTGATGCGCACCAATGCCGCACACACCGAGGCGCGGCAGCGCGCCACTCGCGCGGGTGTCGGCGTGATCGTGCTGCCGGAGTCCACGGCCGACGACTTCTTCCTCGCCGAAGGCTGGAGTGCCGACTTCGCCGCACTCAAGCCGCAGATCGAGGGGCTGGCCAATGCGTTCACCCACGCAAGCCACGCCCGCGTCACTACGGCGCTGGGTACCGACATCAGCATGAGCATCGCCGAGCGCCGCGGCAGGGCGCTGCACGGCTTCGCCAACACGGTCGACATATCGGCCGGCTACTGCCTGGAGTCCAGCCTGGCGCCGGTGGAGGGCACGGCCAACGGGCTGATCGTCGTCAATGCCAGCATCCCGGGGCTGGGCCTGATCAAGGATGAGCCGGTGCGCATCCGTTTCGTTGACGGCATGGCGGTCGCCATCGAGGGCGGCGAGGAAGCGCGCCGTTTCCGCGAACTGCTGGCCTCCTTCGGCGACCCGCTGGTCTACAACCTGGGTGAACTTGGCGTGGGCATGAACCCGAAGTGCACGCTCGACGGAACCATGCTGTCTGACGAGAGTGTCTATGGCTCGATCCAGCTCGCACTGGGCACCAGCGCCTATATCGGCGGCAAGGTGAAGGCCGCAGCGCATTACGACACCATCGTCACCGATGCCACGCTGGAGCTCGACGGTCGCGCCGTGCTCCAGGGCACCGAGCTGCTGCTGGAAGGGGCCGCGGCATGACGATCCGCACCACCCGCGAAGCATCGGGGCTGGCCACAGTGCTGATGGACCGGCCGGCCAGGCGCAACGCATTCACGATGGAGATGTACGGCGCATTCGGCGAGGCACTGTCCGCGCTCGATGCCGACGACAGCATCCGTTGCATCGTGGTGCGTGGCGCAGGCGGCACCTTCTGCGCGGGCAGCGACATCGGCGGATTCGACGAGAGCCGCAGCGGCCGCGAGCAGGCGCGCGAGTACGCCCGCTTCACGCTAGCGATGACTGACCGCCTGAAGAACACACGGCATCCCACAGTGGCTGCGATCGAGGGCGCCTGCGTCGGCGGCGGCCTGGAGATCGCGGCCATGTGCGACATCCGCATCGCCGCACGCAGTTCCCGTTTTGGGCTGCCAATCAATCGCATCGGCCTGACTGTCGACCACGACGAACTGGGCGACCTGATCCAGGTTGCCGGCCACACCGCGGCGCTGGAAATGCTGCTCGAAGGCCACGTGTTCGGTGCCGAGGAAGCCCTCGCGAAACGACTCGTGACGCGAGTCGTCGATGACGGCGAGTTCGAGCAGAACGTCGCCCAGACTGTAGGGCGCATCGTCGCCGGCGCCCCCTTGGTCAACCGCTGGCACAAGAAGTTCGTCACGCGGCTGCGTGACCCTCGCCCGCTCACGCTCGAAGAGCGCGACGAAGCCTACGCGTGCTTCGACACGCAGGACTACAAGGCAGGCCGCGCCGCTTTCGCCAGCAAGGAAAGGCCCGTCTTCACCGGACGCTGAAGAACACCATGACAAGCAACAACACGCACGCCAATACGCCGCTGGCCGGCCTGAAGATCCTGGACCTGTCGCAGATCATGGCCGGGCCCTATTGCACGATGGTGCTGGCCGACCTGGGCGCGGAAGTGATCAAGGTCGAGAAGGCCGGAACCGGCGACGACTCGCGTGAAATGGGGCCGTACGTCAATGGCGAATCGACTTGCTTCGCCCACATCAACCGCAACAAGCGCGGCATCGTTCTCAACCTGAAGGACGCCGAGTCGCGGGAGATCCTGTACGACATGGTGCACTGGGCCGATGTGGTGGTGGAGAACTACCGGGTGGGCGTCACCAAGTCCTTGGGAGTCGACTACGACACCCTGAGCCGCATCAACCCGCGCCTCGTGTACTGTTCGATTTCCGGCTACGGACAAACCGGCCCGTACGCCGGGAAAGGCGGCTTCGACCTGGTTGCACAGGGGATGACAGGCATCATGAGCATGACTGGAGAACCCGGAGGGCGGCCCCTGAAGTCGGGCATCGCCATCTATGACGTGGGCGCGGGACTGACGGCGATCTACGCCATCCTGGCGGCCTGCATGCACCAGATGCGCACGGGTGAAGGCCAGCACATTGACATCTCGCTGGCCGAGTGCGGCCTGCCGTGGTTCATCTGGGAGGCCGCCGCCTACTTTAGCGAGGGCACGGTACCGCAGGCAACGGGCAGCCGGCATCGCGTGTCGGCGCCCTACCAGGTGTTCAACACCGCCGAGGGCTACATTGTTATCGGCGCAGCCAACCAGCGCACCTGGGAGCGGCTGTGCGCCGACGTGCTGGGCCGCGCCGAGCTGATGGACGATCCGCGTTTCATCACAAACTCGGACCGGCTCGATCATGTCGAAGAACTCGAGTCCCTGCTCGAAGCAGAATTCCGCAAGACCGACGCGGCCACGTGGATTGCGCGCTGCGAGGCGGCCAATGTTCCGTGCGGGCCGGTCAATGACTTCGGCCAGGCGATGCAAGATCCGCACTACCTCGCTCGCGGCATGGTGGCCGAGGTCGACCATGCCACGCTGGGCCGCATGAAAATGATCGGCATTCCCACCAGATTCTCGAAGACACCCGGGCGCATCCACCGCGCGGCGCCCACGTTCGGGCAGGACACCGATGAGGTCCTGCGCGAGTTCGGCGTGCCGCAAGACACCATCCGCGAAATGCGCTCACGCGGCGCGGTCCAATAGACCGCCCGCGGACGGACTCCAATTCACCCACCCCACTTGCAAACTGTCGCAGCAAGCGTATACCAACCCCAGCGACATCTCACCACGGAAGGACACGATCATGGAACAACCCATCAACATCGGCCGCCGGCAATTTGCCCTCGCGGCATCCGCCGGCCTGGCTGGCGCGGCCCTCCCGGGGCTGACCCTTGCACAACCCAGTGCGCCTTTCAAGATCGGCTCGCTGAACTCGATCACTGGCACAGGCGGCACCTACGGCCCGGGCATGCTCGAAGCCATCAAGCTGGCGGTCGCCGAGGTCAACGCAGCTGGAGGCGCCGCCGGACGGCAACTCCAGCTCTACGCCGAAGATGACCAGACTCGCCCGGATGCGGCAGTGCTGGCAGCGAAGAAGCTGGTGGAAATCACCAAGGTCGAAGCCGTCATCGGCATCTGGTCGTCGTCCGTGGCGCTGGCCACGCTTCCGATCACCAACGCCGCCGGCGTGATCTCGCTCAACACATGCGGCTCGCCTGACCTGCTGACCGAGGACAAGCGCGACCTGGCGTGGCAATACCAGGCATCTAACGCGGTGTTCGGCAACGCATTCGCGGAGATCGCACGCCGCCGCGGCTTCAAGCGCCCGGCCGTGATGGCCTTCAACAACTCCACCTTCGTCGGGCAGGCCAACTACTTCAAGCGCGCCTGGGAACAGGGCGGCGGCAAGGTCGAGGCTTTCGTGATCTACGAGCCCAACCAGACCAGTTACCGCACCGAACTGGGCCGAGCACTGGCTCCCAAGCCGGACATCATTTCGCTGAGCGCCTACACACCGGACGCCACCATCATCCTCAAGGAGTGGTATCAGTCGGGCCAGGACTGCACGTTCATCATGCCGGGCTGGTCGGCCAACCAGGAACTGGTGAAAGCGCTGGGCCCGCAAGTGACCGAGGGCATCATCGCGGTGTCCAACGTCGCAGCCACCACGCAGCCGGCCTACAAGCGTTTCGACGCCGCGTTCCGCAAGGCGACAGGTAAGGACCCGGAGATCTTCGCCGCCCAGGCCTACGACATGGTCATCAGCCTGGCACTGGCAATCGAGGCAGCTGGCCCCACGGCCGACACGATGGCAATCAATGCCAAGATTCGCACCGTGACAAACGCGCCCGGCACCAAGGTTGCATCGTTTGTCGAAGGCCGCGACCTGCTGCGCAAGAAAGCCAAGATCGACTACGACGGCGCTTCCTCGGCACTGGAGTTCGGGACCTACGGCGAGACCGTGCCGGACTTCGGCGTCTACGAAATCCGCAAGGGACAGCTGGTCGCCAAGGAAGTGATTCCCGGCCGCACTTCTGCAACCTGATTTATCCAACGCAGATATTTCCATGGACTGGATCGCCATCGCGAACGCTTCCATCAACGGGGTCGTGGTCGGCCTGCTGCTGGCCTTGCCGGCACTGGCCGTGACCCTGGTGTTCGGGATCGCTCGCTTCCCCAACGCCGCCACCGGCGACTACATGACGTTCGGCGCCTACACCGCGGTGCTCGCGCAGTCGTTTGGCGGCGCAGCGTTGATCCTCAGCGGAATTGCCGCATCGCTCGCAACGGCCTTGCTGTCCCTGTTCTTCTACATGTGGGTGTTCAGGGCGCTGGCATCGCGGCCGCTGGTGAGCCGGCTGATAGCTTCGATCGGCGTGGCCTTTACGGTGCGCAGCACGATCACGTTCTTTGCGGGTCAGTCCCAGTACACGATCGAGACGCCTATCGTGCGCGCATGGAATTTCGGGGGCATCCGCATCCTGCCGACCGATGTCTGGATCGTGCTCACGGCGGCGCTTGCGCTCGCGGCCGTCTTCTACATGATGCACTTCACGCCTGTGGGCCGCCGCATGCGCGCAGTCGCCGACAACCCCGAGCTGGCCAGCGCCAGCGGCATCAATGCACGCAGGGTCATGCTGCTGCTATGGACCATCGTCGGGTTGTTCTGCGGCCTGGGCGGCTACCTGCTCGGGGTGAAGGCGGTGGTGGTGCCCGAACTGGGCTGGGAACTGCTGCTTCCCATCTTCGCTGCCGTCATCCTGGGTGGCATCGGGGACCCTGTGGGCGCCGTGATCGGGATGCTGGTCTTCGGCATCTCGCAGGAAGTGGCAACGCTCTACGTCGGCCCGGCCTACAAGATCGTGCTCGCCTTCGCGGTCCTGCTGGGCGTGCTGCTGGTGCGGCCCCAGGGAATTCGCGGGCAACTGCTGGCTGCGAGGTAAAGCATGGACGCCTATCTGGTAACCATCGGGATCGCCATCCTCACGTACCTGCTGTTGTCGGCAGGCCTCTCGCTGCAATACAGCTTTACCGGGCTGATCAATTTCGGCCACGTCGGCTTTCTCGCGATCGGCGCCTATACCTCCGCGCTGCTGGCCCTCAAAGGCGTGCCGATTGGCATCTCGATGGCCGTGGCGGTGGTGCTCGCCGCCGCCTGCGCCTGGCCGCTGGGCATGATCGCGCTGCGGCTGCGCGGCGACTACCTGGCAATCGTCACGCTAGGCTTTTCCGAATCGGTGCGAATGGTGCTGCAGAAGGAAGAGTGGCTCACGCGTGGTGTGCACGGTGTGCCCGGCATCCCGCGGCTCTATGGCGAAGTGGCCGGCACGTCGGCGGACTTCTGGATTCTGATCACGCTGATCGTTGTCAACGCAGCAGTGCTGGCATTGTCGCTGGGCCTGATCCGCAGCCCGTTCGGCCGCCTGATAGGCGCCATCCGCGACAACGAAGTCGCGGTGCAGGCATTGGGAAAGGACCCGGCGCGCTTCAAGACCCGCTCGCTGATGATCGGCGCGGGGCTTGCCGGCCTGGCCGGCGCCTTCCAGGCGCACTACCTCACATTCATCAGCCCGGAGCAGTTCGTGCCGCTGATCACCTTCTACGTGTGGATTGCCATCATCGTCGGCGGCGTCGGGCGGCTGAGCGGCGTGGTGCTGGGCACCGTCGTGCTGCTCGGCTTCCTGGAAGGCTCACGCTTCCTGCGCGACTTCGTCGTCGGCGTGTCCGAAGTACAACTGGCCAGCGTGCGCTTCTGGATCATCGGCATGTGCCTGATCTGCGTGATGCTGTATCGCCCGCAGGGCCTATTCGGCGCCAAGAGCGCCGGGAAGGAGCGCTGAGATGGCGCTCCTTTCCGTCCAGGGCGTGAGCGCCGCTTTCGGTGGCTTCAAGGTGCTCGACAACGTCGACGTCACGCTCAACGAGGGCGCGCTGGTGGGAATGATCGGCACGAATGGCGCAGGCAAGAGCACGCTGTTTTCCGCCATCACCGGCTACATCCCGCTGCACTCGGGCTCAGTCTCTTTTCGCGGTGAAGACGTGTCACGCCTGCCGATCCACAAGCGGGTGCAGCGCGGCCTCGCGCGCACATTCCAGGTGCCGCGCGAGTTTTCCGAACTGACGGTGTTCGACAACATGATGGCCGCAGCCCCCGGGCAGGCGGGCGAATATCTTGCGGCACTCGTGTTCGCGCGCAGCCGCGTGCGGCGCGAAGAAGATGAAGTCGGCCAGCGTGCGCGCGAGCTGCTGCGGTTCCTCAATCTGGAACGCGTGGCCGATGAACGCGCAGGGCGGCTCTCCGGCGGGCAGAAGAAGTTGCTGGAGCTCGGCCGCTTGCTGATGCTCAAGCCCGCCGCGATCCTGCTGGATGAGCCATTCGCGGGTGTCAACCCGGTCCTGATCGAAGAGCTGTCCGAGCGCATTGTCGAACTCAATCGGCAGGGCATGGCCGTGCTGGTCATCGAGCACAACCTTGAGGAGCTGTCGCGCATCGTCCCCGAGATGTACGCGATGGATCGCGGACAGGTGATCGCGCATGGAACGCCCGACGAAGTGCTGGAGAGCGAGAAGGTACGCGAAGCTTACATGGGAGGTGTGATTTGAGCGTGCTGCGTCTTTCCGGCCTGAGCGCCGGCTATGGCGAGGTCGACATTGTGTCGGGTATCGAGATGCACGTGAACGACCGCGAAATCGTCACCATTGCGGGCACCAACGGCGCAGGCAAGTCGACGCTGATCAAGGCTGTTATGGGGCTGCTGCCGCGCCTGTCCGGCAGCATCGACTTCGAGGGCAAGCAATTGGTCGGCACGCCGCCCGAGCGGCGCGTCGGGGAAGGCATTGCCTACGTGCCGCAGGTGCGCAACGTGTTCGGCTCGCTCACCGTGCTGGAGAACCTGCAGGTGGTCGAGCATGTGAAGCGGCTGCCCGAGCGCATCCGCGAAATGTTTGATCTGTTCCCGGCGCTTGCCGAACGCCGCAAGACCAATGCCGAGAACCTTTCCGGCGGTGAACGCCAGCAGCTCGCCTTTGCGCGCGCCCTGATGTCGTCGCCGCGGCTGATGCTGCTGGACGAGCCGTCGGCGGCACTGTCGCCCGGGCTCACCGAGCAGGTGTTCGGCGAAGTGCGCAAGTTGCCGCTACTCGGCGTCGCCGTGCTCATGGTCGAACAGCGTGCGCGCCAGGCGCTGGCCTTCAGCGACCGCGGCTACATCCTGGACCAGGGCCGCATCGTGCTGACCGATACCGGCCAGAACCTGTTGAGCAACAAGAACATGGCCGATCTCTACATCGGTCGCGGCCGCAAGGCCGAAACACCCCATCCCCAAGGAGTCGATTCGTGAGCACGGTCCTGTCGTCCACCCCCCTTCTTTCCCCCCGCCGACCCGCGCCCTCGCGCCTGGCGGCACTGTCCGCAGCTGAAGGCATCCGCGCCCTCGACACCGGCAACCTGACGTGCGAAGCGTGGGTGCAAGCCTGCCTCGAACGCATTGCCGAACGCAACGGCGACGTCAAGGCCTGGGTACATGTCGCCGCCGACTCCGCATTGGCCCATGCGCGTGCTGTCGACAAGCAGGGGCGTCGAGGCATATTCGACGGTGTGCCGCTGGGCGTCAAGGATACGATCGACACCGCGGACATGCCCACCGAACTGGGCGAGCCGGAGATCTTCAATGGCAGGCAGCCGACGATCGATGCGCCTGTGGTGACGATGGCGCGCCGCCTCGGCTTTTCCATCCTCGGCAAGAACACGGTGTCGCGCCACGCCATCATGTTGCCCGGACCCTGCCGCAATCCGCACGACATCACGCGCACACCGGCCGCGTCGTCGGCCGGTTCGGGTGCGGCCGTGGCCGACTTCATGACGCCGATCTCGATCGGCACGCAGACGGCCGGCTCCATCCTACGGCCCGCAACCTTCAACGGCGCCGTAGGCTTCAAGCCCACGCTGGATGCGATTCCCTACTTCGGTATCCGCACCTACTCGCGGCCGCTGGACGTGGTCGGGCCTTTGGCACGATCCGTCGAAGACGTGACGCTGTTCATGCGCGTATTCATGTCGGACCCACGATATGACAGCCAGGCGGCGCACCGCACGGACTTCACCGCGGGCGTCTGGCGCTCCGCCCACTGGAAGGACGCTGAGCCTTGCGTGCAGCATGCCTTCGAGGCCAATCTGCAAAGCCTGTCGCGCGCGGGTGTAAAGCTGCGCGAACTGCGCCTGCCCGGCATGTTCGACGAGATCGGTGAAGCGCAGGACGTGATCATGGCGTACGACCTGGCACGTGAATACGCGGAACTGCGCCGCTACCACGCGGACAAATGTGATCCCGAGTTGATTGCCTACCTGGACCTGGGCGCAACCTACACCGACAAGGACTACGCACGCGCGCTGGACCTGGCGGACGCGTGCCGCCGAGCGTTCCCGGACGAACTGCGCGGTGTGGACGTGCTGGCCATGCCTGCATGCCTGGGCGAAGCGCCGCCGGCATCTTCGACCGGCAGCTCGGCATTCATCCGCATCTGGTCGCTACTGCACAACCCCTCCATCAGCCTGCCGGTGGCGCGCGGGCCGAACGGCCTGCCCGTTGGCCTGCAACTGGTGGGCTTCGTCAAGGAAGACCCGCGCTTCCTGTCCCTGGCTTGCAGCGTGGAGCGCATTGTCGGCAACGTTTCCGGCGAGCGGTAGCATGCCGCCCGCGGTATCCCCGAACGTTGTCCGGGAGCTGGCTGCCGTGGTCGGGGCGGCCAATGTCATCGTGCCCGGCGACGAACGTCTCGTGGTGTTCGGAACGGACTGGCCGGGCAGGGTTCAGCAGGTTCCCGCACTGGTCGTGCGACCGGGCAGCACGGAGGAAGTCTGCGCCGTGGTGCGCGTGCTCGCGCGGGAGGGACTCCCGATCGTGCCGCAGGGCGGCAACACCGGGCTATGCGGTGGCGCAGTGCCGTCGCAGCCTGATCGTGAAGTGGTGGTATCGCTGGCGCGCATGCGGCGCATTCTCGATGTAGACACTGTCGCCAACACCATGCTGGTGGAAGCCGGCTGTGTGCTGCAGCAGGTGCAGCAGGCGGCGGCCGAAGCCGGACGCACGTTCCCCTTGTCGCTTGCGGCGGAAGGGAGTTGCCAGGTGGGTGGCAATGTCGCCACCAATGCAGGTGGCGTGTCGGTGCTGCGCTACGGCTCGATTCGCTCACTCGTGCTCGGCCTGGAAGTCGTGCTGGCCGACGGCACGCGGCTCGACATGCTGTCACCGCTTCGCAAGGACAACACCGGCTTCGACCTCAAGCAGCTCTTCATCGGCAGCGAGGGCGCGCTCGGCATCGTCACCCAGGTCAGCCTCGCGCTGCATCCGCTGCCCGTTGAAACGGTGACACTGATGGCGGCCGTCGAATCGGCGGGTAGTGCGATGGCCGCGTTCGAGAGAATCGCCGGTACGTTCGGCGCCCGCGTGGTGGCGTTTGAGCTGCTCGATGCAGCGTCGGTCGATGCGGTTGTCCATCACATCCCGGGCGCGCGCGTGCCCTTCGAGCACGCCACTCCTTTCGCTGTGCTCGTACAGCTCGAAGACACGCTGGCGACTTCGTCACTTGCCTCGCAGGCCGAGGCGCTGGTGATGCAGTTGCTGGAAGACGGCATCTGCAATGACGCCTGCGTGGCACAGAGCGGCGCCCAGGCCCAGGCCTTGTGGGCACTGCGCGAAAACATCACCGAGTCGCTGCGCGGCATCGGACGAGTGCAAAAGTTCGACGTCTCGCTTCCACTGCGGCGCATCCCGCAGTTCCTGACCGAGCTGGCGCCGGGCCTCACGCGCGAGCCATCGCTGCGTCTGTTCGTCTTCGGGCATGTGGGCGATGGCAACCTCCACGTCAACGTCGTGGCGCCCACGGGCACCGCGGACAGCGCAGTCGAATTCCTCGATGACCTGGTGTACGGCCTGGTCTCCTCACACGGCGGCAGCTTCAGCGCCGAGCACGGCATTGGCCAGCTCAAGCTCGGCGCGATGCGACGCTACAAGGACGGCCACCAGTTGCGTGTGATGCACCTGCTGAAGAACGCGCTGGACCCACGCGGACTCCTGAATCCGGGCAAGGTCCTGCCCGCCTGAGTTGCGCAACGCGGGGAGGCGAGCCCCACGCTCCTCGAACGCGTCAGCGTAGGCCTACCCACAATTTCGGTCAGAATCGGAACCGCAGGGCCACTTCCGCCCAAAACCCCGATGTACCCACAAATGCAAGGACCGGTCATGACTCCACTCACTCACACTGAGCCGTCAACCCACGGCTTTTTGTCCGAATATCCGTTCTAACGAGCGCAAATCTTGATTCGGCTCACGGTCCGGCGGGCCAGGGAAGAGCGCCTGGCCCAGGTGGCCGGGAGCCTGACGTTCACGACCTTGCTTTCCGTCGTGCCGCTGCTGGCGGTGAGCTTCGCGCTGTTCACCCGGTTTCCGGTGTTCCGGGGCGCTGGTGAAGCGATCAGGGCACACCTGTTGAAGGGCCTGCTGCCCGCCGACATCTCCCGGATAGTGTTGAAGTACCTTGGCCAGTTCGCTGCGAACACCAGCGGCCTGACCTTGGTAGGGTCGCTCTTCATCCTCGCCACGGCCCTGTCGATGCTTTTCAGCGTGGAGACCGTGCTCAACCGGATCTGGCAGGTGAGGAAGAACCGGACTATCTTTGCCCGCCTGGGCCTCTACCTGCTGATGCTGGCGGTGGCCCCCGCCCTCTTGGGTGCGAGCCTGTGGGCGACTTCGTACCTGATGGCGGCATCGGCCGGCCTGCTCGGCGGCCTGCCGCCGTCGGCCCGCTTCGTGCTGAACCTGGGACCGGTCATTCTCGGCACGGCCGGATTCGCCAGCCTGTTCTACTTCGTGCCGAATGCCAAGGTGCGGCGGCGCGAGGCGATCGCGGGCGGTTTGCTGGCCAGCATCGCGTTCGAGCTCGGCAAGCATGCCTTCGCGGCTTACCTCCTTCAGGTGCCGACCTACAAGACGGTGTACGGCGCATTTGCCCCCTTCCTCGTCTTCCTGCTGTGGGTGTACTTTTCGTGGCTCGTCACGCTGGGCGCCGCGCTGATCGCCGCCAGTCTCGGTCGCGCCAAGCGGCAACCGGAAGGCCGGCTTTCGCGCGCCTAACGGGCCGCCGCGATCACCCCACCGCCCAGGCACACCTCGCCGTCGTACAGCACGGCCGACTGCCCGGGCGTCACCGCCCATTGCGGCTCGCTGAAATCGAGTTCGAAGGCGGCGCTGGCTGAGGAAGCCAGCGTGCAGCGCGCATCGGCCTGCCGGTAGCGTGTCTTGGCCGCGTAGGCTCCCGGCGCGGGCGCCTCGCCCGCCACCCAGCTGGCGTCATCCGCCTCCAGCGACTTCGACAGCAGCCAGGGGTGGTCATGCCCTTGCACCACCCACAAGGTGTTCTTCTCCATGTCCTTGCGCGCCACGAACCAGGGCTCGTGCTCGCCGCCGCCGCGTTGCGCGCCCTTCTCCTTGACGCCGCCTATGCCCAGGCCCTGGCGCTGGCCCAGGGTATAGAACGACAGGCCCTGGTGCTGGCCGATCACCCGGCCGCGCTCGTCCTTGATCGGCCCCGGCTCCTTGGAGATGTAGCGGTTGAGGAAATCGCGGAACGGCCGCTCGCCGATGAAGCAGATGCCTGTCGAGTCCTTTTTCTTCGCGTTGGGCAGGCCGATCTCCTCGGCGATGCGCCGCACTTCGCTCTTGCGCAGCTCGCCCACCGGGAACAGCGTCTTGGACAGCTGGGCCTGGTTCAGGCGATGCAGGAAGTAGCTCTGATCCTTGGTTTCATCCAGGCCCTTGAGCAACTGGAATTTTCCCTGGTGCTCGCGAACCCTCGCGTAATGCCCGGTGGCGATCTTCCCGGCACCCAGGCGCATCGCATGGTCGAGGAAGGCCTTGAACTTGATCTCGGCATTGCACAGCACGTCCGGGTTGGGGGTACGCCCGGCCTGGTACTCACGCAGGAACTCGGCGAAAACCCGGTCCTTGTACTCGGCGGCAAAGTTGACGTGCTCGATCTCGATGCCGATCACGTCGGCGACACTGGCGGCGTCGATGAAATCTTCGTTGGATGAGCAGTACTCGCTGTCGTCGTCATCTTCCCAGTTTTTCATGAAGATGCCGACCACGTCAAAGCCCTGCGCCTTGAGCAGGTGCGCGGTAACCGCGGAGTCCACCCCTCCGCTCAGCCCGACGACGACGCGCGGCTTCCGGCTCATGCCCGCCCGACCATCACGCTGGGATGCGTGTAGATCGCGGACAAGGGATGGCGCGCCCCGGCCAGGTAGTCCTCGATGCATTGCAGCACCAGCGGGCTGCGGTGCCGCGCCGCACTGGCGCGCACTTCTTCGGCCGTGAGCCACAAGGTCCGCACGATGCCTTTGTCCAGCGGGCGAGTCGGGTCATGGGTACCCAGTTCGCCGCAAAACGCAATGCGCAGGTAGGTGGTGTCCAGCCCGGTCGAGGAGCGCCTGGAGCGCGCCAGATAGATGCCGACCAGGGCGGTGGGCCGGAACGCATAGGCCGACTCCTCCAGCACTTCGCGGGCGCAGCCATCGGCCGGCGTTTCGCCCGGGTCCAGGTGGCCCGCCGGATTGTTGAGCATCAGGCCGTCGGTGGTTTCCTCTTCCACCAGCAGGAACCGGCCATCCTTTTCGATGATGGCCGCGACCGTGACGCTGGGTTTCCAGGGTGTTTGCATGGGCTCGATTATCGCGATACCAGTTCGCGGGCGATTGGCCGTAAGCTCTTACCCATGCAGGAGCCGGCCAGTCTTTTCCTTGCCTACGTTGCGTTCCCGCTGTGGGTGGCAGCGGGCTTCGCCGACTGGATTTGCCACCTGCGCACCGGCCTCGCCCAGACCAGCGGCCTGAAGGAAAACCTCTTGCACCTGCTGATGTTCGGCGAGATCGGGGTGGGCGTCGCGGCGGTGGTCTTGCTGGAAATCAATGCCGCCGTGCTGCTGTTGGTGTTCATCGTGTTCGTGGTGCACGAGCTCACCGTCTACTGGGACTTGAACTACAGCACCCTGGTCCGCGACGTCGGCCCCTTCGAGCAGATGGTGCACAGCTTCCTGGAGATGCTCCCGCTGCTGTCCCTGGCGCTGTTGATGGCGGTGGCTGCGAGCGAAGGGCCGGCGGACTGGTCGCTGCGCCTGAAGGAGCAGCCGCTGCCGGGCAATTACGTCCTGGCCGGCCTGCTGCTGGTCGGGGTGTTCAACGCCCTGCCGCTGCTGCAGGAAACCTTTTCCTGCCTCAGGGCGCGCAGTCCGCAGCCCCGGGTCAGGGCGAAGGCCAGGGCCCAGCCCGACGGACAGCCTGGCAATCAACCCAATGAACCGGCCATCGAACCCACGCTGGAGCCCGCCGTGGAACCCGTGGCGGAGCCCGCGATGACGGCGGCTACGGCTCGTACTCCTCCGAGCCCTGCACCCAGATAAAGGACTGGACGTCCATCATGTCGCGGGCCTTGAAGCCGGGCCTGCGGTCCAGGTCGCGGCGGATGATGGCCGCGAAGGTCAGCAGCGACTGGTAGACCGCCCACGACGGCTGCGAGCGGTACTGGAAATCGAAACCGTAGGCCTGGGCCGCCTTGCGGGTCACCATCGGCTTGAGAAACAGGTGCTTGTCGGGCCGGGCGATGAAGCCAAAAACCGTCACCAGCGGCCAGGTCAGCACCCGCGTCTGCCTGCGCGGCAGATCGGCCACGGCCTGGATCCAGTCCTCGAACTTTCTCTGGGGCGAGCCGCGCCCCCAGAGAAAGGCATACAGCTCGGTAGCAAACAGGCGGGCCCCCGCCGGGGTTTTCACCGCGTCGCGCAAAGCCATCTTCTCGAACGAGAACAGCAGGTTGGTGCGGGACTCGATGCGCACGGCGGCATCCGCGATCTGGCGGAACTCGCCACGCGCCAGCAGCTTGCGAAAGTCGGCCGCGCCGAGTTCGCCCTGCCACTCCAGGTGCGCGCGCTCCTTGTACGAGCGCTCGGCGATCTGATAGGTCTCGTCCTGGAAACCATCAGGGTAGAACAGCTCGAATTTGCGTCGTGAACGCGCGGCTCCGAGGTAGTTGACGTTGCCGGCGCGGGCGCCGGTGAGGGGGGTGGAGAGGGATGCTGGGCGTGCCATACAGGCAGTTTTTGGCCCGCCCCAACCTCAGCCATGTCAGACAAGTGCCCGGGTCCGTGTAGGAATCAGACGGCGGAGGCCACCAAGCGCAATTCGGTGATCTCGGATGGTGCACCGAAGCGCTTGGGCGGGCCCCAGTAGCCCGTTCCACGGCTGACGTAGATCCACATCCGGCCCACCTTATGCAGCCCGGAAGTAAAAGGCTGCTGGAACTGCACGAAAAACCTCCAAGGCAGAAACTGCCCGCCATGGGTGTGGCCTGACAGTTGCAGATCGAACCCTGCCTCGGCAGCTGCCGGGGCGCTGCGCGGCTGGTGCGCCAGCAGTAATTTCACCGCCCCGGCCGGTGCCCCGGCCACCGCAGCCCGGGCATCGCTGCGGTGGGCCTCATCGAAGTGGCCGGCGCTGTAGTCCGGCACTCCAGCCAGCACCAGCTTGGCGCCGCCGCGCTCTATCACGACATGCTCGTTGTGCAGCACCTTGATGCCCAGCCGGTGCAGCTCGACCAGCCACGGCTCCACACCCGAGTAGTACTCGTGGTTGCCGGTCACGAAGTAACTGCCGTGCTTGGACACCAGCCGGGAGAGGGGCGCAACCTGGGCGCCCAGCTCGAGCACGGAGCCATCGACCAGGTCACCGGTGATGGCGACCAGGTCCGGGTTGAGCCGGTTGACCGCTTCGACGATGCCTTCCACATAGCGCGCTCGGATGGTCGGGCCGACATGGACGTCGCTGATCTGGACGATGGTGAAGCCGTGCAGCCCCGCCGGCAGTCCGGCCAGCGGGATCTCCACCCTCTTCACCTGGGCGGTCCGGCGCGCGTTCAGGAAGCCAACGAACGTCACGGCAATGCCCAGCACGGGTACGGCGGCGGCGGTGAGCATGCGCAAGCCGTCCAGGGCCAAGCCTGCGGGAGCGATCAGGCTTGCGATCCAGGCCAGCAACAGCACGGCGTCGCGCAGCACCGTGAAGACGAACAGCGAGGAGAACAGGCCCAGGAACAGCAGGCCGACCCAGGCCAGCGTATCCGACACGGGCGGTTTGGCCAGCCGCCGCGAAAGCATGCCGACGGGCACCATCAACGCCGAAGCCACCAGCAGCAGGGCGAAGAGGGTCGCCATTCCCGCGCCGGGAAAGGGCGGGACGATGCGCGCGCCGATGTACAGGTGGAGTGCGGCCGACAGGCCGAGGAGGTAGGTAAGGGGCATGGAAGGGAGATGGTGCCGGATTTGTCTTAGGGAAGAGTGATGGCCGCGGCGCGGGCGCGCAGCGCTACGGGTAGTTTTGCTTTTGCTGGCACCCAGGCAACAGGGACTCGCCTTTCTTTCATGTAAGCTCGCGGTCAGCAACCACTTACAACCGTTTCAATCACCCCGAGGAGCAACGTCCATGCAGATTGGCGTTCCCGCCGAAACCACGGCGGGTGAAACCCGTGTTGCCGTCACCCCCGAGACGGCCAAGAAATTGAAGGCCCAGGGCCACACCTTGCGGGTCCAGTCGGGCGCGGGCCTTTCGGCCAGCATCACCGACGAGGCCTTCCAGGCGGCCGGCTGCGAGATCACCGACGCGGCCGGCGCCTTCGGCTGCGAGCTGGTGCTCAAAGTGCGCAATGCCTCAACCAGTGAGGCGGCGCTGATGAAGCCGGCCACCACCGTGGTGGGCATGCTCAATCCCTTCGACGCCGAAGGCCTGCAGCGCCTGGCCGGGGCGGGCCTGACCGGCTTCGCGCTGGAGGCGGCCCCGCGCACCACCCGCGCCCAGAGCATGGACGTGCTGTCCTCGCAGGCCAACATCGCCGGCTACAAGGCCGTGATGATCGCCTCCAACCTCTACCAGCGCTTCTTTCCGATGCTGATGACGGCCGCCGGCACGGTGAAAGCCGCCCGCGTGGTGATCCTGGGCGTGGGCGTGGCCGGCCTGCAGGCCATCGCCACCGCCAAGCGCCTGGGCGCCGTGATCGAGGCCTCGGACGTGCGTCCTTCGGTCAAAGAGCAGGTCGAGTCCTTGGGCGCCAAGTTCATCGACGTGCCCTACGAGACCCAGGAAGAAAAGGAAGCCGCCGAAGGCGTGGGCGGCTACGCCCGGCCCATGCCGCAAAGCTGGCTGGACCGCCAAAAGGCCGAGGTCGCCAAGCGGGTGGCCCAGGCCGACGTGGTCATCACCACCGCCCTCATCCCCGGCCGGCCGGCCCCGGTGCTGGTCACCGAAGAGATGGTGCGGGCCATGAAGCCCGGCTCGGTCATCGTCGACCTGGCCGCCCCGCAGGGCGGCAACTGCCCGCTGACCGAACCGGGCAAGACGGTGATGAAGCACGGCGTCACGTTGGTGGGCGAGACCAACCTGCCGGCCCTGGTGGCCGCCGACGCCTCGTCGCTGTATGCGCGCAACGTGCTGGACTTCCTCAAGCTCATCGTCACCAAGGAAGCCGCGCTCAACATCGACCTGAACGACGACATCGTGGCGGCCTGCCTGATGACCAAAGACGGCGAAGTCAAGAAAGCTAAGTAACTTTGCGGGACAGACCTTCAGCTCTGTCCCCAACTGGAGAAGATATGGAAGTCTCACACACCGTCATCAACCTGATCATCTTCGTGCTGGCCATCTACGTGGGCTACCACGTGGTGTGGACCGTCACGCCGGCGCTGCACACGCCCCTCATGGCCGTGACCAACGCCATCTCGGCCATCGTCATCGTCGGCGCCATGCTGGCGGCGGCCCTGACCGAAACCACGCTGGGCAAGACCATGGGCGTGCTGGCCGTGGCGCTGGCCGCCGTCAACATCTTCGGCGGCTTCCTGGTGACTAGACGCATGCTGGAGATGTTCAAGAAGAAAGAAAAGAAAGCCCCCGCCACGCCCGCCGCGCTGGCCGCCGACAAGGGGGTGGCCAAATGAGCATGAACGTCGTCACGCTGCTGTACCTGGCCGCCTCCGTCTGCTTCATCCAGGCCCTGAAGGGCCTGTCGCATCCCACCACGTCGATCCGCGGCAACCTGTTCGGCATGGTCGGCATGGCCATTGCCATGCTCACCACCGCCGCGCTGATCGTGGAGCTCTCCGGCAGCGGCGCCGGCATGGTCTGGGTGCTGCTGGGCCTGCTGGTGGGCGGCGGCTACGGCGCCTGGCGCGCCAAGACCGTGGAGATGACCAAGATGCCCGAGCTGGTGGCGTTCTTCCACAGCATGATCGGCCTGGCCGCCGTCTTCATCGCCGTGGCCGCGGTGGCCGAGCCCCATGCCTTCGGCATCGTGGCCAAGGGCCAGCCCATCCCGGCGGGCAACCGCCTCGAGCTGTTCCTGGGCGCGGCCATCGGCGCCATCACCTTCAGCGGCTCGGTCATCGCCTTTGGCAAGCTCTCGGGCACCTACAAGTTCCGCCTGTTCAAGGGCGCGCCGGTGGTGTTTGCCGGCCAGCACAAGCTCAACCTGGCCCTCGGCCTGCTCACCATCGGCCTGGGCCTGGTGTTCATGGCGACCGGCAACTGGCCGGCCTTCTTCGCCATGCTGGCGCTGTCCTTCGTGATGGGGGTGCTGATCATCATCCCGATCGGCGGGGCCGACATGCCGGTGGTGGTGTCCATGCTCAACAGCTACTCGGGCTGGGCGGCCGCGGGCATCGGCTTCTCCTTGAACAACTCCATGCTGATCATCGCCGGCTCGCTGGTGGGATCCTCCGGCGCGATCCTCTCGTACATCATGTGCAAGGCGATGAACCGCAGCTTCTTCAACGTGATCCTGGGCGGCTTCGGCGGCGAGGCCGGGCAGGCCGCGACGGGCAGCACGGCGCAGCGCCCCGTCAAGAGCGGCTCGGCCGACGACGCGGCCTTCGTGCTGGCCAACGCCGAGACCGTGATCATCGTGCCGGGCTACGGCCTGGCGGTGGCTCGCGCGCAGCACGCGGTCAACGAACTGGCCGAGAAGCTCAAACACAAGGGCATCACGGTGAAGTACGCCATCCACCCGGTGGCCGGGCGCATGCCGGGCCACATGAACGTGCTGCTGGCCGAGGCCGAGGTGCCCTACGACCAGGTGTTCGAGATGGAGGACATCAACGGCGAGTTCGGCCAGGCCGACGTGGCCATCATCCTGGGCGCCAACGACGTGGTCAACCCGGCCGCGCTGACCAAGGGCAGCCCGATCTACGGCATGCCGATCCTGGAGGCCTACAAGGCCAAGACCGTGATCGTGAACAAGCGCTCGATGGCCGCGGGCTACGCCGGCCTGGACAACGAGCTGTTCTACATGGACAAGACCATGATGGTCTTTGGCGATGCCAAGAAGGTGGTCGAGGACATGGGCAAGGCGATCGAGTAATACAAAAAGCGACCAATTGGTCGCTTTTTGTTTAGAGCGCCCACTCTCGGAAACCCTAGGGAAAACACAATAACGCCTGCAACAACCGGGCGACACAATCCGCGAGCCCCGCTATTGGGAACTGGAGAAGACAAAATGAGCGATATGAGCGATCTCGTAGCCGGCCGCCCTTGGCTGAGTTCCTATTCACCCGGCGTTCCCGCCGACATCGACCCCACGCAGTACGCCTCGCTGGTGCAGCTGATGGAAGAAGCCTTCCAGAAGTACGCCAACCGCCCGGCCTACAGTTTCATGGGCAAGGAAGTCAGCTTTGCCCAGACCGATTCGCTCAGCCGCGCATTGGCCGCCTACCTGCAGGGCCTGGGCCTGGCCAAGGGCGACCGCGTGGCGATCATGATGCCGAACGTGCCGCAGTACCCGGTGGCCGTTGCCGCCATCCTGCGCGCCGGCTACGTGGTGGTCAACGTCAACCCCCTGTACACGCCGCGCGAACTCGAGCACCAGCTCAAGGACTCCGGCTCCAAGGCCATCATCATTGTCGAGAACTTCGCCAATACCCTGGAGCAGTGCATCGCCAACACGCCGATCAAGCATGTGGTGCTGGCTTCCATGGGCGACCAGCTGGGCCTGCTCAAGGGCGCGCTGGTCAACTACGTGGTGCGCAACGTCAAGAAGATGGTGCCGGCCTTCAAACTGCCGGGCGCCGTCCGTTTCAATGACGCGATCGCCCAGGGCACGCGCGGCAGCTTCAAGAAGCCCGAGATCAGGCCCGAAGACGTGGCCGTGCTGCAGTACACCGGCGGCACCACCGGTGTCTCCAAGGGCGCCGTGCTCCTGCACCGCAACATCATCGCCAACGTGCTCCAGTCCGAGGCCTTCAACCAGCCCGTGATGGACAAGGTGCCTGCCGGCGAACAGCCCACCGGCGTCTGCGCGCTGCCGCTGTATCACATCTTCGCGTTCACGGTGGGCATGATGCTGTCCATGCGCACGGGCGGCAAGCTGATCCTGATCCCCAATCCGCGCGACCTGCCGGCCGTGCTCAAGACGCTGTCGAAGGAAACCATTCACAGCTTCCCGGCGGTCAATACGCTGTTCAACGGCCTGGCCAACCACCCCGACTTCAACACTGTCAACTGGAGGAACCTCAAGGTGTCCGTGGGCGGCGGCATGGCGGTGCAGGGCGCCGTGGCCAAGCTGTGGCTGGACAAGACGGGCTGCCCGATCTGCGAGGGCTATGGCCTGTCGGAAACCTCGCCCTCGGCCAGCTGCAACCCGACCACCAACAAAGAGTACACGGGCACTATCGGCGTTCCGCTTCCCAGTACTTATATGAAGTGCCTGGACGACGACGGCAACGAGGTGCCGCTGGGCCAGCCCGGCGAGATCGCCATCAAGGGCCCGCAGGTCATGGCCGGTTACTGGCAGCGCCCCGACGAGACCGCCAAGGTCATGACCCCCGACGGCTTCTTCAAGTCCGGCGACATCGGCGTGCAGGACGAGCGCGGCTACTTCAAGATCGTCGACCGCAAGAAGGACATGGTGCTGGTCAGCGGTTTCAACGTCTACCCGAACGAAGTGGAAGAGGTCGTGGCCAAGCTCGACGGCGTGATGGAATGCGCCGTCGTCGGCGTGGCCGACGAGAAGACCGGCGAGGCCGTCAAGCTGGTGATCGTCAAGAAAGACCAGGGCCTGACCGAGGAAAAGGTGCGCGAGTACTGCAAGGTCAACCTCACCGGCTACAAGCAGCCCAAGGTGATCGAGTTCCGCACCGACCTGCCCAAGACGCCGGTTGGAAAAATCCTGCGCCGCGAGCTGCGCGACAAGAAGTAATAGCAAGGCAGGTCGACACCCGCGCCCGGGTCCTGCCGGCTTTTCCATGCTCAGGTTCATTCTCACGCGCCTGTCGCTGATCATCCCGACTTTCATCGGGATGACGCTGCTGGCGTTCTTCCTCATTCGCCTGGTGCCGGGCGACCCGATCGAAACCCTGGCGGGCGAGCGCGGCATCGACGCGACGCGCCATGCCCAGCTGCTCAAGGAGTACGGCCTGGACAAGCCGGTGCTGGTGCAGTACGGCATCTACATCGGCCGGGTGCTGCGCGGCGACCTGGGTAAGTCCATCATCACGCAGGAGCCGGTGCTGAGCGAATTCCTCGCGCTGTTTCCGGCGACCGTGGAACTGGCGACGTGCGCCATCCTGTTCGCACTCCTGCTGGGAATCCCGGCCGGCATCATCGCCGCCGTCAAGCGCAACTCCGTGTTCGATCACGGGGTGATGGCGACGTCGCTCACCGGCTATTCGATGCCGATCTTCTGGTGGGGCCTGCTGCTGATCCTGCTGTTCTCGGTGCAGCTGGGGCTCACGCCGGTGTCGGGGCGCATCGCCGTGCAGCACTACATAGAGCCGACCACCGGCTTCCTGCTGATCGACTCGTGGCTGACCGGCGACAAGGGCGCGTTCTGGTCGACCGTCAAGCACCTGATCCTGCCCACCATCGTCCTGGGAACAAACCCCTTGGCGGTGGTCGCGCGGATGACCCGCTCGGCCATGCTCGAGGTGCTGGGCGAGGACTACATCCGCACGGCCCGCGCCAAGGGCCTGCCGCCGTTTCGCGTGGTGGGCGTGCACGCGCTGCGCAACGCGCTGATCCCGGTCGTCACCGTGATCGGCCTGCAGGTGGGCGTGCTGTTCACCGGCGCCATCCTGACCGAGACCATCTTCTCCTGGCCGGGCGTCGGCAAGTGGCTGATCGAGGCCATCAACCGGCGCGACTACCCGATCCTGCAAGGCGGCATGCTGCTCCTGGGCGGCGTGGTGATGCTGGTCAACCTGCTGGTCGACGTCACCTACGGCATCATCAACCCGCGCATCCGCCAGGGAGGGCATTGAGATGGCGCAGACAGCGACCGCACCGACCGTAGTGGCCGCATCGCCGCCCGGCCCGCTGCGCGAATTCTGGATTTCGTTTTCCGCCAACAAGGGCGCGGTGATGGGCTTGCTGGTGGTGGTCGGGCTGCTGCTGGTGGCGCTGTTCGCGCCCTGGCTCGCCCCGCACGTGCCCGATCAGACCAACAGCGCGGCCTTTCTCAGGCCGCCGTCGTGGCAGGCGGGCGGATCGTCGCAGTTCCTGCTGGGAACGGACGCGATCGGACGCGACATCCTTTCGCGCCTGATCTACGGCGCGCGCCTGTCGCTGTCGATCGGTGTGGCCGTGGTGCTGATCTCGTTGGCGGCCGGCATCGCGCTGGGGCTCATCGCCGGGTTCGCGCGCGGCATCGTCGAGATCACGATCATGCGGCTGATGGACATCATCCTGACGCTGCCCAGCCTGCTGCTGGCGATCGTGATCGTTGCCATCCTGGGCCCCGGGCTGATGAACGCGATGCTCGCGGTGGCGGTCGTGGTCTTGCCGCACTATGTTCGCATCACGCGCGCCGCGGTGATCGCCGAAGTGTCCAAGGACTATGTGACAGCGGCCCGCATCAGCGGCGCCGGCACGTTGCGGCTGATGTTCAGCGAGGTCCTGCCCAACTGCGCGGCGCCGCTGATCGTGCAGGCCTCGCTGGGCGTTTCCACCGCCATCCTCGACGCCGCCGCCCTGGGCTTTCTCGGGCTGGGCGCGCAGCCGCCTTCGCCGGAGTGGGGAACGATGCTGGCCGATGCCCGCGAATTCGTGCTGCGCGCCTGGTGGGTCGTGACCTTCCCGGGCCTGGCGATCCTGGTGGCCGTGCTGGCGTTCAACCTGATGGGCGACGGCCTGCGTGACGCGCTCGATCCCAAACTGAAAAGATAAGCGAATGGGCACACCGCTTCTCGAAATCGAGGACCTGCACGTGGAGTTCCCCACCCAGGGCAGCGTGATGCACGCGGTGGAGGGCGTGAGCCTGACGCTGGACGAAGGCGAGGTGCTGGGCATCGTCGGCGAGTCCGGGTCGGGCAAGAGCGTGACCATGATGGCCCTGATGGGCCTGATCGCCTACCCGGGCCGCGTGCGCGCCAAGAAGCTGCGTTTCGCCGGCAACGACCTGCTGGGCATCTCGGACAAGCAACGTCGCCGCCTGGTGGGCAAGGACATGGCGATGATCTTCCAGGAACCGACCACCAGCCTGAATCCCTGCTTCACGATCGGCTACCAGCTGGTCGAGGCCCTGACGCTGCATTCGCCGCTGGACAAGGCCAGCGCCAAGCGGCGCGCCATCGAATTGCTGGAGCAGGTCGGCATTCCCGCCGCTCACACGCGGCTGAACGACTACCCGCACCAGATGTCGGGCGGCATGAACCAGCGGGTGATGATCGCCATGGCGATCTCTTGCAACCCGCGCCTCCTGATCGCGGACGAGCCGACCACGGCGCTGGACGTGACCATCCAGGCGCAGATCCTGGACCTGCTGCGCAACCTGCAGAAAGAGCGCGGCATGGCGCTGGTGCTGATCACCCACAACATGGGCGTGGTGAGCGAAATGGCGCGCCGCGTCGCGGTGATGTACGCCGGCCAGGTGATGGAGCAGCGTCTCGTCGCCGAGCTCTTCGCCGATCCGCAGCACCCTTACACCGAAGCCCTGCTGGCGGCGCTGCCCGAACGCGGCCCCGCGGGGCATCGCCTCGCCACCATACCGGGCGTGGTGCCCGGCGTGTTCGACCGGCCGACCGGCTGCCTGTTCGCGCCGCGCTGCGCCTATGCCACGGCGCATTCCATGGCGGTGCGGCCCGAGCTGCGCCCCTGGAAGGATGGCCAGGTGCGCTGCCACTACCCGCTGGGCGATCCGCAGCGTGTGGAGGCCATCAAGCGCGACACGCCGGTGCCGATCGAGGTGAGCGCATGACGGTGGTGGTCGAAGCCAAGAACCTGCGCCAGGTCTACAAGATCCGCCGCGGGCTGCTGCGTGCCCCCGCGCACCTGCAGGCCGTCGGCGGCGTGTCGTTTGCCATCGAGGCCGGCAAGACGCTGGCCGTGGTCGGCGAATCGGGCTGCGGCAAGTCCACGCTGGCACGCATGGTGTCCCTGATCGAGAAACCGACCGAGGGCAGCCTGATGCTCGACGGCACCGACGCGGTCGACACGCCGGCGTCCGACAAGCGGCGCCTGCGCCAGGCGGTCCAGCTGGTGTTCCAGAACCCCTATGGTTCCCTGAACCCGCGCAAGAAGATCAGCGCCGTGCTGGAAGACCCGCTCACGATCAACACCAGCATGAACCAGGCTGAGCGCAGCGAGCGGGCCCGTGCCATGCTGGCCCAGGTCGGCCTGCGGCCCGAGTACGCCAACCGCTACCCCCACATGTTCTCGGGCGGCCAGCGCCAGCGCATCGCCATCGCGCGCGCGCTGATGCTCAACCCCAAACTGCTGGTCGCCGATGAACCGGTGTCGGCGCTGGACGTATCGATCCAGGCCCAGGTGCTCAACCTGCTGTCGGACCTGCAGGATGAGTTCAAGCTGGCCTACCTGTTCATCTCGCACGACCTGGCGGTGGTGCGCCATATCGCGCACGAGGTGCTGGTGATGTACCTGGGGCACGTGATGGAGCAGGGGCCGAAGGCCGAGCTCTTCGCGCGCCCGGCACATCCGTACACGCAAGCCCTGCTTGCATCGACGCCCGGTGTCGGCGCGCGCAACGTGCAACGCATCGTGCTCAAGGGCGAGCTGCCCTCGCCGCTCAATCCGCCCAGCGGTTGCGTGTTCTCCAGCCGCTGCCCCTATGCGGTGGAACGCTGCCGGGCCGAGCGGCCGCTGCCCCGCGTGGTAGATGGGCGCATCGCTGCCTGCCACTTTTCCGAGCAGTTTCTGGAAGCGGGTTTTCCCCGAGTTGCGTCTGTTGATAATGCGTCACTCTCCGGCTGAGGCCGAACCCACTTTTTGAAGGAGTCTCGCATGAACCTTTCCAAATATCGCAAGCACTTTGCGATCACCGCGCTGGCGCTGGCGGCCGCCGCGGGCGCCGGCGCCAAGACGCTGGTGTTCTGCTCCGAAGGTAGCCCCGAAAACTTCTACCCCGGCGTCAACACCACCGGCACCTCCTTCGACGGCAACGAGCCCATCTACAACCGCATCGTCGAGTTCGAGCGCGGCGGCACGAAGGTCGTGCCCGGCCTGGCAGAGCGCTGGGAGATCGCGCCGGACGGCAAGACCTACACCTTCTATCTGCGCAAAGGCGTCAAGTGGCACAGCCACCGCGCCTTCAAGCCGACCCGCGATGTCAATGCCGACGACATCGTCTTCGGCTTCGAGCGCCAGTGGAAGGAAGACAACCCGTACTACAAGGTCACCAGCACCAACCACTCGTACTTCAACGACATGGGCATGCCCAAGCTCCTGAAGGCCGTGGAGAAGGTGGACGACTACACGGTGCGCATCACCCTGGACAAGCCCGAAGCCCCGTTCCTCTCGAACCTGGCCATGCCCTATGCGGCCGTGCAGTCCAAGGAATACGCCGACGCCATGCTCAAGGCCGGCACGCCCGAGAAGATCGACCAGGAGCCCATCGGCACCGGCCCTTTCTACCTGGTGCAGTACCAGAAAGACGCCGTGGTCCGCTACAAGGCGTTCCCTCAGTACTGGGGTGGCAAGGCCAAGATCGACGACCTGGTGTACGCCATCACGCCCGATGCATCGGTGCGCTGGGCCAAGCTGCAAAAAGGCGAGTGCCACGTCATGCCGTATCCGAACCCGGCCGACCTGGAAGCGATCCGCAAGGACCCGAACGTGCGAGTGCTGGAGCAGCCCGGCCTGAACGTCGGCTACCTGGCCTACAACACGCAGAAGAAGCCGTTCGACGACGCGCGCGTGCGCAAGGCCATCAACATGGCGATCAACAAGAAGGCCATCATCGACGGCGTTTACCTGGGCACCGGCGTGGCCGCCAAGAACCCGCTGCCGCCCTCGATGTCGGCCTACAACGACGCGATCAAGGACGATCCCTACGATCCCGCCGCCGCCAAGAAGCTGCTGGCGGAAGCCGGCCACCCGAACGGCTTCGAGACCGACCTGTGGGCCATGCCGGTGCAGCGCCCGTACAACCCCAATGCCAAGCGCATCGCCGAACTGATGCAGGCCGACCTGGCCAAGATCGGCGTGAAGGCGGAGATCAAGACCTTCGAGTGGGGCGAGTACCGCAAGCGCATGCAGGCCGGCGAACACCAGATGGGCATGCTGGGCTGGACCGGCGACAACGGCGACCCGGACAACTTCCTCTACACGCTGCTGGGCTGCGAATCGACCAAGGGCAACGGCTCCAACGTCGCGAAGTTCTGCTTCCAGCCGTTCGAGGACCTGGTGCTCAAGGCCAAGACGGTTTCCAAGCCGGCGGACCGTGACGCGCTGTACAAGCAGGCCCAGGTGATCTTCAAGGCCCAGGCGCCCTGGTTCACCATCGCCCACGCCGTGCAGCTCAAGCCGGTGCGCAAGGAAGTGGTCGACTTCAAGCTCAGCCCGTTCGGCCGCCACAACTTCTACGGCGTCGACATCAAGGAATAGGCGGGCCTCGCTTATCCTCGGCCCTGGCGCTGTTGCGGCGCCGGGGCTTTTTCTTTTCTGGGGAGCACATGACCATTGCCGTCGTCAGCGCCATGCACGAGGAACTGGCCGCAGTCCTCGCGCTGATGCCTGATGAGCACAAGGAAGTCGTCGCCGGACGTGAGTTCTGGCGCGGCCACCTGCATGGCCGGGAAGTGGTGGCCGTGCTGTCGCGTATCGGCAAGGTGGCGGCTGCGACCACGGCCACGGTGCTCGTCGAGCGCTTTGGGGTCGAGCGCATCGTCTTCACCGGCGTGGCCGGCGGCCTGGGCCCCGGCGTCAAGGTGGGCGATATCGTGGTCGCCGACAGCTTCCTGCAGCACGACCTGGACGCCTCGCCGATCTTCCCCAGATACGAAGTGCCCCTCTATGGCCAAAGCCGCTTCGCCACCGACCCCCAACTGTCGGCCCAGCTCGCGGCTGCGGCCAAGGAGGCCCTGCCCGGCGTCACCCTGCACCGCGGCCTGGTGATCAGCGGCGACCGCTTCGTCGCCACCACGGCGGAAAGCCGTGCGCTGCAATTGGCACTGCCCGAGGCGCTCGCGGTCGAGATGGAGGGCGCGGCGATCGCCCAGGTCTGCCACGACTACGGCTTGCCGTTCGCCGCGGTGCGCACGATCTCCGACCGCGCCGACGACGCGGCCCACGGAGATTTCACGCGCTTCATCCAGGAGGTCGCCAGCCGCTATTCGGCCGCGATCGTGGCGGCCTTGCTGGCGCCTACCTCAGCCAGCCGCGCTTCCTGAAGTACCACATCGGCACCAGGGCGCTGGCCACCATCATCGTCAGCACATAGGGGTAAGCGCCGGGGCCCATCAGCTCGAGCTCCGGAAACTTCAGGTTCATGCCGTAAAGGCTGGCGATCAAGGTCGGCGGCAGCAGCGCCACGCTGGCCACCGAGAAGATCTTGATGATCTTGTTCTGGTTGATGTTGATGAAGCCGACCGTGGCGTCCATCAGGAAGTTGATCTTGTCGAAGAGGAAGGCCGTGTGGTTGTCCAGCGATTCGATGTCGCGCAGGATCTGCCGGGCTTCCTCGAACTGCCCGGCGTTGAGCATGCGGCTGCGCATCATGAAGCTCACGGCCCGGCGGGTGTCCATGACGTTGCGGCGGATGCGGCCGTTCAAGTCTTCCTGGCGGGCGATCGCGCCCAGCACTTCACCGGCCAGGGTGTCCGTCACTTCGCCGGCCAGCACCTGCTTGCTGACTTTCTCCAGCTCGTCGTAGATGCCTTCCAGCGTATCGGCCGAGTACTCGGCATCGGCGTCGAACAGCTTGAGCAGCACTTCCTTCGCGTCCTCGATCAGGCCGGGCGCCCGGCGCGCGCGCAAGCGAAGCAGCCGGAACACCGGCACGTCCTCGTCGTGGATGGAGAACAGCACGCCCTTGCTCTTGAGCGCGTCGTTCACCAGGTTCAGGATGAAGGCCACGCGCACCGTGCGCGGCTCCTCGTCGTCGGCGATCAGGAAGTCGCTGCGGATGTGCAGCTCGCCGTTGTCTTCCTCGTAGAAGCGCGCCGATTCCTCGATGTCCTCGTCCATCGCGTCTTCGGGGATGGACAGGCCGAAGTACTGCTTGACCCAGCGCTTTTCTTCGATGGTGGGGGACTCGAGGTCGACCCAGATAGGCTGGAACTTGGAGAGCTCCTCCAGCGATTCGATCTCTTCCTGGAAGAGGCGCCCATTGGCGAGCGTGAAGATGTTGAGCATGGCTCACTCCCGTGACTATTCGATTCGGCGTTGTGGCAGGTGATGCTTTCAACCCCGAGTCCGGGCGTTGAAAGCTACCGACTAGGGTAGGTTTCCAAGGAGCGCTCTCCAGCTATTGCGACCGCGCGATTATGCCGTGGCGGTACCGAAGAAAGCCAGCAATTCTTCCTTGCGCGCGTAGGCATCCTGCTCGCCCAGACCGATCAGGGCCTGCACGAAGCCCGGCTCGAACAGCAGGTAGCTGGCCAGCGCGCCGCCGCCGCCCTTGAGCGCGCCCAGGCCCCCCAGGGCGCGCCGCACCGAGAGCGGCAATTCGTGGGCATGGGCCTGGGCCAGGGCATCGAGCGACTGCGTGGGCTGGATGGAAAGCACATCGACGCTGCGATACGGCAGCACGCCCGCGACCTCGCGCGGCAGCTGTTGCAGCGTACGGGTGACGCGCTGGGCCTGCTCCACGTCGGCTTGCAGCGTGTCGTGGAATACGCTGGCCATGGCGTGGCCGGCGATGCCGCTCAGGGTCGGCTCGCGCTCCAGGGTCAGGGTTCCGCCCACCAGGCCGGCGCGCTGGGGCTGGCCGGCGCCCAGCACCAGGATCTTGTCCGCGCCCAGGTGAACCGCCGGCGACAGCGGCGAAGCCTGGCGCATCGAGCCGTCGCCGAAGTATTCGCGCCGCCCGTCCACCCACAGCGGCGTCGCCGGGAACAGGAAGGGCAGGGCGCTGGAGGCCATGAGGTGCTCGATGGTCAGCGGCTGGAACTCGGACCGCCGCCCCGGGCGGTTCCAGCCGCCGGGCGGACGGTCGCGCGCGGTATGGCAGAAGGTCCAGTGCACGCCGCTGGTGTAGCTGGAGGCCGTCACCGCCACGGCGTCGATGGCCTTGGCCTGCAGCGCCTCCTCGATCCCCGGCAGCGAGACCGCGTGATGCAGGGTGTCGACCAGCCGCATGTTGTTGAGGATGGCGCCCCGACCGCGGGCGTTGCGCCACAGGCTGTAGGCGGTGGCCAGGCGGCTGAAGCGGACCCAGCGCGGCACGTCCAGTTCGTACACGTCGGACGATCGCAGCCGGCTCCAGAACTGCCCCAGGTGGTCGAAGGCCTGCAATCCCGACGTCGCGGCGCTGGCCAGGTAGGCCGCGTTGAGCGCTCCGGCCGAGGTCCCCACCAGCACCTGGAAAGGAAACGCGGCCGAGTGCGGGGCCTGCAGCCGGAGCATGGAGGCCATGGCCTGCAGCACGCCCACCTGGTAGGCCGTGCGGGCGCCCCCGCCCATCAGCACCAAAGCGTGGACGGGTCGGGCGGGGCGGGTCAGGCTCATGCCCGGCCATGGTAGAGCAAGCCCGGGCCCACACCGCTGAGGCAGGACGCGTCCTACAAATCTGGGCCGACCTGTCCGACATACCCGATGAGGCAAGGCCCCTAAATTCGATTTGTCTTCCCGGCCCATCCACAAGCCGGGACCCCAAGGAGCTTTCATGATCCAGCTGGCGAACGATCCGAACGCAAGCAAGACAAGTTACCGCCCTGAGCACAGCGAAGCCAAGGGATCGGATTTCAGCGCCAAGCGTGGCCGCACCGGACACGCCTGGCCTTTCCTGAGCAAGTATGCCGAGCGGCCCGCCCCGCAGGACACCCAGAAACCTGCCGCAAGCAACAGCGGAAGCTGACAGCCGGCACCCCTATACGGAGCGAGCATTTATGGCCAAGGAATCCAAGACCCCGAACAAGTTTTCGGACACCCCCCGCGACAAGCCCATGGGCGAGCGCACGGAGCACGCCAACCTCGAGCGGCCCGGAGCCCAGGCACACCCGCGCGCCCGTAACTGGAGCAGCTACACCGACCCGATCATGGCTTGGCGCACTCGCTGAGCCTTGAAGCCACTGAAGGTGGCAAGGCGGCCCCGTAGGGGCCGCTTTTTTTGTCCTGCCGAGAGGAAAACCCAGGTTTTTCAAGCACTTGCGAGCCAGCCCGACAAAGGGTTTCACTTTGGCCGGCGGCGTGACTGAAATGCGTTGCTTTTCAAGGTCAACACGAGCATAGTGATTCGACCTTCCAAGAATCCAATTCGCCGGCCGCAGGCTCAACAGGGCGGCCATTTCAACCCAGCGTGAAACAGGAGGTCATTCATGAATTTGACGATCAGCGGTCACCATCTCGAAGTCACCCCGGCACTTCGCAACTACGTGACCACCAAGCTTGATCGGATCACACGGCACTTTGACCAAGTCGTCGACATCAGGGTGCTGCTCACAGTGGAAAAGCAAAAGGAAAAGGAACGACGACAGCGTGCGGAGTGCAAGATTCACGTCAAGGGCAACGACATGTTCGCGGAAAGCTCCCACGAGGATCTTTACGCCGCCCTGGATGAGCTGGTCGACAAGCTCGATCGGCAGGTCGGCCGCCACAAGACCCGGCTGCAGGACCACCATCACGACGCCCCCAAGCGAGTGATGTAAGGTGAACGGATAGTAAAAGGCGCCCCCAGGGGCGCTTTGTCATTTGGGGAGTGTCGGCGCAACACTGCTCGGCGGCGTTTTGGTGCGGTACCCCGTCCAAGCTGCATCAAGGTGCATAATCGTAAACCCCTACCATGAACCGCCTCGCGTCCATCCTGCCCGCCGCTCAAGTGCTCGTGAGCGTCGACGCCACCAGCAAGAAGCGCGCCTTCGAAGAAGCGGGGCTGCTTTTCGAGAACCTCCACGGCCTGTCGCGCGCGCTGATCACCGACAGCCTGTTCGCCCGCGAACGCCTGGGTTCGACCGGCCTGGGCCACGGCGTCGCCATTCCCCATGGGCGCATCAAGGGCCTGAAGGCGCCGATGGCCGCCCTGTTTCAGCTGGCCCAGCCGATCGGCTTCGACGCGCCGGACGAACAGCCGGTCGTCCTGCTGATCTTCCTGCTGGTGCCCGAGGCCGCCACCCAGAAGCACCTGGAAATCCTGTCCGAGATCGCCGAGCTGCTCAGCGACGCACCGCTGCGCGAGAAGATCAAGGCCAGCACCGACGCGGCCGAACTGCACCGCCTGATCGCCACCTGGCAATCCGCGCAACCCGCGTGAAACCAACCGTCGTCAGCGCCGACGTCCTGTTCGAAGACCATCGGGCGCAGCTCAAGTGGGAATGGGTAGCCGGCCTAGGGGCTTCCGAGCGCCGCTTCGACGAGATCGCGGTGCGCGCCGCGCGCTCCGGCGCCGACCTGGTGGGCTACCTCAACTACATCCATCCCTATCGCGTCCAGATCCTGGGCGAGCGGGAAATCGCCTACCTGACCAACGCCACGGCGGAAGACTGTGCCCGGCGCATTGCCCGCATCGTCACGCTGGAGCCGCCGGTGCTGGTCCTCACCGACAACCAGGTGGCGCCGGACGCGCTGCTGTCGATGTGCGAGCGGGCGCAGATCCCGATGTTCGCCACCCATGAGCCCTCGGCCTTCGTCATCGACGTGCTGCGCGCCTACCTGTCCAAGCATTTCGCCGAGCGCACTTCCATGCACGGCGTGTTCATGGACATCCTGGGGCTGGGCGTGATGATCACGGGCGAATCGGGCCTCGGCAAGAGCGAGCTGGGCCTGGAGCTGATCTCGCGCGGCAATGGCCTGGTGGCCGACGACGCGGTGGACCTGTACCGCATCAACCAGACCACCATCGAGGGCCGCTGCCCCGAGCTGCTGCAGAACCTGCTGGAAGTGCGCGGCATCGGCCTGTTGGATATCCGCGGCATCTTCGGCGAGACGGCGGTACGCCGCAAGATGCGGCTCAAGCTGATCGTCCACCTGGTGCGCCGCGAAACCCTGGAGCGCGAATACGAGCGCCTGCCCTATGAACCGCTGACCCAGGACGTGCTGGGCGTGCCGGTGCGCAAGGCCGTGATCCAGGTGGTGGCCGGCCGCAACATCGCCGTGCTGGTGGAAGCCGCGGTGCGCAACACCATCCTGCAGCTGCGCGGCGTGGATACCTATCAAGAATTCGTCGAGCGCCACCGGCGCGCGATGGAGCAGGACAAGTGACCGAAGTCATGGATTGCGGGTCAAGCCCGCAATGACAACCTAACTCCGGTGCCCGTCGGGGTGGTGGACGAACGAGTGCCCTTCCGGCCGGTTGGGGCAGGGGTTCTTGGTGCAATGGGCGTACAGGCTCAGCGCGTGATCGGCGATGGAAAACCCCTTGGCCTTGGCCACGGCCTGCTGGCGCTTCTCGATCTCGGCGTCGTAGAACTCCTCGACCTTTCCGCAATCCAGGCAGACCATATGGTCGTGGTGGGTGCCTTCGTTGAGTTCGTAGACGGCCTTGCCGCTCTCGAAATGGCTGCGGCTCAGGATGCCGGCCTGCTCGAACTGGGTGAGGACCCGATACACGGTCGCCAGCCCGATGTCCGAGCGCTCTTCCAGCAGCACCCGGAACACGTCTTCGGCAGTCATGTGCCTTTGCGATCCCTTCTGGAACACGTCCAGGATCTTCAGCCGCGGCAGCGTGGCTTTGAGGCCGGTGCTCTTGAGTTCGTCGATGTTGGCCATGGTCTTCCCCGCGGGGCCCCGGGGCGGGGCAGCCGCTACAATGGTTTGATCATATCGCTACCCGGTTTCCCAATGTCCGCTTCTCCCTCCCGCGCATCCCGCCTGGTCCTGGCGCTGGCCGCCTGCGCGGCCGTGGGCGCCTGCGGCACGGTGAACAATGCCACGCACCGCCTGGCCGATTCGATCACGCCGTACAAGGTCGAGGTCGTGCAGGGCAATTTCGTGTCCAAGGAGCAGGTCGAGGCCCTCAAGCCCGGCATGAGCCGCCAGCAGGTGCGCGACATCCTGGGCACGCCGCTGGTGAGCAGCGTGTTTCACCAGGACCGCTGGGATTACGTCTTCACCATCAAACGCCAGGGTGTGGCGCCGCAGGCGCGCAAGCTGGCGGTGTTCTTCAAGGGCAGCGAGCTGGAGCGCTTCGAAGGCGACGAGATGCCCAGCGAGGCCGAGTTCGTGGCCACGCTGGACAACAAGCGCAAGGATGCCAAGGTGCCCGTGCTCGAAGCCAGCGAGGAAAGGCTCAAGCAGTTCTCGTCGGGCCGCCCGGCCGCCGCGGCCGCGCAGCCGGAATCGGCCGAGCCGCCGCCCGCCACTAGCTATCCGCCGCTCGAAGCGCCGGCTCGTTGAGCGGGTTCAGGCATGGCTGATACCGGGAAATCCCTGCACAAAGTCGCCGTGGCTGGCGCCACCGGCCGCATGGGCCATATGCTGATCGAGGCGATCCGCGACGCCGGCGATTGCGAACTGGCCGGCGCGCTGGATATCCCGTCCAGCCCCGCCATCGGCAACGATGCCGCGGCCTTTCTCGGCATGGCCAGCGGCATTGCGGTTTCCGCCGACCCGCGCGCGGCCCTGGCCAATGCCCAGGTGCTGATCGACTTCACCCGTCCCGAGGGGACGATGGCGCATCTCAAGGTGTGTCGCGAACTCGGCATCAATGCCGTGATCGGCACCACCGGTTTCGGCGAAGGGCATAAAGCGCAGATCGCCGATGCGGCGCGCGACATCGCCATCGTCATGGCGCCCAACATGAGCGTCGGCGTGAACGTGACGCTCAAGCTGCTGCAAATGGCGGCCCAGGCGCTGGCCACCGGCTATGACATCGAGATCGTCGAAGCGCATCACCGCAACAAGGTCGATGCGCCCTCGGGCACCGCGCTCAAGATGGGCGAAGTGATCGCCGAGGCGCTCGGCCGCGACCTCAAGGATTGCGCCGTGTATGCGCGTGAAGGCGTCACCGGCGAGCGTGACCCTTCCACCATCGGCTTCGCCACCATCCGCGGCGGCGATATCGTGGGCGACCATACGGTCCTGTTCGCTGGCACCGGCGAGCGCATCGAGATCACCCATAAGTCAGCCAGCCGATCCACCTATGCCCAGGGCAGCCTGCGCGCCGTGCGCTTCCTGGCCGGCAAGCGCAACGGCCTGTTCGACATGTTCGACGTGCTGGGCCTGCGGTAAGCCAGCCCGGATGAGCTTTTACGAACTGTTCAGCCAGGGCGATGCCGTCACCAAGGTGGTGGCGGTGCTGCTGCTGGCGATGTCGGTGGCCAGCTGGGTCGTCATCCTGTGGAAAGCCTGGCTGCTGCGCCGGGCGACCGGCGACGTGAGCCGCAGCACCGCGGCGTTCTGGCAGTCCCCCTCGGTGGATGAGGCCCAGCAGAAGGTGGGCGCCTTCGATCGCGAGCGCCTGGTGCTGCCCCTGATCGCGGCCACCCGGCTGGACGCGCCGGGCTCGCTGGCAGCCGCCGGCGACCGCTCCCAACAGCTGACGCGGCTGCTGCGCGACGCCCTGCACCTGGTGCTGGACAAGCTGCAATTCGGCCAGGTTCTGCTGGCGACGGTAGGTTCCACGGCGCCATTCGTGGGTTTGCTCGGAACCGTCTGGGGCATCTACCACGCCCTGATCGGCATCGCCACGGCCGGCCAGATCACCATCGACAAGATCGCCGGGCCGGTGGGTGAAGCGCTGATCATGACGGCGGCCGGCCTGGCCGTCGCCATCCCGGCGGTACTCGGCTACAACGTGTTCGGCCGGCTGATCGGCCGCATCGAGGCCGACCTGGAAGGCTTCGCCCGCGATCTGCGCGAACTTCTGACTCACAAGGCAAGCTGATGGCTTTCGGCCGCTTGGAGCGCACCCAGGGGCCGCAGCCCATGAGTGAGATCAACATGACGCCCCTGGTGGACGTCATGCTGGTGCTGGTGGTGATTTTCATCATCACCGCGCCCCTCCTGGCCAGCTCGATCCGGCTGGACCTGCCGCGCACCGACGCCGCCAAGCCCAACGACGCCCCCAAATTCGTCACCGTGGTCCTCGACAAGACGGGCGGGACCTTCCTGAACGAGAAGCCGGTGACCGCAGCCCAGCTGGCCGAAAGGCTGGTCCAGGCTGCCCGGGACAACCCCGAAACCGAAATCCAGCTGCGGGCCGACCAGGCCGTTCCCTATGGCCGGGTGGTCGAAGTGATGGGCGCGGCGCAGAAAGCAGGCTTGAACCGTATCGGTTTCGTCGCCGAACCGCCCGCGGCGCGCTGAAGCCGCCCGTAAAATCGCCGCAGGCCGGGGCTTACTTCCCGGCACACTCATTTATGCAAGAGAAATACAACCCCTCCGAGGTAGAGCGTGCGGCGCAGGCGCATTGGAACGCGAACGACGCCTATCGCGTGACCGAAGACGCGAGCAAGAAGAAGTTCTACGCCTGCTCCATGCTGCCCTACCCGAGCGGCAAGCTGCACATGGGCCATGTGCGCAACTACACCATCAACGACATGCTCACGCGCTACCTGCGCATGAACGGTTACAACGTGCTCATGCCGATGGGATGGGATGCCTTCGGGCTGCCGGCCGAGAACGCGGCCATGAAGAACGGCGTGCCGCCGGCCAAGTGGACCTACGACAACATCGCCTACATGAAGAAGCAGATGCAGGCGATGGGGCTGGCCATCGACTGGAGCCGCGAAGTCGCCACCTGCGATCCCGAGTACTACAAGTGGAACCAGTGGCTGTTCCTGAAGATGCTGGAGAAGGGTATCGCCTACCGCAAGACCCAGGTGGTGAACTGGGACCCGGTCGACCAGACCGTGCTGGCCAACGAGCAGGTGATCGACGGCAAGGGCTGGCGCACCGGCGCCGAGGTCGAGAAGCGCGAGATCCCCGGCTACTACCTGAAGATCACCGACTACGCCGAGGAATTGCTGGACCACGTGCAGCACAAGCTGCCGGGCTGGCCCGAGCGCGTCAAGCTGATGCAGGAGAACTGGATCGGCAAGAGCGAAGGCGTGCGCTTCGCCTTCACCCACGGCATCCGCGACTTCAACGGCGAGCTGATCGGCGGCGGCAAGATGTACGTGTTCACCACGCGCGCCGACACCATCATGGGCGTCACTTTTTGCGCCGTCGCGCCCGAGCACCCGCTGGCCGTGCATGCGGCGCGCAACAACCAGCGGCTGGCCAACTTCATCGAGGACTGCAAGAAGGGCGGCACCACCGAGGCCGAGCTCGCGCTGCGCGAGAAGGAAGGCATGTCCACCGGCCTGGTCGTGTTCCATCCGCTGACCGAGGAGCCCATCGACGTGTGGGTGGGCAACTACGTGCTCATGGGCTACGGCGACGGCGCCGTGATGGGCGTGCCCGGCCACGACGAGCGTGATTTCCATTTCGCGCTCAAGTACAACCTGCCGATCATGGAGGTGGTGCATGTCGACGGCGAGCACTACGACTACAAGCACTGGCACGACTGGTACTCCGACAAGGAAAATGGCGTCACCATCAACTCCGACATCTTCAGCGGGTTCTCGTACAAGGACGCCGTGAATGCAGTGGCGCATGCACTGGAGCAAAAGGGCCTGGGCGAGAAGAAGACCACCTGGCGTCTGCGCGACTGGGGCATCAGCCGCCAGCGCTACTGGGGCACGCCCATCCCGATCATCCATTGCGAGGAGCATGGGGCCGTGCCGGTGCCCGAGAAAGACCTGCCGGTGGTGTTGCCGCAGGACTGCGTGCCCGATGGGTCCGGCAACCCCCTGAACAAGCGCGAGGATTTCCTGGCGTGCAAGTGCCCCGTCTGCGGCAAGCCCGCGCGGCGCGAGACCGACACCATGGACACCTTCGTGGATTCGGCCTGGTACTACATGCGCTACTGCGATCCCAAGAACGACATGGCGATGGTGGCCGCGGGCGCCGCCTACTGGATGCCGATGGACCAGTACATCGGCGGCATCGAGCACGCCATCCTGCACCTGCTGTACGCCCGCTTCTGGACCAAGGTGATGCGCGACTTCGGCCTGGTCAAGGTCGATGAGCCCTTCACCAAGCTGCTGACGCAGGGCATGGTGCTCAACGAGGCCTTCGTGCGGGTGGGCGACAAGGCGGGCAAGCAGTACTACTGGGCCCACGACCTGGACATCGCGCGCGACGAGCACGCCAAGGTGCTCTCGGCCACGGCCAAGTCCGACGGCCAGCCGGTCACCTACGAGGGCTGGACCACGATGTCCAAGTCCAAGAACAACGGCGTCGATCCGCAGGACCTGATCGAGAAGTACGGCGCCGACACGGCCCGGCTGTACACCATGTTCACGGCGCCGCCGGAAGCCACGCTGGAGTGGAACGACGCCGCGCTGGAAGGCTCTTACCGCTTCCTGCGCCGGGTCTGGAATTTCGGGAACAAGCTCGGCCCCGGCCGGGCCATCGCCGCCCCTGCGCCGGGCAAGCAGGCCAAGGCGCTGCGCCTGGAGATCCACACCGTCCTGCGGCAGGTCGACTACGACTACCAGCGCATGCAGTACAACACGGTGGTCTCGGGTGCGATGAAGCTGCTCAATGCGCTGGAAGACTTCAAGGGCGCATCGGAGGCGGGTGCCGACGCGGCGGTGCGCGAGGGCTTCGGCATACTGCTGCGGGTGCTCTATCCCGCTACGCCCCATATCGCCCAGGAGCTGTGGAAGGCGCTGGGCTATTCCATGCCGCATGGCGAGCTGCTGGACGCGCCCTGGCCGCGCATCGATGAGCAGGCTTTGCTGCAGGACGAGATCGAGCTGGTGCTGCAGATCAACGGCAAGCACCGCGGTTCCGTCACGGTCCCGGCCGCGGCCAGCCGGCAGCAGATCGAGAAGCTGGCGATCGCCAGCGAGGACTTCATCAAACACGCCGGCGACGCGTCACCCAAGAAGGTGATCGTGGTGCCCGGCCGGCTCGTCAACGTGGTGGTCTGATGAAAAGACGAAACCTCCTGGTCCTGGCCAGCGCCTCATCGCTTCTGGCCGCTTGCGGCTTCCAGCTGCGCCAGGCGCCGAAGTTCGCCTTCAGCTCGATCTACATCGCCGTCGATTCCCCGGTGGGTCGGGAACTCAAGCGCAGCATCGCGTCCGGCGACGCCGTCACGGTGATCGACAAGGGCGCGATCACCGCGGCGCAGGTGGTGCTGGACGTGGTGACGGAGCAGCGCGAGAAAGTGGTGGTGGGGCTGAATGCCTCGGGACAGGTCCGCGAGTTCCAGCTTCGCACACGCTTCAAGTTCAAGCTGCGCACGCCCCAGGGCAAGGAACTGATCCCGGAAACCGAGTTGCTGCAGCAGCGCGACATCAGCTTCAACGAATCGGCGGTGCTGGCCAAGGAGGCCGAGGAAGGCCTGATGTACCGCGACATGCAGACCGACATCGTGCAGCAGCTGATGCGGCGGCTGGCCGCGGTCAAAACTATCTAGAGCATGGAGCTCGACCGCGCTGACCTGAAGCTGCTCGAGCTGCTCCAGCGCGATGGCCGCACCACGGTGCAGGCGCTGTCCGAAGCGATCCACTTGTCGGCGCGCGCCACGCTCAATCGCGTGCGCAAGCTCGAATCCGAAGGCCTGATCGAGGGCTATCGGGCGCTGATCAACCGCGCCGTGCTGGGCGAGCAGATCTGCGTGTTCGCCGAGATCGCGCTCAAGGACCAACGGCAGGCGTCGGTGCAGCGCTTCGAAAAGCGGATGGCCGCCGCTCCCGAAGTGGTGGCCTGCTACGTGATCAGCGGGCGCTACGACTACCTCGTGCGCGTTGCCTGCCCGCACCTGGCGCACTACCACCGGCTTATCAGCGCCTGGCTCGACGATGCCTCCCTGGGCGTGGAAAAGATCGTCACCAACATCGAACTCCAAACCATCAAGGAGTTCGCGGGCTTTCCGTTGCTCGGGCCCGCCGCCGGCAAGTCCTGAGACGGCGCTTGCGCCTGCAAGGGCGAGAAAACGCGTCCTACGCCACTTCCGTTTCGGAAGTGCCGCACCTTCAATCATGCCGTTGCCGCTGTGTGTGCACGCCGGATTCACGTTCACGGCAGCAGGGTCCGGCCTAGACTTACCTCATCAACCGGGGATGCAGCCATGAACGCCACAACGACAGTTTCCACTCAGGATTTCATTGGGAAAGAGGCGCGCTTTGGCGCCAGGAACTACCAGCCGGTGCCGGTGGTCGTCGACCACGCGCGCGATTGCCTGGTGTGGGACGTGGAGGGGCGCGAATACATCGACATGATGGGTGCGTATTCGGCCGTGAGCCACGGCCACCTGCATCCTCGCCTGGTGGCGGCAGCGCATCGGCAGCTGGAACGGGTGGCGGTCACTTCCCGCGCGTACCACGGCACCACCCTGGGGCCGTTCCTGGAGAAGCTCTGCCATGTGACGGGCTTCGAGCGGGCGCTGCCGATGAACACCGGGGCCGAGGCGGTGGAAACGGCGATCAAGTGCGCGCGGCGCTGGGGCTATCGCGTCAAGGGCATCGCCGACGGCCAGGCCGAAATCCTGGTGGCCCGGGGCAACTTCCATGGCCGCACCAGCACCATCGTCGGCTTTTCCAGCGAGGACGACTACCGCGACGGGTTCGGGCCGTTCGCGCCCGGCTTCGTGCACTTCGACTTCGGCGACATGGCCAGCGTGCGCGCGGGCACCAGCGCCAATACCTGCGCCGTGATCGTCGAGCCGATCCAGGGCGAGGCCGGTGTCATCGTGCCGCCCGAAGGCTTCTTCCCCGAACTGCGCGAATGGTGCAGCCGCAACAACATCCTCCTGATCATCGACGAGGTGCAGGCGGGCCTGGGCCGCACCGGGCGCTGGTTCGCCTTCGAGCACGAGGGCATCCGGCCCGACGGGCTGATCCTGGGCAAGGCCCTGGGCGGCGGCCTGCTGCCGGTCAGCGCCTTCCTGGCCGACGACAGCGTGATGAGCGTCTTCAATCCCGGCAGCCATGGATCGACCTTCGGCGGCAATGCCCTGGCGGCGGCGGTTGCGCTCGAAGCGCTGCAGGTGATCGAAGACGAGAACCTGGTCGCCCGCAGCGCGGCAATGGGCGAGTACCTGAACGCCCGCTTGCGCGAGGTGATGCAGTCCAGTGGCGGGCTGATCCGCGGCGTGCGCGGGCGCGGCCTGTGGGTCGGCGTCGACGTCGAGCCGGCGTATGCAAGCGCGCGTGAGTTGGTGGAACGCATGGCGGCCCAGGGCGTGCTGTCCAAGGAGACGCATGAGACCGTGATCCGGTTTGCGCCGCCCCTGACCATCAGCAAGGCGCTGGTCGACAAAGCGGTGGATATCTTCCGGCAAGTCGTGCAAGGCAAGCAGAAAGAACTGGGTCTCGATTCGGCATTGCCGGCGCCGCAGCTGCTCATGAGCCCGCCTGATTTCTTCGAGGTGGCCTATGCCATCAATCCGTGGATGAATCCGCAGCAATGGTCGCTGGATGCCAAGCGCCTGCGGCGCGACGCGCTGGCGGGATGGGACGCCTTGCGCGCCACCTACGAGGCGCTGGGCGCCAGGGTGCTGGTGAAACCGGCGGCCCAGGGCTGGCCCGACCTGGTGTTCACCGCCAACTGCGCCGTGGTGCTGGACGGCAAGGCCATCCTGGCGCGCTACCTGAAGTCCGAGCGAGCCGGCGAAGAACTGCACGGCCAGCGCATGTTCGAGCAGCTCAAGGCGCGCGGCGAAATCGATGCCATCTTCCGCACCCCGGAGGGCGTCTACTTCGAAGGCGCGGGCGATGCGATCTACGACCCGGTGCGCAAACTGATGTGGATGGGCTGGGGCCAGCGCTCCAGCCGCGCCGCACACCACACGGTGGAGCAGGTGTTCGGTATTCCCACCCTGTCGCTGGAGCTGGTCGACCCGCATTTCTATCACCTGGACACGGCCTTCTGCCTGCTCTCCGGCGGCGAGATCCTGTATCACCCGGCTGCTTTCACAGAGGAAGGCCGCGAGCGGATCCTAGCCCTCGCCGCGGGCAAGCTGATCGAGGCGCCGCAGGAGGATGCGCAGCACCTGGCGGTGAATTCGGTGTGCCTGGGCCGCGACATCGTCATGTGCTACTGCTCCCAGGCCCTGCGCCAAAGCCTGGAGCGGCGCGGCTATCGCGTGCACGTGGTGCCGCTCGGGTCGTTCAACCGCTCGGGCGGCGCGGCCTATTGCCTCACCCTGAAACTCAACAACCTGTTCCGGGGTCGGGAGCGTGGTGGCGAAAAGCTGGCGGCGTAGTCATTGCAGGCCTGCGTGTGGGCGGCGAAGCCGCGTGCGGGCGGGCTGTGACGCGCGGTCAGCCCGTTCCGCGCCTTTTCAAGGCGCGGAAGCGGCGCCGGGGAACGGACCTGCGGGCTTCGGACTCATCGTGGACTGTCCTCGCACCCCGGAGAGGCCCGCGCGCTGATCGCGCGCAACGCCCGCAAGTCCATTCCCCGACGCCTCGGGCAGCCCTGATTGCGCGCCCCAGCCCGCCCACACGCGGCTTCGCTCGGACTTGGTTGGCGCGCCGGAGGCTTCTGCACTCCAACCACGCTTTTGCAAGGCTGTGCGCCGGTCGGCTGCGGCGCGCAATCGGGACCAGGTGAGATGCGGAGGTCGAGTTTGCGGCCGTTTGCGCGCGATCAGCGCGCAGGACGTCTCCGGAGCGCGGGGACAGACCACGATTAGTCCGAAGGCCGCAAACTCGACCTCCGCATCGTTTCGGCGCTCCCAGCGCCGAACGGCTGGTCCGCGCGCCGCAGCCGACCGGCGCACAGCCTTGCCGCGAGGTGTTGGCGCGCGTTTCGATATAGATGCCGGGTCAAAGCCCGGCGCGACAATCCTGAATTGCGGGTCAAGCCCACTACTGTCCGGAGAAGCGTTCTCATTTGGATCGCAAGTCGTTGATTTGATTGATTTAAACGGCCGGGCGTGGCCGGGTCGATTTGAATTTCAGCTTCCCGAAGCCGCACACTCGTATGGATTTGCGGGGGTGCGGCCATGCACAAAGGCAAGCTGGTATTTGCTCAATTGAAGGAGCATCTGCCGCGGTCCGTTTTTGATCGGTGCGTGGCGCGTTACTCGGGCTCGCACGCGCCGCTGAAGTTCTCGCATTGGGATCAGTTGCTGTGCATGATGTTTGCGC
>NZ_JABJVV010000015.1 GCF_013155545.1 Caenimonas soli | reverse complement strand
GTCAAGCTGCCGAACTCGGCAGGTGTACCGCAAATCAAGCCCGGTGCGGCCATCACCGTCGGCTGGGAGACGCAGGATTGTCGTGCTCTCGATGCGTCGAACGCCTCGGAAATCTCACCACCCTAGCGGCGCGACCGCTGCTATTTCTCAACGCCGCAACCGGCTTTCGGACGGCACACATGGAGAGCCAAGATGATGAAATCATTCGTGAATGTCGTCAGCGCAGCAGCCAGCCTTGCAGCGGTTGCGTTGATGCCGGTGGGGCCTGCTTTCGCGGCCGACCAGCTGACGGTCACTTCATTCGGCGGCGCCTACCAGGCAAGTGTTCGCAAGGCGTATTTCGAGCCCTTCATGAAGGCCACCGGCGTCAAGATCACAGAAGACGAGTACAACGGCGAGGTTGCCAAGCTCCGTGCCATGGTCAAATCCAAGACCGTGACCTGGGACGTGGTCGACACGGCCCTGGACTCGGCCATGTTGCTGTGCGCCGAGGGCCTTGTGGAGATGATCGACTGGAAGAAGCTGGGCATCGACCGGTCCAAGTTGACTTGGAGCGACAAGCAGGACTGTGGGGTGCCCTACGTCATCTCTAGCTTTGTTATCGCCTATGACAAGAGCAAGCTGCCGAACCCGCCGAAGACCATCGCCGACTTCTTTGACACGCAGAAGTTTCCAGGCAAGCGTGGGCTAAAAAAGGTTCCTGACAAAGCTCTGGAATGGGCGCTGATCGCCGATGGCGTCGCAGTCAAGGACGTTTACAAGGTGCTCAACACGCCCGAGGGTGTGGACCGTGCCTTCAAGAAGCTCGACACGATCAAAAAGGACATCGTCTGGTATCAGAGTAACGCCCAGCCAACGCAGCTTCTCGCTGATGGTCAGGTCGTCATGACCTCGACGCCGCACGGCCGCATCTACGATGCCGTCAAGAACTCGGGCAAGACCTTCGAGATCATGTGGGATGCCCAGCACCAGGAGCCGGGTATATGGACTATTCCCAAGGGCAGTCCACGCCTGGACGCCGCCTACAAGTTTCTCACCTTCGCCGCCACACCCCAGCCGCAAGCCCGCCTGAGTGCCTCCTTGCCCTACGCGCCGGCTAACAAAGACGCAATGGCGCTCGTCGATCCGGCAATCCTGCCCTACCTTCCGACTGCGCTCGACCACATGGCCAATGCTCTGCTGAGAGACGCAGGCTTCTGGGCTGAGAAGGGTGACGAGCTGCGCCAGCGCTTCAACGCCTGGCTCGCGAAGTAGAGAAGTTCACCGCTCGACGCGGAGCTTCGTCGTTCTCAACTTGAACAGTCAATTCGAAGGGAAGAAGGCAATGTCAATTACGGCCGCACAATTCGGCAACGTGCCCGCGGAGATTCCGCTGCGCATCAGGCTGCAGCGGGTTGAGCGCCGGCGGAAGCTGAGGGCCGTTACCCTCGTCCTGCCGCTTCTGCTGTTCATTCTCGTCGCTTTCATCTTGCCGATCGGCAAGATGATGTTCAACGCGGTTCACGACGATACGCTGCTGACCCTGATGCCGCGAACAACGGCGGCGCTTAGCGCTTGGGACGGAAAGGACCTGCCCGACGAGCGGGCCTATGCCGCTCTGGCCGGAGACCTCAAGCAAGCTGTGGCAAAAAAAACCATAGGATCGATCGCCAAGCGAGTAAATTATGAGCTACCCGGGGTCAACAGCCATATCACGTTGAGTGCCCGAAAAGTTAACGAGCTTGAAACCGGCCCCTACAAAGAAGCGCTGATCGACATCAATCCGCTCTGGGCGCGGCACGACGTCTGGAGCCTGCTCAAGCGGGGAACGTCGGCCTATACTGCCTTTTACCTGCTTCGTTCGGTTGATCTTCAGTATGGCCCCGACAGCCGGATTGTCGCCTCTCCGTCGGAGAATGCGATTTTCCGTGACGTCTTCCTGCGTACGCTCGGCATCAGTCTCGGCGTGACCGCGGCGACTCTGCTGCTGGCTTTCCCGGTGGCCTATCTCCTGGCGACATTGCCGCTTCGGACCAGCAACCTGCTGATGATCATGGTCCTGCTACCGCTTTGGACCTCGGTGTTGGTGCGCACCATTGCCTGGGTCGTCCTACTGCAGCAGCACGGCTTGGTCAATGACTTGCTGATGGGGCTGCACATCATCTCGCAGCCGGCCGAGCTCATTTACAACCGGATCGGCACGGTGGTGGCCATGACCCACATCCAGCTGCCGTTCATGCTCATGCCGATCTACAGCGTGATGAGGACAATCCCACCCAGCCATGTCCGGGCTGCCCGCTCGCTTGGGGCCGGGCCATTTTATGCGTTCTGGAAAGTCTACTTTCCCCAAACGCTTCCCGGAATCGCCGCCGGTTGCCTTTTGACCTTCATTCTGTGCCTTGGCTACTACATTACGCCAGCACTCGTTGGGGGGGCGGGCGACCAGATGGTCAGCTATTTCGTCGCCCTGTACACGAACGAGGAGCTGAATTGGGGCATGGCCTCGGCGCTCGGCGCCATCCTGCTCACCGCGACGCTGCTGCTCTACTATGTTTTCAACAAGCTGGTCGGCGTCGACCGGCTCAAGATGGGGTAAACGTTATGACCAGTCCCGCCTATGCATTTGCGATCGAAAAGATCTGGTACTACGTCCATCGGCTGATCTGCGCGGCAATCCTGCTGTTCCTGATCGCACCGATCCTCGTGATCATCCCGCTCTCGTTCAATTCTGAGCCGTTCTTCAGCTACCCCATGCCTGGGCTCTCGCTGCGCTGGTATCGAGAGTTTTTTCTCACCGACCGATGGCAGGGCGCGCTGCACAATTCTATTTTCATCGCGCTATCCGTCACGCTGCTGTCGACCGTCTTGGGCACCCTTGCCGCGCTCGGACTGAGCCGACCAAACTTCCCCTGGCGAACGGCGGTGATGGGCTTGCTGATCTCGCCCATGATTGTGCCTGTCGTGATCACGGCGATCGGCGTGTATTTCTTCTATGCGGATGTCGGGTTGCTGAGCACGTACACCGGGCTGATCTTGGCGCACACGACACTGGCCACTCCGTTCGTCGTCATCACTGTGACCGCAACCCTTCAGGGTTTCGACCACTCGCTGACCCGCGCCGCTGCCGGGCTGGGCGCGCCGCCGACCACGATCTTTTTCAAGGTCGTCCTGCCGCTCATCCTGCCAGGCATGATCTCCGGTGCGCTCTTCGCCTTCCTCACCTCTTTCGACGATGTGGTTGTCGCCCTCTTCGTAGCCAGCGTGGAACAACGAACCTTGCCGAGGGCGATGTTTTCCGGCATCCGGGAGGAAATAAGTCCGACCATCACTGCAGCTGCCACCGTCCTGGTCGTGTTCTCCGTCGTCATGTTGGCGACGGTCGAACTGTTGCGTCGGCGTTCAGAGCGACTGCGCGGCATCCGCCCTTGAGGAGATCCGCGATTCCCTTACTTCGCATGCGTGGACGCGCGCGATGGGCTCGCGTCGCAGATCGAGCAATGCGTTTTGCGGTTGCAGACTTTCTTCAATCGGGACGTCTCTTGGTTTCGACGGTCTCATCGAATTCACTCAAATGAAAGGAAGAGCAGAATGGAAAATGCACAACGAATCTCAGCGGCCGCACCAAGCCGAGAGCATTTGGCTTGCGTGCAAGGTCGAATTAGCTTTGCTGAACCCGCACTCGGCGACAGAGCTCCGGCAAGCGTTGCGCCTTACGGATACGAAATTCCCTTCGCCGATTACGAGGTCACCATTCGCGATGCACGTCCAATCGTGGATGGGCTATCGCTTGACAAGGAAGGCTTCACGCTCATTCAGCACAAAGTATCCTGCTTGGTCGAACGGGATCCGGAGATCTTCAAGAGGAGGTATTTGGACGAAATGACTCCGTTCATCAAGGACTATTTCAAAGCGTCGTGGGTCACGACCTCGGACCTGGGCGGCGTCAGTCTTCGTTCTCTCGGGGGGGCCTTTTTTCGCGGCCCGACGACGGATGGTACGGATCAGACGGATGCGGGGAAACGTGCGATAAGAAAGTTCGGCGCCAGTTACGCACACTGTGATTACTCTCCTGTCGCCGGTCCTCAGGTTGCGGCGCGCGACAACCAAGTTCAGGGCAATGAGATTCGGGCATATTCCCGCTTGATGATCATTCAAACTTGGCGCGTTCTTTCGCCGCCTCCGCAAGACTTCCCTCTGGCGTTCTGCGATGCCTCCTCCATTTCAGAGACGGATCTGGTCGAAGCGCCCCAGATCAAGTACGGAACCAGCATCAGGATTTCGCTTCCTCGCTACAACCCAGCTCAGCGTTGGTACTACTTGCCCGACATGAAGCCGGACGAGTTGTATCTGTTCAAGGGCTATGACTCCGAGATGCACTACAAACCGTGGGCACCTCACTCGGCATTCGACAACCGTCGTACGTATCCCGATGCAAAGCCCCGCGAGAGTGTTGAGACGAGGTTCTTTGTCTACTATGAATGAGCGGCTAGGGCGCCACTGGACGCTCTCGGCCAGGCTCCTCTTCGCCTGTCAGGCAAGGACACCTTTCACGCTTCGAGAACGGCCAATCCCTTCACCGGCGAGGGGCAGGCACTCACTCGGACCACAGTCACTCGGACCATCTACGTTTCAATAGTCCTAAAAGTGGAACTATAAGCGCCGCGGAACCCAGTTCCCGGGCAGCGCATGCCACGCTCGTACGATGCCGCAGGTCGTCAAGAGTCGCATGGCGAGATTCGCTCCGGGCGATTTCGTGTTCAATACCAATGTGTGGCCCGAGTACGGCCTCATGGGTGAGGGCGTGCCGGGTCCCGCGTACATGATTTCTCGAAAGCTCGACCCGGAGCAGGGCACCGATGCCATCGGCTTGCTCGGAATGCTGAGGCTCACAGCGTATACCGAAGGATCGTCCATTGTGACCCAAAGCCACCGGCGACACGGTTGTCGTCTCTGCAGCGTCCAGCGGGTGTCGGCCCCCGATCGCGGGGCAGCTAGCGCGGCTGCGTAGTGCGTGCGTACCGTGCATCACGGGCGAACGTGCCGCTTCGTGACGGACGCTCTGCGTTTCGACAACTGGATATCCTACCTTTTGCCGAGCTCTGCGAAACCTGGAGACGGCGTGTCCGACGGGCATCGACGTCAATTTCGAAAATGTCGGTAGGAAGGTATTCGAAGCAGCCCTCCCCCTTCAATCTGGGCTTACGTATGACGCTCTGCGGCCTGATCAGTCACTATGGTGATGAACCGGTCAAAACGCGTGGTCGCTGCGAACACCGACGCGCGGCAGCGCGGGCGGCGTCACTGTCACGAATCTCTTGGCCAATGAATACGTAGAGAGTCAGCACGACGCGATGCTCGCGGAAACGGCGCCAACCGTCGCTTCGGGTCACATCAAATAGCTCGAGAACATCCGCCAAGGTCAACCTTCCACTCGCTTTCGTCGAGATGTTGAGGGGGTGGAGACTTCGGGAAGATGCTTGTGCAGATGGGGAAGAGACCCAACAGTGGCGACGGTGTAGCCACGGAGTGGCAGATCAACCGGATAGCCGACCTAACCTCTCACTGTGATCGATACGAACAGCTGCCGGCATCTCTAAGAAACGACGGCTCAGCTAGGAACGCTTCACCAGGGGATCGTCTCGCCCGAGAACCGAGTGAACGCGCCGCTGATCTCCGGCGTGAGCTGACCGATCCGCTTGATGATGCCTGCCGCGCTTTCTTCGGGAGAGATCGAGGTTGGCGAGTCGATCGCGCCCTGACCTGCCATGTCGGTTCGCACCCAGCCGGGGTCCAAGATGGCGACAACCACACCGTACTCCCCCCAGTCACGCGATAGCGAACGCATGCCCATGTTGAGGGCCGCTTTGGAGGCGCGGTAAGCGTATCTCTCGTGGGCGTTGACGGCTTTCGGCCAATCCTTGCTGATCGAACCATAGGAACTGCTAATGGCGACCAGCTTCTTGTCATGGCCGGCCTTCAGGTTGGTCAAGAGTGCCTGCGAGAGGAGCATGGGCCCGAGCGCATTCACGCGCATGCACTGAATCCAGTTGTCGCTATCGATCTCGTAGGCCGTCTGGGGTTTGGGACTGCCATTGATCCCCGCGTTGTGAAGCACGATGTCGATCGGCTCATGATTCAGCACGCGCTTAACGACGTTGATCGAAGCTTCGTTTCCGATGTCGAGCGGTAGGATCCGCACGCGGCCACCGGACGCCGCAGTCATCTTGTTCAGCTCGTCGGCCCTTGCCGGCTCGCGGCAGCAGGCAATCACCTGGGTCCCACTATCGGCATACTGCCTCGCGAGGGCAAGACCGACACCCCGGTTCGCGCCAGTGATCAGGACTGTGGTCATCGCGTGAAGCCTTCTCAAAAAAAATATGCTTAAGCATAAGCGCGACGCATGGATAGCATGTCGCGAATCGGGGTGCAGTTGCGCGGAATTTCTGCAAGAGAAACCTGCTTCATGCCGGATTTCACTGCTTGGTTGGGGCGGCCCGCGGCACCGACAATTACCGGCCAACTTGCACGCAAACTCCTTCTTCAGCTAACGGTCGTACTCGGCTTGCGAAAAGGTACAGTTTTGATGACGAGGGTTACCAAGAATCAGCATCGATCTAGCCATTCACTCGACGCGAACGCCTCGATTGCCTGCCGATGGACTTGGTGCGATCTCCAGGCGACCATTTCCTTCCAGTCCGTGAATTCCGGGTAGTAGTGTGCCCGGCCCTCTTTGCGGATTTGGCGACCCAGTTCGGAATCGATGGCGTCCGGCCGATACTTGAACAACCAGTGGTCCTTTCGCAGTTGAAGACGGGCACGCGGGCGCGGGTAGGTCCCGTATTCGAGTGCGATGTACACGTGGCGATCGCCCAAAAGACGTTCCCAGTAGGCGTCTACGCTGCCCGGGATGGGAGCCGATGACGAGGTACCCACGAGCGGCGAGGTCACGGAGCTGCCGAAGATCTTCACGGCACGCTCATAGCCATCGGTCCCGGACGTTTCCTCGCATTGCAATTCGCCGTAGCCGTAAGGGCCAAGGCCCGTGTGGTAGTCGACAATGATGACCTGTTCGCGCGATACGATGTCGTAGTCCTTAACGACCTGCTCGAGCGTGCGACGCGCTTCGGTGGGCTCCGTCCCGCCGTAGAACAAGCCGCCGGGCCGGGTGTATTGCCCACTGACCACGCCTTGCAGGAATGCCTGCTCGCCATTCTTGTTCTGGTACTGCTTAATGGCGGCCTCCGCGTCGCGAATCGCCTCGTCAGAAATCTCGCGGGTAACCAGCAGTTCGTCCAGCTCCTCGTAGCGCGTGTTGCAGGGAATTGGCTTGGAAAAGTCGACGAAGTTCCGGTTGAGATCGACCCCTTCTGCGGTCACCCGCCGATCCCACGCGAAGCCGTAGCAGTTGAGCGCATGAACAACGAGCACGGCGCAGGACGGCGTCAGCCCTTTCTGGAAGCCGGCCTGGAGGAACAGGAGCTGACTCGCCGAGCCGCAGTAGCCTTCCACGCCGTGCGTACCCGACACGAGTACCAAGACCTTCTTGGCGTCTTGCGGCCCGTACCAGGCTACGTCGGTGAACAGGGATTCTCCCGAGGGGCCCTTGAAGCTGGACTCGTAGGGGCGCGACTCCGCCGCTGCTGCAAGGAATTTCCGGCGAGCTTCGCAGTAGCTTGCGGAAAAGGCAGTTGTAGCAACTTGCTGTGCGGATTCGAGGTTCATGGTCGAAACTGTATGCACACTCGTGCAACGGTTCAGTGCAACTGGATGCGCAACGACGCCGAAATCCAGCGTTCGAACGCAATTCTGACAACCCCCGTGCGTCGAATCTCTCTTACGGCCTCATTGCCATTCTGGCTCATCAAGACACTCGGCGCGATGGAAGAGCGTATGGTGCAGCCGGCGCAACAAAAACCACACGCTGAGCGCGACTATCGGGATTGCGAATGCTGCGATGGACTCGGCGCTCAGTCGGCTGCCGAGGGGGTGAAGTATTCCCTTGGCGACGTAGTTGATGAGGCCGACGGTGTAGTAGGTGATCGCGGCAACCGACAGGCCCTCCACCGTCGCATGCAGCTTGAGTTGTACCCCCTGTCTGCGGTTCATCGCCGCGAGCAAGTGTCGGCTACTTTGCTGCTGCTCAATCTCCACCCGTGTGCGAAGCAAGTTGCTGATTCGGGATACGCGTTGGGAGAGCGCGTCCTGACGCCGCGCGACCCACGCGCAGGTTGAGCGCGCCGGCGACAGGCGACGCTTCATGAACTCCCCAATGGTCTGCAATCCCGCAAGGCGCGACTCGCCGATATCGTCGATTCGGCGATCGACAAGCTCAAAGTAAGCGGCGCTTGCCGAAAACCGAGAATGCGTGGCCGCGTACCGGCTCTCGACTTCGCCCGCAAGCTTCGTCAGGCGATCGAGCAGCCGCGGCTCCTCGTTTGAATCCGCCAGGCAAACCGCTTCCGCAAGTTCGGCCAGCTCGCGCTCCGCCGACGCGAGCACTACTGCGCTCTCGCGTGCTACGGGTAATCCGAGCAGGGCTGCCATGCGGTAGGTCTCGATCTCGATCAGCTGCTGCACGAGCCGACCTAGCCGACGCGCTGTCATGCCTCCAGCCAGCAGAACCATGCGCGCGAAACCGTCGGCATGTATGGTCAAATCGGTGTAGACCTCGCCGAACCCGTCGGCCACTGTGGCTCCGAGGAGCGCGTCTTCCTCCAGCACGTGCTTCACCAACGTGCCGCTGCCGAACTCCTTTGAGGAGAGCAACCATAGGTGAAGTGCGGAAAGAAGCTGTCCGGGCAGTGCCGCCAACCAGTCCTGAGGCGCCGCCTCGAGCCCCGTTGGAGGTGCGCGCTCGTCGAAACCAGGCCCATCGAAGGTCCGGGAAAAACTCCAGGTCACGAATTCCGTGTGCAGTTCCCATCGGATGCGGACCGAGCCCACATTGATGCACAGATGAGCGGAGTCGGCGTCCGGCCCAGGGAGATGAAAGTCGCGCAACAAAGCCGCCAGATGCTGACGACTTGCTTCGCGTTGAGCAGCGTCGCACAGCATCACTACGTGCGAGATCGCTGTCGGCGCGGTCATTGCATCCAGCGGCCGCGCGTGAATTTCATTGTGCAGCACCGCCCGTTGTGGGTGCCCACTGGATTCGCTTATCTGGCTGCTTCCGTCGCGAATGGAAATATGACTCCACGGCATTCGCAACATCACAGCTCCATCACAGCGAAAATTGCCTCGGCGACAACAGGCACCCTTCCCCCAATTGAACGCTCATGATCGGCGGCGCGGCAGCCACGCCACTCACACGTCAAGCGGTCCAATGGGAATTTTGGGCTTCGGCTCCCGGCTATCGTTTGGCGCCTTAGGGATTTCGCCTGGCGTTTCACCAATCAGCATCACTGTCCTTTCAATTAATTGGTCTGCAGAATGATCCGCAAGCCTGTCGCAGTTTGGTTATGTGATGCCCTTGTTCTCCACGTACCGGGTATGCAGCTTCTGCATACCCCCGAGCCAGCGATCGTAGTCCTGGGCTTTGTCCAAGAAGTAGTTCGCGACTTCTGGATGCGGGAGTATCAGGAATTCCTCCCCGAGCATTCCCCGCACGATACTCTCTGCGACCTGGTCGGCAGTCAGGACGCCATCCACGGCCGCCGACCCTCTTCCTGCAAGGATGGGAGATGTGGCAACTGACTGCGGACACAGGCACGACACACGCACGCCGCGGCGCCCGTACGCGATGCGCAGCCACTCAGCGAAACCGACTGCCGCGTGCTTCGTGACGGCGTACGGCGGGCACTCGACGATGTTGAGCAGCCCCGCGGCCGAAGCAGTGATCACGAAGTAGCCTTCGCCGCGCTCCACCATGCCGGGCACCACCGCGCGCGCAGCCCATACGTGTGCCATGGCGTGAACTTCCCACATCCTTTGCCAGATCGCGTCATCCAGCTCGATGCCTCCGCGGGTCCCGATGATGCCGGCGTTCGAAAAGAAGATGTCGACTTGCCCGAACCGATCTTTCGTCTGGGCCACGAGCGCCTGGATTTCGGCCTCGCGGCTCACGTCGCATTTCATGGCGAACCCGCCGATCTCGGACGCCACGCGCTGTGCGTTTTCCATGTCGAGATCGGAGACGACCACGGCGCGCGCGCCTTCCTGAGCGAAACGGCCGGCCGCGGCGGCGCCTATGCCGTTGCCGCCGCCTGTGACGATGGCGACCTTGCCACAAATTTCCAAGATGTCTCCTTCAGGAAGTACCCATCGCCGCGGACGCTTGCCGGTGCTGCTCCTGCAGCTCGCGCCACTGAATCTTGCCCGTGCCGGACCTCGGAAGCTGCTCGACAAACTCCACGATCCGCGGCGCCTTGTAGGCGGCCATGCGCTCACGCGACCAATCGATGATCTGCTGCTCCGTGACCTGGCCGCGATATGCGGGTTTCAGCACGACGAGCGCCTTCACCGTCTCGCCGCGCTTCGCATCGGGCACTGCGATCACACACGCCTCGTGGATCGCGGGATGCGCATACATCGTGCTTTCGACTTCTGCCGGCCAGACCTTGTAGCCCGCGGCATTGATCATGCGCTTGAGGCGATCGCGCATGAAGAAATAGCCCTCCTCGTCCATCGCAGCGAGATCGCCAGTACGGAAGAACCGCTTGCCCTCGATTTCGACAAACGACTCGGCGTTCGCTTCGGGCTTGTTCCAGTAGCCCAGCATCACCTGCGCGCCGTGAGTGATCAGCTCGCCCACCGCTCCGACGGGCAACTCTTCGAGCGTCTCCGGGTCGACGATGCGCGAGTCCACACCCTGCGCCGGGATGCCCAGGCACTGCCGTTTGGTGCGTCCGATTGGGTTGCAGTGGAGGAATGAAGCCGTTTCGGACAGGCCATAGGACTCGACGAATGTGAGGCCGTAACGCTTCGCAAGCATCGCCGCCACAGGTTCCGGCATCGCTGCGCCGCCGCCGCCGAGGAAAGTGAGGCTCGATAAGTCACGCGCGGACGCCTCGGGGGCGGAGAACAGGTCCAACACCATCGCGGGTGCGGCGGTCCACGTGCTGACGCGATGTTCTTCGATGAGGCGTGCAGCCGCCTGCGCATTCCAACGCGGCATCATGACAGCGGTCGCACCGAGCAGGACGGGGATATTCATCGTGTTCTGCATGCCCATGATGTGGAACAGCGGCGCGACGGTGAGGAATACCGATTCGGCGTGCAGGCCCTTCCAGACCACCGACGAAGCGATCGCCGCGACGAGGTTTGAATGCGCAAGCATGCAACCCTTCGGCTGGCCGGTGGTGCCGGAGGTGTAGAGCATCACGGCGAAGTCTTCGTGCCGGGGCTCGCCCGTCGGCACGCCCTCTGTCGCCGCGATCTCCTCGAAGAAATGCAGCTTCGGCCCCGTATGAGGCCGTCGCGGCTCGACCACCCAATCGGGCTGGTCGTCCTTTAGCGCGATCGCTTCGGAGTACGCGTGCACGATGACACCATCGAGCAAATCGAGCGGCGCCTCTTGGAGCAGATCCTGCGCGACGAACGCGACCCGCGCGCCGCTGTCCGCCGCGTAGTAGCGCATCTCACTGGCCTTGCTCATCGGATTGATGGTCACGACCACGGCTTGAGCGCGCAAGATGGCGTAGTACGCCATGACGAATTGCGGGCAGTTCTGGCTAGCGATTAGCACCCGGTCCCCAGGGCGGACGTTCAACTGCCGCTGGAGGAACGCGGCGAGCGCATCCACCCGCGCCATCAGTCGCGAATACGTCGTCGTGGCCCCTGCATACACGATCGCGGGCTTGTCCGGATAATGCTTCGCCGCCGTTTCCAAGTACTCAACGAGCGTCGCGCGCGGCACGACAAGCCCCTTGGCCACGCCTTTTGGCCATTGACGGAAGTGCAGCGCTCCTTGACGTGCGGTCATCATCCCTCCCGTCGAGCTAGTAGCCGCGCTGCAGGTCGACGACATTGCGTAGCGGTTTTTCCTCGAGAAACCGTTGCAGGTTTTCGGCGAAGATCTCGAAGACCTGCGCCGTGTAGTCGTCCGGGTAACCGGAGATGTGAGGGCTGACGATGACGTTCGGCAACGTCCACAGCGGGCTGTCCGGCGGGAGTGGTTCTCGCTCAAACACGTCGAGCAGGGCTCCCGCGATCGTACCTGAACGCAGTGCCTCGATTAGGTCGCTTTCTACCACCACCGAGCCGCGCGCGATGTTCACGAGGAAGGCGCTGGGGCGCATCCGGTGAAGCTGCTCGTGGCCGATGAGCCGAGTCGTCTCAGGAGTGTGCGGAACCGCGAGGACGACGAAATCGGAGAGTCGAAGCAGCTCGTCGAGTGCGGTCGTCGGCAGCAGCCTGTCGACGAAGGGTACCGGCTCGGAGACGTCGCGCTTCGTGCCTATGACCGTCATGCCGGCGCTCTCGGCGCGCCGAGCGATGGCGGTGCCAATCGAGCCGACGCCGACAATGCCGAGCGTCCGCCCCGCAAGCCGGGGCACCATGCGCGGCCGCCATTCCTTGCGCGACTGCTCGCGCATCAGCCGCACGAAATCCCAGTGCAGCATACCCATGCCGGTCATCACAAAGTCCGCAATGATGTCGCCGTGGACGCCGCGCGCATTCGTCACAACGAGCTTGCCGAGCCTCTCGCGCATCGGCAGGATCCAGTCGACGCCCGCGTTGCTGCACTGGAACCAGCGCAGCCGCCGCGCCTTGGCGAACACCTCGGCCGGAACGCGGGGCGCGAGCAAGACGTCTGCCTCCGCCACGTGCGCTTGGAGCGAGTCCGCGTCCTTCGCATCCACCACGCGAACATCCGGAAAGCGCTTGCGGATCAGCGCCGAATATTCATCGGCAGCGGCTTCGCTGACGACGACAGTGAGCGGGGGCGCCGGCTTCAAAGCGCCTCCGGCGCGAGTGCATGAATGCGCTGGCTGCTCGCAAGACGCACCCACTTGTCGACCATTGAATTCAAACGCGGGGAACTCTCGATCACGCCGTCGAGCGTGTTCACGCCGTGCGCCGCCGCGGTTGCGCTCGGGTGCGCCGCAACCCGGGCGGCGCAAAATGCCAGTCCTTGCATTTGCACGAACCCGCAACGTCCGCGAGTGACCTCCAGTGCTGCATTGCCTTCCTGATGCTCTCCGCCCATATCTAAGCCCCCTTTTCGTGGCAGCCACTGGCCGCCGAACTGGCATTCAAAAAACTGTCTTTCGTCGTGCTTGTACCCAACTTCAGCGTGTTGCTAGGCTAGCGGCCTTTCAGCGGCAGGTACCCGAGATGGCTGCCCGCATCGACGAACAGGATCTCGCCAGTAATGCCGGAAGCGCTAGTGAGAAAGAATACGGCGGCCTCGGCGGACTGTTCCGCGGTGCCGACCATGCGAAGCGGGGTGACCTCGGCCATCTTTTCCTTGAACTTGTCGTATTCCGCTTCTCCCATCCCGTTGAGAAGCCATCGCCCCTGGATGACGCCCGGACAAACCGTGTTGACACGCACCGCCGGACCCAGCCAGCGCGCCAGTGCAAGCGTCATGGTGTTGAGCCCACCCTTTGACGCGACGTACGGGATCGAACTGCCATTGCCCGTGCCGCCAGCAATGGATGAGATGTTAACGACCGAACCGCGCTCCTCGCGCTCTTCCCACTGCTTCTTCATCGTGGGCCACACGGCGCGGGTCATCATGTAGGGGCCGGCGACGTTCACGCGCATGATGCGCTCGAAGTCCTCGGGGGTCACGTCCTCGAGATCGCGCTCTTTCTGGAACTTGGTGGTCGCAGCGTTGTTGATGAGGCCGTCGATGCGGCCCCACTTCTCCAACGTTGCCGCCGCCAGCCTGCGGCAATCAGCGTCTCTCCCCACGTCTGCCTGCACCAGAATCGCATCGACTCCTTTGGACTTGACCTTCGAAAACGTTTCCTCGGCCTCAATTTTGCTTTTGCTGTAGTTGATCGCGACGTTCCAGCCGCGATCCGCCAGTTCGAACGCGCAGGCGGCACCCAAGCCCGTCGCCGATCCGGTCACAATTGCCACTTTGGCCATGTTCACCTTTCCTCTCGCTCGTGAAGTGATGGACGAAGCATAGAGCCGCTCGCGAGTCGGTTTCGCTCGATGTCGGCCGCCATATCGCCGCAATGCTGCGTCTGCCCGGGCGAAATGAGAATCCTTGATTTTTTAAGCGATGTCCCGAACATGGTCGACGCGTGAATGACGATTACGGTCCATCTCGCCCGCATAAACTCATGCGGGGTGCCTGGCAAGCAAAGAAGGGAACGCCGAACTGAGGCCATCTCCGACACTCAGTGCACGAGACACCCGCAGCGGCAACGGCGGCAGACGGGCCACGAACTCCCGCGCGTCAGCCGCCCACGGCCCATGCCGACAGGCACGGCGAGCGTGACCTAGCGTCGAATTCGCACCTGATCGCGCCCCAGTCTCATTGCATCCTGACCAGCCGGACCTGGCCGGGATGATCGGCGTATCCACTTGCTCAACAGTGTGATCTTGGTGGCCCTGGACAGCGTTTCGAAAGCCACCAAACACGAGCTGGAATTGCGCGAGGTTGCCACAAAACCACTGCTCGCAGTGCGCTCGCTGAAGTCGTAAAAATCGACGTCAGCCAGGGCTTAGACGAGGTCGCGGCGAATCCCTTCACGCAATGCCGCTCTGGCGCAGAAATGCAGCTTAGCCATGGGATATTTCGGTTACTACCAGATGGAGGAGATCGCTAGTATCAGTTCCGAGACTGGAGCATATGCAGCTCTGTCAAAAAAGGAGAAGACGAACATGCTTTCAGAAGCGTTCATTACCTGTGCCGTCACAGGAGGTGGGCCGGCCAAACGACCGAATGTGCCGGTCACCCCCGAGGAGATCGCTGAATCCGCTATCGAGGCAGCGCGGGCCGGCGCGGCGATCGTTCACATCCACGTGCGCGATCCCGAAACCAAAAATGGCTCCCGAGATCCCGCGCTGTATCGCGAAGTGGTTCGACGCATTCGGAAGTCGGATGTGGATGTGGTACTCAACCTGACCGCGGGGATGGGCAGCAACCTCGTGCTAGCTGGGGGGGAATCTCCGCTTCCGGCGTTGGCTGAGTCGGACATGGCGGGCCCGCTCGAACGGCTCGTTCACGTCGAAGAGTTGCGCCCCGAGATCTGCTCCCTCGATTGCGGTTCGATGAACCTCAGGGACGAACTTGTCATGGTCCACACCGCCGGGATGGTGCGTGCTATGGCCGCACGCGTACGAGAACTCGGTGTGCGTCCTGAGCTGGAAGTGTTCGATACCGGACACCTGTGGATTATCCACGAGCTGTTAAACGAGGGACTGCTCGACGACCACCCGCTGATTCAGTTGTGCATGGGCATTCCCCACGGCGCGCCGGACGATCCTACTACGCTGATGGCGTTGGTGAACCGGCTGCCGCCGCGCGCCATCTACTCGGCCTTCTCCATTGGACCGATGCAACTTCCGTATGTTGCCCTGGCGCCACTCGCCGGTGCGAACGTGCGTGTGGGGCTGGAAGATAACCTGTACCTCTCCCGCGGGCGGTTGGCCACTAACGCCGAGCTCGTGCAGCGAGCGGCTGAGATTCTCGAGCGCATCGGTGTGCGAGTGATGCCCCCAGATGAAGTGCGCGAGAAGCTCAAGCTCAAAGTTCAGGCCTGAAGCGCCAAATGGAGTGCTTTGGGCTCGCGCTAGCGGTGCGGCGCAGCGAAACGCGTGCGCTCGTGGGAGTCGCCGCGTAACCGCGTTCACCAGAACCGCTGAATAGAACCGTGCAACAGGAGAAACGAATGACCAAGTTGGATGACAAGAGCGGCGAACCGCAATCTGCGGGAGGAAGCTCCTTGAAGGGGCGCGTCGCATTGGTAACGGGAGCGGCAGGAGGGCTTGGAAAAGCTATCGTGGCCGAACTGCGCGAACGCGGTGCGGACGTACATGGCGTGGACATAGGCGGTGACGGTCTCTTCCACGCGGACCTTGCCACTTCGAGCGGGAATCGGGACATGATCAGCCATGTTCTTGCAGCCGCTGGACGTCTCGACATCCTTGTGTTGAATGCCGGATGTCAGTTCGTCGCCCCGATCGATCAGTTTCCGGATGCCGAATGGAGTCGCCTCCTTGACGTGATGCTGAATGGACCATTCTTCGCCATCAAGGCGGCATGGCCCGCTTTGACGAAATCACCCGGTGGGCGCGTTGTGGTGACCGCATCCACCGCAAGCTTCGGCGGGGCTCGGGAGAAAGCTGCATATACCGCGGCAAAGCACGGAGTGCTCGGTCTCGTCCGGACGGCCGCATTGGAGGGCGCTCCGTATGGCCTGACGGTTAACGCGGTCGCACCGGGCTGGTTGGATACCGCGATGATGCGTGGCCAACTTGAGGTTCAGGCCGCAACCATGGGCGTAAACACCGACGAGGTTCTTGCGCGTTTTCGGGCCGCTCAGCCGAGTAATCGCTTCGTGGACGTTCGTGAGGTCGCAGCAACCGTTGGCTTTCTTGCGAGCCCTCTTGCCTCTGGCGTCAACGGCGCGTGTGTTCCGGTCACCTCCTAGTGAAAGCCTGCTGCAACGCTAGGGGCTGAGGCAACAAAGTGAAAACATTCTTGGGTACACACGGAATTCACATCAATCGACACCGCGCTGCCGTTGGAATGGCATCGGCCGCACCGGATTGGACGCCGCCCACCCGCCATTATGTCGACGTGAGATTTCTACGCTCTGAACCGGACGCCAGCGCTTCGCCCGCCCGAGCGCATTCAACCACGACGGAATGGCGACCCAGGAACGAAAGGGCTGGTTGGCATGCGAAGTGACGCAGTGTCGTTGAGAGACGTGCTTGACGTGATTGAGCCTGAGCGAATCGAGTCAGATCGCTTCCGCGGACGCAGTCTGGACTTGAAATGGGGATACGCTTTCGGTGGACAGCTTGTGGCCCAGTCGCTCGCAGCTGCCGAGCAGACGATTCAGGAGGGTCGGGACGCGCATTCGGTTCACGGGTACTTCCTGCGTCCATGTGATGTCCACAAGGCGATCACTTACCAAGTGGAGCGGCTGCGCGACGGCAAAAGCTTTGCCAGTCGCCGCGTCGACGCAATGCAGGATGGCCGTGCCGTCTTCACGATGACGGCCTCGTTCCAGCGTGAGGAGCCTGGGGTCGAGCATCAGGAGGTCAAGCCGCAAACATCGGGCCCTGAGGGTCTCCTCTCTCAAGCAGAGATCGCTCGCAAGTACATGGACACCATGCCGGCGGCGGCTCGCGAGCAGCTAACCTTCGAACGTGTGTTTGAAATCCGTCCAGTGGATCCCGCCGACATCCTGAACCCTGTATCCAAGCCGCCGCTGCGCAGCGTCTGGTACCGCAGCGCCTGCTCCCTCCCGAACCGCCCGGCCCTACACCGGTACCTCCTCGCCTATGTGTCCGACATGCACCTGCTATCGGCGGCGATGCTGCCGCACGGACTGACCTGGAATACGCCCGGCTTGCAGTCCACCAGCCTGGATCACGTCATTTGGTTCCACCGCCCGTTCCGAATGGACGAGTGGCTCCTGCACGTCATGGATGGTCCCTCGGCCAGCGGCGCTCGCGGCCTTGCACGAGGCCAGTTTTTCACACAAGACGGCAGGCTGATTGCTTCCACCGCCCAGGAAGGGTTGATACGGCTTCAGAACTGAGCCTGCGAACGAAAGACTCGAACAGTTCGGTCGACGACCGTCTTATTGTCCCGGTCGCCCTATTTGCGGAAAGCAGCATGTAGTCTGCTAAACACCGAGGGAATCGCCGACTCCTTTTCTGCGATTCTTAGCTTCGCGAACTGGCGTGACGTGCCGAATGCCCTGGCAGTCAGCGGCATGGTGCTGACCTTGATCGCTGCGTCGCACTGGTGCGCGGGAACAGATCTACGACTGCATAGCGTTCCTGCCCGCAAAGAAACACACGAAACGACCACGCTTGCGCACGCGAGCAGGGCAATCTGCCTGAGGCCGAGGGGGCTCCTTGTCAGCGCGGTTCTCTCGGCGTGGCGGGGCATCATCACGCGTTTGGTGAGCAGGGAAATTCCTTCCCTCGTTCTCGCGTTAATCACGATCGCTTCATGACGGCCTGTGCAGGCGCCTGGGAATCCGTGCAGGAGTGGCGAGCAGTGACCACCATTGAAATCGTCAGTTGCGGGTTGGACGATGAGCATAACGCTCGTGAATCCGCCAGCGGTCGCCAGCCACCGGACCGCACTCACACGCTCCCGGAATGCGATGACCGCAAGCAGCGTGGCGACCAAGGGAGTTGCCATGTAGATGGCGATCGCGTTGGCGGAGCGGCGACACGAGCCCGAGGAGGTAGGGAATGGGCGACGGGCGTCGAGCCCCGTTTTCAGGAGCACGCGACCACTCATGAGCAGCACGAAACCGCACTCGGACCACCACCCACCAGGAAAGTAGTAAGGCCGTTGCGGAAACGCCGCGCACACAAACATCACCTGCGAAAGCGGCAGGACTGGCTCGCCACCTTGACGAGCGCGTCATCCTGACAATGCTCGCAACCTCGACAAACATGGCCCGGATTCCCCGTCGGTTAGGTGGAATCACGTGTCGACGTGCGTCCAGTCTACCGGACTTCCAGGATCGCGAGCTGGCGTCTTCCCCGCGCTCATGCCGACGCGCGACCGCGGAAGCACACTGCGCAGAAGCATGGGAGCACAACAGCGGACAGCTGCCTTCTTGGCGAACTGCATCAGCAACTGCTCGCCGACTTGGTTGCGTTCTAGCATCTAGGGCCTATGCAAAGCGTGCTAAACCGTTCGCAGCTTAGTCGCGGCCGGCGACGCCTAAAACGAGCGCGAAACCTCAGATTTGCGCGTGTTTTTGCCGCGTCAGAATCATGAGGCGGCGACTTGCGCAAAATCTGCGCCAACTCGGGATCAACGCAGAATAACGGAGGAACTCCAGCTTTTTTTGCGGTAAGCCGAGGGACGCCCTCCGCAAGAATCCTCGACATCGCACCGGCACTCAAGAAAGTCGAGAAAAGTATGTCCGCAGTTCCCCGCGCCAATCCCTTGGATGAAGTCATTGCACGCGATCGAGAAAGCGTGCTGCATCCGTTCGTGAACCTGTTCGCGTATGCGCACGGTCAGGCCGAGTCCACCGTCGTTGATAGTGGCAAGGGATCGCGCATCCGCGACGCGGCTGGTCGCGAATACCTCGACGGGTTTGCAGGCCTGTACTGTGTGAACATCGGCTACGGCCGCACTGAAGTGGCCGAAGCGATATCTAGGCAGGCGCACAAGCTCGCCTTTGCACACAGCTACGCTGGCCAGACCACCGAGCAACTCGCGCGCCTATCGCACCGGCTGGTCGCGATGGCGCCGGGCAGGATGAGCAAGGTGTTCTATGGTCTCTCTGGATCCGACGCCAACGAAACGAACGTCAAGCTGGTGTGGTACTACAACAACCTGCGCGGCAAACCTCAGAAGAAAAAGATCATCGCCCGCGATCGCGGCTATCACGGCTGCTCCATCGTCTCGGGGTCGCTCACTGGCATGAGCTTCTATCATGCCTACATGGACCTCCCAGTGGCCGGCGTCCTGCACACAGGAGTGGCTCACCACTATTGGGGCGCCACCGAGGGTGAAACGGAAGAGCAGTTCTCCATGCGCCGCGCGCGCGAACTCGACGAGCTCATCACGCGAGAAGGCCCGGACACAGTGGGCGCGTTTATCGCCGAGCCCGTGATGGGCACCGGCGGGATCACGCCTCCGCCGAAGGGCTACTGGGCGGCAATCCAGAAGGTGCTGCTGAAGCACGATGTGTTGCTCATCGCCGACGAAGTGATCACCGGCTTTGGCCGAACGGGCGCGATGTTCGGCTGCGACATGTACGGGATTGAGCCGGACCTGATCACGTTGGCCAAGGGGCTGACCTCGGCGTACGTGCCGCTGTCGGCGTCCATGGTGAGCGAGCGCGTCTACCAGGTGATGGAAAACGGCGCCGAGACTGTCGGTGCGTTCTCACATGGCTACACCTACTCGGGCCATACGCTCGGTGTCGCAGCCGCCAATGCGGTTCTCGACATTGTCGAGCGCGAGGACATCCCGGGGCAGGCTAAACGCACCGGAGCGCACTTCCAGCGGGGGCTGGCCCAGGCGTTTGGCAGCTGCCCGATCGTGGGTGAAGTGCGCGGGGTAGGCATGATGGCGGCCGTCGAGTTCATGACGGACCCGAAGACCAAAACGCGCTTCGATCCAGCCCTTAAGGTTGGAGCACGCATCTCACAAGCCTGCCGGGATCGCGGCCTGCTTGCGCGCGCCATGCCGCACGGCGATATTCTCGGCTTTTCACCTCCGCTCACAATGAGCGTGGCGGAAGTCGACGAGATGGTAGGCATCGCGGCCGAGGCGACCGAGCAGGTAATGAATCAGCTCTAATCGCATGGGGAGAGTAGGACCGCGAAACTGTATGCCGCAGTGGTGTCGGCGCTGAGCGATTTCTCGTCAAGCCCGAGTTGCTCGATATCTGCCTTCGAGGTCGTGGGCAACACTCCGGAGCAGTTTGTGCAGCTCTAGATCAGCAAGTTCACCCGCTGGAACAATGCTCGAAACACGCAAGATCACTGCTGATTGACCAACGTCCAACTGCCCGACCATGACCGAACCCCGCCGCATCCGTATGCACAAGGCCGACAACGTCGCCATCGTTGTGAACGATGCCGGTCTCGATTCGGGCGCGAAGTTCGCGGACGGCCTCGTCGTGCGCGACCGCGTCCCTCAAGGGCACAAGATCGCCCTGCGCGACCTGAAGGACGGCGAGGCAGTAGTGCGCTACAACGTCACGATCGGCTACGCGCTCCGCGACATCCCCGCCGGCAGCTGGGTGCACGAACGGCTGCTTCGCATGCCCGACGCACGGCCGCTCGACGACCTGCCCAAGCCGAATTTTGCGCCGCGCGCCGTCGAGCCGATCGAGCGCTACACCTTCGAAGGCTATCGCAGTGCAGACGGGTCGGTCGGCACGCGCAACCTGCTCGCCATCACCCAGACCGTGCAATGCGTCGCCGGCGTCGCACGCGTCGCGGTCGAACGCATTCGGCGGGAACTGCTTCCGCGATTTCCAAACGTCGATGGCGTGGTCGTGCTCGAACACGGCTATGGCTGCGGAGTGGCGATCGACGCACCAGGCGCCGAGATCCCGATCCGCACGCTGCGCAACATCTCGCTCAACCCGAATTTCGGCGGCGAAGTGATGGTGATCAGCCTCGGTTGCGAGAAGCTGCAGCCGGACCGCTTGATGCCTGCAGGGTCCTTCCCAGTGCCGGTCGCGACCGAAAGGAAACTCGACGTCGTCGTCCTGCAAGATCACAAGCACACGAGCTTCCAGTCGATGATCGATTCAGTCGTGCAGCAGGCGATCCCGCACCTCGAGCGACTGAACGCGCGCAAGCGCGTGACCGTCCCAGCCAGCGAGCTGGTCGTCGGCGTGCAATGCGGCGGCAGCGACGCATTTTCCGGCGTTACCGCGAACCCGGCTGTGGGTTACTGCACCGACCTGCTCGTGCGGGCCGGCGCGACGGTGATGTTCTCCGAGACGACGGAAGTGCGCGATGCGGTGGACCAGCTCACGTCGCGCGCAGTGAACGGCGACGTTGCGCAGGCGATCATCGACGAGATGGCCTGGTACGACCAGTACCTGAAGCGCGGCAGCGTCGACCGCAGCGCGAACACCACGCCGGGTAACAAGGAGGGCGGCCTCGCCAACATCGTCGAGAAAGCGATGGGCTCCATAGTGAAGTCAGGCAGCGCGCCGATCTCCGGCGTCGTCAAGCCCGGCGACAGGTTGAATGGCCAGCGCGGCCTGATCTACGCGGCGACACCCGCCAGCGATTTCATCTGCGGCACGCTGCAGCTCGCGGCCGGCATGAACCTGCATGTGTTCACCACCGGGCGAGGCACGCCGTACGGCTTGGCGGAAGCGCCGGTGATAAAAGTCGCGACTCGCACCGAACTCGCGAACCGCTGGAGCGATCTCATCGACGTCAACGCTGGCCAGATCGCGGACGGAACGAAGACGATAGAAGAAGTCGGCTGGGAACTGTTCCGCCTGATGCTCGACGTCGCGAGCGGCCGCAAGCACACGTGGGCCGAGCACTGGCAACTCCACAATGCATTGGTACTGTTCAACCCGGCTCCGGTGACCTGAACCGACACATGACCTCTCCCATCGGGCAGCAAAATGCGGGCCGTCCCCGTGGCCGGTGGCCGGTGGCCCCTCCATGATCTGCTTCACGGACGGCCGCGGCACCGCTACGGCTGCGCGCCCACGCCGTCGCTCAAGTTCTCGACCAACACGGCCCTCTCGCAGCGGCAGGAGGAAGACATGCACGCCACCTGCGGCGATGCAGGAGATGGGCGAGCGCATCTTCCACCTGGTGCTTGCCATCTGTGGCCAAAATGACCAAGAGCGAACAGCATGGCTACGGCGAAAACGAATTTGTGCAGAGGCAAGTTTGCGCATGATGTAAAAAGGAAATGTCGAAAAGTCCTCCAAATCAATAAGCTGCGCAAAAGGAGCGCAGCGATCCTGCGCGCGGGCCGCTAGCAGGGCAGAAGAAGCCAAGCAGGGTGCCGACAACCTGGTGCCCTGCCAACCTGAGCGGCCACGACTCGCACGGCGTGGACATGATCCGCGCTACGTCGAGGCGGCGCTCAAAGGCGGGCTGAAACCGAACACCTCGATGAAGGTCACGCTCGACGCGGCCTCGCTTGTCGCGATGGACGGGCATCGGGCAGGTGATGGGCGTGTGGGCAATGGGGCTCGCTATGGCGCGCGCCAGCGAAACCGGCAGCTGCATCTTCGCGCTCGCGCATGCGCACCCCTCGGTCGCATTGGGAACTTCGCCGAAATGGCCGTGTCGCAGGGGCTCATTTCGATTCATTTCGTGAACGTGCTGTCACGCGAGTGTGGCGCCGTGGGGCGGCGGCGACGGCCGCTTCGGCACCAACCCGTTCTGCTGCAGAATTCCATTAAAAGGCCGCGGGCCTTTCATCCTGGACTTCGCGACCAGTCGCGTCGCGCAGGGCAAGATGCGTGTGGCGCACAGCGAGGGCAAGCAGGTGCACCGGGGCCTGCTGATAGGGCTCGGCACGCGCAGCGCGTTCCGGCAGGAGGCGCTCGCCCTGTCAAGTGGCTGAAGCGAAGCCCGACGACAGCGGCGGCGTACTGAGCGCCGGCGACCTGGAACGAAAGGCACACGCGCAGCGCGAGCGCGCGGGGCTCGCGTGTGGACGAAACTACCTTGGAACGAGATCGCTTCGCGCTGAGGCAATATCGCGGCATGTTTGGGGGACCTAGGCGACTGCGATCGAAACACAGATCGGAATGCCGCTCACCCCACAGCTGATGACCCTGCGGCCTGGAGATCCGCCACGAGTACCTGCTTCGGCCGCACTTTCGTCGGATCACACGGACTTATCAGCCCCGCCAATCGCTTTCGACTCGCGACCCGGATAAAGCGCGAGGCCGCATCACTAGGTTTTTATCACCTTCGCCACCGTCAGGTCGCGTAGGAACTCCGGCACCTGTTCTCTTCAAGTTCCCCCAGCGCGGCCTCCCACCCCATTTGGCTGCGCTCTAGCGTGCCATCCTTGAACTGTTCCACAGTTAGCCGACACACCTCCTCCGGCGGGAGGGTCAGTTCGTGTTCGCCCGCGGCAACTTGTATCTGGCACGCGCGTTCCAGGTAGTAAATGTCGGCAAAGGCTTCCGGAATCGTGCGACCGCATACCAGCAGGCCATGATTGCGGAGGATCATGTGGCGGTTGTCTCCTAAGTCGCGCACCAGCCGTTCGCGTTCGTCGAGGTTTGTCGCAATGCCCTCATAGCCGTGATACGACAGGCGATCATAAAAGCGCAATGCGTGCTGGCTCACGGGTAGCAGGCCGCGCTTCTGCGCACTAACCGCGATGCCGGCCGCCGTATGCGTGTGGACCACACACGTCACGTCGGGGCGCGCCATGTGGATCGCAGAGTGGATGCAAAACCCCGCCGCATTTACCTTGCGTGCGGGCATGTTCTCGTGGTGGCGCTCGGGAATGATGTTGCCATCGAGGTCGATCTTGACCAGATCGGATGCTCGCATTTCATGAAACATCACCCCGTACTGGTTGATCAGGAAGTGGTGCTCCGGGCCCGGTACACGCGCACTGATGTGCGTATAGATCAGGTCCGTCATCCGGTAGTGCGCGACCAGCCGATACAGGGCAGCGAGGTCGCACCGAATCTTCCAGTCCTCTGCAGCCATGTCCGCCGGTACGAATTGAGTTGGTTCGTCATGGGTCATGACGCGATCCAATTGCCGTTGGGCAACGCAGGTAGCTCGGCAATGCGCCAGATGCCGGCCGAACATTCTTTAGCGCGCGTCGCACCGGTGATCGGGAGTGGGGCCATCTCGGAAATTTCTCCTTCGAAGAGCGATGCGCCGCTACCGGGCACACTCGAAAGCATCATAGGTGAGGCTCGATGCGCAAAAGCGTCGAATTTGTCGACTCATGCGCAGGAATCCCGCCGCGCGAGGGCTCGCATCGCCCAAAACCAACTCGCATCCAAACGTAGGATTTCGTCGGCACATCGACCTGAGATCAGTGCCCTGCTTGGGAACATATCATCATCTCTTCTTCAAACAAGACGCGCAAGCCTCATCCGGCTGCGCTCGAGCCCGAAGGCGCGCGGCGCGATACGACAGCTGGCGTGTTGGGCCGCGAACAACCAGCCGCTGGGCTGCGTCCATTTCGCTCGTTCGAAGCGTTCGTACGCGAGCATGCCCGTGCACGGCCTGGGGCCGTCGCCATCCGTCAAGGCGCACGCGCCGTGACTTGGTCTCAGCTTGACACGATGGTCGATCGTGTCGCAGCAACGCTGCAGCACGCCGCCGTGCGGCCGACGCAATCGATCGCAATCTGTGGCGCGAATTCGCTCGAATATATCGCCGTGTTCATCGGTGCGCTGCGCGCAGGAGTCGTCGTCGCACCGCTTCCTTCCGGCGCCACGGCCGACCAGCTCGCAGCGATGGTGGCCGACAGCGGAGCGCTCGTATTCTTCGTCGACGACAGCGTTCCGGCGTTCGAATCTTACCCACCGCGCGTCGCGTTCGACGGCCTTGCGTGCGGGGAGCGGCTGCAGGATTGGCTTCTGCCGCACGGCGCTCGACCTAAGGGCATCGTCGTCCAGCCGGGGTGGCCATTCAACATCATCTATTCGTCGGGCACAACCGGAACTCCGAAGGGTATTGTCCAACCGCACAGCATGCGTTGGGCGCATGTGGTGCGTGGCCACGCCTACGGCTACGGACCTGACTCCATCGTGTTGCTGGCAACGGCGCTGTACTCGAACACAACGCTGGTGCCTTTCTTCTCCGCGCTTGCGTTCGGCGCCGAGGTCGTGTTCACTGAAGGCCGTTTCGATCCGCTTGCGTACTTGGAACTGGCCGAAAAGGTGCGTGCGACACATGCAATGCTGGTGCCGGTGCAATACCAGCGGCTGATGGCGTACCCGAATTTCGATCGATTCGATCTTTCATCGTTCCGACTAAAGTTTTCCACCAGCGCGCCGTTCCCGGCCCCCCTCAAGGCCGACGTGCTGAAGCGCTGGCCGGGTGGCTTGCTGGAGGTCTACGGCATGACCGAAGGTGGAGGAAGCTTCTACCTGGAAGCGCACAAGTTCCCAGACAAACTGCACACGGTCGGCAAGCCGGCACCGGGCCATGACATTCGACTGATCGACGAGGAGTGCCGCGAAGTCCAGCCCGGCAAGGTCGGCGAGGTGGTCGGGCGCTCCCAGGCCATGATGATCGGTTATCACAACCTGCCTGCGAAGACGGCCGAGGCCGAATGGCACGACGACGAAGGCCGCCGCTACATCCGCACTGGCGACGTGGGGAGGTTTGACGAAGACGGGTTCCTCACGCTGCTTGACCGCCGCAAGGACATGATCATCAGCGGCGGCTTCAATATCTATCCAAGCGACATTGAAGCAGTCCTGCGCAGACATCCAAGTGTCGGCGATGTCTCAGTCGTTGGCGTCCCTTCAGAGAAGTGGGGCGAATCGCCGGTCGCCTTCGTGGTGGCAGGCGCGAATGCACCGGAGCCCCGCGCGCTGCTTGAATGGGCGAACGAGCGCCTGGGGAAAATGCAGCGGATCGTCGATCTGCTCTACGTCGGCGATTTGCCGCGCAGCGACATCGGAAAGGTCCTCAAGCGCCAGCTGCGCGAGGCATATCCGATGCGGACACTGGGCAACGCGCTTCAGAAAGGGCCCGTCTAGGCGGAACTGTTTAACAACATCATGAATGAAATAGTCAACTATCAATTACGCGGCCAGGTGGCGATGATCACCATGGAATGTCCGCCTGTGAACAGCCTCGGTTATCCGCTGCGCGTGGCCATCCTGCGTGCAATCGAACGCGCGAACAAAGATGAAGCAGCGCGAGCGATCGTCCTTACGGGGACGCCGGGTGCCTTTTCGGCGGGTGCGGACATCAACGAGTTCAATACCGCCGAGTACACGTGCGAGCCTCGGGTCGCGAACCTCGTACGCATCATCGAAGACAATGCCAAGCCTGTCGTGGCCGCGATTGCCGGCATCTGTTTCGGCGGCGGATTCGAGCTCGCGCTCGCTGCACACTTCCGCGTGGCTCACGAGGATGCGAAGCTGGCGCTACCCGAAGTCAAGCTGGGACTGCTACCCGGCGCGGGCGGCACACAGCGATTGCCTCGCCTCGTTGGACTTGACCGGGCGCTCAACATCATCCTCAGTGGCGACCCGGTGCGCGCGAGGCAGATGACAGAAACCCGTCTACTGGACCTTGTTACGGACGGAGACGTTGTGGCAGCGGCCGAGAAGTTCGCTACCTCCATGCTCGCGGACCGTCGCCCCTTCTTGCGCACGCGAGACCTCGATGTTGCCGATGAGGAAGGCGACGCGTTGATCGAAACCGCCCACAACACCGTCGCCGGCGGCAAGGACCTTGCGCTCCTGCCCGCACGGCGTAAATGCGTGGAAGCGCTCGCCGCCAGCTATTCCAAAAGCTTTGACGAAGGCAGTCAACTAGAACGCGAAGGGTTTCTGAGCCTAGTCCAAAGTGTCGAGGCAAAGGCACTGAGGCATATTTTCGAGGCGCAACGCACTGCGGCGAAGCTGGACGCCCTGCCTAAGGACGCCAATCGCAGGACAATCGCCAAGGTCGGCGTGATCGGCGCGGGCACCATGGGTGGCGGCATAACGATGAATTTCCTGAACGCCGGCCTGCCTGTCGTCCTCGTGGAATCAAGCCAGCAGGCACTCGACCGGGGGCTGGCGACGATTCGGAGGAACTACGAAACCTCGATGAAGAAAGGCAAGGTCACTGCGGCCGACGTGGAGCGGCGCATGGCGCTAATCATGCCTACACTCGACTATGCCCCTCTGCGCGATGCGAACTTGGTGATCGAGGCCGTATTCGAAGAGATGGGTGTGAAAGAACAGGTATTCCGCAGGCTCGACAAAGTCTGTATGCCGGGCGCCATCTTGGCCTCGAACACGTCGTATCTGGACATTGATGGGATCGCGGGGTTCACGAACCGCCCAGGCGACGTGCTCGGCCTGCACTTCTTCAGCCCGGCCAACGTGATGCGCCTGCTCGAGATCGTGCGCGGTGCGAAGACCGCGCCTGACGTGCTTGCAACTTGCCTGGGTCTCGCGAAGAAGATCGACAAGATCGCGGTGATATCCGGCGTATGCGATGGATTCATCGGCAACCGGATGGTCGCGCGCTACCAGGCGGCGGCCCACGGCGCAGTCATAGCCGGTGCCTTGCCGCAGCAGGTTGACCGCGCGCTGCAGGAATTCGGTCTGGCGATGGGACCGCTGCGTATGGGCGACTTGGCCGGGCTAGATATTGGACATGCGACGCGCAAGCGCCGTGCCGCCGAGGCGGGTGTGCCTATGATCCCGTGGATCCATGACAAGCTGGTCGAAGCTGGCCGGCTCGGCCAAAAGACAGGTGCCGGCTGGTATCGCTATGAGCCAGGTACGCGCGACCCGATCCCGGACATCGCGACGGAAAAGATCATTGCGGACTATCAGGCTTCTCATGACGTCCAGCCGCGCAAGGTCGGCGATGAGGAGATCGTGCAGCGCTGCATGTTTGCCTTGGTCAATGAAGGTGCCCGCATCCTCGAGGAGGGCATTGCGGCGCGCGCGAGCGACATCGACCTCGTGTACCTTAACGGCTACGGGTATCCCCCGCAGCGAGGCGGCCCGATGTTCTACGCCGACACCGTCGGTCTGAGCACGATCGTCAGGGAACTGCGCCGGTTTGCTGCCGAGCCGGGCGCTGACGCCTGGTGGCAACCTGCCTCGCTCCTTGTGTCCCTCGCGGAGCAGGGCAAGACCTTCAACGGAAAGTAGCGTTCAATGGTGGTTTCCGTCAATCGCCGAATTTTTGACAAGTATAGATCGCCGCGCGGGCTCAAGGAGAGGTCGAGAGATCCAATGAAAGCATCGGGGTCGCGTCTATTTGCCTCGCGCGAATGCGGTCAATGGACACCGCGGCGGGCAACCTCCGTGACGCCTGTCGCGTAGTAAACAAGATTGGCGCGGCGGGACACACGGAGGCAGAAGAGGCGCGCCACTGAATGCTCGGGAAGAGCCGTCCGGAAGCGCGAGTAATTTGCAAGCAGCCACGGCTTTCGCCTCTCTTGCACGGCAGCGAACTAGTTCGGAAGAGTGATCGTGCGTGTCGATTCCGCATCTGACGTCTAGGACTACGTGTTGGCGGGCAACGGAGGAATGGATCTGGCTGATGGGCCCAAGTCCGAAGGGTTTGCCTGCGATGGGATGGTCCGCTGCGCAGCGCGACGTTCCGCCGCATCTGGTTCGCCGGCCTTGTCTCCTCGGCACATTAATCCAGGGCGTGAGAGTGGCGTGGGCGATGACGCGGATGACTCCCGCGGCAATCGCAGTGCTGGCCGGTGCGGTCGCCAATGTGCATGATCGGCGCGTGGTGGCATTGGTGTCGCTGGGCATCACTCTCGCTGGCGCCACCTTGCTCACAGTGCTTGCCGGATTTGGCCTGCTTACGCCGAATCTCCTGCTGTGCCCTGTGCTTTGCAGTCGGCTGCGGCACGGGATTGATCGAGTCTGCCTGCGGATCCGCGGTGAGCGAACAGGTTCCCGCGCTCGAGTTGCCGGCAGCCGTCGCGCTAAACAGGCGATCGCAGCATTTCTGCAGTTTCTGGCGCGTTTATGCCGAGTTCATGCACTGACTTTTCGGTACCTTCGCAGCATGGGAAATGCAGTTCTTATCTCATCGATGCGACCCGCGCGCGTTTGGAACGCGTAGGCGGCGAGGTTGTTGCCGTGCGTCAGCCGCAGTCTTTCGCGAGGATGACGCCTAGATCTAGGAAACCAACAAAACCATGACTACCAAGACCGGATCCATCCCTTTCACCGGCATCCCTTTCCCGAATGACGAATACCACCGGCGCTGCGAAAAGGTGTTCAAGGCCATGGAGCGTGACGGACTCGACGCGTTGCTGGTTACCTCCCACAACCACTTGCGCTACCTGACAGGCTACAGCGGCTACGGCGGGTACTTCATGCCGTTCCCGCTGGTGATGGTTACCGGGCACGCCCCCACGTATGTGGTTCGCGAATACGAGGAAACGGGAGTGCGAGCCGACAGCTGCATCGAAGAGATCGTAACTTACACGCATCAGCCCGACTGGGCGCGCGCCACCGCCGATGTCCTTCGCCGCTATGGCGTTGCGAACAAGCGAGTTGGATTGCAGTTGGACTTGTGGAACCTCGCACCCAAGGACGTGGCTGACCTGCAGGCGCAGCTTCCGCTCATGAAGATCGTCGATGCCAGCCGGCTCGTTCCGAAGATCGCGGCCGTGAAAAGCGATCTCGAACTCAAGGCGATCCGCGAAGCGATGGGCTATACCGATATCGCGATTCGGACCTTCCAAAGCTCGATCCACTCCGGCGTCACCGAACAAGAGGTTGGTAACGCGATCGCACATGAGGTGGCCAAGTCTGGCGGAGCACTGTGGACGCCGTCCACAAACATTATGTTTGGCGAGCGCACGAAGGTACCGCATGGCGTGCCGATGCCGCACCCGATCAACAAAAATGAGCCCGCGATGATCGAGGTAGGCGGCACGAAGAGCGGGTATGCGGTGGGGATCGTGCGCTCCGCGGTGCTGGGCCGTCATCATGAGGCCGAAGCTGTGCACGCCTTGGCGGTGGAGGCCCTCGAAGCAGCTTGCGCAGTGATAAAGGCCGGTGCGACCGCTTCCTCGATTGATGCCGCTGCACGCAAAGTGGTCGCGCGCTCCCAACTCCCGCGCGGCATGCGCCACCGCGCCGGCTATCACACTGGACCCAACTGGGGCGGCCGCGGCAATCTAAGCCTTGAGCCTGAATCCCCGGACGTTCTTGAAACCAACATGACCTTCCATCTGCCGATCATCCTGTTCGGCGACAGCGACATCATGATCGGCTGCAGCGAGCACGTCCTCGTCACCGACACTGGCTGCGAAATCCTCGCCAAGACACCGCATACGCTGCATTTCGCGTGAGGCGAACGTGGACGAACCGATTCTCGCGATCAATCATCGATCCCCAACACCACAGTGGGGCTCGCCGTGTCCCGGCCATCGCGGCGACGATGGACTCCTGTTTGACGCGGGGCATGCCGGCAAACACATGACTCCTGGTTGGCGCTTCGCCGATCACGAAGTCTTCCGCCGCCGCGAAGTCGCACGCTTCGGCGTTGCGGACCCGGTCTTCGAAAAGCGGTGCACGCATCCAAGGTGCGCCGACAACGAAGGCTTTCAGTTATCTCGGAAATACAAGTCGTTCTTAAGGAGGACAAGGAAGAGTGTTGTTCTGTCGCTCGCGGGCAGGACAGACACTTGCGTTCGATCATCGCATATTTGCCAAGGCTCTTCCGGATTACTTCTTGTCAGGGAGGAGTTCCTCAAACCCACCTTTTTGGAGACTTATTCAATGCAAAAGAAACTGCTTGCGCTTGCAGCCATGAGTGCGTGTGGCATCGCCTCTGCGCAGTCATCCGTCACTTTGTACGGCGTTATTGACACCTCTTACGAATCCGTGAAAACGAACGCCGGCCGAATTTCTGGCTTCGGGGGATCTGGATACCGCGGAAGCAGAATTGGCTTTCGCGGCGTTGAGGACTTAGGAGGTGGACTGAAGGCAGGCTTCGTGATGGAGGGGGGGTTCAACGCGGACAACGGAAGCGGTGCGGGGAGCACCACCGCCAACAATCAAAACGGGGGTCTCGGCGCCGGTGCTCTGATATTCGGTCGTCGTTCCACCGTTAGCTTGTCCGGCAGCTTCGGAGAACTACGCTTCGGGCGCGACTACAACCCCAATCAATACAACTGGGGGTACTTCGATCCGATTGCATATGGGAACACCGTCGGTACAGCCGCGGCGGACTGGGCGAGTTCAGCCATGACCCAGCCATGGACTCGAGTATCCAACTCGATCGGATATTTCCTACCGGGCAACCTCGGGGGCATCAACGGCCAAGTGATGTACGCGTTCGGCGAACGCGCGAGCAACGAAACTTTCGCTGGCACGACCCCAGCTTACGCAGTCGGTCGGAGCACGAAGAAAAATGGAACGTTCATCGGGGGACGCATTGGCTACACTGAGGGGCCGATCGATACGCAGGTAACATACGACCGCACAACGTATGCTGCCGGCACGTTCAACGTTTCTCCACTCGGCATTGCTGCCATTCCGACGGGCAGCAGCACCGAGCTGACGTGGGGAGCGTCGTACAAGTTCGGTTCGATCAAGCCCATGGTACTAATCGCTCGCCGACAGAATGACGATGCGGGTGGGCTTGGGAACACACTGACCATGAATGGATGGAATATTGGTGCGATCTGGACCGTGGGGGGAGGCGAAGTGCAGATGAGCTACGGTCGAGCCAAGTTGAGCTCGGCCCTTCTCGCCACTGAGCCCGAGGCCCACAAGTGGTCCATCGGGTACCTCCACAACCTGTCAAAGCGAACGGCCGTGTACGGGTATTTGGCGCGTGTGGGCAATTCGGGCGGTGCGGCCTTGACCGCCGCATCAGCCAGCCCCGGTGCTCTCGGTGCTGTCGGTGGAGCGGCGAATATTAATGGAACATCCACCGGGTTCCAGATCGGTGTGAGCCACACGTTCTGATCTGGTCAGCTATCGGTGAGGCTCAACCGCTTCGCCTGCATGGGGGACTGCCTCAACGGCCGTCCCCCGGTCACTTACGGTCGCCAACGAGCTCCAGAAGCGCATACCAGGGGATCAACTCCTGCTTGGAACTGATCGACCCCGTGTTACGCGATCGCTTGAGATACGCCCGGATCCTCAATTTGCAAACATCTATCCGGCCGCGATTTCAGCCGACGGCAATCGGACTCTTCGCGATGAGGCGACATGGAACTTCGGATTCACATGCACCTCTTCAGGGAAAGATTTCGCTGATTTGTGCGCGCATCATGCGCCACTTCGTGAGTAAGGTGGCGAACGCTTGCAGACCCAGGAAGTCGCGCAAGACAAACCTCTGCGGCGCATCTTTGGAAGCGCACTGCCGATCGCTTAGCGAGTTTGCTTGTCGAGTCCGGCTGAGAGCCCGGAGATGCAGCCGCATCCGCTTTAAGTATCGGGAAGCCGCGCAACAGCAACGCTACTTATAGTGTTCGCCCACACAAAGCCTAGATGCAGCTCAAGTGTTTCCCCACTCGCTGCGTCGAGTTCCACGTCCGCAAGTACCAGGTGATCAACTCCCGTTCGCAGCCAATCGACAAGCGCTGGTACGCACGCTTGCGGTAGGTCTTCACCGTCGTCTCACAAAGGTCCAGGTCGATCGCAATTCCGGCCGAAGACATTCCGTACAGGATGCGTGAGCAAACCTCGAGCTCTCGGCGGGGCAGACAAGTGCGCTCGGCGAGACACCGTTCGATCGTGGCCAAGCACGAAAGCGGTTCGGCCTTTTGCTGGTCGCGGCCCCCGTCGAGTGTTTCCATATGTTTGTGCACGATCGCAGTTAGGGCGCCGGCTGTGCCGGCCAGGCGCTGACTGAGCTCCAGCGGCGCCGTCCAACTCAGGCCGCTCAAGGTCGGTGCGCATGGTGGCGCACTTGTATCGAGCCCGATGAGAGTCGACAGAAACTGGTGTAGGACGTCGTCGAATTGGGGCGTGCCCATCGCATCGAGAAGCGAGAACCAGTCCACTCCGACTCGATTGCCCGGTGCGAATAAGAGCGCATGTATGGCGTACTGCATATTGGGGCTTCCGCGGCTATGACTTACTTCAATCGTTGCAGATTCCGGGTACGTCACTAGGCTTAAAGGGTCGGTTCTGCGCCGAAATTCCGCGTCGAATGCCGCGCCGGCGTGCGTTTCGTGCGCAAGCGAATACCGGGTCGAACCCCGGCAGGAGGGTGATCTCCGACTGCCAGGTCATTGACTTGCTCGAACTGGGAGAGGCGCTTGTGTGGCGATCCGTCAAATGGCGGGAGGACACCCTTTCGTCGTCCACTTGCAATAGACTGCATTCCTCGCCGGAAATTGCATGCTGCGGCAAACGTGTCGTCGACATGCCTAGATGAAAGGTGGCTGGACGGATGTCTTCGAAGTGGTCGCACTACTCTCCTTTATGCGACCTCGAAAATTTTCCTGGGTACACAAGTGAGGACTTCTACTCCTGATTCTGTGACGCGGAAAGTCTCGCTAATCACGTACCCAAAGTCCTCCTCGATCCAGTTACCTAGCATCAGATGGAACGTCATGTTTGGCTTCAGTACGGTCATGTCGCCCTCTTTAATACTCGCCGTCGACTCGTTCCAATCGATCCCCATGGCGTAGCCACAGCGCGACTCCTTCTTGAATCCGTGCCTGTTTAGCGTGCGGTTGAACGCAATGGCTACATCGCTGCAGGTCGCCCCGGGACGAACGGCGTCGAGCGCGGCTTCCATGCCAGAAAGCTCTGCCTCGTGCAGGCGCCGCAAGCGATTCGAGGGAGCACCAACGGTGAAGGTGCGCATTACTGCGGCGACGTAGCCATGGCGGACACCGCCGAGTTCGAGATTCACTTGCGACCCTTCGCGGATGACGTCTTCGCTCCAGCGAATATGGCAAGTCCCCGTCCGGGGCGACGAGCAGAAATACATGGACGCAAAGTCCGTCCCTGCTTTGCCGTTCGCACCGCGCGCTAAAGTTGCGGCGACCTCTGCCATCACGTCAGCTTCTCGCACTCCAGGTCGAATCACCTCCGCTGCGCGCAAGATGCCAGCATCCGCTATGGCGGCAGCTTCCCGCATGACCACGATCTCCAGATCAGATTTGACTGATCGAATCCAGGAAACCATTTTCGAGCAGTCCGCGAACTTGGCTTTCGGCATCCGAACGTTCAGCTTTTCAGTCGTTCTAGCCGGAAGGTCGCCCAACTCGAGTCCCAAGCTGCGGTTCGCGAGACCTGCATCAATGAGATAGTCGATTACCGCGTCATAACCATCCTTTTCAGGATTGCCGATCAGATCTTCCGAATAGCCAATAACATTGCCGCGCTCTAGAAATGTCTGGTGAATCGCTGCGGGAGCGTCCATCCGGCGGAGGATAAACGTTGGTTCTTCCAGCTCACTCGTAACCACAACCGCTTGTGGGACATAGGCAGAACGGGCCGTGTAGCCCGTTAGGTATGTGATGTCTCGTGAGCTAATAACGACGAGCGCATCAATTTCACGCCGCGTCATCTCTAATTTCACTGCGCCGAGCCTTCGGAGATACTCTGCCCTTGGGAAGGCTTGCGGTCCTTTGCTTATTGACATTTACGGCTCCTGTTCTTCCTGGTGTGAGTTGAACGTCTCGATCGCAAGACTGAATTTGAACCACCCTCGCGTGTGAGCAGTCATAAGCCTGCCCCAGTAAAATCGTACTGCGTGAGGACTGGCCATTTGTGCTGATGTGCCCCCGTCTGGGGTCCAAATGCTGCGCATGAGAGCGATCCGGCGCTGATTTACAGCGCCCCTGCAGCCGCGAGGCGAAGTGCAGCCTTGGGTGCAGCTATCTGAATACCTGGGCAGACAGATCCATGTTTCCATTGCACTGATGAGCGCACGTTCGAGCAATGCCTCGCACCAAATCTTCAAAGGCGGTGGCGAAGTCGCTGCCTTCCGAGAAAGAGACGCGAGATTCTTCTCGTGACACGTTAAGCCAATCTCAAAAGGCCAGCCGCTCTCTTTGTCCCAGCAGGACAGGCGAGCATGCGAGCACCATCCGCTCCAGTATCAGCTGCCGTATCTCAGATATCAGACCCACCAGAATCCTCAGCGGGATAGCTCCTCGGCTGCATCGAGCACGCGGAGCACTTCGGACGACGTTCGGGCAACGAGCTGGTCTTCTGGTATGGCGAGTGCAGGCCTTGTGGGTAGCATAGGGACCTGCCAAATCGCACCGCGCTCTCGTCGCGCCTGCGCATCTGTCTTCCGAGGAGCGCGTCGAAGCCGTGCAGCCTGTCGCAAGCGCTCGCGCGGCCGCGAGAGTGCGAGAGTGCGAGAGTGCGAGAGTGCGAGAGTGCGAGAGTGCGAGAGTGCGAGAGTGCGAAGCCAGCGGACGTCGAACACGAGACGCCTTGACCCGGCGCCAACACTTCCCAACAGCACGCCGGCCGTGCATGCCCCGCACACGGTTACCTGCTGCTGCCGCCCCTCGCGATCGCTGCCAAAGGTCCATGTCTGCTGCGCCCGATTCCACTGAAACGCAGAAGCCTCGAACTTGTTGCCGATTAGGACGCCAAGCTGCATGAGCGGCGCATCGGAGCATCAATGGGGCGGCCTCAGCCACCAGCGAGGCGAGATCGCGAGGCTCGGAGGCGTTGAAATTCACCGAAAGTAGCGCTCGAACGCCGAATTGCGCGTCAGCGCCAGGCCTCAATGCAGCAATCAAGTTTTAAATATGACCTAAATTAAGCGCCGAGTCGAACCCAACCCTGAATCAAGCAGACACCTACGCCAATTCACACGGCCAGCGCCTTCATGCAGTGCAGCTAGGTTCGCCTGTCCTCTGGCCGGCTCTCCACTAGCGATGAGCATGGCGCTCTACGGGAGAGCCGATGCCTGCAAAGCAGGAAAGACAGAAGCTGCAGTGCGTTAATTCGGCCGCCAGAGCCGGCTGTAAGGGTGCAGGAGCGGCGTCGACCGGTAGTGTACGAGGCGTACCACCACCTCTTGAATGGTGCTGCCAATCGCGCGTTCGTTAAGGAGAACCTCGTTCATGTTCCGAGCCTTGCTGAAGTCCAAGATCCATCGCGTCACCGTGACGCAGTGCGAGCTGCACCAAGTGTGCGCGATCGACGATAACTTGCTCGAAGCCACCAGCATTGTCGAAGCAGGTTCACATCTGGAACATCGCCAACGGCGAGCGCTTAGTCATCCACGCGAGGGAGCGCGGGATCGGGATGATCTCAATGAATGGCTCGGCCGCGCGCCGAGCCGCCGGCGATGACCTCACATCATCGTCGCCGATGCGCAAGTGCCCGAATACGAAACTACGGACTCAAGCCCAAGCGCAACTCCGTTCACGAAGCCAGACGGCAGGCCCCGTCGCGCAGTTTCCTGCCCGTGCAACGGGCCTGAGCCTTCACTGATGATTGCCGCACTCGCCGAGCGCAGCCTGCGTGCCGTGTGGCATCCCTGCACGCAGATGAAGCTGCATGAAAACCAGCTGCCGACCGCGATCGCGCGTGCGCAAGACCCCTGGCTGTATGGCGCGGATGGCACCCGCTATCTCCACGGCATTAGCTCCTGGTGGGCGAACCTGTTTGGCCATTCACATCTGCACACCAAGGCGGCACTCGCGCAGCAGCTCGAGCACCTCGACCATGTGATGCTCACCGGCGTCACGCATGAGCCAGTCGTGGATCTCTCCGAAAAGCTGGCGCATCTCACATGACCCCGCCCCGCAAACCGATCACGCTGCATCGCCTGCGCGCGATGCACGCCGAAGGCGAGAAGATCACGATGCTGACGTGCTACGACGCCACTTTCGCGCGCGTGTTGGATGAGGCGGGTGTTGACTGCCTGCTGGTGGGCGATTCGCTCGGCATGGTGCTGCAGCCAGGCGCCACCCCAGTCTCGCTCGAACAGTTTGTCCACCACGTGCGCAGCGTCGCGCGCGGCAACCGCACGGCCTGGCTGATCGGTGAGATGCCGTTCGAGAGCTACCGGGAGTCTAAGGAGCAGGCGCTGCGCAGTGCTTCCGCGCTCATGCAGGCGGGCGCCCACATGGTCAAGCTCGAATGCGGCGGCTGGACGACGGACACCGTACGCTTTCTCACCGAGCGCGGCATTCCCGTGTGCGGGCACGCGCTCGGCGGTTGGCGCGTGCAGGGACGCGACGAGAGATCTGCGGCGCTGCTGAAAAGTGATGCTCGCGCATTGGCCGAAGCCGGCGCGGCGATGCTTTTGCTCGATCTGGTGCCGTCCATGCTCGCCTCCTCGATCACGAAGGAGCTGCCGATACCCATTATTGGCATCGGTGCAGGTCCCGATTGCAGCGGGCAGGTACTGGTCCTGCACGACGTACTCGGCCTCGTCCAACAGCCTTCGCGTTTTGTACGCTATTTCATGCAGGGCAGCGAGGACGTTGCACACGCCGTCCGGCGCTTTGGCGAAGCCGTCAAGAACGGCCGATTCCCAGACCCCGAACTTCACACGTACTGATCCCATGCGCATCGTCCACACGGATACCGAACAGCGCGACGCGCTCGCACCGCACCGCGCGCCCACCTTGGCGCCCATGCCCACGATGGGCAACCTACACCAAGAGCACACCTCGCTCGTGAAGAAGGCGAAGCCGCTGGACGATGTCGCGGTCGCCAGCGTCTTCGTTGATCGCCCTTCACTTCCTGCCGTACGAAGGCTTCGGCCAGTACTCGCGCACGCTGCAGGCGGACGCGGAGAAGCCAGAAGGCGCAGGCTACGACGTGCACTTCGCGCCATCCGAAACGGATCTTTACCCCGATGTGCAGACGTTCAAGGTGCGGCCCGATCCGCTGCTGGCCGATATCCTCGAGGGCCAGTTCAGGCCGGGTTTTTTCACGGGCGTCTGCACGGTCGTGATGAAACTCTTCATGTGCGTGCAGCCGCGGGTCACCGTGTTCGGCAAGAAGGACTATCAGCAACTGATGGTCATACGCCGGATGGTGCGGCAGTTCTCGATGCCGATCGAGAGCGGCGCAGGGGAGACGGGCCGACGATGGCCTGGCGCTGTCGACCCGCAACAGTGATCTCTCCCCGGCGAACCGCTTGGAAGCCGTGCAGCTGTCACAAGCACTCGCGCGCATGGCCGCACGAGTGCGAACGGGCGTGAGAATTGCGGATGCTGAGGAGGAAGCGATGCGCGTACTGCGTGAGCGGGGCTGGGAGTCGGACTATATGACGGCGCGCTCGCGCGCGAACCTGCAGGCACCCGCGGCCGGTGATGCGTTGGTCGTTTCTGGCGCGGCGAGGCTGGGCCCAACGCGCCTGATCGACAACCTTGAAATCTAGTCGGGGCGTCCCTGGCCAGTCCGAGGGTTCGCCATGGATTCACATTCATATCAACAGGATTGCCGCGGGTCGACGCAGCACGTATGAGGTACCGCCGCGATCAAGTAAGAAAAAAGGAACTTTGATGCCATTCAGAGCCATCTTCCTGGCCACCCTCTCGCTGCATTGTTTAGCTGTCCGAGGCGAAGAAGCCAAATCCCAAACAGTCGCGTCTGCACGCTGCGAAAAGGAAGTGCGTGAGTACCTTGACGTCTTGCAGTTCATTCGCAGTACGGCGGGTTCGGACATCGGCAACCGAGTAGCTGCGGGCTATGTCGACGAAAAGTCCGTGCGCGAGGTCCAAGACAGGGAAGGCAAATGCGCAGCTGCTCAGCTGGTCCGAGCAAGAACCACCAGCCGCCGAAACTAGCCGCATGTTCGATTCCACAATCGACATTCTGGCCCTCAGCATTTGCGCCCTGGGGCTGATCGCCTTGCCTTTGATTAAGTTCATCAAGCGCCGCAAAGCGGAGCTCGAAGCAGAGCTCTTGCGCCAGTGTCCCGAACTCGTAGAAATCGTTGCGAGCAAGACCGGTAGCGAAAGCAGTTGCCGATAGGATCGCATGTGTTATTCAATTACCGACTAAAGTGAAGTCAGATGCGCCACTTGGCGCGACCCAGTGATCGCGAGATCGAGAAGGTGGCCGATCTCGTGGCGACCTTGAAGTCATCCTGCTTCGATACCTGCGCGACGCTCGGCATGGCCGCGACGTCGACTCAGCGTGAACCTTAAAATGCCCGGGCTCAGTGCACTCATCGATTTTGCCGTTCCCTATGCCGGTGTGAGGCCCCTGAGGTTCGCATTCGCCGCCCCGGAACAGGAACTCGTTGCCCAAAGGCCCTGCGAGGTGCTGCGCGTGCTCGATACTGTCGAGGATCTCGCCCGCCGAGGGTTCTGGTGTGTCGGCTATCTCAGATACGAAGCAGCTGCGGCGTTCGATCGAAACGTCGCGGTGCATGCGCCCGACGGGCCGCTGGCGTACTTCTCGGTCCATCGAAGCCCGGCACCATTCCCGGATATGGCTCGCGATATCGATCGTGTCGTGCACTGGAAACGCACCATCGACCGCCAGGATTTCGACAGATCCATTGCGCGTATTCACGCCGCGATCGAAGCGGGTGAAGTGTACCAAGTCAATTACACAGGCGCGCTTGCGGCCGACTATCTCGGCGACCCCTTCGATCTGTTCTGCGCGCTGAGGCGATCCCAGCCACGTTCGAACGCAGCGTTCATCGCCACCGCCGAGGAGAATGTTCTCAGCCTGTCTCCTGAGCTGTTTTTTGACTGGGATGGCGCCACGCTCACGTGTGCCCCCATGAAGGGGACCGCACCTCGCGGCCTGACGCCTGAAATTGACTTGCGGAACGCACGCGAACTGCGCGTCAGCGCGAAGGAGCGCGCCGAAAACGTGATGATTGTCGACCTGGTCCGCAATGATGTGTCGCGCATCGCGGAATTAGGCTCAGTGCAGGTGACCCGGCTCTTCGAGTGCCAGGCGTGGCCGACTGTTTGGCAGATGGTGTCTCAAGTCGAAGCAAGGACCCAACAAGGGACGACATTGGCACAGGTGTTCCGTTCACTTTTCCCGTGCGGCTCGATCACCGGAGCGCCGAAGCTTCGCGCCATGCACTGGATCCGGAACCTGGAACACGGCCGCCGAGGCGTTTATTGCGGGGCCGTCGGAGTCATCCAACCGGGCGGATCGGCGCGGTTCAATGTACCGATCCGAACGGTCACGATTCGCGATGGGCATGCTAGCTGCGGCATCGGAAGCGGAATCACATGGGGCTCCGCCACGCAATCCGAATGGTCCGAATGGGGGCACAAATCAAGTTTCCTGGATCAGGCGAGCCAGCCTTTTCAATTGCTCCAGACGCTTCGGCTCGATATTGGGAAGTTTCGCAGTCTCGAAATGCACTTGGACCGGCTGGCATGGGCCAGCGCGAACTTCGGATTTCGGTTTGACCGCGATTCCGTCCGACAAAAGGTTGTTGAAACGGCCGGCGATGCATCGGTGACAGACGCGCGCGTTCGAATCTGCCTCGATTGTCGCGGCATCGCAAAAGTGGAAATATTTCCCTTGCCGCCTGTTCCTGAGAAGACGCCGACAGTCAGGCTGGCAACGCACTCCATTTGCGCACCTTCAGCCTTCCTGCGGCACAAGACCACGCGGCGCGAACACTATGAGCAATTTGAATCCGATGCGGCTGGTGCGTTTGATTGCCTACTTTGGAATCCGCAGGGCGAAGTGACCGAATTCACGCGCGGAAGTGTCGTTATCGAGCGCTCCAACGGGGAAAGGGTCACTCCACCTTTGAGCAGTTGCCTGTTGGACGGTGTCGGAAGAGCGCTCGCAATCGCGGCGGGTCAGGTCAACGAGGATATCGTTAAAGTCGCCGAACTGGCCGATGCTCGGCGTCTGTGGTTCGTGAATTCATTGCGCGGGTGGGTCGAGGTGCGGCTCGAAGAGGCGCTCCCCCAACTTCGTTAGCGCGCCGGGGGGAACCGCGCGCTTGGCCACTTGCATTGAGCACATTCGGCGTAGGTCGTTTGGCGATTTATCGCGTAGTCCCAACCGTATTGGCGCTGATTACCTACCTTGAAGTTCTCGATTAGGACGTCTGCTCTCGCCGCAAGCCCAGCCCACGGACCCGCCAGTACTCGCGAGAGTTCGAGAACGCGGGCTCCTCCATCGCTGCACGATCTGCCTCAGAACGCGGCGATACCGGTTTGAGCGCGGCCCAGGATTAGCGCGTGCACGTCATGCGTGCCCTCGTAGGTGTTCACCACCTCCAGGTTCACCAGGTGCCGGGCCACGCCGAACTCGTCGCTGATGCCGTTGCCGCCCAGCATGTCGCGCGCCATGCGGGCGATGTCCAGCGCCTTGCCGCAGGAATTGCGCTTCATGATGGAGGTGATCTCCACCGAGGCCGTGCCTTCGTCCTTCATGCGGCCCAGGCGCAGACACCCTTGCAGGCCCATCGTGATCTCGGTCTGCATGTCGGCCAGCTTTTTCTGGATCAGCTGGTTGGCCGCCAAGGGCTTGCCGAACTGCTTGCGATCGAGCACGTACTGTCTTGCGCGGAACCAGCAGTCTTCGGCTGCGCCCAGCGCGCCCCAGGCGATGCCGTAGCGCGCCGAGTTCAGGCAGGTGAAGGGGCCTTTCAGGCCGCGCACCTCGGGGAAGGCGTTTTCTTCGGGGCAGAACACCTCGTCCATCACGATCTCGCCGGTGATGGAGGCGCGCAGGCCCACCTTGCCGTGGATGGCCGGAGCCGAGAGGCCCTTCCAGCCCTCCTCCAGCACGAAGCCACGGATGGCGCCGCTGTCGTCCTTGGCCCAGACCACGAACACGTCGGCGATCGGGCTGTTGGTGATCCACATCTTGCTGCCGGAGAGCTTGTAGCCGCCGTCGACCTTCTTGGCCCGCGTCACCATGCTGCCGGGATCCGACCCATGGTTGGGCTCGGTCAGGCCAAAGCAGCCAATCCATTCGCCGGTGGCGAGCTTGGGCAAGTACTTCTGCTTCGTTGCTTCGTTGCCGAACTCGTTGATCGGCACCATGACCAGTGATGACTGCACGCTCATCATCGAGCGGTAGCCCGAGTCCACGCGTTCGACTTCGCGCGCCACCAGGCCGTAGCAGACATAGTTCAGGCCGGCACCGCCGTAGGCCTCGGGGATCGTGGGACCCAGCAGGCCCATCTCGCCCATCTCGCGGAAGATCGCCACGTCGGTCTTCTCGTTGCGGAAGGCCTCCAGCACGCGCGGGGCCAAGCGCTCCTGGGAGTAAGTGGCTGCGGCGTCTCGCACGCTGCGTTCGTCGCCCGTGATCTGCTGGTCCAGCAGCAGCGGGTCGGCCCAGGAGAAGCTCGTCTTCATGTGCGTTCCTTACCTTGCAGCGCATTACTGTGAAGCGCGCCCCCCTCTTCTGCAAATGATTCTTTTTCGTTAGGCTGTGCTAAAAACGCACGTCGTATGAGACGCAAAATCCCCTCCACGGCCGCCCTGGCGGCCTTCGAAGCGGCCGCCCGGCATGAAAGCTTCACCCTTGCTGGGAGCGAACTCGCCTTGACGCAAAGCGCCGTCGGCCGCCAAGTTGCGAACTTGGAGGAATTTATTGGGGTAAAGCTATTCCGACGCACGCGACGGGGGATGACCCTTAGTCCTGCGGGCCTACAGTACAGCCGCATGGTCCGAAAGCGCTTGGAGGAGGTGGAGCGCGACGCGCTGGAAGTGGCGTCGCGCAGCGCCGGCGGAGGCTCCATCGAGCTCGGTGTGGTGCCGACGTTTGCCACGCATTGGCTGGTGCCGCGATTGCCACGCTTTCATGAGATCCACCCGGGCATACACGTAAACCTGCATGTACGCACCCGTCCTTTCCTGTTCGAAGAGGCCGGGTTGGACGCGGCCATTCACGCTGGCGAAGGAGGTTGGCCAGGAACACATGCCGATCTGCTCATGCCAGAGCCGATGTCGCTTATCTGCGCCCCGGCGCTACTGGGCCGGAGGAAGCGCCTATCCCCGTCGGAGGTCGCAGCACTGCCGCTCATTCAGATGACGACGCGCCCATACGCCTGGCGTCAGTGGTTCGCGCGGCACGAAATCAGCTTCGAGGGGGACATGAATGGCCCGCGCGTCGAACTCTTTTCCATGGCTGTGCATGCGGCCGCCCATGGCCTCGGGGTAGCGCTCGCCCCCGAGTACCTGGTTCAGGACGAGCTCGCTCGAGAACTTCTGGTTAGTCCGATGCAGGAGGCCTTCGGAAGCGGGATGAGCTACTACTTCATCTACCCAGAGAATTCACCCAGCCCGGGCCTGCTTGCAGGGTTCCGTGACTGGGTCATCCAGGAAGCGCGACAAGCGCGCAGCCCCAACGTGCGCTTACGGCGCGGAAGGTAGCACCCCATCGCTCGACGGCCGATCACTCCAGCCCCGAGAACGGCGACTTGCACGCTTACCCTTTCCACGGGACTGAGAGATGAACGTCAATCGTCCGAACAGCCGCGCAAAAGCCGCTACCCGTCACTTCGAGGCGCGGCGGGAGCGTCCGAATGACCGATGCCATCGAATCAAACCATAGCCAAGTTTCTAGGAGTCGAACCAAGGGCAATTCGCAGGACGTCGGCGCTGAGGCACTTCGTCCGAATACCCTGGACTGCGCCCGCGTTGGTTTTTCTCATCGCCGGCTCGGGTCAACATGCGTTCGCAATGGCTGCTCGTGCTGAAACCCTTCCATAGGACGCAGAGGTGATCTCTCCTCGCCTCATTCGTTACCGCGACGCACCAGGATACCTGGGCATGGACCGCAATCGATTCGACTCCGAGGTGCGCCCAACCTTGACCGAGATTCCGATCGGTCAACGCGGCATCGCGTTCGACCGGCACGAACTTGACGTCTGGGCAGACGGGTATATTGCTGCCTGTGGACGCCCGAGTCGCGAACCGAAAGGAGCGCAACTATGCGAACTCGGACGAGAGGTATCCAGCTGGCCGATAGCGGCAGTCGGATCGTCAACAAGGAATACAAGGGACAGCGGATCTTCCAACGGCTCGGCAACGTCAGCCAGAACGATGCCGAGGCCTGGCTCAATGCCAGGCAAGCGGAGATCGACGCGGAACGGGCAAACAGCCTTCGACGCGGTGGTCAACGCCTGTGGGCAGATGCTGCACGGAAATACCTGATCGAGTGCAAGAGCCGAAAGGTCCGAACACTCAACCTGATCAGTTACCACGTGTCGCTGGTGCTGCCGTACATCGGCGGACAACCGTTGTTCTACGTGTGCAACGACAGTCTTGAGGACTTCAAGGCCAATCGTCAGGATGATGGCGTGAAAAACAGCACCATCAACCGTTCGATGGAGGTCGTTCGCACCACGCTAATTCGCGCGGCCCGCGTGTGGCGCGAAGAGGGTGTGCCCTGGTTGTCGGCGCCGCCGTTGATCGAAATGCTGGACGAAAAGGCGCAAAAGCGCGAGCCCTACCCTATCTCGTGGGCAGAGCAAGCTAGGCTGCTACCGCGCCTGGCGGCTCACCACCAGGGCATGGTGGAGTTCGCGGTGAATACCGGCGCCCGCGATGAAAACGTGTGTGGCCTGAAGTGGGAGTGGGAAGTGCGCGTGCCCGAGCTGGGTCGCAGTGTGTTCGTGATACCGCCAGAGTTCTTCAAGACCAACCGCAAGCATGTGCTGGTCCTCAACGACAGGGCCTGGGCCATCGTGGAGAGCAAGCGCGGGGAACACAAGAAGTACGTGTTCACATGGGAAGGCCCGAACCATGAACGCGACCGCGTCGGCACGATCAATACTGCGGCGTACCAGAAGGCGCGGGCGGACGTGGGCTTAACCCAGGTGCGGGTGCACGACTTGCGCCACACGTTTGGCCAGCGGCTACGTGACGCCGGCGTAAGGGAGGAGGACCGAGCGCTGTTGCTAGGCCATGCCATCGAAGGCATGCCCCAGCACTACGCCACGGCTACCGTCGCCCGCCTGGTGGACGCTGCGAATAGCGTGGCAACAACGCGCGACCGCACGACGCTATTGCGGGTGGCGAATGGCTGAGAAAGGAAGGGCGCGATGAAAAGTCGCGCAAAAGTCGCGCAAAAGAAAAAGGACTCAGGTCATTTCTGACCTAAGTCCTTGATTTTATTGGTGCGGCTGGCAGGATTCGAACCCACGACCCCTTGGTTCGTAGCCAAGTACTCTATCCAACTGAGCTACAGCCGCTGAGCCGTCGATTATAGCAGGGTGAAAACCAATCCCCTGGCCCGTCGATAAGAACGACGTCTTACGTGTCCGGCTGGGTGCTCGCAGCCAGCGTGAAATGAAAGCTGGCGCCCATGCCGGGTGCCGCTTCAGCCCACACGCGCCCCCCATGTAGCTCGACAATGCGCCGCACGGTAGCCAAGCCGACGCCGGTTCCAGGAAATTCACTGGCCGGATGCAGCCGTTGAAAAGGACTGAACAACTTGTCCGCGTGAGCCATGTCGAATCCCACGCCGTTGTCACGCACGGAAAAAATGGTGGCGTCCTCCTTTTCCATGCTGTGCCCAACAAACTCGATGCACGGCTGCGCTTCGCGCGAAGCGAATTTCCAGGCATTTCCGATCAGATTGGCAAGTACCTGCTTCAGCAACCGGGGGTCGCCTTCGGCCCACAATCCAGCCTGTACCTTAACCTTCACGCCGGCAGCCGGATCGCGTTCGCGACATTCGGCGATGACATGTGTAGCCAACTCACTTAAGTCCACAGGCGTGCGAAGGGCCTGCGTCCGGGCGATTTGACCAAGCGACAGCAACCCTTCGATCAAAGCATTCATCTGCTGCGCGTTGTCCCGAATCCGCTGGAGGTAGTGCAGCCCCTTGGGGTCGAGACGCTGGGCATGCCGTTCGACAAGCGCCAGGCTGAATCCGTCAATTACCTGAAGCGGCGCACGCAGGTCGTGAGAAACGGAATAGGAGAACGCCTCAAGCTCGCGATTGGCCGCGTGCAGTTGCCCGGCACCGCGCTCCAGCGCCGCATTGAGGGCGAGCACCTCTTCCTGCCGGCGCTGCAGTTCCGCGTTCAGGCGCAGTGCTTCCTCATAGGCCGAAACCAACAGGTCCAGGATCTGGCGCCGGCTGGAGTTGATCGTGTATTGGCTATCGCCGATGGCCAGTGGAAGCCGGGGGTCGTCGGCCGCGCCCCGCGCCTTGGCGTTGGCGTTGGCGAGCAACTGGCTCACTCGCGACAGCAGCGCCTTCTGGTCGTAGGGCTTGCGGACGAAGTTATCGGCTCCGCATTCCAGCGCCAGCGCGATATCCTCTACGCCCGCAAGCGATGTCACCAGCATCACCGGCAGGTCGTGCAGCGCCTCGTCGCCTCGGATGGCGCGACACAGGGCATAGCCATCCATCTCCAGCATGCGCACGTCGCTGATGACCATGGCGGGTCGCCGTCGGCGTACGGCTTCCAGCGCAACACGGCCGTTGGCCGCCAGCCGGACCGTGTAGCCACTGCCTTCGAGAAGGCGCTTGAGGAGGTCCGCCTGCAGGGGATGGTCTTCAGCCACCACGATTTCCGTGGCCCCGGGCGATTCAGGCAGTGGCGCGTGCACCTTCTACTCCTAGGGAATCGATGTATGCGGTCAGGCGCCGCCATTCATGCTCGAACGCTTCCAAGCCCGCCTGGGCCCGAGTCCGGTCATTGGAGCGGCTGGCATGGTCGATCCGTTCGCATGCCACTGCAAACCCCAGCGCACCGAGCATTCTGCTCGCGCCCAGCATCCGGTGGGCAAAGTGTGTAACCTGCGCCATGTCGCCGGACGAGACGGCATGCCTGAGATGGGCGGCATCTTCAAGGGTCGCACGGCGAAAAATGGCGAGCACGTCCCTGAGGGTTGCCTCCCCGCCGCCCCAACTTGCCTCGATCAGCGCCTTGTCCACCGGAACGTCTGCGGAGTCCACGCGAGCCGCGCCGGATCGCCCGGCGGCCTCCGGAATCGGACGCCATTTCTGGAGTTTTTTCAGCATCTGCGAAAGCTCGACCGGCTTGACCAGGTAATCGTCCATGCCGGCGTCGAAGCACTTGGCGGCTTCTCCGCTCAGGACATTGGCGGTACACGCGATGATCGGCACCCTGCTGCGCCCTTCGGCCAGCTCGATGCGCCGGACCTCACGCGCGAAGTCGTAACCGTCCATCACTGGCATGTGGCAATCGGTGATGACCAGCCCGAATTGCCCTGACCTCCACTTCTCCAGCGCCTGCCGGCCGTCCTCGGCGCTTTCCGAGGCATAGCCCAGCGCCTGCACTTGCCGCACCAGGAGCGCGCGATTGATAGGATGGTCGTCCACCAGCAGTATCAGCGTACCCTCGGTTTGGGCCTCCGACACGCTGGGCGCCATGCGGCGCCTGCCCGATAGGGTGGGCATCGTGGGCGCGCCGGCCCGCTCGTTCTCCAGCGTCTCGCGTGACTCGCCTATCGGCAGCGACAAGGCAAGGGTCATGGTGGTGCCCTCCCCGGGCGCGCTCACCATCTCCACCGAGCCTCCCATCATTTCGGCCAATCGCCGGCAGATGGTGAGGCCCAGGCCGGTGCCGCCGGCCAGCGCCCCGTCTCCTACCTGGCTGAAGGGCTGAAACAGCCGCTTCTGGTCCTGGCGCGATATGCCGATGCCGGTATCCTTCACCGAAAGGCGAATGTGCTCATGTCCATCAGACCTGGAAAGCAGCTCCGCCTTGATCTCGATCGAGCCTTTCGATGTGAACTTGATCGAGTTGCTGATGAAATTGTTGAGTATCTGGTACACACGCCCCGGGTCCACCAGCAGCGCCGGGCTGATCCGGGAATCGACGCTGTGCTGGATCAGCAGGCCTTTGGCGCTCGCAGTGCCGCTGTAGATATTGCGCACCCCCTCGATCACCTGCCTGATCGAGGTGCTTTCCGGCCGGACTTTCAGCTTCCCGGCCTCCATCATCGAAAAGTCGAGAATGTCATCGATGATGCGCAGCAAGGACTTGCTGGACTCCCGCACCGTATTGAGGATGGTGTGTTGCTCACTGCTGAGTTCGCTCAGCCCCAGCAGCTCCAGCATGCCGAGCATGCCGTTCATCGGGGTCCTGATCTCATGGCTCATGGTGGCCAGGAAGGTGCTCTTGGCGCGATTTGCGGCATCCGCCGCCTCGCGGGCAGCAACGATCTCGGTGGTCCGCTGCTCCACGCGCTGCTCCAGCTCCTTGTTCAGGTTAATGGTGCGCTCCTCGACCTGCTTGCGTTCCGTGATGTCTCGCAGGAAAGCGCTGAAGCTCCACTCCCCCTTGATCTTGATGGGGGTGATCGCCAGCTCGATGGGGAATTCCCGGCCTTCCCGGTTCACCGCTGTGATCTCTATGCGCCGGTTGAGCACAACGCCTTCACCGGTGGCGAGAAAACGCTTGAACCCGGCAGTATGGGCTTCGCGATGTTGCGGCGGAATGCACAGCTCCGTCATCGGCCTGCCAACGGCGTCCTCGCGCTTCCAGCCGTAGGTCGCTTCGGCCTGCGCGTTCCAGTCGGTCACGATGCCCTTGGCATCCATGGTCAAGACGGCATCCAGCGCCGTGTCGATGGTGAGGCGCGTGCGTTCCTCGCTTTCACGCAGCGCCTCGACCACCTCGCTCAGCTGCCGCGTTCTGTCGGCGACGCGCTGTTCCAGCTGGAGAGTCAGCTCGCTCAGCTGGGCGTTGCGTTTCTGCAGTTCGTCCTGCAGGTGGCGCGTTTCCGTCACGTCCCGGGCGATCCCGAGCAGATAGCGCGGCTGACCCCCTTCGTCGAAGATCGCCAGCTTCTTGGTCTGCAAAATGCAGATGCCCCGATGGCGGGTGTGGATCGGCTCCTCGAAAAAACCGACGAGGCCCCCCGCGAGTACCTCACGATCCTTGGAGGTGAAGTGGTCCGCCTCCTCCTTCGGAAAGAAGTCGTAGTCGCTCTTGCCATGCAATTCGTCGCGCGAGTAGCCCAGCAGTTCCTCGCCCGCGCGGTTGACGCGGACGAAGCGCAGGTCCGTGGCGTCCTTGACGAAGATCATGTCCGGGATGTTCTCGACCACCGAATCCAGGAAGCCATTCGCCATCCCGATTTCGATCGAGTGCTTCTCCAGCGATTCCCGTATCTGGGCCAACTCCCGGTTGCGCTGGATGGCGGCATCGTAGGTGGAAAGCAGCAGGTTCAGGATCTGAAGGCGATCGGCGGTGATGAAATGCCTGCGGTCGTTGAAGTAGATCTCCACCCCCATGCCCACATCCTGCGGCCGGCGCATTTCGCGGTTCACGAGCACATAGCGAATGCGGCTGAGCAGATAGCGCTCGTCGTAAGGCTTCAGGACGAAATTGTCGGCCCCGCATTCAAGCCCGCGAATCACGTCCTGCGGGTCGGACATCGTCGTGACCAGGATCACCGGGATGTCCGAGAAATCGGCCCGCGCCTTGACGCAGGTAGCCAGTTCGTACCCGTCCATTTCTGGCATGTTGACGTCGCTGATGATCAGGTCGGGACGGAACCGGGGCAGCATTTCCAGGGCGAGCCGGCCGTTGCCCGCGATGCCCACTTCATAACCTTGCTGCTCAAGACTATGGCGCAGCCGCTGGGCCTGCGTGGCGCTATCTTCGACGACAAGGATCTTTGCGGGTGCGGTGGCCTGCTGCCCTGTTGGTTTCATGGGTAGTTCTCCGTATGCATTCAGCGTTTGGTGAGGGCGATCAACGCGGGGCCGATGGCGTCCGCCGCCAGCACATGCGAAGCGCCGCCCAGGGCGATCGCGACGCCCGGCATGCCGTGCACCGCCGAGCTTTCCCGATCCTGCGCTATCGTGACCGCGCCCTTGTCCCGCAGCAGCTTCAACTCGGCCGCGCCGTCCTTGCCCATTCCGGTCAGCAACACGCCCAGGGCGTTGGGGCCGTGGACTTCGGCGAGTGACCGGAACAGAGCGGATACGGCCGGCCGCAGATGGCTCAGCGCAGCCTCCCGCGTCAAGACAATCGCGCCGCCGGGGCCAATGCCCATATGGAAATCGTCGGGCGCCAGGTAGACATGCCCGGGGAGGGGCTGGGTTCCGTAGGAGGCGATGTGGATCTGCAATGCCGTGGTCTGATTCAACCAGTCGGCCATCCCCGGCAGGAAGCCGTCCGCAATGTGCTGCACGATCAGGATCGGCACGGGGTAGTCCTTCGGGAGCGCGGCCAGGATGGTTTGCAGCACCGGCGGGCCGCCGGTCGAGGCGCCAATTCCAACCACCTTGACGTTCGCTGCGGCACGCTGCGTTTGCGCGGCCCCCGCCGAACCTGATACCACCGCTGCCGCGGAGGCTGGGCGGCCGGTTCGAGCCGTGCGGCGCACGACCTTGACTTCGGACATCAGCCGCACCGTTTCCAGAAGATGCGCGGCCGTCGCTTCGAAATGCTCGTGTCCCCGGCGCAAGGGCTTTTCGATGCAGGCAATGGCACCGGCTTCCATGGCCCGGAACACGATGGCCGTGTCCTTGACGTCCATATTGGCGCTGCAGATGACAATGGGCACCGGCTGCGTCTCCATGATGCGGCGCGTCGCCTCGAAGCCGTCCAGGCGCGGCATGTGGATGTCCATCAGCACCACGTCGGGTCTGCTGTTTTTCAAGAAATCGAGCGCGGCTTCCCCATCGCCAACGGAGCCTATGACACAGATTCGCGGATCCGACTCGAGTAGATGCACAAGCAGAAGGCATGCGACCTTCGAGTCCTCGACCACCAACACCTTGATCTTGCGGTTCAAATCAGCCGCCCGACTGCTTCGAGCAGATTGCTCTGGTCAAAACTGCTCTTGACCAGGTAGGCATTGGCGCCCACGTCGATGCCGCGCTCCCGGTCCTGGCGGGCTTCCAGCGCGGTCACCAGCACCACCGGCAGTTCCGCCATTTTCCTGTCGGCGCGTATTCTGGCGGTGAGGTCGAAACCGTTCAGCCGCGGCATCTCCACATCGGAAACCACCAGGTCGAACTGCTCGCTGCGCAAGAGCGCGAACGCATCCAGTCCGTCCACCGCTGTCCTGACGCGGTAACCCGCCGACTCCAGGATGCCCTTGATCAGCATGCGCGACGTGATGGAGTCTTCCGCCACCAGGACGGCCTTGGCCTGCGCCAGCTTCGGCTGTTCGATCACGCGAACCGCCGAGCCCGCCAGCTTGCGGGCCGACTTGAGCAGATCCGCCACGTTCAGTATGAGGGCAACCTGGCCTGAACCCAGTACCGTTGCGCCCGCGATATTTCGCACTCGCGACAGGGGCTTCACCAAGGGCTTTACCAGCACTTCCTGTTCGTCTAGCACGGCATCCACGGCGAACGCCACGCGCTGATCGCCGCTGCCCAAAATGATGACCGGGAAGGTGTCCGATGGGGCCTCACCTTTTCCCGTTCTCGGCACCTGCAGCACGTCCGCCAGCCTCGTCAGGGCGAGCGCACGCCCCTCGAACGACACCGTTTCCCGGCCTTCCACGGTCCTGATGTCGTCGATCCTGGCACGCGTGACCCGCTCTGCTTGCGTCGTCGGGACGATCAACAACTGTCCGGCGGCCTGTAGCAGGACACCGCGAAAGGTAGCCCGCGTCGCCGGCAGGACCATGCGAAATGCAGCCCCCTGGCCCGCGCGGCTCTCGACGGTGACCTCTCCGCCGAGTCTTTCCGCCTTCTCGCGAACGATGGCCAGCCCCAGCCCCCGGCCGGACAATTGCGTGATGATGGGGCTGGTCGAGACGTCGGACTGGAAAATGAGCGCCTGCGTTTCGCTCTCGCTGAGCCGGCCCGCCTCATCGGCTGCGATGAGGCCAAGCGCGACCGCCGAGGCCCGCACTTTGCCCGCGTCGATACCCGCGCCATCGTCGGACAACAGCACCTGCACTTTCCCCGCGCTCAACTGGGTCACGGTGAGCGCGATCGTGGCACGGGGCGGTTTGCCGCGCAGGCTGCGTTCAGCCGGCGACTCGATGCCGTGGTCGATGCTGTTGCGCAACAAATGGATCAGCGGATCCTTTATCTCCTCCAGAATACGCTTGTCGAGCTCGACCTCCTCGCCGCGCACCACCAGCTCCGCCTCCTTCCCCTCATCGCGGCTTAGATCGCGCACCAGCTTCGGCAAGGGTGCCGAAATCGTCGCGAAAGGGAGCAGCAGCAACTTCTTGGTGTCTTCCAGTGAATCGTCGATCAGCTTGGTGACCGAGTACCGATCCTGGTCCGCGATTTGACCCAATGCCGTGGTTCTGCTTTCCATTGACTTCAGGTTTTCACCGCTCCAGTCAAAGAAGTCCAGCAGCCGCTCGAGCCCCGGCTGCCGCAGCCGACGCGCCTCCGGCTCGACGGCCGCCCAGGCTTTTCGCCACGCGCCGAGGCGATCGGTCACCTCGAGGAAATCGGCAACTCGCTGGCTGGCGGCGAGTTTGACGCTGAGCATCTCCTCGGCTTGGAGTAGCCGCGCCTCCAGCTTCGCCACCGCAACGCGCACCGTTTCTTCTCCAGCCGCGGGTTTTTCGGCGGCGACTGGCATAGCTGAAGCGGCCACGATCATGGGTGCGGGCGCTGGGACGGACGGCGGCGGCGGCGCCGGAGTTGCGGTTGAAGCCATGGCCTTGGTGACCGCGTCGAGCAAGCGGTGCAGGTGATCGAGGGCGCCAGGTGAAAAGACGGTATCCCCCCGCTTCCAGGAGGCCAGTACCTCCTCCAGCGACTGGCACCGCGATTCCACGCTCGGCAACTCAACCGCACGGGCGGCACCTTTCAAGCTGTGCGCGGCGCGGAACACCGTCTCCACGATCCGTCGCTGCGATTCGGGCACCCGCGTTTTTTCGAGCTCCATCAAGCCGGTCGAGATGGCCTGCAGGTGTTCCTGGGCCTCCACCGTGAAGGTGGCCCGGAGTTGCCGCAGGAAGTCCTGCTCCTTGGCGTTCATTTGCGCCCGGCCCGCTAGACCTGGTACCGGACGACCATCTGCTTGAGCCGCTGACCCAGTTCATTCAGGTTGCGGGCGGCGCCTTCCAGCTGTTTTGCGCTCGCCACGTTCTGGATGCTCGCTTGCCTGATGCTGTCCATCGCACCGCCGACCTGGTCGACCCCCACCAGTTGCTGCTGGCTCGAAACCGCGATCTGGGTGGCTGCCTGCGCCGCCTCATGGACGTTGTTGGCCAGTGTCTGGATCGAGGCGCCGGCCAATTCGCTCTGGCGAGTCCCCGCTTCGACCACTTTGCCGCCCTCGTCGGTGGCCATCACGGCCGCGCCGGTGGCCTTCTGGATATCGCCCAGGATGGCTCTCACCTGGTTTGTCGCCTGGCGCGATTGCGCGGCAAGGCTCTTGACTTCCTGCGCCACCACGCCGAAGCCCTTGCCGTGGTCGCCCGCCTTGGCGGCCTCGATGGCCGCGTTGACCGCTAGCAGGTTCGATTGGACCGCCAGGTCTTCCACCGTCGCGATGATCTGGCCGATCGCCTGGCTCTGCTCGGACAACCGGACCATGGTGGCCGCAATGGCGTCCATCTGCTGCCGGATACGGTTCATGCCCGCCACGACGCCCTCGGCGGACTTGCGCCCGCCCTGGGAGACTTGCGCTGCCTTCTGCGCCGCCTCGGAGACCAGCTTGGCCTTCTCGCTGGCCACCTGCGCGGTCTGCCGGACTTCTTCCACTGTGGTCGTCGTCTCGCTCACGGCGGCAGCCGACTGGCTGGCGCTGGCGGCAAGCTGGCTGGTGGAAGCCACGATTTCGCTGGCGGATGCGCCGAGCACCATCGCGCCATCGACCAGCTCCTGGATTTGTGCGCGCAGGTCCTCGGTCATCCGGGCGAACGCGTTGCCCAGAACGTCTTCGGCGGACTGGGGCGTGACGGACGTCCGCAAGTCGCCGCTGGCGATTTGTTCGGCGGCGGCTGCCATGGCTTGGAGCGACCGGGTCATCTGCCCGAACGCCCGCGCCAAAGCCCCCACTTCATCGCTGCGGCCGTCGTCCGGCAACTTGACCGCGAGGTCCCCGACCGTGATGCGTTCGGCCACCGCGGTCAGGCGCTGTAGCGGCCGCGCAATGTCGCGGGTGATCAGGAAGCCGACCAGCAATGCGATGGCCAGGGCGCTCAGCGTGCCGGCGACGATGACGGTCTTGGCGTTTTCCGCTTCGGCCTGCGCCGCCTGGGCACGAAGCTTGAGCAGGTCCTCCTCGTCCTGCCGTATCTGGTCGATGTGCTTTCGGATCTCGTCCATCAGCGCCCTTCCCTTGCCGGTCCTGATGAATGGAATCGCATCCGCGCCTTTGGCCCGGCGAAGCTCGACCACTTCCCGGGCGAACTCGATCCGGGTGCGCACCAGCGGCTCCAGCGCATCAAGACGCTGCTGGTGACGCGGGTTGTCCTGTGTGAGCTTGCGGACCTGCTTCATGCCAGGCTCTACCTTGCCGATCGCGGCCAGATAGGGTTCGAGGTAACTTTCTTCCCCGATCAGGCCATAGCTGCGACTGCCGATTTCGACATCCTTCAGCAGGGAGAACAGATTCTCGACTTCGCCTAACACCTCGTAAGTCTCCTGCCGTGCATCCGATGTCTCGACCAGCCGGTCCGTGCTGCGGTATGAAACCGTGCCGACGATCGTGAAAATGACCAGCGCGATGCCGAATCCGGTCGCGATCTTGGTTCCAACTGTCCATCTCATGCTGCGGCCCTTCCAGGGTTATTCATGTTTGTTTTCCACTTCTTCGTGCACGATGATCTTTGGGTCCGCCAGGATGCGATCGAGGTCCAGCACCACCACGCGGTCCGCGGTGACGCCCTTCAGATAATCAACGCGTATGCCGGTGAGCGTCGGCAGCGAGGCCTGCAGGCTGTCAAGGGCAAGCGGCCGCACGCCCGAGATCGCGTCGGCGAGCAGGCCGAATTCGAGATCGTCGTTCCGAACGAGAATGACACGGTGCATGTCGCTCAAACCCTGCTCGGGCAGATCGAAGAACTTCTTGAGGTCGATCACCGGCGTGATGCGGCCGCGCACGTTGACGACTCCGAGGATGAACGGCGGCGTGCAGGGAACGGGGGTCAGGTCCTTCAGGGGAACCACCTCGCTCACGTGGCGAGTCTCCAGCGCATAGGATTCCTGGGCGAGTCGAAATTCGAGAAGCTCCAATGACTCGGTGGCCACCGCGCCGTCGTGCCGTGGACGCGCCAAGGCCCGGGCCCGGGCACGAAGGATCGCCTTGGCAGCAGACGCGCCGTCGTTGGGATTACTCATGGGTGTGTGCAGGTCCGGTGATGGCACTGAGGGTGAGCGCCAGAGTTCCGGCCGTCAGGCCTCCCGATTCGGCCAGCAGGTCGCCCGCCTGGTAACGACTCAGCAGATCGCTGGTGTTGGCGAAATGCTTGCTGGCTTCACTTGGGCGGTTGCGCACGCGCGCCAGATTGCCGAGCGCAAAGTGGGCCAGCACGAAATCGGGCTGCAGATAGATCGCTCGCTGCAGGGAAGAGCGTGCCTGCTCCGGCTCGTCCTGTTCCAGCAGCACGGTCGCGCGAAGGTAGTGGGCGCCGGCGTTCAATTTGTCGGCGGCGATCCAGCGGTCGCACCAGGCCAGCGCGTCGCCAAGTTTTCCTTGGTTCGCCAGGGCACGCGCCAGCGCGGCAGGCGCCGGGGAATCGGGCGCGGCCTTGGCGGGTGCGGCCGGCGGGGTATCGACCCCCGGCGTGTAGCAGGCCAAGGAAGGCTTTGCGAGCCATCCGGCTTCCAGCGCAGCAGGGCGAGGTGCCGACCTTTTCTGGTAGAACACCGCGCCGGGAAAATTCACCGGGACGAACTGCCGGAACAGCGCCTGGGATGCTTCGCTGGGGCTGACCACCAGCCAGCCGCCTTCCGCGACGGTTTGATGAAACTTGCCGATCACCTTTTGGATCTGCGCCGGCGTGAAATACATCAACACGTTGCGGCAGAGAACGATATCCATCGGGCCGTTATCCGTCGCGGACGGCGGATAGGCGTCGTGCGCAAGATTGAGCGGCGAGAACTTGACCATTTCCCTGATTTGCGGATGGATGGCGAAGCGCCCGTCGGCTGTGCGCTTGAAATAGCGCTCCCGCAGTTCCACGGGTGCATTGCGGAACGACCACTCGCTATAGACGCCGGCCGCGGCCTTTTGCAGAAAGCGCGGGTTGATATCGGTCGCAGTGATGGACACCTGCCAGTCTCGCAAATCAGGCAATGCCTGATGCAAAAGAATCGCCATCGAATACGGCTCTTCGCCGCTGCAACAGCCCGCGCTCCATATCCGCAGTTGCTGCGCGCGACCCCGCCGGCTGCGGATCAACTCAGGCAGGATGGTCTGGCTGAGCGCCTGCATCGCCTGCCAGTCGCGGAAAAAATAGGTCTCGCCAATCGTCAGATGGCTGGCAAGCACCTCCAGTTGGGCTTTGGTCGGCGCGCGTGACAGCAGCCAGCCGGGATCTTGAAAACCCAGTTCCTGTGCTGCCGCGCTCAGGCCGCGCTGGAGGTCGTCCCAACGCTCGCGCGGGAAATGCAGCCCTATCCGGTCTGCGACGAACTCGCTCAGGTGGGCCCACGGGGGTTGCCTGACCGGGTCGTGGATCACGCGCTGCGCTCCAGCGCGGCGTCGAGGGAGACGGATTCTTCGTGGGAGAGAAATTTCTCCAGATCGTGAATTAATACCAGGCCATCGTCGTCCCTTGTCATTCCCAGGAACTGTTCCAAGCCGGGGACGGCTTCATCGAGAGCAATGACGTCGGACAGGTCGGCCTCGACCACACCCTGCGCCTGATCGATCACCAATACGACGGAGCGCGACACAGTGCGGGCGATCAGGAACTGGTCGCCCGGGTCGACATCGCGTTGCGGCAATCCAAAGCGCTGGCGCAGACACAGTACCGGCAGAACGCGGCCCCCCACGTCGATGGCACCCAGTACGGAGATCGGAGCCCCAGGCAGCGGCGCCACCTCGACAGCATTTACGATGCGATCGACGGATTCGAGCGGCAGTGCAAAACGTTGCCCGTGAAGATGAAACACAACGAATTGCATGAGTTCAGTGAGGCCCCCTCTCCGCAGCAGCTGGAACCGTGCTGCGGGCGTGGTGCAATTCGATGAGCGGCGCCAAATTTTCCCGTGTTAGTGGCTTGTTGATCGCACCGAGCAGGTTAAGCCGATAGTGTTCCGTAATCCTCACTATCGCCGCCAAGGGACCGGGGGCGAGTGAAGTGCAAATAATCAATGAGGGCTGGGGTTGCACGCCGCTGAGGTGACGTGCGAATCCGACGCCATCCATGCCGGGCATCGACAGGTCGGTGATGACGATATCCACCGGCCTTTCCGGATCGCGCACAACAGCCAGCGCGGACTCGCCATCCGCGGCACAGTGAACTACTTTCGCGCCGAGCTCAGTCAATAGCCGGGCCATCAGCTTGCGCTGAATAGCATGGTCTTCCACGATCAAGAGCTTAAGGTTTGCTAGTAGTGTCACGGGACGGCAGCATCCAAGGCATCGGGTGCTCGGGGGCGAGAGCCCCACATTGTTGAGATGGATTGCACCTTGGAAGGCCCCATCTGTCAATGAGGCATTAAGCAAACTCCTCCGCTCAGGCGATTCCCGCGGTCGTCCCGAGGTAGCGCTCCAACACCAACAATTCCGCCACCGTCGGCGCCCCCTTGCCGGTGACAACGGCGTACACATTGCCGCCAAAGCCAGGGCGCGGGAAGTAGTCCTGAAAGCCCCCGCCGATCAGCAACTGGTCCAGCGGGCTGGCGGCGAAGGTTCCGCTGCCGCTGCCGACCAGGACCGAATTGACACGCAGCCGCTGCGCCCCGGGCGCCGAGGTGAAGGTCACGATGGCCGGCGAATTGGCCGAGAGCGCGGTGGGGCTGGTCAGGTCCACTGTGTTGCCTGCGTGGTCCATGCACTTTGCTCGCGGCCGCGAATTGCTGAAAAGAAGCTCCGACGCATACATCGCGCCCGCGTTGGAAGCCTGGAACACCACGCCGCTGTTGCCGGCGCCCGGCACGCTCACGACGGCGATGCTGAAGTGCGGATCCTGGATGTCGTAGGGCACGCGGTTCCTGGGATTGGGCTGCAACTCGGCCACTGGAACGCTCTTCCTGCACCAGAGCGCGGTGGCATTCGCACCGGAGTGGTCCGAGCTCTTCCGGCCGTTGGTCACGCGCATCACCGGCACCGTCATGCTGCCCATGCTGCTGCTGTCGTTGATCCAGTTGACCATCTCCATCGCATTGCCCACGCTGGAGCCGTAGCCCGAGTCGGAAATGGCCCGCACCGGCTGCCCTGCCGCAGCGGGGGTGCCCTGCATGTAGTCGGTATAGCCATCGGCCAGTTCCCATTTGCAGGCGCTGTACTTGGCGATGATGGCCATGGCCGCGTCTTGCAAGCTGGTCGCGGCATAGGCGGCCGGATCGGCGAGTGAATAGATCTTTCGCGGCGGCGGCGGCGCCAACCCGCCTGAGGCGGTATAGGTGAGCGTTGCCACGCTATTGGCCGGGGGCGTGAAGGTGAAGGTGTCCTGCCCATTGGCGCCGGCCGGGATGGTCAGCTGCGTCTTGCTCAACGTGCCGCCGTTGCTGGAGCTGACCGTCATCGTCACGGCGCTGGCCAGATTGCCCCGCGCATAGACCGCGATGGTCGTCGGTGCGGAGCCGGCCCAGCCCGGGCCGTCGTCGAACAGCGCCGCCTGCGCAATGCTCGCCGAAGCCTTCATGATGCCCGACATGGTCGGCTCCAGCGTCTTGTTCTGGTGCCAACCCGGTACATGGTTGATAGCGTTGTTGTGCAACGTCCAGTGGGCGCCGCCGTTCCAGCTGTAGAACTCCAAGCCGTTCTGGCGCGCGTAGTTGACCAGCCGCCTGAACATTTCCTCCCAACGCGGGTCGTCCAGGGGCATGCCGGTTTCGGTCAGCGCCAGCTTGATGCCGCGCGGCTGGGCCCAGTCCACCGCCAGCTTCAGGCGATCGACACCGGTGTGCAGGCTGATGGAACCGGAACCGAAGCCCGCGTTGTAACCGCGAGCCACTTCGGTGTCGAAGTCGAAGCGCTGGCCGGTGCTGCCCGCGTCCAGGTACATGTGCACCTCATAGATCAGGTTGGTGCCCGTCAACGGCCAGTCGGGATTCTTGGTGGCCAGCGACATCGCCGCGCTCCACTCGTTGCCGCCCAGGTAGATCGGGTTGGCCGCATCCACCACCCGGATCGCATTGATCGCCGCCTGCGCATAGGCCGCCCAGATGTGCAGGTCCTCGCTGCCGCCGAATGAGCGCTCGATCTGGCCGGGCGCGGGCAGGTCGAAGGGCTCGTTCATCAGGCCGTAGCCGCCGAAGCCGGGATGGTCCTTCCACTTGATGGCGGCGCGGGTCCAGAAATCGTTCAGGTGCGACTGCCTCAGTGTGACGCCCGGTGCCAGGGCGACGATGCGTTCGAGGATCTGGGTGTTGTCGCTGGTGTAGGCGTGAACCAGCGGATTGACCGGATCCACCAAGCCGATGACCGACCCGTTCGACTGGAACTTGAAGTCGCGATAGCGGCCGTAGTTGTGCAAATCGATGATGCACTTGATGCCGGCTGACGCGTGGGCATCGAGCACTCCGGTGATGTACGACTCGTAGCCCGCATGGAAAGCGCCCGGCTCGCCGATGGCCGTCCTGGCGGCCGCGTTGGCCACGGTGTCGTGCAGCATCGGCTGCAACAGCTCCCACTGGATCGGCAGCCGGTTCTTGGTGAAGCCGTTGGCGGCAGTCCAGCCGACGTCGGCCTGGCGCGGTACCGTGAAGTGGATATTGGGAACGGTTCCCGAGCCAAAACGCAAGCCGACCTCGGCTGTTTGCATGCCCACCAGATTGACGCCGATGGCCAACGCAGTCGCAGGCACCGCCGGTGCGGGCGCAGGCGCCGGCGCCTCGGGCGGCGTCGGGTCCCGGCCCGGCGCATCCGGGAACCGGTCCAGCTCCGGCTCCGGTGTGGTGGGCGGACGGGCCGGCGCCGCATCATCCAGGCCCGGCGTCGGCGCCGCCGCGACGGTTTCACCGCCGCCACCACCACCGCCGCAACCACTCACCACCACCGCTGCGGCGGTCGCTACTTTGTTGAAATCACGTCTTTTCATTACCAGTGTTCCTGTTTCGATGCCAGGAAGTATCCCGGTCGAAGTGGCGCAAAACAGCGGTTGCCACGAGGAGAACAAGAGAAATGGATGGAGGCCTACTCCGCAGTCGGTGTGGTCCGACGCGCATGCAATCGCGACGCGTGCGGAATTACACGATCTCGAAATTGCTCAGTTGTTTTTCAACCCTCAAGCAATTCCGGCGGTCGTTCCCAAATAGCGTTCGAGAACACCAAGTTCAGCCGATGTCGGCGCGCCGCGGCCCGTAACGACCGCATACACGTTGCCGCCGAAGCCCTGTCGCGGGTAGTACTCCTGGTAGCCCCAGCCGATCATCAACTGGTCCAAGGGGCCGGAGGCAAAGGTGGTGCTGGCGCTGCCCACCAGGTTCGAGTTCACGCGGAACCTCTGTGCGCCCGGCGCGCAAGTGAACGTCAAGACCGCCGGCGTATTCGCCACCAGGCGGGTCGGGCTGGTCAACACCACCAACGCGCCCGTGCGGTCCACGCACCTGGCTTGCGGCTGGGAGTTGCTGAACGTGAGCTCCGACGCATACAGCACGCCCGAGTTCGACGCCTGGAACAGCACGCCGCTGTTGTTCAGCCCGGGCACGCTCACGACCGCCATGCTGAAGTGCGGGTCCTGCAGGTCATACGGCACAAGATTCCTGGGATTGGCCTGAATTTCCGCCAGCGGCGTCGTCTTCTTGCACCAGAACCCCGTGGTGTCGTAGACCGAATGGTCCGTGCTCTTGAGGCCATTGGTGACGCGCATCACCGGCACCCTCATGGTGCCCATGGATGGGCTGTCGTTGATCCAGTTGACCATCTCCATGGCATTGCCCACGCTGGAGCCGTAGCCCGAATCGGAAATGGCGCGCACCTGCTGGCCTTCATCCGCAAGAGCGCCCAGCATGTAGTCGGTATAGCCGTGCGCCATCTCCCATTTGCAAGCGTTGTACTTGGCGAGGATGGCCATGGCTGCGTCCGGCAAGCTGGTTGCTGCGTACGCCACCGGATCAGACAGCGAATAGACCTTGCGGGGCGCGGGCGGCGCGATGGACCCCGACGTCACCGTGTACGTGAGCGTGGTCACGCGGTTGGCCCCCGCTGTGAAGGTGAACGTGTCTTGCCCGTTGGCGCCGGCCGGGATGGTCAGCTGCGTCTTGCTCAGGGTGCCGCCGTTGCTGGAGCTCACCGTGAGCGTCACGGCACTGGCCAGGTTGCCGCGGGCATAGACCGTGATGGCCACGGGTCCAGAAGCGCCCCAGCCCGGGCCGTCGTCGAACAACGAGGCACTGTTGATGCCGGCGGACGCCTTCATGATGCCCGACATGGTCGGCTCCAGCGTCTTGTGCTGATGCCAGCCGGGTACATGGTTGATGGCGTTGTTGTGCGACGTCCAGTGGTTGCCGCCGTTCCAGCTGTAGAACTCCACGTTGTTCTGGCGCGCGTAGTTGGCCAGGCGCCTGAACATCTCCTCCCAGCGCGGGTCGTCGATGGGCATGCCGGTTTCGGTCAGCGCCAGCTTGATGCCGCGCGGCCGCGCCCACTCCACGGCGAGCTTGAGGCGCTCCACCCCCGTATTCAGGTCGATCTGCCCCGGGCCGAATCCCGCGTTGTAGTTGAGCGCCACTTCCGAGTCGAAGTCGAAGCGCTGGCCGCTGCTGCCCGCGTCCAGGTACATGTGCACCTCATAGATGAGGTTGGTGCCCGTCAACGGCCAGTCGGGGTTCTTGGTGCCCAGCGACATCGCCGCGCCCCACTCGTTGCCGCCCAGGTAGATCGGGTTGGTGGCATCGATGGCACGAATGGTGTTGATCGCGGCTTGCGCATAGACGGGCCAGATGTGCAGGTCTTCGGTTCCTGCGAACGAACGCACGGTTCCACCCGGCTCGGGCAGGTCGTAGGGCTCGTTCATCAGGCCGTAGCCGCCAAAGCCGGGATGGTCCTTCCACTTGTTGGCCGCGCGCGTCCAGAAATCGTTCAGGTGTGACTGCCTCAGTGTGACGCCGGGTGCCAGGGCGACGATGCGCTCGAGGATCTGCGTGTTGTCGGTGGTGTACGCATGGATGAGCGGATTGACGGGATCGACCAGGCCGATGACCGAGCCGTTGGACTGGAACCTGAAGTCGCGGTAGCGAGCGTAGTTGTGCAGATCGATGATGCACTTGGCGCCGACCGCCGCGTGGGCATCGAGCACACCGGTGATGTACGACTCGTAGCCCGCATGGAAAGCGCCCGGCTCGCCAATGGCAGCGCGCGCTGCGGCGTTGGCCACGGTGTCGTGCAGCATCGGCTGCAACAGCTCCCACTGGATCGGCAGCCGGTTCTTGGTGAAGCCATTGGCTGCGAGCCAGGCCACGTCGGAGCGGCGGGCCACCGTGAAGTTGACGTTGGGCAGCGTGCCCGTGCCGAAACGCATGCCAATCTCAGCCGTTTGCATGCCCACCAGGTTGGTGCCGATGGCCAGCGGTCCGCCGGGGGGAGCTGGCGCAGGTGTTGGGGCCGGCGCGGGGGCAGGTGTCGGAGCGGGCCCTGGCGGCGGGGGCGAAGGCGGTTCTATGGGTGAAGGTGATGGCGCAGGAGCGGGCGCGACAGGTGCAGGGGTCGGCTCTCCAGATGCGGGAGGCGGTGCAGCGCTGACGGGGCTTCCAGCCCCACCGCCACCGCCACCACCGCAAGCCGTCACGGCAACCGCAGCCGCGGCGGTTGCAACCTTGTTGAAGTCACGCCGTTTCATTGCGTGCCGCCCAAACGAGATGAAACCCTACTGCTGTTCATATGCACGCCTCTTACTTCGATGCACAGAAGTATCTGACGCTGGGCTTGAGGTTTGGGCCGCTTATGGCGAGGCTCAGCAAAAATGGATGCGCGCCTACTCGGCAATCGGCGCTGTCCGACATGGGGCTCTAGCGCGCCGTGAGGAATTGCACGAACGGCGGTTGCTGGGCTGGTAATGAGGCTCAGCGCCGACGTGCTGGTGCCTCGAACTCATCAGTATGGATCGCGAGTCAAAACAGCGCACCCGACGTGCGACAACTGCACATCCTGACCTCGATACTCTACCGTGGGTAGAAATCCTCAAGTGGATCACTAAAGAACGCTGGATAGCTCGAACGTATATCCCCTGCAAGTAGGCTTCGAGATCTGCCAAACCATCGTATGGCACAGGCTCAGATCAGCAAGCCAGCAGCACTCGGCCTACAACTTCACCAAGTATTGACCAGCGAAGCGCCTTTAGCTGTTTTCCTGAGGCGCAGCAACGACTTGCGGCCCAATCAACAGGGCCACCCGACGGCGATGAAAGGAATTTTTCCTAAAGGAGGCACTTTTTGCGCGTTCTCCCTGCTCGCCATTGGAAGAGGCTGCGGCAAGCAAGGCAAGCGGCCGCCTAGTCGCTGACCTTTCCCGAGCGCAGCGAAGCCGCACTCAGGGGCAAATGCAATGGGGCGGGCCCAACGCGGTGCCGAGGACGGCGAGCCGCCACGCGAGAGCGCGGCCCGGGGCGAGTGGGCACAGTGTTCGTGGCTCTCGCGCCGCAGGCGCGCACTGGCTATGGCTTTAGCACCTGTGCGAGGCGCAGACATAACGTGCGTCCCCTAAATTATTCAGTGACCAACGCTATACCTCACCAGAGGGAGTTGCCTGAGTCCGCGTAAATTCAAGGTACTCGAGAAGATAGGGCATGACGTCACTGGCCAATCGCTTGAACAAGTCATCCACGACCGGCCGAACCAGCTTTTCGGCGTCTTCCTCCGTCAAAGCGGCCTGCAGATTCACTCGGCGCGCAAACTCCCTCCCCCCGGCCTCTGGATCATGGCTGTACTCAAGCGGGTTGAATGCCTCAACAGGATCGGGAATGTTCCAGGCACCGACGCCGTTGTCACCCCATAGGCGTTGAATGCCGGCAATCATTTCCGCTTCGCCAAAGGCGCTTTTTGAATTCAGGTGCGGGAATCTGAAGTCGAACCAATCCTTCTGCGGATAGTCCGCGATTCTGGACCAACCAAGATCGCAAAAAAATCGCTCCCTTCCCTTTAGATCAAGGCGAAGAAACAGGAAGACGTTCGCGACACCCTGAAACGTCCACACATATCCTCGACCAAGGTCCGGCTTCCGTTTGGTTCTCTTGAAGTGAGGCCAGTGCACCTTGAGTTCTTGTTCGAACAGCTGGTACAGCGTCTTGGAATACTTCTTGTTCACTTAATACACTCCTCGATGATCATTTCGCCAAGAAACGCGCCTAAGCCGAGAAATCCTTCCACGACCTGAACAGTACCAGCATTGCCCGAAACCGAATCGAGAAGCTTTTTCGCTCTGGCGTCCGTCTTGAGTTCCTTGAAAGCAATCAGCAGACCCTCCTCGCCTTTGTCGATCATCGCCTGAAGTTGCTTGGCCGCTCGCGTAAACCCCCCGCTGGATGAACCTGTGGGCAGTTGATACTTAACTTCAATGTTCTTCACTTTGCCGCCCATCTCGACAAAGAAATCGATGACCGCGTTTGCACCATCCCTTTTTGTAGTCATTTTCTTGCCGGCGTTGAGTGTGGCCCCGCTCCCGGGCTTCAAGCAGTTTCGGATCAGCTTTTCCACGCCCTCTTCGACGAGCTTGCCCAGTCGCTGAAGCGCGCGCCCGCCGGCTTGCTTTCCACCTGTCAAAAAGGATTGACGAACAACGGTCAGTTGTATATTGATGGAGCTGTTGAGCTCCCCAAGAGAGAATCGCCCCGTCGGATCTGTGTTGTGCACCGGATCGCTATGCGCATAGGCATACCGGTTCAGCGAACGCGAATCGCCCTGCTTACCCTCGAACGGATCAGCCGAGATGAACCGCCCGATCTTCGGGTCGTACCACCGCGCCCGCAGGTATAGCAGCCGCGCATCCTGGTCCCAATATTCGCCCGTGTACAAGTGCTCCTGCTTCAGGCCGATCACCTGATCCAGATTGCCGAAGACATCAACATCGATCTGTTCGGTCGCATCACCATCGGCGTCCACTGCGCCCAGGCTCGTGCCCATATGGCCGTGCAGCGGAAACAGATCCTCCGCGGTCGTGCCATTCACGCGGGTCTGCCTAATCAACTGCAGGCCTCGCACATAGGCCGTGCGGCCGCCGTCCTTGGTCTCCAGCGCCACTTGCGCGGGGCTATAGCTAGCGTCGATGACGTAGCTGCTGGCTTGGGTGCCGCCTTTCTTGACCCGATTGCCGCTGGCGTCGTAAGAATAGCTGACGATCGAGGTCGCAGCCTGCGCCTCCGCTTGCGTCGCACCAACGCGAATGTCGATCAGCCTGCTCTGCGGATCGAAGCGATGGAGGCTGACCTTTCCTGGCTCGGTCTTGGTGGCAAGATTCCCGTTGACGTCCCAGGTGTACGTCGTAACTCTACTGCCGCCGGGCACCAGGCTGACGCTTTCCTGCGTGAGCCGGTCGGCCTGGTCGTACGTGTAGGTGGTGATCTCGAAACCGGCCGCCGTTGTCACCGTTTTCTTGGTGCGGTTACCCCCGGCGTTGTACTCGTAGACCGCATCCGTGATCGCACCGTCCCTCGCCATCGTCTCACGCGTCAGGCGCGCATTGTTGTCGTACTCGAACGCCTGCGTCTTCGTTGGCGTGCCAGCGAACTTGCCGGCCGCGCTGTCATAACTGCTCGCGCGGTACGTTTCGATCTTAGTGATCGTGCCGCCGTGTCCGCGAGTAAACGCTTGGCCGACAAGCAGCGTTTCGACCGCGCCAGCCTGCTTGACCTCGGCGACCGAAACGATCCGGTCGGCGCTGTCATAGCGGTTGTAGGTGACCAGCGTCTGCGCCTGGCCGGCCTTTGCGTTAAGGTCACGCTCGACCATGCTGACGCGCCCGGCCTGGTCATACGTGTAGCGCGCTTGCTTGCCGTCCGGTGCGGTGACCTTGACCAGGCGACCCGCGCCATCGTATTCGCTCTTCGTCGTGCCGGCGCTACCGATGGTGCGTTCAACAACGTTCCCCTGCGCGTCCAGCGAGTAGTTGATCTGTCCCAAGGGACTGGTCACCTGGATCAATCTGTCGTTGGCATCGTATGTCGACGTGGGCCTCAAGCTTGACGTGGAGCCGACCATCTACCTCGACGGCGAAGTTGCAATCAAAGTCGCGCTCGAGGTCAGCAACATCATCAGCCAGCTGCAAACCAAGTCGGGTACCGTCGCCTATCAGATCGGGACTCGCACGGCGCAAACCGTGCTGCGGCTGAAGGACGGCGAGAACCAGGTGCTTGCCGGCTTGATCAACGACGAGGACCGGCGTACAGCGAACAAGGTGCCGGTGCTGGGCGAAGTGCCCATCGTGGGTCGGCTGTTCGGCAATCAGGCGGACGATAGAAGCAAGACGGAAATCGTACTTTCCATCACACCCCGTATCCTGCGCAACGTGCGGCGGCCGGATGCTTCCGTGATCGAATTCGAATCCGGCACTGAGAACAGTCTCGCCTCCCGGCCGTCGGCCGGACCCGCCCTGCCCGTGGCCGGCGCTGCCGCGCCGGCCACGGCGCCAGCGGCAGTTCCAGCTTCCAGCAGCGCGCAGCAGAGCAGTATCGGGAGTAACGTGCCCTCAGCTGCCGCGCCGGCGCCCGCATCGTCGATCACCACGGCCAACCAGGTGCTCTCCGGTAGCGCGACCGTCCTTCGGTGGCAGGGCCCGGCACAGCTGAAGGTGGGCGACACGTTTGCCTTGCAGCTGCTGATGCAATCCGACCAGCCGGTAGTAAGTGTGCCGATGGCGTTGGCATTCGACCCGCGGGTGCTGCAGCTCACCTCAGTCGTGGAAGGCGACTTTCTGCGCCAGGGCGGCGCACAGACGAACTTCACCAGCCGGATCGATCCCAGTGGGCAGATCCTCATGACCGGCACTCGAGCCGGCGACACCGGCGCCTCGGCGGTGGGCGCCCTTGCGACCCTCAACTTCCGGGTCGCGGCTGCGGCCAGCCCCGAGACGCAAGTACAGTTGCTAACGGTCGCGCCGATTGGCCCGGGAGGGCGCGGCATCGTCGCTCCGCTGCCTCCGCCGCACACCTTGCGCCTCGGCCCCAACTGATGAAGCTGCGCGGGTTCACGCTGATCGAGTTGCTGGTCACGCTAGCGATCCTGGCTGTGCTCGCTACGCTGGTCATACCCCTGGCCCAAGTTCAGACGCAGCGCGGCAAAGAACAGGAACTGCGTGCCGCGCTGCGGGAGATCAGGGCGGCCATCGACGCCTACAAGAAAGCCTCGGACGAGGGCCGCATCCGAAAAGAGATTGGATCGACCGGTTATCCCAAGACGCTGGAGGTGCTGGTGGAAGGCGCGGACGATCAGCGCGACGCCAAGCGTCGCAAGATGTTTTTTCTGCGCAAGGTTCCCCGCGATCCGTTTGACAGCGATCCGGCCTCCGCTGACGCCGATACATGGGCCAAGCGCTCCTATTCGAGCGAAGCGGACGACCCGCATGAGGGAGACGATGTGTACGACGTTCGCAGCCGCTCGCCACTGATCGGCCTGAACGGTACGCCGCTCAAGAAATGGTGACGCCATGAAGCATCGCGTTTCCCACATGTCGGCGATCGGCTTCACGCTGATCGAGCTACTGGTGGTATTGGCCATCGTATCGACGTTGCTACTGCTGGTGGCGCCCCGCTATTTCAGCAAGGTCGACGAGGCAAGAGAAGCCGTGCTCCGCGACAACCTGCGCATCACCCGGGACGTGTTAGACAAGTTCTATGGGGACAATGGCCGCTACCCCGAAACACTTGAAGAACTGGTCGAAAAAAGATACCTCCGCGCGCTGCCGGTAGACCCCGTAACTGACTCGGCCACGACCTGGCAGCTCGTCCCCGTGCCCGAGGGCTACAAGGGAGCGGTGTATGACATCCGCAGCGGCGCCGCCGGAACAGCGCGGGATGGAAGGAACTATGGCGACTGGTAGGTGCCGCCGCGAGCACGGCTTTGCCTATGTGCTACTTCTCATTGCGATAGCCCTGCTCGGCCTCGTGGCGAGCGTTTCGCTGAGCCTGGGTGCGGCGATGGCGAGGCGTGATGCCGAACGGCAACTGCTGGCCATCGGGCTGGAACTCCAACAGGCATTGCGCAGCTACGCGGGCATTCCCGCGGGTGCAATCTTGCCGGCCCCTGGCCGAGGGCCGCGCACCCTTGAGGACCTACTGAGAGACCCGAGGGCCCCCGGTATCCAGCGGCACCTGAGGCAGCTCTACACCGACCCATTGACGGGTCGCGCCGACTGGGGCCTGGTGCGGGACGGCCAAGGCTACATCCTCGGCATTCATAGCATGGCAGAGGGACAGCCCATCCAAAGAACTGCCTTCGCGCCGACCCTGGCAGGCTTCGAAGAGGCCGGCAGCTACCGCAACTGGGTATTCGGCTTACCCCTGCCGCCAGAGACACTTCGCCACCCGACAAATGCAATCATGCAATGATTAGGCCTTGTGCAAGGAGACTGCAATGGAAACCCCAGAACATGAAGCGGCACCAGCAACGGCTGAGCCACGCAACTCATTCCTCGAAGAGAAGGCTTTCAAATCGCGCACGGTCCTCGTGTTCGGCGCCATCTCCGACTCGTCTGCCAGCGAGGTGGCGCGGCGCCTGATCGCCTTGGATGCGGATTCGTCCGCACCCATCGACATGCTGGTGAGTTCGCCCGGCGGACACCTGGAGTCGGGTGACGCCATCCACGACATCCTGCGCTTCATCAGCGCCCCGGTGAACATGATCGGGACCGGCTGGGTCGGCAGCGCCGCCACGCACATGTATCTGGCCGTGCCGCGCGACCGGCGCTATTGCACGCCCAACACCCGCTTCCTCATTCACCAACCCAGCGGCGGCGCCGGCGGCCAGGCGAGCGACATCGCGATCCATGCGAAGGAAATACTCAAGGCGCGCGAACGCATCGCCAAGACGATTGCCCGCGAAACCGGCAAGCCGTTGGACACGGTGCTGCTCGATATCGAGCGCGATCGCTGGCTCTCCGCCGAGGAGGCGGTGGAATACGGATTGGTAGGCCGCGTCATCGAGAGCAAGAAAGATTTGAAGCGCTGACTTCGCCCCGGCGGCTACCTTAGGCGCTCGTCACGATGGCCAGCGATTCGCCCATCACGGCGGGGTGGAAGGCCAGGTCCACGTGTGCAACGCCGCGCACCAGCCGGTTGTCGGCGCCCGCCAAGGTGGCGGTCGAGGCGGGAAACACGATGTTGTCGCAGTTGGAGTACCAGCAGGTGAACCGGATGTCGCGGCATTGCTCGCTATGCACAGCCAGCTCCTGCAGCCATGGGTTGCGCAATCGCATCTGGCGTCCGTTCTCCAGATGGCTGAAGTGACCGAGCCAGGTGCCGTGGTGCGGCGAGCCGATGGTGATGACGTGGTGCACACAGGCGTCGGGCGACTTGGCGCGAAGCCAGGCTCGCGCCGCGACCCCGCCCATGCTGTGGCAGATCAGCACCGGCGGCAGGCCTGTTGCCTGCGTCATTCGCAGGACGGCGTCTTCGATGGTGGCGGCGTAGTCCTCGATGGAGCCGAACACCGGCTCGAGGTTGACGGCGATGAACGGGTTGCCGGACGCGCGCAGCCGCTCGAGCCACGGATTCCAGAAGCCACGGTTGCAGACGAAGCCGTGGATGAAGACTGCGCCGCGCCGGCCCCGCTGCGCATGCCCGATTTCAAGCGCGTCCGGTACGACGCGCCAGCGAAAAGGTTGGCGCCAGCAAAACACACGTGGCGCCATGACGGTTTCCCCCAGCCAGGCGCGCCCGAGTTCCGCCCAAGTGGGCTGGGGCACGGAGTCGCCGCGGCCAACGAAGCGCAGCGCCACGAACTCGACCGCCAGGAACAGCGAGTAGCCCAGGACGATGGTGAGAAAACCCGCCAGTGCCAACAGCGGTGAATCTCGCCAATGCCAGACCAGCCAGGCCAAGGCACCGCACAACAACGACACGGTAATGACTTGCTGCAGCCGGGCCAGAGCCGAATGCGGTGGGGAGGACATCAGCCGAGTATCACGTCCTGCCCGCTCAGCCGTTTGGCAAGGGACTGCGCCAGCCGATTGGTGACGCCGTAGATCGACAGCTGCGGGTTCGCGCCGATGCTGGTGGGAAAGATGGATCCGTCGTGGATGGAAAGGTTTTCGAGCTGCCAGTGCACGCCGTCGGGCCTCGTCACGCCAAGGCTCTCGCTGCCCGCGGCTCCGCATCCACCCATGACGTGGGCGCTGACAACTTTGGTGAGCAGCGGTTTCATGGGCAAGCTGCCGATCGCCTGCTTGGCCTCGGACCAGGACGTGTAGGGCCGGGCCATTTCGTGCACCGGCAGGACTTGGCGGGCGCCGGCCGCAAACTGGATCTCGGCCATCGCCAGCAGTGCACGCCTGGCGCCGTCCATCACGAAGTCGGTCAATGGATACTCCAGTACGGGCGAGCCGTCGCCGCGCAGCTTGACCTTGCCGCCCGGCGAATCGCGATGGAAGCCGTCGCGCAGCAGCGCCAGCAACACGTGCGTATTCGGGAATTTCTTGAGCAGCTCTGCCTGCTCCCGCCCGAACCCGGTGACGCTCGACGCAAAGATCACCGGGTGCAGCGGAGGCGCCTCCAGCTTGAAGCCGATGGGGCCGTCGATGGCGTCGGTCTCCAGGAAGTGATCGGTATAGATCGTCTGGGGCGCACCCTGCCAGCCCTCGACCCTTTGCTCCATCACGCCGGCGGACATCACGACAGGGTGCAGGAACGTGCGCACGCCCAGGCGGCCGTGCGGGTCCGGCGCCTCGGACCGCAACAGCACCGCAGGCGAATTGATCGCGCCGGCGGCAAGCACATAGTGCCGCGCGACGATGGTGCAGCCCCCCGTATCGGACGCGGTCACAGCGCCGTTGGACTTGACCGGCCCGCACAGGAGCGACCTGACTTTCCCGTTGGCGATGTCGAACCGCTCCGCCCGCGTTTCCACCAGCAAGGCGGCGCCCAGGTCGAGCGCCGCGGGAATCGTGGTGACCAGCATCGATTGCTTGGCGTTGGTCGGGCAGCCCATGCCGCACGACCCCAGGTTCCAGCAACCCTTGACGTTGCGGGCGATCGCCGCAGCGCTGATCCCCAGCTTGGCGGCGCCGCGGCGCAGCAGGTCGTTGTTCTCGTTGGGCGGCGTCAGCCAAGGTCCGATGTTGAGGCGGCGTTCCGCTTGCGTGAAGTAAGGGGCAAGCGCATCGTTTTCGAAACCGGCCAAGCCGAAATGCGCGCGCCAGTAGTCGAGCGTGGGCGCGGGCGTGCGAAAGGAACTGGTCCAGTTGACGGTGGTGGAACCGCCGACGCACCTGCCCTGCAGGATGTTGATGGCCTTGTCCTCGGTCTTGCGCGCCGCGCTTTCCTGGTACAAGGACGGATAGGCCGTGGCCTCCTGCTGGTTGAAATCGGAACTGCTCTTGAGCGGGCCCTCTTCGACGATGACGACTTTCAGGCCGGCCTTCGTCAACAGCTCCGCGGTGATTCCCGCGCCGGCGCCCGAGCCGATGATGGCCACGTCGCACGTGATCCGCGGCGGCACTTCTCCATGCGGTCCGCCCATGACTTTCCAGCCACGCCTCAAGCCATCCCGGATGGGATCTTGCACACTGCTCATCAGGCTGCCTTCAAATTTTGAGCGGGCCGGGGTAGCCCAGCACGCTCCATGTTTGCGCGTCGGAAAAATAGGCGCCGCCCACGATGTCGTGCAGCGCCTGATAGGCCTGCTGGCGAAGGCTGATGCTGGAAACGCGCATGCCCTGCAGGGCTCGTTCGATGTCCGGGACGGAGGCGACCTGCCAGGGCTCGCTGAGGCCCGCCACTGCGCGGCGCCCGCCGCCGCTGGCCAGCAAAGCCAGCAGCTGGGAAAGCTCCGACTGCGCGTGCGGCGCCAGCGCGGCGACTACCGCGTCGATACGCCCGAGCAGCGCATCCAGTGCGCTGCCCAACTCCTGCGCCCCAGTGGGCAAGCTGCCGTCCAGGAGCGCACGGCTCACGCCCGCAAAAACTTCACGCCCGGCATTCGACAGCCTGGCCTCGTGCAGGCCGGGTTTGAGCAACGCCAGGGCGCCGCCCCCCATCGCGAGGGCGGCGGCGGAAACCGCGCCCAGTGTCAGCAAGCTCCTTCTTCGCATGACCTGACTATCGCACGCCCCGGCGAGGCCTCTGTAGAGCGCCCCGCCTAGATAGACTCGGGGTTTGCATGGAAGCCGCACAAAAAATCCGCGCCGCAGTCACCACCGTATCGCTGCTGAGAAGCACGGTGGAGGCAGACCCATCGCTCCTGGCCGCGCTGGCACGCGTCAAACACGTGCAGTCACGGCGGTTCGCGGCCAGCTACGCCGACCTGCTGGCTGCCGGACCCTATGCGGCGGCAGCACGCTTTTTCCTCGATGAGCTCTACAGCGACAAGGACTACGCCGAGCGCGACGCCCAGTTTGCACGCATCGCGGGCGCCATCGAACGCCTGTTTCCCGCGCAAGTCGCGGACACCGCCGTCGCCCTCGCGGAACTGCACGCGCTCACCGAGGAGCTGGATCAGGCGATGGCGGTAGCCTGGCTGGCGCAGGGCGACGACCTCACCGAGGCCCAGCGCTATGTTCGCGCCTGGCGCAAGGTCGGACGGCGAGCGGATCGCGAAAACCAGCTCACGGTGGTTATGGGCATTGGCCGGAAGATGGCGCGGTTTACCCGCACACCCGGCCTGCGCATGATGCTCAAGATGATGCGGCCCGCGGCAGTTGCGGCCGGACTGGGCTCTCTTCAACACTTTCTCGAAAACGGTTTCGACACCTTCGCGGCCATGGCTCGCGATAATGGAGCCGACGGTTTCCTGGGCACCATCGAGGAGCGCGAATCGCGGCTGATCGCCGTGCTGTTCGACGCCGACCTTGTCGCATGCGAGACGGAACTGGCCCGCGCCCTAGGACAAGCCCCCTAACCCTGGCCGTTGACTCCTTTGACAATCGCTGCCGAAGGAGTTCTGAATGGAAAAGCATTGGCTCAAGAATTACCCGGATGGCGTCCCGCATGAGGTCCAGCCGGAACAGTACCGTTCGCTGACGCAGCTGCTGGAGGAATCGTTCAAGAGGAACGCCTCGCGTCCGTTCTCGGTTTGCATGGAGCGCTGGATGACCTACGGGCAGCTCGACGAGCTGTCCGAGGCGCTCGGGGCCTGGCTGCAAGCCCAGGGCCTGGAGCCGGGCGCGCGCGTGGCCATCATGCTGCCCAACATTCCGCAATTCGCCGTGACCATGGCCGCCGTGCTGCGCGCGGGCTACACCTGCGTCAATGTGAACCCGCTGTACACGGCCCGCGAACTCGAACACCAGCTCAAGGACTCGGGCGCCACCACGATCGTCATCCTGGAGAACTTCGCGAATACGCTCGAGGAAGTCATCGACAGAACGCCGATCAAGCATGTCGTCATGGCTTCGATGGGCGACCTTCTCGGTTTCCTGTTCGGCACGTGGATCACGTTCGCGGTGCGCCACCTGGCCAAGATGGTCCCGGCCTACAAACTGCCGCTGACGGGCGGGCGCAAGGTCACGCCTTTCAATCGCGCGATTGCCGAGGGCACCTCGATGCCTCTCCAGCCGAGCCCCCAGACCCTGGATTCGATTGCCTTCCTGCAGTACACCGGTGGAACCACGGGCCTGTCCAAGGGCGCGGTGCTGACTCACCGCAATATCGTGTCGGCGATTCTGCAAGCGGAGGCGTGGTTCAGTCCCGCGCTCAAACGAATTGGCAACGTCAGCAAGACCAACAGCATCGCCGCGCTGCCGCTGTACCACATCTTTGCGCTGACGCTCTGCCTGCTGGCAATCCGCTGGGGCTCGCACCTGACGTTGGTCCCCAATCCCAGGGACTTCGGCAAGTTCGTCGACGTGCTGAAGAAGCGGCCCTTCCATCTTTTCCCGGCGGTGAACACCTTGTTCAATGCGCTGCTGCAACATCCGCAATTCAAGTCCATCGATTTTTCGCAGCTGTGCCTTTCGCAGGCCGGCGGCATGGCTGCTTCGGAGGGGACCGCCAAGCAATGGCATCAAGCCACCGGCTGCCCGATGATCGAAGGCTGGGGCATGAGCGAGACCTGCGCGATCGGCACCAACAACATCGTGACCAGCACCCAGTTCACGGGGACGATCGGCCTGCCGCTGCCGGGGATCGAGATTGCCATCAAGGACGACGACGGGCACTCCTTGCCGCTGGGCCAGCCCGGCGAGATCTGCATCAAGGGTCCCAACGTGATGCGCGGCTATTACAACCAGCCGGCCGAGAACGAGAAGGCGTTCACCTCCGACGGCTTCATGCGGACCGGCGACATCGGCGTGATGGATGAGCGCGGCTACACCAAGATCGTCGACCGCAAGAAGGACATGATCCTGGTGAGCGGGTTCAACGTCTTCCCGAACGAGTTGGAGAACGTGATTTCGCTGTGCCCGGGCGTCGTTGAATGCGCGGCCATCGGCATCCCCGATGAAAAGCAGGGCGAAGCGATCAAGGTCTTCGTGGTCAAGAACGACCCGACCCTGAGCGAGGAAGATGTGGGCCAGTACTGCCGGCAGAACCTCACGGGCTACAAGGTGCCCAAGTACATCGAGTTCAGGGACGATCTGCCCAAGACCAACGTCGGCAAGATCCTGCGGCGAGAGCTGCGTTCCGCGCAATAAGCGGGGGCGATCGGCTTCGGGTAGTCTTTGGGTATGGTCGAAATACCGGGGCTTCCTTCGGGCATCGTGGTCTTCGAGCGGGGCTGGCTGTCCGCCAACAACATCCTTTTTCAGGGAAGTGGTGGCGCCGCCCTGGTCGACAGCGGGTATTGCACACACGCGGAGCAGACACTGGCGTTGGTTCAGCGCGCGCTCGGCGAGCGCCCGCTCGATTTGCTGTTGAATACGCATCTTCACAGCGACCACTGTGGCGGCAACGCCGCACTGCAGATGCGCTACCCGGCTGTCCAGACCCGAATTCCGCCGGGCCAGGCTGAATTCGTCCGCAACTGGGATCCAGTCGCCCTGACTTATGTTCCAACCGGCCAGCAATGCCCGCCGTTCAAGATAGAAGGACTGCTCCAACCGGGAAAAACGGTGCTCTTGGGCGACCGCAGCTGGCAGATTCACGGCTCTCCGGGGCACGATCCGCATTCGGTGATCCTGTTCGAAGCCGAATCGCGCACCCTTATCTCCGCCGACTCGCTATGGGAAAACGGCTTTGGCGTTGTTTTTCAGGAGTTGGAGGGGGAGCGGGCGTTCGACGAAGTGGCGGAAACGCTCGACCTGATCGAAACCCTGGACCCGCTTGTCGTGATTCCAGGGCACGGGAAAGTCTTTACGCATGTAGCGCAGTCCCTGGCCGCGGCGCGCCGGCGGCTCGATGGCTTCGTGCGCGACCCGATGAAGCATGCCACGCATGCCGCCAAAGTGCTGCTCAAGTTCAAGTTGCTTGAATTTCAGCGTTTGAGCATGGCGGAATTTACGCGATGGGCAAGCGCGACGGCCTATTTCGGCCTGGTGCACCAACGCTGGTTTTCGGAGATCGAACAATCGGCATGGATAGCGCAGCTGGCCGACGACCTGGTGCGGGCCGGGGCTGCCCGACGCGAAGGCGAATACTTGTTGAACGCCTGAAAAGGAAAAGCGTTTCGGAAAAAACAAAAGGCCCAGCATTTCTGCTGGGCCTTTCGGGCTGTAAGAGCCTGACGATGTCCTACTTTCACACGGGAACCCGCACTATCATCGGCGCTGAGTCGTTTCACTGTCCTGTTCGGGATGGGAAGGAGTGGTACCAACTCGCTATGGTCATCAGGCATAACTTTTTGTCGCGTTGACCACAGGTCAACACAACGAATTCATAGAGTTTGGAATCAGCTTGTATTTCTTGAATGCGTCACTTGGCATAACACCCTTGATCTGACGATCAAAGTTATAGGGTCAAGCCGCACGAGCAATTAGTATCAGTTAGCTTAACGCATTACTGCGCTTCCACACCTGACCTATCAACGTCCTGGTCTTGAACGACTCTTTAGGGGGCTCAAGGCCCCGGCAGATCTCATCTTAGAACGAGTTTCCCGCTTAGATGCTTTCAGCGGTTATCTCTTCCGCACTTAGCTACTCGGCAATGCCATTGGCATGACAACCGATACACCAGCGGTGCGTCCACTCCGGTCCTCTCGTACTAGGAGCAGGCTTCTTCAAATCTGCAGCGCCCACGGAAGATAGGGACCAAACTGTCTCACGACGTTTTAAACCCAGCTCACGTACCTCTTTAAATGGCGAACAGCCATACCCTTGGGACCGGCTACAGCCCCAGGATGAGATGAGCCGACATCGAGGTGCCAAACACCGCCGTCGATATGAACTCTTGGGCGGTATCAGCCTGTTATCCCCAGAGTACCTTTTATCCGTTGAGCGATGGCCCTTCCATACAGAACCACCGGATCACTATGTCCTGCTTTCGCATCTGCTCGACTTGTCAGTCTCGCAGTTAAGCACGCTTATGCCATTGCACTATTAGCACGATGTCCGACCGTACCTAGCGTACCTTCGAACTCCTCCGTTACGCTTTGGGAGGAGACCGCCCCAGTCAAACTGCCTACCATGCACTGTCCCCGACCCGGATAACGGGCCTAGGTTAGAACCTCAAACGCACCAGGGTGGTATTTCAACGTTGGCTCCACGATACCTAGCGGCACCGCTTCAAAGCCTCCCACCTATCCTACACAGATCCGTTCAAAGTCCAATACAAAGCTACAGTAAAGGTTCATGGGGTCTTTCCGTCTTTCCGCGGGGAGATTGCATCATCACAAACATTTCAACTTCGCTGAGTCTCAGGAGGAGACAGTGTGGCCATCGTTACGCCATTCGTGCAGGTCGGAACTTACCCGACAAGGAATTTCGCTACCTTAGGACCGTTATAGTTACGGCCGCCGTTTACTGGGACTTCAATCAAGAGCTTGCACCCCATCATTTAATCTTCCAGCACCGGGCAGGCGTCACACCCTATACGTCCACTTTCGTGTTTGCAGAGTGCTGTGTTTTTATTAAACAGTCGCAGCCACCGATTTTTTGCAACCTCATTGGGCTCCATCCGCGAGGGACTTCACCTACTAAAGGCACACCTTCTTCCGAAGTTACGGTGTCAATTTGCCGAGTTCCTTCTCCTGAGTTCTCTCAAGCGCCTTAGAATACTCATCTCGCGCACCAGTGTCGGTTTGCGGTACGGTCGTGTGTAGCTGAAGCTTAGTGGCTTTTCCTGGAAGCAGGGTATCACTCACTTCGGCTGCAAGCAGCCTCGTTATCACCCCTCATCTAAGCCCGGCGGATTTACCTACCAGGCACGACTACAGGCTTGAACCAACATATCCAACAGTTGGCTGAGTTAACCTTCTCCGTCCCCACATCGCACTACACATCGGTACAGGAATATTGACCTGTTTCCCATCAGCTACGCATCTCTGCCTCGCCTTAGGGGCCGACTCACTCTACGCCGATGAACGTTGCGTAGAAAACCTTGCGCTTACGGCGAGCGGGCTTTTCACCCGCTTTAACGCTACTCATGTCAGCATTCGCACTTCTGATACCTCCAGCGCGCTTTACAACGCACCTTCACAGGCTTACAGAACGCTCTCCTACCACTTGCACTTGCGTGCAAATCCGCAGCTTCGGTAACTGGCTTAGCCCCGTTACATCTTCCGCGCAGGACGACTCGATCAGTGAGCTATTACGCTTTCTTTAAATGATGGCTGCTTCTAAGCCAACATCCTGACTGTTTTAGCCTTCCCACTTCGTTTCCCACTTAGCCAATTTTAGGGACCTTAGCTGGCGGTCTGGGTTGTTTCCCTCTTGAGTCCGGACGTTAGCACCCGGTGCTCTGTCTCCCAAGCTGTACTCATCGGTATTCGGAGTTTGCATAGGTTTGGTAAGTCGCCATGACCCCCTAGCCTAAACAGTGCTCTACCCCCGATGGTAATACTTGAGGCACTACCTAAATAGTTTTCGGAGAGAACCAGCTATTTCCAAGTTTGTTTAGCCTTTCACCCCTATCCACAGCTCATCCGCTAGTTTTGCAACACTAGTCGGTTCGGACCTCCAGTACCTGTTACGGCACCTTCATCCTGGCCATGGATAGATCACTTGGTTTCGGGTCTACACCCAGCGACTGGACGCCCTATTCGGACTCGGTTTCCCTGCGGCTACCCTATTCGGTTAACCTTGCCACTGAATGTAAGTCGCTGACCCATTATACAAAAGGTACGCAGTCACCCCTTACGAGGCTCCTACTTTTTGTAAGCATACGGTTTCAGGATCTATTTCACTCCCCTCCCGGGGTTCTTTTCGCCTTTCCCTCACGGTACTAGTTCACTATCGGTCGATTACGAGTATTTAGCCTTGGAGGATGGTCCCCCCATATTCAGACAGGATTACACGTGTCCCGCCCTACTTGTCGTTAGCTCAGTACCACACAGGTCTTTTCACGTACGGGGCTATCACCCGCTATGGCCAGCTTTTCCAAGCTGTTCCGTTAAGTCTTGTGCTATCACTAACAGGCTGTTCCGATTTCGCTCGCCACTACTTTCGGAATCTCGGTTGATGTCTATTCCTCGAGCTACTGAGATGTTTCAGTTCACCCGGTTCGCCTCGCATGACTATGTATTCATCATGCGATACCCCTAAGGGTGGGTTTCCCCATTCGGAAATCTCCGGATCAAAGCTTATTTGCCAGCTCCCCGAAGCTTATCGCAGGCTATCACGTCCTTCGTCGCCTGTAATCGCCAAGGCATCCACCATATGCTCTTATTCACTTGACCCTATAACTTTGACGCCTCTCACGAGAAGCAAAGTCAATCAAGGAATTGCCAGGTCTTTCACCTGACGCGTTATGCCGTACTTCAAAAAATCGATTTGACTCGAAATTGAAGTTTCTTTTGACGCAATCAAAAAATTTACATGTCGCTAGCGGCACGGTCTGCACTAAACCTTTACGAATGTGCAGTTTCCGCTAGCGACGCTGATTCGACTCTATGAATTGTTAAAGAACAGCCGATTGATCGATAGATATCGATCAACAACAAAGAAGCCTCAAGATCTTTCGATGCTTAAAGCCGCTTTGGTGTTGAACCAAGTGACAAGATTGTTTGGTGGAGGATGACGGGATCGAACCGACGACCCCCTGCTTGCAAAGCAGGTGCTCTCCCAGCTGAGCTAATCCCCCAGAGATTGAAACGGAGGAATGGTGGGTCTGGGTGGTCTCGAACCACCGACCCCCGCCTTATCAAGACGGTGCTCTAACCAACTGAGCTACAGACCCGAGCCGGTCGCTAAGTGACCAGGCGCGAACCTGAGTCGTTGGCGACATCCTTCCAACAACCGATAAGTGTGGGCGTTTAAATTAGATTGCAGTTTCCAGAAAGGAGGTGATCCAGCCGCACCTTCCGATACGGCTACCTTGTTACGACTTCACCCCAGTCACGAACCCTGCCGTGGTAATCGCCCTCCTTGCGGTTAGGCTAACTACTTCTGGCAGAACCCGCTCCCATGGTGTGACGGGCGGTGTGTACAAGACCCGGGAACGTATTCACCGTGACATTCTGATCCACGATTACTAGCGATTCCGACTTCACGCAGTCGAGTTGCAGACTGCGATCCGGACTACGACCGGTTTTATGGGATTAGCTCCCCCTCGCGGGTTGGCAGCCCTTTGTACCGGCCATTGTATGACGTGTGTAGCCCCACCTATAAGGGCCATGAGGACTTGACGTCATCCCCACCTTCCTCCGGTTTGTCACCGGCAGTCTCATTAGAGTGCCCAACTAAATGTAGCAACTAATGACAAGGGTTGCGCTCGTTGCGGGACTTAACCCAACATCTCACGACACGAGCTGACGACAGCCATGCAGCACCTGTGTTACGGTTCTCTTTCGAGCACTAAGCCATCTCTGGCAAATTCCGTACATGTCAAAGGTGGGTAAGGTTTTTCGCGTTGCATCGAATTAAACCACATCATCCACCGCTTGTGCGGGTCCCCGTCAATTCCTTTGAGTTTCAACCTTGCGGCCGTACTCCCCAGGCGGTCAACTTCACGCGTTAGCTTCGTTACTGAGTCAGTGAAGACCCAACAACCAGTTGACATCGTTTAGGGCGTGGACTACCAGGGTATCTAATCCTGTTTGCTCCCCACGCTTTCGTGCATGAGCGTCAGTGCAGGCCCAGGGGATTGCCTTCGCCATCGGTGTTCCTCCGCATATCTACGCATTTCACTGCTACACGCGGAATTCCATCCCCCTCTGCCGCACTCCAGCGATGCAGTCACAAATGCAGTTCCCAGGTTGAGCCCGGGGATTTCACATCTGTCTTACATCACCGCCTGCGCACGCTTTACGCCCAGTAATTCCGATTAACGCTTGCACCCTACGTATTACCGCGGCTGCTGGCACGTAGTTAGCCGGTGCTTATTCTTACGGTACCGTCATGACCCTCCTGTATTAGAAGAAGGCTTTTCGTTCCGTACAAAAGCAGTTTACAACCCGAGGGCCTTCATCCTGCACGCGGAATGGCTGGATCAGGCTTTCGCCCATTGTCCAAAATTCCCCACTGCTGCCTCCCGTAGGAGTCTGGGCCGTGTCTCAGTCCCAGTGTGGCTGGTCGTCCTCTCAGACCAGCTACAGATCGTAGGCTTGGTGAGCCTTTACCCCACCAACTACCTAATCTGCCATCGGCCGCTCCAATCGCGCGAGGTCTTGCGATCCCCCGCTTTCATCCGTAGATCGTATGCGGTATTAGCTACGCTTTCGCGTAGTTATCCCCCACGACTGGGCACGTTCCGATGTATTACTCACCCGTTCGCCACTCGCCACCAGGGTTGCCCCCGTGCTGCCGTTCGACTTGCATGTGTAAAGCATTCCGCCAGCGTTCAATCTGAGCCAGGATCAAACTCTACAGTTCGATCTTGATTTCATTCGCTCTTTCGAGCAACTCATAAACTGGAATTGACATGAACTTCATTGCTGAATTTCATATCTATCTTTCATTCATGAGCGTTTAAAGTCTTGCGACTTAGTTCCGAAGAACTTGGCAATCGCCTTCAAACGCCCACGCTTATCGGCTGTATATTTTTAACGAACCTTCGTTGGCATCCACTCGACTTTGCGTCTCGTTTTGCCTGCTTGCTGTGATCAGCAGAGCCTCGAATTCTAGCAGGTTTTTTTAATCCCTGTCAACCTAGAAGGTTTCTTGCTTTCTTCGTTTTCGCTGCCGTTTCACTGGGAAACTTCAGCTGAGTCGTTTTCAGCAGAGCCTCGAATTCTATACCAGTTTTTGATCACCGGTCAAACTTTCGAGTCCTTCTTTTCTACCTCTTTCTGCCTTCGCGTTGCTCTCGCTTCGTTTCCAGCAGAGCCTCGAATTCTATACCGAAATTTTCGCTTCAGTCAAAACATTCGAGATTTTCTTTCTCCGCCGCTTCAGCACTTTTGCGCCCCGCGCTTTTGAAGTGCTGCACTCAGCAGAGCCCACGATTATGGCACGACTTTTTGCCGCACCCAACCGCGACTCAACTTTTTTGCAATCCGCCTGTACCGACCAGCGGCAACGTCCGTTGCCGCTGCCCAGTCAACGCAAACAGAGCGTTCGCAACTGCGGGCGCCAGCGGCGGTACGCCGGGTTCTCCCACTCCGCCCGGGGGGCGCTGGCTCGCGATGAGCCAAGTTTCCACTTGCGGAGCAAGGGCCATTCCGACCATCGGGTAGCTGGGAAAGTTCCCCTGCTGCACCACGCCCTCATGTATGTCGATGTTTCCATGGAGGGCCGCGGTCAGCCCGAAGATCACGGAGCTCTCCATCTGCTGTGCCACGATGTTCGGATTGACCACCGTGCCGCAATCAATGGCGCACACGACACGGTGGACCCGCGGCTTGCCACCTTCCAGCGAGACTTCCGCCACCTGAGCGACGATCGAGCCGAACGATTCATGCAGAGCCACACCCCGCGCGCGTCCAGCAGCCACTGGGCCGCCCCAGCCGGCCTTCTCGGCCGCCAGGTTCAACACCGCCAGATAACGGGGGACTCGCTTGAGGAGGCGGCGGCGAAACTCGACAGGGTCCGTCTTGGTTTCTGCGGCAAGCTCATCCATAAAGCTCTCGGAGAAGAACGCATTGTGGGAATGGCCGACGGAGCGCCAGAAACCCACCGGCACCCCCATGCGGGTCGCCACATGCTCCATATGCTGATTGGCAAACCCGTAGGGCAGGTCGAACAGGCCTTCGGCCGTGGTCTTGTCCGGCGTATCGACTGGCCCGGCAAGCGCCGGCAGCCCCCGCTCCATCCATCGCGGTGTGATGGCGTCGCCCGCCGACTTGATTCTCAGGCTGGTCACATTGCCTTGGCCGTCCACCGCGCCGCGCAGCATCGCCACATGCATGGGCCTATAGAAATCATGGCCCGTATCTTCTTCCCGCGACCAGATCAGTTGCACGGGGGCGCCCGCGCAGTCCATGGCCACGCGCACAGCCTGGGCGACATAGTCCACCTCGAGCCGGCGGCCGAAGCCGCCGCCCAACAAGGTCACATGCAGGGTGACGGCGTCCGGCGATACGCCGGCGACGCGGGCGGCGATGGCCCGTGCCATTTCGGGCACCTGCGTTGGCACCCAGACCTCGACCTTGCCGTCCCGGACCTGAGCAGTGCAATTCATGGGCTCCATCGTGGCGTGGGCCAGGTAAGGCGCCCGATACCAGGCCTCTATGCTGCGGGCCGCCTGCTTCTCCGCAGCCTGAGCATCGCCCTGCTCGTGAAAGACGTGGCCTTCCTGAGCCTTCACTGCGGCTTCGAGATCGGCGGCGATGCGGCGCGAATCCAGGGCGCCCCGGGGGCGCTGCTGCCATTCGACATCCACCGCCTGAATGGCCTGCCGGGCGTGCCAGTAGCTCTTGCCAACGACTGCGAATCCCGCGGTTGAGCCTGCGTAAGCCGGCAACAGCACCAGTCGCTCGACCCCAGCCATGGCCAGCGCCTTGTCCGATCGGACGCTGCCGGGTGCGCCCCCCAGCATGGGGCAAAGCCGGATCGCCGCGTACTTCAGGCCCGGCGGACGCACATCCAGCCCGAAGCGGGCGCTTCCGTCGACCTTGCCGGCCAGATCGAGCCGCGGCGCGGAGCGGCCGATGATCTTCCAGTCCTTGCGATCTTTCAATCGAACCGGTCCGGGCGGAGTCGCTGCGGCGAATTTCGCCATTTGCCCGTAGCTGGCCGATTTGCCGGAGGGATGGGTGATGACGCCGTCCTTGACGGAAAGCTCTTCAACCGGAAGCCGCCATTGCAAGGAGGTGGCCCCGAGCAGGGACGCCCGCGCCGTGGCCGCAGCCATGCGGATCACGTCCCACGCATCGACCACGCTGGAGGATCCCCCGGTTGCGTTGATCCCCAACTCGCGCGCGACCTTCCCTACCACCCATCGGCCCGCCTTGACCCGCCCGAAGCCGTCCTCGGCCTCATCCTCCAGCGGATGGAACGGCAGGCTGGCCACCAGCATGGAAACATTGCCGTAGATGGTGTCCGCACCCGCCTGCTCGATGCGTACGGCCGACAGCGGCACGTCGAGTTCTTCGGCCGCCAGCATGGGAAGCGCCGTATGCACGCCCTGCCCCATCTCGCTGCGCGGCATCGCCAGGACCACCAAGCCGTCCGCGGTGATCTTGATCCAGCCATTGAGCGCGACATCGCCCTCGTTCGGCAGCATCAGGCTTCCAGCGCCCAGCCGCGACCGCTGAGGCATCACCCCCCAACCGACAACCAGCGCACCCGCCGCGCCCGCCGCGAGCAACCAACTACGGCGCGACATGGAGCCCCCACGCTTGTCGCCTTCTGCGCCTGCGCTGCCCCCCAAGGGGGCCTTCGCGCCTTGGGACGGCCCAGCGCCGCTCATGCCTTCGCTCCGGCAGCCCGCTTGATCGCCAGCTTGACGCGCTGATAGGTGCCGCAGCGGCAGATGTTGGTCATCGCCTCAGCGATATCGGCGTCGGTCGGCTTGGGTTTTTTCTCCAGCAGGGCCGCCGCCGCCATCAGCATGCCGCTCTGGCAATAGCCGCATTGGGGCACCTGCTCGGCGATCCAGGCAGCTTGCAGAGGATGAGGCTTGCCGGGCGCGCCCAGCGCTTCGATGGTCTGGATGCGCTTGCCCACCACGGTGGAGACCGGCGTGACGCAAGACCGCACAGCCTGGCCGTCGACGCGGACCGTGCAAGCGCCACAGGCGGCCACGCCGCAGCCGAACTTGGTTCCCGTCATGTTCAACACGTCGCGCAGCACCCACAACAGGGGCATATTGGGGTCGGCTTCGGCCGTCATGGCCTTGCCGTTGATTTGCAGTTCCACTCCGCCTCCTTGGGCTTTTCGCCAGCGTCCGGTCACTATATAGAGGCCCGCGCGGCCGCGATAGAGGAGCCTCTCCAGCGCCTACCCGGATAATCCCGTCCTCCTATGGCATTGATCACCCTTCTCAATTCGCAGCTGGCCTTCGGCCACGTTGCCCTCCTCGACCACACCGATTTCTCGCTGGAGACCGGCGAACGCGTGGGCCTGATCGGGCGCAATGGCGCCGGCAAATCGTCCTTCCTCAAGATCCTGGCCGGCCTGGAAAAGGCCGACGACGGCGTCCTGCAACTCCAGCAGGGCCTTCGCATCGCCTACGTGGCGCAGGAGCCGGTGCTGGATTCAGAAGCGACCGTCTTCCAGGCCACGCTCGCCGGCGTGGCCGACGTGATTGCGCTGATCGACCAATACAGCCACGGCCACGGCGACCTCGACAAGCTGCAGGGCGCCATCGAAGCGCAGGACGGCTGGAACTGGGAGCAGCGCGTCGAGGAGACGCTGCAGCGGTTGCACCTGGACAAGGATGCGGTGATCGGCACGCTCTCGGGCGGAACCAAGAAGCGCGTGGCGCTGGGCCAGGCGCTGGTGCGCCGGCCCGACGTGCTGCTGCTCGATGAACCCACCAACCACCTGGACCTGGACTCCATCGAGTGGCTGGAGAACCTGCTGATCGACTTCAAGGGCAGCGTCGTCACCATCACCCACGACCGCACTTTCCTGGATCGCGTCGCCACCCGCATCGTGGAACTGGACCGCGGCAAGCTGCGTTCGTACCCGGGCAACTTCACCCAGTACCAGCTGCAAAAGGAAGAACAGCTCGCTCAGGAGGCCATCATCACGGCCAAGGCCGACAAGCTGCTGGCGCAGGAAGAAGTCTGGATCCGCAAGGGCGTGGAGGCCCGGCGCACCCGCGCGCAAGGCCGGATCACCCGGCTCGAACGGCTGCGGGCCCGCCGCGCCGCGCGGCGCGACGCGCTGGGCAGCGTCCGGCTGGACGTCGCTTCGGGCCTGCCCAGCGGCAAGATCGTGGCGGAACTCACCCGCGTCAACAAGGCTTTCGGCGACAAGGTGATCGTGCGCGATTTCACCGCCACCATCCTGCGCGGCGACAAGGTCGGCCTGATCGGTCCCAACGGCGCCGGCAAGACCACCTTGCTCAAGCTCATTCTCGGCGAGCTGGCGGCGGACAGCGGCGGCGTGCGCCAGGGCGCGAACCTGCAGGTGGCCTACTTCGACCAGATGCGTGACGCGCTGGACCTGGATGCCACGCTGGAGGACTTCATCAGCCCCGGCAGCGAATGGATCGAGATCGGCAACCAGCGCAAGCACGTCAAGAGCTACCTGGGCGACTTCCTGTTCTCGCCGGCGCGTTCCGGCTCGCCGGTGCGATCGCTGTCCGGCGGCGAGCGCAACCGCCTGCTGCTGGCGCGCTTGTTCGCACGGCCGGCCAACGTGCTGGTGCTGGACGAGCCGACCAATGACCTGGACATCGACACGCTGGAACTGCTGGAAGACCTGCTGCAGAACTACGACGGCACGGTGTTCCTGGTCAGCCACGACCGGGCATTCCTGGACAACGTGGTGACGAGCACCATCGTGTTCGAAGGCGGCGGCCTGTGGCGCGAGTACGAAGGCGGCGTGCAGGACTGGTTGACCCAATCGCGCCGGTCGCAGGCAATGGCGCAGGCCGCTGCCGCGGCAGACGCACGGTCGGCCGCGCCGGCCGCGAGCCTGGCCAAACCCGCCGCGGCGCCCGCGATCGCAGCGCCCAAGAAAAAGCTGAGTTACAGGGAGCAGCGCGAGCTGGAGACCCTTCCCACCCTGATCGAAGCGCTGGAGCAGGAACAAAAGCAGATCCACGAGGAGCTGGCCGACGGGGAACTCTATGGCAACAACCCGGCCCGCGCCGCCCTGCTCGGCGAGCGCAGCGCGCAAATCGACGACCAGCTGATGGCGGCGCTGGAGCGATGGGAAGCACTGGGCAGCACGCCATAGGGGTTTGTCTGGCAGGGATTGGTGGTAACGGCTGACCTTGGGGAGCCCCTCCGGAGCAGCCCCAGGGTTTACAGTGGCCGCATCCATGGAGCCCAACACACCTGCCGCCTGCCTGACTTCACCGCCGCACCTTCGCTGGGTGTTTGTCTTGCGTTGGATGCTGGCCATCAGCCTCTGGAGCTTGATCACCGGCTGCGCGAGCCTGCCGGACAACGTGGAGCGACCGGTATCCAGCGCCTTCAACGCGCCGGACCAGACGCCGCTGGGCCAGTTGGTGCAGCAGCGCAGGACGCAGGAAGGCGCGCGCAGCGACTCGGGCTTCCGGCTGTTGGACAGCGTGGGCGCGGCTTTTTCGAGCCGTCTGGCACTGATCCAGTCGGCCCAGCGCAGCCTGGACTTGCAGTACTACGCCATCCACGCCGACGCCAGCACCGAGATCCTGTTGCAGGGCCTGCGCGACGCGGCGCGGCGCGGCGTGCGTGTCCGGCTGCTGCTCGACGACTTCAATACGGCGGGAGAAGACGCCCAGGTGTTGCGCCTGGCCTTCGAGCCCAACGTGGAAATCCGCTTGTTCAATCCGCTGCCGGGCTCGCGCGCTTCATTGATGGGGCGCGTCATCACCTCATTGAAGGACATGCCCCGCATCCAGAAGCGCATGCACAACAAGCTGTTCATCGCCGACAACGCGATGGGCATCACCGGGGGTCGCAACCTCGGCGACGCCTATTTCGGAACCGACGACAAGAGCAATTTCGTCGACCTGGACGTGCTGGCGATGGGCCGCATCGTGCGCGACATGTCGGCCAGCTTCGACCGCTACTGGAACGACAAACTGGCCTACCCCATGGAGTTGCTGGTGTCGGCCCAGGACCTGGAGGAGTTGCGCAAGCCCCCGCCGGCGCCCGCAGCCGACCCGTCACGGCTGGCCAACAAGCCTGCTCCCAACATTGCGCCTGCGACCTTGACGTCCTCCATCCTTCCCGACATCACGCCCACGGCTGTCGTCAGCGCCGAACCCACGCCCATGGACCTACGCAGGATCCCGCTGGCCTGGGCGCCGGCGCTGTTGATGGAAGACAAGCCGGGCAAGATCGGCCCGGGCGACGACGAGGTGGACGCGGGCGACACCCTGGTCGATGGCCTGTTGCAGCTGATGGATCAGGCCCGCCAGGAAGTGCTGATCATCTCGCCCTACTTCGTGCCGGGCGCGGCGATGATGGAGCAATTCGGGCGCATGCGCGCCAGGGGCGTGCGCATCCGCGTGCTCACGAATTCGCTGGCCTCCAACGACGCGCCGGCGGCCCACGCCGGCTATGCGCGCTACCGCAAGGACCTGGTGGCGATGGGGATCGAGCTGTACGAGATGCGCGCCGACCAGGAGGGGACGGTGGGCGGCATGGGCTCGACCGCCGGCTTCGGTTCCGGCCGCGCGGGCGGCTCCAAGAGCGGCAGCAGCGCTTCACGGGCCAGCCTCCACTCCAAGGCGGTGATCATCGACAAGCGGCTGGCCGTGATCGGCTCCATGAACCTCGATCTGCGATCGCAACTGAAAAACAGCGAGGTGGCGCTTCTGATCCGCAGCACCGCCGTCTCGCAGGAAGCCGCGCGCCAGGTCGATGCCACCATCGCGCAAGGCGCCTACAGGCTCGAGCTCGAGAAGAGCCAGCTGGTCTGGCGCGCGCCCCCAGGCGCCGCGTTCAAGGACGCCCGCAGCGAACCGGAGGCCAGCACCAAGCTGAAACTGCTGGTGATGCTGATCGCCCCCTTCGCTCCCGACGAGATGCTGTAGCCGCTACATCTGGCGGACCAGCTCCGAGTACTTCTTCCAGAACGCCGCATCCTGCGTGGTCGCGAAGTTGATGCGCATCAGGGTGCTGGGTTTGCGCTCCGCGTGAAACAGCGCGCCGGGCGCCAGCAGGTAGCCCTCGTCCAGCATGCGCTGCGCCAGCGCGTCGGTATCCACGCCCGTGTCCACCCAGCCGAACAGCCCGACCGGCTCCGCGGCAAAGGTGCAGCCGGCGTTCAAGGCGAGCTTCACGCTGCGGCTGCGTGCTGCTCCCAGGCGGGTCTTGATGCGCTCGGCATGCCGGCGAAGCTGGCCCTGCTCCATGCACAGGGCCAGAGCCTTCTCCAGCAGGGCCGGCGTGGTCAGCGTGGTCAGCAGTTTGGTATCCAGCAATCGCTCGATCAGCGAGGAATCGGCCGCCAGAAAGCCGACCCGCCAATTCGGCGCCAGTATCTTGGCGAAGCCGCTGACGTGGATGGTCCGCTGCAGGCCGTCGAGCGCACACAGGCGCGTCGCGTGCTCGGGTGCGATATGGCTGTAGGTGTCGTCCTCGACGATGTGGAAGTTGTGCTGGTTGGCCAGCTGCAGCATGCGGTGCGCGCTGCCCGGGGTGAGGCAGTAGCCGGTGGGATTGTGGAACACGCTCACGCTGACATAGAGCTTGGGCTGGTGCACCTCGCAATACTTCGCCATCACCTCCAGATCCGGCCCCTCGGCCCGGCGCGGCACCGGCAGCAGGCGCATGCCCATGGCCGTGAGCCGCGCGAACTCCACCGCCCAGCCCGGCTCCTCCACCATCACGTGATCGCCCGCGCGCAGCAGTGTGCGGCTGACGATGTCCAGCGCATGGGTGGCGCCCACGGTCGTGATGATGTTTTCCGGCGCGGCATGCACGCTCAAGGTCGCCAGCTTGTTGGAAAGCATGCGGCGCAGGCCGCTGTCGCCCATGGGCTCGCCGTACTGCAGTGAAAACTGCTGCAGCGACTTGGTGCTGGTCACCTTGCGCACCGCCGCCGGCATGAAGGTCGATTCCATCCATTCGGGCGGGAACACACCCATGCCGGGCTGGGGTTTGTTGCTGACCTTGTGGAACATGCCGCGGATCAGCGCCGTGGCCTCGATCGGTGCAAAAGCGCGCGGCGTGACGAATCCCGTCGCGGTCGCCCAGGCCGAGACCGGCCGGGCGCCGCTGCCCGGCTCGGGCGCGGCCTGCGCGGGCTCGCTGCGACTCTCGCGCACAAAGAAGCCGCGGTTCTTGCGAGCCTCCACCATGCCTTGCGCCAGCAGCTGGTCGTACGCGGCCACCACCGTCGAGGGACTCACGCCCTGCTGCTGCGCGCATTGCCGCACCGACGGCAGGCGCGCGCCCGGCGCCAGCAGCCGGTCGCGAATGCGCTGGGCGAAGCGCGCCGACAACTGCTCGGTCAGCGATTGCGAAGAGGCTTTCATCAGCATGGGAATGTCCTTCTGTATTGTCGGTCCGGGCAGTACAGATGACCAAACTGATATGGCCAACTGTACTGCTCGTGTATTGGCCTCAAAGATTACAGTGATCCTCATGAACAGGCAAGAGGACCTTCGAACATGAGCGCGGCGGAGCTGTTGGCCCTGCTGGCGTTTGCTACCGCGATGAGTTTCTCGCCGGGGCCCAACACCACCTTGTCCACCGCACTCGCGGCCAATCACGGGCTGCGGCGCGCCCTGCGCTTTTGCCTGGCCGTCCCCACCGGCTGGACGATGCTCATGGTGGCCTGCGGGCTCGGCCTCGGGGCCTTGGTCACCGGCATGCCGGCGCTGAACTGGGCCATCAAGATCGCCGGCGCCGCCTACATGCTGTGGCTCGCCTTCAAGTTATCCGGTTCGGCCCAGCTCACGCAAGTGGACGCAGCCCGGCTCGACGTCACCTTCATCCAGGGCGTGGGCCTGCAGTTCCTCAACATCAAAGCCTGGATGCTCGCGCTCACGCTCACCGCCGGCTGGGTGGTCAACGCGGCCGGCGCGCCGGCGGCCAACCCGGGCGAGCGGCTCGCCATCATCAGCGCCGTCATGGTGGTGTTTGCATTCACCAGCAACTTTATGTATGCACTACTGGGTTCGCTGCTGCGGCAATGGCTGTCGCAAGGCGCGCGCCTGCTCTGGTTCAACCGCGCGCTGGCGCTCGTGCTCACGGCCACCGCGGCCTGGATGCTCACCGTATGAAGCCGCAGGAAACCAGGGGCCTTTGGCTGGGCCTGGCCGGCGTGACCATTTTCGCGCTCACGCTGCCCATGACGCGGCTGGCCGTCGGCACGCCCGAAGCACCGCAGATGTCGGGCGTCTTCATCGCTTTGGGGCGCGCCGTCGTCGCGGCCTTGCTGTCCACCGTCTTCCTGCTGGTCACGCGCGCGCCGCTGCCCCGCCGCGAGGACTGGTTGCCGCTGGCCATCACCTCGGCTGGCGTGGTGTTCGGATTTCCTCTGCTCACTTCGATCGCCATGCGCCACGTCGAGGCCGTGCATGCCAGCGTGATCGTCGGCGTGTTGCCGCTGGCCACCGCAGCGGTGGGCGCCTGGCTGCACCGGCAGCGGCCCTCGGCCGGGTTCTGGGCCTGCGCCGCCCTGGGCAGTGCCCTGGTGGTGGCCTTCGCGGTACTGCGATCCGGACAAAGCGGCCTCGCCATGCAATCCGCCGACTTGCTGCTGCTCGCGGCCATGATCTGCGCCGCCGTCGGCTATGGCTGGGGGGCGCGGCTCTCGCAGCGCATGCGCGCCGAACACGTGATCTGCTGGGCCCTGGTCATCGCGCTGCCGCTCACTGCGCCGGTCGCATTGCTGACCCGCCCGCAACACGCACTGCAGGCGGCGGCCTGGTGGGGCTTCGCCTACGTGGCGGTATTCTCCATGTGGCTTGGATTCTTCGCCTGGTACCGCGGCCTGGCCCTGGGCGGCACCGTCCGCGTCAGCCAGGTGCAACTGATACAGCCCTTCCTGGGAATGCTGTTCGCCGTGCCCCTGCTGGGCGAGTCGCTGGACGCGGTCACACTGGGCTTTGCCGCCGCCGTGATAGCGACAGTCTTCCTGGGCAAGAAGATGCCCGTGCGGGCGGCGGCGTGAAGGCGACCTTATGAAGATGAACGACATTCCCTTTGCCACTTGCGACTGGACGGCCGTCGAGCCGGTAGAAAAATCCGCCGAAGCCGGACAGGCGTCCTGGCGCACACGGCAATTCGGCGATGTTCGCGTGCGCATGGTCGAATACACCCCCGGCTACGTCTCGGATCACTGGTGCGTCAAAGGCCACGTGCTGCTGTGCCTGAAGGGCGAGCTGCACACCGAACTGGCCGACGGCCGCCGCTTCACGTTGACCCCCGGCATGAGCTACCAGGTCGCGGACAATGCCGAGCCGCATCGCTCCACCTCGCCGCAAGGCGCCACACTATTCATCGTCGACTGACGCCAACCCACCACCTCGGAGAGAACCATGAAACTGAACGATCTGCAAATCACGCAATGGGTGATGGCGCGCCGAGCCGAGAAGATGAATCCCTCGGTCATCCGTGAAATCCTCAAGGTCACCGAGCGGCCCGGCATCATCAGCTTCGCCGGCGGCCTGCCCTCGCCCAAGACCTTCCCGGTCAGCGAGTTCGCCGCGGCCTGCGACAAGGTGCTGCGCGAAGACGGTCCCGCCGCGCTGCAATACGCCGCCAGCGAAGGCTATGCGCCGCTGCGCGAGATGGTCGCTGCCATGCTCCCGTGGAAAGCGGACCCGGCACAAATCCTGATCACCACCGGCTCCCAGCAGGGCCTGGACCTGGTCGCCAAGATCCTGATCGACGCGGGCTCGCGCATCCTGGTCGAAACGCCGACCTACCTGGGCGCCCTGCAGGCCTTCACGCCGATGGAACCCGAGGTGGTGAGCGTGGCCAGCGACGACGAGGGCGTGGACATCGAAGACCTCACCGACAAAGCGCAGGCGGCCCGCTTCCTCTACGTGCTGCCCAACTTCCAGAACCCGACCGGGCGCACCATGAGCGAGCAGCGCCGCGCCGCGCTTTCACGCCGCGCTGCCGAACTGGGCCTGCCCATCGTCGAGGACAACCCCTACGGCGACCTGTGGTTCGACGCGCCTCCGCCGCTGCCCCTGACCGCGCGCAATCCCGAAGGCTGCGTCTATCTCGGCTCTTTCTCCAAGGTGCTGGCACCGGGCCTGCGGTTGGGGTTCATGGTGGCCCCGAAATCGCTGTACCCCAAGCTGCTGCAGGCCAAGCAGGCGGCTGACCTGCACAGCCCCAGCTTCAACCAGCGCATGGTCGCCGAGGTGATGAAGGACGGTTTCCTGGATCGCCACGTGCCCACCATCCGCGCGCTTTACAAGTCGCAACGCGACGCGATGCTGGGCGCGCTACAACGCGAGATGCAAGGCTTGGACGTGCAATGGAACACCCCGGACGGCGGGATGTTCCTGTGGGCCCGCCTGCCCGAAGGCGTCAACGCCATCGAGTTGCTGCCCAAGGCGGTGGACAAGGGCGTTGCCTTCGTACCCGGTGCGGCTTTCTATGCCGGACAGTCGGACCCGCGTGCTTTGCGCCTGTCGTTCGTGACGGCCAGCGCCGAGCAGATCAAGATCGGCATCGCGGCCCTCGCTGCCGCGATTCGCGAACAACTTGGCAAGAGGTGAATCGATGCTCAAGATCTGGGGCCGCATCTCGTCCATCAATGTCCGCAAGGTGGTGCTGGCCGCGCAATGGCTGGGAATCCCGTTCGAGCGCACCGACGCCGGCCATGAGTTCGGCGTCGTCAAGACGCCCGAGTACCTGGCCAAGAACCCCAACGCGCTGGTCCCGTTGATCGAAGACGGCGATTTCCAGCTGTGGGAATCGAACGTCATCGTGCGCTACCTATGCGCCAAGCATTCGCCGGGCGAGCTCTATCCGCAGGACCTCGCCGCGCGCTTCGACGCCGAGCGCTGGATGGACTGGCAGCAGACCACGCTCAATCCGGCGGGACGCAATGCCTTCGTGCATCTGATGCGCACCCCGGCCGAGAAGCGCGATGCGCAACTGGTCGCGCAGTCAGCGGCGGCCACGGAGTCGCTGATGACGCTGCTCGACGACCATCTGCCCCACCGCGCCTTCATGGCGGGCGATGCGTTCACCATGGCCGACATCCCGATCGCCTGCGAACTGCATCGCTGGCGCGGCCTGCCGCTGGAGCGGCCGGCTCGGCCCCATCTCGAGCGCTGGTACCAGGGCATCCTGGCCCAGCCGGCCTCGCGCGGCGTGCTCGATCTCCCTCTTTCCTGAAGGCCTCCCATGCAACAACGCAACTTCAAGCAAGTCGATGTGTTCACAGCGACGCCTTATCGCGGCAATCCGCTGGCCGTGGTGCTGGACGGCTCGGGTGTTTCCGACGAGGAAATGCAGCACTTCGCGCGCTGGACCAATCTGTCCGAGACGACTTTCCTGCTGCCACCCGGCAGCGACACGGCCGATTACCGCGTCCGCATCTTCACGCCCGGCGGCGAATTGCCTTTCGCCGGCCACCCCACGCTGGGCAGTTGCCACGCCTGGCTGGAGGCAGGCGGCAAGCCGCGCGGCCGCGACTTCATCGCGCAGGAGTGCAAGGTCGGCCTCGTCAAGATCCGCCGGGACAATGCGCGCCTGGCCTTTGCCGCCCCGCCTCTCAAGCGCAGCGCGCCCAGCCCCGCCGTATTGGCCCAGGTGGCGGCCGCGCTCGGGTTGAAGGCCAGCCAGGTGATCGCCGCCCAGACGCTGGACAACGGGCCGGCGTGGTTGACGCTGCTGGTCGACAGCCCGCAGACCGTGCTCAAGCTGTCGCCCAACCACCTGGAGCTCAAGAACCTCGGCCACAAGGTGGGTGTTGCCGCCGCGTACTCCGGACATGAGCGGGGCACACCGGATCTGGAAGTGCGGGCGTTCGCCGCGCCGATCGGCATCACCGAAGACCCCGTGACCGGCAGCCTGAATGCCAGCCTGGCGGAGTGGCTGATAGCCGAGGGCCACATGCCCGCGCGCTACCTGGCCGCGCAGGGCACCTGCCTCGATCGCGCCGGTCGTGTGTCGATCGAGCGCGACGACAGCGGGCAGGTCTGGGTCGGCGGGGCCTCGGTCACCTGCATTTCCGGAAGCGTCGCGTTGTGAAGCCAGCCTGCCGCATCGACCACCTGGTGGTGGCGGCACGCACCCTGGATCAAGGTGTGCAGTGGTGCGAGGCCACGCTCGGCGTGACGCCGCGCGCCGGCGGCGAGCATCCGCTGATGGGGACGCACAACCGGCTGCTGCTTATCGCGACGGCTCAGTACCCCCGCGCCTACCTCGAGATCATCGCCATCAACCCGGCTGCACCGGCGCCCGGGCGCCGTCGCTGGTTCGACCTGGACGACCCGGCCCTGCAGCACGCCGTGCAGCAGCAGCCGCGGCTCGTGCATTTCGTAGCGAGCACGGGCGATGCGGGGGCAGGCCTGAGGGCATTGCGCCGGCTGGGCATAGAGCGCGGCCCGCTGGTCCAGGCAGAGCGAGCCACGCCCGAAGGAATGTTGCGCTGGCAGATCAGCGTGCGCCGCGATGGCCAGCGCCTGTTCTATGGCGGCCTGCCCACGCTGATCCAGTGGGGCGACGCGCATCCGGCCGACGCCATGCCCGACGCCGGCCTGGCGCTGCAGTCGTTGCACGTCTGCCATCCGCGGCTTCCCGACCTACAGGCCGCGCACAGCGCCATCGGCCTGCAAGGCGTGGGCGCAGACCAAGGGGCGCCCAACCTCGTCGCCACCCTGGCCACGCCCAAGGGCGCTGTGGTGCTGGAATCCGCAGGCACCTGAGCACGCTTGCGAATTGCTGACACGGCAGCGGCTGGAGAGCCCCTGACCGTCGCACGGGCGACTTCGAGGCGCGGCCACGACGGCCAGAATGACCGCATGGGAACTCTTTATCTGGTTCGGCACGGCCAAGCATCCTTTGGCGCCGACGACTACGACCATCTCAGCGACCTCGGCCATAAGCAGAGCATCCGCCTGGGCGAATACTTCGCGCAAAAAGGCATCCACTTCGACGGCCTGATCGCCGGCACACTGCGCCGGCACAAGCAGACGATGGCGGGCATCCTCCAAGGCATGAAGCGCGAGGGCGAACATTTGTCATGGGAAGGCCTGAACGAGTACGACAGCGATGCCGTGATCGCCACCATCCATCCGCACAAGCTGGAAAAGCCCACCTCGCCCGAGATGTACCGCCATCACTTCCGGCTGCTGCGCGACGGGCTCGCGCAATGGATGGCGGGCGTGGTCAGCCCCAAGGGCATGCCCAGCTACAACGACTTCGTCCATGGCGTGTCGAGCGCGCTCGATCACGTGCGCGCCAATCACTACGGCAAGAACGTGCTGGTCGTCACCAGCGGCGGCCCGATCGCAACGGCCGTGGGCTACGTGCTGGGCACCGGGGCCGACGCCACCATCGAGTTGAACCTGCGCATGCGCAACAGCTCGATCACCGAGTTCGCCTTCACGCCCAAGCGCCACATGCTGGTCAGCTTCAACGCCATTCCCCATCTGGAACACCCGGACTACGCGAAGTGGGTCACCTACTCCTGAGGTGATTGCTAAACTGGCGGAATGAAATCCTCCGCCGACGCCGCATCCCACTGGTGGGTGATCTGCCTGTGCGCCGAATGGTGCGGTGTCTGCCGCGAGTGGCGCGAGGCCTTCACGCAAGCCGCCGCCGCGCACCCCGAGCTGCGCTTTGCCTGGGTCGATGTCGAAGACGAGGCCGATGCGATGGGCGATGTGGACATCGAGACCTTTCCCACGGTGTTGATCGCGCGCGAAGGTGAGCCGCTTTTCTACGGGCCGGTGCTGCCCTCCGGCTCGCAATTCACGCGGCTGATCGCGAGCCTGCAGGACACCCCTGCCAGCGCTGCCGTATCGGTTGAAGCCGCCCCGCTGCTCGAGCGCCTCGCAGCATCGGTGCTACCGAAACGATAGCAACCAATCGTAACTGGGCAAGGCTTAGTCCTACACTGCCCTGCTTTCCTTCCTGACGAGTGTCTTTGCGATATGCACGCTCAATGTGGGCATGGCCGGCACAGTTGCTGGTCATGATTTTTTCCCCACCGTATTTTCAGGAGTTTGATCATGGCACCTAACGATCAGGGCAACCCAACCAAGAAGCAGGGCAGTTCCAATCGAGGCTTTGCCTCGATGGATCCGCAGCGTCAGCGCGAGATCGCCAGTGAAGGCGGTCGTGCCGCCCATGAGAAGGGCACCGCCCATGAGTTCACCTCCGAGGAAGCCCGGGAAGCCGGCCGCAAGGGCGGACAGGCGCGCAGCCAGAGCAACCGCTCGAATCGCGCCAGCAGCGCCGGCGGCAATCGCTGAGCTTGTCCTACAGGTGCGCGGCATCACCGCGCACGCTAGCGCAGGCGGTCGCAACGCAAGCTCCGCAATTCATAAACGGAGACTCTCCATGAATTGCTACCAACGTTTCGGCGCATGCGCCATTGCACTGGCCCTCGCTCCCGCTGCCTGGTCGGCGGGCAACAAGGCCTTGTCGCAAGCGCAGCAGCAATACAAACAGGAACGCGCCCATTGCCTGAGCGGCCAGTCGCATCAGGATCGGGCCACTTGCCTGAAGGAAGCCGGAGCTGCCTACGAGGAAGCTCGGCGCGGCGCACTGGCCGGCGGTAGCGCCTCGGCCAGCTTTTCACAGAACGCCACCGCGCGCTGCGAGGCGCAACCGCCAGCCGACCGCGAAGCCTGTGTCCAGCGCGTGATGGGCGTCGGGTCGACGGAAGGCAGCGTCAAGGGCGGCGGCATCATCCGCCAGACCGAGACCAAGACTCAATAACTCTTGTAGGGCAGGAATTTGCCCGAGAGCACCACACTCACCCGGTCGCCCTTGGGGTCCGGCTCGCGGGTGATGTCCATCGAGAAATCGATGGCGCTCATGATCCCGTCGCCGAACTCCTCGTGGATCAGCTCCTTGATGGTGGTGCCGTACACATTGACGATCTCGTACCAGCGGTAGATCAGCGGATCGCTGGGCACCTGCGTGGGCAGCGACCCCTTGTACGGGACGACCTGGAGCCACTTCTGCTCTTCTTCCGACAGGCCGAAGATCTCCCCCAGCACCTTCGCCTGCTCGTTGTTGAGCGTCATCTGCCCCAGGCAGGCGGCCGTGGTCCATTCCTTGGACAGGCCGACCTTCCTGGCCACGTCGGCCCATTGGATGCCCTTGGACACCTTCGTGGCGATGATCTTCTCGGTGACGTCGTTGCGATTCATGGGTTGGCTCCTTATGGGTTGGATTCGTGGCCGGCAAGGGCCCGGGTGACAAGGAAATCGACGATGTGGTTGCGCAGCTCGTAGTAGCCGGGCAAGTGATGCAGCTCGGCACGCTTGCGCGTCTGGGGCAGGGTGTTGCTCACGACTTCGGCAATGCCGCCCGGTGTGTAGCCAGTGGCGTTTTCGCGCCCGTTGCTCATCAGGAGGATGCGGTCGGCCAGGAGGATGGCTTCGTCCACGTCGTGCGTGATCATGAACACCGTCTGGTGCGTCTGGCGCACGATGCCCATCAGTTCGTCCTGGATCGTGCCGCGGGTGAGCGCGTCGAGAGCGCCGAAGGGCTCGTCCAGCAGGAGCATCTTGGGCTGGATCGCGAAGGCGCGGGCGATGCCCACGCGCTGCTTCATGCCGCCCGACAGCTGCGATGGCTTCTTGTCGAGGGCGGGCGTGAGCCCCACCATCGCGACGAACTTCTCGACATGCTCGGCCACCTGCGCGCGAGTCCAGTCGGGCCAGCGCGACTCGACCGCGAAGGCGATGTTTCTGCGCACCGTCAGCCAGGGCATGAGCGCATGGCTCTGGAACACCACGCCGCGCTCCAGGCTGGGTCCGGCGACCTCGCGGCCGTCCATGAAGACGTGGCCGCCGGAAGCCTGGTCCAGGCCCGCCAGCACATTGAGGATGGTGGTCTTGCCGCAGCCCGAGTGGCCGATGATGCAGACGAACTCGCCCTTGTCCAGGGTGAAGGAGACATCCGCGAAAACCGGTTTACCGGGGACGAAGGATTTGGAAAGACCTTCGATTTTCAGGAAGCCTCGATGTTCGCTCGCGTCACGTGGACCCCGGATCAAGTCCGGGGTGACAGAGAGGCCCGGGACGGCAGTACCCACCTCATTCAACATAGGTCACCCATTTCTGGAACTGCGCGAACGCCAGGTCCAGCAGCATGCCCACGATGCCGATCACCAGGATCGCGAAGATCACATTGGTGAGCGACAGGTTGTTCCACTCATTCCACACGAAGTAGCCGATACCCGTGCCGCCCACCAGCATCTCGGCCGCCACGATCACCAGCCAGGCGATGCCCATGCTGATTCGCATTCCGGTAAGGATGGTGGGCGCAGCGGCCGGCAGGATCACGCGGAAGGCCTTGCGAAGGGGCGTCACCTCCAGCGTGCTGGCGACGTTCAGCCATTCGCGCTTGACCGAGGCCACGCCAAAGGCGGTGTTGATCAGCATGGGCCAGACCGAGCAGATGAAGATCACGAACACGCCCGAGATCGACGAGTCCTTGATGGTGTAGAGCGCCAGCGGCATCCAGGCCAGCGGCGAGATCGGCTTGAGCACCTGGATGAATGGGTCGAAGGCCTTGCGCAGCAGCGGCGACATGCCGATCACGAAGCCCAGGGGAATGGCGACGGCGCAGGCCAGCAAGAAGCCCAGTGCCACACGGCCTAGCGAATGCGCCAGCTGGATGAGGATGCCCTTGTCGTTCGGCCCGTTGTCGTACACCGGGTTGGACAGGTGCTTCCAGAAAGTGGCGGCCATCTGGCCGGGCGTCGGAAAGCCACCGGCCTTCGCCGCCCCGCCCGGGTCCTTGCCCAGCATCTTCTGGTACTCGATCTGCTCGGCCGACAGGCCCGTGGCCGCACCCCCGCCAGCACCGGGCAAGGTGGCGGCGTACCAAGCCCCCAGCAGCGCCAGCAACAGCAGCAGCGACACCAGCGCCGCCCTCGCATTCAGGGACTTGCCCATCGCCTCAGGCCGCCGACTTGCTGATGGCGAAACTCTTGACGTAGTCGTCCGGCTTGGCGGGGTCGAACACCTTGCCCATGATCGTGAACTTGGGATAGGCGCCTTCCGGCGTTTTCTGGCCCAGGTCCTTCATGTGGCGCTTGGCGTCGGTCAAGAGGAAGACCTTTTCGGCGATCTGCTTGTAGTTGACGTCGCCCTTCACATAGCCCCAGCGCTTCATCTGGGTGAGCATCCAGATCGCCATGCTCTGCCAGGGAATCGGGTCGAAGTCGGCGCGGTTCGGCACGGTCTTGATGTTGCCCAGGCCGTCGGCGAACTTGCCGGTGAGCACCTGCGTGAGCACGGTCTCGGGCTGGTTCAGGTACTGGGCCGGCGCGATCACCTTGGCGATCAGCTCACGGTTCTTCGGATCGCGGGCCATGGCGGACGCCGTCAGCACGGCCCGGTAGAGCGCGGCGAAGGTATTCGGATTCTTCTGGATGAACTCGGTGGACGTGCCGAAGGCGCAGCACGGGTGGCCGTCCCACAGGTCCTTGGTCAGGATGTGCAGGAAGCCGATCTCCTCATAGACCGCGCGTTGGTTGAACGGGTCCGGCCCCAGGTAGCCGTCGATGTTGCCGGCGCGCAGGTTGGCCACCATTTCGGGCGGCGGCACCACGCGGATCTGGATGTCGGTGTCGGGATTCAAGCCATGCTCGGCCACGTAGTAGCGCAGCAGGAAGTTGTGCATGCTGTACTCGAACGGCACGGCAAACTTGAAGCCCTTCCACTGCTTGGGATCGCGCCTGTCCTTGTGCTTGTTGGCCAGCGTGATGGCCTGGCCGTTGGTGTTCTGGATGGTGGCCACGTTCATGGGCACCTGGTTGGAGCCCGCGCCCATGGAAATTGCCAGCGGCATCGGCGACAGGAAATGGGTCGCGTCGTATTCCTTGTTGATCATCTTGTCGCGGATCAGCGCCCAGCCCGCCGTCTTGACCACGTCCACGTTCAGGCCCTGCTGCTTGTAGAAGCCCAGGGGGTGCGCCATGATCAAGGGCGTGGCGCAGGTGATCGGGATGAAGCCGATCTTCAGGTCCTTCTTTTCCAGCGGGCCCTTCTCCTGAGCCATGGCCTGCAGCGCGCCCAGCGGCAGCACCGAGGCGATGGCAGCCCGCGCGGTGTTGGCGCCCACGGCGCTGAGGAAGCGGCGGCGCACGCTGTCGACCGGGAACAGTGCCTTGATCAGGCTGGCCTCGAGGTAGTTGTCCGAGTGCGCCTGGGCACTGGCGGCTTGGGCCCGCGCATGTTCACCCGGCGCATGGTCCTGGCCGCAGGCACAGCGCAGCATCAGCGGGCGATCGGCATCGTAAGCGTCGTAGGGTTTGGACATGGCGCACCTTTGGTTGAAGACGCGTCTTCACGTGCAAGGGCTGCGCCTGTTCGGACCGTTGCGGCAGTCACCGCGGGAAATCACTCACCAACGCTCTAGGGCTTGTAGGGCTGCCACTACAAGTCGCGGGTTTTCCCGTGTCTTTCGGCGTACAAAGCCAGCTCCACGTCGTTCTTGGTGCCGGTCTTTTCCAGGATGCGCGCCCTGTAAGTGCTCACGGTATTGGGGGCCAGCTGCAGTTGCGCACCAATTTCGCTCACGCTATGCCCGGAAGTGAGCAGCCGGAAGACCTGGTGCTCGCGGTGCGACAGGGCTTCGGGCCCCGTTTTGGCGCCGGCCCCGCCTACCGCGCTCGCCAGGGCTTCGGCCGTGGCCGGCGTCACGAACACGCCACCGGCGGCCGCCTTGCGCACGGCCGCCACCATATCGTCCGGATCGGCGCTCTTGTTCAAGTAGCCCGCCGCTCCGAGCTTGATGCAGCGCACCGCGTACTGCTTTTCAGGATAGGTGCTGAGCATCAGCACCGGCAGCCGCGGCCAGGCTTTGCGCAGTTCTTGCAGCACTTCCAGGCCGTCGCGCCCGGGCATGGCGATGTCCAGCACCACCACGTCCAGGCCCAGCGTGCCCTGCGCGGCCTGCACCGCATCGAGCACCTCCACCCCGTTGGTGGCCTCCGTGCAAACCTCGATGTCGGGCGCGTCGGCCAGTACCTGCTTCAAGCCCTCGCGCACGATGCGATGATCGTCACCCAGCAGCACGCGGATACGTTTCATCATCGCAGTGGCAGGACCAGCGTGAAAGCGCAGCCATGCCCGACTTCACTCGAGATGGCGATGTGGCCGCCCAGGTGGCGAGCCCGCTCGCGCATGCCCATCACCCCGTAGGCGGTGGGCGCTTCGAAGGCTTCGGCCGAAGCGCCGTTGCCGTTGTCTTCCACCGTGATGCGCAGGCGTTCCGGGTCGGCGGCGATGCGCACGGCGAGGCGGCTGGCCTGCGCGTGGCGGCCCACGTTGCTCAGCATCTCCTGGAAAATGCGGAACACCGCCATGGCAGCCGGCCCCGGTAGTTCCGGGGTTTCGCCGGGCTGCATGTCCCACTCGAGTTCGAGTTCGGCCGTCTCCACGAATTCATGGGCCTGCCACTCCAGCGCGGCCCACAGGCCCTGGTGGTCCAGGATGCTGGGGCGCAGGTCGGTGATGATGCGCCCCACGTTGTCCACGGCACGCTCGATCAGCCGGCTCATGTTCTGGCATTTGCAGCGCATGCGCTCGCGCATTGCCTGCGCCGTTTCGGCGTCGCGCCCCGGCTGCTCCGCCAGGCGCTTGTCCAGCCAGTTGACGTCCATCTTCATCGCCACCAGCAGGCTGCCCAGCTCGTCGTGCACTTCGCGGGCGATGCGGGTGCGCTCTTCCTCGCGCACGGTTTCCGAATACGCAGCCAGCTCGCGCTGCTGGGCCAGCGCCGCCGACAGCTCGCCGGTGCGCTCTGCCACCCTCAGCTCCAACTCGGCCTTGGCCTTGTGCAGCGCGTCGGCCGCGCGCTTGCGCTCGGTGATGTCCACGAAAGTGATCACGGCGCCGCGCACCTGGCCGGAGTCCACGATCGGGTAACTGGAGTACTCCACAGCGAACGCGCTGCGGTCGCGCCGCCAGAACACTTCGCTGTCGATGCGGCAGGGCAAGCCCTGACGGAAGGCGTTGAATATCGGGCAATCGGTGTCGGGGTAGTGGCTGCCGTCGGCGTGGGAGTGGTGCGTCAGGTCGTGCATGTTGTGGCCCAACACCTCGGCAGGCTCGAAGCCCAGCATCCGCGCGCCGGCGCGGTTGATGAACATGCAGTGCCCGTCCAGATCGACGCCGAAGATCCCCTCGCCCGTGGACTCCAGCAGCAGCCCGAGCTGGTTTTGCCACAGGGGCTGCGACGGAGAAAGGCCCGCTGGTGCCAGCAGGTGAAGGGCGTCGGCATGCATGGCACTGGGCCAAGCAATGGCTGTGCCAGAGTGGTGCAGAGGCCTTCAGAGCCCCAGGTCGCTCAACCCCGGGTGGTCATCGGGCCGGCGGCCCAGAGGCCAATGGAACTTGCGCTCTTCCTGGGCGATGGGCAGGTCGTTGATACTGGCAAAGCGCCGGCGCATCAGGCCCTGCTCGTTGAACTCCCAGTTCTCGTTGCCGTAGCTGCGATACCAGTGGCCCGAGTCGTCGTGCCACTCATAGGCGAAGCGCACGGATATGCGCTCGCCGCTACAGGCCCACAGTTCCTTGATCAGGCGATAGTCCAGCTCCCTGGCCCACTTGCGCTGGAGCAACTGGCGCACCTGTTCGCGCCCCACGGGAAATTCGGCCCGGTTGCGCCAGCGTGTGTCCTCGGTGTAGACCTGCACCACCCGGTCCGGGTCGCGGGTGTTCCAGGCGTCTTCGGCCATGCGCACCTTGCGGGCGGCGGTTTCGGGCGTGAAGGGCGGGAGCGGCGGCTTGCTTTCCATGTTGTCCTTGTAAGTAGGGAGCTGCGCTCCCTGCTTGCACGGACTGTGCCGTCTAGCGGCCTACCACTCGCCGACCAGGCGGACCCGCTGGTCGAGATCAGGCGGTACTTCCTGGGGTCGAGGCGCCACGGGCTGGCTGCGCGCCGCCAATTCTGGGGGCGCAGGCTGGCGCAAGAGCTGGGGAGCCGGCGCAGGGGCAGGCTGATTTGGTCGAACCACGACGGCGGCGAATCGCATGGCGGGCTCCTTATCTTGTTTCCAAGTGTAGGAAATCTCGCCAATTTGTGCTGTGATGTAACGCACACCCTCGAACGAAATATGCTTTTCGTGGGCGCCGGGCAACAGGCTGCCCGGCAACTTGGCGTCAGTGAGGCTGCTTGCGGGGTTTACCCGAGGAGCTGCCGCCGCCTGCGGAGCCGCTCGCCTTGGACTGGCTGGAGCGGTCCGGCGAGGCCGGCTCTGAAATCTCGCCCAGCGACTGGGCCACGTCCATCTCTTCGTTGTCGCTCTTGGCGGCGATGTCGCCCAGTGTGATGATGCCCACCAGGTGGTCTTCGCGGTCCACCACGGGCATGCGGCGAATCTGGCTGCGTGCCATTTCGTCCAGCACCTCGTCCACGTCCTCGTCTTCCGTGGCGCAGCGCACGTTGGTGCTCATCACGTCGGCCAGCCTCATGCTCTTGGTGTCGCCCTCTTGCGCCACGCCGCGCACCACGATGTCGCGATCGGTCACCATGCCCACCAGTTTGTCGCCTTCGCACACGGGAATCACACCCACGTTGAGTTCATCCATGGCCTGTGCAGCCAGGAGCACGGTGTCTTGGGGAGACATGCTCCGCACACCGCGGGTCATCACGTCAGCAACTGTTGTCATCTCGCGCTCCTTGGGGATAGTTGCCGGCGGGGCGCCGGCGTTCTCTCGAATCTATCGGCTGGGCACGCTCACGCTGTCGGTGCTCTCGCAAGCTGGCGTAGGACGCAGCCGATGACCCCGGCTGCGCTCAAAGAATCATCTGCGTGCAGCGGAACAGCGCGATGGTCTTGCCGGTGTCGCGATGCTTCACCTCGGCGTCCCAGCCCATCAGCCCGGGCAGATGTCCCGCGCTCATTTGGTTGAACAACGCGGCGTTGCGCTCGGGGTTGTATTGGGACATGGTTGCTTCCTTCGATGCGGCGGACCTACGAAGCGCCCAACTGGTCGGCCAGCGCTATCAAGCTGGCGGCGTGCAAGTCGTTCTCAGCCCGGGGCGACACGTCCTTGGGCTGGTTCGACCCGAGCTCGAGCGGCCGCTCGATGTAAGCGGTGCGCAGGCCACAGGCCCGCGCGCCCGCCAGGTCGTCGTGGTGCGCCGCCACCAGCATCACCTCATTGGGCGCGACGTCGAAGACTTTGGCCACACCCCGATAGGTCGCCGGGTCGGGCTTGTAGGCGCGAAACACCTCGGCGGAGAGGACGCAGTCCCAGGGCAGGCCGGCGCGCTTGGCCATGTTCGCCAGCAAGCCGATGTTGCCGTTGGACAGCGTGCAGATGGTGAAGCGTGACTTCAGCCGGCGAAGGCCCTCGACCGAATCCGGCCAGGGATCTAGGCGATGCCAGACCTTGTTGAGATGTTGTTTCTGCGCTTCGTCGAGCTGGCCAATGCCGAACTGCCGCAGCACCTCGTCCAGGATCATGCGATGCAGGTCGTCGATGAGCGTCCAGCCGAGTTCGCCGGACATCACGCGCTGCATCGCCGGCCGGTAGCCCCGGCGCCAGGCCAGCGCAAACTCGTCACCGCTCACGCCCAGATGCATGGCGTCCACTTCGCGGGAGATGCTCCCGTGCCAATCGACCACGGTCCCGAAAATGTCGAAAGCGAGGATCTTGGGGGCGGGCACGATCACGACGAGGGCCCATCCACCAGCGTGGACAGCGGCAAGGTGCTCAGCTCCTGCAGCAGCAGCGCCAGCTGTTTGCCGGCGGCATCCACAACCGCCTGGCCCTTTTCGGCAGTGGCCGCGGCGGCATTGCCGGCCGCGCCATGGGTGTTGTAGTCCTGCATCTGCCACCCCAGCTTGGCGCTGCTGCCGTTGCCCAGGATCGGGTACTTGGCCGCCCGCTCCTGCGAGGACGACTTGAAATCGCGCGCCTGCGCCATTTGCACGTATTGAGGGCGCAGCGCCAGCATCATCGAGGTTTCGATCTCGCCGGCGTGCACGCCGAAGCGGTGCTCCTGCGCGCTGAACAAGCCGTTCACCGCATCGCCCAGCGGAAGGTTCCACCAGCTGCAGCTATAGACGATGAGCTTGCAGCGCGTGCGCAGCTCGCGCGCCACGACGTCCATCAGGCTGACCTGGCCACCGTGCGAATTGAGGAGCAGCAGCTTCTTCACCCCGGAGCGGGCCACGCATTCGCCCAGCTCGACCCAGGTGGCAACCACGGTCGCCGACGACAAGGTCAGCGTGCCGGCGAAACGCGAGTGCTCGGGGCTGTAGCCTACCTGCTGGGTCGGCAGGAACAGCACCGACGCGGCGGCGGGCAACTGAGGGAGTGCCGCGGCGATCACGCTGTCCACCAGCGTCTGGTCCACCGACAGCGGCAGGTGCGGGCCATGCTGCTCAGTCGCGGCGACGGGCAGCACCGCCACGGTGGTGGCGGGATCCAGCTGCGCGAAGTCGCGGATGGTCAGGTCGGCCCAGAACCGGGAACGGGGCGGAGTGGACGTGGGCATACGCACATCTTAGAGGCAAGGCCAGGCTGGCAGGTAGGTGACTGCGTCGCCGCCCGCCCGCTGGTGTAATCGGTGGCATGCAAGCACCCGACACACCCCCGGAAGGTTCCATCGCCACCGAGCGCCGCGGCACCGTGCTGCTCATCGGCATCAACCGCCCCGCCAAGTACAACGGCTTCACGCCGCCCATGTTCCGCCAGCTGGCCGAGGCCTACACCCTGCTGGACGACGACCCGGCCCTGCGCGTGGGCGTGCTGCACGCCTTCGGCCGCCATTTCACCGCGGGGCTGGACCTGCCGACCATCGCCCCGCTGATGCGGCGCGGCGAGAAGGCCATCCCGCTGGGCCTGGTGGAGCCCACCGACCTGGGCACACCGGAGTACCGGCGCCGCACCAAGCCCATGGTGGTGGCGGTGAAGGGCATCACGTACACGCTGGGCATCGAGCTGATGCTGGCGGCCGACGTGGTGGTGGCGGCGGACGACTGCCGCTTCTCGCAACTGGAGGTGAAGCGCGGGATCATGGCCACCGGCGGCGCCACCCTGCGCATGGCCGAGCGCGCCGGCCTGGGCAACGCGATGCTGCACCTGCTGACGGGCGACGAATTCGGCAGCGCCGAGGCCTTGCGCCTGAACTTCGTGCAGCGGGTGGTGCCGGCCGGGCACGAACTGGACGAGGCGCTACGGATCGCCGAGAAGATCGCCGCGCAAGCGCCGCTGGCGGTGGTGGCCACGCGGCTGAACGCCCTCAAGGCCGTCGAGGAAGGCCCGCTGGCCGCGATGCAGGAGTTCGTGGCGACGCAGCAGCAGCTGGCCAACAGCGACGACGCCCGGGAAGGCGTGCTGTCGTTCATCGAAAGGCGGCCGCCGCGATTCAGCGGCCATTGAGCCCAGTCAGGCAATGGGTCTGCCCAGGGGCCTGGCAAAACTCAGTTCATGGCCATCGGGGTCGGTGATGTGGAAATATCGCTCGCCCCAGCTGGCGTCGCGCGGGGCGGTATCCGGTCTCAGGCCTTTTGCGATCGCCTCCTGGTACAGGGCATCGACATCGGACACGTAGAAGATCGTCCGGCCCCACCAGGACCACTCCCGCTCGCTGCCCTCGGTGGTCAGGTTCAGGCAGGCATTGCCGGCACTCAGGCTGCTGAACTCCGCGGCATCGCCGCCGTACCGCAACGGGAAGCCCAATGCCAGGTAGAACCGCAGCGCACGAGCCATGTCGTGCGTGGCCAACGTCACGGCGCTGATCGCGTCGATCGTCACGCCGCGCTCAAACGGTGGGCTTGATGTTCTGATTGACGCCAAACAGGTTTGTCGGGTCGTACTTGTTTTTCAGTTCGACCAGCCGGTTGAAATTTTCGCCGTAGGCATCGCGCACCCGGTCGCCTTCCTCCTGCGTCATGAAGTTCACGTACACGCTTCCGGTGGCAAACGGCTCGCAAGCCTTCCAGAGGCTGCGCGCCCAGGCGATGCAGGCGTCGTCCTTGGCCGGATCGGCCCAGCGGCCATGCACGTTCATCACGTACTTGCCATCGCGATGGTTGTAGGCCGTGGCGCCGCGCGGCACGCGGGTGACAGCACCGCCGAGCTGGGCGCAGGCGATCTCGGTCTGCGGATCGGGGATGCGCCGCGCATGCTCCATCATCACCTCGATCAGGCCATCGCTCGTGTCCTTGAAGTCGTGCGACTTCCAGTAGTTGCGCGCGCCCGGCGTCAGCAGCGGATCGAGCACGGTCTGCCAGGCGGTGTAGGGCATGGGCCCGATGATGTCGGCGATGGGGCGGCCGAACTCGCGCAGCGGCTTGGCGATACGCTCGCCTTCGGCAATATCGCCGTTGTAGCAAACCGCCAGAGCCAGGATTTCCTTGCCGTGCCACTCGGGCGGCAGGAACGGCAGCGGCGGCGCCTGCCGCATCACGAACCAGCAGACGAATTCGTCGGGCACCTTCTCGATGAAATCGCGGTGGAAGCGCATCACCTCCTTGGCATCGTCCAGCGGATGCACGATGAGCCCGGCCAGGACCGTCGGCCCGACCGCATGCAACTTGAACTCGAATGAGGTCACCACGCCGAAGTTGCCGCCGCCACCGCGAATGCCCCAGAACAGGTCCGCGTTTTCCTTCTCGCTCGCCCGCACGAGCTCGCCATTGGCCGTGACCACGTCGGCCGAAATCAGGTTGTCGATCGTCAGGCCCAGGGCGCGGCTCAGCCACCCGAAGCCGCCCCCCAGCGTCAGCCCGGCCACACCGGTGGTCGAGTTGATGCCCAGCGGCGTGGCCAGCCCGAAGGCTTGCGCCTCGCGGTCGAAATCGGATAGCGTGGCGCCGGGCTCGACGCGCGCGGTGCGGCCCTTGGTGTCCACCCACACCGACTTCATGAGCGACAAATCGATCAGCAGGCCGCCATCGCACACCGCATTGCCCGCGATGTTGTGGCCGCCGCCGCGCACCGCGATCAGCAAATCGTTGTCACGGGCGAAGCGCACCGAGCGCACCACATCCGCGGCGCCCAGGCATCGCACGGTGAGCGCCGGCTTTCGATCGATCATGGCGTTCCAGATCGTTCGCGCCTGTTCGTAGTCCTCCGAGCCGGGGCTGGCAATGCGGCCGCGCAATCCCTGCTGAAACGCCGCTATCGCCTCGTCGCTGAATTTTGCGACGGAGTTGGAGCGCGACCGTACTTGCAACTCGGCCATGATGATTCCTTTTCAAAGGGAAAAATCCAGACTAGGCGACGAGATGCACGCTGTCAAATGTGATGACAGCTCGGCCTCAGTGAGACGACAACGCGTGGCGCACGGCCTTCACGATGTGGGCCGCATCGACCCCAAAGAAGTCGCGCAGCACCGCGCGAGTGTCGCTGCGGCCGAAGCCGTCGGTGCCTAGCGTGAGGAAGCTTCGACCGTCGGGCAGGAAGGCTCGAACGGATTCGGCCACGGCGCGCACATAGTCCGTCGCGGCGACGATCGGGCCGGCGCCTTTGCCCAGCAATTCGCCAATGTAAGGCGCGATGTGCGCCTCGCCGCGCAGCGCGCGCTGCTCGCAGCCGACGCCATTGCGCGAGAGCTCGCTCCAGCTCGTGACACTGATCACTTCGCACGCAATGCGTTCAGCGGCCAGCTGCTGCGCCGCCTTGATGACCTCGGTGAGGATGGCGCCTGAGCCCATCAGCGTGGCCTGGGGCTCGCCTTCGCCATAAGTGCCAAACCGGTAGGCCCCGCGAATCACGCCCTCCTCCACATCCGCAGGCAGATCCGGCTGGGCGTAGTTCTCGTTCATCAGCGTGACGTAATAGAACACGTCCTGCTGCTCGACCAGCATCTCCCGCATGCCGCGATCGATGATCACGGCCATCTCGCCGGCGAACGCCGGGTCGTAGGCCTTGCAATTGGGGATGGTCGCGGCCACCAGATGGCTTGAGCCGTCCTGGTGCTGCAGGCCCTCGCCGCCCAGCGTGGTGCGGCCGGAGGTGGCGCCCAGCAGGAAGCCGCGCGAGCGCTGGTCGGCGGCGGCCCAGATCGCGTCGCCCACGCGCTGGAAGCCGAACATCGAGTAATAGATATAGAAGGGCAGCATGGGAACGCCGTGCACGCTGTAGCTGGTGGCCGCCGCCGTCCAGCTGGCGATGGCGCCGGCCTCGCTGATGCCCTCTTCCAGGATCTGGCCGTCCAGCGCCTCGCGGTACGACAGCACTGAGCCGATGTCCTCCGGCTCATAGCGCTGGCCCACGCTGGAATAGATGCCCACCTGCTTGAACAGGTTGGCCATGCCGAAGGTGCGCGCCTCGTCCGCCACGATGGGCACGATGCGCGGACCCAGCTCCTTGTCTTTCAGCAGGTTGCCCAACAGCCGCACGAAAGCCATCGTCGTAGACATCTCCTTGCCGGCCGCATCGGTGGCGAAGGCCGCATACGAAGCGAGTGCAGGCACGGGTACCGCCTGCGAGGTGGATTGCCTTTTGGGCAGGTAGCCTCCGAGCTTCGCGCGCTGAGCATGCAGGTATTGCATCTCGGCGCTGTCTTCCGCCGGTTTGAAGAATTCGAGGTTGGTCGCCTGCTCGTCGGAGAGCGGCAGATTGAAGCGGTTGCGAAATTCGATCAGCGCCGCGCCGTCCAGCTTCTTCTGGCTGTGCGTGGTCATCTTGCCCTGGCCGGCCGCGCCCATGCCGTAGCCCTTCTTGGTGTGGGCCAGGATCACCGTGGGACCGCCGCTGTATTTGGCGGCCGCGGTGTAGGCGGCGTGGATCTTCACCAGGTCGTGGCCGCCGCGCTTCAGGCGGTCGATCTGCTCGTCGGTCATACCCTGGGCCAAGCGCTTGAGTTCCTCGTTCTGGCCGAAGAAGTTGTCGCGGTTGAAGCGGCCATCCTTGGCGGCGAAGGTCTGCATCTGGCCGTCCACGGTATTGGCGAAGGCGCGGGCCAGGGCGCCGGTGGTGTCGCGGGCAAACAGGCCGTCCCAGTCGCTGCCCCAGACCAGCTTGATCACGTTCCAACCGGCGCCGCGGAACAGCTTTTCCAGCTCGTCGATGATGCGGCCGTTGCCGCGCACCGGGCCATCGAGCCGCTGCAGGTTGCAGTTGACCACCCAGACCAGGTTGTCCAGCTTTTCGCGCGAAGCCAGCGTGAGCGCGCTCATGCTCTCGGGCTCGTCCATCTCGCCGTCGCCGAACACGCCCCACACCTTGCGGCCTTCGCAGTCAAGCAGGTTGCGGTGCGTGAGGTAGCGCATGAAGCGCGCGTGATAGATCGAGCTGATGGGGCCTATGCCCATCGAGCCGGTGGGGAACTGCCAGAAATCGGGCATGAGCCAGGGGTGCGGGTAGCTGGAGAGGCCGCGCGCGCCGTCGCGTGGCGCCGTGATCTCCTGCCGGTAGTGCGCCAGATCAGCTTCCGTCAACCGGCCTTCCAAATAAGCACGCGCATAAACCCCCGGCGCGCTGTGCGGCTGGAAGAACACCAAGTCGCCGCCCTGCTGTTCGTTACGGGCCTGGAAGAAATGATTGAAGCCCACCTCGAAGAGATCGGCCGCGCTGGCGTAACTGGCGATGTGGCCGCCCAGCTCGCCATAGGCCGCGTTGGCGCGCGCCACCATGGCCAGCGCGTTCCAGCGCATGAGAGAACCCAGGCGCTCCTCGATGGCCAGGTCACCGGGAAAGGCGGGCTGCTGGTCCACCGCGATCGAGTTGACATAGGGCGTCACCAGCTCGGGCGACCAGGCGATGTGCGGGCCGCGCGCCAGGGCCGCGATCTCGTCCAGGATGAAGCGGGCCCGCGCCGGTCCGTGCGTCGCCACCAGCGACAGCAGCGCCTCGCGCCATTCGGCGGTTTCCACCGGGTCGATGTCGCCGCTGTCGTTGGCCAGGAAACGGGTGAGGCTGTGGTCGGTCATATCGAAACTCCAATGCTCCCACTGTAGGCAAAAAGCAGCGGAACAGGGTTTCGGAAAATATGCCATTAGCCAGACTCATCAGCATAAAATGCCTTGAATCCACAGTTTTGAAGCTTTTTATGCACCTGGATAGCGTGGATCTGAGAATCCTGGCCGAACTTCAGCAAGACAGCTCGCTCACCAACGTGGAGCTGGCCAAACGCGTTCACCTCTCGCCCTCGCCCTGCCTCACGCGGGTGAAGGCGCTGGAGGCGAATGGCGTGATCGACCGCTATGTGGCGCTGGCCAACCCCAAGGCGCTGGGCTTGGGACTGAACGTGTTCATCAACATCAGCCTGAAGGAACAAGCCAGGGAATCGCTGGCCGAATTCGAGCGCCGCATCGCCGAGCACGACGAGGTGATGGAGTGCTACCTGATGACCGGCGACAGCGACTACCTGATAAGAGTGGCCGTGGCCGACATCGGAGCGCTGGAGAAATTCATCTTGAACCAGCTGACGCCGATTCCGGGGATCGAAAAGATCAGGAGTAGTTTTGCGTTGAAGCAGGTGAGGTACAAGACGGCGCTGCCGTTGCCGGCGACCCGATAGTGCAATGCTGCACAATGCGCCCGTGAAAACGGCCAACGGCAAGAACGACGCACTGATCAGCTCGCGCGACGCACTCGCGATGCTGGGCGTCAAGCCGCAGACTCTGTACGCCTACGTAAGCCGGGGACTGATCCGCGTTGCTCCGTCGTCGGCGGACGGGGCGCGGATGTACTTCCGCCGCGATGTCGAAGCCGTCACCGCCAAGGGCCGCAGCACGCGCGCCGCCACCAGTGCCGCGGAACGCAGCTTGAGCTGGGGCGGTGCCACGGTGATGCACACCGCGATCACCTTCGTGGGTCCGGGCGGTCCGGTCTACCGCGGCCAGCCCGCCTTGGACTTGGCGCGCGCCGGCCGCACCTTCGAGGAATGCGCGGAGCTCCTGTGGAACGGCGCGCTGCCCAAAGAAGTGCCGATGTGGTCGGCGCCGGCGGTGCCCCAGGCCTTCACTTCTTATGCGCGTGTGATCTGTGACGTGGCGCCGAACAACACCTCGCGCCACCTGCTCGCCTTGGTCGCCAACGCTTACATCGCGACCGTGGAACGCGACGGCCCCGGCGAGCCGGGCCGGCATGAGCGCGAAGCCCGTCAGCTGATCCAGGTGCTGGCGTCAGCCTTTGGCCTGTTGCGCCCCAAACCGCGGCTGGTGCCGCCTGCGGCGCCGGACTCGATCGCCACGCTGGTCGCCAAGAGCAGCGGCATCACCGCAAGCAGTCCTGTAATCGCTGCGCTGAATGCTTGCCTGGTGATCACCGCCGACCACGAGTTGACGCCGTCCACTTTCGTGGCGCGGATCGCGGCCTCTGCCGGTGCCGACTCCATGTCCTGCATCACCAGTGCACTGGCCTCCTTCGAGGGCCAGCAGAACGGCCTGGGCTGCGACGAATGCGAGCAGGCTCTGCTCGGGGCAGGCTCGCGCAAGGCTTACCTGGCCACCATTGCGAGGAGCCTGGCCGAGCGCAGGCCGGTCGCCGGCTACAACCACTTCGTCTACCCGAATGGCGATCCGCGCGGCGAATACCTGCTGGAGATTGCCTCCGCGCTGGCTGGCAATCGGGCCGACACCGCCTGGATGGTTGCCTGGATCGCGACGGCCCGCGAACAGCTTGGTGTGCGGCCCACCGTGGTCGCCGGGCTGGTCGCGGTGTGCGCGGCGCTGGGCATGCCGCGCCGCAGCGCCGGCGCCCTGATGGCGCTCAGCCGCACGGCAGGCTGGCTGGCCCACTCCGCTGAACAGCGCTTGAGCGGGGTGTCGGTGCGGCCCCGCGCGCGCTACATCGGCGTCAGCGCGCCTGAGCGCTGAACGCCCCCCGGCCCGCCTCAGGAGTGCGCAGCCGCATTCCAGCTGCGCAGGCTCTCCATACCGGCTACGCGCGCGGCCCACTTCTTCTGCGCAGCGGGGTTCTTGCAATGGAGCGGCGGCAAACCCGCCAGCACGCGGCGGATGTTTTCCACCGCCGCGGCGCGCAACGAATCGACGTTCTCCTTGGTGTAGCCCACCGCGTGCGGCGTCAGGATCACGTTGTCCAGTCTGCGCAGCGGGCTGTCCATGGGCAGCGGCTCGAGGGCAAAGGTATCCAGCGCAGCGCCGGCGATGCGGCGCTCCTGCAGCACGCGCACCAGCGCCGGCTCGTCGATGGCGTCGCCGCGGGCAACGTTGACCAGGTAGGCCGAGCGCTTCATCAGGCCCAGCGTGCGTTCGTTGACCAGCTGGCGGTTGCTTGGCGTCACGGCGATGCAGATGCACACCAGGTCGGACCGCGCCATGACTTCGTCCAGGCTGGCCAACTGCACCCCGGCGGGGACGCTGTCCGGGTCCGCGTGCGGGCTGTACGCCAGCACCTTGACGTCGAAGGGCTGCAGCAGGCGGGCTACCGAGCGGCCGATGTTGCCCAGCCCCAGGATGCCGATGGTCTTGCCGCGCAGCGTGCGGGCATGCACCTGGTCGGGTGCCGGCCGGGGCCGGTTCTCGCGCAGGTGCTGCTCGGTGGTCCGCAAGCCGTAGAACAGGTTCAGCATGAACATCACGGCGGCCTCGGCCATGCCGATGTAGTTCTCTGGCGTGGAGCCGTTGCCCACCAGGATGCCGAGCTCGCCCGCGGCGGCGAGGTCCACCGTCTCCACCCCGATGGTCGGGTTGACCACGGCGCGCAGACTCGGTGCGCACGCCGCCAGCATCTCGCCGGTGCACAACGAGCGCGAGCTGAACATGGCGACGTCGGCCTGCAGCAGCCGCTCCATGTACGAAGGCGGCAGCACGCTTGGCTTGTCGCCGGGCTTGCTGGAAGGGCCGCGCAGGACGTCCACGCCGTTGCGTTCGAGGTCTTCCACGATGCCGTCGAACAGCGGTTCCAGCATGTGGTCGTGCACGGCGAACACGCGGGGCGTGCGTCCGGCGGAGGCGGAGTTGGACAAGAGGGTCATCCGGTTACTTGAGGCGGCCGGTCTGCACGTAGAACGTGCGTTCGGCGCGGGCCAGCCGCTCGAGTTCGGCGGTGACCTTGGCCGGAGTGTCCAGGCCAGGATCCTGGATTCCCCCCTGCTTTTCCAGCTCGGCGATCAGCTGAGGGTCCTTCATCACCTCGTTGAACGACGCGACGAGCCAGGCCCTGCGATCCGCGGGGATGCCCTTCGGCGCGACCACGTAGCGCCACATCACCCAGTTGATGTCGTCGGTGTTGAACACCGAATTGAAGGTGGGCACGCCGGGCACCGCGGCAACAGGCTTCTGGCTGGCGACGGCGATCGGCCTCACCTTGTCGCCCAGCCCCTTCACTTCGCCCAGAAAACCGAACGAGATGTCGATGTGATCGCCCATCAGCGCGGCGATCGAAGGCTTGCCGCCGTTGAACGGCACCTTGTTCAGGCTGACCGAAGCCTTCTGCTCGACCTGCTCCGCCAGCATCTCCAGCAAGGTGGCGGCAACGGTGCCGACTTTCACACCCCCCCGATCCTTCTTCGCCTCCTTCACGATCTCGGCCAGCGGCTGGTTCTTGAACCGTCCGGTGGACGAGGTAAACCACAGCACGGGTTCGTAGTTGATGAAGGCCAGGTTGTCGGCGTCCCGGTACGACCACTTGTTCTCGGCGCGCAGCAGCGAGTCGCCGATGATGATGTTGTTGCCCACGCCGACCGCATAGCCGTCCGCCGGCGCCTGCGTGACCACCCAGCGGTGGAACACCAAGCCTCCCGCTCCCGTGCGGTTGTTGATGATGATGTTCTCGCCGGTGTATTCCTGGAACTTGTGGGCCACGAGGCGGGCCACGACGTCCATGCCGCCGCCGGCGGCGAAGCCGACGCTCAGTTCGATGGGACGGGTGGGATAGTCGGCGGGCTTCATCGCCTTCAGCCGGGCCTTGACTTCAGGGCTCTGCGCGCAGGCGGCGGCCGCGGCGAGGCCGAGGAGCGTCGCAACGAGGATCTGCTTAACTTGTCTCATGAGGTGTCCTTGGATTGTTGGCTATTGCGGGTCGGCTGGGCTTCAGGCGGCAACCGCGGGAAACCACTTGCTGGAAAGCACCGGCGTAACCTGCCGGTTCTCGGTCGAGTTGGCGGGCAGCGGCTCGCCGTCGAGGCGGATGCGGGCGAAGATGTCCGATCCTGCCTCGGCGCATCCCACGCGCAGCATCACCAGCGGCACCTCCCCGCTGGAGATGAAGCGGTAGAACGTGCCCGCCGGCAGCACTACGCCGTCATACGGGTCGGCGATCTTGAGTTCGCCGCGCGGTCCGTAAAAAGAGGCCTGGCCCTGCAGCACCACGAAGACGTGGTCTTCGTGCGGATGCGCGTGGATCTCGTTCTCGCCGCCTTCCGCGTACGACTTCAGGATGACCGTCATCCGCTCGGTGGCGGCGATGGGCACGTCGCTGCGGCCGGCGGCCGGGAGTTGCGTGCGCAGCTTGAAAAACGAGGGCACGCCAGGGCGAATGCTTTCCTTGAGTGCTTGCAGGATTTCCTCTGGGGCGAGGAGGGGTTTGATGTCGGCCATGGTGTCTCCGTAATGGGGGTGGGTGTCGCCGGATCGCCGTGTGGGTCCGGTGCTCACTGCCGATCGTAGGGGGTACGTTGATTTTGTCTAGATTGATCGTCAATCAACGTCTGGTCGTGCGAGGCCTTCTGATGCGCGCTTAGCGCCCCGCACCGCTCATCGGAGGGCGTGCTCATCGGCTGCGAAGCACCGTCCGACATGCAAGGCGGAAAAGGCGAGCGGATTGCGGCTTCGCCGACCAAAGTCATTTCATCCTGCGCTTCAATTGCGCGACGGCCGCTACACCGGCGCAATGGCTAAAGCAGATGCGCAGCTAGCTGAGCGCGCGCGCTCAGCCGCCCATCACTTCGCCGCAAAGCAATAGAACAACCCCAACCCGCCCACCCGCTGCAGCGACGGCATGTCGCAGCCCGGTGTGATGTGCGAGGAATTCCACGACACACTGGCCGCTGGGTCGGGGCTGGTGCCGGCGCGGTTGTGGTGGCCCACCATGGCGCCGCCTGTGCTGCTGCTGGTCCAGTTGCTGCAGGTCGCATCGGGGCCGGCCGGCATGGCGGTGCCGTCCGGTTGCGATCCGGTCATGATGTCGTGGGCGTTCACGGGGTCGGGCCGCGCGGGCACGACCTCGCCCTTCTCGGTGAGCGCGGTTTCCTTGTTGATGTTGTTGGTGCCGTGCAGCTCGGCCAGGTTGCGCGCGATGACCACGCCTTTGGCATTGGTCCACGGCCCTTTGCCGATCCGATCACGCGCATTCACGACGGGCGCGCCGCCCACCGCTTGTGTGCTGAGGTAGGCGCGCCAGTTGCGGCCGCCCACGCCGGCTGCAGCGGCGAGTTTTTCGCAGGTCGCATCGGCGCCGGACAGGCCGCCAAGATTGCCGCTTTGCGCGGGATTGGTGCTGGTGATGAAGAAGGTCGTGGGCGGGCCGCTCATCGTGGCACAGCCTGCGAACACAGCCGCGGCGATGCCGCCGGCCACCACGATGCGCGAACTTGTTCTTAGCTTCATGGGATGTCCTTGTCGTTGGGGAGCCTGCTGCGGCCATTATGGGTACGCCGTTCGACGGCGATGCCCGGGGAATCCCCATGAAACCGGACTACGAAACGACCCAGCTCATCGCATCGTCCCTGCTGGAGAACAGCCGCAGGTCAAGGCCGCCTTTTTGAGCTTCCGCCTGCACGACGCCGGTGATCTTCTCCGCCTGGATGACCAGGGCGACTTTTCGCATTTGCGCCAGATGAGTTGCCATCAACGCACCGACCGCCTTCCGCTCGGGCACGCCCAGCCACCCTACCAATCCGCCCAGATCGACCAGGAGGCGGTCGCTGCGGCTGCCGCTGATGGCAGCGTTCAGCTCGCGCAGCGCCTGGTCCCACGCTTCGAGCGACACCAAGCCGGCCAGGCGCGCTATGACCGGGCCGTCTTGCGAGAGAATGCTGACCTGTAGCATGAGTTGTTGTCGGTGTATCGCGAGAGTTGGAGCCAAAGCATAGTTCAGATTGATTTGTCGATTCCGGCCATCGTCGATCGTCGTGGTTGCAGAGGGCCTTCCTCTGCTTTTTCGGGAACTGATCATGTCCACCAATACCGTCCGACTTCACCGTGTTCTGCGTGCGCCGCCCGATCGCATCTATCGAGCGTTTCTGAATGCCGATGCAATGGCCAAGTGGCTGCCGCCGAATGGCTTTACCGGCAAGGTCCACCAGATGGATGCCGAGGTGGGCGGCAGCTGGCGAATGTCGTTCACCAACTTCGCGACGGGTCACCCCATCAGCTTCGGGGGGAAGTACCTCGAGTTGGTCCCTGGCGAACGCCTTCGCTACACGAGTCGCTTCGACGATCCGAACCTGCCTGGAGAAATGCAGACCACCGTCTCGCTGGTGGCGGTGTCCTGCGGCGCCGAGCTCACGGTCGTGCAGGAAGGCATTCCCGCCGTCATTCCCACCGAAGCCTGCTATCTCGGCTGGCAGCAATCGTTGACGTTGCTCGCGCAACTCGTCGAAGCCGAGGCGCCCTAGCGATCGAGGCCGGCACGCACCTCGGCCATGCACCGCTGCTCAGCCTGGTCGAGCCACGCATTGACGACCGCGGCCTTCTCGTCGGGCAAGTCGCATTCGGCATGGCCATCGGCCTGGCCTTGGGACGCCTGACCGACTTGGGTCATGCAGGCCGCGGCCCAGTGCACGTCGAAGGCCATCCGTTCCGCCTTCTGGCATTCCTCGACGATGGCTCGGCGCTCGTCCGCTTGCCTCGCGGTGCTTTCGCTGTAGCGATAGAAAGCCCCGGCGCCGGCGAGCAGCACCGCCACCAGGATAGATACCTTCAGCCACTTGTCCATACGAGCCACGAGCATCACGCTTAAACATAGCACGGCATCAAGGCGCCGTGTCAGGCCTTTGGAGCAGTCCTACGCCTTGTAGGTGCGCACGAGGCGACGCTGTCGGTTTTGGATGACTCGCTTGTGTTCGTCACCGCACCGAGTTTGCTCGACCGTACTGCTAGCCTGTACTCACAGCGCGCATCGGGCGCGGTGCAACAAGGAAAACTTCATGAGTCTCGGAACCATTCTGCTGATCGTCCTCATCCTGATGCTCGTCGGCGCCATCCCTTCGTGGCCGCACAGCCGCAAGTGGGGCTACGGGCCCAGCGGCGGCCTGGGTCTCGTGGTGTTGATCCTTGTCGTGCTGCTGTTGATGGGGCGGATCTGACACCCTTCAAGGCCGGGGCCTGCGTGGCGCTGTTGCTGTTTGCAGGCGCGGCGCTAGCCGTGGTCACTACGCCGGACGCAGGGTCGGCGCCCGCAGTGCGCGGCGAGGGTCGGGCGGGCCGGGAAGCCTCGGAGGCCGCACGAAGCGCGGCATCGGCGATCGACAGCGCTTTGCACCATGCGGAGGCCGCCGCTCGCGATACGTCCGCCGGCCTGGCGCAGAAATCTCGGAAGGCTTCGCGCCGGGCCGCCGACGCCATGCGAAACGCCCACCGCAAGATCGCCGCCGCGCAATTGACTGCCAAGGGAGAAGGCAAGCAGTTCGCGCTGAGCGCCGAAGAAGCGTCGCGCAGGGCTGTGCAAGCGACGGACGTGGCCGCCGACAAGGCCGATCTGGCAGTGCAGTCCGGGGCACGCGCGGGGAAGGAAGACGCCACCGCCGCTGCGCAAGAGGCACGCGCCGCCCTGCGACAGGCCAAGCTGGCCGCCACCGAAGCGGCGACGGCTGCGAACGAAGCGGCCAAGCGGCACTGACCGCGCCGTCTCCAAAAAACCGCCAACGGCCTTTCGCTCCTGTCGCAATACGCTATATTGCGAGCAAAGTAGTTGAAGGAGGATCGGGCGGGCCTGATGTCGTGCCGTGCAGCGGCAAGGCGCATGCTGTGGCCCATGACCGATGCAAAGCAGCAACTCGCCTTTCCTATCCACGCTTAGCCCAGGCCACGGCGCACGCCGGCTCGCACTGGTGGTGGTGCTGGTTTCACTGGCTGTCTTCCTCGTCGCCGCCCCCTTCGCAAAAGTCCCGCTCCCGCAGCTTCCGGCATTCCTGCCGGTCTACCAATCCGCCCTCGTCGTCTTCGACGTGATCACGGCCATCCTGCTATGGGGGCAGTACGCCATCCTGCGGTCACGCGCACTGCTCATACTGGCCGCCGGCTACATGTTCAGCGCGCTGATGGCCGTGGCGCATGCCCTGAGTTTCCCTGGCCTGTTCGCCCCGGGCGGCCTGCTCGGCGCCGGCCCCCAGACCACTGCCTGGCTCTACTTCTTGTGGCACGGCGGCTTTCCGCTGTTTTTCATTGGGTATGCGGTGCTCAAAGGCAAGGAGCCTGCTGCCGGCGCGGAACCGGCGAACGTGCGCCGGGGAATATTCGGCAGTGCTGTCGCGGCATTCGCGGTCGCCGGTGGATTGGCCCTGCTTGCCACGGCAGGACACGGCTTCTTGCCGCCCATCATGGCGGGCCACACGGATGCACCGACAAAGGTCTTTGTCGCCGGTGCCACATGGCTGTTCGGCCTCGGCGCATTGATAGTCCTGTGGCGGCGCCGGCCGCATTCGGTGCTCGACCTGTGGCTGATGGTCGTGATGTGCGCCTGGGCGGCCGACAGCGCCCTGGCCGCGGTGTTCAACCATGCCCGGTACGACATCGGCTGGTACGCGGGCCGCATCTACGGGCTGCTGGCCAGCGGCTTCGTGCTGGTGGTTCTGCTGCTGGAAAACGGCATACTCCACGCCCGGCTTGCGCAGGCCCACGGACAGCTGGCCGAGAAAAACGAGCAACTGGCGCAAGCCACCAAGCTGAAATCGGAATTCCTTGCCAACATGTCCCATGAGCTGCGCACGCCGCTCAACGCCATCATCGGGTTCTCCGAAATCCTCAAGGACGGGTTGGTGGGCGAACTGGCGGCGGGGCAGCGCCAATACGTCGCCGATATCCACTCCAGCGGCCAGCATCTGCTGTCGCTGATCAACGACGTCCTCGATCTCTCCAAGATCGAGGCCGGCCACATGTCACTGGACCTGGAGCCCACTGCAGCCGCGGCGCTGTTCGAGCATTGCCTGTCGATCGTCAAGGAAAACGCGGCCAAGCGGCGCGTGCAACTGGACCTGGATGTGCCGGAGCTGGGCACGCTCCTGGTGGATCCCCGCAGAACCAAGCAGATCCTCTACAACCTTCTGTCCAACGCGGTGAAGTTCTCCACCGGGGGTGGCAAGGTGACGCTCAGCGCCCGCAGAGTCGGTCGCGGCGATGTCGAAGGCTGGAAGGAGGACGCCGCCACACTCCTTCAGATGCCGTTGCCTGCCGCGCCCGGCGCCGAATACCTGCAGATCGTCGTCGAGGACACCGGCATCGGCATCGCTCCCGGGGATGCGCAGCGGCTGTTCCGGATGTTTTCCCAGCTGGATTCTTCGCTGGCGAAGGAAGCCGAAGGCACCGGCCTGGGCCTGGCGCTGGTCGAGAAACTGGCGCAGCTGCACGGCGGCAGCGTCGCCGTGGCCAGCACACCCGGGCAAGGGAGCCGCTTCTTCGTGTGGCTGCCATGGCGGGAGGCCCGCGTGGCGGCCGGGGCGACGCCACTCGCGCCGCGCCAGGGTCCGGCTTGGGCCGGGCGGCCGCTGGCCCTGGTGATCGAGGACAACGACCATGCCGCCGAACTGATGCGCGTGCAGCTGGAGCCGGAGGGGTTCGAGATCGTCCGTGCGGCGTCGGCCCGGCACGCACTCGAGCTGCTGACGACGCGGCTTCCCATGGTCATCATCCTGGATCTTCTGCTGCCGGACATGGACGGCTGGGACCTGCTGGCGCTGCTCAAGCTGCCGGATGCCCCTTCGGCCCACATCCCGGTAGTGATTGTCTCGATCGTGGCCGACGTGCAAAAAGGTTTTTCGCTGGGCGCCAGCGCCGTGCTGCAAAAACCGGTCAGCCGCGTTGAACTGCTGGGGGCATTCGACGATGCGGGCATGACCGGAGCCAGGCCGGTCACCCGGGTGTTGATCGTTGACGACGATCCGAAGGCAGTGGAGTTGCTCGCCACTTACCTCCAGGGGCCGCACTATCAGGTGTTGCGGGCTCATGGCGGCGGGGAAGGCATAGCGATGGCGCGGCGCGAACAGCCGGACCTGATCGTGCTCGACCTGATGATGCCGGAAGTCAGCGGCTTCGACGTGGTCGAGATGCTGAAGGACAGCCAGGATACCGCCGCGATCCCGGTCGTGGTGGTCACGGCCAAGACGTTGACCGCGCAAGACAAGGCCACGCTCCACGGCCTGGTCGCGGCGGTGCTGCAGAAATCAACGTTCGATCGCGGCCGCTTTGCCAACGAGGTCCGCCGCGCCATTGCGACGAGCCCGCCGGTGCTGCCGGAGGAGGTCGCCGCGTCATGAGCGATCCACTGGAATCGAGCTTGCCTGTGGTCCTTGTCATTGACGACAAGGAATTCAATCTCCGCCTCATGCGCGCTTACTTGCAGTCCGAGCCCTACCAAGTCATCACCTGCAGCGATCCGAGGCAAGCCCTCCAGCTGGTTGCGGACAACCCGCCAGACCTGGTACTGCTGGACCTGATGATGCCGGTTCTGGACGGCTTTGCCGTGCTCGACTTGCTCAAGAAGGCCGTGCCCCAGGTTCCCGTGGTGGTGATCAGCGGCCTGGACGAGCGCGACACCAGGCTGCGCGGACTGGCAGCGGGGGCCCGGGACTACCTGACCAAGCCGGTGGACCGGTTCGAGTTGTTGATCCGCGTGCGCAACCTGGTCGCCTTGAAGCAGGCCGGCGATGCGCTGGCTCGCGCCGTCGGGCAGCTCGAATCCGCGAACCGCGATCTCAATGCGTTCGCGGGGGGATTGGCGCACGACCTGCAACAGCCGATCACGACCATCGCGTCCTTCGCCCATGTCATCCAAAAGCGCAGCGGGCATCTGCTGCCTGCTGACGACGTATCGCACCTGAAGCGAATCATCGGTGCCGCGGGGACGGCCCATCGCATGATCCGCGGGCTGCTGGAATTCGCCCGCCTGGGCCAGAAAACCATAGAGACGGTTCCCGTCGACCTGAACCAGGTCGTACAGGAGGCCCGCAGCGCATTGGGCCACGAAGTCCAGGGCCCCGCGATCACCTGGACGGTCGCGCCGCTTCCGCCGGTGCGCGGTGACCCGTCGCTGCTACTGCTCGCCTTCATCAACCTGCTGTCCAACGGCATCAAGTACAGCGGCACGCGCAACCAACCGGCGATCTGGATCGACGGGCAGGCCGGCCCGGGCACAGCGCGCGCGATCCGCATACGCGACAACGGCGTCGGTTTCGACATGGCGCACGCCGACCGCCTGTTCAGCCCCTTCGAGCGCCTGCACAGCGCCGCCGAGTTCGAGGGCACGGGAATGGGCCTGGCCAATGTGCGCCGCATCATGGAGCGGCACGGCGGGTCGGTGCATGCCGAGTCGGCCCCCGACCAAGGGGCGACGTTCACCTTGCTGTTTCGTGCCTGAGCTGCGTTCGCCGATTCGGCCCGATGAAAGTCGCCACCAAATCCGGATATCTGAGCGCCAGCCCGGACCACATCACGGCGGCCACATAGACGCCGAACAGCACGTGCGTTGCAAGCGGTGAGCCGATGCGATAGTGCGTGGCGACCGCACCCCCCAGAAAGCCTGTCAGGTAAATGGCCCCGAGCACGGATGTCCTGGGGATGGCGTACAGCACGACGCCGATCACCAACAGCACACCCAGCGGGATGACGGCGGTTGGCGGCCATCCCAGCTCGACGGTCCCCTTCATGACCGGCTCGATTTGCATCAGCTTGCCGCTCGCATCCAGGATAAAGAACAGGATGGCGAGCAACGACAGGGCGATGCCGGCGCGTTTTCGCCACGTGGAAACGGTGACTGGATGATTCATCGATTGCGCTCCTTCTGGGTGGTTTTTGGGGCCAGCGGAATCCAGCCGTTGCGCCGGAACGCCTCCCACACGGCCATGGCATGCCCATGGCCGAGGCCCGAGCTGCCTTTGAGCCACGAGACAAACTCCATGGTCTTGGTGTCCGGCCGCAGCACGCCGCTGCGGACGGCCTCTTCGAAGAAATCCTTGGGTTCCTTGCCAGTCTTGGCCTCGATGTTCCTGATGTAGGCTTCGAACGTCATTCCACAGGTCCTTTCATTTGACTATAGCGTACTATATTTAATATGGCAACCTCTAGCAAGCGAGCCTATCGCTCGACCAGCCGCCCCGAGGGCGCCAATCGCACCCGCGCCAAAGTGCTGGAAGCGGGGAGACACCTGTTTTCGCGCAAGGGAATCGACGCCACCACCATCGCCCAGATCGCGGAGCGCGCGGGCGTATCGGAGGCCACGGTGTACGCGACCGTGGGCTCCAAGTCGGGGCTGCTGGATGCGCTGATGCGTGAAGCGCTGTTCGGCCCGCGCTTCAAGAGCGCCCAGGACAAGCTGGAGGGCGTCGCCGATCCCGTGCAGCGGATCGCGCTGACCGCCCACATCGCGCGCGCGATCTACCAGGCCGAGAGCGCGGAGCTCAGCCTCCTGATGAAGGCATCAGCGTTCTCGCCGGAGCTGCGCAAGTCGCAACAGGAATTCGAGACCCTGCGGCGAGACATGCAGCGCGAACGTATCGATGCCTTGTTCAAGGCCGGCCGCGCCAGGAAAGGACTGACCAAGGAAACGGCCGCCACGCTCATGTGGATGTTCACCGGCAGGGAGATCTATCACAAGCTGGTGCACGAATCGGGTTGGACGCCCGACCGATTTCAGGATTGGCTGGAACGCACACTGTTGGAGAGTTTGACCGACACCGTCACTCCGGCTGAGCGCTCACTTTCCTGATCGCGCCGACACCGACGTCCTACGCCTGTAGGCGTGCGCGACCGTTCGAGATCGGTATTGGCCGAGGATTCCTTTCGACTTGAGCTGATAGTGCACAGCGTGCAAAAGGCCGATAGTTCATTCATCAGGAGATCCCAAATGATCGATTCGACCCAACACCAATTCGAACTGCGTTTTCAGTCATTGTTCGACTCCGGGCGCGGATTTTCATTTCCCTGCGACCCCACGGGACAGGTCGATCTCGATGGCCTGAGCGAGCGGGCTCGCAACAACTACCTCTACGCCCGGGCGATGGTCGGCCGTGAGCTGGCCGTGCCGGCACTGCGGCCCAGCGGCATGCACTGAAGTTATCGCGGCAACTCGAACAACAGGAAAGGCGGCTGGTCCGGCCGGCTCCGCTGCAGCAGAGGCTTCGCCACGTTGTACACCGGCACACCGCTGATCGTCTTGCTTTCCAGCGTGCCACGATGCGCGTGGCCGTGGAACACGGCGTCCACCGGGTAGCGCAGCAGCGGCTCCTCCAGGCGGCTGGAGCCCAGGAAGGGAAAGATTTCCAGCGGCTCGCCTTGCAGCGTGCCGGCGATCGGTGAGTAGTGCAGCATGGCGATGCGCCGCGGCGTGCGCAGCTTGGCCAGCGCCGATTCCAGCTTCATCGCCTCGTTCAAGGCCTCCTTCACGAACAGCTTGATCGCGGGCTCGCCCCAGGCGCCCAGCGAGCCCCGGCCGAAACCGCCGGCAAAGCCCTTGGCGCCCGCGATGCCCACCCCTTCGATCTCGCAGGCCTCGCCATCGAGCACGCGCACACCGGCGTGCTTGAGCGTGTCGGAGACGATCTCCGGCGTGCCGGACTCGTAGTCGTGGTTGCCCAGGATGGCGACGATGGGCACCTTGACGGCGGCCAGTTCGTCGACCAGCACATGGGCTTCTTCGGCAGTGCCGTAGTCGGTGAGGTCGCCGCACAGCAGAAGCACGTCGGCGGCTTCGGAGGCCTGGGCGAAGAAGGCGCGCAGGCTACCGGCGGAATCCTTGGTCACATGGATGTCGCCGACAACGGCGAAGCGCACGCTGGTGGAGGATTTGGACATGGCAGTCGTTGAGGTGGAACGTTCACATGCTGCCGCGTGCGGCGGCAACCGCCTGTAGGCGGACGCTGACACTGCATGAGGTCCCTCGCCCCTGGGTTCGGCCGGTCCAGCGAGGTTACGCTGGCGCCATGCCCTCAGCCGCCCTTGCACCGTCCCTGGAGGACGAGGTCCCGCTCGAAACCGCCGCCTTCTTTCGGCGCGCGCTTCGGGTGCTGGTCGATGCCCAAGTGCCCTTCCTGGTAGGCGGGGCGTTCGCCCATGCCTGCTTCACCGGCATCCGTCGCTCCACCAAAGACCTGGATCTTTTCATCCGCCGCGAAGATTACGAACGCGTGGCCTTGCTGATGCAAACCGAAGGATGGCGCGCCGAACTCACCTACCCGCACTGGCTGGCCAAGGTCTATGCGGGCGACGACTTCATCGACCTCATTTTCAACTCCGGCAACGGCATCGCGCCGGTGGACGAGCGCTGGTTCCGCAACAACGCGCAGGCCGAAGTGCTGGGCGTGCCGGTGCTTATAGCCAACCTGGAGGACGGGCTGCTGTCCAAGGCCTTCATCATGGAGCGCGAGCGCTACGACGGCGCCGACATCGCCCACCTGTTGCAGGCCAACGCCGAGCACCTGGACTGGCCCGGGCTGCTGGAGCGATTCGGTACGCACTGGCGCGTGCTGCTTGCCCACCTCACGCTCTTTGGCTACATCTACCCCGGCGAACAGCATCGAATTCCGCGCTGGGTGATGGAGACGCTGCTCGGTCGCCTGACCGCCGAGCTTCGCCAGCCGCCCACCGACGACTTTCATGTTTGTGCCGGCACCTTGCTCTCGCGCGCGCAATACCTGCACGACGTGGAGCGACTCGGTTATGTGGATGGCCGTCTCACGCCGGCCAGCACCATGACGCCCGAGGACGTGGCCGTATGGACCGAAGCCATCCCGGCCCAGCAAGCGCAGACCGGCGGGAACGGTTGCTCGCCGAACCTCGAAGATTCGCATGACCCGGCCCGCCCCTGACCCTACTGATGAGTTGATTCGTGAAGAACTGCTCGGAAAGACGGCCTCCGGACGAAACACGCTAAAGAAACGCCTTAGCGCACACGGCATCAATGGCTTATGCGCGCGGCGGCGTGCCCACCCAGACTTCGCTCCATGGAGCCGCGCATCCCGGCTCCAGGAGAATGAAATGTTCGAGCCCACCATGAATCAATTCCAGCTGTGTTTCCGGTCGTTGGTTGACAGCGCGCGGGCCTACGCGTTCCCATGCGATCAGCACGGCCGGGTCGATCTGGACTGCCTGAGCGAACGCGCGCGCACCAACTACCTGTTCGCCCGCGCCATGGTCGGCCGCGCGCTAGCCGTCCCGGCCGTCGAAACGAACGCGTTGCATTGAGGCTGCGAAAGGAGTCCGCTCAAAGCGAGAGCGGCGACTCCAGATGCTCGGCGTACATCATGTCCCGATGCCCGAGCAAGATCGGATCCAGCGCCGCTTCGGTCTGCGCGTCACGCGTTTCGAAAGCCGCCCTGGTGGCCGCGTCCATGTCGCACAGCCTTGCCGGCAGCGGCACGAACATCGCCATGACCGTGGTGCTGTAGATATCGACGGCAGTCAATGAGTCGCCAACGTAGTAGCGGCTGCCCGCTTCGCGCTGCGCCCTGAGCCGGGCCGCGAGCATGCCTAGCAGCTGCGCCACCCGCCTACCGGATGCGGCGCCCGCCTCGGGGCTGTATCCGTACTTCTTGGCCAGGTACTTGGCCGCGCGTTCGGGAAAGCCGCCGGCGTTGTGCAGGCCGGCGTGCACCAGCTGTAGCCGGCGCGACCAGCCCAGGCCCGACTCCCCGCAGATCTCGTGCGACAAGCCGAAAACGACGGCGCGTTGATATGCATCGGCAGGCAGCAGCGCGGGTGTGGGCGCCAGGCGCTCGGCCAACAGGAGTATCTCGGCCCAACCGGCGCGCGGGCGTTCGTCGTCGTACATCGCGATCGGCCCGTTTCGCTGCCCAGCCCAGTCCTTCAAGGCCTCGCTGTCGTAGGCCAGGCGCACGGCAACCCAGTCGATGCGCTTGATGTGCAGGATGCCCTTCGCGGCCTCGCCCCAGGGACTGGGCACGCCGCCGACAACCACCATCCGCAGGCCGCGGCGCTGGATCGCCTCTTCCACACTCACGAATTGAAAAGTCATGCTGCTTGGTATCCCAGCTTCGGATACCAACTATATGCCGCCTCGAAGGCGCTGTGCTTACTGGGCGTGGAACTGTGCCACCGCCCTTTCGAACGCGCGCTCAGCCACCTCGGTGCTGGGCCTGCGACGCAGAGTTACGGCAGAAACGATCTTGGCAATGACGGCAAGTGCGAATCGCATCAGGGCTCTCCTCTACTGCCGAGAGTCTAGGGTTTTAGCAGCCGGCCGGGTAGTACGTGGGGTTACCTATTGCTGTGACAAATGCACAAGTCGCACCCGCGTGGCTGGCTAGCCCGCAGCGACCAGCGCGCAGTACGCTGCCCGCGTAGACGGGGCGACGGATGCGACGAGCTGGGCATAAGGCGTCTTGTGCCGGGCCAGCATCCGTGCCGAGGCGACGGTCTTGGATTTGCAGAACCAGTGGCAGGTGTGCTGCATCAGGAACAGCTCGGCCGACATGGTGAAGGCCGTTTCCTTGGGCGACGCATGTTCACTGCCCTCGACGGCCTGGGCGATCCCGCGTGCGTGGATGGCCAGCGCCTGGCGCATGTCGAAGCAGTAGTTGGGAAACAGCCTGGCGGCAAACGGGATGTAGATCGGCAGCTTGCTCACCCGCGTGTCGGCCTCTTCGGCGCGAGAGAAGTCAGCGGCAAAACGCTTGAACTGGCTGCACAGCTCCTGCTCGATGGAGCGCAGCATGTTCCAGATCGGCTCGCTGCGCTGCGGATCGTCCGCGCCCAGCGCTCGCAGGTAGCCCTGCGTCAGCGTCTGCATGTGCTTTTCGATCTGGTACTTGGCGAGGTAGCCGCCCAGCAGCGCGACCCGGCGGCGCTGATCCCGGGCCTTGAGGATCCAGGCTGCGATGACGACGAGCGCCGCCAGCAAAAACAATTCCATTGCTGCGTTCAGGTTCACGAAGTGGAAAGATCGCAGAGTGTGCCACGCGGCGTAAAGTCTCCCTTTTTCAGCAAGGAATCACCCGCGTCATGGATGACCTCATGTTTTCAGACAACCCGGATGAACACCGCTTCGAACTGCGCAAGGGCGGCGTGGTGGCCGCTTATTCGCAGTACAATCTGCTCAAGGGCGCGGTGCTGTTCACGCACACCGAAGTGTTGCCGCAGTTCGAGGGCCAGGGGCTGGGCTCGAAGCTGGCCAAGTCAGCGCTCGGCGATGTGCGCGCACGCGGCCTGAAAGCCATCCCCGTTTGCACCTTCATGGCGGGTTACATCCGCAAGCACGCCGAGTACCTCGACCTCGTTGCCGAAGAACACCAGCGGGCGTTCAAGCTCTGACGGCTACGGCCGCGCCTGCGCATGCCGCGGCAGGCCGTCGTCCACATGCACCCAGCTCAGTTGGCTCGACACGAAGGTGTGGTCCTGCGGCGGCGCGGCTTCGGGATCATCGAGGCTGCAGACGGTCACGTCGATTTCCTGCTCGGCATCCAGCCTGAAGGTGAGCTGCGTGCCGCACACTGGGCAGCACGTGCGCTGCGCCTTGGCGCTGGAGCGGTAGCTGGCGGGTTGCCCGGCCGTGAAGGCAAAGTCCGCCAGCTTGACGCTGAACCACGCCACCATGGGCGCGCCGGCCGAGCGGCGGCAGATACTGCAGTGGCACACGGTGCGCTGGTGCGGCGCGCCGTGCGCCTCGTAGCGGATGGCGCCGCAAAGGCAGCCACCGGTGAGATTCACGGCTGGTCCTTCGGTATTGGAGGCACAGGCCGTGTACGCCACAACAAGCGCGTGAACGTCCAGCCGACGACCAGCCCCACTGCGTCAGCCACTACATCCAGCGTCTCGGCGGTGCGGTAACCGGTGAAGGACTGAAGCAGCTCGATCAGCCCGCCGTATGCGAGCAGGCCCAGCAGCACCTGGGCCTTGCGCTCGGGGTAAGCGCCGCACCCCAGCATCGCCAGCACCGCGAATGCCACCGCATGCTGCACCTTGTCCCAACCCGTGGGGGGCACGATGGTGTGCGGGGGCGCGAGCGCTGCGACCAGCACCACGACCAGGCATACCGAAAATGCCCAGCGGCTGTAGGCGCGTCGGCGTTCTATCGGCATGCCCGGCTCAGCGGCGGACGGACAAGAGTTCGATCTCGAACTGCAGCGTGGCGTTCGGCGGTATCACGCTGCCTGCCCCGCGTTCGCCATAGGCGATGGCGGGCGGACAGGTCAGGCGGGCCTTGCCGCCGGGCTTCATCATCTGCACGCCTTCGGTCCAGCAGGGGATGACGCGATTGAGCGGAAACTCGGCCGGCTGCCCCCGCTTGTGCGAGCTGTCGAACTCGCGGCCATCGGCCAGGGTGCCGCGGTAATGGACGTTGACCGTGTCGGTCGCGCCGGGGGATGCGCCGGTTCCCTCCTTGAGCGACTGGTAAACCAGCCCGCTCTTGGTGGTGACGGGGCCCGCGGTCTGCGAGATCGCAGTGCAGGCAACGAGGGACAGCGCCGCAGCGCAAAGCAGGATACGCACCAGAAACACTCCTTGATTTGGCCGCATCGGCAGGACACCGGCGGCTCGACCCCCCAATTTAGCGTGTTTTCAGCGCTACGTTCCGATTTCGGCCAGCAGCGCCACCAGCTGGGCCGGGTCGACCGGCTTCACAAGGTGGTGCCGGAAGCCGGCCGCCAGCGCCGCCTTGCGATCCTGCTCCTGGCCGTATCCGGTGACGGCGATCAGCACCGAGTGGGCGGTTTCCGGCTGCGTGCGAAGCCGGTGCGCCAGCTCGTTGCCGTCGATTTCCGGCAGGCCGATATCGAGCAGGCATACATCCGGGGATTCCGCGCGGGCACGTTCCAGGGCCTGGGGCGCGCCATGCTCCACCATCACTTCGTGGCCCGAAGCTTCCAGGAACATGGCCAGCATCTCCGCCGCATCCGCGTTGTCATCGACGACCATGACGCGCAGCGGTTTCGATGTTTGGGAGGGCCTGTTCGCCGGGCGCGGCGGGACCACTTCGGTTGGTTGCTGCATCAGGGGCAGGCATACCGTGAACTTGCTTCCCTTGCCCCGGCCTTCACTCGCGGACTGCACGGTTCCGCCATGCAGTTCCACCAGGCTTTTCACCAGGGCAAGCCCCAGCCCCAAGCCCCCAAAGCTGCGATCGGGCGTGCGCTCGGCCTGGGCAAACAAGTCGAAGACGCGGGCCACCAGCTCCGGCTCCATGCCGATCCCGTCGTCGGTCACGCTGAGCAAGACCCTCTCCCCGCGCACCTCGCTCGCGAGCACGATATGGCCGCCCTCGCGTGTGTATTTGGCGGCATTGTTCAGCAGATTCGCTATGACCTGAACCAGCCGCTCCGGGTCGCCGAGCACCATGGCTGCGTCCGGGCTCAAGTGCAGTGCCAGGTGATGGCGCCGGGCCCGCACCAGCGGGTTCACCTGCTCCACCGCGTCGGTGACGATCTGCCTGATGTCCAATGGCTGCATTTCGAGTTGGACCAGCCCTCGGGTCACGCGCGATACGTCCAGCAGGTCATCCACCAGGCTCGTCATGTGGACGACCTGCCTGGCTATGATTTCGCTGGTCTTGTGCACGCGGTTTTCGTCCAGCTTGGCGATGCGCAACAGCTCGGCAGCTGCACGGATGGGAGCAAGCGGGTTTCTCAGTTCGTGCGCCAGCATGGCCAGGAACTCGTCCTTGCGGGCGTCGGCGTCCTTCAGCTTTTGAACCGCCTGGCTCAGCTCTTCCTGGACACGCTTGATCTCTTCTTTTTCCTCGACGCATCGCTCGAGCAGCTTGTGTTCGGTCAGGTCCACCGTGACCTTCGAAAACCCCACGTGCCGGCCCGAATGGTCGCGCAGCGCGGTGAGTGCGGTGCGCGCCCAGAAAAGGCTTCCATCTTTGCGCTTGCGCCAGGTTTCTTCCTTGTAGAAGCCATGCTCCCTGGCCTGGTCCAGGTTGTGTTGGGGCCAGTTGCGGGCCCTGTCCTTCTCGGTGTAGAGCAGCGACAGGTGGCTGCCAATGGCTTCCTGCGCGGTATAACCCTTCATCTCCTCGGCTGCGCGGTTCCAGACGGTGATGATCCCCTGCGGGTCCATGAAGAACACGGCAACTTCCTCGATCTCCTCGCTCATCAGCCGGTGAAGTTCGGCAACCTGGTGATCCGGCAGTGACGTTGCCAGATAGGGGTTGGGCACGGTTGTTCTCCTTCCGTGAAGCGTGCAGCCTCGTCTCGAAGGAATAGATGGTGCGGCGAACGCCCGGCCCGCCGTGTCGGACAAAGCCCAGCCCGGGCAGTTATCGAAAGCTTCAGCGTTTGTGGGTCAGCGCCTGTCGGGCGCCACCCGCCAGATGACATTGCCGACATCGTCCGCCACCAGCAAGCCGCCGTGCTGGTCGAGTGCTACGCCCACCGGGCGGCCATAGGCCTTGCCGTCGGAGCTGAGAAAGCCGCTGAGGAAGTCGATCTTGCGCCCCGCGGGCTTGCCCTGCGCGAAGGGAACGAAGGTCACCTTGTAGCCACTGAGCGGCTGACGGTTCCAGGAGCCGTGCTCGCCGATGAAGGCGCCGCTGGCAAAGGGCGCAGGCATGCGCGCATCGGAGAACGCCAGGCCCAGCGGCGCGACGTGGCTGCCCAGCGCGTAGTCCGGTGCCAGCGCTTTCGCGACCAGATCGGGGCGCGGCGGCTGGACCCGCTCATCGACATGCCGGCCCCAGTAGCTCCACGGCCAGCCATAGAAAGCGGTGTCCTTCACTGAGGTCAAGTAGTCGGGCACGAGATCGCTGCCGAGCTCGTCGCGCTCATTCACCACGGTCCACAGCGCGCCGGACGTCGGCTCCCAACCCAGGCCATTGGGGTTGCGCAGCCCGCCGGCGAACAGGCGCTTCTGGCCGGAAGCGCGGTCGATCTCCCAAATTGCCGCGCGGCCTTCTTCGATCTCCATGCCCTTCTCCGCCACGTTGCTGTTGGACCCCACGGTCGCATACAGCTTGCTGCCGTCGCGGCTGGCGATGATGTTCTTGGTCCAGTGATGGTTGATGCCGGCCGGCAGGTCCGTCACCTTCACGCCCGGCGCGGTGATCTGCGTCTGCCCGGGTGCGTATGGGAAGCGCAACACCGCATCGGCATTGGCCACGTACAGATCGCTGCCGACCAGGGCCATGCCGAAGGGCGAATGAAGCTTGTCGATGAAGACGCTTTTAGCTTCGGCGACGCCATCGCCATCGGTGTCGCGTAGCAAGGTGATGCGGTCGGCGCTGGGCACCCCGGCCCCGGCGCGCTGCGTCACCATCTTCATGATCCGGGCCTTGATGCCCTTGGGTTCCTGGTCCGGCGGCGGGGCGGGCTTGTTGCTCTCGGCCACCAGCACGTCGCCATTGGGCAGCACATGGACCCAGCGAGGATGATCCAGCCCGCGCACCAGCGCAGTCACCTTGAACCCGGCGGGCGCCTTCGGCATGGCGCCATCGGGCCAGCCCTGGGCGGGCGCTATGTTGACGGTGGGGATCAGGCTCTTGACGGGCGGCGGCAGCGTGGGGTTGGGGCCTTCGCCCGCCTCGGGCGGCAGGCGCGCGATATCGCCGCAAGCTAGAAGGCTGGCGCAGGCAAGAACTATCACTAGCCGCAAAACCATGGCCTCTGGAGTCTGGAATTGGCTCATCCGGGCGTCTGTAGGCCGAAACCGCCAAAATACGCCCATGACCCAAGAGCTCTTCCGTGAAAACGCCTACCTGAAGGAATGCGCGGCCGTCGTCGCTGCCATCGGCGACCAGGGCATCGTGCTGGATCGCACGGTGTTCTATCCGCTGGGCGGCGGCCAGGCCGGCGACAGCGGGGTGCTGGTGCTGGCGGGCGGTGAAGAACTGGCGATCGCCGACACCCGCAAAGGCAAGGATGCCGAGGGCCGGCCGACCGCTGAAATCTGCCACCTTCCCGGCGCTAACCAGGAGGCGCTGCTGTCAGCCCTGAAACCCGGCGACAGCGTCACGGTCCGCGTGGACTGGGAGCGTCGCCACCGGCTGATGCGCTTTCACACCACCACGCACCTCTTGTGCAACCTGGTGCCGCAACTGGTGAACGGCTGCTCGATCACGCCCGACTACGCGCGGCTGGACTTCAACATGACCGACCCCTTGGACAAGGAAGCGCTGACGCAGGGCATCGCCCGCCTGGTCGCGGCCGGCCATCCGGTGGTCGTCAGTTCCATCACCGACGAGGAGCTGGACGCCAACCCCGCGCTGGTCAAGAGCATGTCGGTGCAGCCCCCGCGCGGCACCGGGCGCATACGCACGATCCGCATCGGCGGCGACGACCAGATCGATTTCCAGCCCTGCGGCGGCACCCATGTCGCCAACACGGCCGAGATCGGCGCGGTGGTGGTGACCAAAATAGAAAAGAAGAGCGCTACCACCCGCCGCGTGGTGCTGGGCTTTGCCTGAGGAACTTTTGCGCTACCGCTGAGCTCCCATACCTTGATGATTCCTACCCGCTTGCTGAAGGCCATCGCCTTGATGGCCGCCTTTTTGCTGCCGTGCGCGGCCGGCGCGCAAATGGGCGCCAAGAGCGTCGTGACCACCGAGCGCGTGCGCGCCGAACTGATGGCGCACGCGCCCGAGGGCGTTGAACCCGGCAAACCGGTCTGGGTGGGCCTGCAACTGGCGCACCAGCCCGAGTGGCATACCTACTGGAAGAATTCGGGCGACTCGGGCCTGCCCACCCAATTGCAGTGGACGCTGCCGCCGGGCGTGCTGGCCGGCGACATCGCCTGGCCGGTGCCCAAGAAGATTCCGATCGGCACGCTGGCCAACTACGGCTACGAGGGCACGGTGCTGTTGCCGGTGCCGCTCACCATCACGCCCGACTTCAAGCCCTCGCTGCTCGGTGGCGACATGGAGGTCAAGCTCAAGGCCAGTTGGCTGGTCTGCAAGAAGGAATGCATCCCCGAGGAAGGCGAGTTCGCGCTGAAGATCCCTGCGCGCAGCACCACGGCGCTGAATGGGCCGGCCTTCCAGGCCGCCTTCGATACGCAACCCCAGCCGCTGGCCGGCGCAAGCAAGGCGCAGATCGAAGGCAACGCACTCAGGATCAGCGTCGCGGGCCTGCCGGCCGCGCTGCTCGGCAAGACGCTGGAGCTCTTCCCCGAGACGGGCGAGGTGATCGAGAACGCCGCCCAGTGGACGCAGGCCTGGCAGGGCGACACCTGGACGGCGCAGGTGCCGGTGTCGCCCCAGCGCAGCCAGAGCCCCGCTGTCATACCGATGGTGCTGGCCTCGGGCACGCAAGGCTGGCGGACCGAGGCCAAGGTCCTGGGCCAATGGCCGGCGGTCGCCGTCGCCGCGGCAGCCGGCATATCGCCGGCGCTCGAGGCCGCGCTGCGCACCAATGCGGCTGCAGTTCCCGCACCGTCGCTGACTTTCGCCGCCGCGTTGCTGGGCGCATTGTTCGGGGGGCTGCTGCTGAACCTGATGCCCTGCGTGTTTCCCATCCTGGCGATCAAGGTGGTGGGCTTCACGCGCCACGCCGACGACCGCCGCGGACATCGCCTGAGCGGACTAGCCTACACCGCCGGTGTGGTGGTCTCTTTCGCGGCCCTGGGCGCTTTGATGCTGGCGCTGCGCGCCGCCGGCGAACAGCTCGGCTGGGGTTTCCAGTTGCAGTCGCCCGCCGTGGTGGCGGCGCTGGCCGCGCTGTTCACGCTGATCGGCCTGAACCTGGCGGGCTTGTTCGAATTCGGCGCGTTCCTGCCTTCCAACCTGGCTTCGCTGGAAGTGCGCCATCCCGTGGTCAACGCCTTTCTCTCGGGCGTGCTGGCGGTGGCGATTGCCTCGCCTTGCACGGCGCCCTTCATGGGCGCTTCGCTCGGCTTCGCAATCGGCTTGCCCGCGGTGCAGGCCTTGCTGGTGTTCGCCGCCATCGGCATCGGCATGGCCTTGCCCTATCTCGCGGCCAGCTGGGTCCCGGCGATCGCGCGGCTGCTGCCGCGGCCCGGGGCCTGGATGGTGACGTTCCGCAAGCTCATGGCCTTCCCGATGTTCGCCACGGTGGCCTGGCTGGTGTGGGTGCTGGGCCAGCAAAGCGGCATCGACGGCGCCGGTGCGCTGCTGGTGCTGCTGGTCGCCATGAGCATGCTGGTCTGGGCCCTGACGCTGCACGGCCGGGCTCGAACCATCGTTTCGGCGATCTCGCTGGCCTCGCTCGCATTGCTGGGATGGACCGCGGGTCCGAGCGTCACCAAGATCCCGGCCCAGCAAACAGCCGGCATCGAGGCGAATGGGTGGCAGGCATGGGAGCCCGGCCGTGTCGATCAGCTGTTGGCAGCGGGCCAGCCGGTGTTCGTGGATTTCACCGCTGCCTGGTGCGTCACCTGCCAGTACAACAAGAAGACCACGCTGGTGGATGAAGATGTGCTTGCCGACCTGACGGCCAAGAAGGTAGCCTTGCTGCGGGCCGACTGGACCCGGCGCGACCCGGCGATCACGGCCGCGCTGGCGCAGCTGGGCCGCAATGGCGTGCCGGTCTATGTGTTCTACAGGAAGGGCAGCCCCCCGGTGGTGCTGTCCGAAGTGCTGGGGGTCGAGGAAGTTCGTTCAGTCATCGCCAACCTGTAGGAGACGATCATCATGTTGCTGCGCCGAACAATTCTCGCCCTCGCCGCTTTCGTCGCCGTGTCCGCCCAGGCTGCGCCCGCCATCGGCCAGAACGCACCCGACTTCACCCTCCAGGACACCAGCGGCAAGACCGTCAAGCTGAGCGACTACCGCGGCAAGCATGTGGTGCTGGAGTGGACCAACCCGGGTTGCCCGTATGTGCGCAAGCACTACGACAGCGGCAACATGCCCGCCACCCAGAAAGAGGCCGTCGACAAGGGCGTCGTCTGGCTGTCGATCAACTCCACCGAGAAGTCTTCCTGGGAATACATGGGGCCCGCCAAGCTCGTAGCCTGGCAGAAGGAGCGCATGGCCCAGCCCAGCGCGGTGCTGCTGGACGAGGAAGGCACGGCCGGCAAGGCCTACGGCGCGCGCACCACGCCCCACCTGTACATCGTCGATCCACAAGGGCGGCTGATCTACGCCGGCGGCATCGACAGCATCCCTTCCAGCAATCCCGACGACATCAAGAGGGCCGTCAACTATGTGCGGCAAGGCTTGAACGAGGCGCTGGCGGGCAAGCCGCTGACGGCGGCCAGCACGCGGCCCTACGGCTGTTCGATCAAGTACAAGAGCTGACTGGCTGCTTGGCTGTCATTGCGGGCTTGACCCACTACTGTCCGGAGATATTTTCAAATAGTGAAAACTGCTGAGAAGCCTCGATTTCGTCGTCGAGATCGACGGCTTTGAGCAGGAGCACATCGATCGGTACCCGATCAAAAAGTGACAGGCTCAGTACCTGCAGGATGGTGTGTAGCGTGGCGGTGAGTTGGAGCCGCTTCTTCACGATCGCCACCAGCACATAGGTAGCGATTGCGATCCAGATTTGCGTCTTCACGGCGTTGGCGCTGTTGCCCACAAATGCCTTGATGCGCAGGTTCTGTTTGATCC
>NZ_JABJVV010000014.1 GCF_013155545.1 Caenimonas soli | reverse complement strand
CACCGGCGCGTCGTTGACCGCCGTCACATTGATGGTCGAGGTGCCCGCCGCACTCGTGGCAGCTCCCGCGCCGTCCGAGTTGGCGTCGGTCACAGTCCATTGAATGGTCCGGCTGGCGCTGAAGGCCGTCGGGTCCTCTGAGGTGCTGTGGTAGGTCACCGACTCCAGCGCAGCCTCGTAGGCCGCCGTGGTGGCCAGGCCTGTGAGCGTGAGTACGCCAGTGCTCGCGTTGTAGCTGCCGGTGATGGAGGCCGTGTTGGTGAAGCCCAGCACGTCGCCGGCGGTGAAGCCGGCACTGATTGTCACCGTGGCCGAAGCCATTTGCGTGTCGTCGACATCAGTCAGCGTGATCGCGCTGTCGATCGCTGCCGCCGCGCCATTCTCCGTGTACGCCAGCGTGCCGCCCAGGTCCGTCAGCACCGGCGCGTCGTTGACCGCCGTCACATTGATGGTTGAAGTGCCCGCCGCGCTCGTGGCAGCGCCCGCGCCGTCCGAGTTGGCATCGGTCACAGTCCATTGAATGGTGCGGCTGGCGCTGACAGCCGTCGGATCGTCCGAAGTGCTGTGGTAGGTCACTGACTCCAAGGCCGCCTCGTAGGCCGCCGTGGTGGCCAGGCCTGTGAGCGTGAGTACGCCAGTGCTCGCGTTGTAGCCGCCGGTGATGGAGGCCGTGTTGGCAAAGCCCAGGACGTCGCCGGCGGTGAAGCCGGCGCTGATCGTCACCGTGGCCGAGGCCATTTGCGTGTCGTCCGCGTCGGCCAGGGTGATCGTGTTGTCGATCACGCTGGCGGCGGCGTTTTCTATATAGGCCAGCGTGCCGCCCAGGTCCGTCAGCACCGGCGCGTCGTTGACCGCCGTCACATTGATGGTCGAGGTGCCCGCCGCACTCGTGGCAGCTCCCGCGCCGTCCGAGTTGGCGTCGGTCACAGTCCATTGAATGGTCCGGCTGGCGCTGAAGGCCGTCGGGTCCTCTGAGGTGCTGTGGTAGGTCACCGACTCCAGCGCAGCCTCGTAGGCCGCCGTGGTGGCCAGGCCTGTGAGCGTGAGTACGCCAGTGCTCGCGTTGTAGCTGCCGGTGATGGAGGCCGTGTTGGTGAAGCCCAGCACGTCGCCGGCGGTGAAGCCGGCGCTGATCGTCACCGTGGCCGAGGCCATCTGCGTGTCGTCCGCGTCGGCCAGGGTGATCGTGCCGTCGATCACGCTGGCCGCAGCGTTTTCTGTATACGCCAGCGTGCCGCCCAGGTCCGTCAGCACCGGCGCGTCGTTGACCGCCGTCACATTGATGGTTGAAGTGCCCGCCGCGCTCGTGGCAGCGCCCGCGCCGTCCGAGTTGGCATCGGTCACGGTCCATTGAATGGTGCGGCTGGCGCTGACGGCTGTCGGGTCCTCCGACGTGCTGTGGTAGGTCACCGACTCCAGAGCCGCCTCGTAGGTCGCCTTGCTGGCCACACCGCTGAGCGTGAGCACGCCGGTGCTCGCGTTGTAGCTAGCGGTGATGCCCGTGCCGGTCAGGTCGCCCGTGCCCAGCACGTCGCCCGTGGTGAAGCCGGCACTGATCTTGACCGTGGCCGAGGCCATCTGCGTGTCATCTACATCAGTCAGCGTGATGGTGCTGTCGATCACGCTGGCGGCAGCATTTTCTGTATAGGCCAGCGCGCCGCCCATGCTGGAGAGCACCGGCGCACGATAGTCGATCGCAGCGCCATCCACCCAGACATCCAGCGTTTCCATCATGGACACTGTCAGGGTCGTTCCGCCACCAAAGTTGAAGGTGAAGTCGCTGGCGATGGCGTTCGAAACCTCTCCGGTGTTGACGTTGGTCGTCACCGTTGCCAAGTGCTGCAGGTAGCGCGTGATTTCCGACTGCACGGTCGGGCTGAGCCATTCGGTACTGTTCAACTGGAGCCGCACGGTATCGATGCCGGACCCACCGGTGTAGAGATCAGTCGCCCCCGCGTTTTGGGCCAGCCAGTACACCAGCGTGTCACTACCAGCCCCGCCGTTCAACGAGTCGCTGCCGGCGCCACCATCGAGCGTATCGCTCCCCGAGCCTCCAATGAGCCGATCGCTTCCCGATCCGCCTGTGAGGACGTTATCACCGCTTGCGGAGGCCATGGGCGTTCCTTTTCTCGTTACGCGTTGCAACGAGAACAGTGTGCTGCGCCTCCCCTCACGCGCCCATGGGAGGGATCAGTGGGTTTTGTGGGTCCCCAGGTGAGTAAGTACCGGGTGTATCTAGGAGGAATGTCCCGGGAGGCGCATCAGCGCACCGGGTTTTCCAACACGCCTATCCCGTCGATCTCGACGCGCACCACGTCGCCGGCTCGCAGGTATTTGGGCGGCGTGAAACCTATGCCCACGCCCACCGGCGTTCCGGTGGCGATCACGTCGCCGGGGTAGAGCGTGATGCCGGCCGACAGCGTTTCGATCAAGGTCGGGATGTCGAAGATCAGGTCGGTGGTCGAGGCGTTCTGCCGCTCTTCCCCGTTGACCCAGCAACGCACCTGCGTGCGGGTGCCGTCGCATTCGTCCGCGCTAACCAGCCAGGGGCCCATCGGGCAGAACGTGTCGAAGGATTTGCCCATGTCCCACTGCTGGTGGCGGCTCTGCCAGTCGCGTGAGGTGACGTCGTTGACGATGGTGTAGCCCCACACATGCTTCATGGCGTCGGCGGCCTTGATGCCCTTGCCGCCGCGGCCTATCACCACGGCCAGCTCGGCTTCGTAGTCGATCGCGGTCGAGACGCCGGCGGGGATCACGATGGCCTCGCCCGTCGCAATCACGCATTCGGGAACCTTGGTGAAGATGATGGGCGCCGCCGGGATTTCGCCGCCCGACTTCGCGCTGCTGTCGAAGCCGCTGCCGGCGAATTCGCGCGCGTGCGCGTGGTAGTTCTTTCCCACGCAAAACAGATTGCGGCGCGGCCGGGGCAGTGGCGCGACCAGCTGAACCGCATCCAGGGCCACCGGAGCGCCGGTTCGCGGCATGGCCTTGCCAGCCGCCATCAGCTCGACAATGGCCTGCGCACCGCGCACCGCGTCCGCGACAGCCAGCTCGAGCGGCAACACGCTCTGCAAGTCGGAAGAAACGATCCCGACACCGGGTCGGCCCTGGTCGAGGTAGGCGGCGATCTTCATGGGGAAAACTCTCTTCGCTGGCGGCGCGGTCAATGTAGCATGCTAACTAGAAACAGGAGACTTCGACATGCAACGACGTTACGCCCTTGCCGCCCTTATTCTTTCGTTTGCGGGCCTGGCCGCCGCACAGGCGCCCTACCCCACCAAGCCCATCACCATGATCGTTCCGTTCCCGCCGGGCGGGCTGGCCGACATCGTCGCGCGTCCGGTCGCGGAGGCGATGTCGCGCGACCTCGGCCAACCCGTCATCATCGAGAACAAGGGCGGTGCGGGCGGCGGCATCGGGATGGGGCTGGCGGCGAAAGCCCCGGCTGACGGCTATACGGTCCTGCTGGCGCTGTCCTCCTTCAGCGTGATCCCGGAAGCCGACACCCTGCTCGGCCGTGCGCCCATGTACAGCTTCGCTTCGCTGCGTCCGATCGCGCGCATCACGGCCGACCCCACCGTGCTGGCCGTGCGGGCCGATTCACCGTGGAAGACGGTGAAAGATTTTGTCGAGGATGCAAAGAAGCGGCCCGGTGCGATCAATTACGGCTCGTCGGGAAACTACGGCACCATGCATGTGCCGATGGAAATCCTGGCGCAGGACACCGGCATCAAGATGACCCATGTGCCGTTCACCGGCGCCGGCCCGGCCGTGGTGGCGCTGCTCGGCGGCCAGATCGATGCGGTGTCGTCCGGGCCGGCCACGGTGCTGCAGCACGTCAAGGCCGGCAAGCTGCGCGTGCTCGGCCATTGGGGCAGCGGCAAGCTTGATGCCCTGCCCGATGTACCCTCGCTCAAGGACGCGGGCTACAACGCCGAGTACGCGCAGTGGTCGGGGCTGTTCGTGCCGGCAGGCACGCCGGAGCCCGTCGCCCAGCGGCTGCGCGCGGCAGCCCGCGTGGCCGCGAACGATGCCAAGGTCAAGGAGGTGATCCTCAACGCCGGCAGCCCCATCCTCTACCAGGACACACCCGACTTCGAGAAGTATGTGCAAGCCGACGTCAGGCGCATGGCCGACGTCGTCAAGAAGATTGGCAAGGTCGAGTAGGCAGACCTGGATTGCGGGTCAAGCCCGCAATGACTCACACAAGCAACGCGTTGACGCGCTTCACGTAGGCCGCCGGATCTTCCGGTAAGCCGCCTTCGGCCAGTAGCGCCTGGTCGAACAGGATGTGGGCCAGGTCCTCGAAATGCGCCGAGCCTTCGAGCTTCTTCACCAGCGCGTGCTCGGCGTTGACCTCCAGCACCGGTTTGGTCTCCGGAACCTTCTGGCCGGCCTGCTTGAGCATGCGAGACAGCTGCATGCTCATGCCGCCGTCGCTGACGACGAGGCAGGCCGGTGAATCGACCAGCCGTGACGTGACGCGCACGTCCTGAGCCTTGTCCTTCAGCGCCTCCCTCAGCTTTTCCAGCACGGGCTTGAAGGCTTCGGCCGCTTCCTCGGCGGCCTTCTTCTCGGCCTCGTCCTGCAGCTTGCCCAGGTCGACGGCGCCCTTGGCCACCGATTGCAGCGGCGTGCCATCGAACTCGTGCAGGTAGTTGAGCGCCCACTCGTCCACGCGGTCGGTCATCAGCAGCACTTCGATGCCTTTCTTGCGGAAGACCTCGAGCTGAGGGCTGTTCTTCGCGGCGGCCATCGTGTCGGCCGTGATGTAGTAGATGGCCTCCTGGCCTTCCTTCATCCGCGCCTTGTAGTCGGCCAGTGAAACGCTCGGCGTATCCGTGGTGGTCGAGGCAAAGCGCAGCAGCTTGGCCAGGCGCTCGCGATTGGGGAAATCCTCGCCGAGCCCTTCCTTGAGGACCGTACCGAACTCGGCGTAGAACTTCGCGTACTTGCCCTTGTCCTCGTCGCTCGTACTCTCGTCCTTTTCCAGCCTGGCGAGGTCTTCCAGCATGCCCAGCACTCGCTTGGTGCTGCCTTCGCGGATGGCCTTGACGTCGCGGCTTTCCTGCAGCAGCTCGCGGCTGACGTTCAAGGGCAGGTCAGACGAATCGATCACCCCCTTGACGAAGCGCAGGTAGGTGGGCAGCAACGCCTCGGCCTCGTCCATGATGAAGACGCGCTTGACATAGAGCTTCACGCCCGCGGCCTTCTCGCGATTCCACAGGTCGAACGGTGCGTGCGATGGGATGTACAGCAGCTGGATGTATTCGGTCGAGCCTTCGACCCGGTTGTGCGCCCACGCCAGCGGCGCCTCATGGTCGTGGCTGATCTGCTTGTAGAACTCCTGGTACTGCTCCGGCGAGATGTCCTTTTTCGGCCGGCTCCACAAGGCGCTGGCCTGGTTGACGGTTTCCCACTCGTCGGTGAGCACCATCTCGCCGCCCTTGCCCTCTTCCCCTTCCTTCCATTCTTCCTTGCGCATCAGGATGGGCAGGGAGATGTGGTCGGAATACTTGTTGATGATGGACTTGAGCTTCCAGGTGGAAAGGTAGTCCGCGGCGTCTTCGCGCAGATGCAGCGTGACGCTGGTGCCGCGCTCGGGCCGGCTGATGCTCTCCACTTCGAAGTCGCCGGCGCCCACGCTGGTCCAGCGCACGCCCTCGTCGGCCTTGAGGCCCGCGCGGCGCGACTCCACGGTGATCTTGTCGGCCACGATGAAGCCGGAATAGAAACCCACGCCGAACTGGCCGATCAACTGGGCATCGGCCTTTTGGTCGCCCGACAGCCGGTTCATGAATTCGCGCGTGCCGCTCTTGGCGATGGTGCCCAGGTTGTCGATCGCTTCCTGCTCCGACAGCCCGATGCCGTTGTCGGTGATCGTCAAGGTCGTGGCTTCCTTGTCGAAGCCGACCCTCACCTCCAGGTTGGGCACGTCCTCATAGAGCCCCGTATTGTTCAGGGCCTCGAAGCGCAGCTTGTCGCAGGCGTCGGAAGCGTTGGAAATCAGCTCGCGAAGGAAGATTTCCTTGTTCGAATACAGCGAGTGGGTGACCAGGTGCAGCAACTGCGCCACTTCGGCCTGGAAGGAAAGGGTCTGTTTTTGGCTCATGGGCTTGGATTCGATGCGGAAAAATGCCCACGGGATGTTGGGCCGTGGCTGCTTTTTTCAAGACCTAAGGCCCGGATGTGACAAATTCGACGCCGCGGCCGGATTTGCTTGCCCAGCGGCCCGCAAAGGCCTGGACAGCGGGTGACAGGTTGTTACAGTACCTCCCATGGCGCCTGGCCCCTTAGGAATTTTTCTTAAGGCAAGCCTGCTGTTTTGCCTAAGAACGTACCGGACCTTCCCACCATGAACATCGATCTTCTGCCGATCACCGCCTTTGCCCTGCAGTCCTGCGGCCAAGCGGCCCAAGGCGTGGGCGAAGCCCGAACGTTGACGCTGCAGATGGCGCTGGCCCCGGTTCACTCTTCGCACGAGCCCATGAGCGGCAGGGCAAGCATCAACCAGGCTTTCGTGCACAGCGGCAACCTGTTGCGCGCGGCCGTGGTGCCCGCCGAAGGCCCGGTGCTGACCATTACCTTCTAGGCAACCACGCCCCAATGAAAAAACGCCCCTAAGGGCGTTTTTTCATTTCGGGGCGCACGGCTTAGATGCGGCCGATTTCACCAGAGGAGATCTGGCCCAGGCGAACCGCTTCGGCGGCTTGCGCACGCACCAGCCTGGAGTCCAGGTTGGACTTCACCGGAGCGGCAACGCGCGAACCGGCCGGCTCGGTGCTGCGGGTGGCGGGGACAGAGCTTGCTTCGGCCAGCACTTCGGCGCGGGTGCGGTTGCCTTCGAACTTCACGGCGTACTGCGAGCCGTCGGCTTCGTCGGCGCGCACGCCCGTGGATGCAACAGCGGCGAAAGCGGCGATGGCGAGGATGGCTTTGGTATTCATGACAAGGGACCTTTCAGTGAGTGGAGATGACCAGTATTTCGGTTGCCGCTTTGTCTTTTGCAGTTCAAGCATCAACCGTGATCTCACTGTAGGCGCCAGTATTTAGCTGGCCCTTAGGGTTTGCTTAGCTGGGAATTAGCACGCGCAAACGCTTTGCTCAAGCGGGCTCGATGCGCGCCACCAGCCCGCTGCGATCTTCGCGGTTGCGCAGCTCGATCCGCAGGCCGCAGCGCTGCGCCGCAGCGTGAGCGATGGACAGGCCCAGGCCACTGCCGCGGACCTGGCTGCCCGGCACGCGGAAGAAACGATCGAATACCCGCCCGAGCAGGTCCGGCGGAATTCCCGGGCCGGTGTCTATGACCTCGACCGCCGGCCGCGCTCCGTCGTTGACCAGCCGCACGTCCACCACACCGCCCTCGGGCGTGTAGCGCAAGGCGTTTTCGATCAGGTTGTCCAGCACGCTGCGCAGATCGCTGGGCGCGCAACGCAGCGTCGGCGGCAGGGCGCCCTCGGTCGCGCCCACCAGGCCGAGATCGATCCGGCGCTGGTCGGCCAGCGCGATCAGTGCGCTGATGCTCTCGTGGACTTGCGCGCGCAGGTCCACCGGACCGGCAGCCTCCAGCACGGGAGCCTCCTGGCGCGAGAGCTTGAGCAATTGGTCCACCAGCCGCTGGGCGCGGCTCACGCCGGCTTCGAGCTGCCCCAGGCTTTGCCTGCAGGCTCCGGGCGGCATGTCGCCGCGCACGTTTTCCAGCTGCAGCGCCACCGCCGTGATTGGCGTGCGCAATTCATGCGCCGCATCCTGCACGAAGCGGCGCTGGGTCACGAAGGCATCCCGCAGCCGCGTGAGCAGGCTGTTGAACGACGCCACCATCGGCTTGAGCTCGTGCGGCACGCGATCGAGCGGAATTTCAGAGATGGTGTTCTCGTCTTGCAGTGCGGCCTGCCGGCCGATGTCCTGGACCGCGCGCGACATCGCGCCGGACACGCCCCACAGGATCAGGATGGCCAGCGGCAGCAGGATCAGCACCGGAGCGATCGCCGCGCCGGCCCGCTCGGCCGCCAGGTGCGCGCGGAACGTTCCGCTCTGGAACACCTGCACGCGCCGGCCGCCGTGCTCCGCCGGGTCGGTGGCGTAGACGCGCCACAGCGCATCACCCACCCGCACGTCATCGAAACCGGGCCTCTGCTGAGGGCCCGCGGCCAGCTTCGGCAACGAGGTAGCCTGCAGCCGACCATCGGCGCCATACACCTGCACGACGTACGCGCCCCACTTGTGAATACGCTCGTCCGACGGCGACGGCGGCATCTGGTGCTCGTCCTGCACGGCGATGGACTGGCCGAGCTGCTCCATCTGGCTGTCCATGAACTCGCGCACCATGCCGCGGTAGCTCATGTACGAGAAGGCTGCGGAGGCGGCGCCTACGATCAGGAACAGGGGCACCAGCCACATCAGCAGCACGCGTTTCATCGAGCACATTCGCCCGGCCGGAAACACCTGGAAGAGGCGCGGACTCGACTGCGGCCCGGCGCTGCGCGGATAGCCTTGCAGGCCGGCTGCGCCGTCCGCACTGTGGAACTTCATCATGGCGTGGTCCCTGCTGGCGCCGGGGCGGTTGTGGTTGCTGCGGTTGCCGCAATGCGCCAGCCCAGGCCGCGCACGTTGCGAATGGTATCGGCGCCCAGCTTGCGGCGCATGCCGTGGATCAAGACATCCACCGCATTGCTGCTGACCTCCTCGCCCCAGCCGTAAATGCGGCTTTCGAGCTGGTCGCGCGACAGGATCGCGCCGGGCCGCTCGAGCAGGGCATGCAACAGCGCGAACTCACGCGCCGAGAGTTGCGAACGCTCGCCTTGCACCAGCACTTCGCGGGTGGTGATATCCAGCTGGATGTCGGCGCCGCCGATGACGGAATGGGCGCTGCCGTCGCGTCGCCGGATGACGGCCCGCATACGGGCCAGCAACTCGCGGAATTCATAGGGCTTGACCAGGTAGTCGTCGGCGCCGATGTCCAGGCCCGTGATCCGGTCGTCCAGTCCGTCACGGGCGGTGAGCACCAGCACGGGCGTTTGATCGCCAACGCTTCGCGCCTTACGCAGCACCTCGATGCCATCGCGCTTGGGCAGGCCCAGATCGAGCAGCACGCAGGCGTAGCCGCCGTCGCTGAGCGCGCTTTGCGCCAGCAGGCCGTCCTTCACCCAATCGACCGACCAGCCATTGCCGCCCAGTGCCTGCTTCAGGCTCTGGCCGATCATTTCGTCGTCTTCCACCAGCAGAACGCGCATCAGACCTCCGAACGTAATGGCAGCATACGATCCCAGCGCGCTTCTTGCCAGGCCTCGCGAGCGAACACGATCGCAGCGACGAGCAGCAGCAGTACCAACCCTGCCTCCAGCACAGCAGCGTTGGGAGAGAAAACGAGGAAAGCGCCTTTGGTGATAATCGCGGCCGTCACGACGGGCAAGCGCCAGGACGGCGCGAACGCGGCGATGACCAGCCCCGTTCCCAGCAGCACCAGCATGAACTGCCAGTGGGCGAGCAAACCGGCCGCCTGGGGATCCAGGGGCAGCCCTATCGCAAAGGGCGCGCACGCAGTCAGGGCGCCGGACACGAGCAGCAGGGCGACCGCCAGTCTGTGGAGCAGCTCATGCATAGGTTTCCCCTGGTTTGTGGACGATGTGCCGGAGCGTAGCCCCGCTGTCTTAGCCTTCTATTAGGCGGATTTGCCACAACCCAGGGCTGTTACACGGGTGGACAGCACTTTGAAGCTGATCAGCAGCGCTCCAATCCGTAAAATCTGATGCTTAGGCGTTAGTTTGGTATTTGTAACAAGGACGTGGCTCCGCCGTTTCCTAGGTTCAAGATCACGAAACTTGTCTAAGCCGTGATTTTTGAACGGGTTTTCGCGCTGTAGCGCGTTTGCTTAAGCCGCCTTAGGTTGTTTTCTTACCCAACAAGCGTTACTATTCAGTTGCCTTTTGATACAACTCGGCCTGGGAACAGAGAAGACCCCGTCTTGTAGCTCTGGCGATTTGTGAACATTTTTCTTGGAGCAACTATGAAAACCAACCGCATCGTTCTGAAGGCTGTCGCCGCCGCCGTCCTGGCTTCCACTGCTGGCTTGGCTGCCGCCGGTGGCACCACCACGGTGGACGTCACTGCGTCGGTGCCAAACGTCTGCACGTTCAGCGCAGCCACCATGCCGGCTATCGCCCTGGGCTCGATGAATCCCTCTACCGTGGGCGCAGGTGGCGTTTCCAATACAGGCAACATCACCTACAACTGCACCAACGGCCTAACGCCCGTCATCACCAAGACGGGTGGAGGCACCACGCTGACCGACGGCGCCAAGACCATTGCCTACACGTTCAGCCTGGGCACCCCGGAAGCAGGCCTGGGCTACGCCAGCGCCGGCAGTTCCAAGGTTGTGGCAACCGCTACCGTCTCGCAAGCCGCTGTACAGGGTGCGCAGCAAGGTACCAGCTATTCGGACACTGTGACCCTGTCGATCAACAACTGAGTCATGGGCCAACATCTCGTTGGGGCTGGCTCTCTCTGATGCCCAAGCCCCAACGAAATCGATATAAACCCACCATGAAAAGCCTGCCTTCCAGCCTCGCGTGCGCCATCGCCGCCGTGCTGATGGCGGCGGCAATGCCGGCCTACAGCAACGGCAGCAATTGCCTGTTCAGAGTCAGCGGTACCGTCGGCCTTGCTTTCGGGACCCTGGATCCCAGCGTCGGGGGCCCGAAAAGCGTGACTGGCTCGGTCGAGGTGGGCGACTGCAACGCCGTGCAGTTAATGGCGATCTCGATAGATCAGGGACAGCGCGGGAATCGCACAATGATTAGAGACTTGGGTACCGAGACCATTGCATACTCCATCGGTGCAGTGACCTTCGCAGGCGGAAACGCCGGTCCGGGCAACAATAACTTCAAGGTCGCCAGCTTCATGGGCACGGTGCAAGCCAGCGCATACTTGGGCGCTGTCGCCGGCACTTATCGCGATCGTCTGATACTCACCCTCACACCCTGAGCAGAAAGCGCGCCTTCATCACCGCCACTTCGGTTAACGCGATGGTACGAAACTGTTGGAGGGGTACGCTCGTTGCCTTGTGGTGCGCCTTGCTATTGGCGGGTGCGGCGCTGGCCGGCGAGTTCACGGTCAATCCGACCCGCCTCGATCTCGGCGCCGCCGCCCGCAGCGGCGCGGTCACCGTCCGCAACGAAGGCAAGCTTCCGCTCAGCTTCCAGCTTCAGGCGATGGAGTGGGCACAGGACGCCACTGGAAAAGACCAGTACACGGAAGCCCGGGACCTGATCTTCTTCCCCAAGATTCTCACTGTCGAGCCTGGCCAGGAAGGCGTGGTGCGGGTCGGCACAAGAACGCCCGTTGTGCCCGCCGAAAAAACCTATCGCCTTTTCATCGAGGAATTGCCCGGCACCCAAAAGGACCCGGAAAAACCGGGGGTGCAGATCACCTTCCTGATACGCTTCGGCGCTCCGGTTTTCATAGCCCCCGTCCAACCGCAGGACGGCCTGGAAATTGAAAGCGTCGAGCTCGCCAACGGCGAGCTGAACCTCTCCGCCAGGAACACCGGCAACCGGCATCAAATCATCAAGGGAATTCATCTGAAAGGCTCGGATGCGGCCGGCAAGGAAGTCTATTCGGCGACCCTGGCGGACCGCTACTTGCTGGCAGGCGCGGTGAAGCCGTTCAAAACCGCGATCGCCGGCGACCAGTGCGTGAAAATCGCAGCGCTCGAGGTCGAAATCAAGACCGACAGGCTCAACGCGACCCGCAAGCTGGAGGTGACCCGTGCCATGTGTGCTCCCAAATGAAGCACTCGAAGGCCGCCAATGCCCTTTGGTGTTTCCTCAGCGCGATGCCGGCTGTTTGCTGGCCGGCCGACGTCATGGTGGCAGCTGCCAACCCCGCGCAGGGCGAGACCATCGTTGTTCGCGTCACGCTCAACACCGAGAACAAAGGCGACCTGTTCGTTGAACGCACCTCGGGCCGCGACTTTTTGGTCAAGGTTCAGGACTTGAGGGCGATGGGTTTCAGAAGCCCGAGCGGGACCCCGTTGGTGATCGACGGCGAGAACTACATTTCACTTCGCTCCATGTCGGGCGTGAGCTTCGAGTTCCGCGAAAAGGAGTTGGTGCTGAATATCAGCGCCAATCCACAGCTGCTGGCAACGCAGTCCTTCGGCGTTGAAAGCCTCGGCAGGAATGCCGTGCGCACGGCCCCCAATGAGAGCAGCCTATTCGCCAATTATGCGCTGACCGCTGCCCACGACGACGTGGGAACGGCGGGCCTCGGTTTTGCCGGGGAGGTCGGCTGGCGAGCCGGCAACTACCTCTTCCTGTCGGATGGCAGCACGGTCACCGACGCCACGGGCAGGCGCAGATTCGTCCGGCTGATGAGCAACGTCACGCATGACGATCGCGAAGCGCTGCGGCGGACGGTGGTGGGGGATTTTTTTACGCCCGCGCGCGAATTCAGCACCGGCATCAACCTGGGCGGCGTCAGCGTATCGAAATTGTATGGGCTCAACCCGTATTTCATCCAGTTCCCGATGCAGAGCGTCAGCGGCAACGTTGCGCTACCAAGCGATCTCGAGGTTTTCGTCGACGGCCAACGGGTCCGCACCGAGCGGCTGAAGCCCGGCGAATTCGAATTGCGCGACATCCTGGCCTATGGGGGATCGCGCAATGTTCAACTGGTGCTGCGCGATTCCTTCGGCCGCGTCCAGCAACTGAACTATTCCTTTTATTTCAGCGACCAGCCCCTGCGGGGGGGGTTGCACGAATACAGCTACAACCTCGGGGCCATACGACGCGGCTTCGGGACCGACAGCAACCGGTATGGCCCGGCCGCGTTCAACATGTTCCACCGCTATGGCCTGACCGATGCGGTCACGCTGGGCTTGCGCGCCGAAGGTTCCAGGAAATTCCTCAATGCCGGACCGATGGCTACTTTCGTGCTTGGCAACAGCGGCGTGCTGGGCCTGGCCGCGGCGCGCAGCGAGGTTGCCGGCCAGCGGGGAACAGCCGGTTCGCTCTCGTACACCTATCAAGCCAAGGCTTGGAGCGCAGGCGTCTCGGCGCGCCGGGAATGGGGCCATTTTGCGGCCTTGGCCGACCCGCCGATCGTCACCAATCGCAAGCTCGAAGCCAGCGTGAGCGCGAGTTACAACATGGATGCGCGCGGCACGGTTTCCCTCGGCCATTCGTGGCTGTCGACGCGAAGCGGGATAACGGGATCAACGCCGACGCCCGCACAGCCCTACAGCGTGGCCGTGCTGGAGGATCAACGCCGGACGACCTTGAGCTATAGCGCGCCCATCGTCTCGGGCTGGGCCTCGCTGAATACGAGCTTGAGCCACATCAAGGAAAAGGTCGCGGGCAGCCGCAATGAGCTGTTCGTGGGCGTCAGCGTCTTTTTCGAGAAAGATTATTCCGCGGCCGCCAGCTATCGCAACGACCGGACCCGGAATTCGGAAGTGGTGGAACTGACCAAGAGGCAACCCATCGGGGAAGGCCTGGGTTTCACCATGGTGGCGGACCGCGACTCGGATCCCACGGGGCACAACCAAAGGTTCAAGTCGAGCGTGCAGTACAACGCGCCCGCCGCCATTCTTCGCGCCGATCTTGGCCGCAACCGCGATCAACAGGGCAAGACGTTTGACGACTATCGCGCCTCGGTCGCCGGCGGCATAGGTTATATCGACGGGACAGTTTCATTCGGGCGACCCATCACAGGCAGTTTCGGCATCGTCAAGGTGGGCGGGCTGCCTGGCGTCGGCGTTTTGGTCAACGGGCAACGGGTGGGCGAGACCGACGCCCAAGGCAAGCTCTTCCTGCCTACCTTGAATGCGTATACCGACAACGAAGTGACCCTCGCCGCCGAAACCATACCGATCGACTACTCCATAGCGGCGGTCGCAAGAAAGGTCTCACCGCCTTACAGGAGCGGCACGATGATCAATTTCGCGGCCAGGAAGCTGCAGGCTTTCAGCGGCAGGCTCAAGACACTAGGCAGGGACGGCCTCAAGTCGGTGGAGTTCGTGGAAATGAAGCTTGGCTCGGATGCGCCGCCCGAGGGACTGCAAACAGGGCGTGGCGGGGAATTTTATGCAGAGAATCTCAAGCCGGGAACCTATCCTGGCACCACGCTGCTCGACGGCGTGCCTTGCGCATTCGAGCTGGTCATCCCCAAATCCAGCGAGACCTTTGTCGAATTGGGCGACGTGGTTTGCAAGTCGCGCCCCTGACGAAGAACAGTAGCTTGTTTTTTAGAGGGGAGCGACCGAGAGGCGCATGGGCCATGCGTACGTGCCTGGCTGCGCCGACTGGGACAACAGAAAGCGGTACCCCAGGGCCAAGGTAGCCTTGGTGACGCCTGTAGGGGCACCGCTTTGCGCGATCACGCCGCCATCCGGGCTCAGCTGGACGACGCCGCCCAGACCATGGACCAGTATCTGGCGCATGAAGTCGCCTTGATTCGCGAACTCAAGCAGGTAACCGCCGGACGTATTGCTCTGGATGGCTACTTGCGAAGTCACCGGGACATCGACATAGCCGCGCGCCAGGTCGGCGGCGGTAACGACCACCGCGGTGGGCTGGGACAGTACCTGCAGGCTCGCGTGCTTGAGAATGGTCGCGCTCACCGTCATCTTGATCTCGCCCGCGGCTTGGGACGTGGCAGGGAGGCAAAGCAAACCCAGCGCCAGGGCCAGCAGCTGCGCCGGGTAAACCATTGTCCTGAAGCTTTTCATGATCTCTATTCCTAGTTCCATGGGCCGATCACCGATGGATTGAGAATAGGACCGCCCTGCTCAGCGGGAGTAAGCGAATTGCTTGGCGCCCCTAGGCAATAAGCCCCATCAGGGTTAGGCAAAACTGCACAGGGCCTTACGAAATCTGCCTATGGCAGAGCCCGCTAGCGCGGCAGTTCAGAAGCGCTCATGAGCGGCCAGGTACCGCCATTGCCCCACCGGCAGCTGCCCCAGCGGTACCCGCCCGATGCGGATGCGCTTGAGGCCCACCACTTTCAGCCCGACCAGTTCGCACATGCGCCGGATCTGGCGCTTCTTGCCTTCGGTCAGCACGAAGCGAAGCTGCTCGGGGTTCTGCCATTCCACCTGGGCGCGCTTCAGCGCCTGGCCGTCCAGGCTCAGGCCATGGCGCAAACGCGCCAGTTGCGCCGGTGGGAAGGCCGACTGGACATCGGTCGCGACCTCGCCGTAGTTCACCCGCACCAGATACTCCTTTTCCATGCCGCTGTCCTCGCCGATCAGCTGGCGGGCGACGCGGCCGTCCTGCGTGAGCACCAGGAGGCCGATGGAATCGATGTCCAGCCGGCCGGCCGGCGCCAGCCCGCGCAACTGCGAGGGGGCGAAACGCAGTTTCGAAGGGTCGCCGCTCCAGTGGTTGCGCTCCTGCACCAGGACGACGGCCGGTTGATGGCCGTCCTCGGCCTGGCCGCTGACGTAGCCCATGGGCTTGTTCAGGAGGATGGTGACTTGCTGCTGTTGCTGGCCCTGGGCCTTCGGGTCCACCTCGATGCGGGCATCCGGCGCGACCTGCAGGCCCATGACGGCGACTTCGCCGTCCACGCGCACCCAGCCGCGCGCAATCCAGTCGTCGGCTTCGCGCCGCGAGCACAGGCCCAGTTCGGCCATGCGTTTGTTCAGGCGGGTCGTGGCCGCCGCGGGAGAAGGTTCTGCCATGCGCCCTATGCTACCCGCGGGACCACATGGGAGCGCAGCGCCTCCAGGTCCAGGATGCGCAGGCCCCCGTATTCGACGCGAATGGTCCCCTGCGCCTCGAGCGCCGTCAGCGCTTCGTTGACACGCTGGCGCGACAGGCCCACCAGGTAGGCCAGTTCCTGCTGTGTGATGCGCAGCACGTCGCCCACACCGGGAAAAAGAATCGGGTTGAACAGCGCGGCGAGGCTGCGCGCGACGCGCAGGTCCGGGTTGTTCATGCGGTCGATCTCGCGCGCCGCGATGAACTGCCCGAGACGTTCGTTCAGCTGGTTCATCACGAAGCGGTTGAAGCCGATCGAGTGGTCCAGCAACAAGTGGAAGGTGTCCACGGGCAAGCCGGCCACCACGCTCTTTCGCAGCGCCTGGATGTTGTAGCGGTAGCTCTCGCGCTTCAAGGCCGTGCCCTCGCCGAACCAGCCGCCGGGAGGGAGGCCCGCGAACGTCATGGTCTGTCCCTGCTCGTTGTCGCTGCTCATTTTGAGCAAGCCTTCGACCACGCCGAACCAATAGGTCACGGGCCGGCCGACGCGGCACACGAAGTCGCCCGGCATGGCGTCGCCTACCTTAAGGTCGCTGACCGCGCGTTCGTATTGATCGGACTTGAGGACCTTGAGCCAGGGAATTCCATCCAGCTCGGCAGCTGTGGGCTCGCGGCGCCGCTGGTGCAAAGTGAGGTCGGTCGTCATGCCGGGATTGTGGCGAGTCAATCATCCTCCGGACAGCCCCTACTAGGACATTCCCTAGGATTGTCGTTGCAAAGACAACATGACGTCAAAGTGGCTCCTACGATGCCCCCAGGTTCAAGTAAGCAAGTACCGAAGGACATCGAATGGAGACCACGTTCCCGCGACTGCTGCTCCAGCACGCAGCGCAGCGCCCGGCCGCAGCGGCCATGCGCGAAAAGGAATACGGCATCTGGCAGACCCACAGCTGGGCCGCGATGGCCCAGATGGTCGAGCAGATCGCCTGCGGGCTGCATGAGGCCGGCCTGCGCGCCGGCGAACACATGGTGGTGGTGGGCGCCAACCGGCCGCGCCTGTACGCGACCATGCTGGCCGTGCAGTCGCTGGGCGCGGTGCCCATCCCCCTGTACCAGGACGCGGTCGCCGGCGAGTGCGTGTTCCCCATCAACAACGCCCACGTGCGCTTCGCTTTTGCCGAAGACCAGGAGCAGGTCGACAAGCTGCTGGAAGTGCGCGAGCAGTGCCCACAGCTCACCGCGATCTACTACGACGACCCGCGCGGCCTGCGCAAGTACAGCGAGCCCGGCCTGCTCTCAGTGGATGCGCTGATTGCCGCCGGCCAGGCTTTCGGCCGAACCGACGCCTCTTTCTTCAAGGCCCAGGTCGAGAGGGCCCGCCCCGACGACGTGGCGGCGATGTTCTTCACCTCGGGCACCACCGGCAACCCCAAGGGCGTGGTGCACACCCATCGCACCTTGCTGGATCGCGCCAAGGCCGGCGCCGATTTCGACAAGCTCACGCACGAGGAAGAGGTGCTGGCCTACCTGCCGCCGGCCTGGATCGGCCAGAACATCTTCAGCTATGCCCAGTGGCTGGCTTGCGGCTATGTCGTGAACTGCCCCGAATCGGCCGCCACCGTGGTGATCGACCTCAAGGAGATCGGCCCCACCTATTACTTCGCGCCGCCGCGAATCTTCGAGGGGCTCCTGACCACGGTGATGATCCGCATGGAGGACGCCAGCTGGCTCAAGCGCCGCATGTTCCACGGTTTCATGAACCTGGCCAAGCGCGTCGGCCCGTCCTTGATGGACAAGAAACCCGTCGGCGCGCTGGATCGGCTGAAGTACGCGATCGGCAACTTCCTGGTCTATGGCCCCTTGCGCAACAACCTGGGCTTCTCGCGGGTTCGCGTGGCCTACACCGCCGGCGAGGCCATCGGCCCCGACCTGTTCACCTTCTACCGCTCCATCGGCATCAACCTGAAGCAGCTGTATGGCTCCACAGAAACGGCCGTGTTCGTCTGCCTGCAGCCCGACAACCAGGCCAAGGCCGACACCGTGGGCATACCCATCAGCGGAGTCGAGATCAAGGTGGCCGACAACGGCGAGATCCTGGTGCGCTCGCCCGGCCTCCTGAAGGAGTACTACAAGAATCCCACGGCCACGGCCGAGGTGCTCACGGCCGATGGCTGGTATCACACCAGCGACGCCGGCTTCCTGGATGCGCAGGGCCACCTGAAGATCATCGACCGCGTCAAGGACGTCGGCCGCATCGCCGGCGGCGCCAACGACGGCGCCATGTTCGCGCCCAAGTACGTGGAGAACAAGCTCAAGTTCTTCCCCTACATCAAGGAAGCCGTGGCCTATGGCGACGGGCGCGATCGTGTCTGCGTGATGATCAACATCGACTCCGAGGCGGTGGGCAACTGGGCCGAGCGGCGCAACCTGCCCTATGCCGGCTACACCGACCTGGCGCAAAAGACCGAGGTCTATGAGCTCATCAAGGACTGCGTGGAGAAGGTCAACGCCGACCTGGCCGCCGATACCATGCTTGCCGGCTCGCAGATCAGCCGCTTCCTCATCTTGCACAAGGAGCTGGATGCCGACGATGGCGAACTCACCCGCACCAACAAGGTCCGCCGCGGCTTCATCGCCGAGAAGTACGACGTGCTGGTCGAGGCCCTGTACAGCGGCAAGACTGAGCAGTACATCGAGACCCAGGTCAAGTTCGAGGATGGCCGCACCGGCAGCGTCAATGCCACCTTGCGCATCGTCGATACCCAACTCTTCGCACCTGTGAGGGCCGCAGCATGAACATGATGACCGAGGCCGAGCACCTGGCCGCCAGGAGCGTACGCCAGAGCGGCGACGTGATCCTGGACGTGCAGAACATCTCGCTGGCGTTCGGCGGCGTCAAGGCGCTCACCGACATCTCCTTCAACGTGAAGGAGCACGAGATCCGCGCCATCATCGGGCCCAACGGCGCCGGCAAGAGCTCCATGCTCAACTGCATCAATGGCGTCTATCAGCCCCAGCAAGGCTCCATCACCTTCCGCGGCAAGACCTTCAAGCACATGAACAGCCACCAGGTGGCGGTGATGGGCGTGGCCCGCACCTTCCAGAACCTGGCCCTGTTCAAGGGCATGAGCGTGCTGGACAACATCATGACAGGCCGCAATCTGCGCATCAAGAGCAACCTGTTCCTGCAGGCGCTGCGCATCGGGCCGGCCGAGCGCGAGGAGATCCGCCACCGCGAATTCGTCGAGCACATCATCGACTTCCTGGAGATCCAGGCCTTCCGCAAGACCCCGGTGGGGCAGCTGCCCTACGGCCTGCAAAAGCGCGTCGACCTGGGCCGCGCCCTGGCGATGGAGCCGCAGATGCTGCTGCTGGACGAGCCCATGGCCGGCATGAACGTCGAAGAGAAGCAGGACATGTGCCGCTTCGTGCTGGACGTGAACGACGAGTTCGGGACCACCGTGGTGCTGATCGAGCACGACATGGGCGTGGTGATGGACATCAGCGACCGGGTGGTAGTGCTGGACTACGGCAAGAAGATCGGCGACGGCACGCCCGACGAAGTACGCAACAACCCCGAAGTGATCAAAGCCTACCTGGGCACCTCCGAATAAGGACGACAGAAGTGGGACCCTATATCGAAACAATCATCGGCGGCCTGATGTCGGGCATGCTGTATTCGCTGGTGGCGCTGGGCTTCGTGCTGATCTTCAAGGCCTCGGGCGTCTTCAACTTCGCCCAGGGCGCGATGGTGCTGTTCGCGGCGCTGGCCATGGCCCGCTTTGCCGAATGGATTCCGCAGTGGACCGGGCTGGAAGGCAAGTGGCTGCCCAACATCCTGGCCTTCATCGCCGCGCTCATCGTCATGATCGCCGTGGCCTGGGTGATCGAAAAGCTGGTGCTGGGCAAGCTGGTCAACCAGGAGGGCGTGACCCTGTTGATGGCCACGCTGGGCGTGTCCTACTTCCTGGACGGCTTCGGCCAGACCATCTTCGGCTCCTCCATCTACAAGATCGACGTAGGCATGCCCAAGGATCCGATCTTCCTGTTCCAGAGCACCTTCCAGGGCGGCTTGCTGATCAACAAGGAGGACGTGTTCGCCGCCGTGATCGCCGCAGGCCTGGTGGCCACGCTGGCGGCCTTCTTCCAGTACACCAGCACCGGCCGGGCCCTGCGCGCCGTGGCCGACGACCACCAGGCGGCGCAGTCGATCGGGATTCCGCTCAACCGCATCTGGGTGATCGTCTGGAGCGTGGCCGGTTTCGTGGCCCTGGTGGCCGGGATGATCTGGGGCAGCAAGCTGGGCGTGCAGTTCTCGCTGTCGGTGCTGGCCCTGAAGGCCTTGCCGCTGGTGATCCTGGGCGGCCTGACTTCGGTCCCCGGCGCCATCGTCGGCGGGTTGATCCTGGGCGTGGGCGAGAAACTGGCCGAGGTGTTCCTGGGCCCGATGCTGGGCGGCGGCATCGAGATCTGGTTCGCCTATGTGCTGGCGCTGGGCTTCCTGCTGATCCGGCCGCAAGGGCTGTTCGGCGAAAAGATCATCGATCGGGTTTGAAATGATTTACAGAGAAAACGGCCAGTTCAAGACCGGCTACCGCGCCGACCAGCAGATCTTCCCGATCGCGCAGGACCGGCTGGCGATCCTGCTGATCCTGGCGTTCGCCTTCCTGGTGGTGCCCGGCCTGGCCAGCGACTACCTGTTTCGCGCCATCATCATTCCCTTCCTGATCATGTCGCTGGCGGCCCTGGGAGTGAACATCCTGGTGGGCTACTGCGGACAGATCTCGCTGGGCTCGGGCGCCTTCATGGCGGTGGGCGCCTACGGCGCGTACAACTTCTTCGTGCGCATCCCCGGCATGCCGCTGATCCCGGCGCTGATCCTGGGCGGGCTGTGCGCCACGGCCTTCGGCATCCTGTTCGGGTTGCCCAGCCTGCGCGTCAAAGGTCTGTACCTGGCCGTCACAACGCTGGCCGCGCAGTTCTTCTCGGACTGGATGTTCCTGCGCATCAAGTGGTTCACGCTGGACACGCCCTCGGGCTCCGTATCGGTGTCCAACCTGCAGGTGTTCGGCCTGCCCATCGACAGCGCGGTGAGCAAGTACCTGTTCTGCCTGGCGGTGCTGGTGGTGATGGCGCTGATGGCCAAGAACCTGGTGCGCAGCGCGATCGGGCGCGAGTGGATGGCCATCCGCGACATGGACGTGGCCGCTTCGGTGATCGGCATCCGCCCGATGTACGCCAAGCTCACCGCCTTTGCCGTCAGCAGCTTCATCATCGGCGTGGCCGGGGGCCTGTGGGCCTTCGTCTACCTGGGCGCCTGGGAACCGGCGGCGTTCTCGGTGGACATGTCGTTCCGCCTGCTGTTCATGGTGATCATCGGCGGCATGGGCTCCATCATGGGCAGCTTCTTCGGGGCGGCGTTCATCGTGGTGCTGCCGATCTTCCTGAACCAGTTCCTGCCGGTGCTGGCCAGCCTGTTCGGCATCGCGATCTCCACCGCCGGCATCTCGCACGCCGAACTGATGATCTTCGGCGGCCTGATCGTGTGGTTCCTCATCGTCGAGCCGCACGGCCTGGCCAAGCTTTGGTCCACGGGCAAGCAGAAGCTGCGGCTGTGGCCCTTCCCGCATTGACATCCTTTCCCTGAGCGCTTTCCATCATTTATTACAGGAGACAAGCATGAAGCTACGAAACTTGACACTCGCGGTGGCCACGCTGGCCGCGGCGGCGTCGGTCATCTCGACCGACGCGCTGGCCCAGGCCAAGGATCAATTCATCCCGGTGCTTTCATACCGCACCGGGCCCTACGCGCCCAACGGCACGCCTTGGGCCAATGGCTATGTCGACTACATCAAGCTGGTCAATGCCAAGGGCGGCCTGAACGGCGTGAAGCTCAGCTGGGAAGAATGCGAAACCGGCTACGACACGGCGCGCAGCGTCGAATGCTATGAGCGCCTGAAGGGCAAGGGTGCATCGTTCGTGCAGCCGCTGTCGACCGGCGCCACGTTCGCCATCACGGAGAAAGCCCCGGCCGACAAGATCCCCGTGGTGACGGTGGGCTATGGTCGCAGCGAGAGCGCTGACGGCACGGTGTTCAAGTGGAACTTCCCGATCGCCGGCACTTACTGGGTGGCCAGCGACACCATCATGCAAGCCATCGCCAAGAAGGAAGGCGGCTTCGACAAGCTCAAGGGCAAGAAGATCGCCCTGGTCTACCACGACAGCCCGTACGGCAAGGAACCCATCCCGCTGCTGCAGGAGCGTTCGCGCATGCACGGCTTCGAGCTGCAGCTGCTGCCGGTGGCGGCCCCTGGCGTGGAGCAGAAAGCCACCTGGCTGCAGATTCGCCAGGCTCGCCCCGACTATGTGGCGCTGTGGGGCTGGGGCGTGATGAACTCCACCGCCATCAAGGAGGCACAGGCCACCGGCTATCCGCGCGAGAAGATGTACGGCGTCTGGTGGGCCGGTGCCGAGCCTGACGTCAAGGACGTGGCCGATGGCGCCAAGGGCTACAACGCGGTGGCGTTGCAGCACGGCGCCGAGCCCGACTCCAAGGTGGTCAAAGACATCATGAGCCTGGTGCATGCGAAGGGCCAGGGCACGGGTCCGAAGGAAGAAGCCGGCCAGGTGCTGTACATGCGCGGCGCCATGAGCGCCATGCTGGGCATCGAAGGCATCCGGGCCGCGCAGGAGCGCTTCGGCAAGGGCAAGGTCATGACCGGCGAGCAGGTGCGCTGGGGCCTGGAAAACCTGAACCTGACCCAGGCCAAGCTGGACGCGCTGGGCTTTGCCGGCGTGATGCGCCCCATCAGCACCTCGTGCTCGGATCACATGGGCGCTGCGTGGGCCCGCATCCACACCTGGGACGGCAAGCAGTGGAAGTTCACCTCCGACTGGCTGCAGGGCGACGAGCAGATTATCAAGCCGCTGATCAAATCGACGGCGGCCAAGTACGCGGCCGACAAGAAGCTGACGGCGCGCGCGCCGGCTGACTGCCAGTCCTGAAATGCAATTGTCATCCCGGCCGCGTGCCGGGATGACAAATCCTTCGCAAGCGTTGCGTGCAGCGCTTGCAAAGGATCCAACACACTATGAGCACAAGAAACATCGTTCTCAACGTCAATGGCATCGAGGTCATCTACAACCACGTGATCCTGGTGCTCAAGGGGGTATCGCTGCAGGTGCCCGAAGGCGGCATCGTGGCCATCCTGGGCGGCAATGGCGCGGGCAAGACCACCACGCTGCGCGCTGTCTCCAACCTGCTCAAGGGAGAACGCGGCGCGGTGACCAAGGGCTCCATCGAACTGCGCGGCGAGCGCATCGAGAACCTCACACCGGCCGACCTGGTACAGCGCGGTGTGGTGCAGGTGATGGAGGGCCGGCACTGCTTTGCTCACCTGACCATCGAGGAGAACCTGCTCACGGGCGCCTACACCCGCACCAGCAAGGCCGAGATCGCGGCCAACCTGGAGAAGGTCTATGCCTATTTCCCGCGCCTGAAGCAGCGCCGCACCTCGCAGGCGGCCTACACCTCGGGAGGGGAGCAGCAGATGTGCGCCATCGGCCGCGCCTTGATGGCCAACCCGAGCATGGTCCTGCTCGATGAGCCGTCGATGGGACTGGCGCCGCAGATCGTGCAGGAGGTGTTCGAGATCGTGAAAGACCTCAACACCAAGGAACGCGTCACCTTCCTCCTGGCCGAGCAGAACACCAATATGGCCCTGAAGTATTCCGACTACGGCTACATCATGGAAAGTGGCCGCGTCGTGATGGACGGCCCCGCATCGGAGCTCGCGACCAACGAGGACGTGAAGGAGTTCTACCTGGGCGTGGGCGGCGGCGAGCGCAAGAGCTTCCGTGAAGTCAAGAGCTACAAGCGGCGCAAGCGCTGGTTAGCATGACCCACCCCCGAAGCGCCTTCGGCGCCTCCCCCTCAAGGGGGCGCCACCGGCGGCCCGGCGAAGCCGGTTCCGCGGTGGCCCACGAATGACCACCGTTGCCAATGGAAACGTACATGAGTAAACACTACGACGCATTGGAAACACGCGCTCCGGCGCAGCGTGAAGCCGAACTGATGGCGGCATTGCCGCGGCAGGTGGCCCACGCCCAGCGCGCGACACCGGCGTTCGCCGCCATACTCGGCGGCGTCGACGCGGCCGGCGTCACGTCGCGTGAGGCGCTCGCCCGCCTGCCCGTCACCCGCAAGCACGAATTGTTCGAGCGGCAGCGCGCGGCTCGCGCCACGGATCCGTTCGGCGGTTTTTCAGCATTGGTGCGCGGCCCGAAGATGACTCGTGCTTTCGCATCGCCGGGCCCCATCTACGAACCCGAAGGGACGGCCAAGGACTACTGGCGCGCCGGGCGTGCCATGTTCGCCGCCGGCTTTCGAGCGGGCGACCTGGTGCACAACGCCTTCAGCTACCACATGACCCCTGGCGCCTTCATCATGGAGTCGGGCGCCCACGCGGTCGGCTGCACGGTGTTCCCCGCTGGGGTCGGCCAGACCGAGCAACAATTGCAGGCGATCGGCGAGCTCAAGCCCGACGCCTACATGGGCACGCCGAGCTTCCTGCGCATCCTGGTCGAAAAAGCCCTGGAAACAGGCAGCGATATCTCGAGCATCCACAAGGGGCTGACGGGAGGCGAGGCGCTCCCACCTACGCTTCGCGACTGGTTTACGCAGCACGGCCTGGCCGTGTACCAAAGCTACGCCACGGCCGACCTGGGCCTCATCGCCTATGAGACGCAGGCACGCGAAGGCCTGGTGCTGGACGAGGGCGTGATCGTGGAGATCGTGCGTCCGGGCACCGGCGACCCCGTGCCCGAAGGCGAGGTGGGCGAACTGGTCGTGACCACGCTCAATCCCGACTATCCGCTCATTCGGTTCGGGACCGGCGACCTGTCGGCCCTGCTGCCCGGCATCTGCCCGACCGGCCGCACCAACTCGCGCATCAAGGGCTGGATGGGCCGGGCCGACCAGACGACGAAGATCCGCGGCATGTTCGTGCATCCGGCGCAGGTGGCCGACATCGCCCGGCGTTTCCCCGAGGTGATCAAGGCCCGGCTGGTGGTTAGCGGCGAAATGGCCAACGACGTGATGACGCTCAAGGTGGAGGCCGCCGCGGCGCCGCAAGGGCTCGATGCGCGGATCGGCGAAGCCATCCGCGACGTCACCAAGCTGCGCGGCGACGTGCAGCTCTTGCAACCTGGCAGCCTGCCTAACGATGGCAAGGTGATCGAGGATGCGCGCAGCTACAAGTAGCTACGAGTAGCTACGTCTAGGGTTACCCCGGGGTGGCGGTACGTAATTTCCGCGATGCAGATGCGCGTAGACGAACTTAGTATCTGCGGATTCACCAATTCAAGGAGCCACCGATGAACCCATTGTTCAAGTCCCTCACTCCCCTGGCGGTCTTGGCCGCTGTCACGCTGGGCGCACAGGCGGCCGACTTCCCCATCAAGGACAGGCCCATCACCATCGTCGTGCCGTTCACGGCCGGCGGCCCCACCGACCGGGTGGCGCGCGACCTGGCGGAGGCCATGCGCAAGCCGCTGGGCGGCATTCCCATCGTGGTCGACAACGCGGCTGGGGCCGGCGGTTCGATCGGCGCCAACAAAGTCGCCAAGGCCACGGCCGACGGCCACACCCTGCTGCTGCACCACATCGGCATGGCCACCATGCCCACGCTGGTGCGCAACATCCCCTTCAAGGTCGAAAGCGACTTCGAATACCTCGGCATGGTCAACGACGTTCCGATGACGCTGATTGGCCGCCCCTCGCTGCCGGCCAATAATTTCGCCGAGCTGCGCAGCTGGCTGGAAACCAACAAAGGCAAGGTAAACCTTGCCAATGCGGGCGTCGGCGCCGCCTCTCACCTCTGCGGGCTGTTGCTCATGAACGCGCTCAAGATCGACATGACCACCGTGCCCTACAAGGGAACTGCACCTGCGATGACGGACATTATTGGCGGGCAGGTCGACCTGATGTGCGATCAGACCACCAACACGACCTCGCAGATCGAAGCCAAAAAGGTCAAGGCCTATGCGGTCACCACCCCCAAGCGCCTGACCACCCCGGCCCTCAAGGATCTGCCGACGTTGCAGGAAGCTGGCCTCAAGGACTTCCAGGTCACCATCTTCCACGGCCTGTACGCGCCCAAGGGAACCCCTGCTGACGTGCAGAAAAAGCTCAACGACGCATTGAAGGTCGCACTCAAGGATCCCGACTTCATCAAAAAGCAGGAAGGCCTGGGCGCCGTGGTGGTGAACGACAAGCGCATGGAGCCGGCCGAGCACAAGAAATTCGTCGCCGCCGAAATCGCCAAATGGAGCCCGATCATCAAGGCCGCCGGCGTTTACGCCGACTGAAGCTGTCGCGATGTGACGCTTTGAAGGCCGCCTCCGGGCGGCCTTTTTTATTTCCATAGAGAATGCATAGACAAGAAGGAGACTGCCATGAAGCCTGCCCTGTCCATCCCCCGGCGCCTGGCGCTGGTCGCTGTATCCCTGGCCGCCCTCGCGCCTGCTTTTCCGGCGTCCGCGCAGGGCGCCTGGCCCAGCAAGCCGGTGCGCATCGTGGTGCCTTTCGCCCCGGGCGGCACTACCGACATCCTGGCCCGCGCGCTGGCGCCTGAATTGTCCAAGGCCTTCGGCCAGCAGTTCGTGGTGGAGAACCGCGCCGGTGCCGGCGGCAACATCGGCGCGGATGCGGTAGCAAAGTCGGCGCCGGACGGTTACACCCTGCTGATGGGCACCGTCGGCACGCACGGCATCAACAAGTCCCTGTACAGCAAGATGCCCTTCGATCCGCAGCGGGACTTCTCCCCCATCACGCTGGTGGCGGGCGTTCCCAACGTGATGGTGATGAACACCGAGAAAGCCAAGGCGCGCGGCATCAACAATGTCCAGGATTTCATCCGCTATGCCAAGGCCAACCCCGGCAAGGTCAACATGGCTTCCAGCGGCAACGGCACCTCGATCCACCTGGCCGGCGAGCTGTTCAAGAGCATGGCCGGCGTCTACATGACCCACTTCCCGTACGGCGGCTCCGGCCCGGCCCTGCTGGGCCTGCTGGGCGGCGACATGGATGTGATGTTCGACAACCTGCCTTCGTCCATGCCGCACATCAAGGCGGGCAAGCTCAAGGCGCTGGCCGTGACCAGCAATCAGCGCTCCGCCGCCCTGCCCGATGTGCCCACGGTGGAACAGGCGGCCGGCCTCAAGGGCTTCGAGGCCAGTTCCTGGTTCGGGCTGCTGGCGCCCGCCGGCACGGCGCCGGACATCGTCAACCGGATCCAGCAGGAAACCGCCAAGGCGCTGAATGTGCCGTCGATCAAGGAGCGGCTGCTCGCGCAGGGCGCGATCCCGAGCGGCAACTCGCCCGCGGAATTCGCCAAGCTGATCGACGCGGAAATCCGCAAGTGGGGCCAGGTGGTGAAGACCTCGGGCGCGAAGGTGGACTAAGGCCGAAAGGGATGTCATTGCGGGCTCGACCCGCAACCCATGAATTCAGGAGGTCTTGGATCCCAGATCGAGTCCGGGATGACAGCCTTTCGGTTTCACACCCCCCAGACGATTTCCTTGCCGGCCTTCTGGCAGCGGCGCAGCATGTCCAGGAAAGGGACGGCCCGCTGCCGCAGCGAAACGGGGTCGAAGTGCGGCGGGTTCTCACCCTTGGCCTTGGCCTCGTCGGCCAGGGCTTTCTGATCCGCTTCCTCCCTGGCGATCGCCGCATCCAGCGCCGCGATGGCGCCGGGCATCTGTTCCGGAAGGATGATGCCCTTGGGCCCCGCTTCCTTGCCTATGATTTCCAGGACGCGTCGGCCATTGGGCTCGAGCATGATCAGATCGCCGGCGGCCTTGGATTTGAATTTGTAGAGCATGCGTACATGTACTCGCGGTTGAACGGATAGGCCGATTGTGCGCCGCGCAGGGCGCCGCTTTGCAACTGGCCGTCGGGGCGTGTTGCGAGTATCTGGTGCAGCCCCAGCCATCCCTGCTCGAAGGCCATCGCGCTGCCAGCGAGGTACAACCGATAAGCGCGCAGCACCTTCGACGCGTCGTCGGTGTGGTCCGTGGTCGCCAGTACGCGCTGGGCTTCGTCCAGGCGCGATTCCAGGCCGTCCGACCAGGCCCACAGCGTGCGGCCATAGTGCGGCCGCAGGTTCTCGACATCCACCATCTCCAACCCGGCCACCGTGAGGTCCTTCAAGACATGGCTGATATGCAGCAGCTCGCCACCGGGGAAGATGTACTTCTCGACGAATTCGCCCATGCCGGCACCGAGATGGCTGGGGTGGATGCTGCCAGCCGTGATGCCGTGGTTCATCACCAGCCCACCGGGCTTGAGCAGGTGGAAAATCTTGCCGAAGTACGCGGGCATGTTCATCTGGCCCACATGCTCGAACATGCCGACCGAAGCGATCTTGTCGAAGCCCTGCAATTCGTCCAGTTCGCGGTAATCGCGCAGTTCCATACGCACCCGGCCCTGCAAGCGCTTTTCCGCTATCAGCCGTTGGACATGCGCGCATTGATTCCTGGAAAGCGTGATGCCGGTGGCATTGACGCCGTAGTTCTCCGCTGCCCACATCAAGAGGCCGCCCCAGCCCGCGCCGATGTCCAGGAACTTCTCGCCGGGTGACAACATGAGTTTGCGGCAGATATGGTCGAGCTTGGCTTCCTGGGCCTGCGCCAAGGACATGTCCATGTCCCGGTAATAGGCGCAGGAATACACGCGGCGCGGGTCCAGCCACAGCGCATAGAAATCGTCGGACACGTCATAGTGAAACTGGATTTGCCGTGCGTCCTTCTGAGGCGAATGCGCTGCCAGCGACTTGGCCCGGCGCAGCATCCGCACCCACCAGTTCGTGTCGTTGCTCACCGGCGTGCCCGGCAGAAGACTGGCAGCGACGGCCATCATGTCGCGCATCCGCCCTTCCAGCTGCACACGGCTTTCGACGAAGTCTTCCGCCATCCGCCCGATCTGCCCCGCCGCCATCGTGGCCAGGCCGGACCAGTCCTTGAACGAGAGCGTGACGGAGGCCGAGGCCGGCCCCACCCGCTGCCCGGCCGGCAGGCGCAGCGCCACCGGTACGGGAAGGCCGGCGAGCTGCGATTCGATCTTGCGTACCAGCGTTTCCACCCATAAATTCTTGTCAAGCTCAGCGAAGCGAGTCAAGCGGACAGTTGTAGGACGTTATCGCTTTCTGCTGGGCCATGGCGGGCAACTCCTGTTGACACTAATTTGTTTAGGCTTAAACTATTTAAGCGGAAAAACGCAAGGAACCACCATGGACATGGAAGCGCGCGCCCATAGCGAACACCCCGAAGCCCTGCGCCTGTGGCTGCGCCTGCTCACCTGCACGCAGATCGTGGAGAAGCAGGTGCGCACCCAGCTGCGCGAGCGCTTCGACACCACGCTGCCGCGTTTCGACCTGATGGCCCAGCTGGAGCGCGCGCCCGACGGGCTGAAGATGAACGAGCTGTCGCGCCGCATGATGGTGACCGGCGGCAACGTGACCGGCATCACCGACCAGCTGGTGGCGGAAGGCCTGGTCGACCGTGTCGACGTGGCGGGTGACCGGCGCGCGTACCGCGTGCGGCTGACGCCCAAGGGCCGCAAGCTGTTTCACGAGATGGCCGGCCAGCACGAGAGCTGGATCGTCGATGCCTTCGCCGGCCTGTCCGACAAGGACATCGCCACCCTGCACAAGCTGCTGGGAAAGGTGAAGGACCATGCACGCACGCGCGCCGATACGGCAGCTTGATCCCCAAGGAGCCCGCGGATGTCAGCCCAGCAAGACCGTTTCGTCCACGACCGCTTGCCGCCCCCGGCGCAATGGCCCGAACTGCGCTTTGACCGGCCGGAATTCCAGTTCCCCGATCGGCTGAATCTGGTCGAGGAATTGCTGGACAAGGCGCATGCAAAAGGCTTCGCCGACAGGCCCTTGCTGCGGTCCAGCCGCATCACCTTGAGCTACACCGACGTGCAGGACCGTGTCGACCGTATCTGCCGGGTGCTCACCGAAGACCTCGGCTTGGTCCCCGGCAACCGGGTGTTGCTGCGCGGCGGCAATTCCATCGCCATGGCGCTGGCCTGGCTGGCCGTCGTCAAGGCCGGGCTGATCGCGGTGGCCACCATGCCGCTGCTGCGTGCGCGCGAACTGGGCGACATCATCGACAAGGCCCAGCCCACCGCCGCCCTCTGCGACATCAAACTGCTCGAGGAGCTGGAACTCGCGCGCCAGGACCGGCCCGTGCTCGCCACGGTGATTCCATTCAATACCTTGAACGAGCCCGGCTCACTGGCCGTGCGGTCGGCCCAGAAGCCCGGCGACTTTCCCCCCTGCCCGACCTCCGCCGACGACATCGCCATGATGGCGTTCACCTCCGGCACCACCGGCAAGCCCAAGGCCGCGGTGCATACGCACCGCGACGTGCTCGCCGCCTGCGAAGCCTGGCCGCGCCATGTGCTGCGCGCAACGCCCGACGACATCGTGGTGGGCTCGCCACCGCTGGCCTTCACCTTTGGCCTGGGCGGCTTGCTGGTCTTCCCGATGTGGGCCGGCGCCAGCGTCTATTTCCCCGATGCGCCCTACACGCCCGAAACGATGGTGCGGACCATCAACGAAATCGGCGCCACGATCAGCTACACGGCCCCGACCTTCTACCGGCAGATGGCGCCGTTCGCGCGCCAGCACGGCGTGGGCAAGCTGCGTATCAGCGTCAGCGCCGGAGAGGGCCTGCCCGATGCCACGCGCCAGCTCTGGAAGCAGGCGACGGGCCTGGAGATGCTGGACGGCATCGGCGCCACCGAGATGTTCCACATCTTCATCTCCTCTGCCGGCGATGACGTGCGGCCCGGCGCCGTCGGCAAGGTAGTGCCCGGCTACACAGCCAAGGTAGTGGACGAAGATGGCCAGGAACTGCCGCGCGGCACCATCGGCAAGCTCGCCGTGATCGGGCCCACGGGCTGCAAGTACATGGACGAGCCGCGCCAGGCCAGTTACGTGAAAAACGGCTGGAACTACCCCGGCGACGCTTTCCTGCAGGACGAGGACGGCTACTTTTTCTACCAGGCCCGCGCCGACGACATGATCATCACATCCGGCTACAACGTGGGCGGCCCGGAGGTCGAGGACGCGCTGCTGAGGCACCCGGCCGTTTCCGAGTGCGGGGTGATCGGCAAGCCCGACGAGGAACGGGGCATGATCGTCAAGGCCTTCTGCGTGCTCAAGCCCGGCCACACCGGCGACGCCGCCATGGTCAAGGCCCTGCAGGACCACGTGAAGGCCAGCATCGCGCCCTTCAAGTATCCGCGCGAGATCGAGTTCGTGCCCAGCCTGCCCCGCACCGAAACCGGCAAGCTGCAGCGTTTCAAATTGCGGCAGGCCTAGCCGCGATAGCCGGCGGGCCGATAATCGCGCCATGCCAGCTTATTCGTTCGAAGCCCTGGACGCCCAGGGCGACACCCGCCGGGGGGTGATGGAGGCCGACACGGCCAAGGCCGTGCGCAGCCTGCTGCGCGGCCAGGCCCTGGTGCCGCTCCAGGTCACGCCGGTGAGTTCGGGCGCGGCTGCGAGCGAACAGCGCGGCTGGAGCGAAGGCGCGTTCAGCCGCACGGTCTTCAACGCCACGCGGCTCGCCATCTGGACCCGCCAATTGGCCGGCTTGATCACCTCGGGGCTGCCGCTCGAACGCGCCCTGACGGCGCTCACGGAAGAAGCCGAGAACGAACGCGAGCGCAACTTGATGGCCGCCCTGCGGGCCGAGGTCAACGCAGGCTCGCCTTTCGGCAAGGCCCTGGCGCGCTTCCCGCGCGAGTTCCCCGACATCTACACCGCCGTGATCGGCGCCGGCGAGCAAAGCGGCAACCTGGGCCTGGTGCTGGAGCGGCTGGCGGATGACCTGGAGGAGCGGCAAGCCCTGCAGGCAAAGCTGCTGGGCGCGGCGCTGTATCCGGCCATCGTGTCGCTGGTCGCGATTGCGATCGTGCTGTTCCTGGTGGCCTATGTGGTGCCGCAGGTCGCCAATGTGTTCGCGGGCAGCAAGCGCGCCCTGCCCTTTCTCACCGTTGCCATGCTGGCCGTGAGCGGCTTCGTGCGCAACTGGGGCTGGCTGGCGGCATTGCTCTTGGCGGGCGGGCTGGTCGCCACGCGTTTCGCCCTGCGCAACGAGGGCACGCGCGAGCGCTTCGACGCCGCCTGGCTGACGCTGCCCCTGGTCGGCCGGCTTTCGCGTGGCTACAACGCGGCCCGCTTCGCCAGCACGCTGTCGCTGCTCGCGGGCGCCGGTGTGCCCATCCTCAAGGCACTGCAGGCCGCCGCCGAAACGCTGAGCAATCGCGCCATGCGCGCCGACGCCATGGACGCACTGGTCCTGGTGCGCGAAGGCGCGCCGCTGGCCTCCGCCATGTCGCAGAAGAAGCGCTTCCCCGGGCTTCTTTCCATGTTCGCGCGGCTCGGAGAGCAAACCGGGCAGCTGCCTCAGATGCTGCAGCGCGCCTCCAACCAGCTCGGCGCCGAAGTGCAGCGGCGCGCGATGCAGCTGGCCACCATCCTGGAGCCGCTCCTGATCGTGACCATGGGCTTGGTCGTGATGCTGATCGTGCTGGCCGTGCTGCTGCCCATCATCCAGCTGAACCAGTTCGCGCGATGACGGCATTCTCGGACAACAAGCTGGTGGTCGCGATCTCCTCGCGCGCGCTGTTCAACTTCGAGGAAGAGAACACGCTCTTCGAGAGCGGCGATCCCAAGGCCTACATGACGCTGCAGCTGGAGCGGCTGGACGTCGCGGCCCGGCCCGGCATCGCTTTCTCGCTGATCAAGAAGCTGCTGGCGTTCAACGACACCACGACCCAGCGCGTGGAAGTGGTGATCCTCTCGCGCAACGACCCGGTATCGGGCATGCGCATCTTCCGTTCGGGCCACGCCAACGAGATCAAGCTGGAGCGCGGTGTGTTCACGCAGGGCCGCTCGCCGTTTCGCTACCTGCGGCCCTTGGGCGCCCATCTCTTCCTTTCGGCCAACGCCGAGGATGTGCGCGAGGCCCTGGCAGCCGGCTTTCCGGCGGCGCGCGTCCTCACGGAATCGGTCCAGGCCGGCACCAATTATCCCGATGAAGTGCGCATCGCCTTCGACGGTGACGCCGTGCTGTTTTCCGACGAGGCGGAGCGCGTGTTCCAGGACCAGGGGCTCGACGCCTTCCAGCGGCATGAACTCAGCAAGGCAGCGCAGCCGCTGCCGGGCGGCCCTTTCAAACCTCTGCTGACGGCGCTGCACCGGCTGCAGCAAGCGGGCAACGGATCGATGCGGATCCGCACCGCGCTGGTGACCGCCCGCAGTGCGCCGGCCCATGAGCGCGCCATCCGCACGCTCATGGACTGGGACATCCGCGTGGACGAGGCCATGTTCCTGGGCGGCCTGCCCAAGGGCGAGTTTCTGCGCGAGTTCGAACCCGACTTCTTCTTCGACGACCAGACCCGCCACGTCGATCATGCCGCCCGCCATGTGCCTTCGGGCCACGTGGCCAGTGGCATCTCCAACCAGACGCGCTGAAGCCGCGCCCGCGCCAAGGTGCGCGCTACGATGGGCCCTGCTTCGCCAAGGGTCCACCACATGAAATTCCGCGACAAGCTGGCCGCCATCAAGGCCACTACAGCCAAGGTCTGGGCGCTCACCACGCCGTTCTTCTCGTCCGAGGAAAAGTGGAAGGCGCGAGGGCTGCTCGCCGCCATCGTCCTGCTGAACCTGGGCGCGGTCTACATGCTGGTGCAGATCAACGAGTGGAACCGGCTGTTCTACGACGCGCTGGAAAAGCGCGACCAGCCGGTGTTCTGGGCGCAGCTGCTTCGCTTCACCTGGCTGGCATTCGGCTATATCGTCATTGCGGTCTACAAGTTCTACCTGACCCAGCTGCTGGAGATGCGCTGGCGCGCCTGGATGACCACCCACTACCTGCAGCGCTGGCTGTCGGGCCAGGCCTTCTACCGGATGGAGCTGGCGCGCTTCTCGAACGCCAGCGCCACGCCGGACAACCCGGATCAGCGCATCCAGGAGGACCTGAACCTGTTCACCACTTACAGCATCTCGCTGTCCATGGGACTGCTCAATGCGCTGGTGACCTTGGCCAGCTTCGTCGGCATCCTCTGGGCCCTGAGCGGTGGCTTTGCGTTCAGCGTGGGCGGCTCCAGCTACGAGATCGCCGGCTTCATGGTCTGGGCCGCAGTGGCGTACTGCGTGGTCGGCACCATCATCACGCACTACATCGGGCGTCCGCAGATCGCCCTGAACTTCAAGCAGCAGCGCTATGAGGCCGACTTCCGCCATCACATGGTCCGCGTGCGCGAATACAGCGAAGCCATCGCGCTGGACAAGGGCGAGCAGGTCGAGCGTCAGCACCTGGACCGGCGCTTCGGTGCGGTGCTGGCCAATTACCTGCGCCTGATCAGGGCGCAGAAGAACCTGATCTGGTTCACCAACTTCTTTGGCCAGGCGGCGGTGGTCTTTCCCTTCATCGTGGCGGCGCCGCGCTTCTTTGCCGGTGCGATCCAGTTGGGCGAACTGATGCAGATCGCGTCGGCCTTCAGCCAGGTACAGGACTCGCTGGCCTGGTTCGTCGACAACTACAGCTCGCTGGCCGCCTGGCGCGCGACCACCGATCGGCTGACCAGCTTCGAGGAGAGCGTGGCCGCGCAAGCCCAGGCCCAGCGGCCGGAGGTCGTGGAAGGCGCGGACGGCCTCAGCGCGCAGGAACTGTCCCTGGCGCTGCCCAGCGGCGCCTTGCTGCTGTCGGGTCTGTCGGCCCAGGTCGCGCCGGGCGACTCGGTGCTGGTGAAGGGGCCGTCGGGCAGCGGGAAGTCCACGCTGTTCCGCGCTTTCGCGGGCATCTGGCCTTTCGCCCGCGGCAAGGTGGAGATTCCGGCGGACACCATGTGCATCCCGCAGAACCCCTACTTCCCGGACGGCAGCCTGCGCAATGCCCTCGCCTATCCCGAGCCCGCCGACCGCTACAGCGAGGAAGACCTGCACCGGGCCTTGGACGAAGCCCTGCTGCCGCAGCTGGCCTCGCGCCTGGACGATGAGGATGCGTGGAGCCAGAAGCTTTCCGGCGGCGAGCGTCAGCGCCTGGCGTTGGCGCGCGTGTTCCTCAAGCAACCGGCCTGGGTGCTCGCCGACGAAGCCACGAGCGCGCTGGACGGTCCGGCGGAAAAAACCCTCTACGAACGATTGACGGCGATGGTGCGGCGCAAGGGCGGGGCCTTGGTGTCGATCGCCCACCGGCCTGCGCTCGATGCGTTCCACCGGCGGCGCTGGGAGTTGCACCAGCTCCCAGCGGGCAGCCAGGCCGCCTATGCGCTGCGGGAGGCCTGATCCGGGTCACGCGCCGCGCCGCGTGCTTCCCGGTGCGCGATCCAGAGGGTCGAGGCGCAGATCACCACGCCCCCGATCAACGTGGAGCGGCTGGGGACGTCGGCGAAGATCAGCCAGCCCAGCAGCGAGGCCCACACCAGGTCGAGGAACTTGACCGACTGGGTCGCGGAGATGTCGGCCACGGTGAACGAGCGCGCCAGGAAGTAGTGACCGACGCTGCCCAGGACGCCGCAGATGAGAAACATGAACCACTGCGCCACGGTCGGCGTCTGCCATGCGAGCACCGCCAGGGGCAGGCTGAACACCGTCACCGTGATCGATTGCCAGACCACGATCACGGCGGGCCGCTCGTAGCGCGTGAGGCCCTTGGTGATGAGGAAGGACGCCGCGAATATCGGCGACGACGCCAGCATCAGCAAGGTGTAGGCCCCGGCGGAGCCGCTCAACTTGGGGGCCACCACGATCAGCACACCGGCGAAGCCGATGAGCGCCGCCAGCCAGCGCTCCCAGCGCATGCGCTCGCCGAACATCCAGGCCGCGCCGAGCATGATGAAGATAGGGCCGGTGAACCCGATGGCCGTGGTGTCGGCGAGCGTGATGTGCGGGATCGCCGAGAACCAGAGGAACAGGCCAAAGGTATGCACGCCACCGCGCACGAACTGCCCGCTGATATTGCGCGGACGGTAGGACGCAAGGCCGCTGCGCAAGACCAGCGGGATCATCACCAGCAAGCCGAACAAGTAGCGCAGGAACTGGGTCTGGAAGGGATCGAGCTGCAGCGTGAGGCCGCGCATCAGGGTGTTGAGGACCACGAAGCTCAGGCCGGCGGCGGTGGACCAGAGCAGCCCGCGCACCGTGGGGTCGAGCCGCTCCGCGCGCCTTTGCGCCAATGAGGCGTGCCGCATCAAAACGTGACGCTTGACCCTCTCCCCACCGCTTTCAACTGCCACGGCATGTCTCCATTGCGACCAACTATAGCCCACGGCACGACCGCGCGTGCAGCAGGTTCTTGTGCACTGTTCTATATTGGAGGGGTCTTCAGGGCGGGGTGAAATTCCCCACCGGCGGTAGGCGGCGCAAGCCGCAAGCCCGCGAGCGCCCCGGATGCCGCAAGGTGCCCGGGGGTCAGCAGACTCAGTCCAATTCTGAGGCCGACGGTCATAGTCCGGATGAAAGAAGATTCGCCGCGGCATTGCTGCGGCGATGTGCCGTTGCGTTTCTTCGCGAGAGGAAAGGCATTGGCGTTCTTGTCTGCCTTGGAGCGTTTTTGTTCAACAACAGGAGCGTTTCATGATGGTTTCCATCCCCACTATCCCGGTGTCCACGGACGCCATTCCCCTGGCCCCGCTTCCCGAGGTCATCGCCGAAATCCGCGCGGGCCGGCCCGTGCTGGTGCTCGATGATGCACAGCGCGAGAACGAGGCCGATCTCATCTGCGCGGCCGAACTGGTCACCCCCGCCGTGATGGCCATGCTGATCCGCGAGGGCAGCGGCATCGTCTGCCTGTGCATCAAGCCGGACAAGGCCAGCGAGCTGCGGCTGCGTCCCATGGTCGAAGTCAACCGCTCTCGCTATGCAACGGCGTTCACGCAATCGATCGAGGCCGGGCACGGCGTGAGCACCGGCGTGTCGGCGGCGGACCGGGTGCAGACGATCCAGTGCGCCCTGCGCTCGACGCTGGAACACAACGAGATCGTCAGTCCCGGCCATGTCTTCCCGCTGATCGCGCGCGCCGGCGGGACGCTGGAGCGCGATGGCCATACCGAAGCGGCGGTGGACCTGCCCGCGCTGGCCGGGCTGGCACCCGCGGGCGTGCTGTGCGAGCTGATGAATCCCGACGGCACCATGGCCCGCGGAAAGCAGGTGACAGACTTTGCGCAGGCGCACGGCCTGCTGTGCACGACGGTGGCCGAAATCGCGGCTTGGCGGCGGGCGCTCGGCTAGGCCAGGCCCAGCATCGGCTGCGGATCTGTTTCGGCGGAGGGCGGCGCCTCCTGCTCGGCTTGCGCGGGTTGCTCTTCGCCGGCCTGCACGTCGCTGTGCTTGACGATCGTTACGGGGAGCGGCGAGACATGCATCAGCTCATGTGAGACCGAGCCCAGGTCCGCGCCACCGAGCCCGCCCTTACCGCGCGCGCCGGCCACGATGGCACTGCAGCCGTAGCGCTCCGCGATGTCCAGCAGGGTATGGGCCGGCTCGCCCAGGCCGATCTCGAGTTCGTAGTCCACCCCGGCAGCGTCGCACAACTGCCGCGCGCCCTGCAGGGAGTGGTCGCCGGCGCTGGCCGCCAAGCCCTGCAATCGCTGCGGGTCGCGCACGGTGAGCATCTCGTACAGGGATGCCGGCTCTTGCACATTGGCCAGCACGAGGCCGGCGGCCAGGCCCTCCGCCCGCAACTGCAGTGCATACCGCACGGCGTCCAACGCCAATTCCGATCCGTCCACGGCAATCAGGATTTTCATGACCAGCCTCGCTTTCGCAGTGCTGCCCCCACGATAGCACTGCGCCGCGATTTGGCAAGCCGTGTAGGTGGGCGCTTACAGTCGTACTTCGCGCCCGCCGACCGCCGCTGTGCTTGCAAAAGCCTAGATTGAGCTTCTGGCTTACAGTGCGAAGGCGCCCCATGAGTGACAAACCATTGCGCGATTACCGCGAGTGGCTGCGGCAGAAAGCCTGGCCCTTCGCCAAGCGCCAGCGCGAAGGCGCCGACAGCGTGCTGCCCCATCTGGAAGAGTTTTCCGAACAGTCCAACCAGCTCGGCACGCGCCAGAAGCCCAAGGACAAGAAGCCGGATTCCGACAAGCCTCATCACTGAGATCAGGACCGGGCCGCCGCCGCCCGTGGCCTGAAGTGTTCGCACAGCAGTTCGATCAGCGATTGGGCGTAGGCCGGAAGCGCTTCACGCTCGCGCACGAGGATGTAGCGCTCGCGCACGCGCCAGGCATCGGCCAGCTCGACCTGCGCCAGCTTCATGGGCTGCAGGTTGCGCCGTGCGGCGCTCTCGGGAACGATGCCGATACCCACCCCGGCGCCCACCATGCGGCACATGGCGTCAAAACTTGCCAGCTGGATACGAAGCTTCATGGGCTTGCCCAGCTTGTCAGCTTGCTGCTCCAGGAAGCTTTGCAGCGTGCTGCCGTGGTGCATGCCCACCATGTCTTCTTGCAACGTGTCGGCGAAAACGATGCGCTTGCGCCGGGCGAAGGCGTGGCCGCGGGCCGTCACCAGCACCAGCCGGTCGGTGCTGAAATGAATGGATTGCAGACCCAGCGTGTCGACCGCCCCAGCCACGATGCCCAGGTCCGCCCGACCGTCGAGCACGCCACGGGCGATCTCAGCGTTCGGTTTCTCCTGAAGGTCCACATTGACGCGGGGGTTGCGGGCCAGGAAACCCGGCAGGACCTCGGGCAGGAAATCCGTCACCGCCGTCGTATTGGCGAACACCCGCACGTGGCCGCGCAGGCCGCCCCCATAGTCATGCAGATCGCGGCGCAACTGCTCGGCCTGGTGCAGCACCTCCCGCGCATGATGCAGGAAGGCCTCGCCCGGCGGCGTCAACCGCACGCCGCGAGCCTCGCGGTACAGCAGCGGCAGCCCGGCCTGTTCCTCCAGCGCCTTGACGCGCGCACTGGCCGCCGCCAGCGACAGGTGCTGGCGCGCCGCGGCACGGGTCAGGTTGCGCTCCTCGGCGGTGTAGACGAACAGGCGCAGGTCAGTCAGGTCGAAATGCATGCGCCATGCTAACGCAGCAGCTTTCGGAAAAACAGAAGGCTGATTACCGAATTGGCGCATTGTGCTTGGGCCCTGCGGGGATCACCATGCGACCATGTCTCACCCATCGCGAATCGACCCGGCCCTGCTCAGCCGGCTGCAGGGCTGGATCGGCAAGACCGAAGTTCTCGAGGACGAAATCACGGCGGCACCGCCGCGCGCCCTCACGGCCTCGCTGGACCGCGACGACCCGCCGCCGGAACGCGGCACTGCCCTGCCGGCGCTGTGGCACTGGCTGTATTTCCTGCCCGTGTATCGCGCCAGCGAGATCGGCCCCGATGGCCACGCCAGGCGCGGCAGCTTCCTGCCACCGGTGCCGCTGCCGCGGCGCATGTGGGCTGGCGGGCGCTTGCAGTGGGAACCCGCGAATCCCCTGCGCGTCGGCGATGCGGCGCGCCGCGTGTCCACCGTCGCTTCGATCACGCACAAGGCAGGCCGCACCGGCGACTTGCTGTTCGTCACCGTGCGCCATGAGTTGCATAACGCGCGCGGCTTGGCTATGACGGAGGAGCACGACATCGTCTACCGCGCGGCGCCGCTGCCCGGGGAGCCCGCACCCCCGCCGGTGGCGTCCGAAGCCGGCGCGGCCTGGCAGCGCGAGCTGACTCCCGACGAGGTGCTGCTGTTCCGCTACTCGGCCCTCACCTTCAACGGCCACCGCATCCACTACGACCGGCGCTACGTCACCGAAACCGAGGGTTATCCGGGCCTGGTGGTGCACGGTCCCCTGATCGCGACGCTGCTGATGGACCTGCTGCGGCGCGAGCGACCCCGAGCCGCCGTGCGCAGCTTCGAGTTCAAGGCGCTGCGGCCCAGCTTCGACGGCCAGCCGATGCGGCTGAACGGCCAGCCGGGCGCCGATGGGCAAACCATCGCCCTGTGGGCGCAGGACCATGAAGGCGCGCTCACCATGAAAGCCAAGGCAGAGATCGAACCATGAAACACGAACCCGATAAATACCAGGACATCCGCGACGCGGTGCGCGACCTCTGCACCCAATTCCCCGACGAGTACCACCGCAAGGTGGACGAGCAGCGCGCGTACCCCGAAGCCTTCGTCGACGCACTCACAAAGGCCGGCTGGCTGGCCGCCCTCATTCCCCAGGAGTACGGCGGCTCCGGCCTGGGCTTGGCCGAAGCCTCCGTGATCATGGAAGAGATCAACCGCTCGGGCGGCAACTCCGGCGCCTGCCACGGCCAGATGTACAACATGGGCACCTTGCTGCGCCACGGCTCCGAAAAGCAGAAGGCCTTGTACCTGCCCAAGATCGCCAGCGGCGAATGGCGCCTGCAGTCCATGGGCGTGACCGAACCCAGCACCGGCACCGACACCACCAAGATCAAGACCACCGCCGTGAAGAAAGGCGACCGCTACGTCGTCAACGGCCAGAAGGTATGGATTTCGCGCATCCAGCATTCCGATTTCATGATCCTGCTGGCGCGTACCACACCGCTGGCTGACGTGAAAAAGAAATCCGAAGGGATGTCGATCTTCATGGTGGATCTGCGCCAAGCCGAGAAGTCCGGCATGACCGTGCGGCCCATTCTCAACATGGTCAACCACGAGACCAACGAGCTGTTCTTCGAGAACCTCGAGATCCCGGCCGAGAACCTGATCGGGCAGGAAGGCCAGGGCTTCAAGTACATCCTGGATGGCCTGAACGCCGAACGCACGCTGATCGCCGCCGAATGCATCGGCGACGGCTACTGGTTCATCGACCGGGTCACGAAATACGTCAAGGACCGGGTGGTGTTCGGCCGCCCCATCGGGCAGAACCAGGGCGTGCAGTTCCCGATCGCCGAGGCCCACATCGAGATCGAGGCGGCCAACCTGATGCGCTGGGAAGCCTGCCGCCTGTTCGATGCCCACCAGCCCTGCGGCGCGCAGGCCAACATGGCCAAGTACCTGGCGGCCAAAGCCAGCTGGGAGGCGGCGAACGCCTGCATCCAGTTCCACGGCGGCTTCGGCTTCGCCTGTGAATACGACGTGGAGCGCAAGTTCCGCGAGACGCGGCTCTACCAGGTGGCGCCGATTTCCACCAACCTCATCCTTTCTTATGTGGCGGAACATGTGCTCGGTTTGCCGCGGTCTTTTTGATGTCATTGCGGGCTTGACCCGCAATCCATCGATGCGCATCGACACGCCACGATGGATGCCGGGTCAAGCCCGGCATGACAACTCCATGGAGTACATCGCATGACAAGACCTCTCGATGGCATCACCGTCGTATCGCTGGAGCATGCGATTGCCGCGCCCTTCTGCACGCGCCAGCTGGCCGACCTGGGCGCGCGCGTCATCAAGGTCGAGCGCCCCGGCGCCGGCGACTTCGCCCGCGCCTACGACCAGCGCGTGCGCGGGCTGGCTTCTCATTTCGTCTGGACCAACCGGTCCAAGGAAAGCCTGGCGCTGGACTTGAAGGATCCACAAGCGCTGGCAGTGCTGAAGGCGCTGGTCGCCAAGGCCGATGTGCTGGTACAGAACCTCGCGCCCGGTGCGGCCGCGCGCATGGGCCTGTCCTGGGAAACGCTGCACAAGAAGCATCCAGGACTCATCGTCTGCGATATCTCGGGTTACGGCGAGGACGGCCCGTATCGCGACAAGAAGGCCTACGATTTGCTGATCCAGGCCGAGGCCGGCCTGGTGTCGGTGACCGGCACGCCCGAAACGCCCAGCAAGGCCGGCAACTCCATGGCCGACATCGCAGCCGGCATGTACGGCTACAGCGGCATCCTGGCGGCGCTGCTGCAACGCGGGCGCACCGGCGAGGGCAGCCACATCGACGTGTCGATGCTGGAATCGCTGGCCGAGTGGATGAACTACCCGATGTACTACGCCTTCGAAGGCGCCGAGCCGCCGCCGCGCACCGGCGCCTCGCATGCCAGCATCTATCCCTACGGCCCATTCGCCACCAGCGACGGCGCCGTCCTCCTGGGCGTGCAGAACGAGCGCGAATGGGCGGTCTTTTGCGAGAAGGTGCTGGGCGACGCTGGCCTGGCCTCGGATCCGCGCTTCGACTCCAACGCGCGGCGCAACCAGAACCGCGCCGAACTCCAGGCGCTGATCCTGCAGGCCTTTTCCCGCATGGACACGATCCAGGCGGAACAGCGCCTGGACGAGGCCCAGATCGCCAATGCCCGCATGAACGACATGGCCGGTCTTTGGGCCCACCCACAGCTGAAGGCGCGCGAGCGCTGGCATGCAGTGGGCTCGCCGGCCGGGGAAATTCCCGCCTTGCTCCCGCCGGGGCGCAACAGCAGCTTCGACTACCGCATGGACCCGGTGCCCGCCGTCGGCGAGCACACCCGGGCCATCCTGCGCGAACTCGGCATGCAGCTGGAAGGCACGACAGCATGAGCCACAACCCTAACGCCGAACTGGCCGCTTTTGCCGCCGGCCTGCGCTTCGACGACATCCCGGCGCCTGTAGTGCGCAAGACCGAGGACCTGCTGGTCGACTGGTTCGCCTCCGCGGTCGCCGGCCACGGCGCGCGGCCCGTCACCGGCATCGCACGCTTCGCCAGCACCATGGGCCCCGCCGACGGACCATCGGAGGTCATCGTCACGGGTGAGCACACCAGTCCCTACCTCGCGGCCATGGCCAATGCCGCGGCCTCGCATGTCGCCGAACAGGACGACGTGCACAACGGCTCGGTGTTCCATCCGGCCACAGTGGTGTTCCCGGCCGCGGTCGCCGCGGCACAGGCTCTGGGCGCGAGCGGAAAGCAACTGCTCGCGGCGTCGGTGGCGGGCTACGAGGTCGGCATCCGGGTGGGCGAATTCCTGGGGCGTTCGCACTACAAGGTGTTCCACACCACGGGCACCGCCGGCACGCTGGCCGCGGCCGCCGCGGTGGGCAACTTGCTGGGACTGGACGCCCAGCGCATGCGCCACGCCTTCGGTTCGGCCGGCACGCAATCCGCCGGCTTGTGGGAGTTCCTTCGCACCGCCGCCGATTCCAAGCAACTGCACACCGCTCACGCCGCGGCCGCCGGCTTGATGTCGGCCCATCTGGCGCAAGATGGCTTCACCGGCGCCGACCGCATCCTCGACGGTCCGCAAGGCATGGCGGCCGGCATGTCGAGCGACGCCGATGCCACCCGCCTGACCGACGGCCTGGGCACACGCTGGGTCACGGCGGAAACCTCTTTCAAGTACCACGCTTCGTGCCGCCACACGCATCCCGCAGCCGATGCGCTGGCGCAGGTGATGCGCGAACATCGGCTGCGTCCGGACGACCTGGCGCGGGTGGTTACCCATGTACACCAGGGCGCGATCGACGTGCTGGGGCCGGTGGTCGATCCGGCCACGGTGCACCAGAGCAAGTTCTCTATGGGCACGGTTCTGGCACTGGTGGCGCGCTTCGGCCACGCCGGCCTGCCGGAGTTCGAGCAACACTACCGCGACGAAGCCACGGCGCGGCTGCGCGACCGGGTCGAAATGGCGCTGGACGCCGAAGTGGACGGCGCCTACCCGCGCCGCTGGATCGGCAAGGTGACGGTGCACACCGCCGACGGCCGCACCCTGCACGGGCGCGTCGACGAGCCCAAAGGCGACCCCGGCAACACGCTCAGCCGCGAGGAGATCACGGCCAAGGCCTTGCAGTTGGCGGCCTTCAGCGGCGGTGCGAGCGAAACCGAGATGCGCGCCGCCGTGGAACGGTTGTGGCAGGTGGCGCAGTGGCCGCGGGTGGGCCCGCTGCTCGTCGTCGTATGAGCGGAGCGACCGCACTCCTGGCGCGCGCGCGTTCCTTTCTGTTCGTGCCGGGAGATCGACCCGAGCGCCTGCGCAAGGCGCTGGACAGCGGCGCGCACGCCGTCATCGCCGATCTCGAGGACGCGGTGGCGCCCGAGGACAAGCCAGCTGCGCGCCAGGCACTGGCCGGCGCCTGGGCCACACTGGGTCCGGCAGAGCGGGAACGCCTGCTCGTTCGGATCAATGCGCCGGGCACCGCCTGGTACGACGACGACATGGCCCTGTTGCGCGAGCTGGCGCGGCATAAGCTGGCGGGCGTGGTGCTGCCCAAGGCCGAGTCGGTGGCCGCGATCGACCAGGTCGCGGAGTTGGCGCGCGCGCCGGTGCTGCCGCTGATCGAATCAGCGCAGGGGCTGCACGCGCTGGACCTGCTGGCGCGCGCGCCAGGCGTGCTGCGCCTGGCCTTCGGTCACCTGGATTTCCAGGCCGACCTGGGTCTGCACTGCGACGCCGACGAACGCGAGCTCGACAGCGTGCGCCTGGCCTTCACGATGGCTTCGCGCCGCGGCGGCCTGCCCGCGCCGGTGGATGGCGTCACTGCGGCCCTGGACGACGAGCTGCGCCTGGCCGCCGACGCAGCGCGCAGCCGCCGCCTGGGCTTTGGCGCGAAGCTTTGCATCCATCCGCGGCAGGTGGGCCCGGTCAATGAAGGCCTGGGGCCCACGCCGGCCCAGCGCGACTGGGCACAGCGCGTGCTGCAAACGAGCCGCGAACGCGGCACGGGCGCGTTTCGCCTCGACGGGCAGATGATCGACGCGCCGGTGCTGCAGCGCGCACGCAGGCTGCTGGACGATGATGCTTTTTGCCAAGGCGATGGGGCGTTGCGGCCATTGCCGCGGCCGGCCTCGCAGCCGTAGAGTAAGCGGATGACCATCGCCTCATCCGCCCTATCTTCTTCGTCTTCTTCTCGCCCTCCCCTGGCCGGCGTGCGCGTGCTGGACCTCACCCGGCTGCTGCCCGGCCCCATGGGAACCCTGCACCTGGCGGACCTGGGCGCCGACGTGATCAAGATCGAAGACCTGGGTGCCGGCGACTATGCCGCCCCGCCGGTGCGCGCGCTGCTCAACCGCAACAAGCGGGCGATCCGCATCGACCTCAAGCAGCCGGCGGGCGCCGCTACCCTGCTGCGCCTGTGCCGCGACGCCGACGTGCTGGTGGAAGGCTTTCGCCCCGGCGTGATGCAGCGGCTGGGCGTGGGCTATGAGGTGGTGGCCGCGATGAACCCGCGCATCGTGTATTGCAGCATCAGTGGCTTCGGCCAGACCGGGCCGCTGCGCGACATGCCGGGCCATGACCTCAACTACTGCGCCTTGGCCGGCGTGGCCGACCAGATCGGTACGCGCGAAGGTCCTGCCCTGTCCAACCTGCCCGTGGCCGACTTGCTGGGGGGTTGCATGACGGCCGTGATGGGCATCCTGGCCGCGCTGTTCGATGCCGCGCGCACGGGCCGGGGCCGCCACGTCGACATCGCCATGGCCGACGGCGTGCTGGCGCACGCGGTGCTGCCGCTGGCCGCGCTCAACCAGCATGGCCGCGTGGCGGCGACCGGCCGGGCCACACTGACCGGCGAACTCGCCTGCTATGGCTTCTATCGCACGGCGGATGGCCGCCACGTCGCGGTCGGCGCGCTGGAGCGCAAGTTCTGGGATGCGCTATGCCGGCGCCTGGAGCGGGACGACCTGGTGCCCTTGCATCGCACCGGCGACCCGGGCGCCGAAGAGCGCCTGCGGCAGGAACTCGCCGCGATCTTCGCGTCGCGACCGCTGGCGCATTGGAGCGCCTTGTTCGCCGATGGCGAAGCCTGCGTCACGCCGGTGCTTCGGCTGGACGAGACGGTGGCTCACCCGCACTTCAAGGCCCGCGGCATGGTCGTGCCCGCGGCCAATGCGCCCTCACAGTTCGGCCAGCCCGTCAAGATGAGCGGCTTCGAACCCAGCCCCCCACGCGCGGCCCCGCGCCCTGGCGAGCACACTGACGAGGTGCTGCAGGAAGCCGGTTTCGACCAACATGAACTTGCCGGCTTGCGGGCGTCCGGCGCCGTCGGCTAAGCTGGACCGGTGACACCCACCCACCACACCGTCGCGATCCAGCAGGTCCGCATGATCCTGCAGGGGACGCGGCAGCGCGGTGTGGACGAGGCGAGCGTGCTGGCTCGTGCGGGCATCACCCCGGCGCTGCTGGAGTCTCCCCTCGCCCGCGTCTCCCAGCAGCAGTACGCGCTGCTGATCCGGGTACTGCGCCGGGCCCTGCGCGACGAGCTATGGGGTCTGACCTCGCGCCCGGTACGGCCTGGCAGCTTCGGCCAATGCATGAAGCAGCTGGTGCGCTGCGCCACGCTGGGCGAGGCGCTGCGCAGCGGCTTCGCGTTCTACGACCTGCTCATCGACGATTTCGTGGCGCGCTTGTCCGTGCGCGGCGAACTCGCGCAAATCCAGTTCGTGCTGCGGCGCGAGTCCGACGAGCGGCTGGACTACGCCATCAAGGCCTTCATGCTGTTCACGTTCGGGGCTGCCTCATGGCTGGTGGCACGCCGGGTCCCGGTGCTGGGCGTGGACTACACCGCAGCGCAATTCGGCACGGACACCTCGCGCGTCTACCAGGCCCCGATCCGCTACGGCCAGCCCCACGTGGGGCTGTCGTTCGAGGCCCATTGGCTGGACTTGCCGGTGGTGCAGACCGTGCAGAGCGTGCGCGAGTTCCTGGCCGGCGCGCCCGCCAATCTGATCGTCAAATACCGCGACACCAGCAGCCTCACGGACCGCATCCGGCGGCTGCTGCGCAGACGGCTGGGCGAGGAGCTGCCTTCATTGGAGGAAGTCGGTGACGCATTGGCCGTGACGCCGCAGACCTTGCGGCGGCGCCTGCGTGAAGAGGGCCGCGGCTTCCAGCAGATCAAGGATGAGCTGCGCCGCGATGCCGCGATCGAGTTCCTCACCAACACGCGCCTGCCGCTGCTCGACATTGCCAACGAAGTGGGCTTCTCCGAGGCCAGCACCTTCCACCGCGCCTTCAAGAACTGGACCGGTGTCGCGCCCGGCGAGTACCGCCATTCGCACGGCCATGCGGAAGGGTCTCAGGGTCAACCCTGAGCTGTAGCCTTTCGCCAATCGCTTTGGCCTTTCCCGCCATTGGTGTCGCGGGACCCAGCACCTAAGCTGGCCGCATCTTTCACTCTTGCGGCAAGTCATCGTGTACCTCACCCAGGGCCTGCACCGTTCCCTGCAGCGCCACTCCGGCAAGACCGCGCTCGTGCATCTGGCTGACGGCATCGAGCGGCGGCACAACTTCGCCGAGCTGCTGAGCAACGTGGCTCGGCAAGCCGCGGCGCTGCGCCAGTTCGGCGTTGGCAGCGGCGACCGTGTCGCCCTGCTCGCGCCCAATACCGACGAGCTGGTCCAGGCTCTGCTGGCCTGCTGGTGGCTTGGCGCCGTTGCCTGTCCGCTCAACATCCGTTGGAGCGGGCTCGAACTGGCATATGCGCTCACCGACAGCGAGGCCTCGCTGCTGCTGGTGGACGAGTCACTCGAGGCACCGGCGTTGGAAACGGCGACGCCCAAGCTCTCACTGAATGAGTTCGCGGTGGCCGCCCGAGCGCTGCCGCCGCTGGCGGACACGCGCACCGGCGGCGATGCGCTGGCGGCTATCCTCTACACCGGTGGCACCACCGGCCGCTCCAAGGGCGTGATGCTGTCGCACGCCAATTTCTGGACCGCGTCGATGACGCGAGGCGCCGAGTTGAACAACTCGCCGGAATCCGTGACCTTGCTGGTCGCGCCACTGTTCCACGTGGCGGGCCTGGGCCGGCTGATCGGGCAGATGGTGGTGGGTGGCGGCTGGGTGACCATGCCACAGTTCCGCGCGCCGCGCGTGCTGGAGGCCATCGAGCGCTACGGCGTGAGCGACATCATCGCCGTGCCCAGCATGCTCCAGTCACTGCTGGACGACCCGGCCTTCAATGCCGGCCGCCTGCAGGGCCTGGCCCGCATCGCCTTCGGCGCCGCGCCGATGCCACCGGACCTGCTCGACCGAGCGCTCGCCGCCTGGCCGCAGGCCGAATTTTTCCAGGCCTATGGCATGACGGAGACGGCTGGCGCGCTGTGCATCAACCTGCCGGCCAACCACCGGCCCGAAGCACGGGCGCTGGGGCGGCTCAATTCGGTGGGGCGCCCCGGACTGGGCGCGGAAATTATCATCTCCGATGAGCACGGCCGCGAGCTGCCGCGCGGCGAAGTCGGCGAGATCCTGGCACGCGGCCCGATGGTGATGCAGGGCTACTGGCGCCAGCCCGAGGCCACGGCCGAAACGCTGCGGGACGGCTGGCTGCACACCGGCGATGGCGGCCGGATGGACGCCGACGGCTACCTCTTCATCGTGGACCGCATCAAGGACATGATCATCAGCGGCGGCGAGAACATCTACAGCGCCGAGGTCGAGGCGGCGCTGCGCAGCCATCCCGCCGTGTCGCAGGCCGCCGTGATCGGCGTGCCCGATGCGCGCTGGGGCGAGGCCGTGCACGCGGTCGTGGTGCTGCAGCCCGGCACCTCGGAGCAGGCATCCGAGCTGGTCGAAACCCTGCGAGCCTGGTGCAAGACGCGCCTGGCGGGCTACAAGTGCCCGCGCAGCATCGCGTTTGTCGAGTCACTGCCGATGTCGGCCGCCGGCAAGGTGCTGAAGAACGCCCTGCGCGAGGCGCACCGCGCATGAAGCCCGTGGCCGCCAGCGCGGACCCGCGCAACGTCTTCGCCGCCGTGCCCTTCATGCAGATGCTGGGCGTGCGGCGCGAGTTCTCCGAAGGCGGACGGGCGCGGCTGGTGCTGGAGGCGCGGCCGGAGTTCGGCAACGTGATCGGCGCGGTGCACGGCGGCGTCATCGTTACGCTGCTCGACGTGGTCATGGCCAGCGCCGCCGTTTCCCGCCGCAACTTCGAACGCACCGCCGTCACGCTCAACCTGGATTCCAGCTTCATCGAGCCGGGCCGCGGCACGCTGACGGCCGACGGCGAAGTGATCGCCCACGACGACGGTGTCGCCTGGTGCCGCGCCACGGTCACCGATGCCGGCGGGCGCGCCATCGCCCTGGCGCACGGCTCGTTCCGCTACCTGCCGCTTCCCTGAACTTCATTCCACCCACAGGAGTATCTATGAGCCCCCACGTTCACCTTCGTTCACTGCCCCCCGAGGGGGCGCATGCCTCCCTAGAGGCGGCTCGTCGGGAGGCATGACCATGCCCATCACCTCACCTCTGCGCCGCCGCGAAGTCCTGGGCGGCCTGCTCGCCATCGGCGCCGTGGTCGGGGCCGGTTCCGCGCTCGCAGCGGACCCGTTCCCCAGCAAGCCGATCACCTTGATCCTGCCCTTCCCCGCCGGCGGCTCCTTCGACCCGATCTTCCGGTCGCTGGCCAACGCGGCTTCACAGGACCTCGGCCAGCCCGTGGTCCTGATGCACAAGCCCGGCGCCGGCGGAGTCACCGGCACCGCGGGGCTCGCGACGATGAACGAAGCCGATGGCTATACCCTGGCCGTGATGCACAACTCGGTGATCCGCGCGCCCCTGGTGCAGAAAGTGACTTGGGATCCGCTGCGCGACTTCACTTACCTCATCGGCCTCGCCGGTCTGACCACCGGCGTCACCGTCGCCGCGGACGCACCCTGGAAGAGCTTGCCGGAATTGCTGGAGGACGCGAAGAAGCGTCCCGGCGCGCTCAGCTGGGGCAACGTGGGCGCCATCAGCGTCAACCGGATCTATGCCGAGCGGCTGGCCAAGATGGCGGGCACGAAGTTCAACATGGTCCCGTTCAAGGGCGGCAGCGAAAGCTTCCAGGCGCTGATCGGGCGCCACCTGGACGTGTACGGCGACCCCGGCTTCGGGCCCCAGGTGCAGGGTGGCAAGGCCCGCCTGCTGGCGACGTTCACTGCGCAGCGCCTGAAGCGCTACCCCGATGTGCCGACGGTAAAGGAGCTAGGCTGGGACCTCGTCATCGAATCGCCGGTGGGGCTGGTGGCGCCGAAAGGCCTCGACCCGAAAATCACCGCACGCCTGCAGGCCGCATTCAGCAAGGCTGCATCGGACCCCGCCTACCTGCAGCAGCTCGAATCCTTCGACATGCAGCCCAACGTGATCAGCGGCCAGGCCTACGCTGCCTATGCGCGCGGCCAGTTCGAGCGCGAACAGAAGATGCTGGCGGAAATCGGCTTCAAGCCGGAATGAGGACTGGAAGCATGGATTTCTCCGCCTTCAACTTCAGCGGCCGCCACCTGTTCGTGGCCGGCGGCTCCAGCGGCATCAACTTCGGCGTGGCCCAGGCCTTCGCCCGGGCCGGCGCGCGCGTCAGCCTGATCAGCCGCTCGGCCGACAAGGTGGCCGCGGCGGCGGCCCAACTGGAGACGCTCGGCACGCAGGCCCTGGGCATCGCGGCCGACGTGCGCCAGCCCGACGCGGTGGAACGCGCGCTGGCCGCGGCACGCGAGCGCTTCGGCCCGATCGACGTGCTGCTCTCCGGCGCCGCAGGCAACTTCCTTGCCCGCGCACTGGACATGTCGCCGAACGCCTTCAAGACCGTGGTCGACATCGACCTGCTGGGCAGCTTCAACGTGGCTCGCCTCGCCCATGCGCACCTGCGCAAGCCGGGCGCCTGCGTCATCCAGATTTCCGCCGGACAGGCTTTCACGCCCACGCCGTTCCAGGCGCACGTGTGCGCCGCCAAAGCGGGCGTGGACATGCTCACTCGGGTGCTGGCGCAGGAATGGGGTGCCGAGGGCATCCGCATCAATTCCATCGTGCCCGGCCCCATCGCCGACACCGAGGGGCTGCAGCGCTTGGCTCCCACTCCGCAAACCATGGAGGCCATGGCGCAGCGCGTGCCCCTCAAGCGCCTGGGGCGCATCGAGGACATCGCGCGCATAGCCATGGTGCTGGCCAGCGACTGGGGCTCCTATATCACCGGCGCGGTGATCCCGGTGGACGGCGGCCTGGCACTCACCGGCCCGCGCGACTTCACGGCGGCGGCGGAAGCCAGCCGCAGGACCGGCACATGAGGGCCTTGGTCGAGCCATCGCCGCGGCCCGGCTCCGAACTGCCGCGCAGCGGCCGCAACCGCCATGTGCCGTTCACCGCCCACTTGGGCATCCGGGTCGACAGCGCGCAGGATGGCGAAGCGCGGGTGTCCATGGACCTGGCACCCCACCTGCTGAACAACCATGGCGCGGGCCATGGCGGTGTGCTCATGACGCTGCTGGACATTGCCATGGCGAACGCCGCGCTATCGAAGATCGACTACGCGCGCGAGGTTGTCACGGTGGACATGCACGTGGGCTTCATGGCGGCCACATCCGGATCGCTGGTGTCCATAGGCCGCGCTTCGGGCGGTGGCCGCTCGATCTGCTTTTGCGAGGCTTATGTGGAGGACGGCGAGGGCCGGCGGGTGGCCCAGGCCATGGGCACTTTCCGTTACCGCGATCCCGAATCGAAATAGACACCATGGGCGCGGCAGAGATCGGCGTGATTTCCCGCCAATCCGATTCATCATTTCTGCCATTCGCGCCCGCAATCCCGCGGCCTAGACTCCGCCGAATCGAGACAGGCGCGCCCACATGCGGCAGCGCGATGCACAGGAGACACGATGAAATATGACGGGTCGAGCGGGCCGCCGCGAGCGGTGACACTGCTGCAGGTGCAGGACGTGACGCTGCGCTTCGGCGGCGTCATCGCGCTCGACGGCGTGTCGTTCAATGTCGAGCAGGGCCAGATCTGCGGCCTGATCGGTCCCAATGGCGCCGGCAAGACGTCGCTGTTCAATTGCCTCTCGCGCCTGTACGCCTGCGAGGGCGAAATCCGTTTCGCGGACCAGTCTCTCGCGCAGCTGCCGCGGCACCGCATGGCGGGCGTGGGCATCGGCCGCACCTTCCAGAACCTAGCGCTGTTCCGCAGCCTCACGGTGCGGCAGAACGTCCTGATGGGCAGCCATTGCCGCCGGCGCGCGGGCTTCCTGGCGCACGCGCTGCGCCTGCCCGCCGTGGCGCGCGAGGAAAGGCTTGAGGGACAGCGCGCGGACGAACTGATCGAGCTGCTGGCGCTCGGGGACGTCGTTCATGTACCGGTGGCGCAGCTGCCCTTCGGAACGCAGAAGCGAGTCGAGCTCGCGCGTGCATTGGCGGCCTCGCCTAAGCTGCTGTTGCTCGATGAACCGGCATGCGGGCTCAATCACGAGGAGGTGGAGCAGCTGGCCTCGCTGATCCGCCGGCTGCGGCAGCGCTTCGCGCTCACGGTGCTGCTGGTGGAGCACCACATGGGCCTGGTGATGGCCCTCTCGGACAAGATCGTCGCGTTGAACTTCGGCCGCAAGATCGCTGAAGGCACGCCCGCCGAAGTGCGCCGCCAACCCGAGCTGATCGAAGCCTATTTAGGAACGAAAGCATGAGCGAAATTCTGCTTGACGTGCGTGGGCTGGAAGCGGGCTACGGCGCCACCCGCGCGCTGTTCGGCATCGACGTGCAGGTGGGCGCGGGCTCGATCACGGCGCTGCTGGGCGCCAACGGCGCGGGCAAGACGACGACGCTGCGCGCCCTGTGCGGCCTGATCCGCCGGCAGGGCCGCATCACACTCGCCGGCCAGCGCATCGACGGCATGGCCACGGAGGACATAGTGCGGCTGGGCGTCGCGCATGTGCCCGATGGGCGCGGCACCTTCACCGGGCTCACCACCGAGGAGAACCTGCGCATGGGTGCCTGCACGCGGCGCGACAAGGCAGGTGTGCGTGAAGACTTCGAGCGCTTCTACGAATACTTTCCACGGCTCAAGGAGCGACGCCACCAGCAGGCAGGCACGCTGTCCGGCGGCGAGCAGCAAATGCTGGCCATCGCGCGTGCGCTGATGCTGCGGCCCCGGCTGCTGTTGCTGGACGAGCCTTCCTTCGGGCTGGCGCCGCTGATGGTGCAGGAGATCTTCCGCATCATGCGACGCATCCGTGAAAGCCAGAACGTCGCGATCCTGCTGGTGGAGCAGAACGCCGCCCTCGCGCTGGAGCTGGCCGACACCGCCTATCTGCTGGAGACCGGCCGCATCGTGCTCGCCGGGCCGGCCGCCGCGGTGCGCAGCAACGACGCCGTGCGCAACGCCTACCTGGGTGGAGAACAATCCCTATGAACGCATTCGCCTCGCAGCTGCTGGCGGGCCTCGCCACCGGCGGCATCTACGCCAGCATGGCGCTGGCCCTGGTGATGATCTACCGCAGCACGCACCACGTGAACTTTGCGCAGGGCGAGATGGCGATGTTCTCCACCTTCATCGCCTCGATGCTGATCCAGGCCGGCTGGCCGTATTGGGCAACGTTCTTCGCGACGGTGGTGTTCGCCTTCGCCATGGGCGCGGTGATCGAGGCGGTGCTGATCCGGCGCCTGCGCGATGCGCCGGTGCTGTCGATCGTGGTCGTGTTCGTCGCGCTGCTGGTCATCCTGCACAGCCTGGCGGGAGGGCTGTTCGGCTACGCGATCCGGTCGTTTCCGAGCCCATTCGCGGAGACGGCCTGGTACGGCAGCAGCCTGCTGTCGCCGCACCAGATCGGCGCCATCGGCGTCACGCTGCTGATGCTGGCACTGGTGTACGTTTTCTTCCGCTATTCCCCGCTGGGCCTTGCCATGCGGGCCACGGCAGAGAATCCAGTCTCCAGCCGCCTCGTCGGCGTGCGGGTCAACCGCATGCTGGCACTGGGCTGGGGCCTGGCCGGCGCCATCGGCGCGGTTGCCGGAATGATGATCGCGCCGGTCGTGTTCCTCGATGTCCACATGATGTCCGGCGTATTGCTCTATGCATTCGCCGCGGCCGTGCTGGGCGGCGTCGGCAGCGCGCCGGGTGCGGTGGTTGGCGGCTTCATCGTCGGCGTGCTCGAGAACCTGCTGGGCACCTATGTGGTCGGGGCGGAGCTCAAGCTCTCGGTCGCACTGGTACTGATCATCGGCGTGTTGGTAGCGCGCCCGTCCGGCCTGTTCGGCAAGGCCATCGTGGTGAGGGTCTGAACATGGGACAACGAACGCTCCTGGCCGCGTTGGTCGGCGCCGCCTGCGCGCTGCCTTTCATCCTGCCCAGCTATATGGTGTTCCAGCTCACCATGGTGCTGGTCTATGCGCTGGCCCTACTGGGGCTCAACCTGCTGATCGGGTTCAACGGCCAGATCTCGCTGGGGCACGGCGCTTTCTTCGCGCTGGGCGCCTATACGGCGGCCATGCTGATGGAACACGCGGGCTGGCCTTACTGGGCAACCCTGCCCGCCGCGGCCCTGCTGGGCGGCGTGCTCGGCTATCTGTTCGGCCTGCCCGCGCTCAAGCTCGATGGCGTGTACCTGGCACTGGCCACTTTCGCGCTCGGCGTGGTCACGCCGCAATTGCTCAAATACAAGGGCGTGGAAGCCTGGACCGGCGGCTCGCAGGGCCTGGTGCTGCAGAAACCCGACGCCCCGTTCGGCCTGCCGCTGGACGCGGACCAATGGCTGTACTTCTTCTGCCTGAGCGTCGCGCTGGCCCTGTTCGCCGTCGCCCATAACCTGCTGCGCGGCGCCATGGGCTTGAACCTGGTCGCGGTACGCGACCACCCGATTGCAGCCGAGGCCATGGGCGTGGACAACGCGCGCATCAAGTCCATCACCTTCGGCATCTCGGCGCTGTACACGAGCGTGGCCGGCGCGCTCTCGGCGATAGCGGTGCAGTTCGTGGCACCCGACAGCTTCAATGTCTTCCTGTCGATCACGCTGCTGGTGGGTGCCGTGGTCGGGGGGCTGACTTCGCTGTCCGGCGCGCTGTTCGGCGCGGTGTTCATCCAGTTCGTTCCGCGCTTCGCGGAAGAGATATCCAAGGCCGCGCCCTGGGCCGTGTACGGCGCCATCCTGGTGGCGCTGATGCTCGTGTGGCCGGCCGGCGTGGCCGGCGGCATTGCGCGGCTGCGCGCCCGGTATTTTTCAAGGAGACAAGCATGAAGACCATTGTTCTCGCACTCACGGCGGCCCTGGCTCTGGCCTGCGGCAGCGCCGCGGCCCAGAAGAAATACGATCCCGGTGCCTCGGACACCGAAATCCGCATCGGGCAGACCATGCCCTACAGCGGGCCGGGTTCGATCTACGGTGAAGTGGGCAAGACCCAGGCGGCATACTTCCGCATGGTCAACGACCAGGGAGGCGTCAATGGCCGGAAGATCAACTTCCTGAGCCTGGACGACGGCTACTCGCCGCCCAAGACCGTCGAGGGTGTGCGCAAGCTGGTGGAGCAGGAGCAGGTACTGCTGCTGTACGGCATGTTCGGCACGGCCACCAACAGCGCGGTGCATCGCTATCTGAACACCAAGAAGGTCCCACACCTCCTGCTGCTGACCGGCGCCTCCAAATGGAACGACCCGAAGAAGAACCCCTGGAGCATGAGCTTTTACCCGGACTACTCGTCCGAGGCGAGGGTCTACGCACGCCAGGTCCTGGAGACCAAGCCGAACGCCAAGATCGCCGTGCTGTACCAGAATGACGACTACGGGCGCGACTACCTCAGGGGCTTCAAGGAAGGCTTGGGAGCCAAGGCCAAGGCGATGATCGTGGCCGAGGCCTCGTACGAGCTCACCGACCCCACGGTCGACTCGCAGATCGTGCAGCTGCGCGGATCCGGCGCGGACGTGCTGGTCAGTTTCAGCACCGCCAAGGCCGCAATCCAGACGCTGCGCAAGGTGCACGACACCGGTTGGAAACCGACCCACTACCTGGCGCAGGGCGCCGCGCTGATCGGTGCGGTGTTCAATCCGGCGGGCCCGGAGAAGGCTGTCGGCGTCATCTCCACCGCCTATTCCAAGGACCCGAATGACAAGCAGTGGGAAAACGATGCCGCTTACCAGGAGTGGCTGGCCTTCATGAAGAAGTACCGGCCCGAGGCCGACTTGCGCCTGGGCTCGCATGTCTATGCCTACTCCAGCGCGCGGCTGATGGCGGAGATCCTGCGCGCCTGCGGCGACAACCTCACGCGCGACAACGTGCTGAAACAGGCCGCTTCGATCAAGGCCGTGCAGCTGCCGATGTTCCTGCCCGGCGCGGTTGTGAGCAGCGCGCCGGACGACTACCGCCTCATCAAGTCCCTGCAGCCGGTCGTCTTCGACGGCAAGCGCTGGAACAACCTGGGCAGCTTTGTCTCCATTTTTTAGGACAGCATCATGCATCCCTCGTTCAAGAAGCTGCGCTTGCCGGTCATCGCCGCGCCGCTGTTCATCATCAGCACGCCGCGCCTGGTAATCGCGCAGTGCAAGGCCGGCATCGTCGGCTCGATGCCGGCGCTGAACGCGCGTCCCGCCGAGCTGCTGGACGAGTGGCTGGCCGAGATCACCGAAGCGCTGGCCGCGCACGACCGCGCCCATCCGGAGTCGCCGGCAGCCCCTTATGCCATCAACCAGATCGTGCACAAGAGCAACGACCGGCTGGACCGCGACATGGAAGTCTGCGCCAGGTACAAGACGCCGATCATCATCACCTCGCTGGGCGCGCGCCCCGAGATCAACGATGCGGTGCACGGCTGGGGCGGCATCGTGCTGCACGACGTGATCGATGACCGCTTCGCCCGCAAGGCCGTGGAGAAGGGCGCCGATGGCCTGGTCGCGGTGGCCGCGGGTGCCGGGGGGCACGCGGGCACCACCAGCCCGTTCCCGCTGGTGCAGGAAATCCGCCGCTGGTTCCAGGGGCCGCTGGCCTTGAGCGGTGCCATCGCGTCGGGCGACGCCATCCTGGCCGCGCAGGCGGCAGGGGCGGACTTCGGCTACATCGGCTCGGCCTTCATTGCCACCGAGGAGGCCCGCGCCGACGAGGCGTACAAGCAGATGATCGTGGAGAGCAGCAGCCGCGACATCGTCTATTCCAACCTGTTCACCGGCGTGCACGGCAACTATCTGCGAGGCTCCGTCGTGCGGGCGGGGCTGGATCCCGACGCGCTGCCGCACAGCGACGCCAGCAAGATGAATTTCGGCACCGACCGCGTCAAACCCTGGAAGGACATCTGGGGCTGCGGCCAGGGCATAGGCGCGATCGACGAAGTGCTGCCCGCCGGGGCGTTGGTGGCGCGGCTGCAGCGCGAATACCGGGCGGCGCGCGAACGCCTGAGCCTGGAGGCACTGGCATGTACCTGACGCAGGGCCTGCACCGCGCGCTCCAGCAGCATCCGGGGGCCGTGGCCACCGTCTTCGGCCAGCGCCGCACCAGCTTCTCCGTACTGGCGGGCCGCGTCGCCCGGCTGGCCGGCGCGCTGGCGCGGCTCGGCGTATCGGGCGGCGACCGCGTCGCGCTGCTGGCGCAAAACAGCGACCGCTATGTCGAAGGCCTGCTCGCCGCCTGGTGGCTGGGAGCGGTGGCCTGCCCTCTGAACACGCGCTGGAGCGCGCCCGAGATCGCCTATGCGCTCAACGACTGCGGCGTGCGCGCGCTGGTCGTTGACGACACTTTCGTGCCTTTGGTACCCGGGCTGAAGACCTTGGCGCCGGAGCTCGGCCCGATCATCCACGCCGGTGAACAAACCACGCCTGCCGGACTGCTGGCCTGGGAAGACCTGATCGCCGATGGCGAGCCACTGGAAGACGCCCGCCCCTGCGGCGAAATACTGGCTGCAATTCTCTACACCGGCGGCACGACCGGCACGCCCAAAGGCGTGATGCTGTCGCACGCGAATTTCTGGATCTCGTCGGTGGCGCGCATGGCCGAAGTGCCGAACCCGGCCCGCGCCGCGACCCTGCTGGTGGCGCCGCTGTTCCACGTCGCGGGGCTGGGGCGTGTGGTATCGCAGTTCGTGACAGGATCGACCAGCGTGCTGCTGCCGGCGTTCCGCCCCGAGGCCGTGCTCACAACGCTGCAAGACGAGAAGGTCACGGACGTTGTGCTGGTGCCCAGCATGCTGCAGATGCTGCTGGACCACCCCTCCTTCCCGTCGTGCAACCTGCGCCACCTCGACCGCATCATCCACGGCGCGTCGCCGATCTCGCCCGGGCTGCTGGAGCGCGCGATGAAGGCGCTGCCGGACTGCGGGTTCCAGAGCGCCTACGGCATGACCGAAACCGCAGCCACGGCCTGTAGCAACGGGCCGTACCGCTGGCGCGACGGCATTTCGCTGGGACCGCGTGAGCTGGCCGCGGGGCGTGTGTGCTATGGCAACGAAGTGCGCGTGGTCGATGCCGACGGCCGCGAAGTTCCGCGCAACACGGTGGGCGAGATCACGATCCGCGGCGCCAACGTCATGCAGGGATATTGGAGCAAGCCAGCAGAGACCCGCGCCGCCTTGCGCGATGGCTGGCTCGTCACGGGCGACGGCGGCTTCATGGACGACGCCGGTTACGTGCACATCGTCGACCGCGTCAAGGACATGATCATCAGCGGCGGCGAGAACGTGTATTCCGCCGAGGTCGAGGGGGCGTTGTCGCGCCATCCTGCGGTGGCAGCCTGCGCCGTCATCGGCATCCCAAGCGCCGAATGGGGCGAAGCGGTGCACGCCATCGTCGTGCTGCGACCGGGCGAGTCGACCAGCGACGAGGTGCTTCGCGCGCATTGCCGCGGCAGCCTGGCCGGCTACAAATGCCCCAAGAGCATCGAGTTTCAAGATGCCCTGCCGCTGTCGCCGGCAGGCAAGGTGCTGAAGACCGTGCTGCGCGAGCCGTTCTGGCGCGGCAGTGCGCGACAGGTCAACTAAAGAGCCGGGCCGCAGCGCTGCACGGCCTGATTGTTTCTGCCAATCGCTTTGGTCCGTTCCGCGATTGAGCCATCGAGGCCAAAGACGGAGACTTCTTCCCATCGGCCACACCCTTTCAGGAGTATCGAATGACACGTATGCAGCGCCCCGTCCACGTGGTCGGCGTGGGCATGATCCCCTTCACCAAGCCGGGCGCCAGCGATCCGTACACGGTCATGGGCGCGCGGGCCGCCAAGCTGGCGCTGGATGATGCCGGTGTGGACTACTCCCTCGTCCAGCAGGCCTACGTCGGCTACGTCTACGGCGACTCGACCGCTGGCCAGGCCGCCATCTACGGCGTGGGCCTGACCGGCATCCCGGTCTTCAATCTCAACAACAACTGCTCGACCGGGTCCAGTGCGCTGTTCCTGGCGCGCCAGGCCGTCGAGAGCGGCATGGTGGAATGCGCCATCGCGCTGGGCTTCGAGCAGATGCAGCCGGGCGCGCTGAAAGGCGCCTACGACGACCGGCCCTCGCCGATGGCCCGCTTCGCCGAAGTGATGAAGGACAAGCAAGGTTTCGATCCCGCCACGCCACGTGCCGCGCAGTTCTTCGGCGGCGCCGGCCGCGACTACATGGCGCAGTACGGCATCCGCAAGGACACCTTCGGCCGCATCTCGGTCAAGGCGCGCCAGCACGCCGCGCGCAACCCGCTGGCGGTGTTTCGCCAGACGCTGACGCTGGACGAAGTGATGGCCTCGGCCCCGGTGTTCGATCCGCTCACCCGCTTCCAATGCTGCCCGCCGACCTGCGGCGCGGCCGCCGCCATCGTCTGCTCGGCGGAGTTCGCGAAGAAGCACAACCTCGACATGCGCGTCGTCATCGCGGCACAGGCCATGACCACCGACACGCCCTCCACCTTCGAGAGCGGCGACATGCGCAAAGTGGTGGGCTACGACATGACGGTAGCGGCCGCGAGGCAGGTGTATGAAGCAGCCGGTATCGGGCCCGAGGAGCTGGATGTGGTGGAACTGCACGACTGCTTCACCGCCAACGAGCTGATCACCTATGAGGCGCTGGGCCTGACACCCGAGGGCACGGCCGAGCGCTTCATCATCGAGGGCGACAACACCTACGGCGGCCGCGTGGTCACCAACCCCTCGGGCGGGCTGCTGTCCAAGGGCCATCCCCTGGGCGCAACCGGCCTGGCGCAGTGTTCGGAACTCGTGTGGCAACTGCGCGGCCAGGCCGAGCAGCGCCAGGTGGAAGGTGCGCGGTTGGCGCTGCAGCACAACCTGGGCCTGGGCGGCGCCTGCGTGGTGACGCTGTACCAAGCCGTCTAGAGGTCCGCGATGATCGACAAGCAGTACATCGGCCATACGCTGCCACCGTTCCAGGTCAACGTGGAACCAGGGCGGCTGCGCTTCTACGCCAAGGCCACAGGCCAGACCGACCCCATCTACCTCGACGAGGAAGCGGCGCGCGCCGCCGGCCACCCTGGCCTGCCGGTGCCGCCCACGTTCCTCTTCTGCCTGGAGATGGAGTCGCCCAACCCCGCAGCCATTCGCGAATTGCTGGGCATGGACTATCGCCGGCTGCTGCATGGCGAGCAGGGCTTCAGCTACTACGCCATGGCCTACGCCGGCGACAAGCTGAGCTTCAGCCAGCAGATCGCCGACATCTACGACAAGAAGGATGGCGCGCTGGAATTCGTGGTGCGCAAGACCCGCGTGACCAACCAACGCGCTGAACTGGTCGCGGAACTGCGCTGCGTATCGGTGGTGCGCAATGGCTAATCCCATCCAACGACTCCCCTCGTGGGACGCCCTGCAAGCCGGCGATGCATTGCCGCCGCTGGAGCTGCCGCCCATCTCGCGCCTGGACCTGGCGCTGTATTGCGGCGCCTCGGGTGACCACAACCCGATCCACGTGGACATCGACTTCGCGAAAGCCGCCGGCATGCCCGACGTGTTCGCGCACGGCATGCTGTCCGCGGCCTGGCTCGGGCGATTGCTCACCAACTGGGTCCCGCAACAGGCCATCCGTTCGCTGGCCCTTCGCTTCGTTGCCATCACCCATGTGGGCGAACGCATCACCTGCACCGGCACTGTCGCCGAGAAATTCGCGCAGGACGGACAACCTTATGTGCGCCTGCGCCTGGCCACCACCAGCCAAACCGGCGTCCAGAAACTCACCGGCGAGGCGCTGATCGCCTGGCCGCAACACTGAAAGTAGCATCCCATGGACAGAAAACTCGAAGGCAAGGTGGCGCTGGTCTCCGGCTCCGGCCGCGGCATCGGCCGCGAGATCGCCCTCAAGCTGGCCGGCGAAGGCGCCCGCCTCGTCATCAACGACCTGGATGCCGAACCGGCGTCGCAGGTCGTGGCCGAGATAAAGGCCGCGGGCGGCCAGGCCGTCGCGTGCGCCGGCAGCGTGACCGACAGCGGTTTCGCCGATCGCTTCGTCGCCACTGCCCTGGAGGTTTTTGGCGGGATCGACATCGTCGTCAACAACGCGGGCTACACCTGGGACAACGTGGTGCAGAAGATGACCGACGAGCAGTGGGAAGCGATGCTGGCGGTGCACCTCACGGCGCCGTTCCGCATCCTGCGCGCCGCCTCGGCCTTCATCCGCGACGCCGCGCGGCGGGAATCCGAGGCAGGCCGCGACGTTTTCCGCAAAGTCGTCAACATCTCCTCGACCTCGGGCGTGTACGGCAACGCGGGCCAGGCCAACTACGCGGCGGCCAAGGCCGGCATCAACGGCCTGACCAAGGCCATGGCCAAGGAATGGGGCCGCTACAAGGTCAACGTCAACAGCGTCGCCTTCGGGCTGATCAAGACGCGTTTGACCGAGGCAGACGCCGAGGCGGGGGCCAGTATCGACATCGCCGGCCAGCAGATCCGCGTGGGTGTGAACCCGCAGATCCTGAAGAATGCCGAGGCCATGATTCCGCTGGGCCGCGGCGGCACGCCCGAGGAAGCCGCGGGGGCGGTGTACCTGTTCTGCATTCCCGAATCCAACTACGTCAGCGGCCAGGTGCTGGTCTGCGGAGGCGGGCGGCCGTGACTGGAGTGACGCGCGCGTGGATGAACGAAGAGCTGGAGATGCTGCGCGACAGCGCGCGCCGCTTCTTCGAGCGCGAGTGCGTGCCCAACGAGATGCGCTGGCGCGCGCAGCACCATGCCGAACGCGAGATCTGGAACAAGGCCGGCGCGGCCGGCCTGCTCTGTGCGGCCGTGCCGGATGAGTTCGGCGGCGGCGGCGGCAACTTCCTGCACGAGGCGGTGATCTGCGAGGAGCAGATGTACACCATGTCGCAGGCCTTCAGCAACAACGTGCACAGCGGGATCGTCGCGCACTACATCCTGGCCTATGGCACGCAGGCGCAGAAAAAGCGCTGGCTGCCGAAGATGGCCACGGGGGAGCTGGTCGCCGCGATCGCCATGAGCGAACCCGGCACGGGCAGCGACCTGCAGCGCATCCGCACCCAGGCCACGCTCGAAGGCGAGCATTGGCGCATCCGGGGCGCCAAGACCTTCATCACCAATGGCCTGCACGCCAACCTGATCGTGGTGGCTGTGAAGACGGGCAGCGAGGCGGGCGCCAAGGGCATCTCGCTGCTGGTGCTGGAAGCCGAGGGCGCCGAGGGCTTCCGCCGCGGGCCGCTGCTGGACAAGCTGGGGCAAAAGACACTGGACACCTGCGAGCTGTTCTTCGACGACGTGAAGGTCCCGGCGAGCCACCTGCTGGGCGAGGAAGGCCGGGGCTTCGTGCAGCTGATGCAGCAGCTGCCGCGCGAGCGCATGCTGATCGCCGTGGGCGCGGTGGCGACGATGCGCCGCGCGCTCGACGAAACCCTCGCGTATGTGCGCGACCGCCAGGTATTCGGCCAGCCCCTGATGGCGCTGCAGAACACGCGCTTCAAGCTCGCCGAATGCGAGACGCAGGCACGCGCCGCGCAGGCCTTCGTGGACGACTGCATCGCGCGCCTGATGAAGGGCGAGCTGGACGCCACCACGGCCGCCATGGCCAAGTGGTGGACCACGGACACCTGCTGCCGGATCATCGACGAGTGCCTGCAGCTGCACGGCGGCTACGGCTTCATGAACGAGTACCCCATCGCCCGCCTGTACGCCGACATGCGCGTGACACGCATCCTGGGCGGTGCCAACGAGGTGATGAAGGAACTCATCGCCCGGGCTTTGGAGAAGAGATGACGACTCGGGCCGGCGCCCCTCATTTCCGCTTCTGGCCCAAGGGCGTGGCCCGCGATCTGCTCGTGCCTCGGACCACGTTGCCCGAGTACCTGGACGTGGCGGCGCGACGTTACCCGGACAAGCCCGCCATCGTCTATTGCGGTTCCAAAACCACCTACGCGCAGCTCAAACAGCAGGTGGACGCGGTGGCTGCGTTCTTGCAGCGATGCCTGGGCGTGGCCCCGGGCGATCGGGTGCTTCTGGCCAGCCAGAACTGCCCGCAGTTCGTGGTCGCCTTCTATGCCATCCTGCGCGCCGGAGCGGTCGTCGTGCCCGTCAATCCGATGAGCAAGGCGGCTGAGGTGCGCTACTACGCGCAGGACAGCGGTGCGCGCGTCGCATTCGTCGCGCAGGAGCTGCTGCCGAACCTGGACCCCGACGCGTTCGAAGTCGCCATCGTCCACGCCTACAGCGATGCCTTGGGGCCCGATCGCATGGCGGACGAAGTACCCGAATGGGTCGCGATCCCGCGCCAGCCATTGCCCGGCCCGCGGTTCCATGGCTTCGATGAAGCCCTGGCCTGCGTGCCCATCGGCGCGGCGTTGCAGCGCGATCCCGAGGACTTGGCAGTCCTGCCGTACACCTCCGGCACCACCGGCCATCCCAAGGGCTGCATGCACACGCACGCCACGGTGCTGGCCTCCCTCGCCTCCTCGCAGGTGTGGAAGGGCTTGAACGCCGAGACAGTGGTGCTCGCCGTGGCGCCCCTGTTCCACATGCTGGGCCTGCAGAACGGCATGAACATGCCCATCGTGCTGGGCGCGACGGCTGTGATGATGCCGCGCTGGAACGCGGCCGTGGCGGCACGGCTGATCGAGCGCCATCGCGTCACGGTCTGGACCGCGCCACCGGCGATGGTGTTGGACTTGTTCTCACAGCCCCAGACGCAGCAGCGCGATCTCTCCAGCCTCGCCCTGCTATCCGGCGGAGGTGCGGCCATGCCCGAGGCGGTATCGGCCATGCTGGCGCAGCGCTACGGCCTCTCGTACAACGAAGCCTATGGACTCAGCGAAACCGCCGCCTTCCTGCATGCGAACCCGCTGGCGCGCGGCAAGCGCCAGTGCCTGGGCATTCCCACGCAAGGCGTTGATTCACGCATCATCGATCCCGCCACGTTGAAGGAATTGCCGCAAGGCGAAGTAGGCGAGCTGGTGACCCACGGCGAGCAGGTCATGAAGGGCTACTGGAACAAACCCGAGGCGGACCGGGAGTCCTTCGTCGAGATCGAAGGCAAGCGCTTCTTTCGCACCGGTGACCTGGCCATGATGGACGAGGAAGGCTACTTCTTCATGCGCGACCGCTTGAAGCGGATGATCAACGCATCGGGCTACAAGGTCTGGCCGGCCGAGGTGGAAAGCGCCATGTACGAACACCCCGCGATCCACGAGGCCTGCGTCATCGCCGTGCCGGACGGCAAGCGCGGCGAAACGGTGAAGGCGCTGGTGGTGCTCAAGCCCGCTTTCCGCGGCAACGTCAGCGAGCACCAGCTCGTCGATTGGGGCCGCGAGCGCATGGCCGTCTACAAGGCCCCGCGCATCGTTGAATTCATGGACGCCCTGCCGAAATCCGGCACCGGCAAGATTCTTTGGCGCGAATTGCAGGAGGCGCAGCAGCGCGCCGCCCAGGAGGCAACAACATGAGCGACAACCCCTTTCGTTTCGAGCGCCATGGCGCCACCGCGCTGGTCACCCTCGACAGCGCGGCCAGCCGCAACGCCCTGACCAAGCCCATGCGTGAGGGCCTCGCGCAGGCTGTGGCGCAGGTCAAGGCCGATCGCGACATCCGCGCGCTGGTGCTCGCAGGCGCCAACGGCTCGTTCTGTGCCGGCGGCGACTTGCGCGGCATCTCCGCGGCCTCGCAACTGGAGAGCGACGGCTGGCGCGAGCGCATGTACGCCACGCAAGGCATCTTCCGCGAGCTCCTCACGCTCGATCGCCCGGTCATCGCAGCCGTGGACGGCGCCGCCTATGGCGCGGGTTTCAGCCTGGCGCTGACCGCGGATTTCGTTCTGGCGACCCCACGGGCGCGCTTCTGCCTCTCGTTCATGCGGATTGGGCTGGTGCCGGACTGTGGCGCCACCTACACCTTGCCTCGCATCGTTGGCGCCCAACGCGCCCGGGAGCTCATGTTGTCCGCTCGCGAGGTGACTGCCCGGGAGGCGATGCAACTGGGCATCGCGATGGAACTGCACGAAAGCGCTGAGCTGCTGCCGCGCGCGCTGGCGCTGGCGGGCAGTTTCGCCGCGGCCTCACCGCTTGCCGTGAGCCTCGTCAAGCGCATCGCCGCCGACCCGGGCGCCATGGAAGCAGCTTTCGAAGCCGAGGCCAACGCCCAGGCGCTGTGCTTCCAGACTACGCCGCACCGCGAGGCGGTACGCCAATTCCTGGACAAGCAACCTCCTGCATTCCAGTGGCCGAACCCTCACCCCAATCCTCTCCCGCAAGCGCGAGAGTGAGCAAACAAGGAGAAATGAAATGAGCAGCAACACCCCCATGCTGGACGGCAAGGTCGTCCTGGTCACCGGCGCCGGCGGCGGCATAGGCCGCGACATCGCGCTGGCCATGGCGCGCGAAGGCGCGAAGGTCGTCGTCAACGACATCGGCGCATCGGTCGCCGGCGAAGGCAGCGACACCGGGCCGGCCCAGGCCGTGGTGAATGAGATCAAGGCGGCTGGCGGCAGCGCCGTCGCCAACACCGACAGCGTGTCGGAAGCGGCGAGCGCGGCGCGCATGGTAGGCACGGCGCTCGAAGCGTTCGGCCGCCTCGACGTGGTCGTCAACAACGCCGGGATCCTGCGCGATCGTATCTTCCACAAGATGAGCCCCGAGGAATGGGATGCGGTCATCAGGGTCCACCTGTACGGCAGCTTCCATGTCAGCCGCGCCGCGGCCACGCATTTCAAGGAACAGGAAAGCGGCTGCTACATCCACATGACGTCCACCTCGGGCCTGGTGGGCAACCTGGGCCAAGCCAACTATTCGGCGGCCAAACTGGGCGTCGCGGCGCTGTCCAAGTCCATCGCCCTGGACATGCAGAAGTTCAACGTGCGATCCAACTGCATCTCGCCCTTCGCCTGGAGCCGCATGATCGGCTCGATCCCGACGGAAACGCCGGAAGAGCAGGCGCGGGTGGATCGTTTGAAGCAGATGACGCCGGCCAAGATCGCGCCCCTGGCGGTGTGCCTGGCCAGCGATGCGGCAAGCGACGTCAATGGCCAGATCTTCGCCGTGCGCAACAACGAGATTTTCCTGATGAGTCAGCCCAGGCCGGTGCGTTCGGTGCATCGCAGCGAAGGCTGGAGCCCGCAGACCGTCGCCAGCCACGCGCTGCCGGCGCTGAAGGCCAGCTTCTACGACCTGGACCGCTCCGCCGACGTGTTCAGCTGGGATCCGATCTGAAGCGAGCACACCATGACTGAACCCCAAGGCGTACAAGCCTTTCACCAACTCGAGCTGGACGCCGGCCGCTTCCTGATCCAGCGCTGCGGCGGCTGCGGCAAGCATGTGTACTTTCCACGTGAACTGTGCCCCCACTGCGGCGGCAGCGCCCTGGAATGGGCGCTGCCGCAAGGCAGCGGGACCGTGTATGCCGTCACAACCGTCCGGCGCAAGCCCGCCGATGGCGGCGACCTCAACGTGTCGCTGATCGACCTGGACGAAGGCGTGCGCCTGATGAGCCGCGTGGACAACCTGCCCGCGGACCAGGTGCGCATCGGCCAGCGCGTGAAGGCGCGCGTACAGGTCAAGGACGGCCGCGGCTTGGTGCTGTTCGACGCCGTTGGAGCCGCATCATGACCAACGACTTGAAATCGCTGCGCGGCGGCGCCGCCATCACCGGTGTGGCCACCTTCGGCTGCGGCGAAACACCCGGCTTCACCGACATCGAACTGCTCGCCCGCGCCGCGCGCGCCGCCGTCGCCGATGCCGGCCTGAAGATGAGCGACATCGACGGCCTGTGCACCGCCAGTGCTTCATCCACGATGTGGGGCTTGCCGGTTGTGGAATACCTGGGCCTGAACCCGCGCTACATCGACACCACCATGCTGGGCGGCAGCAGCTTCATCGCGCATCTGCTGCCCGCCATGCAGGCGGTCCGCTCGGGGCAGTGCAATGCAGTGCTGGTCTGCTACGGCAGCGCGCAACGCAGCGCTACCTTCGGCCGGCGCGAGATCGTCGCGGCCCGCCGATTCCTGGACCCGCAGCCCTACGAGCATCCGTATGAGCCGATGTTCCCGATCTCGGCCTATGCGCTGGCCGCGTCGCGCCACATGCACGAGTTCGGCACCACGCGCGAGCAACTGGCGCAGGTGGCGGTCGCCGCGCGGGCCTGGGCCCGCCTGAACCCGGAGGCTTTCATGCGCGATCCGCTCAGCGTCGGAGACGTGCTCGCGTCGCGCATGGTGTCGGACCCGCTCACGGTGCGCGACTGCTGCCTGGTCACCGATGGCGGCGGCGCCTATGTGCTGGTCAGCGCCGAGCGCGCCAGGCATCTGCCGCGCAAGCCGGTCTACGTGTTGGGCAATGCCACCGCCGTCTGGAACCGCCAGATCTCCTCGATGCCGGACCTCACCGTGACGGCCGCCTGCCAGTCCGGCCGCGAAGCCTTCGCGATGGCCGGACTGTCGCCGAGCGACATCGACGTGGTCCAACTCTACGACGCCTTCACCATCAACACCCTGCTGTTCCTGGAAGACCTGGGTTTCTGCCCCAAAGGCGAAGGCGGGCGCTTCGTCCAGGACGGCGCCATCGCGCCCGGCGGCAAGCTGGCGGTGAACACCAATGGCGGAGGCCTGTCCTGCGTGCATCCAGGCATGTACGGCATCTTCGCCCTGATCGAGGCTGTGCGCCAGCTGCGCGGCGAGGCCGGCGAGCGTCAGGTCCGGAATGCGCGCACGGCGCTGGCCCACGGCAACGGCGGCATGTTGTCCAGCCAGGCGACAGCGGTGCTGGGCACCGAAGAAGTACTGTGAAGACCAACCCTGTCATCCCGGGCTTGACCCGGGATCCATCGTGGAGTGCCAGGCACGCCGCTGTGGATTGCGGATCGAGTCCGCAATGACAAACCCGAGGAGCACAAATTGATCCGCGACCCCGACACCCTCAACGCGCTGCTCGACGCCGTCAACCGCTTCGTGCGCGAGCGCCTCGTTCCCGCCGAAGCCGAAGTAGCCGAAACCGACGAGATTCCCGCCGACATCGTGCGCGAGATGAAAGAGCTTGGCTTGTTCGGCCTGACCGTGCCCGAGGAGTACGGCGGGCTGGGCGTGACCATGGAGGAAGAAGTGATGGTGATGCTGGCCATGGGCCAGACCTCGCCCTGCTTCCGCTCCTTGTTCGGCACCACGGTGGGCATCGGCTCGCAGGGCATCCTGTTCGATGGCACGGAAGCGCAGAAGAAGAAGTACCTGCCGCGCCTGGCTACCGGCGAACTGATCGCCTCGTTCGCGCTCACGGAGCCGGACGCGGGTTCTGACGCGGCCTCGCTGCGCACCACCGCCATCCGCGATGGCGATCACTACGTGGTCAACGGCACCAAGCGCTTCATCACCAACGCACCGCACGCCGGCATCTTCACGCTGATGGCGCGCACCGACCTTGAGGACAAGGGCGCCGGCGGCGTTTCGGCCTTCATCGTGGAAGCGAGCACGCCCGGCATCAGCATCGGCAAGAAGGACAAGAAGATGGGCCAGCGCGGCGCCCATACCGCCGACGTTATCTTCGAGAACTGCCGCGTGCCCGCCAGCCAGCTGATCGGCGGCAAGGAAGGCCAGGGATTCAAGACGGCGATGAAGGTGCTGGAGAAGGGCCGTATCCACATCGCCGCCATTTGCGTGGGCGTGGCTGAGCGCATGCTGCGTGACGCGCTGAACTACGCCATCGAACGCAAGCAGTTCGGCCAGCCCATCGCCGAGTTCCAGCTGGTGCAGGCCATGCTGGCCGACAGCCAGGCGGAGCTCTATGCCGCGCGCAGCATGGTGGTCGACGCCGCGCGCAAGCGCGACGAGGGCCTCAACGTGGCCACCGAAGCGTCCTGCTGCAAGCTGTTCGCGTCGGAGATGTGCGGCCGGGTGGCCGACCGCGCCGTGCAGATCTTCGGCGGCGCCGGCTACATCAGCGACTACGGCATCGAGCGCTTCTACCGGGACGTTCGCCTGTTCCGCCTCTACGAGGGGACCAGCCAGATCCAGCAGGTCGTGATCGCCCGCAATATGGTGCGCGAGGCGACACGTTGACCTTCCAACCACAGAGGAGACAAGCCATGGGAATTTCCCGCATCCGCCGCGCCTGCGCCATAGGCGCCCTGGCCGCGCTCGCCCCTTTCGGCGGCGTATTCGCGCAAAGCACTCCCTACCCCTCCCAGGCCATCAAGTTCGTCGTGCCGTACCCGGCCGGTGGCGCCACCGACACGCTGGCGCGCACCGTCGCCCAGAAGCTCCAGGAGGCCTGGGGCCAGCCCGTGGTGGTGGAGAACCGCGCGGGCGCCGCCGGCACCATCGGCAACAGCCTCGTGGCGAAGGCGAATCCCGACGGCTACACCGTGCTGGTGGCCATCACCGCCCTGATCCAGCAGCAGTCGTTGATGGACAAGCTGCCGTACGACCCGCTGAAGGACTTTGCTCCCGTGACGCTCATCGCGCGCAGCCCCAGCATGTTCGCCGTGCCGCTGGACTCGCCGGCCAAGAGCCTGAAGGAATTCATCGCGATGGCGAAAGCCAGCCCGGGCAAATACAGCTATGGCACTTATGGAGCGGGCACCTCGTCCCACATCCAGGGATCGCTCCTGAACATGCAGGCGAGCCTGGACCTGGTGCACGTGCCGTTCAACGGCGCGGCGCCGCTGGTGACCAACCTGGTGGGCGGCCAGCTTCCGTCCGCCTTCATCGACAGCGCCTCGGCGCGGCCGCACCTGAAGTCGATCCGCCCCCTGGCCGTCACCGGCACGCAGCGCATTCCCGGCATGCCGGACGTGCCGACCTTCGCCGAGCTGGGCTACCATTCTTTCGATCCGTATGGCTGGTTCGGCCTGTTCCTGCCCGCCGGCGCGCCGGCGCCGGTGGTGCAGAAGCTGTCCGACGAGGTCAACCGCATCCTGCGGCTGCCGGACGTGACCGCGAAGATCGAGGCCCTGGGCTTGCAGGTCGCCGGCGGCAAGCCGGAGGAAGTTCAAAAGATCGTGCGCAGCGACGCCGGGGTCTACGCCAAGATCATCAAGGACGCGAACATCCGGCTGAGCCAGTAGCCTCGTCAGAGGTTCATCTGGCGAGCCGTGCCGCGATTGACGCGACATGGCCCCCCTGGAAGCGCGCCCGGCCAGGAGGGCGCAGGGGGAAGGCGCAACCGCTGAGATCCTGGCCATCCGACACAACCGTGCCTGGTGCCATTGCTTTCATCTGCCCCCTTGAAAGCCGGCCAAAAGCCCTTATCATTAGCACTCGCTGGAGAAGAGTGCTAACAACACCTCCTCCTCGACAAGTTATTAAGCGCTAACTTCGTTGGCGCTTTTTGATGTCCCTCAGTTTCAAGTCAAGGAGATGCAATGAAACTTCGCCCCCTGCACGATCGCGTGATCGTCAAGCGTATCGACAGTGAAACCAAAACCGCCTCGGGCATCGTCATCCCCGACGCTGCCGCCGAAAAGCCCGACCAGGGTGAAGTTGTGGCCGTGGGCCCGGGCCGCAAGACCGACAAGGGCGACCTGATCGCTCCGAACGTCAAGGTGGGTGACCGCGTCCTGTTCGGCAAGTACAGCGGCCAGACCGTCAAGGTCGAAGGCGACGAACTGCTGGTCATGAAGGAAGATGACCTGTTCGCGGTCGTCGAAGGCGCTCCCGCCGGCCTGAAGAAGGTCGCCTGATTCCCTTTCGAATCCGCGATCCGTTCAACAATTTTTGAGGTAGCAACATGGCAGCAAAAGACGTAATTTTCGGCGGCGACGCCCGCGCGCGCATGGTCGAGGGTGTGAACATCCTGGCCAACGCAGTCAAGGTGACCTTGGGCCCCAAGGGCCGCAACGTGGTGCTCGAGCGCTCCTTCGGCGCCCCCACCGTGACCAAGGACGGCGTGTCCGTGGCCAAGGAAATCGAGCTGAAGGACAAGCTCCAGAACATGGGCGCGCAGATGGTCAAGGAAGTCGCTTCCAAGACCAGCGACATCGCCGGTGACGGCACCACCACCGCCACCGTGCTGGCCCAGGCCATCGTGCGCGAAGGCATGAAGTACGTGGCCGCCGGCATGAACCCGATGGACCTGAAGCGCGGCATCGACAAGGCTGTGACCCAGCTGGTCGACCAGCTGAAGAAGGCCTCCAAGGCCACGACGACCTCCAAGGAAATCGCCCAGGTCGGCTCCATTTCGGCCAACAGCGACGAAGCCATCGGCAAGATCATCGCTGACGCGATGGACAAGGTCGGCAAGGAAGGCGTGATCACCGTCGAAGACGGCAAGTCGCTGGAGTCCGAGCTGGAAGTCGTCGAAGGCATGCAGTTCGACCGCGGCTACCTGTCGCCCTACTTCATCAACAACCCCGAGAAGCAATCGGCGCTGTTGGACAACCCCTTCGTGCTGCTGTACGACAAAAAGATCAGCAACATCCGCGACCTGCTGCCCATCCTGGAGCAAGTTGCCAAGGCCGGCCGTCCGCTGCTGGTGATCGCCGAGGAAGTCGAAGGCGAAGCCCTGGCAACCCTGGTGGTCAACACCATCCGTGGCATCCTGAAGGTCGTGGCCGTCAAGGCTCCGGGCTTCGGCGACCGCCGCAAGGCCATGCTGGAAGACATCGCCATCCTGACGGGCGGCAAGGTCATCGCTGAAGAAGTGGGCCTGACGCTCGAGAAGGTGACCCTGGCCGACCTGGGCCAAGCCAAGCGCATCGAAGTGGGCAAGGAAAACACCACCATCATCGACGGCGCCGGCGCCGGCGCCGACATCGAAGCGCGCGTCAAGCAGATCCGCGTCCAGATCGAGGAAGCCACCAGCGACTACGACCGTGAAAAGCTGCAAGAGCGCGTGGCCAAGCTGGCCGGCGGTGTTGCGCTGATCAAGGTCGGTGCCGCCACGGAAGTGGAAATGAAAGAGAAGAAGGCTCGCGTGGAAGACGCGCTGCACGCCACCCGCGCTGCAGTTGAAGAAGGCATCGTGGCCGGCGGTGGCGTTGCGCTGCTGCGCGCCAAGCAAGCTGCCGGCGCCATCAAGGGCGACAACCCCGACCAGGACGCCGGTATCAAGCTGGTGCTCAAGGCCATCGAATCGCCCCTGCGCGAAATCGTGGCCAACGCCGGTGGCGAGCCGAGCGTGGTGGTCAATGCCGTGCTGAACGGCAAGGGCAACTACGGCTTCAACGCCGCCAACGACACCTATGGCGACATGATCGAAATGGGTATCCTGGACCCGACCAAGGTGACCCGTACGGCGCTGCAAAACGCCGCATCCGTCGCTTCGCTGATGCTGACGACCGAAGCCATGGTGGCCGAGGCTCCGAAGGACGAAGCCGGCGCGGGCGGCATGCCTGGCGGCATGGGCGGTATGGGTGGCATGGGCGGCATGGATATGTAAGCCCAGTTCACTGCAAAAACGCTACGCGTTTTTGCAGTGGCTAGTCAGTGAAAAAGGCCGGGAGACCCGGCCTTTTTCATTGGCGGGGGCGCTGCATGTTATTGCGCGCCCCGAAGACAAGAAGGGCCGCTTTGCGGCCCTTTTTTATTGCTGGCCGGGGGCGACGGCCGCGGTCACTGGTGCGTCGGCGGGCGGGGGGCCGTACTGGTTGCTTTCAGGCTGGCCGGGTTGCGCCGCCCAGTAGATCAGGATGGCCCAGCCGATGAGGGGGATAAAGCCCAGCAGTTGCAGCCAGCCGCTCTTGCCGATGTCGTGGAGGCGGCGCGAACCCGCGGCCAAGGTGGGCACCAGCATGGCCAGCGAAAACAGGCCGCCGAGAACCGGGACGATCATGTTGAGGATGATGCCCACCACGACCTGCGCGAGGATGAACCACCAGAATTCGGGCCGCGCTGCCCGTCCGTTGAAATCGGCGTACTTGGTCAGGCAGGTCCGGACCGCTTTTTGAATGTCTTCCATTTCCAATGCTCCTCATGTCAGGCGAATCGCCCGCCTGCATGATATGCAGAAGCGGTGACTAGCGATAGAGCCGGCGCAGCAGCCCGGCCGTCGATGCATCGAGCCCGGAGACATCCCCGCTGTCCAGCCGCGGCGCGATGTCCTTGGCCAGCACCTTGCCGAGCTCGACGCCCCACTGGTCGAAGCTGTTGATGCCCCAGAGCGATCCGCTGACGAAAACGCGATGCTCGTACAAGGCCAGAAGCGCGCCCAGGCTGCTGGGGTCCAGCCGTTCCAGCAGGAAGAAGGTGCTGGGCCGGTTGCCGGGAAAGTGCTTGTGGCCGCCCTCGGTCGCCTTGCCGCTCATCAGCGCCTGGGCCTGCGCCAGCACGTTGGCCAGCAGCTGCGAGTGATGGCCGGGCAGGTCGTGCAGCGCCTGCTTCACGGCGATGAACTCCACCGGCACGACGTCCGTGCCCTGGTGCAGCATCTGGAAATATGCATGCTGGCCATTGGTGCCGGGCTCGCCCCACAGCACCGGCGAGGTCGCCATGGAAAGCAATCCGCCTTGCGCATCGACGCGCTTGCCGTTGCTCTCCATTTCCAGCTGCTGCAAGTAGGCCGGCAAGCGGCGCAGCGCACTGTGATACGGCGCGATGCTGCGGCTGGTGAAGCCGTGGAAGTTGCGGTACCAGAGGTCGAGCAACCCGAGGCGCACCGGAAGATTGCTGGCCAGCGGCGCGGTGGCGAAGTGCCGGTCCATCTCGTGGGCGCCCGCCAGCAGCTGGCGAAAACCGGCAGCGCCGATGGCGATCGCGATGGGCAGCCCGATGGCCGACCACATCGAATAGCGCCCGCCCACCCAGTCCCAGAAGCCGAAGGTGGTGGCGATGCCGAACTCGCGCGCCGCGGCCACGTTGGTGGTGAGCGCCGCGAAATGTCGCGCGACGTCCGTCCCGCCCTGGCCCTCGAACCAAGCGCGTGCCGACCGCGCGTTGGTCATCGTCTCGATGGTGGTGAAGGTCTTGGATGCAATGAGGAATAGCGTGCTCTGCGGCTGCAACTGGCGCAGCACGCCGGCGAGTTCATGGCCATCGACGTTGGAGACGAAGTGGAACCGCTTGCCCGGCAGCACGAATTCGGCCAGCGCGGCCACGGCCATCTGGGGACCCAGGTCGGAGCCGCCGATTCCGATGTTGACGATGTCCGTGATCGCCGTGTCGCCGCGCACCTGTTCGGCATAGGCCAGCATCGCGTCCAGCGTGGCATGGACCTCCGCCGCATCGGCGTCGCGGCTCGCACCCTTGGGCACGCGCAGCAGCCAATGCTTGACGGCTCGCTGCTCGGTGTTGTTGATGGGCTCGCCGGCGAACATGGCGTCGCGGTGGTCCTCCAGCCGGCACTCGCGCGCCATGTCCAGCAGCAAGGCCTGGGTCGCGGTGTCCACCAGGTTCTTGGACAGGTCGGCGAACACGTGGGGCGCTTGCTGGCTCAGGGCCTCGAAGCGGTCCGCGTCGGACCGGAACGCTTCGCGCAGGTCCAGTCGCCCGCCTTTGCTTTCGAAATGCTGCCCCAATGCACCCCACGCCGCCGTCTGGTCGCAGCGCGGCCGCGTCATAGCTGCCACCATGGTCAGGCCCCCTTCATCAGTTGTTCGAGTTTCACGGCATCCGCGGCGAAGGCGCGTATGCCTTCCGCCAGTTTGTCGGTCGCCATCGCGTCCTCATTCAACGCGTAGCGAAAACCGGCTTCGTCGTAGTTGACGGGCTCCAGCGCCATCGCGCGGGCCTGCTCAGGAACGAGTGCGCGGCTCACGGGGTCATCGGACGCGGCCAGCTGGGCCAGCAACTCCGGGCTGATCGTCAGCAGGTCGCAGCCGGCCAGCGCCAGGATCTGCTGGACGTTGCGAAAGCTGGCGCCCATGATCTCGGTGGCAATGCCGAAGTGCTTGAAGTGCTGGTAGATCTGGCGCACCGAGCGCACACCGGGATCGTTGGCGCCCGCGCTCGCCGCTTCGTCCCAGGCGCTGCCGGCGGATTTCTTGTACCAGTCGTGGATGCGGCCCACGAAAGGCGAGATGAGCTGCACCTTGGCCTGTCCGCAAGCCACCGCCTGGCAAAAAGAAAACAGCAGTGTCAGGTTGGTATGGATGCCGCGCTGCTCGAGTTTTTCCGCCGCCTGGATGCCTTCCCAGGTGGCGGCCACCTTGATCAGCACGCGGTCGACGTGCACGCCCTCGGCCTGGTACAGCTCGATGATGCGTTCGGCCCGGGTCAGCGAGGCCATGGTGTCGAAGCTCAGGCGCGCATCGACCTCGGTCGAGACGCGGCCGGGAATGATCGAAAGGATTTCGCAGCCGAAGCGCACCAGCAACCGGTCCATCGCTTCGTCGAGCGGCCGGTTGCCGAAGCGGGCCATGGTGTCCTTGAGCACAGGCGCGTAGTCGGCCTTCTGCACCGCCTTCAGGATCAGCGAGGGATTGGTCGTGGCGTCCTGCGGTTTGAACTGGGCAAGCTGCTTGAAATCGCCGGTGTCCGCCACCACGGTGGTGAACTTCTTGAGCGCATCGAGTTGATTCATGGCGCCCATTATCGGCGCGGCTGCCCGGCCGGCGCGCGGTGCATTCAGACACGTTAAGCGTAATCCGATTACGCGACCCGCTTGCCGGGCACCGTAAGCTGCCTTGGTTGAGCTGATTGGAATTCTCCAACGACTGAAACTAAGTTACATTACCGCTTCACCTTTCGCATCCGACCATGAGCTTTGACCTTGTCCTGTTCGGCGGCACCGGCGACCTCGCCTGGCGCAAGCTGATGCCCGCGTTGTTCCAGGCCTTTCGGCATGGAACGCTGCCCGAATCCGGCCGCATCATCGGCGTCGCGCGCGACGATTTGAGCGACCAGCAATACCGCGCGCTGATCCGCACGCGTTTCGACGAGGTCGATCTGGCCAAGCGACCCTCCCCCGAGGAATTCGATCGCTTTGCCGCACTGCTGCATTTCCTGCGCATGGATTTGTCGCGGCCCGATGACTACCAGCGGCTGGCGAACACCTTGCGCCAACGCCAGGCCGATACGGTGGTCATGTATGTCGCCACCGCTCCCTCGCTTTTCACGGCGGTGTGCGAGCAGGTTGCCGCCGCCGGGCTGAACACGCCCAACACCCGGATCGTGCTGGAAAAGCCCCTGGGCCACGACCTGGCGTCCAACCGCGCGATCAACGAGACCGTGCGCCACGTGCTGAGCGAAAAGCAGATCTTCCGCATCGACCACTACCTGGGCAAGCCCTCGGTGCAGAACCTGTTCGCGCTGCGCTTTGGCAACGCCCTGTTCGAGCCGTTGTGGCGGCGCGAGAACATCGCCAACATCCAGATCACCATCGCCGAGGACCTGGGCGTGGAAAACCGCGGGGCGTTCTACGACCAGACCGGAGCATTGCGCGACATGGTGCAGAACCATGCACTGCAGCTGGTCTGCGCCCTGGCCATGGAGCCGCCCATCAACGCCCACGCCGACGCGATCCGCGACGAGAAGCTCAAGGTGCTGCGGTCGCTCAAACCCTGGACCAGCGAGACGCTGGACCAGAACGTCATCCGCGGCCAGTACACGGCCGGCGTTGTCGCGGGCGAAGTGGTGCCCGGCTATCGCGAGGAGCCGGGCGTCAATCCGCAGAGCACCACCGAAACCTTCGTTGCCCTGCGGGCCGAGATCGCCAACTGGCGCTGGGCCGGGGTGCCGTTCTATATCCGCACCGGCAAGCGGCTGGCAGGGCGCGACGCGCGCATCGTGGTGAACTTCCGGCCCGCGCCGCATGCGATCTTCCGCACCCCGAACGGTGCGGCCAACCGGCTGGTGATCCGCCTGCAGCCCAAGGATGGACTCGAGTTGCACCTGCTGGCCCAGGGACAGGACAACCGCCAGCATTCGCGGAGTGCGATCCAGTCGCTGACACCCGTCCACCTCGACCTCGATTTCGACAAGCGTTTCGGCTCCGAACGAGTCGGCGCCTATGAGCGCCTGCTGCTCGACGTGATCGATGGGCGCCTCAACCTGTTCGTGCGCAGCGACGAGCAGGAAGAGGCCTGGCGCTGGGTCGAACCCATCCTGGAGCACTGGCGCGCCGATGCCTCCGGCCCGCGCCCTTATGCCGCGGGCACCTGGGGCCCGGCCGCGGCCAGCGCGATGATCGCGCGCGACGGCCATTGCTGGAGCGAAGAGTGCTAGACCGCATCAAGGCTTCGCTGCCTTCCCTCGCCCCTGCGGAGCAGCGCGTCGGCCGGCTGGTGCTGGGTGACCCACGCGCCTTCGCCAACCTTCCCGTCAGCGAACTCGCCGAACGGGCCCATGTGAGCAAACCGACCGTGGTGCGCTTTTGCCGCAGCATCGGCTACGACGGGCTCTCGGATTTCAAGCTCAAGCTGGCCGGCAGCGTGAGCGAGGGCGTGCCCTTCATCCACCGCAGCGTGGACGCCGACGACAAGACCAGCGACGTGCTGGTGAAGGTCGTCGACAACACGGTCGCCGCCTTTCTGAAGTATCGCAACGATGCCTCGAGCTTTGCGATCGAGAAGGCGGTGGAAGCGCTGGCAGCCACCTACAAGACCGGGCGGCGCATCGAGTTCTACGGCGTCGGCAATTCCGGCATCGTGGCGCAGGACGCCCAGCACAAGTTCTTCCGCCTGGGCGTGAACACCATCGCCTACAGCGACGGCCACATGCAGGTGATGAGCGCCTCCATGCTGGGCCCGGGCGATTGCGTGGTGGTCATTTCCAACTCGGGCCGCACCCGCGACCTGATGGACGCCTGCGACATCGCGCGCAAGAACGGCGCGACGACCATCGTGCTGACCGCCACCGGCTCGCCGCTGGCCTCGGCCGGCCACATCCACCTGGCAGCCGACCATCCTGAAGGCTACGACCGCTACAGCCCGATGGTTTCGCGCCTGTTGCATCTGGTGATCATCGATGTTCTGGCCACCACGGTGGCGCTGCGCATCGGGCCGCGCCTGCAGCCTCTGCTGCGCGAGATGAAGAACAACCTGCGCAACAAACGCTACGCCTAGGTCTGCCGCTTGGGATCGAACGAGATGCGGTAGCAGCTGCTGAAGCCGGCCTGTCGCACCAGCTCGAACCGGGCCCCATGAATGGCGGCGATCTTTTCCACCACGCGATGGCCCAGGCCCAAGCCCAGGGCGCGGATCGGGCCGGCCTGGCGGTCCTTCGGTGGTGCCGGTCCGGTCTCTTGGGCATCGTCACCGACCTGGAGCCAGCGCTGCTGCGCGTCCAGCTGAACTTCCACATGCGTGCCCCGCGGCGTATGGCTCACCGCGTTCTCCACCAGGTTTCGAACGGCCAGTTCCAGCAGCAGTGGATGGCCGGTCATCGGAAACCGCTCCGGGCCGGCCAGGGCCAGTTCGTGGCCGCTTTCGTGGGCGCTCGGCGCGAAATCGGCCACCACACGGCGAGCCACTTCCACCAGGTCCAGCTCTTGCGCCGACTCGTCCCATTCGGCCCTGCTCGCGCGAGCCAGCGCCAGCAGGTCGGACATGACTTGTCCGGCACGCAAGACATCGCGATCCAGTCGGGCCAGCAGCTGGTCGCGGTCCGGCCCCTCGGCGGCGGCCTTCAACGCGCGTGCGTGCAATGACACTGCCGCCAGCGGAGTTCGCATCTCGTGCGCGAACTCGTTGGCCAGGGCGCGCTCTCGCGTCAGCGCAGCCTGATAGCGCTCCATCAGCGTATTGATCGCCATCACCGTGGCCCGGAACTCGCGATGACGCCACCGGTCCACCAACGGCCCGGCCTGCCGAACATCGAGTGAATGCACGTCGCGCGAGAGTTCGTACAGGGGCCTCAGGCCGCGGCGGATGGCCAAACCCAGCGCGAGCGCGACGACCGGCAGCAGCCACAAGCCCGGCTCGGCGATCTGTTCGGCAATGTCCGCCGCCAGTTCGTCGCGCTCGCGCAGCGAAAGCAGGACCATCACCTTGCGCCCCTCCGCCTCGTCCCAGCGCGAGAACACCCGCCAGGGTTCGGGCGGCTGGCCGAGGTTGAGCGTGGCGAAGCCTTGGCCGTGCTCGAATTCGGGAACGGGCGCTGTACCGGAACGGGTGAGGACCTTGCCCGAGCGGTCCCAGACGACCACGCTCATGGACTGCTGGTAGTCGTGGGCTTTGAATGCCGGCGCCAGCATGGGCGTGCGGCCTGGTTGCTCTGGAATGAATTCACCGCCCCGGAACGAGAGCAGCAGCGAGCTGGCGCTGGCCAGGTGGCCGTCGGTCAACTCGTCGGCCTCGTGCTGACCGGTGCGGTAGCCCAGGAAGATGAAGGTGCCCCACACGGCCAACAAGGCGCCCAGCGTCCAGGCGAGCAGGTGGCGTGTGAGAGACGGCTGGTTCAAGCCGCGCTTTCCGCCGGGGCGAAGTATCCGACACCGCGAACGGTACGGATCACCTCCTCGCCCAGCTTGCGGCGCAACCGGTGTACGTGCACCTCGATGGCATTGCTGTCCAGCCCGCTTTCCCAGTTGTAGAGTTTGGCTTCGATCTGCGCGCGCGAGAGCACGCGCGGACTCGCCTCCAGCAAGACCAGCAGCAGGTCGAACTCGCGTGCCGAGAGTTCCACCGGGCTGCCGCCGTGCAGCACCGTACGGGCGGCCGGATCGATCACCAGTTCCCCATGTTCCAGCCTGGCCTGGGCGCGGCCGGCCGCCCGGCGCCGCAACGCCCGCATCCGCGCCGCCAGTTCGCCGGCGTCGAAAGGCTTGGTCACATAGTCATCGGCGCCGAGGTCCAGGCTTTCAATTCGCGAAGCGACCTGGTCGCGAGCGGTCATGATCAGCACCGGCGTGGCCGGGTCGGGCAACCGGCCTTGCGGCGCGCCGCGCAAGCGCCGGAGCAGCTCGGTGCCATCGGCGTCCACCAAGCCCAGGTCGAGCAGCACCAGATCGAACGGCTCGGCGCACAGCGCGGCCCAGGCCAGGTCCACCCGGCCCATCGTATCGACGGCCCAGCCATAGTCGCGCAGGTTCGCCCGCAAGCCCTCGGCAATTCCCTCGTCATCTTCCACCACCAGGACACGCATGCCGCCATTGTGCTTGCAGCGGCCTTAAGGTTCCCTTAATGCGTGGCGGCCAAGCTGCCGCCCAATGCGCATCCCATCGTTTGCCCCACCGCCGCCTTTGCTCTTGCCAACCGCGGCGGCGCTGGCCCTGGTATTTGCCTGGGACCTGTCGGGCCTCGATCTGGCGCTGGCCGGGCTGGCCGGTGGCCCGGGCGGCTTTGCCCTGCGCCATGATTGGTTGCTCACGGTGCTGTTGCACGACGCCATGCGCCACGCTTCGTGGCTGCTGGTAGTGCTGCTGTGCTTGGGGGTGTGGTGGCCCATGGGTCCGCTGGCCCGATTGGACTTCTCCGCCCGGCTGCAGCTGGCCGTGATGACACTGGCGGCGGCTGCGACGGTCGCGTTGCTGAAGGGGTTCAGTGCGACCAGCTGCCCCTGGGACCTGAGTGCCTACGGCGGCGCAGCGCCGTATGTCCCGCATTGGTCCGCCAGTTCGGACGGTGGACCCGGCCATTGTTTCCCGGCCGGGCACGCATCGTCCGGATTCGCCTTCCTGGGTGGCTTCTTCACCTTTCGCGCAACGCCCGGGCTGGCGCGGGCCTGGCTGGCCGCCGCCCTGGCTGCGGGGCTGGTGCTGGGTATCGGCCAGCAACTGCGCGGCGCCCATTTCATGAGTCACACCCTGTGGACCGGCTGGCTCTGCTGGTTGGTGGCGCTGTGCATCGATCGCGTCTGGCCGCAGGGCCTGGCTGAACAGCCATGAACGGGACCGCGGGAATCCGCCCGCTGTGGCTGGTGATCGGGGCCAGCCTGTGGATGGCAACCATCGGCAACGCGGCCTTGTGGGGCGAGATGCGCGCGCACGAGGCACTGCAGGGGCCTGCGGGCTGGGCGTTCGGCGCCGGTCTGGCCTTGATGGTCGCTGCCTGCCTCAGCGCGATCCTGAGCCTGCTGGCCTGGCGCTGGACCCTCAAGCCGGCGCTGATCCTTTTGCTGGCGGCTTGCGCCGCTGCGACCCATTTCATGCTCGCCTACCATGTGGTCATCGACAGCAGCATGGTCGTCAACGTGCTGCAAACCGACACCCACGAGGCCTTGGCCCTTTTCGACTGGCACCTGCTGGCGACGCTCGGGCTCCTGGGCCTGCTGCCCGCAGCCGCTGTCTGGCGAATACGGGTGCGCCATGGCGGCTGGCCGGCGCAGGCCGGGCGCAATCTGGCCATGCTGGCAGCGTCGCTAGCGCTGGCGGCGTTGCTGGCATTGCTGAGCTTCCAGCCGCTGTCCTCCACCATGCGCAACCACAAGCAGCTGCGCTACCTGATCAACCCGCTGAACACGATATACGCCCTTGGCCACGCCGCCAGCAAGCCGCTGCGGCGCCCGCCCGGCGTTGCGGTGCTGGGTGCCGACGCCCATGTGCCGGACGGGCGGAGCCGTCCGCCCCTACTGGTCCTGGTGCTGGGGGAAACAGGCCGCAGCGGCAATTTCGGCGTGAACGGCTACGACCGGCCCACCACACCAGAACTCGAGCGGCATGGCGTCGCCAGCGCGCTGCACGCCACCTCTTGCGGCACCAGCACGGCGGCATCGGTTCCGTGCATGTTCTCGCACCTCGGCCGCAACGGCTTCGATGGCCGCGACCGGGATTACGAAACGCTGATGGACGTGCTTCAGCATGCCGGCCTGGCCGTGCTGTGGATCGACAACCAGTCCGGATGCAAGGGCGTGTGCGATCGCATTCCCCACGTCGACACTGCCGCCCTGAACCATCCCCACTTGTGCGCGGCAGGGCAGTGCCTGGACGGGATCATGCTCGAGGGGCTGGATCAGCGGCTCGCGGCGTTGCCCCCGGAGCGCGTTGCGCGCGGAGTGGTGCTGGTGATGCACCAGATGGGCAGCCACGGACCGGCCTACCACCTGCGCTCGCCACCGGCCTTCAAGAAATTCCTGCCGGAATGCACCAGCGCGAACCTGCAGGACTGCAGCCGGGCGGAACTGGTGAACGCCTACGACAACTCGATTGCCTACACCGATCATGTCCTGGGATCCACCATCGACTGGCTCGAGCGGCAACAGGGCTTCGATACCGCCATGCTCTACGTTGCCGACCACGGCGAATCCCTGGGAGAGAACAATCTCTACCTGCACGGAATGCCCTTCAGCATCGCACCCGAGGTGCAAAAGCATGTGCCCTGGATCACCTGGCTTTCGCCGGGCTTCGAGCAACGCAGCGGGATCGCCACCGAGTGCCTGCGCGGCAGACGCGATCTGCCGCTGACACACGACAACTACTTCCATGCCGTGCTCGGCCTGATGCAGGTGAGTACCGCCGTCTACGATCGCCAACTCGACGCCTACGCGCCCTGCGCCGCCCATTGAGCGCCGCTCAGATTCGACCTTCCTCGACGGCGTGGCAGGCGATCTTCACGCCCTGGATTTCCAGCAGCGCCGGTCGCTCCGCCTTGCAGCGGGCATTGGCGTGGGGGCAGCGCGGATGGAAGGCGCAGCCCGTGGGCGGGCTCAGCGGGTTGGGCACCTCGCCCGACACCGGCGTGCGCGAGCGGCCGGTGTCGTGCATCTTGGGGATGGCATCGAGCAGCATGCGCGTGTAGGGGTGGCGCGGATTGCCGAACAGCTGGTGCTTGCCGGACAACTCCACCAGGCGCCCCAGGTACATCACGCCGACCTGATCGCTCACATGCCGCACCACCGCCAGGTTGTGCGAGATGAAGAGGTAAGTGAGGCCGCGCTGGCGCTGCAGGTCCTTCATGATGTTCAGCACCTGGGCCTGCACGCTCACGTCCAGCGCCGAGGTCGGCTCGTCGCACACCAGGAACTCGGGCTCGGTGGCCAGGGCCCGCGCGATGGAGATGCGCTGCCGCTGCCCGCCGGAGAACTGGTGCGGGTACTTCACCATGTCCAGCGGCGACAGGCCGACCGACTTGAGCAGTTCACCCACCCGCTCTTTCAGCTGGTCGCGGTCGGTGATGATGCGGTGTTCCTTGAGGGGCTCGCCGACGATGTCTTCCACGATCCAGCGCGGATTCAGGCTGGCATACGGGTCCTGGAAGATCATCTGGATGCGCCGGCGCAGCTGGCGGCCCTGCGGGGTCTTGAACGCGGCATGGGCGTCCTGGCCGTCGAAAGTGAGGCCACCGCGCGTGGGCTCGTACAGGCCCACCAGTAGCCTGGCGACGGTGCTCTTGCCGCAACCGGACTCGCCCACCAGCGCCAGGGTCTGGCCTTGCTGGATGTCGAAGCTGACGCCGTCCACCGCATGCAGCAGCTGGCGCGGCCGCCGCTCGATCACGCGGTTCAGCCAGGGCACGGAAACGTCGAAGACCTTGGCTAGGTCGCGCGCCTGCACCAGAGGCGCAATGATCTTGGCCCCTGGTACCGGGCCGGCCGCGTTGAGTAAATCGTTGGCGCTCATACCGTCGCCCCCGCATGGGCGTCGTGCAGCCAGCAGGCAGCGCGGGTAGCGCCGGCATTCAGAAGATCGGGGCGCTCGACGGTGCAGCGATCGAAGGCGCGCGGGCAGCGCGGGTTGTAGGCGCAGCCGGGCGGGATCGCGTTCAGCCGGGGCATGGCGCCATCGATCTGGTTCAGGCGCTCGCGCTCCACTTCCATATCGGGAATCGCCGCCATCAGGCCCACGGTGTAGGGATGCGCGGGCTGGTTGATGACCTCGTGGACCGGGCCGATCTCGGCGATGCGGCCGGCGTACATCACGGCCACGCGGTCGCAGGTCTCGGCGATCACGCCCATGTCATGGGTGATGAGCATCACGGCTGCGCCGCGGTCCTTGCAGATGCGCTTGAGCAGCTGGATGATCTGCGCCTGGATGGAAACGTCGAGCGCCGTGGTGGGCTCGTCGGCGACGATCAGCTTGGGCTCGGCCGCCAGGGCCAGCGCAATCACCACGCGCTGGCGCATGCCGCCGGAGAACTGGTGCGGGAAATGGTCGATGCGCTCAGCCGCGGCCGGGATGCCGGTGTCTTCCAGCAGGCTGATGGCGCGGCGCTGCGCCTCCTTGTCGTCGACCGGCAGGTGGGTCTGGATGGTCTCCCGCAGCTGCCTTCCAATCGTGTACAGCGGATTCAGCGAGGTCAGCGGATCCTGGAAGATTGCGCCGATCTTGCGGCCGCGGATGTGGCGCATCTTGTCGTACGGCAGGTTGTCGATGCGCTGGCCTTCCAGCAGGATCTGGCCCGAGGCGACGCGCCCGGGCGGCTCGAGCAGGCCGATGATGGCGGCGCCGGTGAGTGACTTGCCGGCACCGGATTCACCGACGACGCCCAGGATTTCGCCGGGCGCGATGTCGAAGGAAATGTCGTCCAGGGCGCGCAGCGTGCCGCGGCGGTTCGGAAACTCGACGATGAGATTTTTGACTTGTAGGAGACTCATGGGGCACTAGCGAAGGCGCGGGTTGAGCGCATCGCGCAGCCAATCGCCCAGCAGGTTCACCGACAGGGCGATCAGGATCAGCATCAGGCCGGGGAAGATGGTGATCCACCACTCGCCGGAGAAAAGATAGTCGTTGCCCACCCGGATCAGGGTACCGAGGGATGGGGAAGTGGGCGGCACGCCAACGCCGAGGAAGGACAGCGTGGCCTCGGTGATGATGGCCGTGGCCACATGGATGGTCGCCAGCACCAGGACCGGGCCCATCACGTTGGGCAGCACATGGCGCGCCATGATGCGCAGCGGCGCCACGCCGGTCACCCGCGCGGCCTGCACATATTCCTTGTTGCGCTCGACCAGGGTGGACCCGCGCACGGTGCGGGCGTATTGGACCCAGCCTGTCAGCGTGATCGAGACGATCAGCACGCCGAAGGCGACGGTGTCATGGGCGTCGGGGAAGAGCGCGCGGCCCACGCCGGCGATCAGCAGCGCCACCAGGATGGAGGGGAAGGACAGCATGACGTCGCACACGCGCATCAGGAAGGTGTCGATCCATCCGCCGCGGAATCCGGCCAGGAGACCGAGCGCAACGCCGATGACCATGGAGAGGATCACCGAGGCCACGCCGACCACCAGCGAAATGCGCGCTCCGTAGATCAGCGCCGACAGGATGTCGCGGCCCTGGTCGTCGGTGCCCAGCAGGTACTTGGTACTGCCCTCGGGCTCCCACGCCGGCGGCAGGCGCGCATCGCTTAGCACCAGTGTCGTGAGATCGAACGGGTTATGGGGCGCGATCCAGCCGGCGAAGACCGAGCAGATAAAGCAAACGAGCGCAATCGCCGCCGCCAGGATGGCCACGGGCGACGTGCGGAAGCTGTACCCGATGTCGCTGTCGAGCCAGCCAAATAATGTTTTTTTCATCTCGGAGAATTGTCGAGCGCCGCCCGGGCCCTCCCGCAGCGGCGCTCATCCCATCAGGGGCTTACCTTCTTGATCGTCATCCACTTGAAGAACATGAAGTTGTCCGGCAGCTGGACCAGGTCGAGCTTCTTGCTCACGCCCCAGGCCAGCGCCTGCTGGTGCAGCGGCAGGTGGCCGATGTCGTCCGCATGGATCTGGAAGGCTTCCTTGATCATGCCGTTGCGCTTGGCCTTGTCGGTTTCCGACTGGATGGCCTTGGTCAACTGGTCGACCTTGGGATTGCAATAGCTGCCCAGATTGAACTGGCCGGCGCCCTTGTCGTCCACGCAGGCCATCAGCGCATTCAGCGCGTTGTGCGCGTCGTAGGTGCCCGGCGTCCAGCCCAGCAGGTAGAAGCTGGTGTCGCGGCGCAGGATCTTGGGGAAGTAGGTGCCCTTGGTTTCCGCCGCCAGGTTGATCTTGACGCCGATGCGCGAGAGGTTGGCCGCCACCGTCTGGCAGATGCGCGCATCGTTGACGTAGCGGTCGTTGGGGCAGTTCAGCGTCACCTCGAAGCCGTTGGGATAGCCGGCGTCGGCCAGCAGCTTCTTGGCGCCCTCCGGGTCCTGAGGCAGCCGCTTGTTGAGATCGGGCTGGAAGCCATTGATGCCGGGGCCCACCATGAGCGCCGTGGGATTCGATGCCCCGCGCATGACGGTGCGCTTGATGCCTTCGATATCGATCGACTGGTAGAAGGCCTGGCGCACCCGCTTGTCCTTGAACGGGTTCTTGCCCTTGACGCTGGAATACTGCAGTTCGTCGCGCTTCTGGTCCATGCCCAGGAAGATGGTGCGCAGCTCGGGCGCGACCAGGGCCTTGGTGTTGGGCGAACCATTGACGCGTTCGATGTCCTGCACCGGCACGGGTTCCATCACGTCGACCTCGCCGGACAGCAGGGCGGCCACGCGGGTCGCGTCGTTGCCGATGGGCGTGAAGATCACCTCCTGCACGTTGCCTTCGATCTTGCCCCAGTAGCTGCCGTTGCGAACGAAGGTCGTGCGCACGTTCGGCTGGCGCTCACGCAGACGGAACGGGCCGGTGCCGTTGGCGCGGAAGGAGGCCGCGTTCTCGATGCCCTTGCGGCGGTCCACCGGGCGCGCGGCCTGATTGGTTTCCGCCCACTTCTTGCTCATCATGTACACCAGCGTGATCACGTCCGGCAGGATGGGGAACGGTGCCTTGGTCTCGATCTCGACGGTGTGGTCGTTGATCTTGCGCACTTCCTTGAAGTCGTTGGTGTAGCTCTTCATGTCGGAGCCCTCGACCTGGGTGCGCGCAAAGGAGAACACCACGTCGTCGGCCGTGAACGGCGTGCCGTCGTGGAACTGCACGCCTTTGCGCAGCTCGAAGCGCCACACGGTCGGTGAGGTCTGCTTCCACGAGGTGGCCAGGCCCGGCGCCAGGCTCAGGTCCTTGTTGCGGTTGATCAGGCCTTCATAGACGTTGCCGGTGACGCTCAGCTGCAGCGACTCGTTGAGCGAGTGCGGGTCCATCGAGAGCGCGTCGCCCTGGTTCGCGATGCGCACGGTCTGGGCCTGGGCGCCGGCGGCTGCAACCGCGAGGACCGAGGCGCAGAGCAGGTTGTACTTGTGTTTCATCGATGGCTCCTGTTGAAAGATATGGGAGGGAAAGCTTGGGCGCCGTTCACGGGCGCGGCAGGGGCAGGGAGTGCTCGACCAGCCCGGCGTGCAAGGCCGAGCCCAGCGGAAGGATTTCATCGTTGAAGTCGTAGCGGCTGTTGTGCAGGAAGCAGCTGCCCTCGCCGCCCTGGCCGATGCGCATATAGGCGCCGGGCTTGACTTGCAACATGAAGGAGAAGTCTTCGGCGCCCATGCTGGGCTCCATGTCCTGGACCACGTGGTCGGCGCCCACCAGCGACTGCGCGACGCCGGCGGCGAACGCGGCTTCGCGGATCGAGTTCACAGTGGCCGGATAAACGCGCTCGTAGCGGACGCTGGCGGTCGCGCCAAAACCCAGGGCCACGGCGCTGCACAGCTCATTGAGGCGGCGCTCCACCAGGGTCTGCACCTCGGGCCGGAAAGTGCGCACCGTCCCGACCAGCGTGGCCTTGCCCGGGATGACGCTCATGGCGTGCAGGTCGCCGGCATGCATGGCGCACAGGCTGATCACGGCGCCTTCGACCGGCCGCACGTTGCGCGACACGATGCTCTGCACCGCGGTGATGATGTGCGCCGCCACCAGCACCGGATCGACCGCGAGGTAAGGATGGGCGCCGTGTCCGCCCTTCCCGGTGATCTCGATGGTGATGCGGTCGGCGGCCGCCATCAGCGGCCCGGGCGTGATGCCGACCATCCCCGGCTTCATGCCCGGCCAGTTGTGCATGGCATAGACGGCTTCGACCGGGAAGCGGTCGAACAGGCCGTCCTCGATCATGGCTTTGGCGCCGGCGAAGCCTTCCTCGCCGGGCTGGAAGATCACCACGGCCGTGCCATCGAAATTGCGGGTTTCAGCAAGATACCGGGCGGCGCCCACGAGCATCGCCGTGTGCCCGTCGTGGCCGCAGCCGTGCATCATGCCGCCGCGGGTGGACTTCCAGGCGAACTCGTTGTCCTCGCACATGGTGAGCGCGTCCATATCGGCGCGCAGGCCGACCATGCGTCCGCCGGTGTCCTGGCGGCCCTTGATGACGCCCACGACGCCGGTCTTGCCGATGCCGGTGTGGACCTCGTCCACACCGCACAGCTTGAGCGCCTCGCGCACGCGGCCCGAGGTGTAGATTTCCTCGAAACCCAGTTCGGGATGGGCGTGCAGGTCGCGGCGCAGCGCCGTCAGTTCCGGGTGGAACTGGGCGATGTGGGCGAATGCCCGCCCGTTGACTTTAAGACGACCGGATTGCATCAGTGGCCTCCCGCGGTGCTCACGCGCAGGCGCGGATCGACGGCGAAGTACAAGAGGTCGACGATCAGGTTGATCACGACGAAGATCAGTGCGATGAGGCACAGGTAGGCCGCCATCACGGGGATGTCGGCGAAGGTGACGGCCTGGATGAACAGCAGCCCCATGCCGGGCCACTGGAACACCGTCTCGGTGATGATGGCGAAGGCGATCAGCCCGCCCAACTGCAGGCCCGTAATGGTCATCACCGGCACCAAGGTGTTCTTGAGGGCGTGCCCGAAATGGATGGCCCGGTTGGAAAGGCCGCGGGCCCGGGCGAACTTGATGTAGTCGGTGCGCAGCACTTCGAGCATCTCCGCGCGCACCAGACGCATGACCAGCGTGAGCTGGAATATCGCGAGCGTCACCGCGGGCAGCACGATGTGGTGCCAGCCCTTGGCCTTGAGCAGGCCCGTGGACCACCAGCCGATCTGCACGGTCTCGCCGCGGCCGAAACTGGGGAACCAGCCGAGCGTGACGGCGAAGACCAGGATCAGCAGGATGCCGATCAGGAAGGTGGGCAGCGAAACGCCCAGCAGGGAAATCGTCATGAAGACCTGGCTCAGGAACTTGCCGCGGCGCAGGGCCGAGTACACGCCCATGGGGATGCCGATCACCAGCGCCAGCAGCGCGGCGATGAGGGCCAGCTCCAAGGTGGCCGGGAAGCGTTCCGCAATCAGGCGGGAGACCTTGGCGCCCTGGCGCAGGCTCAGGCCGAACTCGCCCTGGGCCGCATTGACCAGGAAATGCCCGAACTGCACGACAAAGGATTTGTCCAGCCCCAAGTCGGCGCGCAGTTCGCGGATCTGCTGCGGCGACGCGTCCTGCCCCAGCAGGAAGACAACCGGGTCGCCCACGTACTGGAAAAGCAGGAACGCGATGAACGCGACTGCAACCATGACAACCACCGCCTGGATCAGGCGGCGCAGGATAAAGGCGAACATTCGTATTTACGCGTGCTGAGGGTTGCCGATGCTAGCAGAATTCTTTAAGCCTAAAGCAATTGCCGGGCCATGGTGACAAGGAACAAGGCCGCCCAGGCGGCCTTGTTCTCGTCCTTTAGTTCACCTTGATCAGGCGCCAGTCCAGGCGGTTGTCGGGGCGATGCACGAGGTCCACATTCCTCTTCATGGCCCAGGGAATGATCTGGTTGTGCAGCGGGATGTGCGACACGGTGTCATTGCTCAGCTGCAGTGCCTCGGTGAGGAAGCGGTTGCGCACCGGCAGGTCGGTTTCGACCTTGACGCGGTCCACGATCACGTCCATGCGGGGGTTGCTGTAGCGGCCCACGTTGTAGTTGCCGTCACCGCCGGCCCCAACCGTGCGCGCGAGTGATTGCAGGCTGTAGAGCGAGTCGAAGGTGGGAACGCCCCAGCCCAGCATGTAGATGCTGGCCTCGAAGCGCTGGATCATCGGGAAGTAGGTGACCAGCGGCAAGGTGCGCAACTTGGCCCGCACGCCGATGCGCGACCACATGGCCGTGACCGCCTGGCAGATTTCCTCGTCGTTGATGTAACGGTTGTTGGGGCAGGCGAAGTCGACTTCGAAGCCCTGGGGATACCCGGCGTCCGCCAACAGCTTCTTGGCGCCTTCGACGTCGAAGGGGAAGCGCTTGTGGACGCCCTCGGTCCAGCCGTTCACCTGGGGCGCGACCAGCGTGCCGGTGGGCTGGGACAGGCCGCGCATGGTGACCTTGTGCAGGCTGTCGCTGTCGATGGCCTGGTACAGGGCCTTGCGCACACGCACGTCCTTGAGCGGATTCTTGCCCTTGATGTTGGAGCCGGGCAACTCGTCCCGGAACTGGTCCATCCCGAAGAAGATGGTCCGGTTCTCGACGCCGTCGATTACCTTGAGGTTGCCGCTGGTGCGCAGGCGAGCCAGGTCCTGCGGGCTGGGGTCGAGGACGAAGTCGACCTCGCCGGACAGCAGCGCGGCGATGCGCGTGGCCTCCGACTTGATCGGCGTGTAGATGATTTCGGTGACGTTGCTCTGCGCGTTGCCCCAGTAATTCGGGTTCTTCACCAGCACCAGCCGCTGGTCGGGCTGCCATTCCTTGACGGTGTACTGGCCGGTGCCCATGGCGTTGCGGTGCGAGAAGGTCTCGTCCTTGGTGCGGATGTCCTTGGGCTCGAGGGCCTTGTTCTTGTCCGCCCAGGCCTTGCTCATGATGCGCAGCTCGGTGAGCTGGTTCAGCAGTACCGGGTTCGGGCCCTTCATGATGAAGTCGACCGTGGAATCGTTGACCTTGACTACTTTTTCGATGCCCTGCGTATAGACGGCGTAGTTGGAGGTCTTGACCATCGCGCGGTGGATGGAGAACACCACGTCATCGGCGGTGAAGGGCGTGCCGTCGCTGAACTTGACGCCGCTGCGCAGGGTGAACCGCACCTGCGTCGGCGTGACTTCGCGCCACGCTGTTGCCAGCTGCGCCTCGGGCTTGAACGTCTGGCTGTTGTAGTAAACCAGGGAGTCGAAGATGGCGGCGTGGACCCCATTGCCCAGCGCATTGTTCTGGGAATGGATGTCCAGCGTCGGGATGTCGCTGGCGCTGGACCATTTGAAAGGCTTGGCTTGGAGCGCCGGCGTGGCGCCCAGGGCCGCGAAAATGGCCGCGCCCAAAAGTGCAGTCTTGAGTTTCATTGAACCCTCTGTATGAAAGAGAGCCGACTATGCAACAGCCGCGCCAGCGGCGTCAAAAGGGGTTTCCCGCAAGCTTTGTGCCGCCCGCGACAAGCGGCAGGGGTCAGGCCGGTGGGAGGGTCGCGGCCGGCGCGAGCCGCACCGGGCCATACCAGGCCTTGGCCGCCGAGCGCGTGTTGTCGCTGTCGCTCATGATGCCGATACCCACCAGGGCGCCCGGCTTCTCGCCAAACGCGCGTTCGAAGTCGGCGCGGATATTTCGCTCGTAGTCCAGCCATTGGTTGAGCTTCCGGCTGCCGGACTCCACCACCAGCTTGCGCACGCGCTCGGTGCGCGGACTCTTGATGATCGTGCCCGGCTCGCGCTTGCCGCACCACACGTACATCAGCGTGGCGTAGGGCATCTTCTCGCCGGTCAGTGTGTGCGCCAATTCGGAAAGCGCGGCGTCGCGGATGGAAAACCGGGACCGGTCGCCCTCGAACACCAGCACGATGCGCACCGGCGAATCGTCGGCGTCGCGCAGGGCCATGTCCGCCCCCGCAATGAGCTGGGGGACCTTCCAGGAGAACCGCACGCTGCCCAATTCCGCAGGTTCGATGCGGATCTTGCTGCGAAGCATGCTGGCCGACGAAGCGGTTGCCACGGCAACGGAATTCCGCCCGTCCTTGCGGTCGTATTTGAATTGGTTGGGCGATTTCCCGGGGAAGATGAGGTGATCCCAGCCGGCAGGCGCGGGCACGGATTCGACGGCCCACGGGCTGCCGCCGATCTCAGCCGGGTCCTTGTCCGCGGGTACGGCGGAACAACCGGCGAGCAGCAGCGCAAGCAATAAGGGGCCTGCCCGGCCCCGGTGATCTTTCATCGAATAGCCCAACGTTCTTGTGGCGCCGACAGTAGCGCAAACTCGGGCGTTTGATGCGATCGCCCATAAAAAAAGCCGCCCGAAGGCGGCTTTTCAAGTTTCTTCGTCCTGGGCTGGCACAAGGCCAGCCTTGGAATTAGAAGCTGTGGCGAACGCCGATGTCCAGGCCGCTGGACGACGTACCGAAGCCGGTGGTCGCGCCGTTCAGGCTGAAGGCAGACAGGTCGTTGTTGCGCACGCGTGCATACGTCGTGTAGACGGCGGTACGCTTGGACAGGTTGTGCACGTAGCCGATCGCGAGCTTCTTGGCTTCGGAGTCGCCGATGGCGCCCAGATCCAGGGTGTAACGCGAGAAGGCAACGCGGATTTCGCCAGCGCCGACCGGCACCAGGGCGCCAATCAGCCAGCCCTTGCCGTCCACGGTACCCAGCTTGTCACGGCTGATGTGACCCATCAGCTTGGCCATGCCGAAGTCCCACTGGCCGCCCAGGTTGTTCTGCTTGAAGTCGCCGGCAGCGTAGTCGGTGCGGCTCACAGCCAGGGCCACGTTGAAGGGACCATTGGCGAAGCCGAGGCGCACGCCCAGGCCACGGCCGTCGTCTTCGGTAGCAGCGCCGTTTTCGGGGTTCTCACCCAGGTAGTACTGGACTTGGCCGTAGAAGCCGCCCAGGTTGCCCGGCAGGAAGTAGCCGATGCCGTTCGAAGCGCGGACAGCGGTGGGCATGCCGGAAATCGCGTTCAGGGTCTGGGTGGTGCCCACACCGTTCGTGCCGAACGGATCGAACACGGTCAGGTTCCAGAATTGCGGGGTGTAGTCACGACCCAGGCGCAGTTCGCCCCAGCCGCCGGCCAGGCTGACGGTGGAACGACGATTGAACGTCAGGCCTTGCGTGCCAGCGCGAACCGGTGCGTTGGCGCCAGTCGCGGCGTTGAAAGCGCCGACGAGTTGGTTGTTGGAGTTGGTGGCGGTGCCTTGGCCGTTGTCGTTGTTAACGCCAGCTTCGAGCCAGAACGAGGCAGACATGCCGCCGCCCAGGTCTTCAGTGCCACGGAAACCCAGACGCGAGCTGTTGTAGCCCGAATTCGTCAGTTGGGTGCTGTCGGTCAGCGAGCCGCGGCCGAAGGCCAGCGTGGCGTCAACAACGCCGAACAGCGTGACGGACGATTGGGCAGAAGCCGCGCCGGCAGCAGCCAGAACAGCCAGAGCAATCAGGGACTTTTTCATTTGCAAGTTTCTCCAAGGTTAAACATAGGGCTCCGGTGCGAAGGGGTCACGAAATGCAGGCACTTTTGTGCTCCCGCCGGATCCCCGGGCCAACCTCCTTTTGGGAAGTTGTTGTTATTGCACCAGAGCGGCCTTTCTTTCGCAAAGCATTTAGCCTTCAGAAAGCCGATTCGTTGCACGAGGACAACAGGACGAAACTGCTGAGTGGATTCGGCGCAACACCCCTCTTTTTCTTTTCGGCGCCTTAAACTGGCCGCATGGACCGTTTTCTTGGCGCCGCCGACAGCGCACTCAGAACCCTTTTTGCCAAACATCGGCCGGTGCGGCCCTGTCCCATCGTGCCCGGGGACGAGACCCATCTCGCAGCCGGCGAGCGGCGCGAAGCAGCGGCGCTGATGCGGGTCAACCACGTGGGCGAGGTTTGCGCCCAGGCCCTGTACACGGCCCAGGCCCTGGCCACGCCCGATGCGGCCCTGCGCCAGCATTTCCAGCAGGCCGCCGCCGAAGAAACCGACCACCTGGCCTGGACTGCGGACCGGCTCGCGGAGCTGGGGGACCGGCCGTCGCTGCTGAATCCACTGTGGTATGCGGGCGCGTTCGGGCTGGGCCTGCTGGCCGGCCGCCTGGGAGACCGCATCAGCCTCGGCTTCGTCGTCGAAACCGAAATGCAGGTCGAGGCCCACCTGCAAAGCCATCTGGAGAGGCTGCCGGCGGGCGACCACGCCTCGCGGGCTATCGTGGTGCAAATGAAGAACGACGAGGCCGCGCACGCCGCCCAGGCCTTGGGGGCCGGCGCTGTCGAACTGCCTGCGCCCGCCAAGGCGCTGATGCGCGCCGCGGCCAAGGTCATGACCACGACGGCCCACTACATCTGATCAGGCGGGCAGAACCTCGAAGCTGGTGGTGATTTCGGCCGTCTTGGCCAGCATGATGCTCGCCGAGCAGTACTTCTCATGGCTCATCGCGATCGCGCGCTCCACGGCGGGCGCCGGGACGCCGTTGCCCGTCACGGTGAAGTGCATGTGGATCTTGGTGAACACCTTGGGGTCGTTCGGGGCCCGGTCGGCGGCGAGCTTCACGGAGCAGCCCTGCACGTCGTGGCGCCCGCGCTTGAGGATCAGCACCACGTCATAGGCGGTGCAGCCCCCGGTGCCGGCCAGCACGGTTTCCATGGGCCGGGGCGCCAGGTTCTGCCCGCCGTTCTCGGGTTTGGCCGTGTCCGGCGCGCCATCCATCATCAGGACGTGCCCGCTGCCGGTTTCGGCGACGAATCCCATTGCCGACCGCGCCCCTGTGGCGCCAGTCCAACTCACCGTGCATTCCATCGTTTTATTTCCTGTCCAGAGGCTGACCAAACGGCCCACAGGCCGCGCCGGTTTGCTGCAACGCAACAAAAGCCGGGCTATACTGGATTCGCAGCATAACGATTTTGTTGTGCCCCGATTGTCTCCTCCACCTCCCTTTGGTGGATTTAGCCCCCGAGCCGCAAGGTTCGGGGGCTTTTTTCATGCCGCTTATGATTCTTTGGTTATGAAAAAGCATCTCAAGCCCGCCGATTACCTCAAGAAGATCCTCACGGCGCGCGTTTACGACGTGGCGGTCGAGTCGGCCTTGGAACCCGCCAAGAACTTGAGCCGGCGGCTGCACAACAAGGTCCTGCTCAAGCGCGAGGACCAGCAGGCTGTCTTCAGCTTCAAGCTGCGCGGCGCCTATAACAAGATGGCGCACCTGTCGCCCGAACAGCTGCAGCGCGGCGTGATCTGCGCCTCGGCCGGCAACCATGCCCAGGGCGTGGCCATGTCGGCCCACCGGCTGGGGGCGCGGGCCGTGATCGTCATGCCCGTCACCACGCCGCAGGTGAAGATCGACGGCGTCAAGTCGCTCGGTGGCGAGGTGCTGTTGCACGGTGAAAGCTATTCGGACGCCTATCTGCACGCGGTCGAACTCGAGAAGAAGCAGGGCCTCACTTTCGTCCACCCCTTCGACGATCCCGACGTGATCGCCGGCCAGGGGACGATCGCCATGGAAATCCTGCGGCAGCACCAGGGACCGCTGGACGCCGTGTTCGTCGCCATCGGCGGCGGCGGGCTGGTTTCGGGCGTTGCCAATTACATCAAGGCCGTGCGGCCCGAGATCAAGGTCATCGGAGTCCAGATGGCCGATTCCGACGCGATGATGCGCTCGGTGACGGCCAAGAAACGCGTCACGCTGTCCGACGTCGGCTTGTTCTCCGATGGTACGGCGGTGAAGCTGGTGGGAGAGGAAACCTTCCGCGTGGCGCGCGAACTGGTCGACGAGTTCATGACGGTGGACACCGACTCGGTCTGCGCCGCCATCAAGGACATCTTCATCGACACGCGCAGCATCGTCGAGCCCGCGGGCGCGCTGGCGGTGGCGGCGATCAAGCAATACGTTTCGGCCAACAAGACGCGCGGCGAGACTTACGCCGCCATCCTGTGCGGGGCCAACATGAACTTCGACCGCCTGCGCTTCGTCGCCGAGCGGGCCGAGGTGGGCGAGGAGCGCGAGGCGCTGTTCGCGGTGACCATCCCCGAGGAGCGCGGCAGCTTCAAGCGTTTCTGCGAACTGATCGGCGCCTTGCCCGGCGGACCGCGCAACGTCACCGAATTCAATTACCGCATCAGCGACTCGGACAAGGCGCATGTGTTCGTGGGCCTGACGACGCATGGCAAGGGCGAGTCGGTGAAGATCGCCGCCAATTTCAGCCGGCATGGCTTCGAAGCCCTGGACCTGACCCACGACGACCTGGCCAAGGAACACATCCGCCACATGGTGGGCGGGCGCTCGGCACTGGCGCGCGAGGAGCGGCTGCTGCGGTTCGTGTTCCCGGAGCGGCCCGGGGCCCTGATGAAGTTCCTCTCGCACATGCGGCCCGGCTGGAACATCTCGCTCTTCCACTATCGCAACCAGGGCGCCGACTACGGGCGAATCCTGGTGGGCTTGCAGGTGCCCAAGTCCGACAACAAGGCGTTCAAGGCCTTCCTGGACACATTGGGTTACCCGTATGTAGAGGAAACCGACAACCCGGTTTACCAATTGTTCCTGCAAGCTTGACTACTATGGGCCAGTGAGCTTCCTGCGCCAATACCTCATCGCCCTCCAGTTCTTCACCCGAATGCCGGTGGCGGGCGCGCTCGCCCAATGGACCGGCTTCAGCCCGGACGTATTGCGTGCCAGCGCGGCCCACTTCCCGGGTGTCGGGTGGCTGGTGGGGCTGCTGGCGTGCACGGTCTTCGCGCTGCTGGGCCTGGCCCTGCCGGACAGTCCTTTCGCACCCCTGGTCGCGGGCGTCGGCTGCACGATCGCCACGATCTGGCTCACCGGCGGATCCCACGAAGACGGCCTGGCGGCCGTGGCGGATGGCCTGGGCGGAAGCGCCGGCCGGCTCGAAGCGCTAGAAATCATGAAAGACTCGCGCCTGGGCACCTATGGCGGGCTGGCCCTGGCCACGGCGTTGCTGGCCAAGGTGTCGCTGCTGGCCGTGCTGGCCGCACATTCGCCCACCGCCGTGCTGGCCGCGTTGCTGGGCGCCCATGTGGTGTCACGCTTCTGGCCGCTGGTGCTGGTGCGCACGATGACTTACATCGGCGAGGCCACCGCCGCCAATGGCAAGCCGCTGGCCGATCGCATCGATTCCCGCGCCCTTGGCATCGCCGGCGCCTGGTGCGTCCTGCCGCTGGCCGTCGCTTTGCTGGTGCAGGGCTTGGCGTTCGCAATGATCGCCCTCCTTTTCAGCGGCCTCGTCCTGCTATGGATGCGAAGGCTGTTCGTGCGGCGGCTGGAGGGATTCAACGGCGATTGCCTGGGTGCGGCGCAGCAGGCCTGCGAGCTTGCCTTCTACCTGGGCGCGGCCGTGGCGCTCCGCGTGGCCTGATGCGGCAAGCTCAGGCGTGCGCGATCCAGCGGTGGCGCGCAGCCAGTCGCTCCACGTCGCGCCAGCTGTCGCATTCCGCGGCCACCTTCGGCCATATCCTCAGCAGCAGTTCGCATTCGGCCAGGGTGTCCGCCGCGGCTTGGTGGCGCACGGCGCAGCGGATCGAAAAATGATCCAGCCACTCGTCGAGCGAACGGGCCGGCACGTGTTCATGGGTGGCCGCGCACAGGTGCTCGAGGTCCACCCAGCGATGGGGCACGACTGTATGCAGCTGCGAGCGGGCGTGGCGATCGATGATGACCCGGTCGAACGCGGCGTGGAATGCCAGCAAGGGCGAAGCCCCCAAGTAGGCTTCGAACGCCCGTAGCGCATCCCCTGGGGGCGTGCCCTCTCGCTGGCGTTGCGCGCCGATACCGTGCAGCAGGATGTTGCCGCGTTCCGACGCGACTTCTTGCCGCAGCACCACCTCGAAGCTGTCGGCGGGGTGGATGGCCAGCCGCTTGCGTGGCCAGTCCACCCGCAGGGCGATCGCGGCGATTGCCAGCAAGCGGTCGCGCGATGCGTCGAGCCCGCTGGTTTCCACGTCCAGCATCACCCAGCGCGACTCGTCGACGGCCTGCGGCCGGGCGCCGAGCCAGTCGCGCCATCCCACGGCTATCTCTCGTAGTCCAGCCGCAGGCGCTGCTGCAGCGAACGTGCGACCCTCAAGGACTCCTTGAGGATTCGGCGGTCGATGTCGTTCAGGCCGGCCACGGCGATGCGATTGGGTTCGGCCTGGGCGCCGCCGCCCTCCAGCTGCACGCGAAGGCGCAGCATCTGCAGGAACTCGAAAGCGCCGGACCAGGCCTGGTATTCGGCAGGCGCCAGCCCCATGCGCACCCCCGCACTCTCGAACCGTTCCCGCGTCGACGTGAGCGTGCTGCCGTGCGCCAGGCTGTACAGGCGCGCCGCGTCGACGAAGATGGCCGTGCCTCTGAGCTTCAGGTCGATCTTTCCGTCATCGTCAACATCGACGGCGCCCACCCAGTTCAGCGGCGGCGTGCGCTCCAGCGCGTTCAGTGCCATCTGCTTGAGAAAGCGGGGCGTGCGCCTTGCCGCGCCGTACACCTCGGCCTGCAGCTGGCGGGCCAGGTCCGCGTTGCCGGCTAGCGCGCGCAGATCGAAATAGATGCTGGCTTGGAGCAGATCACTGGGCGCTCCGTGCTCGATCCAGCCCGCAAAGCGCTCGCGCCATTCGCGCAGCGTCAGGCAGCAACCCTGCTCGCCGGCCATGACGCGGCCGCGGCACAGCGGATAACCGCAGGCATCGAGCGCCAGATTGACGTCGCGGGCGAACGCCAGGATGTCGTTGCGCTGTCCATCCATTGTGTCGTCGGGCAGGATCAGTGCGTTGTCCTGGTCGGTCGCCACGGTCTGCTCGGCGCGGCCTTCCGATCCCAAGGCCAACCAGCAGATCGCGCCCAGTGCGATGCCATGTTCCGCTGCCTTGAGTTCCAGCAGCCGATGCGTCAGCCCGTCGTTGAGGTGGCTGGTCAGCGCCGTCAGCTGCCGCGCCTGCACGCCCTGGCTCAGCAGGCTGCGGGCAAACCGGCGGATATCCTGCGCCACCAGCTTGAGGGTATCGATGTCGGCTGCTGCGCGAATCGACGTGCCGACCTGCTTGAGCGAAAGGCGCTGCATCGCGAACAAGTCCCGCTCGGACACCAGCCCCACGGCCACGCCATCGCGGGTGACGGGCACGTGGCGGATGCCATGGCGCGACATCAGCAGGGCCGCGTCTTGCGCCGTGTCCGCAGTGGTCAAGGTGTGCACGGGCTGGACCATCACCTCGCTGATGGGGGAATCCATGGGCACCTGGGCCAGCGCCACGCGACCGAGCACGTCGTAACGCGTGAGGATGCCGATCGGCCGCCCTTGCGGGTCGGCGACCAGCATCGAGCCGATGCGGCCGCGATGCATTTGCGCCAGGGCTTCTTGAAGCGGGGTGCCGGGGCTGCAGCTGACCGGCGCGCGCTTGATCAGGTCGCCCAGCGGCGTTTCCAGCGATTGCTCGGCCAGCGCCTGCGAGGAGTAGACCGCCTGAAGCGCCTGCTTCGACAGCTCGAGGAACTGCGCGATGCGGCGATTCAGGAAATCGGCGAAGGGCTGGCTGCGCTGCGCGAGCTGCCACATTGGCTCGCACGGTAGTGCCAGTACGAAGGTGTCGGCCGCGGCGCTGTATGTGGCCGTGACCGCGCGGCGCGCGACGGCCGCACTGAGCGGGAACAGGTCGCCAGATTCGTACGCGAAGGCCCCGCCCGAGAGCTCCGCGATCCCCCGCACGGCGGATACGGAACCCTGACGGATGAAAAAAATCCGTTTGATCACCCCATCGGCGGGCTGCGCCAGTACTTCCCCCGGCGCGTAATAACGCTGCTCGCAATGGGTCAGGAAAAAATCCAGCGCGGCCCCATCCATCTGGGCGAACGGCGGATAACGCGTGAGTTCCTGGCGGAAATTCGCCAGCAGGCTGGGCGACGGCATCTGCGCGGCGGCGGCCGGCGCGGATGCGGTCGGGGCCGACGGCATGGCTACTTGCGCACGGGCAATTCGAGCGCCACTGCCGGCGGGCCTTCCGCGCTGGCGGCCAGCACCGCCCGGCGGCCCTCCACCGACTGCAGAATCAGGCCTTCATCCACGGCGGAGCCGACGCGATAAGGCTTGGCGGGTTTGCCATCCACGGCGATCAGCGCCGTCCCCTGGCGATTGGGGCTGGCTACTATGCCCATCAGGTTGAAGCGGCTGGCTAGACTGGCGACTGGCGCTGCCGTGCCGGCTTGCGGACTGGATCCCAGCAGGCGGGCCACGGCCGCAGGGTCAGCTGGCGCGGGCGTGCGCGCCGCCACCAGCGCCGTCGTAGCTGCGGCGCGGCTGGTAAGCTTGAGGCCCCAATACACGGCACTGCCCGCCACCAGCGCCCACAGGACGAAGGTAGAGCCGGCCACGGCCCATCTGCTGTGCAAGTTGCTCACCATACGGCGATTATCATTGAAGCGATTGGACCCCTACACCGCATGAAGCAACTTCACACCCACTTGCGCCGCGCCGCCCAGGCCGGCTTCACCCTCATCGAGCTGATGGTGGTGCTTGTCATCATCGGCGTGCTGGCCGCACTGATCGTTCCGAACGTGCTCGACCGGGCGGACGACGCGCGCGCCACGGCAGCCAAGACCGACGTCAACAACCTGATGCAGGCGCTCAAGCTCTACCGGCTGGACAACCAGCGCTATCCGACCGGAGAGCAGGGCCTGCAGGCGCTGGTCAGCAAGCCCACGGCCGGCCCCACGCCTCCCAACTGGAAGCCCTACCTGGAAAAACTGCCGAACGATCCCTGGGGCCGTCCCTACCAATACCTCAACCCGGGCGTCAAGGGCGAGATCGACGTGATGTCGTTCGGCGCCGACGGCCAGGCCGGCGGCGAGGGCAAGAATGCGGACGTCGGCAGTTGGCAATAAGTGGGCCCCCACGCTTGCGGCTAAAGCCGCTGCGCTGCCCCCCGAGGGGGCGCGTTCGCCTTGGGGCGGCCTGGCGGCGAACGGTCGCCGACTGATGCCCCTGCGGCTGGCGAGCCGGCGAGGTTTCACCCTGCTGGAACTGCTGGTCGTGGTGGCGATCATCGCCATCGCCACGGCGGGCGTGAGCTTCGCGCTGCGCGATTCCGAGGCCACCCAACTCGAACGCGAGGCGCAAAGGCTGGCGGCTTTGCTGGAATCGGCCCGCGCCCAATCGCGCAGCACCGGCGTGCCGGTGCGTTGGCACGCCACTCCGGGGGGCTTCCAGTTCGATGGCGTGCCGCCCAAGGCACTGCCCAACCATTGGCTGGTGGAAACTACCCAGGTCAGGGGTCCGACGGCGGCCCTGCAGTTGGGCCCCGAACCCATCATCGGCAGGCAGGAGGTGGTGTTGCAGTCGGCCACCCACCCCGAGCGCAGCCTGCGCATCGCCACCGATGGCTTGCGCCCGTTCACCGTGACGAGTGGGGAATCCCAGTGAGTGCCGCCGGGCCGCCCCAAGGCACGAAGGCCCCCTCGGGGGGCAGCGCAGCGGCCTTGGCCGCAAGCGTGGGGGCTCCATCCTTAGAGCGCGGCTTCACGCTGATCGAGGTCCTGGTGGCGCTGGCCATCGTGGCCATCGCGCTGGCCGCTGGATTACAGGCGACCACGGCCCTCACGAACAATGCCCTGCGGCAGTCCAGCGTGCTGCTGGCCCAGATCTGCGCCGAGAACGAATTGGTGAAAGCGCGCCTGTCCCAGCAGATGCCCGACATCGGCGACGCCACCCTGAGCTGCGAGCAGGGCGGGCGCAGCTTTCCGGTGACGGTGTCCGTGCTGCCCACGCCCAATCCGAGCTTCAGGCGCGTCGATGCGCAGGTGTTCGACGGCGACTCGCCGGTGCTGCGCCTCTCCACCATCGTGGGGAAGATCTGATGAAGAATTCCCGCAAGCAGCGCGGCTTCACGCTGGTGGAATTGCTGGTGGCGTTGTTCGCCATGGCCTTGCTGGCGATCATGAGCTGGCGCGGACTGGATGGCATGACGCGCGCGCAGGCGCAGACCGAGGCACGCGCCGATGAAGTTCTGACGCTACAGGTGGGACTGGCGCAGTGGGCCGCAGACCTCGATGCGCTGATTCAATTGCCACAGACTACCGCCCTGGACTGGAACGGCCGCGTGCTGCGGCTCACGCGGCGCGGCACCGCTTCGGTCACCGACGGCGTCCTGGTGGTCGGCTGGACCCGGCGCGTGGTCAACGGCACCGGGACCTGGTTGCGCTGGCAATCGCCGCAAGTGACGACCCGCGGCGAGCTCGAGCAGGCCTGGCAAAAGGCGGATATCTGGTCGGCCAACCCTGGCGATGAGGAAAAGCGCAATGAAGTGGCCGTCACGCCCTTGCAGGAATGGCAGATCTTCTACTTTCGCGAGAATGCATGGACCAACCCGCAGTCCAGTGCGGATGTGGCGGCAGCCCCTCCAGTGCCCAATCCTCTCAGCACCCCAGCTGCCCCAGGTACGGCGGTGCTGCCCGACGGGGTGCGGCTGGTGCTGATCCTGCCGCCCGGGCAGGCCATCAGCGGCACGCTCACGCGCGACTGGGTCCGGCCGACGGCCGGGGGCACCAGGCCATGAAAAAGCGCAGTCGCGGCGCCGCGCTCCTCACGGCCATGCTCACGGTCGCCCTGGTGGCGACCTTTGCGGCAGCCGCGCTTTGGCAGCAGTGGCGCAGCATCGAAGTCGAAACCGCCGAACGCGCGCGGGTGCAGTCGGCCTGGATACTGACCGGCGCGCTCGACTGGGCGCGGTTGATCCTGCGCGAGGACAGGAACGGCATCGATCACCTGGGCGAGCCCTGGGCCGTGCCGCTGCAGGAAGCCCGGCTCTCCAGCTTTCTGGCTGCGGATCGCAACACCACGACGGAATCCGGCCCCGAAGTGCTGGAAGCCTTCCTCTCGGGCCAGGTGATCGATCTGCAGTCGCTCCTGAACGTGAACAACCTGCTGGAAGCCGATGGCAAGCTGTCGAAAGAGGGCTTGGAGAGTTTCGAGCGGCTGTTCGAAGTGCTCGGGCTGCCCCAGGCGGAGCTCGAGCGCATGGCGGAAAACCTGCGCTTTGCGTCCGACACCAGCGCCGGCAATCGCTCCAGCCCCATGGCCCCGCTGCGCCCGCAACGGGTGGCGCAGCTGGTATGGCTGGGTCTTTCGGCGCAGACGGTGGCAACGCTGCAGCCCTACATCACGATATTGCCCGGCCGCACCCCGGTCAACTTGAACACTGCCAGTGCCGAGGTGATCTATGCCAGCGCCCACCAGCTCAGCATGGCCGACGCCCAGGTTCTGGTGGCCGAACGCGAGCGCGCCCCTTTCAAGACCAACAGCGACGCCTACAAGCTGCTGCCGGGTGGCGCTCCGGTCCTTGCCCAGGGGCAGTTCGACGTCGGCGTCGCGTCGAGATTCTTCGAAATACGCGCTCGGCTCAGGCTGGATGAGCTGGTGGTGGAGGAGCGGTCCGTCCTGCAGCGGTCGGCGCCCGGCGGAAAAGTGACCGTCCTGGACCGGGAACGCGGGATCGTGGACCCCACGACGCTGTCCCAGGCCGCCGCCAAACGATGAGCTGCGGTATCTTCCTACAATCCAGCATCCCATGAGCGCCCTCCTCGTCTTTCTCCCTCCCCATCCGATCAGTGCGTCGACCGAGTTCGAGTACGCCCTCACGAGGGACGGCAGCACCGTAGAGGCCCACGGCAGCGCCCAGGCCTCGCTCCTGCCCGCGCCGACGCGGGCCGGCACGGAGGTGGTGGCGGTGGTGCCCGCGGCGATGCTTTCCTGGCATCGGCTCGAACTGCCCAAGGGCACTTCGGCAGGATCCCCCCGCTTGCGCGCCGTTCTGGAGGGCCTGCTGGAAGACCAGCTGCTCGACGAGCCGGATACCCTGCACTTTGCCGTGCAACCCCAGGTCAAGCCTTCCGAGCCGCTGTGGGTGGCGGCCTGCGACCGGTCCTGGCTGCGCAGCGCGGTGCAGGTGCTGGAGGCAGCCGAACGCCCCGCTGCGCGCATCGTCCCCGAGTTCGCGCCCGAAGGCGCGCCCGCTCTGTACGCGCTGGGCGATCCGCAACAGGGGTCACTGGTCGTGGTCGGTAGCGACGGGGTGATGACCCTGCCCCTGTCCTCGCAGGCGCTGGGGTTGCTGCCTTCGTTGCCCGAGGACACGCGCTGCGTGGCCGAGCCCGCGGTGGCGGCAATGGCGGAGCAGGTACTGCACCGCCCGCCCGTGATCCAGCAGGCGCCCCAGCGCTGGCTTCAGGCCGCGCAGTCCGACTGGGACCTGGCCCAGTTCGAATTCTCCAGCTCGGGCCGGGCCCGGGCACTCAAGAAGCTCGGCACGGCGTGGGCCGATGTACTGGCGGCGCCACAGTGGCGACCGGCACGCTGGGGCGTGCTGGCGCTGGTGGCGATCAATCTCATCGGACTGAACGCCTGGGCCTGGCGCGAGCGGTCGGCGCTGGAGGAGAAGCGTGAGGCGATTCGCCGCACGTTGACGCAGACTTTCCCCCAGGTGAAGGTGGTGGTCGATGCCCCGGTGCAGATGGAAAAGGAAGTCGCCGCACTGCGGCAGGCCACCGGCACGACCTCGGGGCGCGACCTCGAAGCGATGCTGGGCGCGCTCAGCGCCGCTTCGCCGCCGGGCCGTGCGGTCAGCGGCGTGGAATTCTCGCAAGGTGAATTGCGGGTCAAGGGCCTGGCCAGCACCCCCGAGGAGGCGCGCGCGGTGACCGCGGCGCTCAAGAGCCAGGGTTTCTCCTCGACCCTGCAGGGCGACACCCTTGCCATCACACCGGAGACCCTGCCATGAGCCGCCGGGCCGCTCCCAAGGCGAATACCGCAGCGCGCAGCGCGGAGGTTTCCGAATGAGCCGCACCGCATTGCTTCGCGCCCGCTGGGTAGGTTTGGCGGCGCGCGAAAAGGCGCTGGCCGGCGGTGCCGCAGCCCTCGTCGCCGCGGTGCTGGTGTGGCTGATCGCCCTCGGGCCGGCGCTGGCGACGCTGCGCACGGCCGAGGAGCAGCATCGTGCGCTCGACGCGCAGCTGCAGCGGACGCGCAGCCTGCAGGTGCAAGCCCAGGCCCTGCAGGCCCAGCCGAAACAAGGCCATGAGGAAGCGGTGCGCCTGCTGGAACTGTCGGTGCGCCAGCGGCTGGGAACCTCGGCGCGCCTGGTGATCGCCGGGGAGCGGGCGACCATCACCCTGTCGGGCACCCCACCCGATGCGCTGGCCCAGTGGCTGACACAGGCGCGAACCAGTGCGCGGGCCCTGCCGGGCGAGGCGCGCATCTACCGCAATTCGGGCGGGTTGTGGGAAGGCACGCTGGTGCTGACCCTGCCGCCGCGCTAGAAGGCGCTGCGCACCCGCCGTGGCCCGCCCCACTCCCGTTCCCCGGCCGCGAGCCGCATGGACCTGGGCTTTGCTCGGCGCCCTGCTGGGGCTTTTGTCCGCCCTGGTGCTGTTCGCCCCCGCCCGGTGGCTGACGGGCTCGATCGAAAGCGCCACCGGAGGCCGCTTGCTGCTGGCCGAGCCGAGAGGCACGGTATGGAGCGGCTCGGCCCAGCTGTCACTCACCGGAGGGGCGGGAAGCACCGATGCGATTGCCCTCCCGTCGCGCGTCGATTGGACGCTGCGCCTGGCCCCGACCGGCCTGGTCGCGCAGTTGGCGACGGAATGCTGCGCCGCCCGCCCGGTGGTCCTGCGCATCCGGCCGCGCTGGGGCGGCAGCGAAATCCAGGTTTCCGACAGCCAGACCCAGTGGCCGGCAGCGCTGCTGGCGGGCCTGGGCACGCCCTGGAATACTTTGCAGCTCGACGGTAATCTGGTCCTGGAGACCCGGGGCCTTTCAGTAGAATGGGTCGAAGGCCGGCTGTCCGTTGCCGGGCGGGCCGAACTCGCGGCGCAGCGGATGTCGTCGCGCCTGTCTACCTTGAGGCCCATGGGCAGCTATCGCATGACCCTGCTTGGCGGCGACACGCCGACCCTGACACTGGATACTCTCGAAGGAAGCCTGAACCTGAGCGGGCGGGGGCAGTGGGTCGGTTCGCGCCTGCGCTTTTCGGGTACCGCCAGCGCGGCGCCCGACCGCGAGGAGGCGCTGACCAACCTCTTGAACATCATCGGGCAGCGCAGTGGGGCGCGTTCCATCATCACCATAGGCTGACATGAAGAAACGACTGCTGGTTTGCTACTTGGCTTGCGCGCTCGCCGCGGGAAGCGGGCCGGGCATCTCCCATGCCCAAAGATCGCGCGAGCCCGTCACCCTGAACTTCGTCAATGCCGACATCGAGGCGGTGGCCCGAACCATGGCGGCCATCACGGGGCGCAACATCGTGGTCGACCCGCGCGTCAAGGGCACGATCAACCTGAGCACCGACCGGCCGGTGTCGCCGACGGTGGCCTACAACCAGTTCCTGGCGGCGATTCGCCTGTCAGGTTTCACCATGGTGGAATCGGGCGGCTTGCTCAAGCTGGTGCCCGAGGCCGACGCCAAGCTGCAAGGCGGCGCGGTGTCCGCCGGCGCTCCGGTAGCGGGCAACCAGATCGTCACCCAGATCTTCCGGCTGAACTACGAGCCGGCCGGCAACCTGGTGCCCATACTGCGTCCGCTGATCAGCCCCAACAACACGATCAACGTCAATCCCGGCAACAACTCGCTGGTGATCACCGACTACGCGGACAATCTGCAGCGCATCGCCCGCATCATCGCCGCGCTGGACGTGTCCAACGCGACCGACGTCGAGGTGATTCCGTTGCGCAACGCATTGGCGTCGGACCTGGCGCCGGTGGTCCAGCGGCTGGTCGATTCCAGTGGCCCCACCGGCGCGCCGGCAGCCGCCGGCCAGGGCCAGGCCGACACCTCATTTCGCACCACGGTCATCCCCGAGGTTCGCAGCAATACGCTCCTGGTGCGCGCCGCCAACCCGGCTCGCCTGAACCTGGTTCGTTCGCTGGTCGAGAAACTGGACCAGCCAGGGTCGCAAAGCCCCACCGGCAATATCTATGTCGTCTACCTGAAGAACGCCGAAGCCGCCAAGCTGGCGATCACCTTGCGCGCGGCGATGGCCGCAACCACGACGGGCGCGGCGGCCGGCGGAGCGGCGCCCAGCGCGCAGCCGGCGCCGCCCACCGCGCAGCCCACCGCTGCCGGGGCCAGCCCGGCGACGGCGCCTACCCAGCCCTCGGCCCAGCCCTCGACCGGCGGGCAGATCCAGGCCGATCCGGCAACCAACTCGCTGATCATCACGGCTGCCGAGCCGCAGTACCGCCAGATCCGCGCCGTGATCGACCGCCTGGACGCTCGCCGCGCCCAGGTCTATGTCGAAAGCCTGATTGCCGAAGTCAACGCCGACAAGGCGGCCGAATTCGGCATCCAGTGGCAAGGCCCGCTCGGCAACAAGGGCGACAAGAACGTCGGCGTGCTGGGCACCAACTTCACCATCGGCGGCCAGAACATCATCACGCTGGCGACCCAGGCCGAAAGCGGTAACGCGCTGCCGTCGTCGGGCCTGAACTTCGGCGTCGCGCGCCAGTTCGGCGGCGTTTATGTGCTGAATTTCCTGGCCCGTTTTCTGGAAGCCAACGGCCACGGCAACATCCTGTCGACGCCCAACCTGCTGACGCTGGACAACGAAGAGGCCAAGATCGTGATCGGCCAGAACGTGCCTTTCGTCACCGGCCAGTTCACCAACACCGGCGCCAGCAACGGATCGGTCAACCCGTTCCAGACCATCGAGCGCAAGGACGTGGGCCTGACCCTGCGCGTGAAGCCGCAGATCAGCGAGAACGGCACCGTGAAGCTGCAGATCTTCCAGGAGGTCTCCAGCGTGCAGGCGTCCTCGATCAATTCGGCCACCGGCCTCATCACCAACAAGCGCTCGATCGAATCGAACATCCTGGTCGATGACGGCTCCATCGTCGTGCTCGGCGGCCTGCTGCAGGACGAATACTCGGGCAACCAGGAGAAGGTGCCGATCCTCGGCGACGTGCCCATCATCGGCAACCTGTTCAAGAGCGAAACCCGCAGCCGCAAGAAGACCAACCTGATGGTGTTCCTGCGTCCCGTGGTGGTGCGCGACGCCGTCCAGAGCGACGTCCTCTCACTCGACCGCTACGACCTGATGCGTGGCAAGCAGGAAGCCGCGCAGCCGCGCAACAGCTTGGTCGTTCCCGTCAACGAGGCGCCGGTGCTTCCGCCGTTGCGCCCGCCGGAGCCCCCGGCCGTGCCCGTGCCGGTGCCGCCCGTCCCTCTCGGTCAGTAGTCGTGCGGTACCCCCTGCCTTACGCGTTCGCGCGCGGCAACCAGTTGCTGCTGGAGGACGACGGCCAGCAGGTCACGCTGTGGCACGCCGCTGCGCCGGCGCCCGCCGCACTGACCGAAGTCATACGCAAGTTCGGTGTGCGCAGCCTGCAGCAGCTCGACGCCTCGGCGCTGGCCCAGCGCATCAGCGCGGCCTATGCCCAGGGCGAGTCCAGCGCGGCCACGGTGGTGAGCGAAGTGCAGAACGACGCCGACCTCTCCCGCATGATGCAGGAGTTGCCGGCGGTGGAAGACCTGCTGGAGACCAGCGACGACGCGCCGATCATCCGCATGCTCAATGCGCTGCTGACGCAGGCCGCGCGCGATGGCGCCAGCGACATCCACATCGAGCCCTATGAGCGCCATTCCAGCGTGCGCTTCCGCGTCGACGGCACGCTGCGCGAGGTGGTGCAGCCCAATCGCGCGTTGCACGCGGCGCTGATCTCGCGGTTGAAGATCATGGCCGAGCTGGACATTGCGGAGAAGCGCCTGCCCCAGGACGGCCGTATCTCCTTGCGCATCGGCACCCGCGCCGTCGACGTGCGGGTGAGCACCCTGCCCAGCGCCCATGGCGAGCGGGCGGTGCTGCGCCTTCTGGACAAGAGCGAGAGCAAGCTGAGCCTGGAATCGGTGGGCATGACCGGCGAAACGCTGCGGCGCTTTCTGGAACTCATCGCGCAACCGCACGGCATCATCCTGGTCACCGGCCCGACCGGTTCGGGCAAGACCACCACGTTGTATGCGGGGCTGAGTCGCCTGGATGCCGGCAGCAGCAACATCATGACGGTGGAAGACCCGATCGAATACGAGTTGCCGGGAATAGGCCAGACCCAGGTCAACGCCAAGATCGACCTGGACTTCGCCAAGGCCCTGCGCGCCATCCTGCGCCAGGACCCGGACGTGATCATGATCGGCGAAATCCGCGACTACGAAACCGCGCAGATCGCGATCCAGGCCTCACTGACCGGCCACCTGGTGCTGGCCACGCTGCACACCAACGATGCCGCCAGCGCCGTAACCCGCCTGACCGATATGGGTGTCGAGCCATTCTTGCTGAGCTCGTCCCTTTTGGGCGTGCTGGCGCAGCGCCTGGTGCGCAAGCTGTGCGTGCATTGCAAGGGCTCGGGCTGCGGCGAATGCGGCCAGACCGGCTACCAGGGCCGCACCGGTGTGTTCGAGCTGATGGTGGCGAACGACGCGATCCGCGCCCAGATCCACAACCGCGCCGCCGAGGCCGACATCCGCGAGGCCGCGCTCAAGGCCGGCATGACGCTGATGCGCGACGACGGCGAGCGCCTGGTGCGCGAGGGCATCACCTCTCGCGAAGAACTGGTTCGGGTCACGCGCGAGTAGCCCCGCGCGCCGGTCAAACCCGTTCCGGCGCGTGTGGCATGCCGGGAAGCTCGACCGGCACCACTTTGCGGCCGCTGTCGTCTTCGGAGGGCGGCGCCTTGGGCTTGGGGTCGTTCGGCTGCGGATCGGGATTGTTGATCGGCGGCACGGACTCGGGTGCCGGAACATCGGGGTCGGGACACATGTGCTCAGCCTCGTTGCTTCTTGGGGCTGTGCGCGCCGTCGGCAATGCCGGGCCCGGTATCGACCACGGGATCGGCTTCCTCATCCTCCACGTCGGCCGCCATCCGTTCGGGATGGTCGGGCAAGGCAGGGCGATGGGAAATGTCGGGCGCGGGCTCATCGGCAGTCGCGCCACCGCTGCCGGGCTTGGGCTCCGGAAACTTCTGCTCGGGCATCGTGTGCGCCATTTCGTCGCCGAGCGGGCTGGGATCACGAGGGGGCATGGGCACTCCTTTGAGTGCATTTTGGAAGCCCCCACCCCAGGGCGCGTTCAGCGCACACCCCGAATCCCTGTCAGGCGAAGTCCTACCGCGAAGCTCTTCTATCTGGCGTGTTCGTGGCTGCGCAATGGCCACCAGCTGAGCAAGAGACACAGCCCTGCAAAGCCCAGCAATAGTCCGGCCCGTGGCAGCACGAAGGCGGCGTCCGGGCTTCCCAGGAACACGGACTGCATGCCGTCCAGCGCCCATCCCATCGGCGACCACTGCGACACGGTCTGCAGGCCGGGTGGCATCAGCATGCGCGGCACCATGACACCGGCGATGGCCCCGAGAATGACATTCAGGCCGCCGCCCAGCGCCGCTGCCTGGTCGAAGCTATGGGTGTAAGCTGCGATCAGAAGCGCCAATCCGACGGCGGCGGCACTGGTCGCCACGACCATCAGCACGAACCAGGCGGGGGCGATGTCCAGGCGCAAAGCGTCGCCGCCCAGCAGTGGCACCAGCCAACGACCCACCAACAGCATGAAGGCCAGCTGCACCCAGTTCAGCAGCATGAAGGCCAGCAGTTTTCCGCCCAGCACGGCGCCGGGCGACACACCGAAGGTCCTGAGGCGCGCCAGCGTGCCGTCGTTGCGTTCCTGGATCAGCACACCCGCAATGGGAATGACGACGAAGAACATGCCGAAGATCAGCCAGGCCGGCACGCTTTGCTGCACTGCCGTCATGGCCCGGCCCGACTCGATCTCATACAGGTAGCGGACCGTGAGCGTGCCCTGGGCAGGCAACAGCTCACCGCTGGCGGCGCTTCCCAGCAGCAAGCTGGCGAAGGGCCCGGCCTCGGCGGCGGCGATTTTCATCTGCACCTGCAGCAAGGAATAGCTCAGTTCGGCGCGCAGGCGCGCCGCAGCGGCCGGCTGCACCAGGTTGCCAAGCCACATCTCGAGTTGCTCGCTGCGCGGGCGTCCGTCCTCGCCCAGCAGAGGAGCCCGCACCACGATGCCGGCCTGCACCTGGCGCGACTTCAGCGCCGCCAGGAGCTCCTGGCGAGACGCAAAGCGCTGGCCGCCGTGCCGCGATATCCATTCGCTGGTCCACGCCTTGGCGACCGGGCTGCTGTCTTCCAGCACCCAACCCGTGGCCGGAAGCTCCACCCGCACGATCAAGGTGTTTTTCAAGGTGAATGACATCACCAGCACGAATATCGCGGGCATCAGGAACAGGACTGCAAGCCCATGGGGATTGCGCAGTAACAGCCGCCACTCCTTGACGGCGAGGCGGACGATCTGGGTGATCCGGGTGAAGCGGCGCATGAGTCTGGACATGCGCGGTCAGTCGCGCAGCGAGCGGTGGGTGTAGTGCATGAACAGCGCCTCCAGATGCTCGAAGGGTGCGCTGCCTTCGGCGCCGCGCAACAGCGTGGCGAGGTCGCCGCTGGCCAGCACGCGGCCGTGATCGAGCAGCAGGATGTGCGAGCAAACCGCGCTCACCTCTTCCATGTAGTGGGTCGCGTAGAGCACCGCGGTGCCCGCATCCACCATGTCGCGCACGCGATCGAGGAGAAAGGCGCGCGATTGCGGATCGACGCCGACGGTCGGCTCGTCGAGCAGCAACACGTCGGGCTGCTGGAGCAACGCGATGCCCAGGTTGAGACGCCGGCGCACACCGCCCGAGCAGTGACGGGCGCGCCGGTCGGCGAATTCTTCCAGCATGCAGGTCGCGATGGCTTTTTCGACGCGGCGTGCCGCCTCATCGGCATTGAGGTCCAGCATGCCGCAAAAGAACTCCAGGTTCTCGCGACAACTGAGCTCCGGATAGAACGCGTATTCCTGCGGCACGGACGCGACCGAAGGCGCGCCTGCGCCGGCATAGCGGATGCGCCCGCCCTGCGGCTTGCGCAGCCCGGCGAGCAGGTTGATGAGCGTGGACTTGCCCGAACCGTTGGGGCCCAGAAGGCCTACCGCCTGCCCGCGTGCGAGCTGCAGATCGACGCCGCACAGCGCCGGCTCGTCCTGCCCCGGGTAGCGGTACTGGAGCTGCTCCGCGGACAGGACAAGACTATCGTCATTCATTGCGCAGAGATATCTCCCGCGTGATGTCGCCCTGCGGCGCGGCAGGCGCCAGGGAAGCGGGCACGCCGCGCCCCGGCAGCACCCTGGCGGGCTGGAGACTGCGCCACAGGCCCAGCGGCGCCATGCCATATCGCAGCAAGCGGCCTGCGACCATCACCACGATCTTTGCGATGTCGAGCACCGGGCGGAAATGGCTGCGGCGCGCGTCCACGGGATAGCGCCCGGGGATGGCCACCGCCAAGGTCGGGTGGCCTTGCCTGGCTGCCTCTATCAATATCTCGCTTTCGAAAGTGAATCGGCTGCCGCACACCGTGCCCTGCAACGCTATGCGCATCACGTCACGCGAATACGCGCGAAAGCCGGATTGCGAATCGGCGATGGGATGCCCCGCCGCCCAGGAAATCCAGAAGCAGGCAAAGCGATTGGCGCGATAGCGCGCCGGTGGAAACTGCGCGCGGTCGTGCAGGCGCGAGCCGATCACGATGCGCTCGGGGTGGCATTGCCATGCGGCTAGCAGTCCCGGCGCGTCGGCCGGATCGTGCTGGCCGTCTCCGTCGAGCGCGATCACGCAGCGCGCATGCTGGCTGAGCGCGTACCTAAATGCGGTGCGCAGGCTGGCGGCCTTGCCCAGGTTACCGGGGTGGGCCAGCAGCGTCACCGCCAAGCCGTCCAGCTGCGCCGCCGTGCCGTCGCTGGAGCCGTCATTCACGACGATAACATTCGGGCAATACGCCAGCGCTTCCTGAGCCAGCTTGCGTATCGTGCCGGCCTCCTGGTAGGCGGGGATCGCGATCCACACCCCATTCCAGGACGGGGCCAATTGCTCTTCTGGTGCTTGCATGGTCAGTACAGCCCTCCGTTGACACCTATGACCTGGCCGGTGACGTAGCTTGCGGCATCCGATGCCAGGAAAGCGACGACCGCGGCAACCTCCTCGGGCCTGCCCGCGCGGCCCGCGGGCACCATCGCCTTGACTTTCTCCGGCGGAAACGCCGCCTCGGCCATGCCGGTATCGATCACGCCGGGTGCCACGGCATTCACGGTGATGCCGCGCCCGGCCAGCTCGAGGGCCAGCGATTTCGTGGCCCCGTGCAAACCGGCCTTGGCGGCCGAATAGTTGCCCTGCCCGCGGTTACCCGCCTGCCCCGCTACCGAGCTGATGTTGATGATCCGCCCCCAGCGCGTGCGCACCATGGGCAGCAGGAGCGGCTGCGTCACGCGAAAAAAGCCATTCAGATTCGTGTCTATCACTTCGTGCCACGCGGCCGCGCTCATGCCGGCCATGAGCGCGTCGCGATGCACGCCGGCGTTGTTGACGAGGATCTGGATCGGGCCTTGTTCCAGCAGGGCCTCGACCGCGGCTTCCACCTGCGCCGCATCCGCCAGATCGAACGCGATCGCTTCGGCCTTGCTGCCGGCCGCGCACAGTTCGCTTGCCAGCGCGCGCGCCTTCTCGATCCCCCGGTGGGCGTGCACGGTGACATGAACGCCTTGGCTGGCGAGAGCGCGGCAGATTGCCGCGCCTATGCCGCCACTGCCACCGGTGACCAGCGCGCGCCGCAGGGTTGGATGCGTGGGCGCGGTCATGCGGCCGGCGACCCGAAAGCCACGATCAGACGGCCGCTGGCGATGGGCCGGGCTGCGCTGCCGACCTCGAAGGCATAGAGACATCCGCCGCTCGAGCGACTGAGCAAGGTGGCGTTCACCGTGACGCCGCCGCGCGAGGGGAAACACGCGCTGTGCAGGTCCACGTCCATCAGCTTGACCAGCAAGCCGGCCCGGGGTTGGCCTGCGCCATCCAGCAGCGCGCCATGCACTGCCGTGGCCTGCGCCGCGTATTCAGCGGCGGCGATTGACGGCACGACGCCGTCGCGAGCCAGGGGATGCGAGCTGCCGGGCTCGGCGCTGGTGCAGGTGATCTGCGCGGCATCCCATTGGGCCACCGCGTCGAGCAGGCACATGGCGCCGGCGTGCGGCACCAGCCGCTCGATGTGCGCGCGGTCTGCCATCATGTTTGCGCTGCCTCTGTTCGGCGCAGGGTGAGCATCTGGCCGCCCAAGGGCAGCCGCAAGTCCGTGTCCGGGCCAGCTTCCAGCAGGCCCAGCGCGGCCAGAGCTCGCGCGCTGCTGTGAGCGGCCCACGATGCAGGCAGCCAGGCTGCAAACTCCGTGGGCGTTTGCGCTCCCGCCGGCTCCAGCGCCATGCTGAAGGACCCCAGGACCGGCACAGTTTCGCCCGGCGTTCCGCTGCTGATGACCCATGCCGTCGAAGTGCTTTCAGATACGGGGAGCAGTTCATTCAGCGGCGGCGTCATGACGGGATCGTAGACGACGAGCAGCACCGGCTCCCGGCACGCAACAGCCTCGGTCACCGCGCAGAGCAGGCCGCTGGCGAAACTCTCCAGACCCAGGCTGACGACGGTGGCCGGCTGGCGGTTGCGCCAGGCGATGGAGAAGTAACCCGAAGGCGCGTTCTGCACGGAGTTCGGGAATAGCAGCGGAGAGATCTGGCGTGTGGTGGCCAGTGCGTCGAGCATCTGCTGGCACACCTCACCGGTGCCCTCGTCGGTGGCGAACACCGAACGCAGCGACTCGCCGGAGAACGGGCTGTCCTGCAGCGCCTGGGCCACGCAGGCCAGCGCCAGCCGCACTGCCGGACTGGCGCGGCGGCGCTCGTTGGTGGGCAGCATCGCCGGGGCGGGCACCAGCAAGGGCGCCGGCGTGTGCGCCTCGTCGCCACGGCAAATTGCGCGCAGCTGCGCCAACGAGGTCATTCCCGGAGCCAGGACTCCCGCGGCGTGTAGGTTGAAACGAAGGCTGACCACGTCACTCCGACAGGCTGAAGACCAGCGAGCAATTGCTGCCGCCGAATCCGAAGTTGTTGCTCATGGCGTGGCGCAACTTTGCCGCGCCGGGCTGGGTGACCAGATCGAGCGGCAGCGCCGGATCCTGGGTCTGCCAGTTGGCGGTGGGTGGCAGCGCCTGCCGCTCCAGGGCCTGCACCGTCACGATGGCTTCGACGATGCCTGCGGCACCCAGGGTGTGGCCCGTGACTCCCTTCGTGGAGGACACCGGCACACCCGCCGGCCCGAACACGGCGGACAGAGCAGCCGCCTCGGAGCGATCATTGGCCGGCGTGGCCGTGCCATGCGCATTGACGTAGCCGATGTCCTGCGGGGCGAGTGCTGCGGCGGCAAGCGCCATGCGCATCGCCGCCTGCGCGCCCTCGCCTTCCGGGTGGGGCGTGGACATGTGCCATGCGTCGCTGGACTCGCCGCCGCCGGCGAAGCAAACCGCCGCCGGCGACCGCTCGAGCAGCACGAAACCCGCCGCCTCGCCGATCGAGATGCCGTTGCGGGCGGCGTCGAAGGGGCGGCAGATGTCTTGCGACAGCAACTGCAAGGCGTCGAAGCCGTGCAGCGTGGAGAGGCAGAGGCTGTCCACTCCGCCCACCACGGCGGCATCGATCAGGCCCGCATCGATCCAGCGCTGCGCGGTGAGGAACACCTTGGCGCTCGACGAGCAGGCGGTGGAGATCACCACCATGGGGCCTTGCAATCCGAGCACTTCGGCGCTGAAGCGGCACAGCCCGTCCACCGCGTGGGTTCGGCGATAGTCGAAGTCCGCCGGCCATCGGCCGGCTTCACGGCGTTGCGCATACGCGAGTTCGGTATCGCGGATGCCCGATGTGCTGGTGCCCAGCACCAGTCCGATGCGATGGGCTCCGTGCTTCGCAACCGCGGAGGAGAGCGCCCGCCGGAAGGCGGTGTCCTGCAGCGCCATCCATGCCAGCCGGTGGTTGCGGCAATCCCATGGCTGCAAGTGGGCAGGCAAGCGGACCTCGTCCACGTCCGGAACCTGGCCGATCCAGCAGGGGAGCTCGCACCAGGCGAGGTTGTTGCGCTGCAGCCCGGTGTGGCCGCGCGCAACCGAATCCCACAGCGCCATGGCGCTGTGGCCTGCGGAGTGAACAACGGTGGTTGACGAGATTCCGAGCACGCGTTTTCGTTTACAAGCTGGTGCCAGATGATGAGGCAGCGGGGCGGCATTCGAGCAGCGTGTGGTAGCCGCCGATGCCGTCGGTCACGGCAGAAATTTCCAGGCCTGCGCGCTTCACCAAGTCAAAAAACAACGGTGAATCGTACATCTGGCTATTGCCGTTGGCAACGCAGCTGAAGTAAAGCGAGGTCTGTTGCAGGCTCAAGGCCGCGGCTTCGAAACGCTGCCGGTCCCAGAAAAGTTCGACGATCCAGACCCGTCCTTCCGGTGCCAGCGACGCTCGGACTTTGCGCAGGATATCCACGATCTGGTCCTCCGCGAAGCAATCCAGGAATTGGCTCATCCAGATCAGGTCGTACCCCGTTGGCAGCAACGCATCGGATGCGAGCAGGTCCGTGGGATGCAGCCGCACGCGATCGGCCACGCCAGCTTCCGCCAGCCGCGCATGGGCCCGCTCCAGCTGTGGCGGCAGATCCACCAGCCCGACTTGCAGAGACGGCAAGCGGGAGAGGCACAGCTGCGCCCATTTTCCGGTGTTACAGCCAATATCGAGAAGGCGCGCGGGCGGGTTGGCGCCCATGCGCTCGCACAGCGCGGGAAAGGCCCGGTCCGAATAGAAGTGGTCGAAGGCGTGCCAGCTGCGGCCCGCCGGCTCGGGCATCACCGACAGCCCTTGGTACAGCGTGCCCCAGGGCCCGAGTTCCTTGAGGCCCGCCGGCCGGCCCTCGCTCAATGACTCATCGAGGTGAGCGGCGGCCTGGTAGCAAACGTCTCGCGTGAAATCGAAATTGACGCGGGTCATCTCATCGTCGAGCAGGAAGTGACCGAGCTTGCCGAGGAAGTAGAGGCCGTCACGCCGCCAGACGATGTGCAGCCCGAGGCCCGCCTCCAGCAGCACGCGCACGGCGTAAACCGACAAGCCCGTGGTCGCCGCCACCTCGTCGATCGAGCAGCCCTGGGCCGGGGCGGTCTTGGCGAGCGCAGCGAGCACGCCGCGGTCGCGCATGACGGCCGTCGCCTGGAAAGCCAGCGGGGCGAACGCCAGCCACTGGGCTGCGGTAACAGCCTCAAGCGCGCTCAACGGATCTTTGTCGTACATCGGTGCCTTTGGTTATTGAAGGTGGCTCAGGGTTGAAGCCGTGTGGTCGTGCGCTCGCCCTGGCGCTCTGCGACGATGATGACCTGCAGGCGGGCGCCGGTGCCTTGCAGTTCAACGGACTCGAGCTGGCGCGCGATCTCGGGCTTGCGCGGCTGCAGCTGTGCGGTCCACGCCCGCTCGTCGCCGCGCAGCTCGATCTTGAAGTCACGCTCCAGCGCCACGATGTCGCCCGCGACGACGCGGCGCATCACGTCCGACAGCATGGCCAGCGCCGGTGCATCGCTGAACATGATTTGCTTGCGTCCCGTCGCACCGGCGCCAACCCATTCGACGCGATCGGGCAACAGCCGCCAGGTCTCCTGGCGGGGGGTTTCGACGCGCTTTTCCAGGGATTGCGGCGTGGAATGCATGATGCCGCGCGACGTCATCGGCGCGGCAAGCCATGGCGACTCGCGCAACTCCTGGTACGCCACAGCGGATCTCGGCGAAGACTGCAACAGCCGCTGCAGCTCCGCCACCGTCAGCACATCGGCGCCGATGGCAGCAGCACAGACCCATGCCAACCCCAGCCCGAGTCCGATCCTGCGCAGCAAGGTCTTGATCATGCGCCGCCCTCCGCGGAAGCCCAGTAGGGATAGAAATTGAACCAGTTCAGAGGATACCGCCGCGCGTACTGTTCCAGCAGGCCCGCATAGCGGTCGACCACCGGCTGCAGCGCCGCTCCCCGGCTCGCGGCTGGCGCGGCGGAGCCGAATTCGACGAACTCGATGCGGTAGCGATTGCCGCCCTCGTAGAGGCCGAAGCACATGAGCACCGGCGCGCTGCTGCGCGCGGCCAGCACGTGGGGTGCGATTGGCATCGCGACAGTTTTTTCCAGAAAACGCGCGGGCAGGCAGGCTGCCGCACCGTCAGCGCGATCGGCCAGCAGTGCAATGATCTCGCCACGCGTCAGTGCCTCGTGAGCCCGCAAGTAACTCTCGGGCCGGCCGAGCGGGATGAAACTCGGGCCGCCGTCATCGATGCCGGCAATGCGCCGAACTTTCGAGCGGGGGTCCACGCGCATCATGATGCTGATCGGCCGCCCATCCATCGCCCGTTGCGTCAGCATCATCAGATCGAAACTACCCAGATGCGAACCCAGCAGCAGGCAGCCTTTGCCGGTTTGCAACAGGCGGTCCACGAGCGGGAGGCCTTCGATGGTCACTTCGAAACGGTCGAACTCGCCCGCCGCCATGTAGACGCGGTCCAGCAAGGTGCCGGCGAAGCTATGGAAATGCGCAAAAACCTCGCGCCAACGGGCGGGCCGGCCGTGCACCGCCTGCAGGAATTCAGCTGACGCGCGCCGCGCCGTGCGATCGGTCAGCACGAAATACAGGACGATGGGGTACAGCAGGGCGCGGCACAGAGGGCGGCCCGCCGAGCGCGCGAGCCAGACGATCAGCTGGATCAGCCAGGCGCTGCCCCGCTCGGCCTTGTCGGTCCAGAGTTTCATGCGGGTGAGCCTTGCGCTGACAAGCTGCCCACGCCTTCGGCGACGGCTACCGCAGCCCCGTTCCGCTGCGTCGAGACGCGGAATGAAGCACGGGAACCGTCGATTTCGCAGACGGCCTGCGCCTGCTCCCCGGGCAGCAACGCAGAGGTGAACTTGACCCGCTGCAGGCGCGAGAACCGCAGCCCGGTCTCTACTTTCAACCCGTGCATCACTTGATCGAGCAGCAGCACGCCCGGCACGATGGGGTTGCCGGGAAAATGCCCTGGCAAGGACAGGTGATCCGCCGCCACGAGAAAACCGAATTCAACGCGGCTCATGCAGCTTCCTCTTCGGCGACCGGTCCGCGTAAATCTGGTCCAGTGCCGCGCGCGGCAGTTTGCCGCTCTCCGTGCGTGGCAGGCGGTCCACGCGGATGATGGTCCTGGGCAGGAACACCGGGTCCATGCGCTCGCGCAACCACGCCTCCGTCGCCGCACGGTCCAGCGGCGGGCCCGCGTGAATGAGGACCAGGCGTTCGGTGGGCGCGCCGGTCGCGGGAAGGTAGAGCACCCCGTCGGCGAGACCGGGCAGGTCCTGGAGCAACAGATTCAGCCCTGCCAGCGATGCGCGCCTGCCGGCTATCTTGATCAGATCGCCATGGCGGCCGATCAGATCGAAGCCACCTTGCGCATCCAGTTCGACCTGGTCCGCCAACATCTGCGGAGACGTGAAGTGCGTGCCCCAGACGCGGGTGCCCGTGCCCTCGGATTCGAGTCGCACTCCGTGCACCGGGCGCCAGCGCGGATCGCGCGCGCCGCGCCTCATGGCGACCACGCCGGTTTCGGTGGACCCGTAAATCTCGAGCACCGGCGCGCGGGCCAGGGATTCGGCTTGCGCGGCCAGCGCCGGCGCAAGCGGCATGGTGGACACCAGCACAAGGCGGCAGTGGGGCACCGCCATGCCCGACTGCGCCAGCGCCCGCAGATGCAGCGGTGTCGCGATCCAGGCCGCATCGCCGACGCAACGCTCGAACGCGGCGTGCACATCGGCGGGCAGGAGTGGCCGCCGGTCCACCACCGGGACCGCCGCCACCAGCGAAAGCATGACGGATGTTTCGACCCCGAACATGTGCTGCGGCGGCACGCTGCAAATGATTTGCCCCAAAGCTGCCAGGCCGCCCTCCACGTCCTGGTCGAGGCGCGTCGCCAGCACCTGCGCTCCCCGGGCGAACTGGCCCAGCGTCTTGATCTGGGGCTCCGGCGTGCCGGTGCTGCCCGAGGTGTACAGGCGCAGCAAGGGCGAGTCCAGGTCCGGGTTCCAGGCCAGTGCAGCGTCCGGTTCCGCAGAAGTTTTCGCTTGCGGCAAATGGACCAGGCAGCGTGCATGCTCGGCCCAATGCGGCTGAAGCAGCTTGGCATCGTCCACCACGATCACCGGATCGGCCACGGACTTGAGAATGGCGACCAGGTCGGCGTGGCCGCCCGAGGGCGGCAGCAGCTGCAGGCAGCCGCGCCGCAACGCGGCCAGCCAGGTCACGAGAAAGCCGACGCGCGAGTTGCACAGATTACATACCGTGGACCCGTCGTCGAGGCGCTGCGCCAAAGCCAGCGCGGCGGCGTGCACGTCGCGCCAGGTCCAGTCGCCGCCGTCGCAGATGACGGCCGGCCGGTCCAGGTGCGCGGCGGCCGCCAGCAGCGGGGTCTCGTTCAGGGACAGCATGTTGGCGTCAATCGGGCATCCGTTTGCGGGGATGCCAGACGCTCCAGGTATCGCGAAGTTGCTGGATCAGGCCGGGGAAGGCCTGGCCGGGGAAGAGGTGTGGACGCAGCCAATGCTCGCCCACGAAAAGCACTGCACTGCCCAGCAATACCAACGCGCCTGCCCCCGGAAGTGCATGCCCGATGGAAACCGAGAGCAGTGCGGCGACCACGAAATAGCCGCACCAGACCGCCGTGAGCCGCCGCGTGTACCGGCGCAGCGGCAAGGTCATCGCCGGGTCACTGACGCGGGCAATCCGTTCGATGAGAGGCACCTGGCCGGGGCGCAGGGTGCGGCCGAAGAACACGGCCAGCCAGCCGAGCATCAGGAAGGAAATGGCGCGCCACAGGACGCCGTCATGAAGCGACTGCATCCATTCCACGCGCGAATCAACGCTGCGCGGCCAGAGTCTTGCCGATGTGCTCGGCCAGGCTCTGCAGTGAAGCGAAGATGGTTTCGTTGTCGGGGTCGTCCGCCTTCAGCTTGACGCCGTAGCGCTGCTGGATGATGAGCGAAATCTCCAGCATGTCCAGGGAGTCCAGGTCGAGCCCGCCGCCAAAAAGCGGCGCCAGCAGGTCCACCTCGTCCGGATTCACATCCTCGAGATGCAGCCCCTCGACCACCAAAGCGGCGAGGTCCCTTGCTGACACTACAGGCTCACCCAGACTCATGCTCATGATGCGGACAGCGGGGCGTTGATGCCGCGAGTCAAGTTCTGGATCCAGCCGTTGTAGTTCTTGTGGATGTCGCCGTTCTCGACGAGTTTGAGCTGAAAGCGCATATGAATTTCCTCCAGGAATTGAAAAGGACTGGTGGATTGGTACTGCTTTGCCACAGCCTGCGAACACCCAGACCACTTGATGTGGTGCCTGTCCCGGGGCAAGGCAATTCTACTCAAGCGGTTTGTCGTGAATATGTCACAGGTGCGCGTCAATAAACAACAGTCCGGCATCGCCGGGTGGGCCGTCGCGCAGATATGCCGCGGTTATCGAACGCAGTTATCGAAGGATGGCCCTGGCGGTCTTTCGCAGATGGCTCATGTAGCGCCGGATCGCGCCCTGGGCCTCATCCGCTCTCTGGTCCCTCGCACTGGTTCGCACGGCGTTCCACGGAAATTCGGTGCGCAACGTGAACGCCCGCGAGCGCACGCCGAAGCCAAGTGAATAGGCCCGGCGCGGCCCTTCCGACAGATTCGGGCCGGCGTGATGCAGGGTTCGGCAATGATGCACGGTGGCTCCGCCCGCCGGCAGGGGGCAGGAGACGGCCTGGCTGACATCCGCACCATACACCTCCAGCCCATGCAGCCGCGGATCGTTGTTGATGCGCCGGTGTGGCAACACGGGCCCCGCGTGACTGCCGGCGATGAATTCCATGCAACCGTTCAAGCGATCGACCGGCTGCAACGGCATCCAGAACGTGATCGACTGGTAGTTGGTGTAGATCGGATAGAAAGCTTCGTCTTGATGCCAAGGCGTCTCCGCACCTATCCTGGGTGGTTTCAGCATCGCATGCTCGAACACGAGCTCTGCCGAAGGGCCCAGCAGCTGCCTGGCAATCGCGAGGGCATTGGTGCGGAAAGCGATCTTCTTCAGGGATGGCTCGTACCGGGATGGGTCCAGCAACTGGGGCAGAACCGGAGGGCTTTCGGGGGTGTCCGGTCCGGCAAAATCGAAAAAATCTCCCTTCTGCCAGCCAACCCGCTGCGCAAACAAGCGGTCATAGACGTCGCACAGCCGATCGACCTCCTGCGGCGTGCAGATTTGGGGAATGACCAGGAAGCCCTGGTCCCAGAACTCGCGAATCGCATCTGATGTGAGCACAATTGTCATCGTCCCGCCCCGAACAAAGCCTGGTGCACGCCTTGAATTTTGATCCGGCGGTGGTCCGCGCGCGTAGTGCTTTACTCAGAATGAGCGTCTGTCCTACAGGGCGTAATCAGCTCGCGATGCTCATCGAGGCGTACGCTGAAATTGACTTTGTGATCACATACAGGCACGATTTGTCCACTACCATGGACAAATCCACGCCTCGCAACGCGAGCACCGTCGCGGTGGTCCGCGACGGACCCGCCGGCCTCGAGACGCTGCTACTGCAGCGCGCCGAACGCGGCGACCACAACAGCGGCGCCTGGGTGTTCCCCGGCGGGCTGATCGATGCCTCCGACGCCGAGGTACCCGTCACCGGCCTGTCGGACGAACAGGCGAACGCCACGCTCGGTGTTGATCGGGGCGGGCTCGCGTACTACGTGGCCGCGATTCGCGAATGCCTGGAGGAAGCGGGCCTGCTCTTCGCTACGGACAACATGGGCCAACCCGTGCAACTGGAGAGCGACGCCGGCGTGCGCCTGCTCGACCTGCGCCCTGCCCTTCAATCCGGCAACGCCTCGATGGCCGAAGCCTGCAGCGAGCTGAAGCTGCGCCTCGCCGCGGACCAGCTGTTCTATGTGGCGCACTGGCTGACCCCGCTGGGGCGCGCCAAGCGGTTCGACACCCGCTTCTTCGTGGCCGTCGTTCCGCGGGGACAGGTGAGCGCACACGACCGCGAGGAAACGCTCGACCACATCTGGATCCGTCCTTCGGCGGCCCTCGCACCCGAGAACACCCGGCGCCTGATGACGCCGACGCGTGCCGTGCTGGAACTTCTCTCGCAGTTCGCGGACACGGCAGCGCTCGTCGAATGGGCGCGGTCACCGCGCGAAGTCGTGCGCGTGCTGCCGCGCCTGGCCACTGGCGCGTCCGGGCCGCGTCCCGTCCTGCCGCATGAAGCGGCGTGGGACGAAATCGGCCTGCTCGACCCCGAAGGCAAGGGCACCGCGTGGTACGAGCCGCGTGTCGACGTTCCGGTCCGGCTCTCTCCGACGCTGTGCCGCATGACGGCGGCGAATGGCGAGAACACCTATGTAGTGGGAGCCGAAGAATGCGTGGTCGTCGGTCCGGCCAGCGCCGACCCGGCCCACCTCGACGCGATCGTCGCCGCGCTGGCGGGCCCGTTGACCGCCGTCATTTGCGATGATGAAGAACAAATGGCAGCCGCTGAACAGCTGCGGCTGCGCATCGGTGCCGCATTCGTCGTCGCACCTCGCCGCGGCTTCCTGCGCCGCCACCTGAAATGATCCGCGTCGACCCCTCCCGCCTCGACCTGCGTGAATGGATCCGCAAGGGCGACCATATCCTCGTTGCGCAGGGAACGGCCGAGCCGCAGACGCCGACCGAAAAGCTCGTAGAACAGCGCGGCGAGCTCGGCCTGCGCACCGTCGGCGGTGTCGGGACCAACCGCCGCCTGATCAAGGCCGGGCAGATGCGCGTCGTACCGGCGCATGCCTCGCAGATTCCGGCGTTCATCGAAAGCGGCGCGATCGGCTGCGACGTGGCGTTCGTGCAAGTGAGCCCGCCCGACGAGAACGGCCGGTGGACTACGAGCGGGCCGCGGGCCAGTCACCGGGCGGCGCGTCGATCATCGCCTTCCCGAGTGCGGCCAAGGGCGGCACGGTATCGCGCATTGTCGCCAAGCTGGGCGGCCCGGTCACGACGGCGCGCGCCGATGTGGACAGCATCGCCACCGAGCACGGCGCCGTGCGGCTGCGCGGCATGGACCTGCAGCAGCGGGTGCGCGCGATGATCGACCTGGCTGCGCCCAGCCATCGAGAAGCGCTGGCGCGCGCAGCGCGCGAGCTGTACGCAAGAGATAACCCGTGAATGTCAAACAAGCGGCGAACGTGCTCGACTTGCTCGAGTTCTTTGCCAAACACCAGCGGCCGGCAACGCTTGCGGAGGTTTCGAAACTGCTCGAGTGGCCGCGATCGAGCACCTTCAACCTCCTGGGTACGCTGGCGGCACGCGGATTCCTCTACGAGCCGCGAACCCGCGGTGGCTACTATCCCTCGCCGCTCTGGTTCTCGCTGCTGCAGCAGATCGAAAGCGCGGAGCCCATCCCCGAGCAGCTGCGCGAACTGCTGCGCGCCCTCGTCGAGCGCACGGGCGAGACGGCGGCGCTGGCCGCCGCGAGCAGCGCGTACGCAGTGTTCCTGGATGTCGTGGAATCGCCCCATGCCATCCGCTATACCGCCTCCCCAGGCAAGCTGGTCCCGCTGCATGTGACGGCCACCGGCCGCGCCCTGCTGTCGCAGATGACGCCTGCCGATCGTTCGGCCGTGCTGCGGCGGGCGAACTTCGAGCGCTATACGGCCTCCACGCTCATGAGCGTGGAGGCGGTCGAAAAGGAAATCCAGCGCTCGCTGGAGCGCGGCTGGTTCGAGGGCAACGCCGAGTTCACGCCGGACTTAGGCGGTGTGGCGCTGCCCCTGAAGATGCCGCATCGCCAATTCGCCCTGCTGCTGGCCGGGCCGATGTTCCGCGTGAGCGCGCGCATTGCGGACTTGGCGGCAGCGATGAAGAGCGAGATCGAGCGGCACTTGGGAGCCTCCGCCTGACAGCCGCGAGCGTTTTGTAAAGGTATCCCGTGCTTTCCCGGCGGGATAATGCTGTTTTCAAATGGCCTGCCGAAAGCCGCAGCAACTCAACAGACAAAGGTCCTTAGCCACACGTGCCGCTTCTCAGGCCAGAAATGGCTCCTGAACAGGTGAAGGCCGTCTACGAGGAATTTCACATCAGGATGTCATTTCCTTAGCCAGTGCGAGATCGTCAAGCCGGACGAAATGTTCGCGACGATTTGATGACGCCGCAGGCGACCGGCCGCCAAGTCCTCGGCGACCACCGTCGGAAAAATCAGCCGCGCTGTCCGGAGATGTAGTGCTGCAGCTGTTCGATGATGAACTTCTGCTCCGAGATGATGCTCTTGACCAGATCCCCGATCGACAGCAGGCCGGTCAGCCTGCCGTCCTCGATAACCGGCAGATGCCGCACCCGGTTTTCGGTCATCAGTGCCATGCACTCCTCGCTGCTCTGGTCGGGGCGCACGTAGATGACCGACGTTGTCATGATCTCGCGCAGTGGCGTGTCCTTTGAGGAGCGCGCCATCAGAACGACCTTGCGCGCATAGTCGCGCTCGGTGATCATGCCGACGATCCGGCCTTGCTCCAGGACGAGGAGCGCACCGATGTTCTTCTCAGCCATCAGCTTGACGGCGTCGAACACAGAGGCCGTGTGCTCGACGGTGTGAACCGTCCCATCGCCTTTCGCCTTGAGAAGCTCCGCCACGGTCTTCATAGTTCGTTTCCCCAAAAAGCGGGCAGGAATTCATAGCCTGCGGCGCGCGCCTGTCATTTCATCGCCGAGCGCACAGCGGCAATGAACGGCTTGATCAGTGGACTGTCCAGATCACGTCGCCAACACACCGCGACATCGATCCCCTCATTTTCACCTTCCAGGGGCCGGAACACCAGTCCAGGAGGACTACCGACCGCTGCGCAGGCCGGCACGATGGCGAATCCTTCGCCTGCCAGCACCAGGGCCAGTGCCGAATGAACGGTTTCGACGCGCTCAACGATCTGCACAGTGACCTGGTTTCGCCTCAGCAGCGCCGCGACGGGTGAAGCGTCCGCGGCGTTCTCGCTCTTCAGACTCGGTAGCCCAATGAGCTTGATGCCCTGCAGCTTCTGCACCGGTACCGCAGCGTGGCGTGCCATGGCGGCCCGGGTGGGCATGGCCAGCAGGAGCGGCTGGTTGCCAACCGGCGCCGACACAATTCCTTCGCGCAGCAGCGGCGGCATGCAGAGCCCGACTGTGACCTTGAAATCGCTGATCAACCCTTCATACGTGAGCGCGCTCATCTCCACAAACTGCAGCTCGACGTCGGGAAGCGTGCGCCTCAGCTCCGGCACCAGCCGGGGCAGCACGGCGTAACCGAGCGCGAACATGTAGCCCACCGTCAATCGCCCGCGCCGCCCGGCTGCCACCGCTTTGGCCGCTTCGAATCCGTCGTGTGCGAGCGCAAGCGCTTCCTTGGCACGAGAGAACAGCGCCCGGCCCGCCTCGGTCAGCTGCATCCCGTCCGAGTCGCGGCGAAATAGCGCAGTGCCCAGGCGCGCTTCCAGGTTGCGGATCTGCACGGATAGCGGAGGCTGCGCCATGTGCAGGTGCAATGCCGCCTTGCCGACGCTGCGGGCTTCAGCCACCGCGACGAAATAGCGAAGGCTCTTGAGATCCATCCACCCATACTAATCTCGTATGGGTCGGTCGTAAATGGATATTGGACGCCCAGGGCGCCGCGTGCCAATCTGTCAAGCATGAACGACGAACTTTGCCTGATGACAGCCACCGCGCTGCGTGAACGGATCGCGCGGCGCGAGGTGTCCCCCGTGGAAGTGACGACAGCGGTGCTCGACCGTGCGCAGCGGCTGCAGCCTGAACTCAACTGCTTCATCACCATCTGCGGCGAAGAAGCGATCCAGGAAGCACGTGCTGCCGAACGCGCCGTGATGCGCGGAGAACCACTTGGGCTGCTGCACGGGATTCCGTACACGTGCAAGGACTTGGTCAACACGCGCGGGGTGCGCACCACCTTCGGCTCGCTGTTCTACGAGAAGAACGTTCCTTCGGAAGACGCTGAAGCAGTGGCGCGCCTGCGCCGCCAGGGCGCCATTCTCATCGGGAAGACGACCACGTCCGAGTTCGGGGCGAAGTGCCTGACCGACGCTCCCCTCTTCGGCCGCACGCGCAACGCGTGGAGCGCTGCGCACACGAGCGGCGGCTCCAGCGGAGGTGCGGCCGTGGCCGTGGCAGCCGGCATCGCACCGATCGGCATAGCCACCGATGGCGGCGGCTCGACACGCATTCCTGCGGCGTGCAATGGCGTGGTCGGCCTCAAGCAAAGCATGGGAACCGTCCCGCACAGCCAGGTGGACGATGCCTTCGGCAATCTCACCTACGTGACGCCGATGACGCGCACCGTTGCCGACACGGCGCTCATGCTGCAGGCGCTGGCCGGCGCTGATCCGTCAGATCCGTGGTCGATGGACGTACCGGTGCCGGACTACTCCATGGCAGCGGGTGCGACAGATGACTTGCGCGGCAAGCGCATTCTGTTTGCCAAGGCGCTGAAGGGTCGCCCTGTATCGCTGGAAGTCGTTTCCGCATTCGAATCGGCGCTGGGTCACTTGCGCTCGCTGGGTGCGGAGCTGGCGGAGATGCCGGAAACTGTCGACTTCGACATCGAGCAGCTGTGGCGGACCATCAACCACACCGTATGGCTCGCAAGGTTCAGCTCCATGGCGCGCGAGCGCCCCGGCGACATGAGCCCGTCACTGCTTCAGCAACTGGAACTGGCTGCCCACGTGAGCGGCGTCGACTACCAGCAGGCGATGTTCGACCGCACCCGGCTGTTCCGGCACGTCCAGTCGCTGCTGCGCGAAAACGATCTGCTCGCGATGCCCACGCTGTCGCGCACCGCGCTTCCCATCGACCAGGACCTGTTCGGCACGATCGAGATCGACGGGGAGAAATTCCCTGAAGTCCGTGCGAACTGGTTCCCCTGGACCATGCCGTTCAACCTGACGGGCCATCCTGCCGTGACGCTCCCTTGCGGTTTCGGCGCCGGCGGGCTCCCCATCGGCATTCAGCTGGTCGGCCGCTTCCGGCGCGAGGCGGACCTCCTGCACGCCGCTTCGCGCCTCGAAGAGTCGCAAGCACTTCTCTCCCATAGACCCGACTTGAGGTGAGCAATGAAGACTGTACGCAAGCAGATTGTCCGGGCAGCCACCGTGGCTGCTCTCATGTTGGGCCTGGTGCATGCACATGCCCAGGCTCCAGCGGGCGGCGCCGACGCGAAGGCGCCACTGAAGCTGATCGTCGGTTTCCCGCCCGGTGGTCCGCTCGATACCCTGGCGCGTGCCCTGGCGGAGCAGCTGCGAACAACGACAGGTGAGACGGTACTGGTCGAGAACAAGCCCGGCGCCTCGACGCGCATCTCCATCGATCTCGCGAAGCGCGCACCCGCCGACGGCAAGACGGTGCTGCTCGCTTCGAGCGCCCCATTCATCATTTTCCCGATGACCTACAAGCGTCTCGACTACGACGTCGAACGCGACTTCGTTCCCGTGGCGCACCTCGTGAATGTCCCCACGGTCGTATCGACCAGCTCGAGCAGCCCGTACCAGAACATCGGCCAGTACGTCGCCTGGGTGCGCGCCCACCCGGACCGCGGCGCAGTCGGGTTGACGTCGCTCGGAGGCCTCCTGCACTTCTCGATTCTCGCCATGTCCAAGACGATCGGCGTGCCGCTGAATCCGGTTTCCTACAAGGGCGGTGCGCCGCTGGCGACGGACCTCGTTGGCGGCCATGTTCCGATCGGCACCGACGCGTTGGCGAGCCAGCTTGAACTGCACCGCGCCGGCAGGGTTCGCATCCTTGGAGTCTCAGGCACGCGCCGCAACCGTGCGCTGCCCGACGTGCCCACCCTGAAGGAAGCCGGGATCGATGGGTTCGATCATGCCAACGCCTGGTACGGCGCCTATGTTCCCGCAGGCACGCCACCCGCGGTAGTCCAGCGGCTGGAGCGCGCCTTCATCGCGGCCGTCAGTCAGCCGCACGTCCAGGCTCAACTCACGCGTGCGGGGCTCGAGCCGACCGGTTGGGACGGTGCGACGGCGGGGAAGGTGCTGCGTGCCGAGCGCACGTTCTGGCGCCCCATCGTCGAGGCATCCGGATTCAAGAGCGAAGAGTGAGAGACGAAGGAGACACATCATGATGCATCCACACCCCGTTCCAGCGCCGCGCAGGCATCGCCTTGCCGTCGTGTTGTCCCTTGCCGCAGTTGCGCTCCTGGCGAATGTGCCGGCGCACGCGGTCTATCCCGAGCGGCCCGTCACGGTTGTCGTTGCCTTCCCCCCCGGGGGCATCGTCGACATCATCGCCAGGCGCTTGACGCAGCGATTCTCCGATCGTCTCAAGCAGAGCTTCATCGTCGAAAACAAGACCGGTGCCGCCGGCAGCATCGGCTATGCGGCAGCGGCCCGTGCCCCGGCGGATGGCTACACGCTCGTGCTCGCCAGCGGCCCCACAACGATGCTGGCCTCCAGCGAGGGGCCGCAGTCCTGGAACCCCATGACCGCGTTCAGCGCGATCGGGATGATAGGGACCATTCCGCAGGCGATCGTGACCGGCAACGCGATGCCGGCACGCACCCTCGCCGAGTTCGTCGACTACGCCCGTGCGCGACCGGGACAAGTCAACTACGGCTCGGCCGGCATCGGGACGACTCCCTTCTTCACCATGGAGCTGTTGAAGGCGCAGCAAAAGATCAACTTGACGCACGTCCCTTATCGCGGCCAACCTGAAGTGATGACGGACCTGATGCGCGGTGACCTGGGCATCACGTCCGTGACCGTGCCTCTTGTGCTGGCAAACGTGCAAGCGGGCAAGATGAAGGCGCTCGCAGTGACGGCTAGCTCCCGCCTGCAGGTGCTGCCGGCAGTGCCGACGGTGCAGGAACTCGGGATGCCCGAGCTCGCGATCTCCAACTGGTTCGCATTGCTGGCTCCCGCCGGCCTGCCGGCCGACATCGCCGCCACCTTGGCCGGAGCATTGAATGAAGCGCTAGCCGCGCCGGAGTTGAAGTCCAGCCTCGCCGAAATCGGCCTCTTGGTGGAGAGCGCTCCCCCCGCCGAGACGCTTGCCTTCGTGAAGGCCGACCTCGCGCGCTGGACCGCGATGTCGAAGACCCTGGCCACCGCAAGTCCCCGCATCGCTGGAGCATCCAATTGAACGACGAAACGCTACACACTCACACGACCGCGCCTCCTCCCGAGGGAATGGACCCGCAGGAATGGCGGCTGCGATGCGACCTCGCCGCGTGCTTCCAGCTCACTGACCTGTACGGCATGTCGGATATGGCATCTACGCATATCTCGGTGATCCTTCCCGGGCCGCACCACCACTTCCTGGTCAATCCCCTGGGTGTCCTGTTCGACGAAATGACGGCGACCAGCCTGCTCAAGGTCGACATGCACGGCAAGGTGATCGAAGGGGATCCGTCCCTCCTGAATCCCGCGGGGTTCATCATCCACAGTGCGGTGCACATGTCCAAGTCCGACGTGGTCTGCGTGATGCACTCGCACACGCGCGCGAACAACGCGGTGGCGATGCAGGCACTGGGCCTGCGGCCGCTGAGCCAGAAAGCCGCCGTGATGCTGGACTTCCTCGGGTACCACGACTACGAAGGCGCGGCTCTCGACGAGGACGAGCGCAGCCGTCTCGTTCGTGACCTTGGAGACGGCAGGGTCCTCATCCTTCGCAACCACGGCGCGCTCACGGTGGGACGCAGCGTCGGCGAGGCGTTCTGCTGGATGCACCGGCTCGAGACCGCGTGCAAGTACCAGATCGACGGCCAGGCCGGCGGCGTTGAGCTGCGCGAACTGTCTCAGGCCACGATTGCCCACACGCGTGCCCAGGGACGGAAGATGCTTGGTTCCGGCGGCTTCCTCGAAGTCGGTCGCGTGGAATGGCCAGGCCTCATCCGCAAGCTCGAGCGCGAGCGGGGAACGTCCTATCGCAGCTGAGCTACAGGATCGAGTAGGACAAGGAATTCGCCACTGCGGCGCGAATATGCCGGATCCGTTCGCGGTTCATCTGCTCCGCCGCGGCTGCGTCCCCCCGCGAGATCGCCTGCAGCAGCTTCTCGTGCTCCTCGATGGATGCTTCCATGCGCCCGGGAATCGCTGCGGTCCGGCTGCCCATCAATCGCAGACGATTCTCGATACTCAATACGTTCTCGGCCAGCGTCTCACTCTGGCAGCATTCGATCAGCAGGCGCCGAAACGCCAGCGCGTGGTCCAGGTACTCTGGCACATCACCCTTCTTTGCACTGGCGGCCAGCAGTTGCTGCGTCTTCTTCAGACGCTGCAGATGGACGGCATCCATGTGCTGCGTCGCCAGCCGCGCCACCAGTCCTTCCAGCACCTCACGGATATCCAGCAGCTCGATCAATTCCTTCGGAGTCAGCTGCCTGACCGTCACGCCGACAAACCGCGTGCGCGCGACAAGGCGCTCGACTTCCAGTTGGCGAATCGCCTCCCGCACCGGCGTGCGACTGACCTCGAATTCAGCCGCGAGGTCCTGCTCCGTCAGCTTCTCGCCGGGCTTCAAGTCGCCCCGCAGGATCGCCGCGCGGATGCGGTCGCAGACCTGCTCGGCGGACAGCGGCTGGGAGCCCCGTTTCGGGAGGGCGTTGGATTTCGCTGAAGTCATGTTGTTCTTATACAGGATACGGCTTGTGCTTCATTGCGCGGCCGCGTACTCCACTGCCTTGGGCGGCATCTGCAGCACGAGCAGCTGGAGGCCCCCCGCACCGGCGGAGCATGCGCCGTCGCTCTCACCCGCCGACAGGTACCGACTCTCCCAGCTGGAGAGGGTGGCCTCGGGTGTCCGGAACTCACCCGCCATCACCAGCTGGAACCGGCCTGATCCGCGCGGAAGCGGCGCCTGGACCGGGGCGAAAGGGGGCAGGTGCCATGCAAACGCGGCCAGTTCATCCAGAGGCGTGCCGATCAGGTCCACGCGAACAGGCGCCGCCAACGCTGAAAGCGCAATGGCGGACAGCGGCTGGTGGATAGCGCCTACGGCATGCTTTTTCGGTCCACGCCGCAGCTGCCCACGCTCCACCGGCAGGAAGTTCGCGCCCGTCTCGAACACTGCGCGAACGGTGAAGTAGCTCAGGCCCGCCGGTCCGGCCACCAGTGGCCCGTAGCCTGTGAACGCGCCGGCATAGTGGACGGAGCCCGGACCGACGACATGGGGCCCCAGTGTTCCCGATCCGCGCTTCACAACCTGGAACTGGTTCTGTGCATGGAAGTGGGGATCGAGCATCGAATGCGGCGGCTGCTCTACCAGGAACACCGTCGGCGACATCGCGCAGTCGCGCCCGCTTTCCATCCACTCGCTTCGATGAAAGCTGAAGCCGTTGGCGAGCGTGCGGGAGTGGCGCGTCTCCTGCGCTCGCTTCGCGGAGCCGAGAACAATCATCTACTCACTCCAGCTTGGCCCCGGAGGCTTTGACGATAGCCGACCAGTGCGCGATTTCCTTCTCGACGAAGGACCTGAACTCGGATGCCGAGCTCGTGCGCGGTCGGCCTCCCATTGCCACGATGCGCTGCGAGAAGTCCGGCGAGCGCACGATCTTGATCAGCTCCTCGCTCGCCTTGTCCACCGTCGCTTTCGGTGTGCCTGCGGGTGCGAGCAGGCCTACCCAGGGAACCATGTCGAAATCGTCCAGGCCGCTTTCCGCGACGGTCGGCACCGAGGGCATCGCCTGCACTCGTTCGCGTGAACTCACCGCGATCGCGCGAACCTTGCCGCCCGCAAGGAAGGGCTGGGCGGCAGCTACGGCGTCGAACGAGACCTGCACCTGCCCGGCAGCCAGGTCGGTGAGCGATTTGGCTGCTCCCTGATAGGGGACATGGGTCATCTCGATGCCGGTGCGGCGCATGAGCTCCGTCATCGCAAGATGCGATACCGAACCGTTGCCGGGCGAGGAGTAGTTGACCTTTCCCGCGTTCGCCTTGGCGTACGCTACGAGTTCCTTGAACGACTGGATCGGCAGCGCGCTGTTGACGAGGAGCAGCAGTGGTGCATCGTAGATCAGGCCGATCGGCTCGAAGTCCTTCAGGCTGTCGTAGCGCACGTTCCGGTAGAGGAACGGATTGCCCGCGATCGCCGCCGACGCGGAAAGCGTCATGATGCTGCCGTCGGCCGGCATCTTTGCCACAGCCGCAAGGGCCAGGCTGCCGGCCTGCCCCGGCATGTTCTCCACGATCAGGTTGCGTCCCATCGCAGGGCCGAGGCGTGCCGCCAGCACGCGCGCCACCACATCCACCGATTGCCCCGGCGGGTAGCCGACGATGAGCTTGCCGCTGTCTGCCTGCGCGAAGCAAGGGCCGCTCGCCAGACCCGCCAGCAATGCCAACGCCATGGCCCCCTTCAGAACACATCGATTCGCCTGCATGATCTTGTCTCCTTGTATCGTCGTTAGGCACCCGGGCGCGCGGACTCGCCGAGCATCTGGATGATCGAGGAAAAGTCCAGCCGGCCGCGGCCCGCCGCGCAATGCATGGCATAGATGGAACTCGCTGCGGCGCCAAGCAATGCGGGCGATCCGCTCGCGATCGCGGCCTGTTCGGCCAGACGCAGGTCTTTCAGCATCAGCTCCGACGCGAAGCCGCCTTCGTAGCCGCGGTTGGACGGTGCACTCGGCACGAGCCCCGGTTCTGGCGAATAGCTGGTAAGTGCCCAGCATTGCCCGGACGAAGTCGAGGCAATGTCGAAGAATTTGCGGGTATCGAGACCCAGGCACTTCGCGAGGTGAAGCGCCTCCGACACCGCAAGCATCGAGATGCCGGCCAGCATGTTGTTGCAGATCTTCGCGGCCTGGCCGGCGCCGGCTGGACCGGCGTGAATCAGGTTCTTGCCCATCGCCTTCAGGATGGGCTGTGCACGCTCGAAAGCGGTTTCGCTGCCACCGACCATGAACGTGAGCGTCCCTGCTGCGGCGCCGCCGACGCCGCCGGATACGGGTGCATCGAGCGTCGCGAAGCCCTGCTCCTGCAGGGTCTCGTGGAACACGGCACACGATGCGACGTCGATCGTCGAGCAGTCGATCACCACGGCGTCCGCCCGGATCGGTAGCGGCTCGCGCGTGAGTACTTTGATCACGTGGGCGCCGCTGGGCAGCATGGTGATGACGAAGTCCGCGTCCTGTACGGTCTCCGCGACCGAGCGCCGCGGCGACATGCCTTCCTCTGCGGCGCGCTCCAGCGCATGTGCGCTGGTGTCGAAGCAGCGCAGGTCGTGCCCCGCCTGCCTGAGCCGGGAAGCCATAGGAAATCCCATGTTTCCCAGGCCGATGAAACCGATGACAGCCATTGATGTCTCCTTGCTCAGTTCATGTTGAAGATGATCGTCTTCTTGTGCGTGAAGTGGTCGAGCATCGCCTCGAGCGAAGCTTCACGGCCCAGGCCCGACTGCTTGACGCCGCCGTAAGACAGGCCTGGCTGGACCACGATGTTCTGGTTCACTTGCACGAACCCCGCCTGCAGGCGACGCGTTGCGTCCAACGCCGTCTTCAGGCTTTGTGTCCAGATGGTCGCGGCGAGCCCGAAGTCGCTGTCGTTGGCCAGTGCCAACGCTTCCTCGTAGTTCGAGAAGCGGATCACGCACGTGACGGGGCCGAAGATCTCCTCGCGGGCCAGGCGGCTCGTGTTGTCGAGTCCGACGAAGATCACGGGCCGCACGAAAAGACCATTTCGCAGCGATTCGGCGTCGGGGAGCTGCGAACACTCCAGCGCCTGGGCGCCCGGCACGGCCCGTCCGGCTTCGATGTAGCCAAGGACCTTGTCCAGTTGCCCGCGCGAGATGATGGTGCCGATGTCCGTCGCCTCGTCCAGCGGATCGCCCATCTTCATGGCGTCCACCCGCGACTTGAGCGTCGCAACGAATTCGTCGTGCACCCTCTCGTGCACGAGGATGCGGCTGGCCGCGGTGCAGCTCTGCCCCTGGCGCGTGAAGCGCATGCCGCTCACCGCACCGGCAACGGCCTTCGGGATGTCGGCGTCGTCCATGACGATCATCGGACTCTTCCCGCCGAGCTCGAGCGTCACGGGAATCAGCTTCTCGCCGGCCGTGCGGGCCACAATCCTGCCGGTTTCCACCGAGCCGGTGAATGTCACCTTTCCGACCGCAGGATGCGCAACGAGCGGGGCGCCGCATTCGGGGCCGAACCCCGACACGATGTTGAGCACGCCTGGTGGAAGTTTCTGGTTGAGGATCTGGCAGACCCGCAGCACGGCGAGAGGCGCTTCCTCGGCGGACTTCACGACGACGGTGTTGCCCGCGACCAGCGCCGGCGCGATCTTCAGCGCCATCAGCATCATGGGCGCGTTCCACGGAATGATCACGCCGACCACCCCGATCGGTTCGCGCTGCGTCAGGGTCAGCATGTCGGGGTTGAAAGGGACCGTTTCGCCTTTCAGTTCCGACGCCAGCCCACCATAGAACTGCAGTGCATCAGCAACGACGGATGCTTCGATACGGCTCTCGGTGCGAAGTGCCTTGCCGGTCTCCAGGGCCACCAGCCGGCCGAGTTCCTCGACGTGGTCAGAGAGCAGTCGTGAGCATTCCGCGATCAGGGCCCCGCGCTTGCGTGCCGGCATCGCCGCCCACGCAGGCTGGGCGCGGGCAGCCGCTAGGGCGGCGCGTTTGACATCGCGTTCGTCGCTCGCGGCGGCATTGCCAACCTCGCGCCCGGTCGCCGGGTTCACGACAGGAAAGGACTTCCCCGAAATCGACTTGGTGAGTGCGCCATCGACGAGGTTCAGGCCGCTGAGTGTCCGCGCCAGGCGGTGCGGGTCGGTGTCCGGCAAGAGGATCTGATCACTCATTTTTGCTGCTCCTTTCCGTTCGATGCGGATGGCGAAGAGAGTGGGGAAGCAAGTGGCGGCCAACGCTTCTTGACCTTGATCACGCGGGCGCTGCCGCGCCGCACGAAACGACGCGTGTCGTCAACCTGGGCCTGGTAGTCCCACACGGGCTGTAGCGCATCCGGGAGGGAGTTGATGAACTTCCTGCGGGCCTGGCTCCTCAAGACTTCGGTCTTGATCGTCTCGGGGTCCCAGCGGACGAGCACACGAGTCTTGAGATCGACAAGCACCCCCGGCTGCTGCTTCGCGATATTGACCAGCTCGTTCGGGTCTTCCTGCATGTCGAACAGCTGGTCGGGATGCCCGTGCGTGTACACGTATTTGTAGCGGCCTCGGCGCAGCATGCAGCACGGCCCTGTCACACCTTCAGCCGTGTACTCGGAAAACGCCTCCGGCTCGCCGGATTCGTCACCGGTGGCGACAAGCGACGCCAAGCTTCGGCCGTCGATCGGTTCCACCCATTGTGGGGGCGATCCTCCAGTGGCGAAGTCGACGAGGGTGGGCAGCAGGTCCACGTGCGAAACCGGCTGCGCGATACGCCGCGGCTTTCCCTGCTGCGGGTGGTGGATCAGGAGCGGCACCTTGGCGGACCAGTCGAAGAACACGCGTTTGAACCACATGCCCCGCTCGCCGAGCATGTCGCCATGGTCGGAAGTGAAGACAACGATGGTGTTCTCGTCGAAGCCGGTGCGCTTCAGCGTTTCAAGCAGGCGCCCGACCTTGTCGTCGATGTAGCTGACCATCGCGTAGTAGGCGTGGCGGGCGCGCCGGATTTGCTCGTCGGTGGCGCCCTTCTTGTCCAGGCCGTGCGAGTACTGGACCCACTGGCTCAGCTTGTCGCGCTCGGCCATCGGCATGTCCGCCACGATCGGCAGGTTGATCTCTTCCAGCGAGTAGCGCTCCAGGTACTCGGGAGGGATGTGGTACGGGGGATGCGGATGGGTGTATGAGACGCACATGAAGAACGGCTGCTCGTCTTCGCGCGCGAGGTCATAAAGGCGCTGGATGGCTTTGGCCTCGACTTCCTCGTCGTAGTCGAGCTGCAGGCTGCGGAAGCACGACCCGCTCTCATCCACGGTGCTCAGGTTGTGGCCCGGCGAATAGAAGCTGAACTCGCCCTCCGCCCAGTCCGCCACCCAGCCGAAGTCCGCCGGGTAAATGTCCGTTGTGAGCCGCTCTTCGAATCCGTGCTTCTGATCCGGCCCGACGAAGTGCATCTTGCCGCTGAGGATGGTCTTGTAGCCCTGCTGCGCGAGGTAGTACGGCAGCGTCGGCGTGGCCGCCTGGAATTCGCAGGCGTTGTCGAACGCCCCGATACGTGTGGCGAACTGGCCGGCGAGCAGCGAGAAACGCGCGGGCGCACACAACGGGAAGTTGCAGTACGCGTTGTCGAAGACGGCCGATCGCTGGGCGAGCGCCTGCAAGTGCGGCGCCTTCAGCGCCGGGTTGCCGTGAAACGGCAGCACCGGCGCCGAGAGCTGGTCCGCCATGATGAAAAGGATGTTGGGTTTCCGCATGTTTCTCCTAAATTGCACAACGGTTGCATTTCCGTTGTATGCAATATAGACTGTGATCCTGCGTTTGGCAAGACTTTTCCAGGAGAACCCCTAAATGAACCCCGAAACCCTGCCGCTGCGCGGCATCCGCGTCCTGGACCTCACCCGCGCCCTGGCCGGGCCCTTCTGCACGATGATCCTGGGCGACCTCGGCGCCGACGTGATCAAGGTCGAACCGACGGGCGGCGACATGATCCGCAACTGGGGCCCGTTCGACCGCGGAACGAGCGCCTACTACCTGAGCGGCAACCGCAACAAGCGCGGCATTGCCATGAACTTCCGCGACCCGCGTGCGCTGGACATGCTGAGAAGCCTGGCTGTGCAGTGCGATGTCGTCGCTGAAAACTTTCGCCCTGGCGCCATGGAATCCATGGGCCTCGACTATGAGACATTGGCCCAGCTGAACCCCCGGCTCATCTATGCGAGCGTCACCGGCTTTGGGCGGACCGGGCCCGCGGGCGGCCGCCCCGGCTTCGACCAGATTGCGCAGGGCTATTCAGGCTTGATGAGCGTGACAGGAACGCCCGAGTCGGGTCCGGTGCGGGTCGGCGTTGCCATCGGTGACCAGACTGCGGGCATGTGGTGCGCTATCGGCGTGCTGGCCGCCATTGCGGAGCGCAACGCGAGCGGAAAGGGGCGGCGGGTCGAGACCTCGCTGCTATCGTCCCTCGTCGGGCTCATGAGCGTGCAGGCCCAGCGCTACCTGAGCCTGGGCGAAGTGCCGGGTCTCGCGGGAAACACCCACCCGGTCATCTCCCCTTATGGTGTCTTCCAGACCGCCGACGGGCCTTTGAACATTGCGCCGGCCACCACTGAAATGTGGAAGCGCCTGTGCCATGTGCTGGGGCTTCAGAGCCTCGTTGACGACCCGCGCTATTCGACGAACGCGGCACGGATCGAGCGGCGGGCAGAGCTGAAGGACATCCTCGAAGCGCGTCTGGCAGAGCGCACACGCCGCGAGTGGACCGAGTTGTTCCTGGCCGCGGACATCCCGGCAGGGCCGATCAACACGCTCGCCGACGTGTTCGCCGATGAACAGGTCATCCACTGCCGGCTGGTCGAGGAAGCCGATCACGCCGAACTCGGCCGCATCCGCCAGGTGGGGTCTCCCATCTCCTTCGATGGCCGCCAGGGCGAATCCATCCGACGGGCACCTCCGGTCCTGGGCGAACACACCTTCGAGGTGCTGCGTGAACTCGGCTTCTCCGACGCAGACCTGCGGGCGCTTGCTCGCGAAGGCGTCATCGTGCAGCACCGCCAGGATCAGCCATGAACTCCGGATCCAGCCCGAGTCTCGAAGTCGCCGATCAGGTGGCGACCATCACGCTTCGCCGCCCCCACCATCACAACCGGATCGATCCGGACGACCCGACAGTGCTGCTGCGCCACATCGAGAGGGTGAGAAGCGACACTTCCATTCGGCTCCTGGTGATCACCGGCGAAGGCGAAAGAACCTTCTGCTCAGGCTACACACTCGCCCAGATCGGCACGCACCTTGACCGAACGCTCGAGGACATGTTCGACGCGCTCGAGTCGCTCGAAATCCCCACGTTGTGTGCCATGAACGGCAGCGCCTACGGCGGCGGCACCGACCTCGCGCTCGCCTGCGACTTTCGCATCGGGGTGCGCGGCTGCAAGCTGTTCATGCCGGCCGCGAGATTCGGGCTGCATTACTACCCGGGAGGCCTTCGGCGATTCGTCTCGCGGCTGGGTCCCACCACCGCCAAGAAGATCTTCCTGACATCCATGACACTGGAGAGCGAGGAGTTGCTTCGCATTGGCTTTCTCACCGACCTCGTCGAATGCGAGGGACTGCAAGCAAGGATCAATGCCTACCGCGAAGGGCTTTTCCGCTGCGAGCCGCGAGCTGTGAGCTCAATGAAACGGCACATCGACGCCATCATGGCCGGTGACTGGACCGAGGAGATGGGCCGCGCAGCGTATGAAGCCTCGCTGCAGTCGCCGGAAACCTCGCAGCGGCTCGCAGAGCTCGTCGCGAAATGAAGTTGAAACGTAGCCAGCCTGAAAAACAAAAACCCGCATGAAACCTGGATTTCATGCGGGTCTGAATGATGGTGGCCTGGGGCGGAATCGAACCACCGACACGCGGATTTTCAATCCGCTGCTCTACCAACTGAGCTACCGGGCCAGAGCCAGCAATTATATCAGCCTCCGCGCTTGCCCCTTGAGAGGTCCACGCCAAGCTGTTTGAGTTTGCGATACAGGTGGGTGCGTTCCAGCCCCGTCTTCTCGGCCACGCGCGTCATCGAGCCGCCTTCCTTGGCCAGGTGGAATTCGAAGTAACACTTCTCGAACTCGTCACGCGCATCGCGCAGCGGTTTGTCGAGCTCGAACAGTTGCCGCGCCTGCGGCCCCATCTCAACGACCGGTGGCAGGCTCTGGCCGCCCGTCATCGCCGCTTCCACGGTCAATTCGACCACCGGCGCGGCCACCACACCGGCGACGCCCGGTTTGCGTGGCGGTATGCCACTGCTGCGCGCCAGACCCGCCTCAACCGCCTTGAGCAGTTTCTGCATGGTGATCGGCTTTTCCAGGAACGCCTGGGCGCCGATCTTGGTGGCCTCGACCGCGGTCTCGATGGTCGCGTGGCCGCTCATCATGATCACCGGCATGCTGAGCAGCCCGGTGGTGGACCACTCCTTCAGGAGTGTGACGCCATCGGTGTCCGGCATCCAGATGTCCAGCAGCACGAGGTCGGGGCGCGCGCGGTTGCGGGCGCCGCGCGCCTGGGCCGCGTTTTCGGCCAACTCGACGTTGTGGCCCTCGTCGTTGAGAATTTCGGAGAGCAGGTCGCGAATGCCAAGCTCGTCGTCGACCACCAGTATGTTTGCCATTTGATTCCAGCACTTGCCCTTGCGGCCGATGGGGCAGGTGTTGCTAGGCCGCAACTGCGAATGATAGCGATACTTGGGCCCCTTGGACGACCCCGCCCTCGATCCGATTTTTCAGATCGACCCGGGCGCCATGCTCATCCGCGATTTTTTTCACTACCGCCAAGCCGAGACCGGTGCCCTTGGCCTTGGTCGTGACATAGGGCTCGAAGGCGCGTTTGAGGATGTGATCGGGAAAGCCTGCGCCGGTGTCCTGCACGATCAGGCGCGCGCGCCGCGAGGTCTCGTTCCACTGGGTCTTGATGGCGACTTCGCGGACCGGGCAGCCTTCGGTGGCGTCCTGGGCGTTTTGCAACAGGTTGTGGATGATCTGGCGCAGCTGTTGCGCGTCGGCCATGATCTTCGGGCAGTTCGGGTCCAGTTCCATCCGCACCGGCACATGGGCCGAGGCGTCACCGCGCTCCCCGCCTTCGCGGGCGTACAGCTGCATGACGTCGGAAACCAGCGCATTGAGATCTACCGGCTTGAGTTCGGCGGCCGGCAGGCGCGCATAGTCGCGAAATTCGTTGACCAGTCGCTTCATCGCGTCCACCTGGTCCACGATGGTCCGCACCGACTTCGTCAGGATCGCCTGCTCAGGTTCGCCCACCTTGCCGGCCAGCTTCATCTCCAGCCGCTCGGCCGACAGCTGGATGGGTGTCAGCGGATTCTTGATTTCATGCGCCAGCCGGCGCGCCACTTCGCCCCAGGCCTGCGCGCGCTGGGCGGAAACGATTTCTGAAATGTCGTCGAACACCAGCAGCCGCGCCGGCTTGCCCGGAGCGTCGGCAGGCATTTCGGCGCCGCGCGCAACGATGGTGATCGCATGCTGCGGCGACCCGGGCTGGGCCGCGTTGAGCTCGAACGATTGCTGCCAATGGTCCAGGCCGTGCTGCTTGCGCTCGTTCAGGTAGTCGTCGAACTGCTGCTGCACCGCATTGCCGAAGGACTCGATGCCCTCCACGCTGGCCAGCAGCGTGCCCTCGTACACCGCGAGCGGGACGCGCAGGATTCGCGTTGCGCCCGGATTGGACGACAGGATGTTGCCCTTCTCGTCCAGCACGATCACACCGGCCGTGAGGTTGTCCAGGATGGTCTGCAGGTTGGCGCGCGCGGCGCTGACCTGCCCCATGCTCTTGTCCACGGCCGTGCGCGCGTCGGCGAGCTGCTGCGTCATCTCGGCGAAGGAGCGCGTGAGGCCGCCGAGTTCGTCCTTGCCCTGCAATGCCGGTTTTGGACTCAGGTCACCGGCCGCCACCTCGCTGACGCCCGCGGCCAGCACCAGCAGCGGCCGGGCGAGCTGGTTGCCCAGGATGACGGCCAGCAGTACGGACCCGAAGACGGCCAGGAACAGGCTTAGCGTGAGCGTGCCTATGTACATGCGGCGCAGGCCGTCGCGGGCCAGCGCTCGCTCCTGGTATTCGCGGTAGGCCTCCTGCACGGCGATGGCATTGGCCACGAGCGTGGGCGGCAGGCTTTGGGTCACCTGCAGTACGCGGGGTTCGCCCAGCAATCCCAGGCTCGGGTGCGAGACCACGGCCAACGCCTTGACGCGCGCGTTGCTGACGGCATTGAGGCCGGGCTCATCGAGACCTTCGATGATCGCGAGTGAGCGCTGGGCGCGCAAGTTTCGCAGCTGCTGCGTGGTCGGGCGCTCGGGGTGCAACTGGAAACGCGACTGCCCGGCGCTGGCTATGAGCTGCCCGGTTCCGCTCCAGAGCAGCACATCGTTTGCAGGCAGTTGCTCGCGCAAGCGCTCCAGGGCCAGCGGCGCAGAAGTGTCGGGCGTGTCGGCCAGTTGCGCCGCGGCCGCGCGCGTCTTGTTGGCGAGATCGTTCGCCAGGGTGTCGAGCGTGGAGCGGCCCAGGCTCAGGCCGGCATCGAGCGCGCCTTCGACTTTCACGTCGAACCAGCTTTCGATCGAGCGCGAGACGAACTGGTAGGACACCACGTAGATCAGCATGCCGGGAAGAAAGCCCACCAGCGCGAAAATGGCAGCCAGCTTGATCAGCAGCCGGCTGCCGAACTTTCCCTTGCGAAGCCGTGAGAACAGGCGCAGCGCCACCCAGACGAGGACCAACAGCAGCACGCCCGCCACCACCATGTTGATGATGAACAGGCGCCCGTAGTTGCGCTCGTACAGCTCGCGGTTGTTGGTGGCCTGGGTCAGCAGGAACAGCAGGACGATGCCGATGGCCGCGATCACGGCGACGGCGACACCCACGGCCCAGCGAAATGCGCGGGAGGTCTTGAGCGGAAACCGTGAAGACGGCTCCCCGAGCGGCCCGGTGCTCACCGCGCGCTCTCGGCGACCAGGCGCTGATTGCGCATGACCGAAATGTTCCAGTCGGCATGGCCCACGGCGCCGATCTGGAATGGCCTGGGCAGCTGCGACACGTCGAGCCGGAATCGGAAGTCGACGTTGTAGCGCCCGTCGGGATCGACGTCGGCGGCGTCCGCGATCTTCCAATGTGAGGTCCGCTGCACCGCCGCGAGCGCTTCCTCACGGGTATCGAAGGTCTGCCCCAGGGCCAAGCCGGAGTTGCCGATCGGCGTGGGGGAAACCACCAAGCGCCAGCGGCGCGTCAGCGGCTGGTAGGAAAGGCGCATGTGGCGGGCGGCCGCAGCCACTTGCCTGTCGTACCAGTACCAGCGGTCGCGGAACAGCACGGCCTCGGCCACGAAGAACATCGGTATGCCTTTGGCCAGGGCGTCGTCGATGACGCCCGGCAGGTCGAACTTGACGGTCGCGGACAGCAGCACGCCCTCGTCGCTGCGCTCCAGGCGCAGCTGGGCGATCTCGGCAGCCTGCGGGTCGGCCAGGGCTGCTTCGCAAAAAACGAGCGCCCAGCAGGCCACCACGGCGCGAAAAGCGTGTTCCAAAGCGTTACGCAACCGCGCGTTTTTCCAGCAGCGCGTAATAAAAACCGTCGTGATCACCTTCCAGATTGTCCGGGACGGCGTTGCTCTTTACCCCCGTCCGGGGTACTAAATGGCCGGGCGCGGGCCGCAAAACGGCGTCTTTGTTGTGCGCAACAAACGTTTGGGCCTGTACCTCGCCCTCGGCACGGAATACTGAGCAGGTGCAGTAAAGCAGCCGCCCTCCCGGCTTGAGAAGCGGCCATAGCACCGCCAGCAGCCGAGCCTGGACAGATGCCAGTTGCGCAATATCGCTTTCGCGGCGCAGCCAGCGCACGTCCGGATGGCGCCTGACGATGCCCGACGCCGTGCAAGGGGCGTCCAGCAGGATGGCGTCGAACAGCTGGCCATCCCACCACAGGGTCGGCTGGGCGGCATCTGCCGCCAGCACATGCGCCTGCAGCCCGAGGCGCCCCAGGGTTTCATGGATCCGTTCGCAGCGCACAGGGTCGATGTCCAGTGCCGTCACCCGCGCGTCGGCCAGCTCCAGCAGATGCGCCGTCTTGCCGCCCGGCGCCGCGCAGGCATCGAGGATCGCGGGCCGCAAGTTGCCCTCCATCCCCTTCAGCAACAGCGGCGCGGCCAATTGCGCCGCCGCATCCTGCACCGAGACCACGCCCTCGTCGAATCCCGGGATTTCGTGGACCGGCCGGGGCCGCGCCAGGACGATGCCATGCTCGCCCACCGGTGACGCATCCACGCCGGCCGCGTGCAGCTGGGCCAGATACTGCTGTGGCGATGACTTCCTGGCGTTGACGCGCAGGGTCATCGGGGCTTGGGTATTGTTGGCCTCCAGGATGGCTTGCCAGTTGCGCGGGTGCTCCTTCTTCAGCCGCTCGACCCACCAACGGGGGTGGTTCCACAGGGCTACCGGGTCCCCATCCGTGGCCGCCACCAGCGCGTCGCGCTCGCGCAAAAAACGCCGCAGGCAGGCATTGATGAAGTTGGCCTGGGCCCTGGCGCCGGTGCTGCGCTTGGCGGCCTCGACGGCCTGATCGACCAGGGTGAAGACTTCGTACGGGGCCTCTGCGTCGCGCCAGCACAGAGCGAGCGCAGTACACAGCAATGCATCGGCTTGCGGCGGCGGGGCGCGGCGTGCCAACAGGTGGCGCAGGCCTTCGGCACGGCCCAGGTTGCGCAGCGCCTGGAATGCCAGGGCCTGCGCGCCGGGGCGCAGAGCGCCTTCCACCCGGCCCATCGCCGCGGTGGCCGACACGCCTTCGCGCACGGCCGCCACGACGTCGGTCGCGGCCTGTAGCAGGCGCCAAAGCGGCAGGGACGTAGTCAATTCCGAACCCGCTACGGCGTGGCGGCTGGCACGCCGCCACCCATCCCGCGGCCCGGCTTGAAGCCGAACAGCCAAGCCAGCAGCAGGGCGGGGAACTGGGCAATCGCCTCGTTGTAGCGCACCACGGCCTGGTTGAACTGATCGGCGGCGGCATGGGTCTGCAGTGCCAGCTGCGCGCGCCGTGCCGTCACGGTGTCGGGCAGGCGAGGCCCGGCCAGGTCGTGCGCGTCGTCACGCTCGGCCCGCTCCCAGGCCGTGGCCAGCACGTCCTGCGCCGCGCTCAGCGCCGCGATGCCTTCGGGTTCCAGCGGGCGCGCCCGTGCGGCGGCCAGACAGGCGGCGAACTGCGCCGCAGCACCGTGCAGCCCCGCCCAGAACGAGCCGCCCCCATCCAGCGAGGCGGGCTGCGTGGCTTCGGCCGATGGCAGGTCGTTGCGCACCAGGTCGATCTGCCGGGACAACTCGGCCTCCAGGTTCGCGAAAGCCGTGTAGGCCTCGGCCCGCATCCGCATCAGGCGGTTGTACGCGCCCACGGTCCAAAACAGCAGGACGGCGGCAACAATCCAGAAAACAACGGAGCTCGGCATCGGCTGCGGCAATCCCCAAAAAAAAGCGCCCCAAGCTGGATAGGCTGGGGCGCTAGTTTACGGTCAAACCGCAGTCGGCTTACTCGGTGGCAGCGCCTTCGCTGGCCTCGGGCGCCGTGGCGCCTTCGGTGGCGCTGGCCAGGTCGGCAGCCTCGGACTCGGCGATGGCGCGGCGCTCGGCCTCATCCATCTGGTCCTTGGCCTTGCGCGCCTGGTGGTACGCCATGCCGGTGCCCGCGGGGATCAGGCGGCCGACGATGACGTTTTCCTTCAGGCCACGCAGCTCGTCGCGCTTGCCCATGATCGCCGCTTCGGTCAGCACCCGGGTGGTTTCCTGGAAGGAAGCCGCGGAGATGAACGAGTCGGTCGACAACGAGGCCTTGGTGATGCCCAGCAGCAGGTTGCTGAAGGTCGGCGGGATCTTGTTCTCCGCGCGCAGTGCGTCGCAGGTATCCAGGATCTCCGAACGCTCCACTTGCTCGCCGGCGATGTAGTTGGCTTCGCCGACGTTCTCGACCACGACACGGCGCAGCATCTGGCGAACGATCACCTCGATGTGCTTGTCGTTGATCTTCACGCCCTGCAAGCGATACACGTCCTGCACTTCGTCGACGATGTAGCGAGCCAGTTCTTCGGCACCCAGCAGGCGCAGGATGTCCTGCGGATCGGCCGGGCCGTCCACCACGGACTCGCCCTTGTTGACCACCTGGCCTTCGTGCACCAGGATGTTCTTCTCCTTGGGCACCAGCTCTTCCCAGACCTTGCCGTCCGGGTCGGTGATCTGCATGCGGATCTTGCCCTTGGTCTCCTTGCCGAACGACACGGTGCCGGTGATCTCGGCCAGCACGCCCTTGTCCTTGGGCGAACGCGCTTCGAACAGCTCGGCCACGCGCGGCAAGCCGCCCGTGATGTCGCGCGTCTTCTGGCCTTCGATCGGGATACGGGCCAGCACTTCGCCGCCGGCCACGTCCTGGCCGTCTCGCACCTGGATCAGCGCGCCGACCGGGAAACCGATCGTCACCGAGTGGTCGGTGCCAGGGATCTTCACCTCGTTGCCGGTGCCGTCGATCAGCTTGACCTGCGGGCGGATCAGCTTGGCCGAACGCTTGGGGTCGAACTTGATGACGACCAGCGTCGACAGGCCGGTGACTTCGTCGACCTGCTTGGCGACCGTCAGGCCCTCCTCGACGTTCTCGAAGTGCACCTTGCCCGCGAACTCGGTAATGATCGGGCGGGTCAGCGGATCCCAGTTGGCCAGGATCGTGCCGGCCTTGACCGACTGATCCGCCTTGACGGCCAGGATCGCGCCGTACGGCACCTTGTGGCGCTCACGCTCGCGGCCGTGCTCATCATGGATGATGATCTCGCCGGAACGGGCGATCACCACCAGCTCCTTCTTGCTGTTGGTCACGTAGCGCATCGTGCTGTTGAAGCCGATCACGCCGTTGGACTTGGCATCCACGCTGGAAGCGATGGCAGCGCGCGAGGCGGCGCCGCCGATGTGGAAGGTACGCATCGTCAGCTGCGTGCCCGGCTCGCCGATGGACTGGGCGGCAATCACGCCGACAGCCTCGCCGACGTTGATCAGGCCGCCCCGGCCCAGGTCACGGCCATAGCACTTGGCGCAGATGCCGAAGCGGGTGGCGCAGGTCAGCGCGGTGCGGACCTTGACCTCGTCCACGCCGGTTGCTTCCAGTTCGTCGATGACGTCCTCGTCCAGCATGACGCCGGCCTTGACCAGCACCGAGCGGTTTTCCGGATGCATCACGTCGTCGGCCGTCGTGCGGCCCAGAATCCGGTCGCGCAACGATTCGATCACCTCGCCGCCCTCGACGATGGCGCGCATGACCGAGCCTTCGTGGGTGTCGCAATCCTCTTCGATGACAACCAAATCCTGCGTCACGTCCACCAGGCGGCGCGTGAGGTAGCCCGAGTTCGCGGTCTTCAACGCCGTGTCCGCCAGGCCCTTACGGGCGCCGTGGGTGGAGATGAAGTACTGCAGCACGTTCAGGCCTTCGCGGAAGTTGGCCGTGATCGGGGTCTCGATGATCGAGCCGTCCGGCTTGGCCATCAGGCCCCGCATGCCCGCCAGCTGGCGGATCTGGGCGGCGGAACCGCGGGCCCCGGAGTCGGCCATCATGTAGATGGAATTGAACGACTCCTGGTCCACTTCGTTGCCGTGGCGGTCGATGGTCTTTTCCTTGGCCAGCTGGGCCATCATGACCTTCGACACTTCGTCGCCGGCCTTGCCCCAGATGTCCACCACCTTGTTGTAGCGCTCGCCGGCCGTGACCAGGCCCGAAGAGTACTGCTGGCCGATTTCCTTCACTTCCTTCTCGGCGCGCTCGATGATGTCGGCCTTCTGCGGCGGCACCAGCATGTCGTCCACGGCGATCGAGATACCCGCCTTGGTCGCCAGGCGGAAGCCGTTTTGCAGCAGCTTGTCGGCGAACACCACGGTTTCCTTCAGGCCGCACTTGCGGAACGAAGTGTTGATGAGCTTGGAGATTTCCTTCTTCTTCAACGCCTTGTTGATGTTGGCGAACGGCAATCCCTTGGGCAGGATTTCCGACAGCAACGCACGGCCCACGGTGGTTTCGATGATGGACGTGGAGGGCACGAACTCGCCCGTTTCCTTGTCCTTGTTCCACTCGGTCAGGCGCACGTTCACCTTGGCGGTGAGCTCGACCTGGCTGGCGTCCAATGCGCGCTGCACTTCACCGATGTCGGCGAAGATCATGCCCTCGCCCTTGGCGTTGATGCGCTCGCGGGTCGTGTAGTACAGGCCCAGCACCACGTCTTGCGACGGGACGATGGAGGGCTCGCCGTTGGCCGGGAACAGCACGTTGTTGGAGGCCAGCATCAGCGTGCGGGCTTCCATCTGCGCTTCCACCGACAGCGGCACGTGGACGGCCATCTGGTCGCCGTCGAAGTCGGCGTTGAAGGCGGCGCAAACCAGCGGGTGCAGCTGGATCGCCTTGCCTTCGATCAGGATCGGCTCGAACGCCTGGATGCCCAGGCGGTGCAGCGTAGGTGCGCGGTTGAGCATCACGGGGTGCTCTTTGATCACCTCTTCCAGGATGTCCCACACCACCGGCGTGCCCGATTCAACTTCCTTCTTCGCCGCCTTGATGGTGGTGGCAATGCCCATGGCTTCCAGGCGCGAGAAGATGAAGGGCTTGAACAGCTCCAGCGCCATCAGCTTGGGCAGGCCGCACTGGTGCAGCTTGAGCGTCGGGCCCACGGTAATGACCGAACGGCCCGAGTAGTCGACGCGCTTGCCCAGCAAGTTCTGGCGGAAGCGGCCGCTCTTGCCCTTGATCATGTCGGCCAGCGACTTGAGGGCGCGCTTGTTGGCGCCGGTCATGGCCTTGCCGCGGCGGCCGTTGTCCAGCAAGCTGTCGACGGCTTCCTGCAGCATCCGCTTTTCGTTGCGCGCGATGATTTCCGGAGCCTTCAGCTCCAGCAGGCGGCGCAGGCGCGAGTTGCGGTTGATGACGCGGCGATACAGGTCGTTCAGGTCGGAGGTCGCGAAGCGGCCGCCGTCCAGCGGCACCAGCGGACGCAGGTCCGGCGGCAGCACGGGCAGCACGTCCATCACCATCCACTCGGGCTTGATGCCGGACTTCTTGAAGGCTTCCAGCACCTTCAGGCGCTTGGCGTTCTTCTTGACCTTGACTTCGGAGCCGGTCAGGTCGCCGCGCAGCTTCTCGATCTCGATCTCGATGTCGATCCCCATCAGGAGATCCTTGATGCCCTCGGCGCCCATCTTGGCGACGTACTCGTCACCGTATTCCTTGCGCTTGGCCTCGTAGTCGTCCTCGGACATGATGCTGAACTTCTTCAGCGGGGTCATGCCGGGGTCGGTCACCACGTAGGCTTCGAAATACAGCACGCGCTCGATGTCGCGCAGCGTCATGTCCAGCACCAGGCCCAGGCGCGAAGGCAGGGACTTCAGGAACCAGATGTGGGCGCAGGGCGCGGCCAGGTCGATGTGGCCCATGCGCTCACGGCGCACCTTGGTCTGCGTGACTTCAACGCCGCACTTCTCGCAGATCACGCCGCGGTGCTTCAGGCGCTTGTACTTGCCGCACAGGCATTCGTAGTCCTTGATGGGGCCGAAGATCTTGGCGCAGAACAGGCCGTCGCGCTCGGGCTTGAAGGTGCGGTAGTTGATGGTTTCCGGCTTCTTGACTTCGCCGAAAGACCAGGAGCGGATCTTTTCCGGCGAGGCCATGCCGATGCGGATGGCATCGAAATGCTCGTCCGGTGTGAACTGCTTGAACAGGTCGAGTAGTGATTTCATGTGACTCTATCCCTTCTTGCTTAAGAGCGTTCCAGTTCCATGTCGATGCCCAAGGAACGGATTTCCTTGACCAGGACATTGAACGATTCCGGCATGCCGGCTTCGATGGCATGCTCGCCCTTGACGATGCTTTCGTACACCTTGGTGCGGCCCTGCACGTCGTCCGACTTCACAGTCAGCATTTCCTGCAGGGTGTAGGCGGCGCCGTAGGCTTCCAGCGCCCACACTTCCATTTCGCCGAAGCGCTGGCCGCCGAACTGGGCCTTGCCGCCCAACGGTTGCTGTGTGACCAGGCTGTAAGGGCCGGTCGAACGCGCGTGCATCTTGTCGTCCACCAGGTGGTGCAGCTTGAGCACGTGCATGTAGCCCACCGTCACGGGACGCTCGAACTGGTCGCCGCTGCGGCCGTCGTACAGCATCGCCTGCGTGCGCGTGGCCGTCAGGCCCTTGACCTTCATGATGTCTTCCGGGTAGGCCAGCTTCAGCATGCCGCGGATTTCTTCTTCGGAGGCGCCGTCGAACACCGGGGTGGCGAACGGAACGCCCTTGGCCAGGTTCTGCGACATCTCGATGACGTCTTCGTCAGCCAGCTTGGCCAGGTCTTCCTTGCGGCCCGAAGTGTTGTACAGCTGATCGAGGAACTTGCGCAGCTCGGCCTGTTTGGCCTCTTGCTGCAGCATGTCGCCGATCCGCTGGCCGATGCCCTTGGCAGCCCAGCCCAGGTGCACCTCCAGCACCTGCCCCACGTTCATGCGCGAAGGCACGCCCAGCGGGTTGAGCACGATGTCGCACGGCGTGCCGTCGGCCATGTAGGGCATGTCTTCGACCGGAACGATCTTGGAAACCACACCCTTGTTGCCGTGGCGGCCGGCCATCTTGTCGCCGGGTTGCAGGCGGCGCTTGACGGCCAGGTAGACCTTGACCATCTTCAGCACGCCGGCCGGCAGCTCGTCGCCTTGCGTCAGCTTCTTGCGCTTTTCTTCGAAAGCCAGGTCGAAGCTGTGGCGCTGCTGCTCGATCGAGTTCTTGATCGACTCGAGCTGGTTGGCGACTTCGTCCTCCGCCGGGCGGATGTCGAACCAGTGGAACTTCTCGACCGAGGCCAGGTAGGCCTTGTCGATCTTCGTGCCCTTGGCCAGCTTCTGCGGGCCGCCGTTGGCGATCTTGCCGTTCAAGAGCTTCTCGATACGGTCGAACGCGTCGGCTTCGACGATGCGCAGCTGGTCGTTCAGGTCGAGGCGGAAGCGCTTGAGCTCGTCGTCGATGATCTGCTGGGCGCGCTTGTCGCGCTGGATGCCTTCGCGGGTGAACACCTGCACGTCGATCACGGTGCCTTGCGAGCCCTGATCCACGCGCAGCGAGGTGTCCTTCACGTCGGAAGCCTTCTCGCCGAAGATCGCGCGCAGCAGCTTCTCTTCAGGCGTCAGCGTGGTCTCGCCCTTGGGCGTGACCTTGCCGACCAGCGTGTCGCCCGGCTGCACTTCGGCGCCGACGTAGATGATGCCGGACTCGTCCAGGCGATTCAATTGTTGTTCGCTGAGGTTGGGAATATCGCGGGTGATTTCCTCGGCGCCCAGCTTGGTGTCGCGGGCCATCACCACCAGCTCCTCGATGTGGATCGAGGTGTAGCGGTCTTCGGCGACGACGCGTTCGCTGATCAGGATCGAGTCCTCGAAGTTGTAGCCGTTCCAGGGCATGAACGCCACCAGCATGTTCTGGCCCAGGGCGAGTTCCCCCAGGTCGGTCGATGCACCGTCGGCCACCACGTCGCCCTTGGCGATCTTGTCGCCGCGCTTGACGATGGGGCGCTGATGGATGTTGGTGTTCTGGTTGGAACGCTGGTACTTGATCAGGTTGTAGATGTCCACGCCGACTTCACCGGCCTGGGCTTCCGCGTCGTTCACGCGCACCACGATGCGGGTGGCGTCGACATAGTCGACCACGCCGCCGCGGCTCGCGACCACCACGGTGCCGGAGTCGATCGCGGAAACGCGCTCGATGCCGGTACCGACGAAGGCCTTTTCGGGACGCAGCACCGGCACGGCCTGGCGCTGCATGTTGGCGCCCATCAGCGCGCGGTTGGCGTCGTCGTGCTCGAGGAACGGCACCAGCGAGGCGGCCACCGACACGATCTGCGCCGGGGACACGTCCATGTACTGGATGCGGTCTGCGCCGACCAGCACCGATTCGCCGGCTTCACGCGCGGAAACCAGTTCGTCGGTCAGGCGGCCGTCCTTGTCCAGGGCCGCGTTGGCCTGGGCGATGACGTACTTGCCTTCTTCGATGGCCGACAGGTAATCGATCTGCATCGTCACCTTGCCATCGCTTACGCGGCGGTACGGCGTTTCGATGAAGCCGTACTCGTTCAGGCGGGCGTACAGGGCCAGCGAGTTGATCAGGCCGATGTTCGGGCCTTCCGGGGTTTCGATCGGGCACACGCGGCCGTAATGGGTGACGTGCACGTCGCGCACTTCGAAGCCTGCGCGCTCGCGGGTCAAACCGCCCGGGCCCAGGGCCGAGACGCGGCGCTTGTGCGTGATCTCGGACAGCGGGTTGGTCTGGTCCATGAACTGCGACAGCTGCGAGGCACCGAAGAACTCCTTGAGGGCCGCGGAAATCGGCTTGGAGTTGATCAGGTCGTGCGGCATCAGCGGCTCTTGCTCGGCCTGGCCGAGGCGCTCCTTCACGGCCTTCTCGATACGGGCCAGGCCGGTGCGGTACTGGTTTTCGGCCAGCTCGCCGACGCAGCGAACCCGGCGATTGCCCAGGTGGTCGATGTCATCGACTTCGCCGCGGCCATTGCGCAGGTCCACCAGGATCTTGACCACGGCGAGGATGTCCTCGTTGGTCAGGACCATGGGGCCGGTCGACTCGTTGCGGCCGACCTTGGCGTTGAACTTCATGCGGCCGACGCGCGACAGGTCGTACGTGTCCGGGTTGTAGAACAGGCGCTGGAACAGGGCCTGCACCGCGTCTTCCGTCGGCGGCTCGCCGGGGCGCATCATGCGGTAGATGGCGACGCGGGCTGCGAACTCGTCCACGGTCTCGTCGATGCGCAGGGTCTGCGACATGTACGCGCCCTGGTCGAGTTCGTTCGTGTAGATGACCTGCAGGTCGTGCACGCCGGCCGTGCGCAGCTTCTTCAGCAGCGCTTCGGTCAGCTCGTCGTTGGCCTTGGCGATGATCTCGCCGGTGTCGGCGTCGACGATGTTGCGGGCGACCACACGGCCGACCAAGTAGTCTTCCGGCACGCTGATGTGCGTGGTGCCGGAGGTTTCCAGGTCACGCGTGTGGCGAACCGTCACGCGCTTGTCCTTGGCGACCACGACCTTGCCCGACTTGTCGGTGATGTCGAAGCGAGCCACTTCGCCGCGCAGGCGCTCGGGGACGAACTCCATCTGCGCGCCGCTGTCCATCAGGCGGAAGTTATCGTTGACGAAGAAGTTCGCCAGGATCGATTCCGGCGTCAGGCCGATGGCCTTGAGCAGGATGGTGACCGGCATCTTGCGGCGGCGGTCGACGCGGAAGTACAGGATGTCCTTGGGGTCGAATTCGAAGTCGAGCCAGGAGCCGCGGTACGGGATGATCCGCGCCGAGAACAGCAGCTTGCCCGAGCTGTGGGTCTTGCCCTTGTCGTGCTCGAAGAACACGCCGGGGGAGCGGTGCAGCTGCGAGACGATCACGCGCTCGGTGCCGTTGATGATGAAGGAGCCCTTCTCGGTCATCAGGGGCACTTCGCCCATGTAGACCTCCTGCTCTTTCACCTCCTTCACGACCTTCGACTGAGGCGTCGACGACTCGCGGTCATAGATGATCAGCTGCACCTTGGCGCGCACGGCCGAGGCGTAGGTCAGGCCGCGGGTCTGGCACTCGCGCACGTCGAACGCCGGCTTGGCCAGGTTGTATTCGAGGAACTTCATCTCGACAAAACCGTTGTGCGAGACGATGGGGAAGGCGGCGTCGAACGCGGCCTGCAGACCCTCTATGGTCCGGCTCTTCGGGCCAATATCGGCCTGCAGGAACGCGGTGTACGCGTCCTTCTGCATTTGCAGCAGGTAAGGGATTTCAAGCACGCTGTCGCGGCTGCCGAAGCTTTTGCGGATGCGCTTGCGTTCGGTGTAAGAATATGTGGACGTCTGGGCCATGAGCTCTCCGGGCTTACTCTTGCACAACTGACATCGAGCACCCGGGGGCGGACCGGGACTCGACATTCTTGGTGGGTTGGCCACTACCAACCATGGCGGACGGCGATGCATTGCACATCGCCCGAACCAAGGCGTCTTCTGCAGTCGGGGTCAGAAGACACTCAAAAATACTGGGGGACCCCGTATTGGGCCAGCATTTTTGGGTGCGCTCTTCACGCATCCATATAAGCACCAAAGGCTGGAGGCCCTTTCGGGTCGCTCCAGCCTCGGGCCAGGGTCGAATTACTTCAGTTCGACCTTGGCGCCGGCATCTTCCAGCTTCTTCTTGGCAGCGTCGGCGTCGGCCTTGTTCATGCCTTCCTTGACGGCCTTGGGGGCGCCGTCGACCAGGTCCTTGGCTTCCTTCAGGCCCAGGCCGGTGATTTCGCGCACGGCCTTGATGACGGAGACCTTCTGTGCGCCGGCTTCCAGCAGCATCACGTTGAATTCGGTCTTCTCTTCAGCGACCGCAGCGGCGGCACCGCCGCCTGCGGCTGCGGGCGCGGCCATGGCGGCTGCGCTCACGCCAAACTTCTCTTCGATGGCTTTCACCAGGTCGTTGAGTTCCATGACCGTCATGCTGTCCAGCGAGGTCAAAAATGCGTCTTTGTCGAATGCCATTTTGATTTCCTAAATAAGTTGGGTTAAAGCCGGGCCGCTCAAGCGGCTGCCGCTTCGGCAGGTGCCGCGTCAGCCGTAGCTTCCGCACCGCCGCCTTTTTTCGCTGCCAGTGCGCCGAGCACCACTGCGGTGCGCGAGATCGGCGACATCAGCAGGCCGCAAAGCTGAGCCAGCAACACTTCCTTGGAGGGAATGTTGGCGAGCTGCTTCACGCCGTTGACGTCCAGGGCCTTGCCTGCAAATGCACCACCGCGAATCACCAGCTTGTCGTTGGTTTTCGCGAAGTCAGCCACCACTTTCGCGGCGGCGACGGCATCGACAGAAAAGCCGTAGATCAGCGGGCCGGTCATCTGGTCACCGACAACCTCGAACTGGCTACCTGCGACAGCACGGCGGGCCAGCGTGTTCTTCAGAACACTCAGGTTCACGCCCTTGCTGCGCGCATCGTTGCGCAGTTTGGTCATGTCAGCGACCGTGATGCCGCGGTATTCCGCAATCACCAGCGTTTGAGCTTTAGCTGCGAGGCCGGTCACTTCTTCAATGACCGCTTGCTTCTCACTGCGATTCAGACTCAAGGTCTACTCCTTCAAATGTGCCTTCGGGCTTTCACCCTCCGGCACGCCTTAGTTGCAGCGACCAACTGTTTTCAGAAATCTCTCAATTCCATCTTCAGCGGGATCGCCATCTGCGTTGGCTTTTCACAATTAAGGGCATCGCTGCCCGCCAACGGTCTTGGATGGCCTGCCGTTCCTTTTCAGGGCCGGCAGCCCACCATTCCTTTGCGATTACGCCGAGATGGTTTGCGTGTCCACACGGACACCCAGACCCATCGTCGACGAAACCGCCACTTTCCTCAGGTACACGCCCTTGCTCGAAGCCGGCTTGGACTTGTTCAGCGCATCGATCAGCGCAACCAGGTTGCCTTGCAGCTTGTCCGAATCGAACGAGCGGCGGCCGATGGTCGCGTGGATGATGCCGGCCTTGTCGGCGCGGTACTGAACCTGGCCAGCCTTGGCGTTCTTCACCGCAGTGGCCACATCGGGCGTCACGGTGCCGACCTTCGGGTTGGGCATCAGGCCGCGCGGGCCCAGGATCTGGCCCAGCGTACCGACCACGCGCATGGCGTCCGGCGCGGCGATCACCACGTCGAACGGCATGTCGCCGGCCTTCACGCGGGCAGCCAGGTCGTCCATGCCGACGATATCGGCGCCGGCGGCCTTGGCTTCCTCAGCCTTGGCGCCCTGGGCGAACACGGCGACGCGCTTGGTCTTGCCGGTGCCGTTGGGCAGCACGACGGCGCCGCGAACGACCTGGTCAGACTTCTTCGGGTCGATGCCCAGCTGCACGGCCACGTCGATGGACTCATCGAACTTGGCCGTGGCGGCTTCCTTGACGATGCCGAGGGCTTCGCTGAAAGCGTACAGCTTGGTGCTGTCGACCTTGCCTTGCAGGGCTTTTTGTTTCTTGGTGAGCTTGGTCATGTCAGAGGCCCTCCACCGTGATGCCCATGGAGCGAGCCGAGCCGGCCAGAGTCCGGATGGCAGCGTCCACGCTCGCGGCGTTCATGTCTTTCAGCTTGGTCTTGGCGATCTCTTCGAGCTGGGCCCGGGTGATCTTGCCGACCTTGTTGCTGTGGGGGGTGGCCGAACCCTTTTCCAGCTTCACGGCCTTCTTGATCAGGACCGTCGCGGGAGGGGTCTTGATGATGAAGGTGAAGCTCTTGTCCGCGTAAGCGGTGATCACCACGGGCAGCGGCAGACCGGGCTCGACGCCCTGGGTCTGGGCGTTGAACGCCTTGCAGAACTCCATGATGTTCAGGCCGCGCTGGCCCAGTGCCGGGCCGATGGGCGGCGACGGATTGGCTTTGCCGGCTGGCACTTGCAGCTTGACAAAACCGACGATTTTTTTCGCCATGGTTTTTTACTCCTTGCGGGTGATAACGCCTTGGTTCAAGACCTCAGCTCCCCGGGGTTAACGACTCAATACTTCCAATCCGTGCCGAGTCGGTGAGCACGAACCAACTTCGTCAGGTCTTTTCGACCTGGCTGAATTCCAATTCGACCGGCGTGGCACGTCCGAAGATCGTGACCGACACGCGGACCTTGTTCTTTTCGTAGTTGACTTCTTCGACTGTGCCATTGAAGTCGGTGAACGGGCCGTCCTTGACGCGCACGTACTCGCCCACCACGAACTCGACCTTATGGCGGGGCTTCTCGGTGCCCTCTTCCATCTGGCCCAGGATCTTGCCGACTTCTTCTTCGGAGATCGGGGCCGGGCGGTTCTTGGCGCCGCCGACGAAACCCGTGACCTTGTTGGTGTGCTTCACCAGGTGCCAGGTGTCGTCGTTCATGATCATCTGCACCAGCACGTAGCCGGGGTAGAAGCGCCGCTCGGAAGTCTTCTTCTGGCCGTTCTTAATCTCGACCACTTCTTCGGTGGGCACCAGGATCTCGCCGAACATGTCCTGCATGCCGGCGCGGTTGATGCGCTCGCGGATGTTGCGTTCGACGGCCTTTTCCATGCCGGAGTAGGCATGGACAACGTACCAGCGCAGATCCGGGTTGACCGGCTTGGCCGGGACGGCGGGCTGCGTCGAGTCCGCGGACTCGGCGGCGGTATCTGTGATGTCGCTCATTACTTCTTCCACCCCAGGATCAGGTCATAAAACGCCCACTCGAGGGTCTTGTCCGTCAGCCACAGGAACAGGGCCATCACGGCGCAAAAGGCGATGACGTAAAGCGTCATCTGCGTGGCTTCCTTGCGGGTGGGCCACACGACCTTCTTGACTTCCTTCCAGGAGTCGCGGCCGAAGGCCACGAATTCCTTGCCGGACTCGGAGGTCATGAAGACCACGAACGCGGCGGCCAGGCCCACCACCAGGGCGCCCCACTGCGCGATCTGGCCCTGCTTGCCCAGCAGGTAGAAGCCCGCCACAGCCGCGATCACCAGGGCGACGGCAGCTGCCAGCTTGGCCTTATCGGCGCCGGTGTTGACGGTTTCAACTTGAGAAGTGGCCATTTGCGGCTGTTTCCTGATTCAATTCAATGCGTGTCTTTAAGACAGTAAGCCCGTCACGGCGTGACGGGCTTTTTAAGGTGCCACTCTCAGGTGGCAGGGGCAGTAGGAATCGAACCTACAACCTTCGGTTTTGGAGACCGACGCTCTGCCAATTGAGCTATACCCCTCCGGCTGGCTTACTCCAGGATCTTTGCGACGACGCCCGAGCCCACGGTCTTGCCGCCTTCGCGGATGGCAAAGCGCAGGCCTTCTTGCATGGCGATGGGGTTGATCAGCTTCACCGTGATGGACACGTTGTCGCCGGGCATGACCATTTCCTTGTCCTTGGGCAGCTCGATGGCGCCCGTCACGTCCGTGGTGCGGAAGTAGAACTGGGGACGGTAGTTGTTGAAGAACGGGGTGTGACGGCCGCCCTCGTCCTTGCTCAGCACATACACCTCAGCGGTGAAGTGCGTGTGCGGCTTGATCGAGCCGGGCTTGCACAGCACCTGGCCGCGCTCGACTTCTTCGCGCTTGGTGCCGCGCAGCAGCACCCCGACGTTGTCGCCGGCCTGGCCCTGGTCCAGGAGCTTCCGGAACATCTCGACGCCGGTGCAGGTGGTCTTGATGGTGGGCTTGATGCCCACGATCTCGATTTCCTCGCCGACCTTCACCACACCGCGCTCGATACGGCCGGTGACCACCGTGCCGCGACCGGAGATGGAGAACACGTCTTCGACGGGCATCAGGAAGGCACCGTCCACCGCGCGCTCGGGCGTGGGGATGTAGCTGTCCATGGCTTCGGCCAGCTTCATGATGGCCTGCTCGCCCAGCTCGCCCTTGTCGCCTTCCAGGGCCAGCTTGGCCGAGCCGTGGATGATGGGGGTGGTGTCGCCGGGGAATTCGTACTTGTCCAGCAGCTCGCGCAGCTCCATCTCGACCAGCTCGAGCAGCTCGGCGTCGTCGACCATGTCGCACTTGTTCAGGAACACCAGGATGTAGGGCACGCCCACCTGGCGGGCCAACAGGATGTGCTCGCGGGTCTGGGGCATCGGGCCGTCAGCGGCCGAGCACACCAGGATGGCGCCGTCCATCTGGGCGGCGCCGGTGATCATGTTCTTGACGTAGTCGGCGTGGCCGGGGCAGTCCACGTGCGCGTAGTGGCGGTTCTTGGTCTCGTACTCGACGTGCGCGGTGTTGATGGTGATGCCGCGCGCTTTTTCTTCCGGAGCCGCGTCGATCTGGTCATACGC
>NZ_JABJVV010000013.1 GCF_013155545.1 Caenimonas soli | reverse complement strand
TCGGGCTGGCGCCGATGAACCGCGACTCGGGCACCTTGCGCGGCCAGCGCCACATCTTCGGCGGGCGCGCAGACGTGCGCCGTGTGCTGTTCGTGGCCGCCCTGGTGGGCACACGGTTCAATCCCGTTCTCAAGGCCTTCTACGCTCGCCTGCTGGCAGCAGGCAAGCCCAAAAAGGTGGCATTGGTGGCCTGCATGCACAAGCTGCTTGTCATCCTGAATGCCATCGCCCGCTCCAAGTCGCCTTGGAGCAACGAGATCGCCACGGTCGTCTGACTTATTCATTCAAGATGGTTGCTTATATTTTCGACACGTGGTTCAGGTACGGAGCGCAGGCTGCACCACCCTCACACGCGAGGGGCTTCGGGTAGGCGTTCACCGCCGCGCACGACGTATTTGGCGGGATAGAGAGTGACCAGCACCTCGATTTCGTCCTCCGATGCCCCGGTGCACGCGCTCCAAATCGAGCTCACCTTTTTGGCCAGCGATAGCACGGCGCCGTCGCTGCGCCCATCACGTATGTGGCAGAAGATCAGCGTTTCCGAAGTGGACTCTCCCGAGCGGTAGGTGTTCTCGGACGTGGCTTCATGAAATACGACGCTGATCAGGTCGAGCGGAGAAAGGATGATCTCCCTGATCGCGCTCGTGAGCTCGCTGGCGATCCTGGCCTTGACGCCGGGTTGGATTCCGACCTTGCATTCGCAAACAATGACGGGCATGTTGTGTCTCCGTGAAGATAGGTTACTGAGGCCCTCAGTCTCCCGGAACGTCGCCGTTGATGATTGCACCGGGGCGCCACCCTTGCTTGGGAGTGCCATTACATGGACCTCTGCCTGGTACGGCTTGCGTGTGCGTGAAAGACATCGCCGGCGGCGTTTTGGAGCTTCGTGCGCCGCCACCCGTTCGTCATCGACGGCTTGGAGGGCTCGCTGACCTGGCTCGAAACCTCGTTCGGCTCGTCACCGCAGCGGGCATCGATGCCGCCGCACGCCGCATCGTGCGGGTGAGCGCCCACCCCTTGCGCGTGACGCTGCCGGCGGTGCAGCGAACCGCGCAAGGCGACTGGTCGGCGATCGAGATCGTGGTCGTCGAGGTCGAGGTCGCCGGAGGCTGGATCGGCTTCGGAGAATGCCTGGCCCGGCGCGGCTCGACCGCCTACGCCGGATTCATCGAGACGGTGCTGCGCCCGCTGCTGCTCGGCGAGGACCTGCTCGACCGCCGGCGCCTGTGGCGGCGCATGCGAAGCGTGCTCACGGGCCGGACCGGCGGCATGCTGGTCGAGGCGATCGCCGGGGTCGACATCGCTCTGTGGGACCTGGCCGGCCACTCCGCCGGCCAGTCGGTCGCGCAGTTGCTGGGCGGCATGGGCAGACGCACGACGCCCGTCTATGCCTCGTCGATCAACTGGTTCGACGACGCGGCGGTCGAGCGCGAGGTGGCGAGCGCCGTCGCCGCGGGCTTTCGCAGCATCAAGGTCAAGGTCGGCCGGCCGGTCGGCGCGGCCCAGCACCGCGTGCGCCTGGTGCGCCAGCTCGCCGGCGACGCAATCGAGCTGAGCGCGGATGCGAACTGGGCCTACGACCTGCACGACGCCATCGCCGTCGGTCGCGTGATGGCCGACTGCGGCTACGTCTGGTTCGAGGAGCCGCTGCGCCCCGAGGACCGGCGTGGCTACCGCCTGCTGCGCGACCAGCTGCCGATCCGGCTCGCCGCCGGCGAAAGCGACTACGCCGCGGTCGATGCGCTCGAGCTGATCGAGGACCGCTCGGTCGGCCTGATCCAGCCCGACGTGGCGCGCTCGGGCGGCATCACCGAGACCTGGCGAATCGCCGAACTGGCACAGTGTTTCGGCGTGGCCTATGCGCCGCACGTCGGCTGGTCGGGCGCGATCTGCCTGGCAGCGAGCCTGCAGCTCGCTGCCGCCGCGGAGAACTGCATCACCGCGGAATGCATGGTGTTCGCGAACCCGCTGCGCGAGCAGATGCTGAAGGTGCCGGTCGGCCTGACGGGGCAGCTCGTCGACGGCCAGATGCCGGTGCCCGACGGGCCCAACCTGGGGATCGAGGTCGACCGCGGCTTCCTCGCCGCGCACCGGGTCCGCGAGTGAAAGCGAGAGACTGAAGCTGCTGCCAAGAAATCAGGCTGGCGGCACGTCCATTCGAAAGTTGTCCGTAATACGCGAGTACATGCCCGGACTCGAAAGCCGGCCGATAGGGTTGAGACGCAACAAGTCAATCCGATGGCGCTCGTCGATCACATCTCGACGGATGTGTGCAACGACCACCTCCAGCAGTACAAGATGGCAAGGCGGCGAACCCAGCGGCTGGATGCTGTGGACCCTGCATTCGTATTGCACCGGCAGTTCCGCGATGCGTGGCGGCTGCACCATGGTGGAGGCGATGGTGGTGAACCCCGCGATCGCAATTTCATTGACTCCGATGGGGTACTCGGGCGCACAGCGGTTCATGCGCTCCTTGTTGGCATCGTCCACGATGTGAACGACACATTCCCCGTTGGCCCGGAGGTTGGTCAGGGTATGCTTTTCTCCCTCGCCGCCAGCAGGCGTACCAATGGAAATCATCAGCATCGGTGGGCAGAACGCCACCGCATTGAAGAAGCTGAAGGGGGCCGCATTGGTGCCTGCCGGGCCGGCGGTGGACACGAGCGCAATCGGCCGGGGTATGACGGTGCTGGACAGGATTTTGTATTGATCTGCCCAAGCCAGACTCGGCAGGTCGAGTTCGACCGTCGCAGTGGCGGCCGCGGGCGTTGCCAGTGATGAGTTTTGTCCCATGTTTCACCTTAGAGCCCCAGGTAGGCCCTGCGTATGTGGTCCGACGCCGCAAGCACGGCCGACTCGCCCTGTTGCACCACCTCACCCTGCGCAAGCACATAGGCCCGATTCGATACGCCCAAAGACATTCGAGCGTTCTGCTCGGCCAACAGGATGGACAACCCCTGGGCGCGCAGCGAGGAGAGCAATTCAGAAACGTCGGCCACGATCATCGGTGCCAGGCCCAGCGTCGGCTCGTCGAGCATCAGCAGACGGGGCGCGGACATCAGCGCGCGCCCAATGGCCAGCATCTGCTGCTCGCCGCCCGACAGCGTGCCGGCCGCCTGCTGGCGGCGCTCCCGCAGCTTGGGAAACAACGTGTACATCTGCTCGATCCGGCGCGGTTTTTCGTGACGGGTGCCGCGACTGAAACCCAGCTCCAGGTTCTCCAGCACGGTCAGCGTGGGAAACACGTGGCGCCCCTCGGGTACCAGCGCCATTCCAAGCGCCACCTTGCGCTCGGCCGACAGCTCAGTCACGTCTTGACCCCCGAAGGTGATGCGTCCCTGCAGGCTGCCGCCAACGCCCAGAACTGCCTTGAGCAGCGATGACTTGCCCGCGCCGTTGGCACCCACCAGGGCCACCACTTCGCCTTCGTTGACATGCAATTCGACACCGCGCGTGGCCACGGTCTTGCCGTAACTTACGGTGGCCGCCTGTACGGCCAGGATGGGGTTTGTGCTGGCTTGCTTATCCAAGATAGGCCTCCCGGACCTGAGGGTTGTCCGAAACTTGTTTTGGTGTGCCCACCGTGATCGGGACTCCGTGATTGACGACCAGCATCCGGTCGCATACAGACATCATCAGCTTCAAGTTGTGATCCACCAGCACGATGGTCAGGCCCTCGTCGCGCAGGCGCTGCAGCGTGCACTGCAACTGGTCGGCCTCCGAGTGGTTCAAGCCGGCAGCCGGTTCATCCAGCAGCAGCAGTCGCGGGCCGGCCGCCAAAGCCAAGGCAATCGACAGCAGCTTCTGCTCACCGTAGGACAACTCGTCGGCGCGCATGTGCTGCTTGTCGAGCAAACCCACCATGTGCATGGCATGGCGTGCCACCGATGACCGCTGCGCCTCCGAACGGCGAAACTCCTCTCCACCGATCAATGCGCGCCACAGCGATACCTTCCCGACCAGGTAGGTGCCGGTCATGACGTTCTCGGCTACGCTGAGCCCCCTGTACAACTCCGTGTGTTGAAAGGTGCGCACCACACCCAACGCCGCCAGCTGGTGCGGCGCGAGGGCTGCCACCGGACGGCCGAAGGCGTGGATCTCGCCGGCAGTTGGCAACTCGAACCCGCTCACCAACTTCAGCAACGTGGTCTTGCCGGCACCGTTGGGACCCATGACGCCGAAGATTTCCCGCCGCTGCACATCGAAGTGACTGCCATCGACTGCGCGCACCCCGGCGTAGCGCTTTTCCAACTTGCGCACCTGCAGCACCGGCCCATCAGACGCTACTGCCTCCCTGTATACGGCTACTGAAGAATTCGTCGAAGGCGCTGCAACCTCGACAGATCCGATCGGCATCACTGGCGGCTGGCGCTTCCAGAGCGGCTCCAGCAATTTCACGATGCCGTTGGATTGGGTGCGCACGGCCAGCAACAGTAAGCCTGCGAAGGCGATCATCCGGTACTCGTCGATGGTGCGCAGTGTCTCTGGCAACACAGCAAACACCAGTCCGCCGATGAGAGGCCCCACCATCGTGCCCCGCCCCCCCAGGATCACGATCAGCAGACCGATGGCAGAGTACGAGGGACTGAAGAGGTCGGGTGAAAGTACGAGCACCTTTGGCACGAGCAACACACCTGCCAGTCCCGCCAGCCCGCCAGATAGCGCGATGTTGACCACCCGCACCCGCAACGTGGGAATGCCCACGGACTCCGCCAGCGCGATGGATTCGCGGATGGCCAACCAGGAGCGGCCGATCGGGCTTGCCATGAGCCGGCGCATGCCCAGAAGCACCGAGGCAAGCAGGACGATCGCTATCCACAGGTGATATTGATGGAATTGGAGACCGAGACCGTCCAACCAATCGATGGCGGGCAGCGGCACCACCACGCCAAGCGGGCCACGGGTCAGCGATACCCAACTGGTCGATGTCAGGCGCAGGATTTCCGCACTGGCCAACGTGGCAATGGCGAAGTAGGCACCACCCACCCGCAGTGAAGCAAAGCCGACGAGCGCGCCCAGCACCACAGGCAGTACCAGTGCTAACGGAGCAGCCACGCTGAACGGGATGCCCAGCTGCACATACAGCAGCCCTGCGCCGTACGCGCCCAGGCCCGAGAACGCGGCATGACCAAACGAGAGGTAACCCAGATAGCCGTAGACAAGGTTGACGCTCAGGCCCAGGATGGCAAAAGCAATGGCAGTGAGCGCCAGGCCGCTCAGGTAGGGCGTCAGCAGCGTCGAGGCCGCTGCGATCGCGATGACGCCGACAAGAAGAATCGTGCTCTTGCGCATGGCCTCAGCCCTTCTTTCCGAACAGGCCGGCAGGCTTGAACAACAGCACCAGCAACAAAAGCACATACACAAGCGCCAGGTTGACCGTGGCGCTGAAATACATGCTGCCGAAGGTTTCGAGAACGCCCAGGGCCAAGCCGCAGACAAGCGTGCCGCGCACGCTTCCCATGCCGCCGATCACCACGACGGCAAAGATCTTGGTTAACACGTTGTGGCCCATCAGCGGCGAAAACGTCAGTACCGGCACCATCAGCGCGCCGGCCGCGCCAGCCAGCACACCGGCCAGAACGAAGGTCTGTGATCCTATCCGGCGCACGGGGATTCCCACGACGGCGGCGGCGAAGCGGTCTTCGGCGAGGGCACGAATCTGTTTGCCGAACAGGGTGTGGCGCAGGACCAGGTGCACGCTGGCGACCATCAGCAGGCCGGCTGCCAACACCAGCGTTCGCTGGTAGGTCAGCGTGATGCCGATGAAGTCGACGCTGCCAACGAGTCCAGGGACCGCCTGTGGAGTAGGCCCCCAGACGGCCAGTACCGCCTCTGAGACAAGCAAGCTCAACGCGTAGGTGCTCAGGAGCGTATCGGCCGAACCCTGCTTGCGCGCGACCAGCGGGCGGACCGCCAATTTGTCGATAGCTACGGCCAGCAGGCCGCAGGCGCCAACGGCTAGCAAAACTGCCCAGCCGTACGGAAGTTGGTGCTGCGCCGCCGCAATGAACGCAATCAGGGCGCCGACCATGTACAGGTCGCCATGCGCGAAGTTCATCACGTGGAGCACGCCAAACACCAGCGTGAGACCCAGGGCCAGCACCACATAGGTCATGCCGGTGCTAAGCCCATTGAGGACTTGTTGGAGAAAGAAGGTATCCATCTTGCGAGCCAGGAACGTGTGGGGACACCGCGCGCACTTGGCGGCGGCGGCATGGGTGCCTGCCGGCAGCCGCGGGCAGGCCTTGCTGCGACGGCCGAGGTGCCTTATTTGCTGACTGCTATGCGGCCGTCACGGACGGTGAGCAGGGCATACGCGCCATTGGCCTGGCCGTCTTGCGCGAAGCGCACCCCGCCCCGAGGTGTCTGCCAGGTGCCAGCTTTCAGCACTTCAGCCACCTTGCCTGGATCCTCCGCGGTCTTTGCAGCGATCATGGCCGCGGCCAGCAAGGTGATGCTCTCGTAGCCGATGGCCACGCTCTTGTCCGGCTCGTCGCCGTGAGCCTTCTTGTAGCCTTCGACAAAAGCCTTGTTGACGGGGTTGTCCAGCGAGGGCACGTAGATATCGGCGCTCACGGCACCCTCGGCCGCGGGGCCTGTGATCTTGAGCGCGCCGGGGTAAAGGATGCCCGGCATCAGGCAGATGGAGGGCTTGAAGCCGATCTCGGCCGCCATGCGGATCACGTTCCCGTAGTGCTCGGGATTGGTGCCGGTGATGCACAGCACGTCGGCCTTGCTGCGGCGCATGTTCGTCACGACCGCGTTGAAGTCGGACTGGCTGATGTCGTACGTTTCATCGAAGACAATTTGCCCCGGCTCGTTGAAAATCGCCTTCAAGTGCTTGCGCCCATCCAGGCCGAAGTCCGTGTTCTCGTTGAACAACGCGACTTTCTTGCCGGGGAATCTGGCGATCAGCACCGGCTTGAGCGCCCGGGCATCCATTTCGGTGGTGGAGTTGAGGCGAAACAGCCTGTCGTAGCCCTTGGTGGTGACATCCGGATGCTTGGGGATGCCGGCCATGTACAGCACGCCGGCCCGCTTGAACGTGGGGATCATCGCGAAAGCCACCGTGCTGCTCACTTCACCCGCGACGAACTTCACCTTGTTCTCCGTGACCAGGCGCTGCGCTACGTTGGAACCCTCGGCCGGGTTCAGCGCGGTGTCATATACGACCAGTTCGACCTTTCGGCCCAGCACACCGCCGGCGGCGTTGAGCTGCGTCGTCGCATACTGCGCGCCCTTGAGCATTTGCGACCCCAGCAAGGTCTTGGTGGCAGAGGTGAATCCGATCTTGATGGGCTCGGCGTTGGATGCGGCCTGTGCCGAGGCGGTGCCCGCAATCAATGCCATGGTGACGGCGGCGGCCGTTCGGGCCAGTTTGTAGAGAAGCGTCATGGTTGTCTCCGGTGGGTGTCTTGATGGAAAGGCGGGTCAGGCGAGCGCGGCCTTACCCCTCTGGATGGACTGTCCCAGTCCCTCGCGGCGCCGCGCCTGGAAGGATTCGGACAGGTGGCTGAGCTGGTGGGCGTCGAAGTGGGCGCTCATCGCGCTACGCATACCCTGTATGTCGAGCCCACGGTTGATGGAGCGCTTGGCCAGCATCACGGCGAAGCTGTCACCGCCTGCAATCTGCAGCGCCAGCGCATCCACCGCGGCTCGAAGCTCGTCGCGAGGAACGACGCGATTCACCATGCCGACGGCAAGCGCCTGTTCGGCTGTCATGCGACCGCCGGTGAAAAGAAACTCCTTGGCCTTGCGCGCGCCCATCACCCACGGGTGAACCAGCACTTCCACGGCCGCGGTACCGAGGCTCTGGCACACGGGGTCGGAGAAGAAGGCATCCGGCGATGCCACGACCAGATCGCACATGTTGGCGACCATGAAGCCCCCGGCTACACAGGCGCCGCTGACTTCGGCGATGGTCGGCTTGGGGCAATCCCAGATGCGCATCGCATAGTCGAAGTAGTAGCGTGTCTCGTAGGCCCAGCGCTCTTCGACCGTGAAGTTCGAGCGCTTCTGCGCGGCTTCCTTGAGGTCGTGACCGGCAGAGAAGTGATCGCCCTCTCCGGTCAGGACGATTGTTCGGACTGCCGCGTCCTCAGTGGCGCGGCGCAAGGCGTCGTCCATCTCGTCGAGGAGCGCCTGGCTTTCGGCGTTGCGTGCATCGGGCCGGTTGTGCGAGATCCGGGCCACTGGGCCGCGGACGCTATAGAGGATGTACTGGTAGTCCATGAGGATTCTTTTTGAAGGGAGACTTTTCTAAAGGAGGTGAGGGAGAAACTCAGCCGAGGAACAGGCCGTTCGGGTCGAGCTGCCGGGCCAGCGCGAGTTCATCGGGCGTGGGCGATGGCTCCAAGAGCACCGTCGGCGCGGCGCAGACCTCCCAGGCGCAGCGGGCCAATGCCTGTTCGATCAGCGTGTTCAGTGACAGGCCATCCCTGGAGATCACAGCGGTCAATGTGAAAGTCTGATCCGCTTGCTCGCGCTCGAACACGGCCAGGGGCGTAACCACGGCCTTCACGGCGCGGCCCGGCGTTGTGATGAAGTCGACTTGGCGCACCAGGCGCTCGGGCGAATGCGCAATGGTCACCAGCACATCAGCGGCGCCGCTGCCGATGTCGTTCGCGCCGCCCGAGCCGGTGAGCAGCATCTTGGGCAATTGGCTGGTATTAAGATTGCCTGCCGCGTCGACCTGGGCCGCACCCAGCACGCCGAGCGCACGATTCGATGAACCGGCTGTCAGCAGGCCGAGGGTGAGCAGTGTGTCGCTCAGCATCGCACTGCCCGCCATGTTGCGATAGTTGAAAAGAAACGGGTCGCCGGGCGAAGGCAGGTAGCCGTACATGCCGGACTCGACCATCAACGGCAAGTGCACGCCGTCTTGCCCGCGCTGGATCGATGCCATCCAGGCCGCCAGTGAGGAAATGCCGAGCCCGGCGAGCATGGCTGAAGTCAGCCCCCGCTCAAGCCGGCGACGGATGACCCGCGCGGCCAGGCACACATGGGTTTCGGCTTCATTGGCGGGATGCGAAGGTGTCGGTTCTAGCGCGCAAGGTTCGAAGCGCCAACCGTCTGCCAGCGCCCTGCCGCGCAGCGCGTGAATGCGCTCACTCCCCAGCTTGGTGAGATAGGCGTTGTGGTCCTTGCAGTCCAGGATCCACTCCCGGGTCCAAGCCAGCAGGGTCTCTTTTGACTTCCCGGCGTTGCGCAGGTCGACCAAGAAAGCGTAGTCGTCGGGATACCCCGCCAGTTCGGGGACAGCTGCGCTCGGCAGGGAATTGGGGTGGCCGCCCAGCGGCACATGGCAGACGATGCCCACGGCGTGAGCCGGAATGCGCACGTGGTCGGCGTGCCGGCGCATGGCCTCATTGCTGATCACATGGTCCACCGTCACCACTACCGTGCGCGTGGCGCAGAAGGCGGCCCAGATCCCGTCATAGAGCGGCGGACAGATGAGGATGTTGCCGTCTTCGTCCGCAGCCAGGCCATGAACGAAGGTCACGTCCGGCGCGAGGGGTGCCACCACTTGGGTTGGCGTTCCGTCAAACGGGCTGGCCACCTCTGCCGTGTCCCCGGTTTCGGTGGCGAGCGCCGTGGCCATATCGCTCCCAGCGAGGGAGCGGGTGGGAAGGAACGGCAATCCCATGGCAGCGGCCATCAGCCTTTGCGAGAGCGTGAGCAGCGACCAATTTTCAAACACCACGCTGTGTTCGCGCGCCGCCTGAACGTAGACCGGATGCGGCGCGGGCGTCGGATAGGTCATCGCCTGAATGGAACTGATGACTCGATTGACCAGGCCACCCGCCACCATGGGTGCGTGCTGGTTCGCCACTGCGGGCGCAACCAGCGTGAATCCAGGCGATCGGCCCCAAAACGCGCGGACGATCTCAAACATGGCGGCATTTGGTCGCGCCATGGAACCGCCAAAGTACAGCGTGTCCCCGTCGCGGACTGCCTCACGCACGGCATCCGCCAGTTCCATGAAGCGCGGGCCTTGCGCGCGGCCGCCGGCCAGCGAGTTCCAGCGTTGCGCGACGCTCGTGACCGTGTCAGCGCGCATCACTGAGGCTCCTTGCCAGCAGGGACTTGCGCACCTTGCCAGCGCCCGTGCGGGGCACGATGCTTGGCGCAATGGTACGCACATGCTCCGGCCACTTGAAACGCGCCAGCCGGCCTTCGCAAAAAGTCCGGACTTCCTCAATCGTGAAGGTGCGCTGCGGATCACGTGGAACGAGTGCGGCCAGCACGGTTTCGCCCAGAATGTCGTCGGGCTGCGGCAGGACAATCGCCTCCAGGACATCCGGGTGTCGCGCCAGGCACTCCTCGACCTCGATGCTGGATATGTTCTCTCCACCGCGGCGGATGATGGCCTTGAGCCGATCGACAAAAAAGTAGCGACCCTCTTCGTCCTTGTAGGCCAGGTCGCCGGTGTGGAACCAGCCTTCGCGCACGGCTTCGGTGAAGGCCACGAAGTTGCCAAGATAGCCGGCAAAGCCTTGGCCGAAGCGCGTGACGATTTCTCCGATCTCCCGCGCCGCGCATTCGACCCCGGAGTGTGGATCGACGATGCGCATGTCCACGCCCGCCACCGGTCGGCCGATGCATGCGTGCGAGCCGCCCAGCCCATGGCAGTCCACGTCCGTCAAGGTGCCGAAGGTTTCGGTCATCCCGTAGCCATCGATGACCGGGCGCTGCCAGCGCTCGGTCAGCTGCCGCCAGCGGGTTGCAGAGCCGGCGCCGAAGATGAATTGCAGGTGCTGCGATGCGCGCGCCTCCACGGCACTCGGCGGCTGCGCATGCAGGATGAAAAGGATCGTGCCCATTGTCCACAAGACGCTGGGTCGACCGCGGTCCGCCTGCTCCCAGAAGCGCGAGGCGCTGAACTTGCGCGCCAGCACCAGTGTGGAGCCGGACATGACCGCCAGGCTCACGCCCCAGTTGAGCGCCGCGCTGTGGCTGAGGGGAGTGACCAGCATGATGCGGTCCTGCGAACCCAGCCTCAGATGCCTGATGTAGCTGCCGATGGCCGCGACGACCGCTGCGTGTGTCTGGAGCGCGGCCTTCGGAGCCGAGCCAGTGGTGCCCGAGGTAAAAATGGCGGAGAGACCGTCGGTGACCGACAGCTCCGCGTCCCTGCCTCGGTGTACGGCCTCAGCACCTTTCGCGAGTCCGAACAAGACCTGCAGCTGAGGGACGCGACGCGCCACTTCTTGCGCCTCTGCGGCGCAGTCAGCGCTGTAGACCAGGTGCCCGGTTCCAAGGCACCGCAGGGATTGCTCCAGCTCACCTAGCGTGAGTTGGGGATTCAGCCCGACGCAAATGGCACCGATCTTCTGGCAAGCGAAATACCAGACCAGCCATTGCGGAGAGTTTTCCATAAGCAAGCCGACGACCGTGCCCCGACCGACGCCGAGGTCGCGCAGCCGGGTAGCGCAGGCACTGGCCTCGATATCCGCCGCCTGGTAACTCAGCACCAGGTCCTGCGCCGGGTCATCATCCACGTAGTGGACGAAGGGATGGTTGGGCCGGTTGCGGGCACTCTGCTCGAAGTAGTCGATCAAAAGCATGTTGCGAGGTGTCAGAGGTGGCGGAAGTCTTGGCCGCTGCTGATGGCAGCACCCACCAGTTGCAAGGCTTCAGGCGAGGCCAACGTGTCCACGAAGAGCGAGCGCTCGATGTCCAGCCCGTCATATAGCGAAGCCTCGCTCGCATGGCGCACCAGTCTTTTTCCATGCGCCACAGCTGTCGGCGACAGTGCGGAGAGTTCGCGCGCCCGTTCCAGCGCCATATCCAGCACCGGCACGTCTACCTGCGCCAGGTCGTGTATCAGACCCTGCGCCAGCGCCTGGGCGGGTGAGAGTCTGCGCCCGTGCAAAACCAGGTCGAGTGCACGGGCCATCCCGACGATCCGGGCCAGGCGCTGCGTGCCACCGGCGCCCGGGACGAGTCCCACCCTGATCTCCGGTTGTCCGATCGTGAACGGGCCGTCCTGCATGACCCTGAAGTCGCAGGCCAGGGCCAGCTCGCAGCCGAACCCCATCGCGTTGCCGTTGAGGGCCGCTATCACCGGTTTGCGCGAATTCTCGATGCTGCGAAAACACAGGTCCATGTCGCGCTCGGGCGTGTGATCCGTGGCGCCATACCGAACACCGCGGTCGTTGAGCTTGCTGCACAATTGTTTCAGCTCCTGCAGGTCGTAATGCTGAATGAACACCCCCGCGCCGCCACCAGTGAAGACGATGACACGCACTTCCGGCGCTCGCTCCGCGGCGCGGAAAGCCCGGTGCAGCTGGCCCACCAAGACGTCCGTCATGTACCCATGAGGCGGGTTCGAGACGGTGATGACGGCCGTGGCCTCGCGGGTCTGGGTGGTGACAGTGCTCATGGAAATACTGGAGAGGTCGATTCGGATCGAATGTATGACAGAGCGCTCGCTCTGTCAACGACAAAAGAGCGATCGCTCTGTAAAGACAGAGCGATCGCTCTATAATCGCGTTGCCCACCACCGCATATGCCCAAGAAGCCCGAATTCCCTCGCCGCGAAGAGTTCCTGAATGCCGCTCTGGCGCGCTTCTCTCGTTCCGGCTATTCCGCGACTTCTACGCGTGAAATCTGCGCCGACTTGAACATCGTGCCCTCGGCGATGTACAACTACTTCCCCTCCAAAGAGGCCGTCATCCTTGCCATCGAAGAGCGCGAGATGACTCAAATGCTGGAGGTCTACCAGTCCGTGGTGCTTGCCACGGATGGTCAGCCTGCGGCCCGGCTGGCAGGGCTGGTGACCTGCACGTTCGAGCAGGCGATCGTCCGGCGTGCCTCCTGGCGCCTGATGGCGGACATGATCCGCTCGCTCCAGCCGGAAAACCGCGAGCACGTCATCGAGCGCCGCGATGCCGTCGAGCGCATGGTGCGCAACGGGTTGGAGCAGGCCATCGAGGCCAAGTTGATCCCGCCACAGGACATCAAGTTGGCCTGCCTTCAACTCTTCAGCATGGCCGAAGGAATGTCAGGCTGGTATCGAACCGATGGGGCCTATGCCCCATCGCATATCACCTCACACGCAACTCTTTTTTTCTTGCGGGCGATTGGCGCCTCGGAAGGCTTATTGCAGCACGCTCCTTGAAAGTGATCTACGGCGCCATTGGCTCGCGGATCTGCTGCAAGGCGGTGGGGTCTTCGATCGTCGTCAGGTCACCCGGGTCGCGGCCTTCGGCCACGGCCTGGATGGCGCGGCGCAGGAGCTTGCCGCTGCGCGTCTTGGGCAGCAGGTTGACGAAGTGCACGCGCGACGGCCGGGCCACGGCGCCGAGCTGCTCGTCCACCACTTTCATGATGTCGCCCTCGAGTTTGAGCCGGGACTGAGTGCCCGTGAGGGCGGTCACGTCGCGCGGAACGACGAATGCCATTGCCACCTGGCCTTTCAAGGCGTCGGCCACACCCACCACTGCCACCTCGGCGACGTTCGGGTGGCTGGAAATGCTTTCCTCGATCTCGCGGGTGCCCAGGCGGTGGCCGGCCACATTGATCACGTCGTCCGTTCGGCCCAGGATGTAGTAGTAGCCCTCCTCGTCGCGGATGCCCCAGTCGAAGGTGCTGTAAACCATGCGCCCCGGGACGGTTTCCCAGTAGGTCTTCACATAGCGCTGATCGTCGCCCCAGACGGTTTGCATGAACCCCGGTGGCGTCGGCCCCTCGATCACCACGACGCCCTTCTCATTGGGGGCGGTGAGCTCCTGGCCCGTGCTTTCGTGCACCAGCCGCACGTCGTAGCCATACATCGGGACGCCGGGGCTACCGAACTTGCTGGGCTTCCTCTCGACGCCATTGGCGATGGTGAGGATCGGCCAGCCGCTTTCGGTCTGCCAGTAGTTGTCGATGATCGGCACGCCCAGGCCGTCGCTGATCCAGCGGGCCGTCGGCTCGTCCAGCGGCTCGCCCGCCAGGAACAAGGCCTTCAGGCTGGACAGGTCGTACTTCTTCAGGAAGGCCGGGTCCTGTTTCTTGAGCACCCGCACGGCCGTGGGTGCGCTGAACATGGCGCTCACCTTGTACTTTTCCACCAGGCTCCACCAGATACCGGCGTCCGGGCGAATCGGCAAGCCTTCGTACATGATGGTGGCCATGCCCGCGATCAGCGGCCCGTAGACGATGTAGCTGTGGCCCACCACCCAGCCGATGTCGCTGGTGGAAAAGTAGGTTTCGCCCGGCTGGCCCAGGAAGATGTGCTTCATGCTCGCCGCCAGCGCCACGGCGTAGCCACCCACGTCGCGTTGCACGCCCTTCGGCTGCCCGGTGGTGCCGCTGGTGTAGATCGTGTAGCTGATGTCGGTCGAATCCAGCCACTCGCACTCGACTTGCGCGCCGGCGTGGCGCTGGGCCAAGTCCGACCAGTCGTGATCGCGGCCGGCCACGCGCGCCATCGGCGCCAGGCCCCGGTCCACCAACAGCACGGATTCGGGTTTGTGGCGGGACAAACGAATCGCCTCGTCCAGCAACGGCTTGTACGCCAACACCTTGCCGGCGCGCGAGCCCGCATCGGCGCTGACGATCACCTTGGGCGATGCGTCTTCGATCCGCGACGCCAGCGAGACCGATGCGAAGCCGCCGAACACCACCGAGTGGATCGCACCGATGCGCGCGCATGCCAGCATGGCAAACGCCGCCTGCGCAATCATCGGCATGTAGATGAGGACGCGATCGCCCTTTTGCACGCCCAGGCCCTGGAGCGCCGCCGCAGCCCGCTGCACCTCGCCGTGCAGCTCGCGAAAGGTGTAGGTCCGCTCTTCGCCTGTTTCGGTCGAGACATAGATGAGCGCGGGCTGATCGGGCCGGTCCAACAAGTGCCGGTCGACCGCGTTGTGGCAGAGATTGGTGGTGCCACCGGCGAACCAGCGCGTGAACGGTGGGCGGCTGTGGTCGCAAATCGTGACCGGCGGCTGCCGCCAGTCGATCAACTTCGCCTGCTCGGCCCAGAACGCATCGCGGTCATCGATGGAGCGGCGGTAGAACTCTGCGTAACTCATCTCGGCATGAGGGCAAGAGTTGGCTCGACGCTTGCCGATCCGGGAGTCAGCTCGATCCTTACGCGGTTGACTCCGAGCGGCTTTTGCCGTGTGTACAGGTGAACATAGAGTTGCCCGTTCGCAAGTGCTTCACGATCCTTGGCGCGCAAGGTGATTTCCGCAGCTCCCGAAAGTTGGCCCCCGCGCACCAGGTGGGCGAGCACGGAGCCAGATTGCTGCTCCTGTCCGCGCTGGAGCGTCACGGCCACGACGTCGGATGCCGGCAGCCGTTGTACCGATGCCGAGTAGCGCAGCTTGCCCGTGGTCGGAATGTACTCGAACGACACTGTTGTGGCCGGGTCCCTGGCGCCTTCCACTGGCGTAACCACGGTCAGGGCGAGTGGGCGCGGCGCCTGTCCCGCCACCAGCGGCGGCGTGCTGAAAGGCGAGCGGCGCGGCTTGGCCGCTTGCTCCCATGCATAGGCCAGTTTGAGCAGCTCCGCCTCCTGGTAGGGCTGCCCGAGCAGCTCCATCCCAACCGGAACGCCGTCATCGGTGAAGCCCGCTGGCACGGAGATCGCCGGCAGCCCCGTATTACCACTGAGCTGGCATGTGAAGCCGGTCTGGGCCTCGCCGATCTGGACGGCCTTGCGCCTGAGCACGGGGTAGGCCACGGCGTCAAGCTTGTCAGTCTGGAATGCCGTGGTCATTCGCGTGCGCAGCACGCCCTGTTTTTCCAGGGCCGTGCGGTAGGCCTCGGTGTCGCGCCCCTTGGCCCCATTGCGCAGGCGAAAAACTGCATTCAACTGGTCGTGGTCCAGGCCCTTCTCGATGATCTCCTGCAGCGTTTTCACCGGCGCCGACGGTTCGCCGGCCAGGTACCGCGCCAAGTCGAACTTGAACTCGTGCGCGATCACGTTGCCGTCACGCATGAGCTCATCCAATTCCGGCACGGATATCTCCACCAGCTCCGCGCCCTGGGCCTTCATCGCATCGAGGGCCTTGCGCACCAGCGTAGCCACTTCGGCATCCTCAGGAGCTTGCCCAAAAAGGCTCTTGAGCACGCCGATGCGCTTGCCCTTGAGGGATCCTTCGCCTAGCAGCCGCGCATAGCCGCTGCCCACGTGTCGCGCTGCGTCGGCGGTTACCGGATCGTTCGCGTCAGGGCCAACCGTGGCATCGAGCAGGAGTGCCAGGTCGGTGACCGAACGTGCCAGCGGGCCGGCTTCGTCTTGTGTGTTCGAGAGGGGAATCACGCCGTGGCGGCTCGAGAGACCGCGCGTCACGCGCAATCCGACGAGGTTCTGGTTGCCGGCGGGAATGCGGATCGAGCCACAGGTGTCCGTGCCCATTCCGGCGGCGGCGAAGCTGGCGGCCACCGCTGCTGCCGTGCCGCCGCTGGAGCCGCCCGGCACCCTGTTGAGGTCGTAGGGATTGCGCGTCGCGCCGCTGAGGGAAGAAATGGTCGTGATCCCCGCCGCCAGTTCGTGCAACGCTGTTTTCCCGAGCACGATGGCGCCGGCCTGGCGCAGCTTGTCGATCTGGAAGGCGTCGCGCGTGGTCTGCATGGTGGCCAACGCCAGCGTGCCGCCGCTCGTCGGCATGTCCTTGGTTGCGAAGTTGTCCTTGACCAGGATGGGAATGCCATGCAGCGGACCACGCGGTCCCTTGACCCTGCGCTCGCGGTCGAGCGCTTCGGCTTCCCGCACCGCGTTGGGGTTCAAGGTGATGATCGCGTTCAGCGCCGGACCGGCCTGGTCATAAGCACGGATGCGAGCGAGGTACTGCTCCACCAGAACCCGGGCCGTGGTACGGCCTTCCGCCTGGGCGGACTGTAGCTCCGAGATCGATTTCTCGGTGACGTCGAAGGTAGCGCCTTGCGCGGCGGCCCAGCTGCAGGTGCAGCCGGCCCAGAGCGCGCTCGATACGAAGCGAAGAAGAAATGACATGAGTGGTCTCCGTGGGATGAAGGGATGGGGGATGGAGCGTTAGTCGGGAGACAGCTTCTGCTTCGCGACGACCTGGCGGTACAACTCGTACTCTGTGCGGATCTGCTCGCCGAACTGCTCCGGCGTGCCGGACACGACGACTGAGCCGGTGGCTTCGATGCGCTTGCGGGTGGCGGGGTCCAGCAAGGCACGCCCCGCCGCGTCGCTGATGCGGTCAACGACGTCCTTGCGCATTCCTCGAGGCCCCTCGATGCCGAAAAAGCCCATCCGATTCATGGGCTCCATGCCGACTTCCTTGAACGTGGGAACTTCCGGCAATTGGGCCGTCCGGGCCGGAGCGGAAACCACGATCGGGTTCAGCCGGCCTGCGGTTATGAAAGGCAGCGCCGTGGGCAGGTTGTCGAGGATCATTGCGGTCTGCCCCGCCACGGTGTCATTGAGCGCGGGTGCGCCGCCACGATAGGGAATGTGGGCGATGAACGTCCCCGAGAGACTCTTGAACAACTCCATTTGCAAGTGGGCCAGGCTGCCGGTGCCGGCGCTCGCGTAGGAGTACCGCCCCGGCCTGCGCTTCAACTCTCCAAGGAAGGCCTCGAAGTTCCTGGCGGGAAATCCGGTGTGCGCCGCTATCACGTTGGGGGTGGCCGCCACGTTGATGATGGGCGTGAAATCCGTGACCGGGTGGTAGGGGATCTTCGGATTGAGAGCGGGGCCGGCGGCGGCCGTCGACGCCGTGACCATGCACAGCAAGTACCCATCGGGGGCGGCGCGAGCCACCTCCGCGGCGCCCACGGTGCCACCGCCGCCCGACTTGTTCTCCACGATGACGGGCTGGCCGAGCAGCGGCGCCATCCGCTCGGCCAGGATGCGCGCGAGCAGGTCGGTGGTCCCGCCCGGTGCGAAGGGCACCAGCAGGCGGATGGGCTTGGAGGGAAAAGCCTGGGCCCGTGCAAAGGGCGCGAGAGGCAGGGCCAGCGCCGCAGCGCCTGCCCGGATGAATGTTCGCCGTATCAACATGACTTGACCTGTGGTGTGAGTGGGTGCGTTGAATTCTGGTGACCGCGAGGCGTTGTCGCCAATGGTTTCGGCTCGATATACTGATGCCCAGGAGGCATCGATCCATGGAATTGCGTCACTTGCGGTATTTCCTGGCGGTAGCGGAAACCGAGAACGTCCGTGTGGCCTCGGAGCACCTGCACGTCACGCAGCCGGCGGTGTCGCGGCAAATCCAGGACCTGGAAGACGAGCTCGGCGTGCAGCTGTTCGAACGGTTGCCGCGCGGCCTGCGCCTGAGCCGAAGCGGCACCGCATTCCGCGAAGATGTGATCCAGCTCATGACGTCGCTTGGCAGCGCCTGTGACCGCGCGCGCCGGGTCGCCAGCGGCGAGGTCGGGATGGTGCGGGTCGGCTATGTCGAAGTGGCCGGGTGGGAAGGAATCGTCCCCGACTCTTTCCACGCATTCAGGGAAGCGGCGCCCAAGGTCCGGCTGGAGCCGACGCCCTTGGGAACACCGGAGCAGCTGGCCCGCCTTCTGGATGGCGCGCTGGACGGCGGCTTCATCTACCAGGTCGGTCCACTGCCGAGGGGTCTCTCGTCGCTGCCGCTGCAAAAGCACGGCGTGGTGCTGGCGATGCCTGTTGGTTGGAAGGGGCGACCCCGTGGTGCCATCTCACTGCGCCATCTGACCGACGCGCCATTCGTGTTCTTCCATCGCGCGACCTATCCGGCCTATCACGACTACCTGCTCACTGCCTGCGCAGCAGGCGGCCTCGTGCCCAACGTAGTGCAGGCGGGACAGAACGAAGCCGCGGTGCTCAGCCTGGTTTCCGCCGGAATCGGCGTGGCGATCGTCAACGACAGGAACCGCTACCGCCCGCCTTCGCAAGTGGAGTTCGCCGAGATCCGCGACCTGAAGGTCCCCCTTTCCCTCAGCTTCGTCTTTCCGGAAGACGGTGCGAACCCCGCGCTGGAGCCCATGCTCGCCCATTTGCGAGCAGCATCGGCGAAGCAGGGGCTCGCGCGCGGCGCGCGGCAGCGGCCGTAGCCCGATTCAGGCGAGCCGCGTCGGCGACACGGCGATGGCTTCGATCTCGATCAGTGCCTCTGGCGCCAGCAGGCCGCTCACCACCGTCGACCGGCAAGGCCGATGCGTGCCGAAGGCCAATGCATATACGTCGTTGAAGGCCGGTGCATCGGCCGCATCGCGCAGCCAAACGGTGGTCTTCACGACATGCTGCAAGCCCAGTTCGTGGTCGGCCAGGATCCGCTCGAGGTTCAGCAGCGCCTGCCGCGTCTGCCGGCGGGCGTCGCCGGTGATCTGACCGTCGCCGGCGCGCGCGAGCAGCCCGGAGGTATACACCACGCCACCGAGCGCGATGGAAGAAGTGAGATGAGGTGGCTTCATGTTTGCGGCCTGCGATCAGTTCGTCATTCCGCGCAGGCTGTAGGGCACGGGCACCCACTGGTAGCCCGCACCGGAAGTGCGCAGGTAGCCCAGGCCGGGGAATGAAATGTGAGCTGCGGCAATGAGGGTGCGTTGCGCCGCGAAGTTGCCGAACATCGCGATCCGATCGGCAGCCGCCGCGGGCTCGTCGGCGTCGAAGCTGATCGTGGCCTGGGGCTGAGGCAGCTGGACGGCGGCGGCATGCACCAGATCGCCGAAGAACACCATTTTCTGGCCCTGGCTCTCGATCGAATAAAGGGTGTGCCCCGGCGTGTGCCCGTGCGCCGCAACTGTGCTGATACCCGGAAACAACTGCGCGGCTCCCTGGAACAGGGACACCTTGTTCACGGCTTCGTACGGGGCGAGCGATTCGCGTGATTGGGAGAACATGGACTTCTGGTTGGCGGGCGCTGCCGCTTCCGCTTGCGCGCTGAATCGGTAGTCGCGGTCCGCCTTGTCCAGGTAGACGGTTGCGTTAGGGAACATCCGCTGGCCGTCGACAGTGAGGCCGCCGGAGTGGTCGCCGTGCAAGTGGGTGAGCAGCACCGCGTCGATTTCCTCCGGTCCGTAGCCGGCGGCCCTGAGGTTGGCCAGCAGCCGGTTGCCATACGGGCCGAAGAGCTTGCCCGCGCCGGCATCGATCAGGAGCAGCTTGCTCCCTGTATTGACCAGGTACGCATTGATGGCGGTTTCGACCGGCAGTGTCTCGAATGACGCGGCCAGCAGTTGCCGGACTTCGTCCGGCGAAATGTTGGACATCATCTGGTCCAGTGGTAGTGGAACGGTTCCATCGGACAGCGCGGTGATCTCGAAATCGCCGAGCTGCATGCGGTAGTAGGCCGGCGCTTGGGTCTTCAGCGCGCCGCGGGCCGCGCCGGTCGGGCCGGCGGCTTCCGATGAAGAACACCCGCCCAGGCCCAGCAGGGATGCGGTGAGGATGGCGCTGGCCGCCAGGGGTAGCAGCAGTTTGTTGAATTGCATGAGAAAGCTCCTGTGTAGGGAGCCGAAGAATCGGTGACCGGAGAAGCGCCGTCCAATCACTTTCAAGGCCAGGGCGGATGACCTCAACGCATCGATGCGCGCAAGGCATTGCTGGCGCCAGCAAACGGTATTGGCGGTGCAGGTGCGCAGCTGACAAAGTAAGGGCATGAACTCCAAGCGCTCACTTCTCACGACCGACATCGACTACGACAGGGAAGGCTTCCAGCAGGGCTTCCTGCGCCTGCCCTACTCGCATGACCGCTCCGGGTATGGCTACATTCCGATCCCGCTGTCGGTGCTCAAGCGCGGCGAAGGTCCCACGGTGCTGCTGACCGGTGGCAACCATGGCGACGAGTACGAAGGTCCCATCGCGCTCATGAAGCTGATGCGCCGCATGCGGGAGATGGAGATCCGTGGCCGGCTCATCGTGGTGCCGGGCCTGAACATGCCCGCCCTGCTCAATGGCTCGCGCACTTCTCCGATCGACGGTGCGAACCTCAACCGGGTATTCCCCGGTACGCGCAACGGCAGCCTGACCGAAATGATCGCGCATTACGCGGATACAGAGCTTTTCCCGCGGGCCGATCTTGTGTTCGACATTCACGCGGGAGGCGCTTCCACGAACTACTTGCCCACGCTGCTGGCGGCGCCGCCCGCGGATGTCGTCAAGGGCAAGAGCTATCGCAGGATCGTCGAAGCTTTCGGCGCCCCGCGCGTGATGATCATGGACTTGCTCGGAGAAGACCGGACCTACGGGGCCGCAGTCGAGCGGCATGGCACGCACTTCCTGTGCGGCGAGTTCGGTGGACACGCAGTGTGCAACCCGGAGGGACTCGCGGTGTTGGAGCAGGGGATCGAACGCGTCTTTGCCGCGATCGGCCTTTGCGACGCGACCGCCGGGCAGCAACCGCCTCCGCCTGCGCGACTGCTGCGGGTCGATGGCAATAAGCACTACATCTTCGCTCCCACCGGCGGGATATTCGAGCCCGCCTTCGCGCTGGGGGATGAAATCACGGCCGGTCAAGTTGCGGGATACATCCATGACCCGAGACAGCCGGCGCAAGCTCCGGCGGTCATTCGATTCGCCGGAGCCGGCCTGGCGATATGCATCCGCGCCCTGGCGCGTGTCGAGCCCGGCGACTGCCTGGGGCACCTGGCGCAAGATTGCGACTGGTAACCCGTTCCAGGACGAATTCACATCACGCACAGCATCCAACTGGAGCCAACCATGACGAGCACCCGAACATTCCTGAAGGCCGTTGCGGCCGTTGTCCTCAGCCTCGGCGCGGTCGCCGCCGGCGCGCAGGGCGTCTTTCCGGACAAGCCGATCCGGATCATCGTGCCATGGGCGCCTGGTGGCGGCGCCGATGCTGCCGCGCGAGCGGCGGCGGCAGCGCTCAGTGTCCGCTTGCGGCAGCCGGTGGTGGTGGAGAACAAGCCGGGCGCCAGCGGCGCGATCGGTGCGATGGCGGCCGCATCGAGCGCCGCGGACGGGTACACGCTGTTCCTGGCCAACGTGGACACCAACGTGGTGAACCCGCAGGTGATGGCGCACATCCGCTACCGGCCGACGGAGAACTTCGAGCCTGTGGTGGAGATTGGGCGCTTGCCGATGGTGCTGGTTGCGCGCAAAGGCCTGCAGGTGAAGTCGGCATCCGAGTTGACCAACACCGCGCGTGCGGCGCCGGGCAAGATCACCTACGGCACCTGGGGGATCGGCAGCGTTGCGCACCTGGCCTTTGCGATGCTGGAAAAGCAGGCGGGCATCGAACTGAACCACGTTCCCTTCCAGGGTGGCGCGCCGACGTACGCCGCGGTCCTGGGCGGTCACGTCGACCTGGCGCTGGCCCAGGTGAGCTGGGCCGTAGCGACGGCCCGCGACGGAAGCGTCCAGATGCTGGGCGTGACGTCGCCGCGGCGCAGCGCCCTGGCACCCGACGTGCCGACCTTGTCGGAAATTGGATTCGCCGGCTATGCCGCGGAACAGTGGCTCGCGCTGTTCGCCCCCAAGGGAACTCCGCCCCATATCGTCGAGCTCCTCAACGCGCACGTGAACGCCTGGCTCGCAACGCCGGAGGCCCGTTCACAGCTGGCTGCGGGCGGCATCGAGCCTTCTGGTGGATCGCCCGCGCAACTTGCCGGGCACCAGCGCGACGACATCGCCTTGTGGGGAAAGATCATCAAGGAAAAGAACATCAAGGTCAGCGACTTGAAATGACCCTCATTCCCGCCAGGAATGCGGGCGGGAGGTGATTTCATTTGAACCCGCGTTCCGGCCGAAAGAGAATGCCTTATGGGCCGCGAGCTCAATCGTCACAACACTGCAAAGCTTTCATGGCCACAAAGTCCTTCACCTTCGACCTGCTCATAGAAAACGGTACTGTCATCGACGGCAGCAAGAAGCCGCGCTTCGAGGCGGATGTGGGCATTCTGAACGGCCGCATCGCAGCCATGGGCGACCTGAGCGGGCAATCAGCCCGAATCACGCTCGATGCCGCGGGGAAGATCGTGGCGCCGGGTTTCATCGATTCACATACTCATGACGACCAGGCCGTGCTTTCGCAGCCGGACATGACCTTCAAGATTTCCCAGGGCGTGACCACGGTCGTCACGGGGAACTGCGGTATCAGCATTGCGCCGTTGCGCGAAGGGGCGCCAATGCCGGCGCCGCTCAACCTTCTCGATCCCGACAACAGCGCGCGGTTTCCGACCTTCGCCGCCTACCTCGATGCCTTGCGCAGCAACCCGTCGGCGGTCAACGTGGCCGCGATGGTAGGACATTCAACCTTGCGGGTGATGACGATGCCGGAGTTGGAACGGCCTGCCAGCGTCGGCGAAATGTCGGCCATGCGCGAGCTGCTGGAGGAAGCCCTGGAAGCCGGCGCGATCGGCATGTCCACCGGCACGTACTATCCACCCGCGGCCGCGGCGCCGACGGAGGAGCTGATAGAAGTGGGGCGCCCCCTCACCGGAACCGGCGCCCTGTACGTCACGCACATGCGCAATGAAGGCGATCAGTCGATGGAGTCGCTGGAAGAGACGTTCCGCATTGGCCGCGAGCTGGACGTCCACGTCGTCATCTCCCATCACAAGCTCATGCGCCAGGGCAACTTCGGCAAATCCACCATCACCTTGCCGCTCATAGAGAAAGCCATGCAGTGCCAGTGCGTGTCGCTGGATTGCTATCCCTACAACGCAAGCTCCACCATGCTGCATAGCGACCCCCTGAAGCTGGAAGGCCGTGTCCTGGTCGCGTCCAGCGTTCCCCACCCGGAGCTTCAGGGACGCGACCTCGATGACATTGCCGTTGACTGGGGTGTGAGCAAGGCCGAAGCAGCCAGCCGGCTGCAGCCGGCCAGCGCCATCTACTTCAGCATGGACGAACAGGATGTGCGCCGCATTCTCGCCTTCGAACACACCATGATTGGTTCCGACGGCATCCCCACCGGCGACAGGCCGCACCCGCGGCTGTGGGGCACCTTTCCCCGAGTGCTGGGCCGCTACAGCCGCGACCTCCGTCTGTTTCCGCTGGAAACCGCTGTCTGGAAGATGACCGGATTGACCGCGCGGACTTTCGGGCTGCCCGAACGCGGCGTGCTCGAGGTCGGGAACCATGCCGACGTGGTGGTGTTCGACGCCGACACGATCTGCGACAGGGCCGACTACCAGACCCCTACCGAGGCCGCGCAAGGCATCGAGGCGGTGATCGTCAACGGTGTTCCGACATGGCTGAATGGCATGCACCAGGGCGCCCGCGCGGGTCAGGTCGTGTCGAGGACGCAGCGGGAATCGTAGGCCCGCGCTGTGTCGCGCGCTGAGTATGATGGATGCGTTCCATGAGAAACGCTACGGGTCGCCAACTCCCTGCCCTGGCCAACTTGCTGGCGCTGGAAGCCACGGTGCGGCTCGCCAGCGTCACTGAGGCCGCGCATGAACTGTGCCTGACGCAGAGCGCGATCACCAAGCAGCTCAACGAGCTGGAGGACTTTGTCGGTGTGGCCCTGCTGTCGCGCCGCAAGGGCGCCGTCGTTGCGACGCCCGCCGGCACGCAGTACCTGATGCGGGTGCGAAAGGCCATCGCCGAAATCGAAGACGCGACGCTGGAAGTGTTGAATGGGCAAGGCAAGGGCGGCAGGCTCAATCTCTCCGTTCCGATTTCCCTTGGCAACATCTGGCTTCTCCCCAGGCTGCTGCAATTTGCCAAGCAGCATCCGGACATCCAGATCAACCTGAGCACCAAGGTGGGTCCGGTCGACCTTCGGCTGTCCGGGCTCGATGCGGCCATCATGTATTGCACGGGCCCACCCGAAGGTCACTTCGGGCTGAAGGTGATGCCGCTGGAATTGTTTCCGGTTTGTGCGCCTGAACTGGTGCATCCAGGCGAGTCGCTGGAGGGTACGCTTGCCCGCCTGCCCTTGCTGCATCAAGCGGCGGCCCTGGAGGCCTGGCCTTCGTTCTACAAGGCCGCGGGGTTGGATCCGCCTCGCGTTCTCAAGGGCCCGCGCTATGCGTTGTTGACGATGGGGCTGCAATCCGCGCTCAGCGGGCTGGGTGTCGCCCTGATGCCGGACTACGTCGCTTCGGACGCGCTGCAAAGCGGGCGTCTGGTAAGGCTGTCCGAGGTGACCTACATTGCGCAGAAGGCCTACTATTTTGTTTGCCCACAGGAATCCATCGAGGCCCCCGTCATCGCACCGTTCGTGGAGTGGCTGCAACGGCAGAGTCCATAGTCGGTCGGCGCTTCAGTGCGCACGGTTCGGTGCGGCCTGCCCTCAACGGCTGCCCAAGGCGTAGACGGAAGGATCCAGCGCTGGCGCCAGGCCCGCGAGCATATCCGCCAGCAGGCGCGCCGATCCGAACGCCAAAGTCAACCCCAGCGCGCCGTGGCCGACGTTCAGGTGGGTGTTGGAGTAGGCGGTGCGGCCGATCACCGGCACCGAGCTTGGTGTGGCAGGTCGAAGCCCCGCCCAAGGCTGCGGCTCTTCCAGGTCGATCGCCGAGCCGAACGATTCATTCGCATAGGCCACCAACTGCTCGATGCGGCGCGCGTCCAGGCCAGTGTGGTGGGCACCGATTTCCGCCACGCCCGCAACACGGACGCGTTCGCCTATCCGCGCGTAAACGACCTTGCGCCGCGCATCAGTCACGCTGACTCGGGGCGCCCCGCGAGCATCACGCACCTTCGCCGTAATGCTGTAGCCCTTGAGTGGATAAACCGGCAGGTAAATGCCGAGCTTGCGTGCCAGCGACGCACAACCCGTTCCGTTAGCCAGTACGAGCTCATCGACGTCCAGCGTTTCACCGCGGGTCGCGACAGCCAAGACCCGACCCTTGCGGTGAACGAAGTGCTCGGCAGACACCCCATAGTGAAAAGACACGCCGCGGCTGGACAGGGCGCGGTGCAGATTCCGGCACAGAGCCAGGCCATCCACGACGCATTCGCTGGGTGTGTGGATAGCGCCGGCGATCTTCCCCCTGAAGGCGTCCAGCGCCGGCTCGACGCGCAGGCATTGCGCCTCGGTAAGTTCGTGCTGTGCTGGGCCAACGGCGGCCTGCATTTGCATCTGCGCGCGGGCGGCCTGCAGTCCTGCTGCATCCGCATGAAGTACCAGCTTGCCAGAACGCTTAAAGCCCAGTTCCTCCGGGTCGCAGGAAGCAGCCCACAGCTCGGTCTCCGCCCGGCTCAACGCGGCAAGCGCGATCAGATCGAGAGTAGACCGCCGCGCGAGGCTATACCGGCATGCCGCCAGGAAGCGCAGCATCCATTGCCATTGGTGTTTGTCGGGCCTGAGCTTCAGGCTCAGGGGCGAGGCCGGATCCATCAGCAGCCGGGGGATCTCGGGTAACAGGCCAGGCGCTGCGAGTGGCGCGACATAGGCATAGCTCAACTGGCAGCCATTTCCGCCACTGGCACCCGAGCCCGGGGCCGGCCCCGCGTCGATGACGCGCACCTGCATGCCGGCGCGCAACAACGCAGCCGCCGTGCTCAGCCCCACGATGCCGGAGCCGATGATAGTGACGTGACGTCCGCCTACGCTCCCCTTTCGCCTGCCGCGGGCGGCGTCGAGATAGGCGTGACCCCCCTGGGAGCCGGCCGGCGTTGGGCGTTCAGTCAACCTTGGCGCCACTCTTTTGGATGACGGCGCTCCACTTGGTCCGTTCGCTCGCTACAAGTGTCTGAAATTGCTGGGCTGTGCCTCCCAGGGCTTCAAAGCCCATCTTCGCCAGCTGCGCCTTGATGCGCTCGTCATCCAAGATGGCGTTGACCTCCTTGTTGACGCGCTCGATGACCTCCGCAGGGACGCCCTGCATCGCCACGAGCCCGCCCCAGGCGGTCATCTCGTAGCCCAGGACGCCAGCCTCATCCATGGTGGGAACTTGGGGAAACAGTGGGGACCGCCTTTTGGAGGTGACCGCAAGCGCGCGCACCTTGTCGGCCGACACGCTCGAGCCGATGGAGGGGACGTTGTCGAACATCAGCTGGATGCTGTTGCCCATCAGGTCCTGGATGGCCTGGGGGCTGCCCTTGTAGGCCACATGCTGGATCGACACGCCCGACATCGACTTGAAGAGTTCCCCCCCGAGATGACTGGTGGTGCCCGTGCCCGCCGAGCCCATGGAGAGCCGGTCGGGATGCTTTTTCGCATAGGCTATCAACTCCGAAACCGTGGAGACCGGCAGGCCCTTGTTCACCACGAGGAGATTGCTGGTGCTGACCAATGCCACCACGGGCACCAGCTTTCCCGGCTCGTAGGACAGCTTGCTGTACAGGCTTTCGTTGGTGGCCAGCGTGGCGTTGTTGCCGTAAGCCAGCGTGTAGCCGTCAGGCGCGGCAACCATCAAGGCCTGCATGCCGATGTTGCCGCCCGCGCCGGGGCGGTTGTCGATCACCACGGGCTGCCCCAGCCGCTTGCTCAGTTCATTTGCGACGAGCCGGCTGACGATGTCCGGCGAGCCGCCAGCCGCGCTGGGAACGATCAGTTTGATGGGCCGGTCAGGCCAGGCGGCGTTCGCCTGCGTGGCCAGGGAAACCAGCAATGCAATGGTTCCCAGCGCACGCAGCTTGGAGAGATGGAACAAGGCAACCTCCTGATGGATGGAAGAATGAAAGACGATAGCCAAAGAGCGAAGTGTCGGGCGGAGGTGTCGAGGTGGCAAATGAATGTTCGACATCCGCGCATTCCCCGGCGTCATGTAAGAACCCTTTGCCAGTCTCTGTGCTTTTTACCGGCGCTATCACCGGATGAGCTTGCCGCCGCGGCTGACCATGGTGATATCAACGGCCTTGTTGCCGGCTTTCTGGTCGCGCGAATAGTTCACCTGCAGGTCGCCCACATCGAGCTTACCCAAGGCGTTGAGTTTGGCCAGTACGTCCTGCCGGGTGGGCTTGGCACCGGCCTTGCGCAGGGCCTCGTAAAGCACCCGCGCGCCGATGTAGCCTTCCAGGCTGGTGTAGGCGGGCGTTGCCTCAGGCGCATATTTCTTCAAGTCCGCCATGTAGGCTCGCATGATGGCCATGTTGATGTTGCCCGGAAACGGCAAGGCCTGGGAGATCACGACGCCCAACGAATTGGCGAGCCCGGCACCGCGCAGCAGGTCGTCGCCGCTGATGATGGACAGCATATAGATTGCGATGCCGGAGCCGCGCTTGGCGCGCACCACGTTCACAATGTCGGTGCCCATGCTGCCGGGCGCCAACACGACCAGCATGTCCGGCTCGCCTGCCAGGGCTGAATCGACCGCATCCTTCGTTCGTTGGGCGATCAGCTGGCGGTCGGCCGCCGGGACGATGCGTGCCTGGCCGGCAACTTGGCGGCCATGTTGGGTGATGACTGCAATGCGGGGATTCCGGTCCCGGGGCCGATCAGCGCCAGTCCTTCGGCGGCCAGAACGCCCGACTTGGCGACTGCGCCGACGCTGGGCGTGCCGACGACGCCAAAAATCGCCAGTACTTCTGGATCGGCGGCCACTTCCTTGAGGACCTTGACGGTTTCGGCCGGGTCGAATCGATCGTCGTGCACACGCAGCACGACCTTGTTGCCATGCACACCGCCGGTTGCGTTCACCTTGGCAAAAAAGGTGTTGAATCCCAGCGCCATGCCTTTGGCGTTATCCGCGCTTTGCGGATGCGTCGGGGAGGCTCCTTGGAAAAAGGGCTGCGGTCGGGACGACCGGCGCTTCCAGGTTCCCGGCTCGCAGGCGTACGGGCATGATCACGAGTGCGTCAGTGCCTTCTTGAGCGCTATACAGGGCATCCACTTTCGCGCTGCGGTTACGCAGCACATTGGCTTGATTGAGCGAGCCCTTGTCGGTGAGCTCCCCGGTGGCGCTGGAGGGTTGGTCCAGCATCAGCATGAAGCGTGCGACGCGGCCGGCGCTGCCGCCGCCCTGGTCCCAAAGCCGTTGGGCCAGTGCGCGGAAAAACGACTGCACCGCCTCATGCTGCAGCACGTCCGCGGCGGGCGTATCGGGCGCGAGGTTCGACAGCTGCCGGCACGCCTGCAACTGCGGAAACACCAGCAAGCCCACCTCGTTACGGTTCAGGCCGGCGACCGCGACGTCCTGCACGCAGGGCGCCCCCGCTGCAATCACCCGCGAGCGCAACGGGCCGACGCTGACGAAGGTCCCGCTGGACAGTTTGAAATCTTCCGCGATTCGGCCGTCGAACAGCAGCCCGCGCAGCGGCTGGGCTGCGTCCACCCAGCGCACCGCGTCGCCGGTGCGCAGGAACCCTTCGTCGTCGAAGGCATCGGCGGTGAGTTGGGGCTGGCGCCAGTAACCCGGCATCACGTTGGGTCCACGAAATCGTATTTCGAGCTTGCCTTGCGCAGGCACAAGCTTGACATCCACGCCGGGGCAGGGCAATCCGATGTGGCCGGCTTTCAAGTCTTGCGCCAACGCGAAAGTGCAAGCCGGCGCGGTTTCGGTCATGCCCAGGCTGGTCAACATGGGGACGGGCCGGCCGCGGTATCGCGTTGCAGCTGCGTCCAGCTTGTCCCATACGGCCTGCGACAAGCCGGCGCCCGCGTACATGAACCGCTGCAACCGGCTGAAAAGCGATTGGCCCAGGAGGGCATCCTGCTCCAGCGCCAGGGCGAGTTCCTCGAACCCCTTGGGCACATTGAAGTAGTGCGTAGGCGCAACTTCACGCAGGTTGCGCAACGTGGTGGCCATGCCCTGCACCGTGGGCGAGCCCTCGTCGATGTAGAGCGTTCCGCCGTTGTAGAGCGCAATGCCCACGTTGTGGTTGCCGCCGAAGGTGTGGCTCCACGGCAGCCAGTCCACGAGTACGGGTGGCTCGCCCAGGTCCAGGCATTGGCGAACCATTTGTTGGTTGCTGCACCACATGCGGTGCGTATTGACCACCGCCTTGGGCTGCCGGGTCGAGCCCGAGGTAAAAAGGAACTTCACCACCGTGTCCGGCCCGGTCGCCGCATGCGCCTTGTCCACCGCGTCGCCCGGCACCGTGGCAAGCAACGTCGCAAACGCGGTTGACCCGTCGCCGGACTTCGGCTCCGCCAGAACGACTTCGACGCCGTCGGACGCGACAGCATCGAGGGCGCGGCGGTAGGCAGGCCCTGAGGCGAACAGCAGCCCCGGTGTGATAGACGCTAATATCTGGCGCAGCCGCTCATGGTCATTGGCCAGCAACGAGTAGGAAGTAGAGACCGCGGCCGATGGAATGCCCGCCCACATGGCCCCGAGCACCATGGTCATGTGCTCAATATCGTTGCCCGACATGATGGCGACCGGGCGCTCCGCATTCAGACCACGTTCCACCAGCGCCTGGCCCACCGCAAGCGCGCGCTCGAACATCTGCGCGTAGGTCACGCTACGCCACGCGCCCTGATGATCGCGCTGGGCGACGAAGACCCGCTCCGGCGCGGTCTCGGCCCATTGCTGCAGCCGCTGGCTCATCCGCGCTGGATAGTCACCCAGCGGCTGGGACGATTGCAGCCATTGCGAGCCGTCTGCGCCCAGCCTGGTTCGAACGCCCAGGGACGTCATTCGACATCCGCCCGCGGTTGAGCCCGGTCCGAAAACGCGATGGCGAGCGCTGCCAGCAGCGTCGGCACGGCGACGATCAGGAAGAGAACCGGCCATCCCAAGTTGGCCGCCACAAGGGCGCCTCCGATCACGGGGCCGGCAATCGATCCCATGCGCCCTACCCCCATGGTCCAGCCCGTGCCGGCGCCGCGCACGGGAGCGGGAAAAAGATGAACCGCGATCGCCGGCGTGCTCAGCTGACCGCCGAATATGCACATGCCCGTGATGAAGACCACGATGATCATGGCTTGCGGAGAATTGATCTGCTGGCCCAACAGCCAGACCATGCAGCTGCCCAATGCGAACGCCGCTGCCACCGGACGCCAGGGGCCGAACAGCTTGATGGCAAACGACAGCAGCAAGGCTCCGACGATACCGCCCAGATTCAGCAGCACTGCCGCGATCGCCGCACGCTCTGGCGAGAACCCGGCGCGCGTCAGCACGGTGGGCATCCAGCTGACAAGGAAGTAGCTGACCAGCATCACAAAGAACACACCCAGCCACAACAGCAGGGCCGAGGCTGCGCGGCCCTGCCCGAACTGCGCGGTGAGCGATGCGAAGGCGGGCGCGCGGGCGCGCGCGTTGTCCGGGCTCGGTCGCGACTCCGGCAGGCCCCATAGCGCCAGCGGAATCATGGCCAAGGCCGCTAGGCCTCCGCCCAGGAAAATCGCCTGCCATCCATGCGACAGATTGGCGGCGGTAATGCCTCCGCCTACCACCGCGCCGAGCGGAAACCCCAGGAACATCCAGGTGACGGCGGATGCCCGGTGCGCCGGCGGCATGTTCTCGGCCGTGAGGGCGATCACTGTGGGCATGGCGCCACCCAGGCCCAGGCCGGCGGCGAAGCGCAAAGCCATGAGAGAGGCAGGCGACTGCGCCTGTGCGCACAGCAGGGTGAAGATCGTGACATCGGCCAGACAGATCAGCAACATGACGCGGCGGCCGAACCGGTCCGCGAGCGGCCCGACGCACAGCGCACCGGCCACGGCGCCGACAAACCCGGCGGCGAAGAGTTTGCCGATCTCGACCGGCGCCAAACCGAACTGCTTGCCGACCAGGGGTGCAATGAAGGACAGCATCAAGGTGTCAAAGCCGTCGACCATGGCCACCAGGAAGCAGATCGCCAGCACGCGCACCTGCGGCATGCTGAGTGCGCGGCCGCTGGAGGCGCGTGCAAGGGGTAGTGTGCTCATGAATGTCTCCTGTTATATTTTTTTTGGCTCAGGGAATGAACATGTCCCAGGGTGTCGCGCCCTCCGGCAGCTTCGGGCGCGCAGTGATCGCGGGCAAAGGCTCGCCGGCTTCAAAACGGGCAATCATCTGCTCAGGGTCGAACCGGACGCCCATGAAGTTTTCTGTGTATGCGCCACTGGCGAAGAACGCATCCAGGTCGGCCGGCTGCTCGAACACGTCGTATTGCAGTTCGAGCCGGTTTCCGTCGGGATCCTTGTAGTACAGCGAGATCGTCGGACCGTGATTGATCGTCCAGTAGGGCAGGATGTCGTGGCGTGCCAGGCGCCGGTAGCTGGCAAGCAATTCGCCCAGCGAGGCGTACGTGAAAGCGATGTGCTCCAGGCCCGGGCACATGTCGGCCGACCCCGAGACATCGGGCCGGCCTATCAGACCGATGCGGTGGTGCTCATCGTCATAGGTCATAAAGCAGACCATCTCGTTCTCGAAAGCGGGCCGCGCCTCCAACACCCTCAGATACCAGTCGCGCGATCGCTTCAGATTGGAAGCGCGCAGCACGACATGCGCGAGCTTGACTGGGCTGATGGCCTTGTTCCCCGCTGCGTCGGGCAGCGTCCGAGGTGTATTCGTCATGAAAGTCTCCTTGTTGCTGGAAGTCGGGGCCCCTGATGTCAGGCCGGCTCTGGAATCACATGGTTTTCTATCGCCCCAATGAATTCGATCTCCACCCGCACCACATCGCCGGCGCACAGATAGCGGGGCGGGTCCATCAGCCCGCCGACGCCGGCGGGGCTTCCGGTCGACAACACGTCGCCGGGTTCGAGCGTGAAGGCGGTGGACAGCTCCTCCACCATGGCGCCAATGCGATGAATCATCTGGGACGTGTTGGCGTCTTGGCGCAAGTCGCCGTTCACCCAGGTGCGAATGCGCAGCGCATGCGGATCGGGTACTTCATCGCGCGTCACAAGCCAAGGCCCGAACGGCCCATGCGTATCGAAGGACTTGCCTAGCGTGTGCGTCGGTGCGCGCAGTTGCCAGTCGCGCACGCTCATGTCGTTGACAACAACATAGCCGGCGATCACCGCATCGGCATCTTCCTTGCGCACATGCCGGCAGCGCCGGCCGATGACCACACCCAACTCCGCTTCATAGTCGAATTGGTCCGAGACGCGCGGCTTGTGGACCGCGTCGTAGGGCCCGACGATGCACGAGACCTGCTTGTTGAACCAAATCTGGCCGCTGCTGCGGACCACGCCGACCTTGGCCGCCTCAACCAGATGGGATGCGTAGTTGCCGCCCAGACCGAGGAATTTTTGTGGGCTCGGGATGGGCGCGCACAACTGAACGTGGCGCAACGGTATGCGCGGGCTGCCGCCGATGGCATCGCGTATCCAAGCCATCCCTTCCGGCCCGAGGGCAAGAAGTTCACGCAGCCCGGCGGGAGCCCCTTGCTGCCCGTGGACATCGACGACCTCCCCACCTTCAACGGCGCCGAACTTTTGCGTGCCCTGATGGCGAAAGGTGGCCAGTTTCATGCTGCGACCGGCGCGGCCTGCGCGACCCCGAACAGGACGGAAATATCGCGGCGCGCCTGTTCGATAGAACCGTCGCGGCGCCCGGGCATGTTGACCCCTTCGGCCCGTACCACCTCGATGTCGGTAATGCCCATGAAATTGAGCACCGCGATCAAATAGGGCTCCTGGAAGTCCCTCGCGTTCATCGGCGGTTGGCTGTAGCTGCCCCCTCGCGCTGAGGCGATGATGACCCGCTTGCCGGTGGCCAGCCCTTTGGGGCCTTGCGGTGTGTAGGCAAAGGTGCGTCCCGGCTGGGCAAGCGCATCAAGCCAACCCTTGAGCTGGGTGGGGACAGTGAAGTTGTACATCGGCGCGCCGATCACGACCGCATCGGCAGTCAGGAACTCGACAAGCAGTTCTTCCATGAATGCCAGATCGCGCGCGGGCGTATCCGCCGAAGGCTCGGCACCGAATTTGATGACCTTCAATGCGGCTTCGGTCAACTGCGGCGGCACCGTGCGGGCGAGATCGCGATAGACCAATTGAAGCCCCGGTTCCGACGCGCGCCAAGCCTCGACCACGGCGGACGACAGTTCGCGTGAGACGGATTGCGCCCCGGTCACGCTGGCATCGACATGCAGTAGTTTCATTTTTTGCGCCTTTCCAGCACGAAGTTTGTGTGTTCGATGATGCTGACGGAACGATTGCCGAACAAGTAGGTCAAAATGAACGCAACGTTCCATGTCGTGAACGACAACCCGTCGAACAAGAACTCGAGGTGACCCGAAATGGACGATCTCAACGACCTGGTTTTCTTTGCCAAGGTGGTGGAGTTCAACGGTTTCAGCGCGGCGAGCCGCCAGCTGGGCATTCCGAAATCGCGGCTGAGCCGGCGCATCTCGCTTCTCGAGGAACGCATGGGCGTCAGGTTGCTGCACCGGACTTCGCGCCAGCTCGTGGTGACCCCAACGGGGCAGCTGTTTTACGAGCGATGCCAGGCCGTGGCGTCACTGAGCGAATCGGCCCGGGATGTCATTCAGCAGGCAGTGGCCGAGCCAAAGGGACCGCTGCGCATCAGCTGCCCGATCACGCTGGCGCAATGCTGGCTGAACCAGCTGTTGGCGAAATTTCTTCTCGCTTACCCGAAGGTGCGCGTGACCATGCTGGTCACCAACCGCCGGGTCGATCCCGTCGACGAGCACATGGACCTGGTGTTGCGCGTGCGCAGGCAGCCCTTCGAGGACTCCAGCCTGGTGGTCCGTCGCCTGGGCCAGACCACCGATGTGCTGGTCGCCAGTCCCGCCTTCCTTGCGGACCGGGGCGAGCCCACGGAACCCCAAGCGCTCAGTGGCTGGCCTACGTTGTCGCTTCCGAGCGATGGCGATCGGCATACGTGGACCTTGCGGAACGGCGGCACTGTCGCCGAAGTCGCCCATGAACCGCGGCTCGTCACTGAAGACATGTTCGCCCTCAAGCAAGCGGCAATGGACGGGGTTGGCGTGAGCTTGCTGGCCGAGGTCGTCTGCCGCGACGAAATCAAAAGGGGTTTGCTAAGGGTGGTGCTGCCGCAGTGGAGCTGCCCGATCAGCGAGATTCAAGCCGCATTCCCGACGCGGCGCGGCATGCTTCCGGCTGTTCGTGCCCTGATCGAATTCATGGCCGCCCATCCCCTGACTCCGTGAGCGTCATCTCAACTCCCCGAATGGACGCGCGCCGGTGATGACTCAATGCCCCTGCGCGCGTGCGGGACAAGTCATGCAACCATCATAGTTGCATGAAAAGAGACTCCCGGTTGTCAGGCGTCTTGCACTGCTTGCTGCACATGGCGGAACTCGGCCGTCCCGCCACGTCCGAAATGTTGGCTGCGGCGATGGGAACGAACCCCGTCGTCGTTCGCCGCGTCATGGGCGGCCTGCGCGACGCAGGCTTCGTCACTTCAGGCAAAGGACACGGTGGAGGCTGGGTGATCTCGTGCCCGTTGGAGCGGATCACGTTGCGCGACATTCATGAGGCGATCGGAGGCCCACAACTGCTGAGTGTGGGCCACCGCGACGACCAGCCCACCTGCCTGGTCGAACAGGCCGTGAACGCCGCGCTCGGCACCGCGTTCCGCGACGCGGAGCGAATGCTCCTTGAGCACCTGGAGAGGGTGAGCCTCGCTCGGCTTGCCCGGGACTTCCATGGGCTGCTCCAGGAACGGAGTCGCCTTGGCGAAGAGGTGCACCATGGTCATTGACGCACGCATCGACGTCGCCATCGTGGGCGGCAGCTACGCCGGGATCTCTGCCGCGCTGCCGCTGGCTCGCGCGCGGCGGCGCGTCGTCGTCTTCGACAGTGGCCGCAGGCGCAACCGGTTCGCCGCGCGCGCGCACGGCCTGATGGCGCAGGATGGCCGGCCGCCAGGTGACATCCTCGACGATGCTCGCGAGCAGCTTATGGCGTACCCAACCGTTGAGTGGGTCGATTGCGGGGTCGATGCGGCAGCCCCATACGATGGCGGTTTTTTCCAGGTACAGACGCCGCGCGGACGTCTCTGGGCACAGCGCCTGCTGCTGGCGACGGGCGTGGTCGACCATCTGCCGGAAATTCCGGGACTGCAGGAGCGCTGGGGCAAGAGTGTTTTCCACTGCCCTTACTGCCACGGTTACGAACTGCAGCGGGGTCGGATTGGCGTGATCGCCACTGGCCCGGCGTCGCTGCATCAGGCAATGCTGCTGCCCGAGTGGGGCTCGGTCACGTTGTTTCCCAACGACGTCCTCGGAATCTCCGCCGAAGAGGCAGGTGAGCTTCAAGGTCGGGGCGTTCGAGTGCAGCCCGGACGGGTAACGCGGGTCAGCGGCCTTGCCATGGTTCACCTCGACGACGATCAGCGGTTCGACTTGGAGGGCATCTTCGTCGCGAGCCGCACTGAACCAGCATCGAATCTCGCCGAGCAGCTGGGGTGCGAGCACGAAGAGGGGCCACTGGGCCGCTTTGTGAAAACCGGTGCGATGAAGGAAACGACAGTGCCCGGGGTGTTCGCCTGCGGCGACCTGGCCCGCCCCATGGGTAACGTGGCTCTGGCCGTCGGCGATGGCGCGCTTGCCGGCGCGGCCGTTCATCGGTCACTCGTGTTCGGGCATTGAGTTGGGACGCATGGTTTGCCGCAGAGCATCGAGCGCCTCTCCTATCAGGGGACTCTTGTCGTCGCCGATACGGGTGATCGCGACTACCCGCCTGGAGGTCTTGCCGCCGAGAAGACTCAGTCGACGCAACCCACATCCTTCCACCATCTCACGGGGCATCAGCTCCGGCAGCACGCCCACACCCACTCCCAAGCTCGCCAGGCGAAGAACGAGGTCCGCGGTGCTGCACTCTGCGACTGGATGCAGTTCACGTCCACATTCCCGTTCCAGAACGCGGCGCAGAGCGTAGGGCCGCGGCGGCAAGAGGAGCGGCAGGCGTGACAGCTCTTGCACATCCACGCCGTTTGCCTCGAGCCCAAATGCCCCTTCCTTGGCGAACACGGCTATGCGTTCGTCGTGAAGGGGGTGAACGACGAACGCGTCAGTATCCACTGCCACGTCGTACACGACGCCAATATCCGCCTTGCCACGCTCAATCATCTCAACCACCTCGACTGAGTTGTTGACCAAGAGCAACAGGCGAAGCCGGGGAAACTTCGCGTGCAGCAGCGCCGCGGCTGCCGGGATGAGATATGCGGCCAGCGTGCTGAGCGACGTGAGCCGCAGTTGGCCTGCTTCGAGCTCATCATGGTCACGCGCCATGTGGACTGCGGCTTCGAGGTGGCCGACGCTTCCGCCGATACCGTCAAGAAGAGCCTGACCGGCCGAGGTGAGCGACATGCCACGGCCATGTCGTTGGAAAAGCGGCCGCCCAATTTCCTCTTCCAGCTGAGCGATCTGCTTGCTCAACGCAGGTTGAGTGACGCCCAGAATATCACTGGCCTCCCGCAGCGATTGGGCGCGGGCGACCGTGAGGAAGGATTTGAGTCGGACCAATGAGATGTGCATGACGGGCCTTGCGGCCCATCATATGCGCCCGGCTCCGGCTAGGGAAAGTCTGACCAAATGCACTCCTTGGGCTAACTGAGTTCGTTCGTGGCGACCTGCGCCGCGTTAGAACGTTCGCTCCGTGCAGGATGCAGCCTGCTGGTGCGCTGCACGGGGTGGATGGTGGGCTGGCTCGCGATGATGGGTCGGCCCATGGCCATGGCTCCATCGTTGGCGCGGCAGTCGGCACGGCGCTCATCGTCGAGGAGAGATTCGAGGATCACTGACATGTCATTCCCTGGCAAGTAGTTGGCTAGTTCGACATCTGGCTGGGGCAAAACCATCTGCTAGTCAGATGAATATGCATTGCCGACTTCCGGATCGGATTCGCGACATGTTCAGACCTTCCCTAGGCCCGCGCCTGGCGAGCCCAATAGTCGAATGTGGCGTTCACGATGGAGGGCTGCATCAGGAAATCGTGCGCTTCCCGCGCCGCCCCCGGCTCGACGGGATGGATAGCACCCACTGACAGGGCGTCCAATGCCATTCTTGCGGCACGCTCGCCAAAAACGTTCAGGTAGGTGGCCTCCTGCAGGCTTTGGCCGGTGCAGACAAAACCATGATTGGCAAGGAATGCGGAGCGACGGCCTCCAAGGGCTTCAGAGATCAGCGCTCCTTCTTCATCCCCCGTGGGAACACCTGGCCAGTGCGCGAGAAATCCGCAGTCCTCGTAGAACATGCAGGAGTCCATGTGCGCCACCGGCAGCGGAATGCCGAGCATCGACAGGGCGGACGCCGCCGGCGGATGCGTGTGCACGATCGCGCGGACCTTCGGATGGCGTTGGTAGATCCACGAATGAAAGCGTGTCCCTGGATTGGGGCGGCCCTTCCCCTCGAGGGTTTGCAGCTCCTGGTCCACGAGAAGGAGGCTATCCGCGCTGGCCTCCTCCAGTCCAGCCCCCAGACGCAGCGTCAACATGCGGGTGCTATCCCCGTCCCTGAGCGTCACCTGGCCGGCCAGACCCGATGCGTGCCCATGTGCGGCCAGGATGGCACAAGCGTCCAGGAAGAAGTCCTTCGCGCCCTTGCTCCCTGCGTCATGAAAGGCCGCCATTTCAAGAGTCTTCTCGCTCATTCATCCACCTGAATTTTCTGTTCGTGGATCAGGTGGCGGTAATAGGCCACCTCCTTGCCGGCGAAGTCACTGAACTGTGCGCCGTCCGATTTCAAAGGAATGAAGCCTAGAGATTGGACTTTTGCAGCCATCTCAGGACTGGCCGAGACCTGCCGCAGAGCCTGCTCAAGCTTGGCCGCAACGTCGCGGGGCAGCCCCGCGGGTGCAACCAGTCCGACCCAAGGCGCGAAATCAAAGCCCTTGAGACCGGATTCGTTGAACGTCGGAACGTCCGGAAGCTGAGGATTTCGTTCAAGGGTCGCGACTGCCAACGCCTTGACCTTGCCAGACTTGGCGTACTGGCTGCCCAGGTTGGTATCGACAAACATCAGCGGGACGTGCCCTGCCACGACATCGGCCAAGCCCGGAGCGCCACCCTTGTAGGGGATGTGAACCGCACCCACGCCGGCACGCTGTTTGTACGCTTCCATCGCCATGTGCAAGGGCCCGCCCATGCCGGAAGAGGCATAGGTGACCTTGCCGGGGTTCTGCCGGAGGTAGGTCGTGAGTTCGGGGAGATTCGACGCAGCAAGCTGGGGATTGGCGATCAAGACGAGTGGAATTTTCGCGACCAGCCCAATATGCGCGAAGTCCTTCGCTACGTTGTAACTTACCTTCTTCTGCAGCACCGGGTTCACTGCCAAGGCCCCCGCATCGAGCAGACCGATCGTGTAGCCGTCCGGGGCAGCGCGCGCCACTGCTTCAGCCGCGAGCATGCCACCGGCCCCGGGGCGCGGCTCGACAATCACCGGTTGGCCTAGCGGGGATGACAGCCGCTCCGCCAATGCACGGGCCACGGTATCCACGGCGCCGCCGGCCGCCTGCCCCAGGTACAGCTTGATGGGCCGATTCGGATACGTCTGCGCCATGGCGGACAACGCGGACAAGGCGACAGCGGCCGCCAACACAGATCGATGAAATTGCCTTCTAAACACACCCGTCTCCTTCAACGCAGAAACCGCGCCTTCATGCAGTCTATGGAGACATGCCGCTACCGCCAATCCAACGAGGCTTATGACTGACTTAACGAATTGGAATGCCATGGTCAGGCGCTAAAACTGCTGCATGCTCGCGGGCGGCAGCAATCACGAAGGGTTAACGCGCATGTCACGTCTCTCAGACGATCTTTCGGAACAGGCCTTGACCTTCGGCCGCTTTCGGCTGTTCAGGCGACAGAAGCGATTGCTCGAGGGCGACAAACCCGTGCGACTGGGCAGCCGCGCGTTTGAACTCCTGGCAGCACTGGTGGAGCGAGCGGGCGAAGTGATCACGCGTGATGAACTGGAGGCCCGGATATGGCCCAGCACAGTGGTCGAGGAAACCAGTCTGCGGGCGCACGTCTGCGCGTTGCGCAAGGCGCTTGGCGACGGCCGTGACGGAGCCCGCTTCATCGTGAACGATCCCGGGCGCGGCTACTGCTTTGTTGCGGCGGTGGCACAGCCATCCGCCGCGAGGGCCACCCCGCGGGCCCCACGCTCTCCTGGAGCTTTTCACAACCTTCCGTTCCGCTTGACTCGCGTCATCGGCCGCTCGGACGCGATCGATGCGCTGAGCGCATTGGTGGCGAAACAGCGCTTGGTGACCATCTCGGGTCCGGGCGGAATGGGAAAGACGACTGTGGCCCTCGCGGTGGCGGAGAAACTGCTCGGCTCATTCGTGGATGGGGTGTGGCTGGTCGAACTCGCGCCCATCACCGACCCTGCGCGGGTCCCCGGCGCCGTTGCATCCTCGCTCCAGATGTCCGTATCGGTGGACCACCCAATGGCCGACTTGAGCGCGTTCGTGAGCGGCAAGAACATGCTGATCGTGCTGGACACATGCGAGCACGTCCTGGACGCGGCGGCGGCTCTCGCCGAAGGCCTGCTGAAAGCCTGTGACTCCGTTTCCATATTGACGACCAGCCGCCAGCGTTTGAATGCCCAGGGCGAGTGGGTCTATCGGCTTGCGTCGCTGGACATGCCGCCCGACGCCGCGCAGTTGACCTCGACGCAGGCTCTCACCTACCCGGCGGTCCAACTCTTCGTGGAGCGGGCAATGCAGGTCTCGGAAGGCTTCACCCTGTCTGACGCGGATGCGCCAGTTGTTTGCAGTGTCTGCCGGCAACTGGACGGAATGCCGCTGGCGATCGAACTGGCGGCGGGCCGGGTGGACAGCCTGGGTGTGCGCGAACTGGCCGATGGCTTGACCGATCGTTTGCGGCTGCTGGCACGCGGCTGCCGCACGGCGTCGCCGCGGCATCAGGCGCTCAAGGCGATGCTGGATTGGAGTTACCAATTGTTGTCGGCCGCCGAGCGGTCTACGCTGTGCAGGCTGGCGGTATTCAAGGCGGGGTTCACTCTGGAAGCGGCCAGCGCCGTCGCATCGGACGACGATGCCGCCCCGGCGGACGCAATTGCTTGCGTGATGGACCTTACCGTCAAGTCACTGGTCTCCGCCGATTCACGCGATAGTTTCGTGCGATATCGGCTGCTGAATACGACTCGCGCCTACGCGCTTGAAAAACTGCTTGAGGCCGGGGATGGCGCAATCATCGCCAGGCGGCATGCCAACTGCATGTGGAATCTGCTGGCACAAGCCGAGGCGGACCGGGATGCGACGACGCGTGAACAGTGGTTGGCAAACTGCGGGCGGTGGATGGACGACGTCTGGGCCTGCCTGGACTGGTGTTTCTCAAGCGCGGGAGATCCTGCCCTCGGCGTCGCAGTCACGGCGGCCGCCCTGTTGCCGGTTTACGAGCTCGGCCTGCTGGACCAGCATCACGCCCGCATCCAGCAAGCCCTCAACGCCGTTCAGACGCTGTCGCCTGCCCAGCCCGTGATCGAGATGCGGCTGAACGCAGCGCTGATATTTCCCAGTGGCCAGCCGCGGCAACAGGCGCGTGCGCAGTCTGAGGTGATTGCGCGCATGCTTGAATTGGCGGATCGCCTGAAAGAGCCGAGGTACCGGATCGCCGCGCTGTACGGCCTGTGGGGCAAGGACTTTCGGGACGGCGAGTATCCACCAGCCCTGGACAACGCCGTGGAAGTGAGCAGGCTTGCGCAAGCATCGGCCGATTCCCGGGCGATGCTGCTGTCCGATCGATTGCTTGCGCAGTCGCACCATTTCATGGGCAACCATGCGGCGGCGAGCGTTCTGGCCGAACGCGTGCTCGACCGGCCCCTGCGGATGCCGCTGGAGTACACCAGCCCGGTTCCTTACAGCGTGGCGATGCGCATCGTGCTCGCACGCGTCCTGTGGATACAGGGACGGGCGGATCGCGCGGTCGAGGTCGCCGCGGAGTCCGTGAGAATGGCAGCGGATCACCCGTTTGCCTTGACGCAGGCCCTGGCGCTCGCGGCTTGCCCGATCGCCCTCTGGCGGGGCGACACCGGCGCCGCGCGCGCCCTGGTGAACAAGCTGATGGAACACTCCGATCGGCACCCGTCCGCCTACTGGCAATCCTGGGGACGAAGCTACGACGCCGTGCTTGCCATTCGCGAATCCAGGGAATCCGGCACAGTGCGGCACGCCCGCCCGTTCTTCCAGACCGGCAATGTCATGGAGCTCGACTGCCTGGCAACGTTGGCCGACGGACTGGCACCGCAAGACGTCTTGCTGCGCGCGGCGCGAGGGACGGTGGGCTGGTCGGCTCCCGAGATCCTGCGCCGGCAAGCCGAGGCGGCGCTGGAGCAGAACACCGGTCAATCCAGCTCGCTGGCCGAGACCGTCTTGATGGAGTCTTTGGCCCTGGCCCGCCGGCAGGGCGCACTCGCGTGGGAGCTGCGAACCGCGACCAGCCTGGGGTGTCTTTGGAGTGGACAGCGCCGGGGCGAGGCTCGCCAGCTGGTCTCATCGACATTGGAGCGATTTACCGAGGGCCTGGAGACGGCGGACTTGTGCAGGGCAAGGCGCCTCCTCGAAGAGCTGAGCGGCTAGGAGCGAGCAAGCCGAAGCAGCGCCTCGGCGACACCCTTGCCATAGGCCGGATCCGCCCTGCCGCAATTGGCGATGTGGCGGTCCAGGACGTCCTGCCCGGCGCCCCGCATTGCGCGAGCCGTGTTGTCGAACAGGCGCTGCCGCTCTTGGGCGGACATCAGCCGAAACAGTGCGCCCGGCTGGGAGTAGTAGTCTTCATCGACCCGGTGATCCCAATGCCCTGCGGCTCCTTGCAGCGCGGATCGGTCCTCGTGCAGGTCGGGCTGATCCGTCCATTCCCCGGCGCTGTTCGGCACATAGCCGATTCGGGCGCCGAGGTTGCCGTCGGTGCGCATTGCGCCGTCGCGGTGGTAGCTGTTGAACGGGCACTTGGGCGCATTGACCGGTATGTGATTGAAGTTGGCGCCGAGCCGATAGCGCTGCGCGTCTGCGTATGCGAACAAACGCGCCTGCAGCATCTTGTCCGGCGAGAAACCAATTCCAGGGACCACATTGGCAGGCGAGAAAGCTGCTTGCTCGACCTCCGCAAAGCAGTTCTGGGGATTGCGGTTGAGCTCCAACAGGCCCACTTCAATCAAGGGAAAGTCGCGATGGGGCCATACCTTTGTCAGGTCAAAGGGGTTGGTCGGATGCGCCGCGGCTTGCCGCTCGCTCATGATCTGAACGAAGAGCTTCCAACGCGGAAAGTCGCCACGCTCGATGCTCTGAAAGAGATCTCGCTGCGAGCTTTCACGGTCCTCCCCGACCAGACTGCGAGCCTCCGCGTCGGTCCAGTTCTCTATGCCCTGCATGGACTTGAAGGTGAACTTGACCCAACTGCGCTCGTTCTGCGCATTGATGAAGCTGTACGTGTGGCTTCCGAAGCCGTGCATGTTCCGGTATGTTCTCGGCAGCCCGCGATCACTCATGACGATCGTCACCTGGTGAAGCGCCTCCGGCAGCAAGGTCCAGAACTCCCAATTGCTGTGAGCGTTGCGCATGCCGGTGCGCGGGTCGCGCTTGATCGCGTGGTTCAGGTCCGGAAACCGCAATGGATCACGCATGAAGAATACGGGCGTGTTATTTCCGACAAGGTCCCAGTTGCCTTGTGCGGTATAGAACTTGAGCGCGAAGCCGCGGATGTCGCGCTCCGCATCGGCCGCGCCGCGCTCACCCGCAACCGTCGAGAACCGGGCAAAAACAGGAGTGGCCAGGCCCACCGCGCCAAACAGGGACGCCTTGGTCCATTGCGAAATGTCGTGAGTTACCGTGAAACTGCCGAAGGCGCCTGACCCCTTCGCATGCATGCGCCGTTCCGGGATCACCTCACGATTGAAGTGCGCCATTTTCTCCATGAGCCAGACGTCCTGCAGCAGCGCGGGGCCTCGAGGTCCTGCCGTTTGAATGTTGTGGTTGTCGGCGACCGGCGCGCCTGCGGCGTGTGTGAGCTGTTTCATGAAGCGGCGGAAAAGTGGGGGCCGCGGATGCGCGTGGACTGATGCAGAACGCGCGGTTGGCAGTCACTGCGGGCGTGCGCCGGCTGGTCGTGGCTGCCGAGCTGCACCGTGAGCAATCCGCGGCGGTCCGCCACGGCCGCAGCCTCGGTTCGGGTGGCCGCGTCGAGCTTCTGCAAGATGGCTTTTACGTGGGACTTGACGGTTCCCACCGCGATATTCAGCTTGAGGGCGATGGCTTTGTTCCCATGCCCGCGGGCCAGCAGCCGAAGTACGTCAAGCTCCCGCCCCGTCGGCATCTCACAGGCCAGGCTTTCGGCGATCCGTTGAGCCACGACGGCGCCAAGGTAACGCTCGCCCCTGTGCAAACCACGCACAGCTTCGGCAAGTTCGTGCCGGCTGCAGCCCAGAAGCAGGTAACCGCGGACTCCCTGCTCGAGCGCATGACGTATCTGCCACTGCGTTTCGCACCGCGTGACGATCAGCACGTTCGGCGGCGTTGCACCTCGGGGCGCGGGCTCGAGCCGCTCCTTGGACATGATCTCGAGCGCCGTGTCGTAGTCGGCAACGATCACATCCATCCGCTCGTGCTGCAATGCCCTGGCAGGCGCATCGACCGCCTGCAGGGCGTCGGGCTCCCGGACGACCAGGTCCGGATGCTTGCCAAGCGCACTGGCCACCCCCGCTGAGATCAGGGCGTCCCGGTGAAGGACAAGTACTTTGATCGATTCGCTGAAAAACATGATGTGTCGATGACCTTGAGTTGAGGCGATACGGGGATCCCGCGCACGCAGATAGTGGTCGACCACCGCGTTAATTGGTAGTGAATCAGCGTGAATTGAAGTGACGCGCCGGCGTCGCCCCCCCCGACAGGAGGAGGCTCTCCTGCGCCTTCGTGGTGTTTTGAAAAGCGCGGCGCCTCTCTAGTCTTGGTTCGCCGGGCGCTCAGGAGCGCGCGGCCATTCCATTAGTCAATCGAAAGGAGCGAGGGCCATGCCCAAGCACAACGAAGATCCCCATTTCAGCGCCTTGCGGCGCACGGTCCTGATCGGCGCCGCAGGCATCAGTGCCGGCGCCGCCCTCCCCACCATGGCCTTCGCGGCCAGAAACAAACCCACACAAGGAAACCAAGCCATGAGCACTGTCATCACCAAGGACGGCACCGAGATTTACTACAAGGATTGGGGCGCCGGCCAGCCTGTCGTGTTCAGTCACGGCTGGCCGCTCAACGCCGACAGCTGGGAAGACCAGATGTTGCACCTGGCATCGCGCGGCTACCGCTGCATCGCCCATGATCGTCGTGGGCACGGCCGGTCTACCCAGACGTGGGGCGGCAACGACATGGACACGTTTGCGGATGATCTCGAGACGCTCATGGCGAAGCTCGAGCTCAAGAATGTAGTCCTGGTGGGTTTTTCGATGGGTGGCGGCGAGGTGACCCGCTATGTCGGCCGTCATGGCACCAAACGGCTGGCCAAGCTGGTGCTGGTGGCGGCGGTACCGCCCCTGATGCTGAAGACAGCGGCAAACCCGGGTGGCATTCCGATCGAACACTTCAACGGCCTGCGCAGTGCCTCTATCGCGGACCGCTCACAGTTGTACCGGGACATCGCGAGCGGTCCATTTTTCGGATACAACCGACCGGGCGCCAAAGCGTCGCAGGGTGCCGTGGATGCCTTCTGGGCGCGCGGCATGCAAGCCGGCCACAAGAACACCTACGATTGCATCAAGGCGTTTTCCGAGACGGACTTCACAGCCGATCTCAAGAAGGTCGATATCCCCACGCTCATCATCCACGGGGATGACGATCAGATCGTTCCCATCGATACCTCGGCACGCGCCGCGGCAAACCTGGCTCGAGGCAGCAAGCTGATCGTGTATGCGGGGGCGCCGCATGGCTTGAACGAGACGCACAAAGAGATGCTTAACGCGGACCTTCTCGCGTTTGTCAGAAGCTAGTGTCAGGGCAGCCCGCCTGCGTGGGCGTGCGCGCCCACGCAGGCACTCCTGCCTTGCTGGCGGCGTACACGCTCGATGACGGCATTCCCGATGCGTGCGTTGATCGAGCCGTTGAGGACGATGGCGCCAGCGCTTCGACGGTGAACTAGGCCCTTGCGTTCACCTCGAAGTCCGTCCCACAGTGCCTCGTCGGCATCCCCCATGGGCGCGAACCTGGCAACACCGGCATTGATGAACACGGCGTCGAGCGTGATCCGTTGCCCCGTCAATGCTTGCGCCATCGAACGGGCTGCCGGGATATTGCCGGCATCGCTGAGCAAAGAGACTCAGTCAGCGAACAATCCGGGCATTGCAGCCTCGTAGGTCAAGCGGTAGGGTTCACTTCGCGAGGCCGATTTCCCCGCGTGAGGTAATTTCGCCTGCCTTGTTGGCCCGGGCGCTTTCTGCCTTTCGGGCGGATCGAGCGGCCTGCCGCTCGGTCTTTGGCACCCTTGCCGCGGCTTCGGGAATGGGCGTGCCCTCGCCGGGCATCGACTTCTTGGCCGCATCCGAGCCGGCGCGCTTGCGCAGAACCTTGCCCTCCGCCTTTTCGACGCTGGTTGCCTTCGGCTGGACCGCAGGCGCCGCAGAACCAGGCGGATAGGATTCCGCGGTCGGCGGCTGCTGTGCGAACGCGCTCACTGCAAACAGCTGCGCCAGGGCGAATGAAAGGGAAAGGGTACTCAGTTTCATAGTGGAATTTCCTGCGATGTTGATGGACCGTGGCCCGACGGAACTCCGGCGAGCCGTAGCCATCTTGGTCTAGCCCCGGTTCGCGCAAAACCGCCGCATGGGCCTGCGCGACCTCCTCCGAATGGGAGAGAGCGGGTCATTCGAGTCACAACAGGCTCTCGGGAACCAGGGGTGCGACGAGCAGGTTCTGCAGGCGCATCAACGGCGTCGACTCAGGTTCCGCGAAAAGTGCGGATTCGGCCCCGTGCTCATCCCAAGCGATCCATCGAAGCGCTTCCGTGTCGGGTGCCAGCTGAACGCGGTACGCACCCAAACGGCGAGTGGCCTCCAGCACTTCCAACATCTGCTGCGCGAGCTCGGGGCTTTCGATCCACATGCCCAGCTCGGTGTTCTTGTCAGCCGAGCGCGGATCCATATTCACCGAGCCGATGTAGACCGACGTGCGGTCGATCACAACGGCCTTGGTGTGAAGTCGTCCCAGCGACCGGACCGCCCGCATGCCACTGCGGACTCGCTTGGCGGCTCCCGCCCGAGCGGGACTGAGTTCGTAGAGCTGCACGCCTGCCCTTAGCATCCCCCGCCGATACCGGGCATAGGCAGCGTGCGCGAAGATCGAATCATTGGCCGCCATCGAGTTGGTGAGCACATTGACTCTCACCCCATTGTCAGCAAGTTGACGAATCAGCGCCATGCCTCGCTCGCGCGGTATCAGGTATGGCGTTGCCACGGTGAGTTCACGTTGGGCTCCTGCCATTGCTTCACTGACGCGACTGATCGCGCTTGATGCCAGAAGGTAGTCCTCGTCGTGCAGCAGCACCTTGGAGGGCGAATCGGCGAAGGCGTATGCCGAGCCCGCCACAAGAGTCAGCCGGCCTTGCGCGAACTCGGCCGACGGCGACGCCTGGCCCAACACATCCTCGGTCACCTCCTCCGATCCGATAGACCCAAGAGTTGGAATTGTGGATGGCTCAGGCTCAAGAACACCTGTGCCGGCCTGGCCCAGAACGGCCAGCGCCGGCCAAACAGGACCACTGTCCCAATAGCGGGCAAAGATGGAGGTCAACTGATCCACGATCGCCCCCACCATCAGTGCATCCATGTCAACGAACTCCTGTTCCGGGCTGCTAGCGAAATACTCGTCGGCAATGTTGCGCCCCCCCGCAACGGCAATGGCTTGATCCGCGACCATCAGCTTGTTGTGCATACGGTGGTTCAGCCTGCGCACTTCGCCCGGCGAGGATAAAAACCTACTCACCAGTCCGGACCGCGCGCAGCAGAAGGGGTTGAAAAGCCGAACCTCGACATTCCCTTGTGGTGCTAGAGCGCGCAGGATGGGGTCTATCTGCGCGGTGTGCAGATCGTCAATCAGCAGGCGAACCTGAACGCCCCGCGCGGCGGCATGCGACAGCGCCGTGAGGAAGGCTCTTCCCGTTGCATCGCCGGCGATCAAGTAGTACTGCACATCCAGCGTACGCTCGGCGCGAGCAATGAGCTGCATACGCGCCTCAAGCGCATGGTCGGCCTGTGGCAGCAGCCTGAATCCCGACGATTGCGCCGGCGACAGCGAGTCCCGCGCGATGCTGCCCAGTCGGGTATCTCCAGCCGAAAGAGGGGCACGGCCGCCCGAGTGGGGAGGCTTGGGCGGCAATGAGCCACAGGCGCTCAGAACCAGGGCCGACAGGAAGGCTGCCATGCGCGATCCGCAATGGCGCCAGCAAGTGCGTTTCATAAGGGACTCCTGTGCGCAGCACGGACTATCGTCGTGCGCAACGCAATGCACATGTCCCTATCGGAGTAGGTGGCGCCCTTCCTGTCGCAGTCTTTCAGTTCGACCCCGTTTGATGAGGATCGCGTCCGTCCGCGCGCGACGCCGACTTCCTGCAGCTGCTCAATGCGTTCAGGTCCAGCGCGGAATAGCCCGGGCCGATGATCTGGCCACGCAATTGCAGTTTTCATCCGCCCTGCGGATTGGAGTGTTGTCGCGTTGACAGTCCGGGGTACACGTTAGGGTATGTACACCGCGGCAGCCGACATGCTTGCGAACGAGCGGAGTCGCCAACCGCTCGACTTCCATCGCGATCCTATTGCGGGTGGCAAATGGCTAAGTAGGAAGGGCGCGATGGAAAGTCCCCAGCAAAGAAAAAGGACTCAGGCCATTTCTGACCTAAGTCCTTGATTCATATGGTGCAGCTGGCAGGATTCGAACCCACGACCCCTTGGTTCGTAGCCTGCGAAAGTTGAACAGGGGTCTATGAAATCAACGACTTAGGGCGTCCTCCCATCGTTGAAATGTCGCGCGGTGTCCATAGGCGCTGAGAAGAGTCGCGCAAAAGTCGCGCAAATCGGCCCAGCCTCGCCGGGCGAACCCCCTGGACGGACCGCGAAGGTCATTATCCTCCCTGCGATAGGCTGCGCTGCCGCGCGCTGGCCTGCATGCGATGGCCTTAGATGACTAGTAGGGAGTGCAGAAGTTTTCGCGAAGAGCGCCAGAGGGCTTAGGCCGAACCGTTGAATTCATGGCGCAGGGTTCGTACCAGTTCAGCGACAGCCGGGACCGATGTGACCCCTGATACGGAATGCCCCGCGCTCCAAAGGTCGGCCCATCGCTGGATCACTGCACTTTCAGAGCCTCCGCCAAACCTGTTTCGGGCTTCCTGCACGGACACAGTTTCATCAAGCGCGGCGGGATCCAATCCAACTTGAACGATGGACGGCTTCAGAAAGTTGGCCGGCAGGCCCGTGAAGGCGCGCGTGGCCATGACATCGTCCAGCGAACTTCGCTCGAGCATCTGTTTGTAGGGAACCGACCCCAGGCTTTCCCGGGTCGCGATGAAGCGGGTCCCCATGGAGCCCAGATCGCAGCCCAGCACCGAGGCAGCTTTGAGCGCAAACCCGTCCGACAGTCCACCCGCCAGTACGATGGGACCGTCGAACAGGGCGCGCACCGCACGGACGAACGCGAACGGGTTGGCCCAGCCCGTATGGCCGCCCGCGCCTGCCGTGAGCAGCACCAGCCCGTCGGCCCCCGCCTCAAGCGCGCGTTCCGCGTGATGTACCGATGCCACGTCGGCGAACACCAGGCAACCACCATCGTGCAGGGTCGGTATCACCGAGGCAGGCGAACCCACGCTGGTGATGACCAACTCAGTTCGATGCCGAACGATCAATTCGACCTCCGCCTTCAGCCGTGCCGGGTCCCGCCGCATGATGAGGTTCGGGCAGTAAGGTGCGCTGCGGCGGTCGCCAGCGGTTTCCCGGTTCAGCCGCTGGAGCCAAGCCTCGAACTCTTCAAGTGACGCGCAGTTCGCCGTAGGGAAAGCGCCAATGACGCCCGCCGCGCAAGCCGCCGATACGAGTTCAATGCCAGAGACGCGCAGCATCGGCGCCGCGATCACGGGCACCACGAGGCGGTCCATGAAAGGTAGTCGTTTCATTCTTGTTCCCGTGAAGAAAGGCCGGAGATCGACGCCCGCGCCTCCTCGAGCAAATCGGCGACGATGGATTTCAGTGGTTCTATGCGTTTCGCGAACGCGATCGACGGACCGAGCGATAGCATCCCGCGCTGCCAGTCGCCATTGGCGTAACAATAGTCGCGCGCCGCCCGGCCGCTGATCAGTTCGCCGAACGCCGCATGGTCGGTCGCACCCGCGCGTTCGATCTCATCGATCTGGCGGGCCGTATCGTTGCGCAGCACGCGCCAGGTGTTGCCCAGTGATTGCAGCAGGCGCACGGTCGAGTGCTCATCGCAGTTCAGCAGGTGCTCCTTGTAGCGGCGGTGCGCGCCGATCTCTTCGCACACCAGGAAGCGGCTACCGATCAGCACGCCGTCGAGCCCTTGTGCGAGCACCGCCGCGAGTTGCCGTCCTCGGCCAATCCCGCCGCCGAGCACGACGGGTACGCGAAACCGATCGACAGCCAGTGCTCCCATCAGCATGGTGGGCAACTCGTTGGTTCCTGGGTGGCCGCCCTCTTCCATCCCCACCAGGGCGATGGCATCGGCACCTGCGCGCTCGGCCGACAACGCATGGCGGATGCTCGAGGCCTTGTGGACCACGATGGCACCGGCCTTGTGGAGTGTGCCGATCAGTTCGACTGGGGCATGCCCGGCTGTCTCGAAGAACCGAACGCCATGGGCCAACGCCATGTCCAGCCAGCATTGCACAGCTGCGTTGGCCTCGGGACGGCTCGACAGCGTCAGGTTGACGCCGAACGGCCTGCCCCCAGTCAACTCGGAGCAGAGCACCAATTCGTCACCGAAAGCTTTGTCGCTGTGAAAGGTGCGGGGCGTGATGAAGCCCATGCAGCCCGCATTGACCAGCGCGGCCACATAGCGTGCGTCCGACAGCCACATAAGCCCCCCGCCCAGGATCGGATGCTCGATTCCCAGCAGCCGGGTGATCCGCGTGCGCAACGGTGGAGCCACGGATTCAAACCAGGGCGCTGCCGAGCGCGGGTGCTACGCCCAAGCCGCCCGCCACCACGCCGGTCATCGGAACGGGATAGCGCACCGCGGGCATCACCGTTCCTTGCTCGAACTTGCCGCGCAGCGCGAACTGGGGCAACGCCGCGAGCTGAGCCGGCTCCACCACCGGTGCGACGGGCACGTCGTTCCGGCGCAGCAGCTCGAAGGCATCGTCCGCATCCATGCCTTCGAGCACTTCGGCGATGCGGCGGTTGATGGCCTCGGCGACCGGCTTGCGCGCCTTGTGCGAACCATGGGCCTCACCGTCGAATGGCGCCAAATCGAGCGCGGCGCAAAGGCGCCTCCAGAAATGATCTTCCAGTGCCGCGACCGACAGATAGCGCCCGTCGCGACAGCGGAACGCACCGTAGCCCGCCTTGACCAGCGTGGTCTCGCGCTGCGCCTCCAGCGTGCTCGCCCCGGCTTCGCGATAGGCACCGAGACGCGGGTTCATCCAGTGGAGTGCGCAGTCGGCGAGGGAGACATCCAGGTGCTGGCCACGGCCCGTGCCCTGGCGTTGAAACAGTGCGGCCAGGGTAGACGACAGCGCATACATGGCACCACACAGATCCGCCACCGGCAGCCCGAAGCTTTGCGCCGGTCCGCCGCCGGGTGCACCGGACACGGCCAGCACACCAGCCGCCGCCAGGTAGTTGATGTCGTGTCCCGGCAGATCGGCCCACGGGCCGGTTTGTCCATAGCCGCTGAGCGACACGTACACCAGCCGGGGGCATGTTTCGCGCAGCGAAGCGGCATCCAGGCCCAGGCGCGCCATCACGCCGGGCCGGTAGGACTCGACCAGAACGTCGGCCGTCGCAAGAAGGTCGCGCACCTTCTCGCGCTGGGCCTCGTCCTTCAGATCGACCAGCAGGCTGTGCTTGCCGCGGTTCACGGCCTCGAACGCGCCCATCCCCAGGCTGCGCGCATTGTCCCCAAGAGGCGGCCGCTCGATCTTGATGACGCGAGCGCCCAGTTCGGCCAGGCTTTGCGTGAAGAACGGACCAGGCAGCAGTTCGCTGAAGTCGATAACGGTGATGCCATCCAGCGGCGGGCGCGCGGATGGCGCCGTCATGCCGTCACCTCTTGCACAGTGCGTTCGATGATGACGGCATCCAGCGGCAGTGCGCCTTCGCCGACGGCACCCACCCACACCGGGTTCAGGTCCATTTCCTCGATCCTGTCCGCGTTCCGGACCACGAATGCCGAGATGCGCAGCAGCAGCGCTTCGAGCGCTTCGACATCCGAAGGCGGGCGACCTCGCGCACCGGCGAGCAGCGGAAAACAGCGCATTTCGCGGATCATTTCGGCGGCATCGTCCGCGCCCAGTGGCAGCAGCCGGCGCGTCACGTCGCGCAGGATTTCCACATAGATGCCTCCGAGGCCGAACGTCATGACATGTCCGAACACCGGGTCGCGGGTGACGCCGACCATCAACTCCAGGCCGCCTCCCGGCGCCATTTTCTCGATGAGCAGCCCATCGATAGCGGCGTCGGGCCGGTGCTGCGCAACCGAGGCCATGATGTCCCGCCACGCCTCGCGAACCTGTCCTGCATCTTGCAGGCCCACCTGCACGCCGCCGATGTCGGACTTGTGCACGATCTGCTCGCTCGCGATCTTGGCGACGACGGGGTAGCCCATGCCGTCGGCCAACGAAGTCGCTTCCTCCGGCGTCCTGGCCAACGCGTTCGGCAGCAGCCGCACGCCCGCGGCAAGAAGCTGCTGCTTGGCCTGCGCCTCGGACAGGGAGCGCGTGGAAAGCGCCACAGGCAGCGCCGCGGTCGGCGTCGCGGTGTCCGCCAAGCGGTGCGCGCGCTTCCAGCGCCCGTACTCCACCCAGCGCCGGATCGCCTTGACCCCCTTGCCGACCGAGCGCGGCGGCGCAAAGCCATGCTCGACCAGCATGCGATAGCCCTCGCCCATGCGGTCGCTCATCCAGATCGGCACGATAGGCGTCGCACACCCCTTCTGCGCCGCGATGATGGTGCGAGCCATCTGGATGGTGGTGTCGCCGTAGTCCAGCGCGATGGGCACGATCACACAGCCGAGGTTGGGGTCGCTGGCCACCGCGCCGAGGGTCTTCTCGATCAGGGCCGCGTCGCTGAGCACCGCCGCGGTGGTGTCAACCGGGTTGTCGATGGCGGCGTAGTCCGGCAGGCGGTTGCGCAGCAGCTCGCGGGTGTGCGGGGCGAACTGCGCCAGCGTCAGGCCTGAGGAGCCCACGGCGTCCGCCGTCAGGGCGGCCGTTCCGCCGGAAGAGGTATAGATGGCGATGCCCTCGCTGGCGTCGGGTTGGGCACGCGCGAACAGCCAGGCCGTGTCCGCCAACTCGTCGATGTCGTCGACCTCGATCACGCCGAACTGCCGGAACACCGCACTGTTGACCTCTGCCGAACCGGTCAAGGACGCGGTGTGCGACTGCGCCGCCCGCTGTCCATACTCCGACTTGCCCACTTTCAGCGCGATGACGGGCTTCCCGTTGACCGCTGCGCGCTGGACTGCCGCGACGAATTTGGCGCCGTCCTTGATGCCTTCGAGCAAAGTGACGATCACCTTGATGTCGGGGGCATCGGCCATGTAGTGGATGAAGTCGGCCACCTGCAGGTCGACCTCATTGCCGGTCGAAGCCCACAGGCCAATGCCGATGCCGCGGTCCATTGCCTGCATCACGTTGCGGCCCAGGCCGCCGCCTTGGGTGGCCAGGCCGATGGGGCCTTTGACCAGGTCGTGCGGGAACGAGGGGGAGAAGGTCAGGCCCAGACGCTGGTTGACGTTGGTCAGCCCCGGGCAGTTCGGGCCGTACACGCGCATCCCGCCGGCGTCGGCAATTTCCTTCAGGCGCACCTGGGCGCGCTCGCCTTCCTCCCCGGCCTCGCCGAAACCGGACGTCAGGACGATGGCGAAGAGCACACCGCGGGCAGCGCATTCCTCAGCCACCGCCAGCACACCGGCCGCCGGCACGACGATCACCGCGAGATCTGGCGTGGCGGGCAATGCGGCAACGCTGGGCCAGCAGCGTTGCCCGCGGATTTCGGCTTTGCTGGGATTGACGAGGTAGACGTCGCCGTCGAAATCGGAGTGGTCCAGCAGATTGGTCAGGGTTCGCTCGCCGATGCTGTGCATGCGGTCCGAAGCGCCAACCAGCGCGATGGAGCGCGGACGGATAAGCCTGGATAGATCGGTCAACTTTGTCTCCATGGTCAGACCATGGCCGAGATACCCAGGATCTCGCGGCCGGCAATTAATGTCTGCACTTCCGTCGTGCCCTCGGGAATCGTGCCGCCGCGCGTGTCGCGGAAGATGCGCTCGATCGGGTAGTCCGTCGCATAGCCCAAGCCGCCGTGCACCTGCAGCGCCATGCTGGCCACCTCGTGCGCGGCCTCCGTGGCGTAGAGCTTGGCGATCGAGCAGGCCGTGCGCGCATCCTTGTTCGCGTCGAGCGCCGCCGCGGCGCGCAGGCCGAGGGCGCGGGCCGCCTCGACCCGTATCGTCATGTCGACGATGAGCTTCTGCACCAGTTGGAAGCTGCCGATGGGTTTGCCGAACTGCGTCCTTGTGCGGGCGTAGTCGATGGACAGATCGAGCGCCGATTGGGCCGCGCCCACCGCGCCCATGGCGATGTTCACGCGCGCGCTGTCCAGTCCGATCAGCATCTTCTTCAGCGCATTGCCTTCCTCACCGAGCAGGTTCTCGCGCGGAACCTTCACGTTGTCGAAGCCGAGTTCGGCAGTGCCGGTACTGCGCAGGACCATAGTGTCGACACTGCGCATCTCATACGGCGACACCTCGCGCTCGACCAGGAACGTGGAGAGTTGCCCCTGGCAATCCGGGCTGAAGGTGCGCGCAACAACGATACCGAAGTCGGCGAATGCGCCGTTGGTGATCCACAACTTGCGTCCGTTGAGCACGTAGTGATCGCCCTGCAGGTCGGCCCGTGTCTGCACCTGCGCGATGTTCGAACCGCAACCCGGCTCGCTGATGGCATTGAAGACGCGTCGCTCGGAAGCCAGCAAGGGCTTCAGGAAGCGCTCCTTCTGTGCCTCGGTTGCTTCCGCGGCCAGTTTGTTGATGGCGGCGTTGGTGATGTTCACCATGGTCCGCAACGACAACCATGTATAGCCGGCCTCCTCCATGAGCAGGGCCCAGGTCATCTGGTCCATGTCCATGCCGCCCAGCGACTCGGGCAACCGGCCGCCGATGTAGCCGAACTGGGACAGATCCTTGAGGAGCTCGAAGGGAAAGGTCTTTTCCCTGTCGTGCCGGGCGACCACCGGTGCCACTTCACTTTTCATGAAGCGGCGCACGCTGTCACGCAGCAGTTCCTGTTCGGCATCGGGTACGAAATACATGGGATCTGTCTCCTGGAGATGGTGTAAAAAAGCCCCCTGACTACGCGGGGCCGAATTCCTTGGATGCGGCACCACGCCGGGTTGGTGCGGTGCGCGGCGGAAGTGACGTGCTGCGGGGATGGAAGACCAATGCCTGCACCTCCTTCAGCGCCTGCAGACAGGCGTCGCGGTGCTGGCGCATGCGGTCAGTAGGTCCGGCAATGGACAGGGCCAGCGGCTCATCTCCGACGTAGCCGGCCACCGCGAGTGCCGCCAGGCCATCGAAGCCTTCGTTCTCGACCCACATCCAGCCTTGCTGGCGCGCCTTTTCGACCTGCGCTTCCAGGACCGCGAGGTCGGTGATGGTGCCCGCGGCGATCTGCTTCAGGGGCTTGAGCCGCAGCTGGCGCGCAGCCTCCTCGGGCGTGCCGAGAGATAACTCGGCCTTGCCGAGCGCCGACACGTGCAGTGCGATCTTGTTGCCGACGTTCCCCACGTAGCGAAGCGGATGCGTGCCTTCGGCAAAGGCCAGCACCTTCACCACCCCGGCTTCCAGGCGACCGCACATACCGGTCTCGCCGGTCTTGTCGCGCAGCAGTTCGCAGGCCTCCGAAGCGACCGCATAGAGCGGATCGCCCGCCGAGATCTCTTTCGCAATCGTCAGCAGCCGCGCCGTTGGATAGAACCGCCGGCTGCGCGCCGTGCGCATCAGGTAGCCCAGCTCGTGCAGCGTGTGCAGCAGATCGGAGCAACTGCTCTCGGGCAGGTCCATGAGGCGCGCGAGGTCCGAGTTGGACAGTTCGCGGCGCTCACGGGCAAAGACTTCGAGCAAAGACATGGTGCGGGCGGCAGCAGGAACAAGGGTTGGCATATGGCCTCCGGTATTTCGTAGATAAGTACGAATGATAGCGAAGGAAATCTAAATAACTCAGACAAAAACAGAGGGTGGATTGCAATTCAAATTGATAGGCCGGCCATTTTTTCTACTTGCGTTTATACGAGATATTGAAGTATTCTACGAGTAATCGTGAATTACTGGCAACAATAAATGGAGACAAGCATGCGAAGTGGTCTACAGAAACTGGTGGTTCTTCTAGTCGGGTCCCTGGCCCTCGGGACACTCCACGCCGCTGGCGAGGCATGGCCGACCAAGCCCATCACCTTCGTCGTGCCTTTCACCCCAGGCGGCATCACCGACAGCACCTCGCGCTTGCTGGCCAAACTGCTCGGAGCCCAGCTGGGCCAGACGGTGCTCGTGGACAACCGGCCTGGTGCGGGTGGATCGATCGGCGTGGCAACCGCCGCGCGCCAGGCACCGGACGGTTACACGCTGATCTACGGTACCCAGGGCACGCATGGCGCCAATCTCGCGCTCTACAAGAACGTGGGCTACGACCCTGTGAAAGATTTCGTGCCCGTGCACGCACTGTCGGAAACGCCGTTGATGCTGGTGACCCATCCCGCGCGGCCCTACAAGAGCGTTTCCGAACTGATCGCGTTTGCCAAAGCCAATCCCGGCAAAGTGACCTTCGGTTCGGCCGGGTCGGGAACGGGGACGCACTTGACGGCCGAGCTGTTCCAGACCGCAGCAGGCATCAAGATGACGCACATTCCTTACAAGGGAAGCAGTCCTGCTTTGACCGATTTGATGGCTGGGAACATCGATGTGATGTTCGACTACCCGGCGGTGATGCTGCCCTTCATCCAGGCACAAAAGCTCAAGGCATTGGCGGTCACCGCCAAGAAGCGGCTTACCAGTGCCCCGGACGTTCCGGCGCTCAGTGAATCTGGCTTTTCCAACGCCGAATCGACTGCCTGGGGCGCAGTGTTCGTTCCGGCGAAGACACCCCCTGAGATCGTGAAGCGCCTCGGCGATGAAATCGCGAAAGCCATCGTCCATCCCGAGATGATGCAGAGCACCGAGAAATTCGGCAGCGTCCCGCTCACAGGCCTGCGCGACGAGAAGCTCGGTGCCTTCGTGAAGTCGGAGATGACGCGCTGGCGTGAGGTCGTGCTGCAGTCCGGCGCCAAGCTCGACTGAGACCATGACCCCCACGCTTGTCACTGCGTGTACTGCGCTGCCCCCCGAGGGGGCTTCAGTCGCCTTGGGGCGGCCCGGCGGCGACTGAGTTCGCTCCGCCGCTCGACCCACTTCCTTGTCATCCCTTCGATTCCCCATGACCGAACCACAGACTCCCTTGAAGCCGCTGCATCCCACGCTCTACCAGTTGGCAGAGGATGGCCATTCACTCGATTTCTTCTTCGTGCAGTGCCGTGCGTGCAGCGGCTTGAGCTTTCCGGCCAACGTGCCGGGCTGCGCGCATTGCGGTGATCCGCTGGTCGACGCGCAGAAGCTGAGCCGCCCAGGCGGTGGTGAGTTGCTGGAGTACGTCACGCTCCACGTTCCACTGGCACCGGGCATGGCCGCGCCCAGCATCGCAGGGGATGTACGCATTGCAGACGGGATCGTCGAGGAAGGCGTGATCTCGGCCAGTGACGAGACCGTGCTGCGCCCAGGCATGATTGTTCGAGCGGTTGCCGAGGTGCGGGAAGCCCAGGGTGTGTATGCCTGCCGCTTCATGCCAGCCGACCCCAAGGTGACGCCATGAGTGCCAACTGGATTGACGCCACCGGCGGCGTCTACATCGCCGGCATCGGCTTGCACCCGTATCAGTTCCCTAGCGAGACGCCCTACACCCAGTTGGGCCTGACGGCGGTACGCGCAGCACTGGCCGACGCGGGTCTGCGCTGGAACCAGGTCCAGAGCGCCTATGTCGGCACGACCTCGATCGGCATGGCCGCCGGGCGCGTGATGCTGCGCCACCTGGGCTCGACCGGCCTGGGCGTCACGCAGGTAGAGAACGCTTCCGCCTCGGGCTCGTTCGCATTCCGCCAGGCCTGCATGGAGATTGCGGCCGGCACGAGCGACGCGGTCCTTGCCGTGGGCGTGGACAAGCACGGGGACGGGCGCCGCGCCGCGAACAAGGACGGTTTGGAGCGGTTGAGCGACACGGCCACCATCCCTGCCGTCAAGTTCGCAATGATGGCGCGCACCTATTTGCGCGAGCGGGGAGCGAGCGTGGAAGAAATGGCGGGGGTCGCCGTCAAGAACCACGGCAATGCGGCACGCAATCCCTTCGCCCAGTTCCGCAAGCCGCGCACGCTCGCGCAGGTGCTGGCCTCGCCACGCGTGGCGGGAGACCTCACCGTGCAGCAGTGCTGCCCCCGCGGCGAGGGTGCGGCTGCGGTGCTGCTCGTGTCCGGCCGGGCAATCCAGCGGATGGGCCTCGATGCACGGCGCTGTGTGCGCGTGCGCGCCTCGGTGGCCGGCAGCGAGCGCGACGAGAGCCGCTATGGCGACGCCGCCATCGAACTCGTGCGCTCCAGTGCCCGGGCCGCCTTCGAACAGGCGGGCATCGCTCCAACGGAGCTCGACCTGCTCGAACTGCACGACGCATTCTCGGTGGAGGAACTGCTGTACAGCGAGGCCATCGGCGTCTGCGAAGCCGGCGAAGGGGCACGGTTTCTGGCACGCGGCGACTCGCAGATCGGCGGACGCTGCGCCATCAACGCCTCGGGCGGCTTGATCGGTATGGGTCATCCGCTGGGCCCCACGGGCATCGGTCAGTTGGCGGAACTGACGCGCCAACTGCGCGGCGAGGCGGAAGGCCGACAACACCCGCAAGCCCGTTGGGGCATGGCGCACATGATCGGCTTGGGGTCTGTATCGATCGCGCATGTGCTCTCCGCATCCACCTGAGCGCCGACGCGTTTCAACAATAGGAACACCTCCATGACTTCCACCGACATTCAAGACCTGGGCACGCTGCTCTACGAAGTGCGCGACCAGGTCGCCGTGATCACGCTAAATCGCCCTGACCGCATGAACACCCTGGGCGGCACGATGAAGCCCGACCTGGCGCGCGCGTTCTTCGAGCTGGCGAGAGGAGACGAGCGCGTGCGTGCGGTGCTGATCACCGGCAGCGGTGACCGCGCCTTCTGCGCCGGCGCCGACATCAAGGAACGCGCCACCGACGTGGTACGAGGCACCGAGTACTTCGTGCGCCAGAAGGCCACGCACGATCTGTTTCGCAACATCGAAGAATTCGAAAAGCCGGTCGTTGCGGCCATCAATGGCGTCGCCCTGGGGGGTGGCCTGGAGATTGCGCTGTGCTGCGACATCCGCCTGGCCGCGTCCAGCGCGCGCTTCGGCCTGCCCGAGATCAAGCTCGGTGTGATCCCTGCTGCCGGTGGCACCCAACGGTTGCCGCGGCTCATCGGAGAGGCTCGCGCCAAGGAACTGATCCTCACGGCCGACCTCATCGACGCCGAAACCGCACATCGCTACGGCCTCGTGAGCCGCGTGCTGCCGCCCGCCGAACTGATGCCGGCCGCACTGGAGCTGGCCCAGCGCATCGCGCGGCACCCGCCGCTCGCGGTGCGTTTCGCCAAACGTGCGATCAACCGCGGGATGCAAACAGACCTGGATTCAGGCCTCGAGTACGAACGCTACGCCGCCGCCATGATCGTCGACAGCGAGGACCGCGTCGAGGGCATGCGCGCATTCGTCGAGAAGCGCGAGCCCCGCTTCAAGGGACGCTGATCCTCTACCCACACCTCAAGAAGGAAATGACATGCAACTCGGATTGAATGGACAAGTGGCACTCGTCACCGGCGGAGGCCAAGGCGTCGGCCGGCAAATCTGCATCGAGCTCGCGGCCGAAGGGGCCCAGGTCGTCGTCAACGACCTGTTCGCCGAGCGTGCCGAGGCCGTTGCGACCGAGATCACGGCGGCCGGCGGCCGCGCCTGGGCCGCGCCCGCGGACATCACGAAGCAGGACGAGGTCGAGGCCATGGTGGCTCGCGCTGCCAGCCATTTCGGGACACCGGTCACCGTGCTGGTCAACAACGCCGGCATCATCCCCGAGCGCCGCGAAAAAGGCGGCCGCACGCCGCCGTTCATTGATATGCCGGTCGCTGACTGGACCAAGATCGTGGATCTCAATGTCTACGGCACCATGCATTGCTGTCGTGCCGTGTTGCCCGGCATGGTCGAACGCAAGAGCGGCCGCATCGTCAATATCATCTCCGAAGCCGGACGCATCGGCGAAGCCAATATGGCGGTGTATTCGGGCGCGAAGGCAGCCATCGCCGGCTTCGCCAAAGCACTGGCGCGCGAGCACGGACGCCATGCGATCACGGTCAATTCGGTGGCACTGGGCGCGGTATCGCACGAAGGCATCAAGGACGGCCCCCTGAACGTCAACGCTACGGTGGAGAACAACGAACTGCTGGGCAAGATGCTCGGCGCCTACCCGATCTCCAAGGGAGTCGGCCGGCTCTCGCGCCCGACCGATGTGTCTGGATTGGTGGCCTTCCTTGCCTCGGACCGAGCGCTGTTCATCACGGGACAGACGATTGGTGCCTCAGGCGGCTTCACCATGATTTGAATTGACAAACAGGAAGACACACCCATGATCAATCGTCGCATCTTCGCGCTTTCCATTAGCGCGCTGCCGCTATCGCCGCCCTCGTTCGCACAGGGCGTCTATCCACAGCGACCCATAACCTTGGTCGTGCCGTTTTCCGCGGGAAGCGTCGTCGATGCGCAAGCCCGTGTGATCGCGCGCGTGCTCAGCGATCGCCTCGGCCAGCCCATCGTCATCGACAACCGGGTCGGTGTGAGCGGCTCCATTGGGGCGGAATACGTGGCGCGGGCCGCGCCCGACGGGTACACACTGCTGATCGGCACCCAGGGCACGCAAGGCACCAACAGCGCGCTGTACAAGACGATACGCTATGACCCGGTCAAGGATTTCGTTGCCATCCACGGTCTCACGGGCAACGCCAACGTGCTCGTGGCGAACCCCGCACGAAAATTCACCAACGTCGCCGAAGTGGTCGAGTTCGGCAAGAAGCAACCGGGCAAGCTCAACTTTGGATCGGGAGGCAACGGTACCTCGGGCCATCTGTGTCTGGAGTTGCTGCAAACCCGCACGGGAGCGCGCTTCACCCACATTCCGTACAAGGCCAGTTCCGCGGCACTGGTCGATTTGATGGCCGGCAATGTGGATGTGATGTTCGATTTCGTCCAGACGTCTGCACCGCATATCCGCACCGGCAAGATCAATGCCCTTGCGGTCACCAGCGCGAGCCGCATCGCGGTCCTGCCGAACGTACCCACTATGGCCGAAGCGGGCTTCGCCGGTGTGGAAGCGCTCAGCTGGGGTGGCCTGTTCGCGCCGGCCAACACCCCGGCCGCCATCGTGAAGCGGCTCTCGGACGAAATGAATCAGGTCATGATCTCGCCGGTCGTCAAGGCCGCGCTCGATTCGGCCGCCAGCTTCACAATCGGTATGCCGCACGAGGCGTTCCAGGCCTATGTCGCCAGCGAGGCGGGGAAGTGGACTGAAGTGATCCGCAAGTCCGGAGCCAGTCTCGAATGACGGCGCCGCGGGTTGCCGTTGTCACGGGCGCGGGCAGCGGCATCGGAAGGGAACTTGCACTGGCGTGTGCGCGCGAACAGATGGCACTGGTGATTTCCGATATCGAAGCCGGCCCGCTCGCGCATACGCAGGCCTTGGTCGAAGCACTCGGGGCTCCCTGCTTCGTACAAGTCTGCGACGTGTCGAATGCGGCCGACGTCGAGCGGCTCGCGCAAGCAAGTTGGCGCGCATGGGGCGGGGTGGATTGGCTCTTCAACAACGCCGGCGTCGCCGTCCTCGGACCGGCCTGGAGCGCCACCGAGGCGGACTGGCAATGGGTACTTGGCGTGAATGTGATGGGCGTGGCGAACGGCGTCCGCGCTTTCGTCCCTCGCATGCTTGAGCGCGGCACGCCGGCACACGTCGTCAATACGTCTTCGGCCGCGGGGCTTGCGACGCTACCCGGCTCCGCCGTCTACAGCGCTACCAAACACGCCGTGGTGGCGTTCTCCGAGTGTTTGGCGAAGGACCTGGAACAGACTGGCGCCCCCATCGGCGTTTCGGTGCTGTGCCCCTCGCTGCTGCCCACAGGCATCCTTCGGTCGCAGCGCAACCGGCCGGTTTCTCTGGCGGCCTCGGGTCCGACCGCCGCGGCCTACGAAGACCGGGTGCGCGCTGGCATGGCGGCATCCCCTGTCGACGCCAGCGACGTCGCGCGAATGACACTGGAAGCCATTCACGCGCGCCGCTTTTACGTCATTCCACATGCGCAGACCGGCGCTTCGGTCGAGCGCCGCATGCAACAGATCCTCGGCGACTTCCGCGCCATCCATCAAGAAAGTACGCAATGACAGCACCCGACGCCGCGGCATTCGCGGCACTCCAGCAGCAGGTCCACGCCCTGAAGGCTCAGGTCGAACGGTTCGACAGCATCGAAGCCATCCGCTCGCTGCGAGCGCGTTACCACGAGCTGGTCAACGAGGACGCCGGCCCACGGCTGTACGAACTCTTCGCACCGGATGCGGCGATCGTCTACGGAGGCCGCCCCGAGGTTCGGGGACGCGAGAACATCCGGGCTTTTTTTGCCTCTTTCCCCGTTCAGTCGGCGCGGCAGTTCATTCACAACCACGTTGTGGACGTAGAGGGAAATCATGGCACCGGATTCAGCTACCTAGATGGTCGTCCCGTGCGCGACGGCAAGAGCTACTACGTGGTGGGCCGATTCGACGACGAGTACATCCGCATCGACGGCCAGTGGATGTTCCAGCGCGTGGTGCTCAGCGTGCACTACATGATCGAAGCGGCCGAGCGCTGGGACGATCTCATCCCCCTCAAGAAGAACTGAACCGGAGCACCCATGAGCTTGCCTTCGCTATTCGATCTGAGTGCCCAACGGATCCTCGTCACCGGAGCTGCGAGCGGCATCGGGCTGGCGATTTCCGAGGCCATGCTCGAAGCCGGCGCCGAGGTCGTCATGTCCGACTCGGACGCCGAACTGCTCGGAGTCGAGCTGAACCGATTGCAGACCCACTACCCGAAGGTCAAAGGTACGCCCCTGGATGTCAGCGATACCGCTGCGGTGGATGGCTTGGTGGATGCGCTGGCGGCGCAGTCTGGCGGCATCGACTGCGTGTTTGCCAATGCGGGCATGAGCGCCGGCCGCGGTTTCATGGTGGATGCAGGCCGCCTGGAGAACGTCGAAATGGCCGCATGGGACAGAGTCCTTCGGGTGAATCTCGATGGTGTCCTGGCGACTATGCGTGCGGCCAGCCGCCACATGAAGCCGCGCGGGCGGGGCCGGATCGTCGTGACCTCGTCGATCGCCGGCTTGCGCGCCGAAGCGCTTTCCGGCTATGCGTACGTCGCCTCGAAGGCGGCAGTCAACAACCTCGTGCGCCAGGCTGCCGTGGAACTGGCGCCCTTCAACGTGCTGGTCAATGCGATTGCGCCCGGTCCCTTCGCCACCGGCATCAACGGCGGGCGCCTGCGCCTGCCGGAAAGCGCGGAGCGCATGCGCAGCTACATCCCGTTGGGGCGCATCGCGCAACCGCAGGAGATCCAAGGGCTCGCGCTTCTGCTGGCGTCACCGGCGTCGAGCTACATGACGGGTGCCGTCATCCCCATCGACGGGGGCGCCAGCGCCCGCTGACTTCCGACTGCTTTCTTTGCCCAACCACCATACGGAGTACGTACGATGATCATCGTGACAGGCCATGCGATTGCGCGCGAAGGCGCCGGCGAGGCGATGCAGAAGCTTGCCGTTGAACACGTGCTGCGGTCTCGCGCCGAGCCGGGATGCGTTTCGCATGAAGTGAGCCGCGACGTGCAGCAGCCGGAACGATTCGTCTTCGTTGAGCGCTGGCAGGACATGGCCGCGCTGCAAGCCCATTTTCGCGTCGAGGCATCGCAGCAGTTTGCCAAGTCCATGGCCCAGCTTTCCGATGGAAAGCTGGAGATGGCGATCTATCAAGCAGAGGTCATCAGCCTGGGCTGATACAAGACACGAAGAGACACCGACGGGCCTGCCAAGTGGCAGCGACCCACCAGGCGGAGCACCAACGCCGGCTTGGCTGACCGCCCGCGCCAGCTTGGATCTCCACCCTTCGGCTGTCTGGGGCGGCTACTGAAAGAGGCGAACCTTGTACTCAACCGTGCGGAAACGCGCACGGTGCTGCGGGTGGTGGCTGGCCGGTTTTTACCGCCGAGCGAGTTCGGTGGCAGCAACAGCCCATCTGGTGCCACGACCTCCAGCTCTACGCCCGCGTTCGCCACACTGGGTATGGCGGGGCGATCCTTTGCTGGATCATGACGTCTTCCTAGCAAGACTTGTGGACAAGCGGTCCCACAGCGGTCTCACGGAAACACAAAGCACTTGGATCTTGCGATCCAAGTGCTTGATTTTGGTGCGGCTGGCAGGATTCGAACCCACGACCCCTTGGTTCGTAGCCACGGAGTCAGCACCATTCGGGGCATTTCGGGAGATTCCGGCTCACTCTTTTTCCCTCTAGCGACAGGCACTTAGGCTTTGCGGGACATTCCGCTGATTTCCGGCATCGTGTTACCCTGACGTTACCCCAAGCCTTGGAGCCTGCTTTGGAAGACAAGACGCGCACCCCTACTCCCCGCCTAAACTTCACTATCCGCACCATCGAAGCCTTGCCGCCAGCTCCAGCCGATAGCAAGAGCGGACGCGTGGAGTACCTCGACACGGAAGCCCCTGGGCTCTACCTGCGGGTCACCAAGAACGGCGTAAGGACGTTCTCCTTCTTCGGGCGGGCTAAAGGCGCGCGGAAAGCGGAGCGCTTCACCATCGGCCGCTTCCCCATCGTCAAACCGGAACAGGCTCGCCAGGAGGCTTGGAAGCTGGCCGGCGAGCAGGCGAAAGGAACGAGCGTCACCAAGGCGGCCCGCGACCGGCGGGGTGAGATGACCTTGGACACCCTCAAGGAGAAGTACGTCGCTGACATGCAGAAGCGGAAGGCGAGGGGCGTGCAGGCCTTCGAGGAGCTCTACGAGAGGCACATACAGCCCTATTTCGGCAAGCTTCGGCTGTCCGACATCGAAGCGGAGAAGGTCGGAGAGTGGCACCAAAAGCTGCCCAGCATCGTTCTAAAACTGCGTCAGGAGCAGGCCGCAGAACGCGCAGCGCGGGCGGCCCAGCGCCGTCGGGAAATTGAGGCGCGTCACGCCATAAAAGGCAGGAAGCACGGGCCTGTTCCGAAGCCGAGGCTGGAACAGGAGCAGCAGGTGAGCACCTCCACCGTGGTGGTCACCGGAAGAATCGCGGCCAATCGCGCCCTGGAGGCGCTACGGGCCATGTTCAATTGGGGCGCCAAGCCGGTGCGCTCGTACTTCACCGCCACGAACCCTGCCACTGGACACACCAAGTATCCGAAGGTTGAACGTGAACGGTTCCTGCGCCCTGGCGAGGCGAGTTCCTTCTTTCAGGCTCTGGCCGACGAACCGAACGTCACCGCCCGTGACTGCATGATGATGAAGCTCCTCACCGGAGGTAGACGCGGCAACGTGCATGCGATGCGATGGGACCAGGTGGATTTCGGCGAGCAGGTGTGGCACATCCCGACAACGAAGAACGGCACACCTCAGTACGTCCCCCTCGTCCCGGAGGCCATCGCCCTCCTCAAGCAGCGATACGAAACGCGCACCTCTGACGTTTGGGTCTTTCCCGCTGACCGTTCGGACAGCAAGAACGGACACATCGGCAACCTGAAGAAGGCGTGGCACAGAGTCATGGTCCGCAGCGGGTTGAGCAACCTTCGCCAGCATGACCTTCGGCGCACTCTTGGTAGCTGGCAGGCACGACAAGGCGCCACACTGCTGCTGATTGGCAAGAGCCTGAACCACAAGCACCCAGCGTCTACAGCCATTTATGCACGCTTGGACATTGAGCCGGTTCGCGCATCCGTGGAGCAAGCCACGGCGGCAATGTTCGAAGCGGCGGGCCTGAAGGAGCCGGCCAAGGTTATTCCCCTGCCCGTCAACAAGAAAGCTCGCAACACCGCGACAGCCTCATCGAAGGCGCCTGCGAAAGCCGGGAAGAAGTAGGCCGCCCAGGCTGCCGACTCATGCCACGGCGCCTGTGGACAACCTCGGGCCATTTGATTTGCACAGTTTTTGAGCACCAGCGGCTCAAGCGCTAAGTGGCTGTCACCATTGCACAATCCCAGAATTGTGCATATCGCCTATCCACAGGCACATTTCACACAACGGGCGTTATGTCTAATACTGTGCGTCACTTATACGTAGCATTGCACAATTTCGGGAATCTCTCTACACTGCACACATGCTGGGGGCTGGATGACGATTGATGAATTCGATGGGGCGCTGGCAGAACTGGGCTGGAAGGTGAGCGACTTCTGCCGGGCGACCGGCCTTCACAGGAACACACCGAGCCGCTGGCGCAACGAGGAAGGAGTGGAAATCCCTGAGTGGGTGCCCAAGCACTTAGCCCTCTTGCTGGAGATTAAACGGCTGCACGCGCAGTACCTGGAGCCACCGAAGGAATAACGCGAAGCACCCGGCGCGCCCATCCGGAGCGAGACTACCAACCAAGGAGTTGAGAGATGCACACGAGAGCCGACCAACTGCGACACGCCTTGCAAGCCCCCATTGCAGCCCCGCGTTATCGCGTCCTGTACCTCGAAGGGGGCAAGGAGAAGGGCTCCCCGTGGCTGTATCGGCATGACCACGCGAGAACCGCCCTGAAGGTCTTGCAGCGGCGGGTGGGTGAGTCGAACGCAATCATCTACGTGGACTAAGGTCCGTTATCGCCGCTGGGGCGCACACCAGATAAGGCGGGCCGCAAAGGTGGTGGAACACCGATGCAGCCCTAACCAGCCAACCTGTATTGGAGGTCAACATGGCTACCGTGATTCTCGCCGAGAAGAGTTCCGTCCTCGCGAAGCTTGCCGCTCTCGCGTCAGGAGCCCGCCGGGTTCTAAGACATGCCCGCACCAGGGGATACCGCCCCTGCATCCCCGCTCGAATGCTCCAGCACGCGGGTGACAGCGAGGCGTGCGGCACCTTTACCCCCGAAGACGGCGGTCCGACCGCAATCGTCATTGGCGCACGCGCCCCGATGTACTCGCTCCGGCGCCTCGCGGCCCGACACAACTTAGAAGTCGATGCGCTGGCATTGTTTGCCAGGGGAGAGTGAGCATGGGAAGAGCACAACACCTCCAGCCGGCTTCACCTTCAGAAGGTCATCCGAACGTGACCAAGACATCCAGCCGGGCGCGCGACGTATTCACCGGCACCGCCGATGCCCTGGTTGCAGCCGGCCTAATCACCCCAGGCGAACTGAAGCCCCAGAAGGGCCGACCAGACGGATGCACGGCTTTCCTCGCTGGCGGTGAGCCCTGCCCGCCTTCTCGCCGCGCTTGGCGGGAGCCGGGCTACAGGGCCATTCGGCTGCTTGATGATGGGACGTACCGCCTAGAGGTGACCGTCTCCAAGGAAGTGCAGGCCTGGCGGCGCAAGCAGGCAGCGGCAGCCGAGCACGAGGCCGAACAGGACCGCATCAACAAGGAAGTTGCGGAGGAGGGACACAAATACCGGAACTGGGCCCTGCGCCATGACTTCGGCGGCTACGCTGAGACGTGGGAGGGGACCAAGGCGCAATTGCAGGCGCATGGCATCGGTGTGGGCCTCAAGTTTCCCGGCGAGCCAGGCGCGCCCGAAGAACTGCAATGCAAGTGCCCGCTCGGGTTCGCCGTCCGGGTCTTCCGCTCCTCTTGCGACCGCGCCAAGACGGCTGCCGGCATCTACATCGCGCAGAGCTTCTACCTGCCCCGGTGCAAAGAGCCAAAGCAGTACGTCGCCCATGCTCCCGGCGTGATGCGCGAGGTCTCGACAGCTGCTGGGTGGCTCAGCTCGGACCTTTACTATGGAACGGCTAACGCGCTGATTGCGGCGGGGCTCGTGCCAGACTTCGACCTCTTCCCTGGCCAGCCCGGGCGGAACAAGGTGCAAGCGTCCTATCGCAAGGACTGGACCCCAGCAACCACCTCCAATGGGCAGGAATGGGGCGCCACTATTTGCAAACGCGGCAAGGGCGGGCAGTACAGTGTCGAGGTGCCCGTTAGCCAAGAGGAGGAGCAGCGCCGTCGTTCACTTAGGAAATCCCGCGACGACGAGAACCAGCAGAAGGAGCGAGCAATCGCGGACGAACGCCGGAAGCTGCGGCAACTCGCCAACGGGACGGAGATGAGCGTCGAGAAGTTCCGCGAAAATTGCGCATGGGCTACCGAAGTTTGGATAGGTGAACTGCGGCGGGTTTTTGCTAAGGCGGACGGTGTACTACGCTTCGACATCCCCGAAGACTCGGAGCTGTCCGACGAACTTGCTGAAGCGTTCCAGACTATCCGTGAGGCAGTGCAAACTGCCGACGTGACGCACGACAAGAAGCTAGAGGCCGAGGTGCACAAGCGCCTGAAGCTTACCGCTGCCCAAAACGACAAGGGCTTGCAATCCCTGCTGCACAGCACCAAGCACCTGCGTCTGGTGCACTCAGCCCCGGACGGGCAGTAAGGCCAAGCGATGTCGGAAGAGCGCCTGCTTCACCGCCCTATTTACGGCGGCGTATTTGGCGAAGACGGCCGGTATGCGCTGGCGAGCATGCCCTGCGTCTCCCGGGGGCTATATGCCACGCGATACATGGTGGTTCAGCCACAAGCAGGCGTTGTCCTGAGTGTCTCGGAAGACAAGGTGCAGGCCCTCGCGCTCGCCCGCCTGCGTCTGCACGCTGCAAACGACAAGCACCAAGGCGAGCCTATAGCCGCGGAACAGGCCGAGCTTTGGCCCGACCAGCCCCTGCTCACCGCAACGCCTGCGCCAGCACCCTACATCTCCAGGAGACGGCGCGCCATATACGAGCATTCCCACGGACACTGCCACTACTGCGGAACGCCCCTGGACCTAACGGGTAAATGGCACGTAGAGCACCAGCTACCGCGTGCACTCGGCGGCGGAGATGACACGCTGAATCTCGTTGCTGCCTGCGTTCCCTGCAACCTGACAAAGAGCGACAGCACCGCCATTGAGTTCGTCACGCGTGCGGGTCGGGCCAACTAGACTATGCACGCCCACCAGCCCGTGAGCCAAGTACCCGAAACCCGATGGAAGAATGCAGCGCGATGAAGGCCCGGACACTCACCGCCCTATCGGTCTTGAATGACCTACGGCATGCAGCCTATGAGGCCTTGGAGCGCAAGCACAGGTATCCAGCGCTGCTGCTTCTTTACTCGTTTATTGATATCTGCGCCTCACTCGCGTGTGAGCAGCCCACCGTCAACAATGGCACGCGGTTCAAGTCTTACGTGAATCGTTACGGACACACAAGCGGCGCAGTCACCGTAGAAGACTTGTGGGCTGCCCGCTCCACGCTTCTCCATTCCTTCTCACCTCTTGGGAGGAATACGGAATCAGGAGCCGCACGCCCCATTTTCTATTTCGCGTGGCCAGAGACCTCGGAGGCCGTTCGTGCGGTGCTCGATAGCAAGGGATACTCAGACTATCTCCTGCTCGATGTCGGGCACATCAAGACCATCAGCATCTGGTGCTTCAATGCATTCTGGAGGCGAGTGCAGACGGAGCCGGATTTTGAGGAGGTCATGTTGCAGAACTCTGAGCACCTTCTCAAAGACTTGTTCCAGCATGGCCTTGAGATGGAGCTAACCGCTATAGAGACCCTCGTGGCCAAGGCCGGCGAGGGGAACAGAGCAAGCTGACGAGAATTGCAGATTGGCCCCAGATAGGCTTAGCGGCTGAAAAGCGGGACACCTTCACCCGCCTGCTGGGGCTTCCTTTGAAGGGCACCACGAAGGGGTGCAAATGGACAGGTCAGAAAAACGGGCAGAAGCCGAGCGACAGTACGCGTCATTGGTCATCAAGGTTGGCGACCGCGATGCCCTGCCCGTGCGCGCCATCCCCTACGTCACCGGGTGGACCATCTCGCCGGACGTGGTTGCGAAAAACTTCGCTCGCGACGAGGCGGCACCATTTGAAAAGCTGGAGCACACCGACACGTATCACTTAGTTGGCGGCGCGCCGGTTAAGCTGCTGCCCAAAGAGTGGGACAGGTACGTCGCCGCATTGCAGGGGTTGGAAGCCGAACTACGGGAGAAGTTCGCGAATGACGACCGTGGCTATGCGGCCTGGGTGTCGCAATCGGTCGCCAAGCTGCCGGCAGGCGTGTTCGTCTGGCTCGATGAATTCGCTGCGGACTTCGAACGGGACTATGGCCCGGAACGGTTGTCCATCATGGGGGAGCGCGAAGGCGACCGAGAGCTAAATTTCTCGCCCTTCTTGGAAGACCAAACACTGAACATGACGCTCGAAGGGTTCGAGCGCAGGCAGCCTCTGGCGACTCACGTATCGGACGACTCACACGCGGGACTGGTTGAGTTTCTCCAGAACGGGAGGCCCATCGACTGGCGTTACTGGGTCGAGAACATGAAGACGCTGAGCCCCGCAGAGGCGGGCCGGCTGATGCAGGGCTTGGACCCCGACCTATACGAAGACCTCAGCTCGCGCCCCCTGCCGAAGTACGACGCCACGAAGCCGTGCAACGAAGCCAAGCGGATGGAGCGACTTGCAGAGACTGAAGGCATCGGCCGCCTCTCGCCAGAGGAGTGGTTTCAGTGGGCTATGGAGAGAGGCTTCACCGTGCACCGGGGTTTCTTTCTGGCCGGGTACGGCAGGTATCTCAAGGAGAACGAAGAAGCAGTTCTTGCAGCCATGCCGCGTGCGGAAGCGCGCCGCTGGGAGGAGGCACATCCCGTATCTGGCGAGCAGCGGCAAGTTTCCGTCACCTTCGCCAAGCATGTGAGCACGGTCTCTCAGACCTTCCCCGACTTCTGCGCAGAGGTCGAGGAGCGGCTTGCACGGTGGCGGAGAGGCCGGTACACCCTCATCGAAGCAGCGCATGTCATCGCGGACCGTCGGGCCGACCTGGACGCCAAGCTGATGTCCGAACAGATGGACGCGGCAATCCACGCGGGCAAGCTCACCTATCGTCTGAACAACATCAGAGTGGAGCCCCGATTCATCCCGCAGCAGCATCTCTGGCATCGAGACCTGTTCCAAGAGGACGTGAACGCCTGGCTGGCAGCCGAGGCCATCGGAAATGAGCTCCGGCTTGAGTACCCGTACCCGGACGAGCCGCCAACTCTGGCCCAGGCCGGTGACTCCCGCTCTCCTGAGTACGAAGCGGAGTACGCCAAAGGGTGGGAAACGTGGGAGGAAATCGACCGCGTTAAGGCCGAACTGAACACATGGGAGAAAGCCCACGCGGGGTCAGTGATGGAGCTGCAGGCGAAGGAGGAAAGGGTCCTCACCTTGAAGGCGCGACTCGCGGAGCTCAATGCCGCAGTGTTGGGCGACCAAACTGGCGGCCGCAAGGTTTACCAGCGCACCATAGTCATGTACCCGCGTCTTGTGCCGCAATCGACTTGGAAGGCAGGCTTGCTGGCTGACACAGACACGGTGACGCTTGAAGAGGCCGCCCGCTTCGCAAGTCGTCAAGCGGCGCAAGAAGTCACTTCCGGAGATTTTCTTCGGGCCGCCGCGCGCGGACAGATTGTGCTGCGCGCGGTGGTCCATCGCACGGCGCAGACACAGCCATGCTCTCCCGAAGATGAACCTCTGAACGGCGGCAAGCCCGTGCCGAAGGATTCCATACCGACCCTGCCGCTTGACGCGTGCAAGGCCCTTGCAAACGTCGGTCGGGCGAACTGGAGGACGTTCGAGTCCCAGACGGACATTGGTGGCCTGCCGCACCGGTACGAGCGCTGGGAACTGGCGCACGGCGAGCCGGACTTCGAGACAACGCTCGCGGATTGCAGAGTGACGGGCTACGACGTTCATGCGCTCGCTGACGCAGTGGCTCAGGTTCGGGCTGCGAGTCCGGAGGCGCAGCCCGCCAGCGAGGGAGCGGCTCCCGCTCCGTCCGTCCTTGAACACAAGGTGAAAAATCGTGCCGACCCGTTGGCCGCCGTCATCGAAAAGGCCAAGGAGTTCGCCGCGAATTCGAACGACTATCAGAGTGTGTGGGCAGCCCTCGTGGAACTGGCACAGTCGTCTGGCCGCCCAGCGCCGCTGCTTGGGTATGCTGAGGAAGAGGGAGTGAAGTACAGAACCGACACCATCGACGGGGTGAAGTTCTTCACCAAGAATGCCCTCCGCAAGCGCATGAATCCGGACGCGCGAGGCCGGTAGGGCGCGGCCCCTCTCCTTGCCCGCTCGTGCCCGCTTGCGCCCGTTCGCGGCGGGTGGCGCCCGTTCCTCTCTGGAAAACGAAGGTGCCGAAATGCAATGCGTTCCATGCAAACAACCGAAAGGTTCTGAGTCATGGAAACGCAAACCGCAATCCAGCGCATCACCGGCGACAACCTCACGCCCAGGCAGACTGCTGCCCTGCTGAACGTACCGGAGGCCACTTTGGCCGTCTGGCGCAGTACGAACCGTGTGGTCCTGCCGTTCTTCAAGCTGGGACATCATGTCCGCTATCGGCGCTCAGACCTTGAGCGGTTCATAGAGCGCCACCTGCGAAACGCTCCGGAGGCCGCGTAAATGAAAACGCCCGGCCCCACCAAAGCAGAACCGAGCGCCCCGAACAGCGCGAATTCTACGGCAGAAGCAAACAAGACGGTAGCTTTTACGCCGCGTCAGTCGCGCGTAATGGACGCCCTGCTCCAGACGGACGGCTGGATTTCCCGCGAGTCTGTTGACCGCATCGCCGGAGCATCCAACGGCCCGCAAATCATTCTGGAGCTGCGCCGCAAGGTGACCGGTCATGACGGCATTGAGATGCTGAAGTCCGACGCCACCGACCGTGACGGCAAAACCTGCAAGCCCGGTCGCTACCGCCTAACCTCCACGGGCCGCCAGCGGGCGCTGAAGGCAATGTCCACCGCTGCGGAGGTTGCATGAGAAAGCTCCCTGCGAGCGTTCAGCACCCCGAACAACTGTCCTTCTTGGAGCCGCCGCCGTTCGCGCCTCAATGGCCGACGCGCGGCACCTTGGCAGACAAAGCGCTCGGCATGTTCATGGACGGACAGGTGTTCGACCATCCAGACTTTGAGGGCCGCACCCAGAGCTGGCGGCTCGGGGCCGTGGTGTTCACCTTGCGCACCCTGGGCTGGCCCATCGAGACCATCGAGATTCCGAGCCCCACCGACGACTGCCCAGACCGAACGATTGCCCTGTATCGGTTGGATGGGAAGTTCACGGCGCAGGCTCTGGCGATGAGCGGGAGGGCCCTTGCTAACAATGGCTAACAACGAGCGAGCTCGGGACGCCCTCAACGCCATCCCGGCCGACATCCCCCGCGATGAGTGGGTCCGAGTTGGAATGGCTGCCCACGCCGCCGGTCTGGATTTCGACGCGTTCAATGACTGGAGCGTCCAGGCGAGCAACTACAGCGAGCGGGACGCGCGGGACACCTGGCGCAGCTTTAAGCCCGGCAAAGGGGTGGGTGCCGGAACCCTGTTCAAGACTGCCGCGCAGAACGGCTGGCGTCCGGATGGTCGGTCGGCGACGAATAGTCCCGTCCCAAGCCCCAGGAAGCCGCAGGAGCGTGCGAAACCGACCGGGCAAGGGGTAGACCCCGCCGAAGTCTGGGAGCGCTGCCTGCCCGCTACGGCGGAGCACCCCTACATCCAGCAGAAGCAGGGGCTTACGGATGGTTTGCGCGTCATCCCGTCTGGAGACGCGCTGAAGGTCGCGGGCGAGAGCATGGTGGGCGCCTTGGTCATCCCGGTGCGGCGGCCGGACGGCTCCGTTTCCAGCTTGCAGCTCATCGCACCGCCGGAGACAGCAGCACGACTGAAGGCCGAGGGACGACCGGGAAAGCTGAACCTCCCGGGCTGCACCATGCAAGGCTGGTTCATGGTCGGCGAGCAGTCGCAGGGTTCGACTGTTTACCTGTGCGAGGGCATCGGGCAGGCATGGGCAGCTTGGAAGGCTACTGGGCGCCCGGCAGTGGTCTGCTTTGGATGGGGGCGAGTCCGCGCCGTAGCGATGGAACTGCGCGAGGCGGACCCGTCCGCGCGCCTGGTCATCGTGCCGGACGTGGGCAAGGAGCAGGACGCGGACGCCGTTGCCCGAGAGCTGCAAGTGCAGTTCATCCGGATGCCTGACGACTGGCCGCACAACGCGGACATCAACGACCTGGCGCAACGGGATGGCTTGGACACGGTGGAGGCGCTTCTCTCCAGCCCCAAGGCACCCGAGCAGCGCTACAAGCTCCTGAGCGCATCCGACCTCGCGGCCCTCCCCCCGCTGGCCTGGCGTGTTCGTGGTGTTCTGCCTGCTGCGGGATTGGCCGGCCTGTATGGGCCGAGTGCTTCGGGCAAGTCGTTCCTTGCACTAGACATGGCCGCCGCCATCGCTGAAGGCGCACGGTGGTTTGACTGCCGCACGGAAGGCGCTCCCGTGGTCTACGCCGCGTTGGAGGGAGAGTCCGGGTTCAGGGTGCGTGTGGCGGCTTGGGAGGCACACAGGGGAAGGAGTCTGCCAAAGACCCTGCACATGGTGCTGCAACCCTTCAAGCTGACCGAGCCAAGGGACGTGCATGACCTGGCGGCGGTCATTCCAGCGGGTGCAGTGGTGTTCCTGGACACGCTGAACCGAGCCGCCCCGACCTCCGACGAGAACAGTTCCAAGGACATGGGCGAAATCCTCGAGGCTGCCAAGCACCTACAGGCGCTCACGGTCGGGCTGGTCGTGCTCGTGCACCACACGGGCAAAGACAGCACACGCGGGTTGCGCGGGCATAGCTCCCTGTTCGCCGCAATGGATGCCGCCGTGGAGGTGTCCCGAGAAGGAGACCGGAGGGAGTGGCGAGTGGCCAAGTCCAAGGATGGAGCTGACGGCGACGTGAAGGCCTTCCGTCTTCAGGTTGAGACTTTGGGCACCGACGACTACGGCGACGCCATCACTTCCTGCGTGGTGGTCCCAGACAAAGCGGCTGAAGAGGTGCAGCGGGCGAAGTTGCCCACGGGCGGCAACCAACGCCTGGTGCTTGATGCACTCCGGCCGATGTTCAAGGACGGCCAGACCGGCAAGTCTGGAGCGCCACCGCTACGCCCGTGCATCGAGCTTGAGGCTGCCATCGCCAAGGCCGCCGTGCACCTCACCTGCGAAACGCACCGCAGGAACACTCGCGCCAGAGAGGCCATTACTGGTCTTGTGAGCCGTGGAGTTCTTGGCTGTCATGAGGGATGGCTATGGCAATGCTGATAACCGAAATCAACCGAAATAGCCGGTTTCGGTCATTTGCGGTAACCGAACTTCACCGGTCCCCCTATAGGGGGCCGGGAGGTTTCGGTCGGTCAATTCCAGGCCCCCAATTCGTTTTCTAACCAACCACCTGTGGAATAAACATGAATCCTCTCTTCACTCCCGATAGCTCACCCATTGCTGGTAGCGAGAAGGTCACCGGTTGGTGGCTTGAGTGGTTCAGTCGCGTCAATGCTTTTGTCAACGCTGGGCGGCAGTCCGGAGCGACAGCAAACCGACCCGCCAAAGCGCTCTGGATTGGCCGCAGGTACTACGACGCAACGCTGGGAAAGCCGGTGTTCGTGTCGAACGTCAATCCGACGGTCTGGGTTGATTCCAGCGGAACCGTTTCCTAAGCAATCGACCGCTCCCACCCTCCCCACCACCAAACATCTTTAAGGACAAACAAATGACTTATCAGTCCACCAGCATGGTTCCCGACAGGCCAGAACAGTTGCCGCCCTTTTTGCGGAGTGAACTCCTCGAAATTGAGAGAGGCATGTTGGACGCAAAGTCCTTTCTGGAGCTCCAGGTCCTTACGGTGCCGCCTGCTCGTTTCAGGCCGGGCATGGTCGTTTATGCCAACGGCGTGGGTTGGAATCCTGGAAGCGGTGAGGGCCTCTACAGGCGCGATGCCGCGAACGCAATTTGGGTCTTCATTGGCTGATGGCCCAGGAGCCGACATGAAAACAATCAAAGGAAATCAAACCAAGGCTAAGGCCAAAGCCGGCACCACTGCTGCCGTCGTGAAGCCGGAAACGCCCAAGAGCAGACGCCTTGAGGTGGTGACCGCGCCCGGTGTCACTATGGACAAGGCAGTCACTGACATGGCCGCCGCCGGGCTTGCTGCAAATGCCGGTTTGGTGGTGAAGTTCTCACAGGCCGAACACGGCGAGCTTTCTCTGAACGACATGGTGACCAGCCTCCGGGAGACTGGAAACGCAGTGAACGGCGGCGACCTCAAGGCAGCGGAGCAGATGCTCAGCGCCCAGGCCGTGTCCCTGAACTCCATCTTTGCCGAACTGGCCCGACGTGCAGCCGTGAACATGGGCGAGTACATGGACGCGACGGAGCGCTACATGCGTCTGGCGCTGAAGGCCCAAGGACAGTGCCGCGCCACCCTGGAGACCCTGGCGGCCATTAAGAACCCCCCGGTGGTGTTCGCTAAGCAAGCCAACATCTCGAACGGCCCGCAGCAGGTGAACAACGGGGTTATGTCAGGCCCTAAAACCGATTCCGCGACCAGTACGCACGCACACGCACACGCACACGCACACGGAGAAACAGGAAACGAGCAAACCAAACTTTTAGAAGGGATACAGCATGGCGGCACGGTCTTGGACACAGGAGCAGCGGCAACGGCAACGGGAGGCCATTCAAAGCTGGAAGCCGTGGGAGCAGTCCACCGGGCCGAAGAGCACAGCAGGCAAAGGCAGGGTTAGCCGTAATGGCTGGAAGGGTGGGACTCGGAAGATGCTCCGAGAGCTGTCGGGGGCGCTCAAAGAGCAGCGTGAGACGCTGGAGGCTTAGCCTGAGAACAGCGAAATAACAGGAGCGGCAGTCACTTGGCGTTCAGGCATCAATAGCCTCAGAAACAGGCTATGGCGGCTGGCAATCACTTGGCGTTGAGTCAATGAGGTGCCACGGGTTTGACGCTGACGCTGCCGCGTATAAGATGGCTCAGCCGTAACAAAGCGGCGGAGGGGCCAGAGCATGAAAGCAGAAGAGCCGTCTTACCTGTCATACATCGCGTACGTGACCCTGCGCGAGGCATGGGACATCACCAAAACTCAGTTTTACGTCTGGGTCTTCCTGAGCGTGTTCTTCATGGTCGCGGGTGCTGCTGGCGTGCTGGGCGCCGGAGCTGCTAAGTCCTGGTTCGGCGATGACGTGCCGAACTGGGTGTGGTGGGTTGTTATCTGGTGCGGGCTGTCCTGGATGATGAGAGGCGAGGAAATTAAGATTCCCTTTCCCAAGCTCACATTCGGGCAGTGGCTGCTGTATTCGGCGGGCGTCTTCCTCATTGCCTGGATGTTCACCGTCCTCCCCTGGTGGGCTTCTTCGCCCTTGTGGCTGTCGCTGTTCGTCATCGGCGGCGCGATTGACGAACTCGTTGCGAAGGGCAAAGAGAACTGCGCCAAGCTGCACGAACCGCCGGCCGAGTCCCTCCCCAACGCATGGGAGGCCTGATGGACGCGCGATTCGAGGAATGGCTGGAAGACGAAGACAGTGCCGCCCGCTACGTCGCGGCGAAAATCGAGGGTCAGAGTGTCATTCGCGGCCGGTGGAGAATGCTGGCCGAGGAGACCCGAACTGCACTTGTGGACAGCGGCTTCTACTCGCTAAGTGGAGAGCGGCGCGACCTGGACAGCCCAGCAACAAGCCTTCCGCAGCATGACGCTGACCGGCTGGAACAAGCTGTCGGCCGCTTCAAGCTATGCCTGGCTGCAACATTGCCTCTCGCCACGGCCAAGGACCCGGAGAAGGGGTCACCTATCCCCCACGAAGCTCACACCGACGAAGTCATGCACGGCGCTGACGCACTGCTCCTCGTCCGAGACTGGCAAGACCCCGTCTTCTTGAGGTTGGCGCTAAGGGCGGTCATCAAGCACCAGCAGGCCAATGCGCTCTGCATGTACAGGCCCGAGAGCACGTTTGCCCCGGCCTGGGGATGGATTGGAGCCTTGTTCAAGGCCGCTCTAATGCTGGCCATGCCGGTTGCCCTGGCCGCTGGTCTGGTGGCTTCTGTCCGACAGGATGTCGGCGGCGCAGCTTTGGCCTTCTATCTAGTGGGGTTCGGTGTGCTGGCAATCTTGAGCACGGCCGGTATTGGGGCAAAGAAGAAGGACGGCTTCGAGCTGGCCTATGGTCACTGGACGCGCTTCCAATTGAACGATTGGGTGGGCGTAACGGGGGCTGGTGCGCTGGAGCGTCTGCGGCAAATGGTCCAAGACGGCGTAAATGTCCCGTCAGTGGCCTTCGACATGGCAGAGACCCTTCGCTGCCGCTCAGCGGGCAGGTTTTCGGAGTCCATAAGGGCAGAGCCCGCAGAGATTGCATCGTGAAGTGGTTTACTGAAAACAAGCTGATTTCGTTCGGGGCCTTGGTCACGATTGCATACGGTGTCGCCGTGTGGGTGTTGCTCGGGCAGAAGCTCGGGGACTATGAGTCGCTTTCCTTGAATGAGACAGGCGACTTTCTCGCGGGTGTCTTTGGCCCCCTGACTCTCTTCTGGTTGATTCTTGGCTACATTCAGCAGGGCCAAGAGCTGAAGCAAAACAGCCAGGCGTTGCACCTGCAAGCGGAAGAACTCAAAAACTCAGTGGCGCAGCAGAAGGAGCTCGTCCAAGCGGCCTTCCAGCAGCTTGACCTTGAGCGGGAAAAGCTAAAGGCCGACCATGCAGCGCTAAAGCAAGCCAACAATCCACGATTCAGCTTTGAAGGAGGCGCGAGTAGCCGAAATGATATAGAAGGGGCGACATATTGGGCCTACGAGCTCAAGAACTACGGCCGCGATTGCCAGCAAGTGCTGGTGGACCTCACACACACCAACGAGCTAGAGCTTCATGGCAACGTTGGCACCCCTCACCTAGGGCCGCAGGGGGCCATGGGAATGGCGTTCAGGATGAAAGACCCCGCCCGCGACACGTCTGCCCCGGGCACTCTGCTGGTGCGCTGCATCAACGCTTTGGGAGAGCAGATTGTGGCCACATACAGCGTGGAAGTCTCGGAAGGACGCCTGCTGATAAACCCAACGAGCTGACCGGCAATGACAGCCGGGCGTTTAGCTATTGGGATGCGGTAATGATTGGTGTGCTGCTTTGCCTGGTCGTCGGCATCACTGATGGGGATACCCTCACGGCCCGATGCGGCGAGCCGGGCCACTATGACCAAGTGAAGGTTCGCCTGGCTGAAATCGACGCACCTGAGAAGAAGCAGGCCTTTGGCAGCCGCAGCAAGCAGGCCCTATCTAGCCTATGCTTCCAGCAGTGGGCCGCCATCAGGGAGACGGCACGGGACCGCTATGGCCGCACCGTTGCGCGCGTGGAGTGCCAGGGTGCGGATGCCAGTGCCGAGCAAGTGCGCGCAGGCATGGCATGGGCGTTCACTAAGTACCTCACGGACCCCGAAATCAAGCGGCTTGAGGTCGCGGCCCGCGCTGCCGGTGTGGGCCTATGGAGCGATGCGGCTCCGATTGAGCCTTGGCTCTGGCGCAAGGGGCAATGAGGCTCACTTGAGAGCCAGGATAACGAGGCAGACAGCTGCTATGCCTCCCACCCACTTGATGGTGTGACGAAGAGCGCCGACGGACGCGGTAAGGCCTGCGACTGCGACTGCTACCGGGTCCAGTGGCACTTCTCGCAGTTCCATGTGTTCCTGGTCTTCGTCATCCTCCTTAACCTCCGTCGGTCGCATGTCCACGCGTGCGAGACTCATACTCAGATGCATGATGTAGCCCGTGGCGCACTCCGGGCACTCAATGGTGTTGTCGCTCCGATTGGGGCGCAAGAAAAGGTTCGCCTTTCCAGAGATTGGAGCCATCGGATGCTCTGTCGTGTAAAGGTCTTTTAGTCGCAGGCCCAGCTTCAGGCTCTGAAGAGCGCCTGTGGCGACCGCGTCGCTCAGAGCTCGCAGAGTGGCTTCCGTCACGTAGCAGGAAAGCCACCACTCATCTGAGTTCCCAATCTCCCAATCGGCTCGGGAGAAGCCTAACTGCGCGACGCCCATCGGCTTATTGAACAAGAGGCCGCCGAGCACGCTGTCCACTTCTTTCAAGGCAGGGCTGACGTCCCCTACCTCGATGGCAACCCTCACGCTTCGTGTCTTGTTTGTTAACTCTCCAATGATGGACAAGTCGTAGTCTTCGAGCCGTGCTTCACCTCTAACCTGCGTGACGAGGTTAGGGACTCCTTCTTCGGACTCTTTCTGATGCTGCCTCAGATGCTGCCAGACCTGGAGGTCTTGCAAGTCGAGCCAGATTTGCCGGCCGGGGTAGTAAGTCCGCTTCAGCCCGTCGGGGCCGGTGTGCTCAATGGCACCGTCCTCTAGCTCGGTCATCTCGATGACGACCTTCTTGTCTCCATATCCCATGGCTTCCCTCCTTCTGGAAACGCTGAATTCAGCACCCCTCGCCTTCATCGAACCAATCAACTGGTGCCAGTTGCGTCTTTACCCCAAAAGACCGCTTCATGCGGCGGCGATAGTTCAAGCTCCACCGTCCCGCTTTGAGCTTGCTCAATGTTGCCGTTCTTGAACTTGCAGCCGACCACGGTCCAACCCTGGCGAAGAGAATTTATAACGTCTTGGTCGCCACTTCCGTACACGCCTGATAGGCTCGTCCGACCCGCGAGGATATCAACAAGCACGGATGCGGGGATGGTCAGTTTTTTCACTGCGTGGCTCCTGGTGTATGTGGTTGTGAGCGGTCCGCCAACCTTCGTACGGCGGTGCTTGGGGGGTGACTCTCGGCGCGCCAGCGGGAAGGTGTACTTCCACCTGTTCAGGTTCATCGTTTCAAGCGCTTGGATTTCCTCGGACAACAAGGGGTGCCGACATCCAGCGACTGGATAGAGCGTGCCTTGCGCATGACGGGAAGTGTCAGGGAGAAAGGATTGCGTTTTTATCGAGACGACCAGGACTGCCGACAACCGCCCCGATGGTCTGACTGCGGCGCCCAGCGCCTGCTGCAGTCGGACATAGAAGCCGGACAGGCCATCGGTCAAGACCCTACTTACGTCGCTCCCTATGCAGACGATATAGGGCTCATCAACTTTATGTTGCTCGATTTTCGCGCGCAGCGCACGAAATGCCGCATGCTCAGCGACCGTTTGGGGCGACTCGAGCACAGGTCCGGACGAAGAGATGAATGTGTCCGCGTCCGAGCTCCTTGGGCGTGACAAGAGCGTGATGCTGTAGTCCGTCAGCTTTGCTCGATGGCGTTCCTTCGGGCTTAGCCGTACTGCTGCGAGAAAGTTTGCGACTTCGGCGGAGGCTAGGAAGCGGTTCCGTTCGTGCTCCAAAGGCAGGGTCAGGCGAGTTCCAGACGCCTCAACTCTGCCTCCGTCAAAACGGCATTCGATGGCGACGCGCGGAGGACCCAATTTCTTCTCCTCCTCTGCCATCCAGTCACTAACCAAGCGGCAACGTCGCTCCTCGTCTTCGAATCGAGGGTGCAGGTAGGTGACCTCCAGGGATAGCCACCGGCCCGAAGGCATCTGAAGGCGGACATCTGGACCTCCACCGGGTGGCTCGCACTCGACCTTGCCCAAGTGGGATGCTGCCTCAAGTACAAGAAGCTCCCAAACAGCCTCGGCTCTTGTAGATGCTTTCCGGAGATTGCCTCGGACTTGATTAAGCCGTCTATCTGCGACTGCTTCGCAGCGTCGGAGCAACTCGGCCGCTTGTTCTTCATAGAGCATCGTCGAGATTTCCTTGTCACTTCTTGAGGAACTCCTGGACGCGTCTGTTCTGGTCCACCATGTCGGCTTGCGCCTGGCTGTGCGCGGCCTGGGTGGTCAGCAGCGTTGCGTTGAACTTCTTTTCTGCCTCAGTCACTTGGGCTGCAAGCGCGCTGAGCTCACCTTGCTGACGAACGTCAGTGAATAACAGTTGACCGTTCTGCACCCCGAGCCGGCCGCCCTGGGCCGCGCCCCAGTCCAGAACACGCTCCATGCTGTCGGCTAGCCCGCCCTGTGCCTCGTCCAGCGCAGCGTAGAGAGTCACGGTCTGGTCCTTCTTTTCTTTCATGGCCGCCATGGCTGCGGCGCGTGCATTACCCGAAGGCGCTCTCTCGTTGACGAACCGTTCAAACTCCAGCAGGTAAGTTTGCAGTAGCGCTCGGCGCTCGGCGAGAAGGGCACGATAGTTCGCAAGCAAAGCTCTGGCTATAGCTTGGCCTGGGGGAGTGGCTACGGACTGTGGCGTCAGCACTTTTGTAAGGTCAATGCTGTCGAAGCGTTCCCCCAGCTTCGAGAACTTCGCAGCCTGGGCGTCCCTGAATTGAACGGTTTCCACAACGTAGGCCTTAACCGCCGCTGCATCGCTCGCTGCGCTGGCGATGTTGGACGCTACGACGGCGCAGAGAAGCACGCCCACCACCACCCGGGCCGCTGCCTTGGTTGAATCACTGCGGCCTCTCGTGACTGCCCAAGCAATGAAGGCCAAGAACAAAAGAGAGCCTAGGGTGCGGGCGATATCCTGGCCCGCTTGGAAGGCACTCGCTTCACCAATCCCAATCGCCGCACCGACGTAGGGGGCTATAAAGGCAAGAGCGATGAGTCCTGCCCCGAGTATCGAAAGACGCGTGGATGTCGGGGATGGTGATGTTTTTGCGGCAGCGGTCACGGCGGCTCCTGTGTTTTGGAGCACTGTCGGGCAAGCTCAGCCGGAGCGCAACCCCTAAATTGCGTACCTCTCCGCCGAAGGAGCTAAATTGCCCGTTGCCGTTCGACCTGGCTGAGATGCTTCGATGCCGGATGGCTGGCCGGGAGTTTCGGAGCCCATAAAGCGGCAGGCTCTCGTGCGAGCTCCTGATGGCAGGCAGCGCAGAAGCAATGCCAGTCGTGAGGGTCACGCGGCCCCTCCAATGAAGGCAGTTCAAGGTGCGACACGATGCGGACCTCTGCCTCTTCCACCTGGTGATTGCAGCGCTCGCACTTTAGGGCGTCGTGGTTGGCCATGAACTCCTCAAGCCTGCGGACTGCCGCCCTCACCGGCGCTTTAGACGAACGCCTTGTCGGGCTTGCCTCTTGGCTTGAGCGCCCGGCAAGAAGCGCCTCAACTTCTTCGCGCCGGTAGCGAACAGCTCGACCCGCCTTCACGAACGGCAGATGCACACGACCTGTGCTGCGCCACACAGAAAGGGTAGTGGTCGGCACGCCGATGTAGGCGGAGACTTCATTTGGCGTCATGAGCGGAGGAAGCGGAGACGTAAGGGGCTTCAATTTAGCCTCCCCGTGCGAGGACCAGAAGGCAAAAACCCGGACACATGGCCCGGGTTTCGCTGTCTCACTTGAAGGACGGGAAGCTCTGCATTTCGATTGCAGCCCGAGGCTCCCTGAAGACGCTTTGCTGAGCGTCCGGTTTCCCCGGCGTTACCCGGGGCTCGTGGGCGCCCCTGAGTGAACAAGCTAAGTCCTTGATTTTATTGGTGCGGCTGGCAGGATTCGAACCCACGACCCCTTGGTTCGTAGCCTGCGAAAGGTAAATAGGGGTCTGTGAAATCAACGACTTACGGGCGTCCACCCAATCTAGATTGCAGGAAAGTGCCCCTATGCGCTTGGGCAAGTCGCGCAAAAGTCGCGCAATTTGCCTTCGGATCAGGCGAAGCCTCAAGGCAAGCTGCTTTCGCTGACACACGCCCGTCCTCGGCGCCAAAAAAGATATGAATGGCTCGAATCCGCCACCTTGTCATAGCTTACCCGAGCGACGATTGGCGGGTCTGCAGCCGCGCTTCCTAACCGCGTCGAAGATCGCCTTGGCCGCCGCAACTTTGCTAGGCTACTTCCTTGTCTTCCTTGCAGACTGCGGCGGGTGGCAAGGTCGCGAAGGGCGATTTTTCCTTTTCCTTGCGGACGACGCTAGGCTGCTGGAATTCGCAGCTACTCCAGTAAGTCTCCGAACACGCCGGACCCGCCGAGCTCTCCCGAGCCCGACCTGTGCGTCGGGGCTAAGTCGCAGCAAGTTGGGAGGGCACGCGCCAGCAAATCCGCCTCACTGCCGCGTTACAGTGCAGATGTGATGCTCAGACTTCCCTTCGTTCTCCTACTTGCCTTTGCCGCGTGCTCCGGGTTAGCTTCCGAGTCCTGTCTGGTCGTGGGGGTGTCTGACGGGGATACCTTGACCGTGCGCTGTGGCGAGCCGAGCAGCTTCCGCCAGTTGAAGGTTCGTCTCGCGCAAATCGACGCGCCTGAGAAGGCGCAACCGTTCGGTCAGCGGGCCAAAATGTCGCTATCGACACTGTGCTTCGGTGCGTGGGCCAGCATCTACACCGAGGCCCAGGACCGCTACGGGCGCACCGTGGCGCGCGTCGAATGTCGCGGACATGACGCAAACGCAGAGCAGGTACGCCGCGGGATGGCGTGGGTCTATGACCGGTACGCGCCGCGGGCGAGCCCGCTGCACCAGGTGCAAGCTGAGGCGCGCACTGCTCGAACGGGGTTGTGGGCCGACAAAGATCCGGTAGCACCTTGGGAATGGCGGCACCGCTGACGGAAGCCGCCCTGCGTCGTGTTTCAGCCTCGCCGACGCGAGTACGGATTGTCGCGCGGGCGTTCAGGCGTTGAAGGCTCCGGCCGCTGTCCTGGCCAAGCCTGGCGCCGGTATCGCAGATCCGCTTCTAGCGTCGCACCCTGTGCCTGGCGCTGCTCGTTTTCGTGAATGAGGTAGCGCGAGGCGGCCTCTTGGAGCGCATTGGCCACGGCTGTAGCCTCCCAGCTGGGCACGAGCCACGTGCCTGCTCGCGGGTTCTCGGCATACGAGCTGTGACCGGTAACTACGAATTCCACCAGTTCTGCGATGCGCGGGGCGGCCTGCTCCGCATTGGTTGTCGCCATGCGGCCGATCGCCATCTCCATCACCCGGACGCAAATGTGTTCTTCGCCTTCCTGCAGCACTGAAACGGTAACGGCCGCGCGCCAGGCACGCACACGGAACTGCAGGCTGACAGGAGGAGGCAGCGGCTTTCTGGGCAGCTGCGGCTTCGCAAGAGGCTGCCCGGCCTCCTCAGGGGGCAGTTCGTCTACGAGTTGGTACACCCAATCGCGAGCAGGCGGCGGCGGCAGTGGCCACAACCAGGTCTTGTTCTCTGTCCTGAGCAGCACCGCGTCCGCCAGCTTCTTGGGGTCGAATCGCTCCGGTGGAAAACGCCTCAAATCGATCTCAAGCGCCGCCAGCCGCTGGCGCTTGAACTCGTTGCGCTTAGCCTGATCGCAGCCATGCGTTACCCGCACCTCCAGCGCGATCTCGACATCGCGCTCGGCCAGATGCAAGACGAGATCCGGGCGAACCGCGCCGCGGGAGATCTCCTGCTGAATCGGCGTGCCGCCGGCCTGGAGGCGCGCGTCTTTTGTCTCTGCAGCCAGCCCCAGGTGCTCCGCGACGGTCGCATGCAGCGGCACGGCCAAGCCGCCCGCGTCCATGATCAGCTGTTTGGCGTAGGCGTGCAGGTGCGTCTCCCATGCCCAGTCGTGCTCCTGACCGGAGGTGTGCCCAAAGTGATGCTCCCTCACCTCGCCCTTGCGAGCGACCAAGGGTTCCCTACAGTCTAGGCAGGTGCACTGACACGCAAGGCCGCTGGCGACATCCGCGATGTGCAGCACGCGGCCGCTCTCGTGCAACGCGAAGACTAGCTTAGGCATGCAGGCAGTCTACTGGCAAGACGGGCGCACCACTTTCCATGAACGCCGCTGCCTATGCGCCGGGGGCCAAAGTTTGTGCTCAGGCTCTGAGCGCGTATCCAAGGCGCAGGTGATGGCGCTGACCACACGGCTCATGAGTGGCTCGAGCGCGGAGCCAACGTGCTGCTGTTCGGGCCGCCCGGGGTGGGCAAGACGCACCTGATCAGCGGGCTCGGGCATGCGCTGCGACGTCGGTCGGCGCGTACTGTTCATGCGCTGCTCAGAGCTCGTGCAACGCCTGCAGACCGCACGGCGCAACCTGCGCCTGGCCCAAGAGTGGCAAGCTTGATCGCTTCGACTTGTAGCCGTCTATGTAAACAGCTGTTTTCTTGGTTTCTTTGGTCACAGCGCGCCTTCCCTGAACTCCGTCCGGACAAGAAAAAACCGCCTGAGGGCGGTCTTTTCGTCCCAAGCCGGAGCCAATGAATGACCCGGCAAAGTGGTGGGGACATTCTAGTCACCCCCTCCTGATTGTCCAGGGGGACGGCGCCAATGCCGCCCATGGAGGTCCCACGGTCTTCCCCGGGAGCCAGACACATTGAGAAAGGCGTCAATTGAACTTATGCACATAAATAGTTTAAACTCACACCTATGAAACTCACCCGCGCACAAAGGGCGACACTAGCCTCGGCGCTCCGAAGCCGAGCTGAGGCGCGCCAAGAAACCCAGGAGGATGTGGCAATTGCGATGGAGATGAGTCAAGGACAACTGTCTCGAATACTTGCCGGGCAGTTCACGCAGCTATCTCCGAATGTCCAGAAATTATGTACATATTTTGGCGTCGCACCACCTGACCAGCCTGGCGCGCCCCCCCTTCGGAAGCGCGACGCGCAAGCGGAACGCGAAGTAATGAATGCTTTTCGGTCGATATGGAACGGCTCAGACGAGCAAGCGAGGGCGCTCGCTGCGGTGATACGCGCGTGCGGTGCAGTGAGCGCCGCTTCGATTGACGGTGCATAGGAGGTTCCATGTTCAGATACTTTGGGTCCAAGTCGTCTACGGCATCGTTTGTCGCAGGCATTGCCTTGGAAGGCGTTCAGGTCCGTACAGCGGCAGATGCGTTCGGCGGATTGGGCAATATCGGCGTGGAATTCCGCGCTCGCGGGGTCGAGGTGTCCACTTGCGACTTGCTAGGTTTCCCCAACGCATTTCAGTCGTCACGAATTGAGTGCAGTCGCACGCCGAGCTTCAATGCTGTGAAATCGGCGTTGGGCGTTTCGACAAGTCTGGAGCTAGAAAACGTCCTGAGTGAGGCAACTGTTCAGTCAGGTTGGTTCGTCCGCGAGTACTCCGAGACTCGCCAGTTCTTCACTCAAAGCAACGCGCGCCGCATCGCAGGGGCATGGGGAGCGATCTCAAGATGGCATCGCATGGGCTGGTTGTCGGAGCGAGAAAGGAAGTACGCTGTAGCATCTCTGCTGAACAGCGCTGACAAGTGCGCGAACACGGCTGGAACGTACTACGCGTACCTGAAGAATTGGCATCGCAAGGCGCTCAAGCCCTTTCAATTTCAATGGCTTCCTATTGAGGTTGCCGGAAATCGTGGTCGCGCCTTCCAAGGAGACGCTTTGACTTGCCTTCGAGACAAGCAATTCGACCTGCTGTACCTCGACCCTCCGTACAACAATAGGGACTACTCTCGCTACTATCACTTGCCTGAGACCCTGGCTGGCCTGAAAGCTGTCCGAATCGACCCCAGTAGCAAGTGTGGTCAGCCTCTGCGAAAGTCCGTTCAAGGCCCGTTCATTCGGAAAGCGATGGGACTGCCGTACCTTGAGGAACTGACTGCCTCTGTCCGGTGGAGTCGGCTTGTCGTACAGTACGCCGATGGAGCCCACATCGCCTTGGCGCGTCTACGCCCGGCCTTGAAGGCTTTTGGCTCACTGACCGAACACAAAATTCCTGCACTTGGCTATCGAACCACCAGCGGTGCGCGTGCCCACACACATCATGTCTTCATCGTTGACCGGTGAACCCAGGCCATTACCCAATGCGATGGATGACCCAGAGGAGTTGCGCACCTTTGCCAACGTAAGGCTGATCGCATTCGATCTCGATGGAACTCTCATCGGGCACCAGTCGCCGATTCTGGGTGCGCGACTTGCCGACCTGTTTTCCACTGTCTCTCGTAGCCAAGTGGCTGTGACACTAGCCACCGGTCGCACGCTCACCGGGGTTCGGGCAATTCTCGGTCAGATGGCAGAACTCAATCGAGTACCGCTGGTTCTCTACAACGGCAGCGTTGTCATGCGCCCCGATCATCAGGCGCTGATTGCCCACAGCGCAATTTCACGAGCGTCGGTGGAGCAGACGCTTAGTATTGGAGCATCGTGCGCTGATGGGGCCCTATTCGTTTACACAATCGACACCGATGCTTCGCTGATTGGCGGAGCCGCCCAGACAGAGGCTGTCCACTTCTCGGGCAAGGATCAGGCGCCGGCGACGGATTTCAATGGAATGGCGGTCTTGCCGTTGTCTCAACTGAATCTCGATACCGCGAAGGTAGTGGCGATTTTGTTCGAAGTCACCGATCCTGCCCTCAGAGAGTCGGCCTTGGGGTTCCTCATGCAAATCCCGGGAATCTCAGCGACAAGCAGCGGTGGCAGGTACATCGAAATTCGGCCTTCTGGATCATCCAAGGCCGTAGGCCTCCGGTATCTGACTGATCACATGGGAATCCAGGCTCACCAGGTCCTCGCGATGGGGGACAACGACAATGATGTTGAACTGCTGCGGTGGGCAGGGATAAGCGTTTGCGTTGATCGGGCATCGCCGGCAGCGCAACGAGCAAGCAAATTCATTTCCAGTCACGGCGCAGGCGAAGCGGCAATTGACGTGCTGGAAATCGTGAGACGTGCAAGAAGGCTATTCCGGGGGGACAGGCGAAATGCAGAAAACGCAACAAGCATCGTCAGAGGCAATTTCGAGCCTCAAGACTGACGCAACGGACTTTGTTTTGTCGCCGTGGGAGGTTGATCAGCGCCTTCGCGAAATTGCCCGACTGAACGAACTGGAAGCGCTCGGCGCCAAAGTCAAGATTCGCGACGTTGAGCAGTTGTGGGGCGACGATGCCGATGCGGTCTTGTCGCATCCAATCGACGCTGCAGGGGGCGTGACGTTGTTCCTGTTGTGCAAGGCGTCCACGGCAGCCGCTTCCAGTCCGCAGCATCAAAAGCTGAGACTTGAGCTTCTGGAGATGATGACGGCCGTATGGCGTCACTCAAGGCGCAACTCGCACGGCGGCCTTTTCCTGAAGCACAACGAAGTCCTTGCCACCTTTTCGCACTCGGTCAGGCGACTTACGGCCCAAGGCGGGTCAGAAAATCTGGCCTTCATCTACCTGGACCTGGACAAGTTCAAGGACGTCAACGATGACGGCAACCATGGCTATGGTGACCAAGCCTTGAGGCACGTATACCTGTGCTTGCATGAGATGTCGCGGCGATCGCGGGGGCTAGCCTTTTTCGACGGAGGAGATGAATTTGTCATTGTGATTCCCACGGAGAGTAGGCTCGATATTCTCTTTGCGCTATGGGAACTGCGCAGCGCAATTGGCAGCCAGACTTTCACTCCGAAGGAAATTGCTGTCTCGTACACCGCAGGCGTTGTGTGGAGATCGGTGGACGAAGTATGCGACAACACACAAGCCGTAAAAAACGCCGCGGAGGCCCTCACAAAAGGGGATCACGGGGAAAAGCGGCGAGGAACCGTCACCTTCGAGAAGTGGTTAACCGGTCCAACAAGCCCGCAGCCAGCATCGAGCGTCGAGGGCTACTTGCAGCTGGGGGCTTGTCTGTCTTACAGCCGCTGCCAGCTGCAGGATGTGTTCGGTGATGAGCGACTAAATTTCATTGGCAGCCGAACACGGCAAGCGATCGGCGAAGGTGTCTCCACGCCCTTCGCAGATCAAATACTCGGTCTGGACTGGCTCGGCATCGAAATCACTGATGCACTTGACGAGCATTGCCTACTGGAGGCGCCGGGTCAAGGGGGAAAATTGCCTCGGTGTGCAATTGCTCTCGCGGTGGCGCACCACTTGGCGGTGTCAAGTAGGGACGGCGAGGCTTCATTGCCAGGTGTCAAGAACGAAACTGCGTCGAGCCCGGCCCGAATAGTGTGGGACGGGCAAACTGGCGAGGTGACTGTCATTCATAAGGCTCAACGGATTTGGGGAGGCTCGGGCAATTCGTCCGACACGCATATCGAACTCGGCCCGCTTCAGAAAGGTGACGGACAAACGCAAACTTTCGGAGCCGCCGTAGGTGTCCAGGTTGGCTTTAGCAACGCTGCAAAGACCTCAGGTGGGTTTCCGTTGCCCCTCAATTTCTTTGAGACGCATGTGCTGGTGGACAATAGGCCCCGAACGGGTGGTGGTCTACCCGATTTTTGGCAGGTCGCCGTCGCGCAGATCGTGGCCGCCCTTGGACGAAGCTCAAACACGACGAGGGTGATTTTTTGGGGTGTTGACCCAAGAAACACAGAGACATTTAAGCGACTGAGCAAGCCGGACACCTGGCCTCGCGAAGAAATCGCCGCGCTAGCTGGACTGCCAATTCAAGCCGTGCAAGCGCTTGGTGAAGGCCTCTCCGAGCGAGTGATCGTCGCTGAGAGCGATGGCGATCTACTGAAGGAGATACATCTGGCTTTCGTCGGACGTGGAGCATCGGCCCCGAAAACCTTCTCCATGGACCCCGTGACCAAGGTACAGCTGCGCCGGCCAATGGCGAGTTCGAAGCCGATCGGTCAAGAGGAGGCCGTAGTCTGTGAAACGGCGGCACTTGCATATCCAATCATCATAGATACGCTTCGAAAATCAGATCACGTCAGAAGATCAAGGGACGACGCAGATCAAGAACTGCGAGAGTTGCTCGGCTTCAAGTTGAAGCTAACAACGCCCCTGTTGGATACCATTCCCGCATATCTGTACGCCCAGAAGTCCGATCTCGACGCATACGTCCAGACCGTCTTGCAGACCAGTTCAGGCCTGATTCGAAGCAAGATAGAGGCCCAAGGTCAGCTCAAAGGGTTTGTCAACCATCTTGCGTCCTATGTTGGTCCGGCTCGCAGATCGACTCGACGCGCGTGCCTAGTGGTGCCGAACGAGTTCACTGAGAGTGGCGAGCCACGGCCGCTCGGACTGTTGTCAGTTTGGGCCACGCCAAGATTCCTCGACGATGGGCGCTGCATGATCGATTTCGCCTTTGTGTGGCGAACCGTCGAGGCCTTCATTGGGTTGCCGTATAGTCTCTACGGTTCGATTCAACTTGCCGCGGAACTAGTTTCACTGGTAGCTGCGCAAGTCACGCATGGGCAGTCGCGTCCGCCGCAAGTCGGCGAGCTGACCTACATGGCCATGAGTCTTCATTTGGGAGATGATCACTTTCATTCGCGCGTTGCCAAGCGGATCGTAGATTTGGCCAGCGACTGATGCGAATCTACATTGTGGTCGGAAGCGATGCTCGCGTGCTCGTCGGATGGAGCCAGGCGGAAAACTTTGACTGTCTTGCGGTCGAACAGGATGCGCGTCTCTACAAAGGGGACATAGCTGAAACCGACTTTGCCGAAGTCGATGCTTGGCTGCATGCCCACAAGCTTGAGCGGATGTTCGAGGCTTGCTATCTGCCTGTCGTGGAAGATGTGGTTGCACGTAGAACGTACGTCCGAACCCTGTTCGCAGGGCTCTCAAATTTCTACGACGGTGAAATCAATAAGTCTGTCAATGCGACATGCTACGACACTCTCCTGCAGGGTATCTCGCGCATGACCGGGCACTTGCCCAGGCATGTTCTGGATTTCGGTTGTGGGCCCGGCACAGTCCTTTCAAGCGAGGTTCCTCGCCTCGTGCAACATCTCAAGGGGTTTGACTTCGCGTCGTCCAATAGGGCTCTCGCGTCAGAGCGTGGGCTGGGAGTTCTGACGCCCGAGCAACTCGAAGCCTTGCCGAACGATTCTTTCGACGCGATCCTCAGTGCATTCGTCTTGCACTATGAGACGCTATCTCCAAGCGACATTGCGACTCTCGGCCGTGTCCTAAAGAAGGGTGGCATTTGGGCCGGCAACTTTCACAAGGATTGGGGGATGGATTGGTTCAAAGGCTCGCTTCTCAAGTGCGCCTGTCATTGGCAACTGGACTGGGCCCCGTCACCTTACGGCCAGTTGGTATTCGCTAGGAGACTGGCTTGACCGCGAATGAAGGGCGCCCACCCATTCGCCGCATAAGCGAACTGGATGACGAGGACCTGCCGAAGTGGTTGGCGTTAGGGTTGCTTTGCACACTTGCGGATGGCGACGACTTGTACGTGTCTGCGCGACAACACGCGCGTCTCCAACTACTTTCGAAGGCGCTGCCGCCTGTCAGTCAATTCAGCCATCCTACGAGCCTGTTTGCTCCGGAAACCATAGTTGCGCTTGACGATGTCACGACCGTTAGTTCAAGCCCGAGGAGCCCAATCGAGGAAGAGGCTGCCACGAGCGTTTTTGCACAGCTCTTGCCTAAATGGTCCGAAACCCTGTCGCGAGGACCAGGGCACTCGAAAGCAGAACCATCCGACTACATGTCGCTAGGAAATCTGGATCTCGTTGGCTCGTCGCCAGCTTTGCTTGATCAGATACGCACGGCGCAGACGCGTGTGGAAAATCTGGCAGGGTCGCATGTGAGCCAGTTCTCACGCTCCGCACATTACATGGGCTCCAAGGTGTCTCTCGCGCCGTTCTTGAATGAAATTTTGCATGCGTACTTGCCCCCTGAAAGTGCTGTGGTCGATTTGATGTGCGGGTCTGGGGCCGCAGCGGGGGCGTTCAGCAGATATTGGTCAACCGTCGCGTCCGACGCCCAAAGCTTTTCGCAGCGGCTTGCGGTAGTACAAGGCGGTGGGATGACGCACGAACGGGCCCGGGAAACGGCGCAAGAGGTACTAGTGCGGGCCAGGTCGCACTATGAGTCGCTTCCGGATTTTGTCCACACCGAGATTAAGAAGGAGCAAGGATTCCTCGCGGCCGAATTGACTCCGGACACTTTGCAGAGCCTTTCTACCTGGATTGCGGGATACCCTCGCGCCGGTGATGGGGCCGTTAGCGGCAATCCTTTCGACAGTCTTCTAACCTTCAGGAGGGAGTCGCCGAGTCTCGCGCCGTATTTGCTGTTCACGGCCTACTACGGCAACCTGTTCATTGGCGTTCGGCAGGCAGCCGAGATCGATAGCCTCCGATATTCGATCGATCAGCTGGAAAACGAAACTGACCGAGCGTGGGCGCTCGGCGCTTTGATCTGCGCCGTTAGTAGCTGTGCGTTTACCTATGGAGGTCATTTCGCTCAGCCCAAGCTCGATCCAAAAAACCCGAGTAAGTTGGGCGAGCACGCCAACGAGATGCTGGTCCAGCGGGGGCTCTCGGTGTCCCATGAATTTTTCGTTCGATTGACTAATCTTGGAGCAGAGAGTTCAAAGGCCGCAAATGCGATCGAGGCGATCGAAGGGCCTTGGGAAATTGCGCTCCAAGAAGCGGCGATTCGCCTTCTCGGCAGGCCAGTTTGCGTGTATTTTGACCCGCCGTATACACGAGACGAATACAGCCGTTACTACCACGTGTTGGAGACACTCGTACGCTATCAGTATCCTCTGGTGTCCGGCAAAGCGTCGATTCCCAAGCCGGGTGACGCTGGGCGATTCATGTCGCCTTTTTGCACGAGGAGCGTTGATCAAGTGGAATCTCTGCTCGCTCGCGTGATTGACCAATGCCTCAGCCTGGGATGGTCATGCCTTTGGAGCTACTCAAACACAGGCGTAGCTAGCATTAGCCAAGTGATCGGGCGTCTTCAATCCCCGGCGCCTGGCGTCGAGCTATTCGCTATGGATCATGTCTACAAGGCGCAGGGCCGCCACAAGGCAAAAGCAGTCACAGAGTACGCAGTCCTAATCTGCCCTCAAAAAGTGACCGAGCGTTAAGCGTCCCTACCCGTGGCACGCAACCTGCAGCAGAACGTCAAGTATTCGTGCCAACGCGATGTCCGCGAATTTACGCTAGGTTCAACGAGCTCCAGGTTGTGGCAAGACGGGGCGATGCGTTAGGTGTACGGCTGTCACGCGCCAATCAAGACAATCAGACGCGGGGCGCTGGATGCGAAGTAGCAGTGAGCGGCTCAGGCGAAGTTCCGTGCGAGCCCGCGACACTCAACACAATCTTCCCAATGTCTTCGACTACATCTTCGCGTTCATAGAGGCCGTGGCGAAGACCTCCCTTTGGTGAGACATTGAATGCCGCATAAATCTTCATTTGACAAAACACGTTGGGTGGAGCCGCGTCAACCTCCATAGCGGTCGTCAACCACGTGTGAATTCTCGTGTGGCCGACAGCCAATGCGAGCAGCCCGTATCCGGCGAAGTACACGAGGCCAGCTGCCGCCGGAGCATAGATGAATAAGCCCAAAACAGCCAAGACATCGCCCGGCCAATTCGCATGCATCCGAACGCCGACAAGTTGAGAAAACCACAGACCGACGGCAAGACATGCCGAGTAGACAAGAGCGTATGCGACCCACGTTAGTGGCCTGCGCACGGTGCCTTGTGACACATCGTTGTAACGGGCAAACGCGGCCGAGAGCCAACCGAAAGCCTGCATGAGGCCAAGCGACAAAGATGCTTCGTCTCGCGTCGCGCGCAACAAGTAGATGGGAACGCTGGTCGGCGGCATCTGCATAACCTGAGAGGCACTTCTCATGCTGACAGCGAGAGCCAATACAACCACAGCCATGTATGCGATCAATCCTTTGATGGCCAATACTGCGGCAAAGCCAGCCGGTGAGAGAGCCGCAGGGATAAATGGAAAAGCTGCTAGCAATGCGGACCAATAGACCGCGTACAGCAATGAAGTCATCGCCAGGAAGGCGGTTTGATGTTGGGTCAGCGAGGGTCTAGTCAAGTAGACAAAGGGAGTGGCGAGACAGACAAGCGCCTTCACGTTGGTGCGCGGCCACTGTTGGTCATCGAGATTCGAAAGAGCCTCAACGGCGACAGTGCCGCCATGGCTATGGGCCACGACAACGTGCGTGCTATCAGGATGTCGTGCCACTGACTGCTGCAAATGTCTGCTAAATGCCTGCCCTGCCTCAGCCCGAGAAGCAACTGTGTTTCGGCCAGACCACAAGAACGACTCGATCTGAGCGCTTTGCGGTAGTTGACGTCGAAGGCGTTCGTAGGTTTCCGAGCCCTGCTCAAACCAAGCATTCCGGGGCTTGAGCAGTCCGGTGGCCCATGTTCCGTGAACGAGATGAACTCTTACCTGTTGATCTTCGTGCTCCATGCGGTGCAAGCATACCTTCCTGCCGTCGCGTGATGGCCCGGTGCGCCCTTTTGCCAATCGTAGTTTGAGTGCTACGGCATTCGGCTGCCCCGGGCATCGCGACCAGCCAGCTTCAGGCCATCAAGGGACATGGATGACTGAGGCGGCCGCGGAACCTTCACACGGTCTGCGATGATTGCGTGTGAGTTTTGCGCAAAAACATTTTGAAGGCGTCGTCTACACCTTCGGCCACCTGGCGCCCTTTTCATTGCTGGCCAGCCTGAACGCGGCCGGCACCGTGACGGTTCCCCTACATGGCAGCTACAGCAGCCATTGCTTCACAGAGGCCTTTGACGACGCGAAGCACCTGGACCACCACCGCTACACCCACGCGGGCGAGCTTCGGGCGTTCGATGTCACCCGATTCCAATGCAGCCTGCAATTGCCGGCTGTGATGGCCGCTCTGCTAAAGGGGAAGATCTACCGTGCCAAGAACAACAACTACACCTACGTCGCCCACATCGCGGTCGCCGAGCAACACGAGCCGTATTCGGTGTTCTTTGACCTGAAGCGGGACGGTACGCCGGAAGCACCCGCGCTGCGGATGTTTGTGCAGAGCGCGTACTTGACGCCTCTGGTGGTGGGGACGAATTCCCAATCCTGGCGCTTTGGGTCGCTGGCCGGCCAGATCACCGGCCTGTTCGCGCCAAAGCAAAAGAAACCAAAGCCCCAAAAGAAAAAGGCGCCTTAGCGCCTTTTCTCGGTTGCCTCACAGCAACCTCGCGAGCCTCTGTTACCCTTGCTGTCCGCAAGACCCGTTAGGGCAGCACGTCCGTGTTTCACTCGCTATCGGATTCGTCTTGCGGTCATTTTAGCGCCAAACCAGCCATGGCGCAAATACCAGGATTGGCGTTCTCACGAGAGGCCCTCGAGGTCAAAATAAAATCACTGCGAAGCGCATGCGCTTCGCAGTCTAATAGATTGCCTTAACTGTCGCAAAGTCGGCTCCTTGCCTGCTAAGCTGAAGCATATATGCTTCAGCTTAGCAGGCAAGGACCTAAATTACAACTAAAGATTGACCTTTTTGTTGCGCCTGAGCGTCAGTTCGATGTGCTATGGTACGCGGCACATGTGCCGCGTACCACAATAGTTGCGGCCGCCGACTCGGCCAGTACGCACAACTGCAGAGTCAAGCCAAGCGTGAAATGAATCGCTCCCGGTTGCACATCGCCAAGGCAGACATCGTCCGCCACTTCGACGCGCTGCCACGTCACGTCTTCAGCACGAAGGATATCCAGGACATCCTTACGGAGCAACGCGGCTCCTGGCGCCTCGCCAAAAACACAGCGATTGATCAGTTCGTTGAATTTCTGGCTAAGCATTCAAAACTCAGGGTCTACGACTTCCCCTTTCCCCAGCGAACGGCTTGGTGCTACGGCTGGGGTGATGTGCCGCTACTAGCCGTGCTGATGGGCCTGAAAAAAGATCTCCATTTCAGCCATCACACGGCGATGCAGCTCCACGGCCTGGCTGGCAGCCGGCCAGAGGCCATCTACCTCACGGAAGAACGCATTACGGGCTCCATGACAGCCGGGCCCTTCACTCAGGAGGCCATTGACGGTGCATTTCGCAAGCCCGCCCGAACCTCCAACAACTGGGTCGCCCATGAAGGCCTGCAGGTCTACCTGCTCAACGGCGCGGCTACCGGACACCTGGGTGTCGAGACTACAACGATCCCCGGTGCGAGCGGGCCGGAAGCACAGGTGCGCGCGACAAACCTGGAGCGCACGCTCATCGACATCACCGTCAAGCCTGAATATGCCGGCGGTCCGCTGAAGGTCGCCCGGGCCTACGAACTTGCGAAGGATCGCCTGTCGATCGACAAGCTGCTCACGACGCTGGACCGATTGGGCTTTGCCTATCCCTACCACCAGGCCATCGGTCTCTACCTGCAACGCGCAGAAATCGAGAGCTCACTGCTGGACTCGATCCGCATGTTGCCGCGGGAGTACGACTTCTACATCGCGCACAACATGGGTGACACGCGCTACGACGCCAACTGGCGTCTGCATATTCCAGCCGACTTTTAGGGGCTAATTCACAAGCCATCGTCGACGCAATGCGGGACTCGCGGCCCCTACTCTCTCGAGTCTTGACCGTATCGGGGGATGTATCCGTAGTCTTACCCGAACCGTGAACCGGCACCGGAGTGTATTAGAACGGTATGTCGTCATCCATGTCGTCGAACCCGGTCTTTGGGGGCCTCTGCGCCGGCGCGCTCCGCGCAGAACGCTCCGGGGCGGAGCTCCCCGTCGCGGCGGGGTTTCGCTCCTGCGGCTCCTCCGCTTGACGAGCGCCTCCCTCCACGCCGACGTCCGTCAGCGCCTGTTGAAGCGCTTTTTCGACCGCATCGATACGCGTCTTGCACACCTTGTACGCTTCAACGGACTCGACCACGATCTCCAGTAGATCATCGATATTGGGTTCAGTTTGCTGGCGCAAGGTTTCGGCATGCCCCTGCAGCACGGCGAATGCCTCGCGAAACGACTTATTCTCCGCCATTGATTTTCTCCCTTGGATTACTCTGTTTCACGGTCATCGGCACCGTTCCATCGCCGAACCGCACCTTGACGTCGCCAGTCCGCCCAGTCGCTCCTGCGCTGGTCACCGTCTTGCCGTCCAAAGTCGATACGATCGCGAAGCCGCGCGACAAGGTTTTTTCCGGTCCTTGAGAGGCAATCTCACGCATCAACGACCTTGTACCTGCTTGCGCCCTTGCAATGGCTTGCTCGGCGCGCTCCATCAACACCCGCGTCACGTGACGGAACTCTTGACTGCCGCGATGGACTGCTCCGTTCACTTGGGCCAGCAGCGCCGGGAAGCCAGATTCCACCAGGGACCGGACAGCACGGACGCGCGCCATCGCGAGCTCACGAACGCTGCTCATGGCAGCCGGTGTCTGCTGCCTCGCCTGCCGGACATGCTGACGTGCCGACACCTGCACCTCACGAATCAGTTCCCGATTCGCCATGGAAGCCTCGTGGAGCTGCCGCATGGCTTCCACGCGCAGGTCTCCGACGTCCCGTTCCGACGTTCGCCGAGCCACATCGACGGTGTTCCGTGCTGACTCGCGGACTTCCGAATCCAGCTTACCGGTGCGCATCCGAACTTTCTCAATCACGCGCAACGATTCCGCCAGCACCCGGTCAAATGCTTCCCCGGCCTGTCGAACCCGTCCCGCAATGTGCGCCTCAATGCCAGCGATCACCTTGCTGGGCGTGTCGAAGCTCTTGTGCGCGACCTCGTCGAGCAGCGTGCTGTCACGCTCGTGCCCGATGCCGGTTAGCACCGGCACGCGGCAGGCACACACGAACTTCGCGAGTGCATAGTCGTTCAGCCAGGCAAGGTCGTTCACGGGCCCACCGCCGCGAATGATGATCACGGCATCGAAGGCTTCGGCCCCCGCCGCGTCCGTTGCCTCCCTCAGGGCAGCCAAAATCTCGCTCACCGCGCCTGGACCCTGAAAGCGGCTGTGGACGTAGGTAAACGCGCAAACACCCGCCTCTTGCAGCCGGCCCGCCTCTTTCGCGAAGTCGCCGAGGCCTGCTGCGGCTTCGGGCGACACCACGAGGACAGAAGTAAAGTCCCATGGAGCCGGGAGGCGCTTGTTTCGATCGAACAGCCCCTCGCCTTGCAACCGTTCCCTGATCCTGCGCTTTTGGGCTTCGAGATCGCCGACGGTGTATGAAGGGTCAACTCCCGTCACTTCCAACGAGAAACCGAACTGGGCACGGAAGACCGGCTTGGCTAGGACGAGCAGCTTGATTCCGGCCGCCAAGTGAGCGCCGGTCGCGCGCTCGAAGTCAGGAAGGATTCTGCCCGCCGTGCGGGCCCATATCGCGGCAGGCGCTTTCGCGAGCACCCGGCCTTCCGAATCCCGTTCGCTCAACTCGAGGTATACATTGCCGTCCCTGGCCTGCACTCGAAGAACTTCTGCGCGAGTCCACACGCCTTGGTCAAACGAATCCGCGACAGCTTTCGAAACGCCCGCCAGCAGCTGCGACAGGCTGACGCCTCGCGGTTGGCCGATCGCCTGGCTGCCATATGCGGGAGTCAGATCCATCGAGTTTTGCGCGCGATCATCGGCTGCGGGCAGCCAATCCCTAAAGATCGAGATTTCGAGGCCGGCTGGTACATACCACTGCCGGGCGCCGGTGTCCCAACGCGCGCCCAGGGCTTTCACCCGGTCTTTCTCGGAGTATGGAACTACCAAGTACGTATTGGACATGGAGACGTGCGTGCGGCGCGATGCAACGTTTGAAGTGAATGCCGCACATCCTACGTCACCTGTGGTTTTGTACACCTACACCGGCACCCAGGTGTGGGCGGGTTCGCGACGAACCTGACGAGTTGAAATGCCCCGGGCGCCGCCGGATGCACAATGATGAGCAAGGAGGGGGCTATGCAGATACTGACGTCCGCGACGGGCACCAAATGGCTCAAGGCCGCGCCACCGGCTGGCGATAAACCCGACCCGGCGGATGCGGAAGCACGCCACGTGCTGTCTGACGTTTTTCGCTGCAACAACCTGGTAGTCCTAGCAGGACTCGGCACCTCGCTCTGCCTCAAGGATGCCGCGGGAAAGACCCTAGCCCCGACGATGTGGGAACTCTGGCAGCGTGTCAGCGCGCCTTACGTCGGGGCCGGCACTTTTGTCCGCTTGCTGGGTCTGGTACGGCAGCCAGACAACGACACGAACCTTGAAGCACTGCTTTCGCGTTGCAAGATCGCCCAGGACTTCCTGGATGGGGCGGACAAGGATCTGGTGACGGGCTTTGTCCAATCAGCCGAGACCTTGATCTATGCCGCCGTGGATTTCATCAAGCCCGGCCAAACGGTTCCCGCTCACTTGGAATTTCTGCGCCGCGCGGCCAGACGCTCCAACCGCCGCTCGCGGACAAAGCTGTTCACGACCAACTACGACAGGTGCTTCGAGGAAGCGGGCCGGCAGGGGCGATACGTGATCGTCGATGGATTTTCCCAGACCCAGCCTCCCACCTTCGATGCCGTTTACTTCAGCTACGACATCGTCAGGCGCGACCGTGAAACCGACTCGAGCGACTTCATCCAGAGTGTCTTCCACCTGTACAAGCTACACGGCTCCATTGACTGGGAGCAGGACGCATCGTCCGCGGAGATCAGGAAAGTCGCAAAACCGGTGAACCCGTTGCTGATCTATCCGCGCAGCACCAAGTACGAACTGGCGTTCGCGCAACCCTATCTCGAGATGATGTCGGCGCTTCAGGCCGCGTTGCGGGACCCGAACACGGGGCTGCTCGTAGTCGGCTTCGGATTCAATGACAACCACCTGGCCGGCCCCATCCTGTCGGCCATCCGCACGAACCTCGCCCTGAAGGCGTGCATCGTCAGCCCGCTGCTGGCGCCAGGCAAGCGCGATGACGGCACGGACTATGCCGGCGAGGCCAGCACCAACACGCACCTCGTGACCATCAAGTCATTGATATCGGCGGGCGACGCCAGGCTTTCCCTGCTCAATGGCACTTTCGAGGATGCGGTCGCGCTGATGCCCGACATCGTCGCCGAATCCGATCTGGAAAAGCATCTGGAACGCGTTCGCAACCTGGAGAAGTCATGAGCGGGATGGCGGTCGCGCCCTTCGACTTCAGCAGATACATCGGGTCCGTCTGCCATGTCCGGCCCACGACGCTGGAGGTCAACCTTCCCAAAGCCGCTGCAACCGGGGGTGGTCACTATGCCGGCTACTCGGTCCCAGCGGGCCAGGTCGGCGAGTTTGTCGTGGTGGAGGGCGAGGACCACGCCGTCCTGGGCCGGCTGATGGAAGTCCGCCTGCCAGAGCGCGACCGCTTGACCGTCGAGCCCACTTCGGCCTCGGACGGGGAGCCCAGTCCCATAGGCGTTGTTCAGATTTTGACGGCGATTGATCTGACCACCGGGCGGGCCTTGAACGGGGTGCCCGCGCACCCTCGCATCGGCCAGCACGTCTATTCCGCGCATCCCTTGGTGGTCAAACAGGCTGTCGAAGCCGGTGGCGGTGCGGAGGCGCTGAAAATTCAGCTTGCCGTCTTCCCACATGCACAAAACACGTCGGTGTCGTTGAGTCCAAGCAGTGTCTTCGGCCGCCACTGCGCCGTGCTGGGTGCCACGGGGGGTGGCAAGAGCTGGACGCTGGCCAAGCTGATGGAGGAAATCATCCGGCTCGAAGGAAAGGCCATCCTTCTGGATGCGACGGGGGAATTCCATTCGCAGACCGGGCCGGTCAAGCACGTGCACCTGGGCGGCAAGGCCACCGGCCCCGACGACGTCCGCGAGTTCATCTCGTTCCCCTATTACTACCTCACCGAAACCGACCTGTTCGTACTGTTCCGTCCCAGCATGGGCGCACAGGCGCCGAAGCTCAAGGAAGCGCTGCGCAGTCTCAAACTCGCCGCCTTGGCGCCCACGATCGCCACCGCGGGCGCGGTGAAGAAGGCCGGGGCGGCACGCCAGAACTTCGAAGCGGCGATGAGGTTGCACGAGGCCGCTCTCCTGAGGTTCGGCACAAGGTATGACATTGCCCGGCTGCCGCAGCAAATCTGGGAGGAGTGCGTCTATCCGACGGGATTCGACGCGCGCGCCGCGACCCATTGGGGCGGTGCCCACCCCGGCGACCAAGCGTACTGCACCTCCCTCATCTCGCGCATTGAGGCGGAAATCAATTCGGAGTCCATGGCCTGTGTCTTTCAGCCGGGAACGCTGCGCACCCTGCCGGAAATCTGTGATGAGTTTTTCTTGAACGATGACTCCCATCTGCTCCGCGTGAGCCTTGAACACCTGCCATTCGAGCACAACACCCGCGAGCTGGTCTCGAACGCGGTGGGCCGGTACCTGCTGGGACGCGCGCGGCTCGGTCGATTCAAGAAGATGCCTCTGGTTGTCCTGTTGGATGAAGCTCATCAGTTCTTGGACAAGACCATCGGCGACGAGAACAACCGCGCGTCGCTGGACTCCTTTGGTCTCATCGCCAAGGAGGGGCGCAAGTACGGCCTGACGTGCGTGCTCGCGACCCAGCGCCCGCGCGACATTCCCGAAGACGTCCTGAGCCAGATGGGGATGTTCATCGTGCATCGGCTCATCAACGAACGGGATCGGGCCGTTGTCGAAAAGGCTTGCGGCAACCTCGACGCCTCCGCAGCTTCCTTTCTGCCGACCTTGGGCCAGGGAGAAGCCATCCTGATCGGCGTCGAGTCGCCCATGCCGCTTCCCGTGCTGGTGCGCCGGCCACTGCACGAGCCCGTATCTCGCGGCCCTGACTACGAACAGCACTGGGGCAAGCTTTAAAGCTGCCGTATCACCGTGCCACAACTGCTTTCGCAACTCGTAACCGACTGGGGCGGCTTCGAACGGCTCGTGGCCAGGCTTCATGACACAGGTGCAGTCACCGTCGAACACAACGTCACGCTCACCGGAAATTCCGGCACCCCGCGGCAAATTGATGTCGTGGTACGGCACACGGAGGGGCTGTACCAGCACCTGATCATTGTCGAGTGCAAGTATTGGAAGGAGAACGTTTCACGGCTCCACGTCGATGCCCTGGCGACCGCGGTTCGCGACCTTGGCGCCTCTCGCGGCGTGATCTTTTCGGCGTCCGGATTCCAGGAAGGGGCTGTCAAGGCCGCAGCGCAGGAGCACATCGAACTGTTCAAGGTCCGGGATCTCACCGATGCGGATTGGGGTGCGCCGGGGCAGGTCGTCGAGTTCTACCTGCAGTTCTACCAGGCATCCATCGGAAACTTGAAAGTGATCAAGGCGTCACGACTCGGGGCCGCCTCAGCCCAACTCAACCTGAACCTGGGGGGCGGTCCGCAGCAGAGCGTCACACCGACGTTCGACACCACAACCCGGCAACCAGGCCTCTCGCTCGAGCAGCTCATCGAACTAACGGCCGCGCGATCGCTAAACGCTGCCACGAAGGAGGGCTTCACGATCAATGGCGGGGTGGAATGCACGACCTATGCGCTGGCACCTGTCGTGATCAAGCCGCAAGTGCCCATCATGCTGCCGCAGCCAGCCGGCGCCTTGCTCATTCACGAGCTCACTTACGACCTGGGCATTCGCATTGACCAGAAGCCGTTCAGGGTCGATCGCTTCGAGTCCTATGAGTTCGCCTTGATTGTGGAGGACTGCGTGAGAAACGTCCTCTCGACCGCATCAAAGAGACACGACGAATCGAAGGTCCAACTGGCAGAAGTGGCCACGCAGGAGCCTACACCCGAAGGACCAGTCCGCAACGGCTCGGTGCTGAAGATCTACTTGAAGGGTTTTTTCGCCTTTGACGAACTGAAGGACAAGACCCCGGTGCCGTTTCCTGGCAGAACGGCCGATGTCGAGCTTTCACTTCGCGATCTGGTGACACCAGGTGTCAGTAAAACGTAATCACGCGCAGCTCACGCCTCTCAAGTTGGTATTCCAACGCCAGGAGATGGCGGGCTGACCGGCCGCTTTCGAGAATCATATTGAACTTCAACGTGCCTTGCGCTGAGCGAGCCAGGTTGTAGATGTAGTTCGCCGACAGTTTCTGCTGCAGGCGATCGGCGATCTGTGCGGCGTCCAAGTGAACCATGTCGGCTCGCTTGAGCGAGCCGGACTTGTCCCTACGCAGATAGCCGAGTTTCGACTCTTCCAGCACCACGCGGAAATTTGATAGCGCATGCGGTGTCGTCGTCATCGCGGTTAACGAGAATCTGGAATCACGTTCGTCGAATTCGAGCACCGGCCGCTCGATCTTGTACGACAGTAGCATTCCGTACATCGTCGACGGCATGCTTCGCGCGAGGAACCCGTGCCCCGCAAAGTCGTACATCGCAAGCGGCTGATCTTCAGCATCGTCGTCACCATCGGCATTTGAGGTCACGACAACTTTTCTGTGCTGAATGAAGTCCCGAACCAGCATGGTCGAAAGCAAGGCCTTGAACAGCGAGGTGTAGGTCATGTCCACTGAACCCGCATACGCCGGCAGGCGGCTGAAGGCGGCGTCAATTGCCGCGACCATCGAGGGCGTGAGGTTGTTGAGGTAGACCACATAGAGCGTGGCCGGCACCCCATCTCCGCGCATGCCGCCAGCCGGTGGCATAAGCGGCAGATCGGATTCGCGCAAGATTGCCCTTGGATGGATGTTGCTGGTCCAGTCGCCAACGAGCACGCTGCGGCTGGAGCGCGTATCCAGCACGGTCAGGAGCTGATGGATGACAACGCCGCCGTACCAGGAGTCTTGAAAGCCCTTCCAGTCGAACAGGAACGCCCGCTCATGGCGATCCGTACTGGGAACGAGCGCCGGCTTGAGATCGAGGTACTCGACGCCTTTTGTCCGAAGCAATGCCCTGAGCTCGCGTACCGACGACTGGATGACCCCAAACACCTGCTCGTCGTCAAGCCCGAAGTGGTCGGTCACAACCTCCAGGAAGACGTTGCTTCTAGCTTCGAGGGTCAGGACAACGTCAAACTGCTGGGAGGCCATCGCATGAATCCGGTCGATGCACCGGGTACGGCTTGGCGTTTGCCAGCGTACCGGTGCCGATCAGCCTCGTCTGGATCGGTACCATCGTGGTCAGTAGAATACGGCTTTCCCGGGCTGTCGCTCCTGCGCATAGAGAAGGCCTGCGCTCAGGTACTTCAATTCCGGGTCGAGGGCGTCCACGACGAAGACGACACAGCGAGTGACGTGATCCATTTGCATGGCCTGTTGCGCGACATTCACGGAATCGCGGCCATAGGATCCTGCCTGGTCCCGCCTCTTGACTTGGAAAGCAACCGCCTGATTCATCCACTCAGGGGGGATCAATGCGATGGAGTCTAAACCTCCTTTGAGTGGCTTGTCCTCCTGCAACCTCTTGGCCAGCGCCCGCAGCTGGCGCTCCATGTTCGTCTGGTCTTTGGGTTGAACGGACAAGAGGCCACAAGCGATCTCGCTCCATCCCTCCTTTCCACGCTCTTGAAGCTGCCGGCAGAGTCGGAGAATCCACTCGGAAGCCGCCGGCCTGGGCTTGGGAATGATCAGCCCTTCGTCCCGTGCCGTGTAGTAGCGATCGATCTTCTTTGAATAGCCCACCGTGAGAAGCTGGCTGGACTCTAAGTCGATGAAACCCAGGTTCAACGAGGTGTCCAAGTACAGCCCGAGCATGTCCAGTTCATCGCCGATGGCGTTCAACCGCATCAGCATCTCAGCGCGGCGCCGCAAGTAGTGCACCCGCAAGCACGCGGTATCCAACAGGTCGAGCATGACCTCCAAATCCGCAAGCGACAAGCACGGCGCCAGCGGGTACTTGTTCTGCAACGCGCCGGCACCCTCCAGCAACACCGGGACGCTTTGCAGCGTTGCAAAGTCGTGGAGCGTCACCGACAGCCTTAGGACACAGGTGATGCCTTCCAGCGCCAGCGGGAACCCCAGCGTGGGCACCTGACCCCCATCCACCAGTGCAACGTCGGCTTTCAGGCGCTCCGCGAGGCGACCGGACTGATCCGACGGTTCCACGATCAGCGTCTTCACGTGCTCCACCAGCCGGACCGGCGCGCCACGTAGCGCGGGCCAGGAAACGCGGCCTGACTTGCACTCGATCAACAGCAAAGTCGTATCGAATCGGACGGCCAGATCGTTCTCGTACTGACGATCCACCTCACGCCACTTGAACCCCCGATGCATCGTCGCGCCCGGCAGCGCCTTGGCGAACAATTCGCTGACCTCGTCTTCCAGGAAGTTTGCCCGTGCCTGGCTCAACTTTTGCTGGAGCTTGGAGTGCGGGGCGACCAGTTCGTCCACGATCGGGAAGATGAAGCTCAGCAGTGTCTGCGGCAAGGGGCAGAAGTACTGTGATCGATCCAGATAGATCATCGGCCTCAGCCAGACCGGATTTTCTAGCAGTAGCCCTTCGGGATTAAGATCGGAAAGATCACCGAACCCCACACTCAATTGATTGAAGATGATCCACAGGGCCGTGGCCTCCGTCTCAGTTTCCAACGCAAGCTGCTCAATGTTCACGATGAGCCCGCTGGCTAGAAACCGGTCAGCCACCATCCAGATCCTCATGGCTGCCTCTCGGCGCCCAACACCGGGCGCCGTCAGCTCGCGCCGGAAGTCTGCGAGTTCGCCCTTGGGTTCAAACTCAGCGAAGAATCTCGTGACCATGCTGTCCACTGTCGGCTCACGCGAGATGTCGAACAATCGTTTCCGGTGCTCGTTGACCTTCTCTTCGTGGCGCCGAACCAGACCCTCGAACACGGTGATCAGGCTCGTCAGCGAGATTCCGTAAATCTGTTTGAACGGTTCATTGACGCGCTTGAACAGCTCTTTCGAAATACGTGTGACCGTCCCAAAGTATCCCCAGTTCCGGACAGCCGACGTGTGCGAGCGCAGAAGCTCCTGCACTCCCGCGATCTTCGACGCGCCCTCGGCCTCTTGATTCGCAGCGACCTCCTGAACGATGTGACGCATTTGCTGCGAGGCGTTGAACAAGTCGGGAAGCCAATCCAGTAGGTTTTGAATCTCGCCCGGCTCCGGGAACGTCATGCCCCGAAGCCAAGGACCCCTCAGAAACAAGCTCTGAAGGTATTCGACGTGGCTTTGCTGAATTCGCGGCTTCCATCCTTTCGCCTTGTCCTCGGCTCTCGTGTCGAAGGACGCCATCAGTCCATGCGTAGCGATCAGGGCAAGTGCGTGAAGTGGATCAACCTTCTTCACGAGCGACAAGACCCGAGGCAACACAACGTCGAACGTCTTCCGGGCGTTCGACGCAACTTCCTGTGTGTACTCGCGGCGCTGCGCAAACGGCACGTCGTTGAGGGGGTGACGGGCGAGAAAAGGCCCTCGTTGCGAGGCTTGCCCTTTGCGATCTCGCTGCTGTTTGTGTCTCGTCTTTTTCCTCATGGCGCCGTCCGCGAAGTCCCTCTAGGTCGACAAGAAGTCATCGCCATTGGCGGAGGGCCCATCCCCGCCGCCAATGGCGCGATGCTAGCTCAACGTGCTATTGGAAAACTGGGTCCGTCCACCCGCTTGTGAGCCGTCTCTTGAAAATTCTCAAATGGCTATGCCTTTCACCTTCGAGGAACGGCCTAGAGTGTCATCCCGGCGTACATCACGACACGCTTGTCCTTGAATTTCCCCGGCGCGTAACTAGCCAGCCACTCTTTTGGTTCCTCTTTGAGGAACTGCGGTGCATCTTTCGGCGTGCTTGGCTTGTCATCGCGCATCCGGGAGGTGAGTTCCACGACCGATCGATAGTAGTAATGAAAAAACAGCCGGTTGAACTCGGTGAAGTAAATGTCGGCCACGCGTCGGTCGCCCCGAACAATGATCATGTTTTCGTCATTGCTACGGGTGGACGGCTCTGAGAAGTTGGCCGATCCCGTCACCACCACGGGGTCAGTGCCCAAAGGATCCACCAGCATAAATTTTGAGTGGATGTAGGCCACATGGCTGTTGAATTCGAGCATTCGGGCATTCGTTTCGCGCGCGAACTGGTAAGCCGCGTCCTGCAGATAGGCGCCGAAAGCCTTATAGACGTTGTTCTTCGAGTTGATCGGCAGCCATTCGTCTTTCTTTTTACTGTTTGGATTGGGCTTGTCTTCCTTCTCGAGAAGCAGGAATGTCAGGGCACTCTTGTTGTCATTTTTCAGGAGCGATTCACGGAACTGCGCTCCGACACCAAAGGCCAAAGTGATGCAGGCGTGAGAATCTGCGTCGGACAACATCCCGACGTAGCGGTCCAGCATCTTGATGCCAGCTCGCGGGCTGAAAATCGGCGTGATGCCTTCGGCAATTTCATCGTCATCAGCGAGCGTGGGACTCAGCTCCTCGACCGCCTTGGTGAACGCTTTGTTGGCCGCTCGACCGTCGGACGTCTGTCCGTCTTCCGCACCGGGATCGGCCTGCAGGATCGTCCAATAGGCGCAGAAGGCCTCGGCGACGTCCTTGTCGCGCACCCAGTGACCTACGTTGGTTTGGCCGTGGACACCCCCGGTGGACAGGTTGGTCGACCCGGTCCAAACCTCCGCGGCCAGTGCCTCGCCTTTCCTGCGCAACACCATGAACTTGTTGTGCTGGATGTCGTTCGCCCGCATCTCGCGCAGGACATAGTGCTTCTTGGGCAGCTTGATGGTCTTGAGCATCGCGAGGTTTTCCTTGCGAGGAAACGCCTCGTGAAAGGTGCCCTTCTTGTCCGTGTACGAGTTGTCCTTGGCGTCGACGATCAGGCGCACCTTTACCCCGTTTTTTGCGGCCTTGGCTAGTGCTTGGGCAGCCGGCTCATAACGGAATTCGTAGAAACAGCCAAACAGCTCGTCGCCGGGCCGGGCCTGCTCGATGAAGGCGAGCAGCGCCTCGTCGAGGCTGCGACTGAGCCACTCAAGGGCGCGGGCGCGCTCCTTCGGATTCGCGATCTGGTCGGGCTTGCGGTTGTGGAACTCGCGCACGTACGCTTGGCTGCTCGCCACGCCGCGGTTGAAGAAGATGTCGTGCTTGCCCTTCGTGAACAGCTTCTCGGTCTTCACATCGATCGTCACCGGCTCGGCCGAGTGGTCGAGATTCTTGGGCTTGCCCCTGACCGGATAGAAGTTATAGACGTAGTCCCGACCGTCCTTGGCGGTGAAATCATCCCAAACAAAGCTCTGAATCGGATGATCGAAAGTCGAAACGCGCGTCGATTCGTCGGGGTTGGGAATAACCGAGGGAAAGACCTTCATGCCATAGACGAAGTACTTCTCCCCGCTCTTGGGATCAACCCGCTCCACGGCGAACCCTAGAAGCCCCTTCCTCGCTGCGGCGGAGGCCACGATGCCGAAAGATATGGTGTTGACGCCGGCAACAGCGAATACTTGAAAGCCATCCTTCTTTGCAGACTTGAAGCGCATTTGGACCCTCCCCCATGTTGATGTACGCGGCTTTTTATTCTCTTGTGATTACACCGTCAAGACATGGGCCCGAGATTCGGGCAGAACGCACAAGAATGCCTGAATTGGCGCGACCAGGCATTCTCAATTTCGGAATATCTGGCCGGTAGAAGGCTACTTTCAACCCGAAGCCGGGCATATTTCGAGCAATACCTACCAGCGGAGGGCAACGAAAAATCTGCACCGACCTCGATGTGCACGGCCCTAGGCCCGCGCCAACGGCAGCTGTTCCCAGGACGTCGTGTAGTCCGGTGTTTTCCACTGCTGCTTCATGACCCAGCGGCGGCGCGGCCCCGCTGTCCCGGCACTCGCCACGGCGACAGTGCCCCGGCCGTGCTTGTCGTTGATGGTGTCCATGGCCGCCATGAGCTTGGTGCGATTTTCCTGAGCGACACCAAGGTCCAGTTCGTGCTGCTCGATGCTCGCGTCCTGCAGGTCGAGCAGCATCACACCTGCCTTGGACATGTTGTATCCCTGACGGAAGATGTCCCGCATGCCCATGACGGCAGCCCGCACGATCAGGCTGGTGTCGGCCGTCGGGCGCCGAAGCGGAACCACTATGCTGCGGCTGTACTGCTTGTCCTGGCGCCTGAACGGGCTGGTATGGACAAACGTAAGCACCTGGCCGGCGTGGCTGTCCTGGCTGCGCAGCTTCACGGCGGCGCGGCTGGCGAATTCGGTGACAGCCTCGAGGAGATCGTCCAACGAGGTGACCGGCCGCCCGAAACTGCGCGTGCTGGCGATTTCCTTCTTGCGCGGTGCAACCTCCTCTAAGGCCGCGCAGGATGTGCCTTGCAATTCCCGCACGGTTCGCTCCACCGTCACGCTCCAACCGCGGCGCGCGACGGCCGGATCCATCTGCGCCAATTGCAGAGTGTTCACAATGCCCGCGCCATTGAGCTGTTGGGACAATCGGGGCCCGATGCCCCAGACCTTGTCGACTGCAGTTGCGGCCAGCACGGTGTCCAGATCTGACGCCGGCAGGGCAGCGAGATTGCACACGCGCCCCAGGTCCGGCGCGTACGTGCCCGGGCTGCGATCGGCTGTTTTTGCAATGTGGTTCGCCAGCTTCGCGAGTGTTTTTGTCGGGGCAATGCCGATGCCACAGGGAATCCCAATCCACTGCAGGATGCGCTCGCGAACCTGGAAGGCTCGCGCCGTCACGTCGCGCACGCCGGCAACACCGATGAAGCTTTCGTCGATGCTGTAAATCTCCTGCTCGGGGCCCAAGCCCGCGGCAAGGCTCATCATCCTGTTGCTCATGTCGCCGTACAGGCCGAAGTTGGCGCTGAGCGCGACTACGGAGCCGGGCGCCAGCTTGTCGCGGACCTCGAACCAGGGCGTTCCCATCCGGATGCCCAGGGCCTTGGCTTCGTTGCTGCGGGCGATCGCGCAGCCGTCGTTGTTGCTCAGGACAACCACCGGCCGTCCCATCAGGCTCGGTCGGAACACGCGCTCGCATGAGACGTAGAAGTTGTTGCCGTCGACCAGCGCGTACATGGCTACACCGGGAACTGCTTGATGCAGGCGGTGACGACGCCCCAAACCTGCATGACCTGACCCTCGCGCGGAACGATGTCGGGATAGGTCGGGTTCGCCGCCACCAGGCGCAGCTGGCCCTGGCGCTTGTGGAGGTACTTGACGGTGAAATCGTTGTCGATGGTGGCCACGACGATGTGCCGGTGCCTGGGGCGAACGGCGCGATCCACGACCAGGACATCACCATCGAAAATCCCCGCCTCGCGCATCGAGTCGCCCGCCACGCGCAGCAGGAAAGTCGCCTGCGGATGCTTCACCAGCTGTTCGTTGAGGTCGATGCGTTTCGCATGGATGTCCTCGGCCGGCGACGGAAAACCCGCGCACACCGTGTCGCCCATCAAGGGCAGCAGTAGCGGCCGCGGCGGGAACGGCGCGGGCTGGAAAGGCAGTAGTTGCACGGGCTAGGCGCCGTCCGGGCGCTCGTAGACGCTTTCGCACATGGAACACCAGATGATCGCTGAAGGCGGCGGCGACATGCCGTGAAAGGCGGCCGCCGTCGCGTTCTTCAAAGCCTGGTCCCAGTCGGATTCGGCGGCCGGCGGAACGTCCGGCACCGCCCTCTCCTCTTTGTCTTTCCTGACGGTGTAGTCGCGCCAGAACATTTCAACAACGGCGGCAGGGCCACCGAGGTTGCGATCGAGCTCGGCCGCGAAACGCATCTCCGCCTCTCCCCGCGCCTTGGCGGGCAGGCCGGGCCAGCCCAGAAGCTCCACGAAATAGGGTGCATTGATCCAGCTCTGCCAATCCAAGTTCGGCAGTGGGAAGTTGTTGTCCATACGCATCTCCAATTCAACGATGCTGTATGAGCATACAGTATAATGACGGGGTTGGCGATGGTTGGCCCCGGGTAACAACTCGACGGTCAGCGCTCCCTGACGGCCTCGTCCGGCGTATTGCAATCTCTAGGCATTTATTGACAAGTGCCTAGAGATTGCAACACACTCTCCCTATGACGACCACCGCGCATCCCACGCAAGAGCAAGCCCTGCTCGCGCTGGCGAAGCATCGCCCGCTTCTGCGCGCGCGCGACGTGGCCGAGCAATCCCTGCCCACGGCAGTGCTGAGCCGGCTGGTCAATGCGGGCAAGCTCGAACGCGTCGGCCGCGGCATCTACAGCCTGCCGAGGCGCCGCATCAACGAGCATCGTTCGCTGGCGGAGGCGGCGCTGCAAGTCCCGCAGGGCGTCATCTGCCTGCTGTCGGCGCTGCGCGTCCACGGCATCGGCACCCAAGCGCCGTTCGAGGTCTGGATCGCCATCCCCCATCACTGGCCCACGCCGCGAGTGGACCAGCCGGCGCTGCGAGCCGTGCGCATGTCCGGCCCCTCGCTTTCGGAAGGGCTCGAGCAGGTGTCGATCGATGGCGTCACGGTCCCGGTGTTCAACGCCTCCAAAACTGTGGCCGACTGCTTCAAGTATCGAAACAAGATCGGACTGGACGTCGCCCTAGAGGCGCTGCGCGATGGCTGGTCTAAGCGCAAGGTGGACATGGATGCGCTGTGGCGTTATGCCACCATCGACCGGGTGGCGAACGTGATGCGCCCCTACCTCGACAACGTCAACGCATGAACCTAAACCCGGGCCGCCTCGGTGCGGGCCCGCCTGAAGCAACACGCGGACGCCTCGAAGCAGGATTTCAATCTCATACTCACGTACTATGGGCTCGAGCGGCTGTTGTACCGGCTGTCGGTCTCCTCGCACGCGCCGAATTTCCTGCTCAAGGGTGCCCTGCTGTTTTCGCTGTGGTACGCCCATCCGCACCGACCCACACGTGATGTGGATCTCCTAGGCTTCGGACCGCCAGATATCGACAGCGCCATCAAGGCCTTCCGGGAAATTTGCCAGATCGCGGTTGAAGACGCGATCGTTTTTGACGTTGACTCGGTGAAGGGTGCAGAGATCCGTAAAGAAGCCGGCTATGGCGGTGTGCGAATAGACATCCAAGCCAAGCTCGACGGCGCCCGCATCGCGCTGCAGGTCGACATCGGCTTTGGCGACGCGGTGACGCCGGCGCCTGAAGCGATCAGCTACCCACTGCTTCTGGGCGACATGCCCGCCGCACAGCTGCGGGCTTATCCGAAATACACCGTTGTGGCGGAGAAGTTCCATGCGATCAGTCTGCTGGGCATGGCCAACACCCGGCTGAAGGACTACTTCGACCTGTGGGTGCTGCTAGGCGAAGGCACCCTGGATCCGTCAGAACTGAGACGCGCGATCGAAGCAACTTTCGCGCGCCGGAACACGAATCTTCCGAAGGAACTGCCCACAGGTTTGAGCGACGCCTTCGTGAAGGACGCCGCCAAAGATGCCCAATGGAAAGCGTTCCTGAGAAAAAACCGCTTGGAATCCGTCGCCCTGGCTGACGTAGTGACCCGTCTGCGGGCTGGACTGCGCACCATCGGCCTTAGTTGACGCTCCATGCGGGAGGACCTTGCTCCCTGCTCTGGCAAAAGCCTGTCGCTCCCGCTAAGCTCACAGTAACTAGCAACTTGGCACCCCGTGAAATTCCTCATCTATCTCGTTTGCTTTGCAGCCGCAACTGCGGCAGTCTTCGTTGTTGGTCGATCCGCCCTAGGGCGGGAGCTCAATGCCATCGAGCTGGTGGTGGGCACGCTTGCATTCATAGCGCTCATTGCGAAAGGCCGAGCCGTGATTCTCAGGCGTAAGCGGTACAAGCTCGAGGAGATGCGCGACTCAGCGCTTTGGTAATTGCCGGACGTTTCTAACGAGCGCCAAGCGAGGATTCGTGACACGGCCCGAGACGGGCGAGCCCGTTATACGCTCGCGGCGCTTCGTTTCCTCCCCTCCCACCGTGTGGCGCTCCGCACCTTCATGCTCGAAACATCAATGTGAAGGTCGCCCCCTCACCCTCCACCGATTCAGCCCGCACGCTGCCGCCGTGCCGCTCCATGATGCGGCGCACGTTCGCCAGTCCCATGCCAGTTCCCTCGAACTGCGTGTTGCTGTGCAATCGCTCGAAAGGATGGAACAGGCGTTGCGCATGCGCCATGTCGAACCCCACGCCGTTGTCGCGGATCCGGATCATCGGGCCGGTCGACGGGTCGATCTGGCTGTCGATCGTGATCGACGGTTGCTCTCGCGTGCGGCTGTACTTCAAGGCGTTGGACAGCAGGTTGACGAAGGCCAACTGGAGCAGAGCCGGGTCCCCGCGCACCATGGGTAGCGCAGCTACGGTCCAGGACACCGCCGGCTTCCCGGTTTCGTGACCCAGGGCGAAGCGCGCGTATTGCACAATCACGCTCAGGTCGACAGGAACCATCTCGATCTGTCTCTCGCCCAGGCGGGCAAATTCCAGGAGTCCGCGAATCATGCGATGTGCGTCCCCCGCAGCGGCGACGATCCGTTGCAGATGCGATGCGTCAGCAGGCGAAAGCACTTCCGCGCTGTTGCGCTGAATGACCTGCGCGAACGCGCCTATGCTGGTGATCGGCTGCTGCAGGTCGTGTGCTAGCGCGCCCGCGAATGCGTTGAGGCCGTGGTTCGCCGCCTCGAGCTGAGCCAGCGCTCGCGCCAGCGCATCGCCCGCCTGCTTGAGGGCGACCAGGTTTCGGACCCGGATCAGAATTTCTGACCGATCCACGGGCTTGGTCAGATAATCGCGCGCGCCGGATTCCAGCGCCCGCAACCGGTCGACGCGATCATCCACCCCTGTGACAACCAAAACGGGGACTTGCGGCACCAGCACCTTGAGGCGATCGAGAACGGCAAATCCGTCGAGCACCGGCATCATCAGGTCCAACAGGATCAGGTCTGGTGGCGCGCGCTCGACGCACTCAAGCGCCTCCTGCGGATCGCTGCAAGTGATCACCTCGTACGGCTGCGCCTGCAGGTAGGCGCGCATGAGCCGGAGATTTACCTCCTTGTCGTCGATCACCAGCACTGTCGCGCGGTCGGTTTGCGTTGTGTCGCTCATTCGGGAGGAGAGCCGGCCAGCAGGCCGCTTACCTTCTCCAGGAATTTCTTGTACTGGATGGGCTTGGCAATGTAGCCGTCGCACCCCGCCGCGAGCATGCGTTGCTCGTCGCCTCTCATGGCCAAGGCCGTGAGGGCGACCACCGGAATGCGCCGGGTCGATTCGTCGTCTTTCAGGATCCGCGTAGCAGCCAGGCCGTCCGTGCCGGGCAGCTGGATGTCCATCAGGATCAGGTCTGGGAGATGCGCGCGCGCCAGTGCGATGGCCTCGTCGGCGTTGACCGCCTGCAGAACTTCATGCCCGGCCTTTCGCAGCAGCATGGAGATGAGCCTCATGTTGGCTGCGGTGTCCTCCACCACCAGAACATGCGCGGTCATGTCAGCACCTCGGGCCTCTCCGCGGCAAGGGCTCGGCGCACCTCGTTGACAAATCGGCCGTGGTTGAAAGTGGCCTTTCCCAGCACGACAGCGACCAGACCATTGAGCGTAGCCTTGTCCTGCGCGGTCAGGGTCTTGGCAGTGACCACCACGATCGGAATCGTCGCCGTCTCGTGGTTGTCTTTCAACACCTCGACCACATCGAAGCCGCTGACTTCCGGCATCATCAGGTCCAGCACGATGAGGTCCGGCCGTTCGCGCTGCGCCATCTCGATTCCCTCTTTGCCACCGTGAGCCATCAATACGCTGTATCTGGGGCCCCGCAAGTACGCGGCCAAAAGGCTCACTGCCTTGGGATCGTCGTCCACTACCAGCACGCGCGTCACCGGCCGGCCCATGCCATTGACACCTACATTCGCCAGCGCATCGAGCAGTTCCTCGCGACTTACCGGCTTTTGCAGCACGTCGCTGGCGCCCAGAGAGAAGCCCTTGTGCATGTCGGCCACGATCGAGACGATGACCACCGGGATGTGCGCGGTCGCCGAATTCGGCTGCTTGAGCAGGCCGAGCAGATCCCAGCCATCCATGTCGGGCAGCAGGAGATCGAGCACGACCACCGTCGGCTGGCCAGTCACCAGCCACTCGAGAGCCTTGCGCGCCGTCGCGGCGCGGACAATCTTGAAGCCCGCGGGCTCCAGCTGCACGCGTATCAGCTCGGCGGCGTGGTCGTTGTCCTCGATCACCAAGGCGAGCGGGCGGCCGGCGGGGACTGCGCCCCGGGCGGCCGGACCCGCCAGCTGTTCCGCGGCCGCACCGGCATCGCGCCACGGCAGCCAGACGAACAAGCGGCTGCCTTCGGCAGGCGTGCTTGCAATCGCCACACCGCCTCCATGCAGCCGTGCGAGGTGTTCGACCAGGACCAGGCCGAGGCCGGTGCCTTCGACTTCCTTGGTCAGCGACGAATCCAACTGGGAAAACATCCGGAACAGTCTTGACGCATCCTCCGGCGCGATGCCGATGCCGGTGTCTTCGACGACGATTTGCAGGTAACTTTCGAACTGCACGGTCGCCATCGGCATGCGCAGCACTGTGGACGCGCCATCGCTCCAACTCTCCACGTCAGCGCGCGCTACTCGGCGGGCTCGCAGGGTCACGCTCCCGCCTTCCTGAGTAAACTTCACCGCGTTCGACAGCAGGTTGTAGAGAATCTGCTTGGTCTTGCGAGGGTCAAGCAAAAGCGACCCAAGTTCGCGCGGAACATCGATGCTCAGATGCAGCCGGCGTTTGGCGGCTTTCTCCCTGACGATCGAGAGACTGTGCTCGAACAACGTGGCTGCAGCAGTGGACTCGAGATCCAGCATCATCTGGCCGGCTTCGATCTTGGAGAGATCGAGGATGTCGTTGATCAACGACAGCAGGTGCTGGCCACTGGTGTAGATGTCGGTCACGTAGTTCCGCTGCTCCGCCACCAACTCGCCCGCCAAGCCGTCCTTCAATACTTCCGAAAAGCCGATCACGGCGTTCAATGGCGTGCGCAGCTCATGCGACATATTGGCGAGGAACTCGGATTTGAGCCTGCTTGCTTGTGCGAGTTGTGCGTTTTTCTCGGCGAGCGCGTCATGGGCTTCGGCAAGCTGGGCGTGAAGCGCACCGTTTTCCAACAGCAGTAGCACCAGCACGAAGCCGGAGGCCAGCAGACCGTAGATGCGCCCCGCGTACCAGCCGAGGTCGTAGCGGGCGCCGTTGAAGACAGCGGCCAGCGCACTGTCGGCCGTCCACACGCACAGCACGACCATCAACCACAGATCCAGGACCGAATGGGGACGGCGGCGCCATACGATGAACAGGGCGCCCAACCCGAACAGCCACGTGGCCGCGGCGACATAGACCTTCGTCGATGCGTCCGCGTTGCCGGCCATGATGGGCGGTAACGTCGAGTGACCAACGGTGGTGAGCACTGTCAATCCCCCTGCGCATGCCAACGCCACAAACGCGCTGATAAGGATTTCGATGCGCGGGTCGGTTGGTGCGGTCGAACCGTCCCTCGTCCCGCCTTTGAGCAATGCGTATCCAATCACGAACAACGGGAAGCCGCCATGCCAGAGGAAGTAGAGCCAGGCGGTGGTCTGCCGACCGGCGCCAAACAAACCTCCCGCAGCGAACAGGCCCGGAAAGCTCAAGGCATGGGCCACTGCCATGAGCGCGCTGAACAGGTAACCCGCGGCCAGCACCAGCAATGCGCGCGAGCGCAGAATGCCGTACTGCCCCCAAAGAAGAATCGCGGTGAGCAGGTCACAGACAACCAGGGCCGACTGATAGACCGGAATGAACGCCGGCACTTGCATAAGAGGAGTCTTGGCGAACGGAGCAACGGCGAGAAAAACCGCAATGGACGCCAGCACAACGATGAACGCAAGGCGATGCTCGCGTGGCCTCGGGCTCAGCGTTGGTAGAAATGGCGAACTGCTTCGCATCAGGCGCGCCTAGAACACATGGGCGCCACGCCGATACTCGCACCTGCGCGACCGCGCGACGCATTGTCATGCACTCCTAGCCCTCCCTCACTTCATCGTTGAACAATAGAGTTGTTCTTGCATACGCAAAGACACCCCGGAGGTTCGCGGTGGCGCTTTCTGTCGCACAACTGAAACCCTTTGATCCTGTGCCCGCCAAGCCGCGATTCATCTACGCCGAGGGATACTTTTCGGCCTTGGCGCCAAACTCAAGTATTGCCCCATTCTGTCCAAGCTCTGCGCAAGCGGAGACCAACGGTCCTGCGGCCTGTTTATACCGAAGGTAGGCGATCAAACGCGCCGTCGGCAGCGCATTCCGCGCAGCTTTTCGGCATTAAGACGTCGAACTAAGCATGAAAAAAAATTGACTGTCTCTACAGAATCCCCTAGCCCCGTCTGACCGAGCCCAACAAGGAGCGGACATGAAGCAAAGACAGATTTCTCAGCCTGTCGACTCGCACTGTGCAGAAGGCTCCAAAGAACACTGCTGAAGGCACATCGATCAACGGTCGCCGCCAAACGTGGTGAGGATCGCATAGGAGTTGCGCATGCATTTAAGCGAAGAATCAATCACCGCCGGTACTGATAACTCTTGGCAGGAAGAGACGGCTCGTTTTCTGCTCGGTTCTGGCTTCATCCCCGGCGATACCATTGGCATAGTCCAACACATAGCGAACGTTCATCGGGAGGGACGTACGTTTGGTTCCGTTTGGCACGCAATGCGCAGGTTAGTTGAGAGCGAGCAAGAGCGGCGCAGCAGCGCACTAGGGCTTGAAAGCTAGGCATCAAGAGAAAAGCCACCCATGAGCAGGCTGTTGTAAATAGTCGAGCTTGAGGTCAGCGGCAAATTCCCACCCGACGTTTTTGGTGGGCACTTCTCATTGGGGGTTGGGCCGGTGGGATACCGAAGAGGAGAAAGCCGCCAGCAGCAGCGTTGTTTTCGGCGAGCATGAGCGCGCATCTCCAAGCCTTTAGTCGGGCGCTAACAGTCCATTGGAGAGCCCAAGCTGGCGCTGCAACCGGGCGGGAGAGGGTGGCGTGCGCTCGGGACTTGCTGAAAGACCCCCGGATATCTGGCGCGAGGTCCTACACGACCCTGGCGCCCACGTTACCGGATATGCCCTTTAGCGTACTTGGACCGACGCCTGAGCTTTGAGCCTTACAGTGCCCCGGGCCGGGTTCAGCCAGCGCAACAGGATAGTCCAGAGTTCGTCGGGGTCCAGGGGCTTGGCGAGAAAGTCGTCCATGCCAGCGTCCAGGCATTTACGGCGGTCTTGTTCCATCGCATTGGCCGTCATCGCGATGACGGGAAGCAGCTCGAGCCGTTTATCGCTGCGGATCATCCGGGTCGCGGTGACGCCGTCCATCACGGGCATCTGCATGTCCATGAACACCAAGTCGTAGCGGACTTTCTCCAGCAAGGCGAGGGCCGCCTCACCGTTGTCCGCGACCTCGACCACCAGGCCCGCGTCCCTGAGCAGTTCGCCAGCCACCAGCTGATTGATGTCGTTGTCCTCCACCAAAAGGATCCTGCGCCCGCGGATCGGCGCCAGCCGCTTATCCACGGCCGAGCCCGGGCCGACGGATGCCTCGACGCCGCGCCATGCGCCGAACATGCTGATGGTCATGTCGAACAACGTGGAAGGAGTCACCGGCTTGACCAGCACCTTCTCGATGCCGACAAGACGGGCATCCCGCATGACTTCGTCGCGATCCTGCGCCGTCACCATGAGCAGCATAGGCGGCGCATGCAGGCCGATCGAGCGAATGCGCCGCGCCGTTTCGATGCCGTCCATCCCTGGCATGCGCCAGTCGAGATACACGATGTCGTACGGCTCACCTGCGGCTGCCGCGCGGCGAACCTCTTCAATGGCCCGGGCGCCGCAGTCAGCCTCCGCAGCCGTGAATGCCATGCCGCGCAGCATGTCGAGGGCGACCGCGCGCGCATGCGCGTTGTCGTCCACAACCAGGGCGCGCAGCCCCTGCAGGCCGGGGTCGAGCGCCAGTTTTCGTTTGGGGCCCTGCGCCATGCGGAAGCGAGCGGTGAACCAGAAGCTGCTTCCTTGGCCAAAGTCGCTCGTCACGCCGACTTCTCCCCCCATGAGCTCGGCCAGTTTCTTAGAGATCGCCAAGCCGAGGCCCGTGCCACCGAACTTGCGCGAGGTGGAGGTATCCGCCTGAGAAAAACTCTGGAACAGTCGGCCCATTTGCTCAGAAGTCAGGCCGATTCCGCTGTCGCGCACGCAAAAGCGCAACAGCACATCGCTTTCGGTGCGCTCGGCCACGCGCACCGACACGACCACCTCTCCCCTTTCAGTGAACTTGACGGCGTTGCCGGCATAGTTCAGCAGGACCTGGCGCACCCGAAGCGGATCGCCGATCAATTGCGAAGGCACGCCCGAGGCCACGTCCAAGACCAGCTCCAACCCCTTTGCATGGCACTTTTCGCCGATCACGCTGGTGGTGCCGTCCAGTAATTTCTCCAGATCGAAATCCACGCTTTCGAGGTCGATCTTGCCGGCTTCTACCTTCGAGAAATCCAGGATGTCATTGACGATGCCAAGCAGGTGCTGGCCCGATGATTGAACTTTCTGGATGTAGTCCCGCTGCCGCACGGACAATTCGGTCTTCAGCGCCAGATGCGATAGGCCGATGATGGCATTCATCGGTGTGCGGATTTCATGGCTCATGTTGGCCAGGAAATCGGACTTCATCCGGGTCGCCTCTTCGGCGAACGCCTTGGCCCGGCGGATCTCTTCTTCGATCTTTTTGCGCTGCGTGATGTCGCGGCTGATACCCAGCAGGCCCTGCGGCCCGTCATGACTATTCGACAGGGGCGACACCACGGTGTGAAACATGACTCGGGTGCCATCGGGATAGCTGGCCCAGTGCTCCGACGCCTGCTCTCGCAACTCACGCAGCGAGATCCTGTCGTGCTCTTCCATGACCATGGCGACCTCCTGCGGGAAGAGGTCGCGGCAAGTCTTGCCTCGGATCTCGTGCACCGGTTTGCCCACCAGCGCGGCATAGGCTGCGTTGCATCCAAGGTAACGGCCCTCGCGGTCCTTGTAGAAGATGAGGTCGGAAATCGAATTGATCAGCGACGCAAGCGTGTGTTCCAACCGCACCTTTTCAGTGACGTCCAGAACCGTGACCAGAAGGTCCTTGACAGCATCTCCTTCGCGGACTTGCGTCATCTGGAAGGTGAGGTACTTCGGCGGCCCGCCATGACGCGCCATCGCCGGCACTTCCCGCAATGCATCGAGCTGCCCCAGCAGGGCGGGTTCCACGTCCGGTTCGAACAGCCGCTTGCGCAGACGAGCCGCCTCACCCCCCCGCTGCAGTCCGAGTACCTCGACCAGCAGCTGGTCGAAATCCTGCCCGGCCTTCACTTCGCGGTCGAAAAGCCGAGGCACGGAGGCCGAGAACTGTCCGCCGATGCGGCCGTCCGCGTGAACCAACAGCAAGCCTTCGCCTACGGTGCTGAGGATCTCCTCGGTTTCTTGCCGCGCGGTTTCAGCGACCCGGTCGCTGGCGTCGAGGCGCCGCAGAAACTTGAAGACGATGTAGACAAAATTGAGGAGTGCCAGCACGATGGCCATCACCTGGACCTGGCGCATCCGGTTAGCCTTGGTCTTCGCCGCTGCTTCGATGCTGTTGGCTAGGTCGTCGCACAGCCCCATCAGGCGAATGTTGCGGGCGACTGCCTTGGTTACCGCGATCTCGATATCTTGCGTGGCCGGTTCCGTCATGCCGATCACTGGGAGGATCGACTCCCCCAGCGGCCGCCACTCGCGCTCCACCTGGCCGATACGCCGGCGCGTCTCGTCCGCGTTGAGCCCCATGGCTGCGAACTCCAAGTCGTCGCCCGTCATCTGCTGCAGGCCGGCCAGGGCCCGTTCGAAGCCGGCGTGCCCCTGCCCGAGCTGCGCCATGCTGGTCTGCATCGGCATCTGCGAGTTGCTTTCGCCGTGCAGGGTCAGGAGCGATTTTGTTATCTGCTGCGTGAGCATGCGCAGCTCGCCCGCTGCATTGATACGGTTGGCGTCGCGCTCGAATTGGTTGGCCGCAAAGAAGTTGAATACCAGAATGCTCAGGTCGAGCACGATGAAGAGCAAGATGGCGATCACCAGGTCTCGGTACTTCCTCATCGGCGCCGGAACTATTTTTGTCATTAGGCAAATGCAAAGTAAGAAGCCGCGATGGTGCTGACTTCCGATGTCTGCAGCATGACACTCGCGCGCAGGCAGTTGTCGGGACGAGCCCGCGGTCGCGAAACGGCCGGGTGCCGTCGCGGCTCCAGTCCCAGAACGGACGCATTCTGGCGAAATCGCGCATGGTTTCTGGCAGGAAGCGGCATTCGGTTGCGTACCGCCGCTGAGCCAGCGTACGCCGAACCAGGCGTTAGGGTCGCGTTCGCCGCCATGCCAAACTCAAGGCAGGAGCTATGCAGTAATCCCGCACGTACGAATCTGCTCGGGGGCCGAGCAACCTCCGTCCTTACCGCGACCTGAACAAGAGCCTGACTTGTCGAACGCCTTGTTTGCTTTGCCTTTATGGTGGGGAAATGCCGAAAGCGTCGCATTACCCTATTGGATGCAGAATTTCAGCCAAGCGAGTCCCTTCATTGTTGAATTTCGACTCTGGCGTGCCGGTAACATTTGCAGTGGCGGGCGATTTCATAGACCGCCGTGCCGATCTCCATGTTGATGGAGCGGATCCGTACGTCGCACGCCGATCCCAGTCGGTTCGCGCGATCCGGTTGCTTTGAAGCACCAACGACGACTGCATAAGTCAGAACTCCCATCCCACTGAAATTCTTGCCGCCGGTACGAACATCGAAAGCATGTCCCTTGCAGAGCAAATGGGCCATCCGGCCGATGGCTCTCTTCCCGGATGCAGCCTATTTCGGCCGCCCTATGCGAAGAACCCTGAAGTCTGATGATCAAAGAGGTGTTCCCCATGGAACTGATCGATGCGAAAGCCGCCGAGGTACTACGTGATGCCGAAAGGTGCGGCCAGTTTCTGGCCGTGCTTGCGCACGAGTTACGCAATCCACTGCAGCCGATTCGAAATGCCGTCCAAATCCTTAGCCGGTCTTCAGATGCGAGTATGGGTCGACATGGTCGGCTGCTCCCGATGATGGAGCGGCAACTCGCCCACATGGCTCGACTGCTGGACGATCTTCTGGACGTCAGCCGGATAGCCAACGGGCAGATCGAGCTTCGCAAAGAGGAAGTCGATGTCGCCCAGGCAATTCAAGTCGGTGTCGAAGCGAGTAAGCCCCTCATAGATTCGATGGACCACCAGATGACAATGTCATTGCCGCCCCATCCGATGATGCTTGATGCCGACCCGGTTCGGCTTGCTCAAATCGTATCGATTCTGCTGAACAACGCCGCACATTACTCAGCACCTGGTAGCCACATCCATTTGGCCATCGGATGCGCGGGTCCCGAGTTGCGGCTGTCTGTGAAGGACAGCGGTATTGGCATTGGCCCCGAGGATCTGGACAGAATCTTTGAGCCATTCGTTCAGCTCGCCGTGCCGGCTGCCCATCACCATGGAGGGTTGGGTATCGGCCTGTCACTGCTGCGCACAATAGTGGCCCTGCATGGAGGGGAGGTCGAGGCGCACAGCGCAGGCCCGGGTCGGGGCAGCGAGTTCATCGTCCGGCTGCCCTGGCCTGGCGGGAGCACCGCAAGCCGCTTTTACGTGCCTGAGCTGCCAACGCCTGATGCACGCCGCGATGGTGGGAACATTTCGCAGTACGCCAGCCTTCGTGGTGGGTCCTCGTCGCTCGAGGCCCTCCATGGGTATCAGTGGGGCGAACGCAGATGACCGCTGTGCAGCGGTCTAGCTTGGCGATCAGTTGCCGAACAGCGCGTCTCAGCCATCACGTACAGAACGCGCGAAACCAGCACGCTTCTTGCTGTTTTCCGACGTGTTGAAGTCGCAGTAAGCCCCACAAAGGAGCCGCCAAATCTCCATAATCTTCCTATGTTTTAGGAGATGGCCATGGCATTTCTCCGAACGATCTTCGCCGCCACGCTCACGACTTCCACGGCTTGGTTGAAGTTGACGCACCCCCGGAGCCAGAATATTTCGCTCCGACTTGGACAGCTAGTTCGGAACGAGGTGGACAGGCGGATCGGCCCAGATTTGAGGCTTCTTCGGCAACGTGGACGCTCGCCCGCAGTCCTAGTCAGGGAGTTTCTGTAAGTCGACCTTGGCAGCTGCTCAACTAGCGTTTGCGGCGAAAGCGGGGTCCGAACAACTCGCGTGTGCTCGTACGGCTTGCGCATACGAGTTATTCAGAGGTTCGCTAGCGAGGTAGCTCGAAATTCGGTGGTCGCATGCTGTGAGGGCGCCCATCGCTGGGCTGCGAAGTACATTGGGTCTCGGCAGGGTCTTGCACGTCGGCGTCGGCTAAGCAGCTGCAAGACGGCGCTTAAGTTCACCGTAAGCTTCAGCGGTCGATGCTCGCAGAAAGAGGAGAGCGTGCCCGCGGTAGGCAAGCTCGACCTCTTCAGGGTAGTTCGGGAATAGGAAGGACAACGAGTAATTGAACGTTTGTGTGGCTGAAAAACAGCCAGTTTTTTCCGACCCGTTGCCTGTTCTGGCGCCCAATCAACTGGCTTTTCTGCGTCGCTTGCTTGCCGATCGGCCTCGCGCTCGCCGGAGGCAGGGTGTGGCCGGGTACATCTACACTGCGTTCCAAATTGGGCATCCCGGCGTTCATTCTTCGATCCACTACAACGACCAGGACTTCGATCGTGCGACGGCACTGCTCGCGCGGTTCGGAGATTCGGCGCCGCAGCTCGAGCCGACGCGTATGACACCGCCGGCCGCTGTGACCACCTCCTCAAAGAAAAATGGAACTGAGATCGAGCGGCCCTTGTCCTCTGCCCTGAGCAGGGTCGCCGTACTTCCGTTCGATATGGATATCGAGCTCCCCGAGGGCACTGACCACGTGACGATGTCATGGGAGGCCGCCGCTCGCCTCCCATTCAGGCTCATACTGCTCTGCGACACACTGAGCTGCCTGGGCCGCTTGCACGAGTACCAATGGATTCGAGCCAGGACACGTGGAAGCCCGACCCTCGCTCTGTATTCAGGGCAAGCTGGCGGCATTTACCGCGCTGAAGCCGTGCGACGATTGCTTGCGACCTCCTTGGCGCCAGTGGTCGCCTTCGTGCCGTTCGACCCCAGCGGTTTGGCAAAGGCTCACGCAACTCCACGTCTTGAGGCCCTCACCTTGCCAGATTCACCGTGCTCGAGAAATTGGCCGCCTATTGCACGTATAACGGCGATTTTGTTAATCAACTCCGAAGGCACCGAGGCGAGTTGGACAGCACTGACCATCCTCAGATCGCCTCCCTCTGGACCGTAATGAAGAAACTCGGAAACGGCGTGGCCATCTCCTCTTTTAGCCTCGTCGTATAGGGTCAGCCGCCTTACTGACACCTGCCCCTGATGGGCGTCGCTGAAGCCACGAGAACACGCTGGAAATTGCCACTTGCCTCCTTGAGCTTCTGGACCGCCCCGCGTGTTGTGGGGCCGGCGTTCGGCTCTTGGGTGACTTCATACCGCAGAAGATGATCGACATGCCGAAATTGCATTGGCGGCGTATTCGGGAAAACCCTTACTATTGCCTACGCGTCGCAATGGCGCTGTTCTAAAAGGAGGAACTGATGAGCGCCAGCTATTTCCCCATGGACCACTCGGGTCCCACCCCTGCAGCCGGCGCCGGCCAACGGGTCTTAGGCGCCCGCCCGCGCGTTGCGCGCGCGTTTTATGCCGCCCGCGCGCGATCGAGTTTGCTGCATGCCGGCGTCGTCGCGGCGGTGCTTGTCGTGGCAGACAAAGCCATGGATTCCTGGACCGAGGGCAACCTGCTCATCGGATGGATGGTGCTGTGGGTTCTCGCTTTCGCCGGGCTCGCGCTGCTCGCAGCCCCGTCCAGGCGAGCAGCTGCTTCGCTTCGGGCCGCGTTCAAGTCACAGAACGAGCGGCGCATGCGGGCCGCGCAGGACGATCAGTACTGGCAACTGGCGCTGAGCGACCCGCGCATCATGGCGGATATCAGGCGCGCCGCCGGTGACTCACCCCTCCCTGCCACGCGCACCTACCCCGACTACCGGTACTGGCTGTACTGCCCTCCCCTTTGATCGGCGCTGGCGCTTAGGAACCTTCGTGCGAGAAGTGCAGCGGCTAAGTCCGCTGGCTCTTGAACACGCCGGATTCGACGGCGATGTCATGGTCGTTGACTGGGGACCACGAACCGTCGAACAGCCCCTCAAGAGATCCTCGTCAAGTTGCAGAGCAAAGTCGCGCTGCCGGCTTGAGGAGGATTGCGCGCTGTACCAAGATGCCTCAACGTTCTGAAGACTCGTAGAGCCAGAGTGCCCGACGCACTTATTGAGCGCCTGGCCTGTGCAAGCGAAGGGACGCCTTGCCGCACACGGTGCGCGCGGAGACCTCGCACCGGTGCGCGTCTCGCGAAGGGTGCCGGGTTCGTTCAAATCCGCCGCTCCGGCGGTCCCGCAATCCGCTGCCAGACGGCCTGGCACGTCGGCCAAACGTCCTTCACGCATGAGTCTCAGCCAGCACGCGTAGAACGCGCGAAACCAGCACGCTTATTGCAGTTTTTCGATGTTCTGACCTCTCAGTAAGCCCCGCAACGGAGCGGCCGAATCTCCAAAATATTCCTATGTTTTAGGAGATGGCCATGGCATTACTCCGTCAATGTTTGAACGATCTTCGCCGCCACACGCACGACATCGAAGGCTTGGTTGTAGTTGACGCACTCCAGGAGCGCACCACGCGAGCGGCGTGGCTCATCCCGTACGAACGCAGCCTCCTAAGAGATGCAGATGGCAACAACGGCGCAACCAATCAAGCCGTCGCGCTGTGGGGTCGCGACGATTCTCGATCAGCAGGGATTCGATGAAAGTCATTGTTCTCGGCGGCGGCGTGATCGGCGTGACCAGCGCCTACTATCTGGCGCGTGCTGGCGCTCAAGTCACTGTGCTCGATCGCCAGGATGGCCCGGCGCAGGAAACCAGCTTCGCCAACGCGGGTCAGGTCTCGCCTGGCTACTCCACTCCCTGGGCGGCCCCCGGAATTCCACTGAAGGCACTTAAGTGGATGTTCCAGCGGCACGCGCCACTGGCCATTCGCCTCGATGGCAGCTTGTTCCAACTCAGTTGGATGGCGCAGATGCTGCGCAACTGCACATCAGCGCACTACGCCGTCAACAAGGAACGCATGATGCGCTTGGCAGAGTACAGCCGCAGGTGCCTGCGGCAGTTGCGCGCCGAAACGGGCATCGCGTACGAGCAGCGCAAGGGCGGCACCTTGCAGCTTTTCCGTACCCAGGCCCAGCTCGACTCAGTGGCGCGCGACATCGCCGTGCTTGTCGATTGCGGCGTGCCCTTCGAATTGCTCACCCGTGATCAATTGGCCGAGGTCGAGCCGGCCTTGGCACAGGCTCGGGACCGACTCATAGGTGGCTTGCGCCTGCCGAAGGACGAAACCGGTGACTGCTACCTTTTCACCAACGAGCTGGCCGGCATCGCGCGCCGCATGGGGGTGGAGTTCTGTTTCAATCAGACCGTCGAAGCTGTCGCGACCGAGGGCGATCGCGTCACCGGCGTGCGAGTGGACGGCCGCTTGCTCCGGGCTGACCGCTACGTGATGGCTTTTGGAAGCTATTCACGACGAACGCTGGCCCCGCTGGGTCTGGACCTGCCGGTGTATCCGGTCAAGGGCTACTCGCTGACCGTACCGCTGGTTGACCCTGCGCTGGCGCCGCAGTCCACGATACTCGACGAGACCTACAAAATTGCCATCACGCGCTTCGATAACCGCATCCGAGTCGGCGGGATGGCGGAGCTGGGCGGCTTCGACCTGCGCCTGAACCCACATCGCCGGGCCACGCTGGAGATGGTGGTGAAAGATCTGTTCCCGGGCGGCGACATGAAACGCGCAAGTTTCTGGACAGGCTTGCGCCCCATGACGCCGGACAGTACTCCCATTGTGGGTGCCACACGCTATTCCAACCTGTTCCTCAACACCGGCCATGGCACGCTGGGCTGGACCATGGCCTGCGGCTCGGGCCGGTTAGTCGCCGACTTGGTCAGCGGGAATCGCCTGGGAATCAGCGCTGAGGGCCTGGCGATCGACCGTTACTCCTCGGTGCGTTCGGCCACACGGCCATCGACCACGGTTCCTGCCTGAGCCATGGCCCGGCCCACGCACGCCCGCATCGACCTCAAGGCACTGAGGCACAACTACGCGCTGGCCAGGCGCTTGCACGGCGGACGTGCGCTGGCAGTGCTCAAGGCCAACGCCTATGGACATGGCGCGACGCAGTGCGCCCGCGCGCTTTCCGGAGTCACCGACGGCTACGCTGTCGCCTTCCTGGAGGAGGCCCTGACTCTGCGAGAAGCCGGCATTCGGGGACCGATCCTGCTGCTTGAAGGTGTCTTCCAGGCCGAGGAACTGGAACTCGCGACCATCCATAGTCTGTGGACCGTCGTGCACCAGGAGTCGCAATTGCGCATGCTCGAGGATGGTCGACGCAGGAACCTGAACGTTTGGCTCAAGGTCGACTCCGGTATGGGCCGTGCAGGCTTCGCGCCGGCCGAGGTCGCCGCCGCTTATGCGCGCTTGAGGGCGAGCGGCAGCGTGTCGGAGATCACGCTCATGACGCACTTCGCCCGTGCCGACGAGCCGAACCATGGCGCGACCGCACACCAGATCGCCGTCTTCGACTCGGCGACGGCCGGGCTGTCCGGCGATCACAGCCTGTGCAACTCGGGTGGCGTGCTAGGCTGGAGCGATGCCCGGCGCGACTGGGCGCGTCCCGGCATCATGCTCTACGGCGTGGAACCCATGCCCCACGCGACGAACGGCCTGCGCCCCGTGATGACGCTGACCAGCGAGATCTTCGCCGTGCGCACACTGCGCCCCGGCGATGCGCTGGGCTACGGCGGCGACTATGTGGCGCAGCGGCAGACGCGCGTGGGCTTGGTCGCCATTGGGTATGCCGATGGCTACCCGCGCAGCGCTTCGACCGGCACCCCCGTGGCGATCGACGGCCATCCCACGCGCCTTGTCGGCCGAGTATCGATGGATATGCTCATGGTAGACATTACGACGCTGCCCGCCGCCGGGATCGGCAGCTCGGTCGAACTGTGGGGCGCGCAGGTCGATGTGAACGCAGTGGCTCGCGCCGCAGGCACGATCGCGTACGAGCTGCTATGCAACGTCAAGCGGGTCCCTTTCAGTTACGTCGAGTGTCCGATGGTTGCGAACGATCGGGCGGACGGCACCCAACAGGAGGTCGCCCGTGCCCCTGTTCGGGGAGACCGGACCCGGCAGTCGGCGAGACTGTCCTTCTCTTCGACCGACGGATTCGGTCCGGTAGCGCCGCTGCTCCTCGAAGTTGCGATACCACTCGATCGCTCCCTTCTGACCCGGAAATGACATGTGCCCTCCCTGTGCTGATGTACAGAGGGTGACACTGTGGGCCGGCTCAGAACCCCTGCGTGCGAGCCTCTAAGGCTCGCGCATCGCCGTCCCGGCGGCAAGCGCGGCGGCTACGGACTTCCATGGGCCTTCTCTATCGGAGGTCCCTGGTAAGGCCCGGCCAGTTCTACTCCCTTGCAGGGGTGGCATCGGGAACGGGCACAATCGCGGCCATGCCGAACATCGCCTCCATCCTCAAGGCCGAAATTTCTCGCATTGCTCGCAAAGAAATCCGAGCGGCGACGGAAAGCCTAAAGAAGCAATCGACCGAATACCGCAGTCAGATCGCTGCCTTGAAGCGTCAAGTCGCCGGTCTAGAGAAATTGCACCGCAAGTCCTCGAGGGGCGCAAGGGCCGCGCATGCGGCAGCGGAAGATCAGGAGACCGCGGGAACTGGTCTTCGCTTTCGCTCGAAAGGATTCGCAACCCACCGGAAGCGGCTTGGGTTATCAGCGGCTCAAGCGGGCGCGTTGCTCGGCGTTTCGGGACAGACGATCTACCACTGGGAAGCTGGCACAGCCAAACCGCGTGCCAGCCAGCTGCCGAGGATCGATGCCCTCAGAAAACTCTCGAAGCAAGGCGCAGCTGCCGCCGTCGCCCAGGTCATGGGCTAATTCGCGGTTTGCGCATCAAACGCGTCGGCGCATCAGACTTCCTGCGCCGCGCCGGTGCTTTGTAGGGGCTGATGAAGTCGTGCCCCACCCTCGCCAGTTGCTCGAGTGAAAGATTTCCAGATTCGCTTCCCTGGCGTTCTTGCTTGTCGGAATAAGATCCCGCGAACTGATTCAAGCGTCCCGGCGTTCCGCCGTCGGGCTCGCGGGCTTTTGCCCCGCGCCTTGTCGTCGCGGCCATTCGGCTTTGATCCCTGACGCCTCCGCCGGCTTCGCTGGCTGCGCGCTGCGCTTGCCGCAGGCATTGGAGGGCGGGGGGCAGTCTCGCTGTTCCCTTCACAGTACCACGCCGTTCTCGTGGTCAAGGTCTGCGCGCCCGGCGCTTCGCTTGTGCGCTTGCGTCCTGGCGGCCGTCTTCGAACCCTGACAACTCGCTGCGCCGTGTTGGTGCCGGTCTCGGGCAATCCCGCCCGGATCACGGAGCCGACCATGTCGCACGATTTCTCTTCCTTCCCTTCTTCCGTTCTTTTCGTCCAGGACGTTGCGGGCACCTACCGTCCGGCCCAGGCCGACGAAGTGCTTCAGGCCGCACAGCGCTTGCTCTTGAGCCGGGTGCGCAACACGGACATCTTTTCCTCACCGCAGGCGGTGCGGGATTTCTTGCGGGTGCGCCTTGCTGGCCTGGAGCACGAGATGTTTGCCGTCGTGCATCTGGATTCGCAGAACCGCGTAATCGAGTACGTGGAGATGTTTCGTGGAACGGTGAGCCAGACCTCGGTCTATCCGCGCGAAGTGGTCAAGGAGACATTGGCCCGCAACAGCGCCGCTGTGGTGCTGGTGCACAACCACCCGAGCGGTGCAGCCCAGCCGTCGCGTGCGGATGAAGCTTTGACGCAGACGCTCAAGGCGGCATTGGCACTGGTGGACGTCCGGGTTCTGGATCACCTGATCGTGGCGGGTGCGGACATTTTGTCTTTTGCGGAGAAGGGGCTGTTGTAGTCCCGGGGGCGCAGCCCCCTTTTTGCTCGCCGGCGGTCGACGCTGGATATTGCGGCGCACTCCAGAGGTCGGCTTTCAGCCCGCCCCGCCGCGCAGGCTTCGCGCCCCGCGATACCGCCGAACACGGCTGCGCCTGATCGGCCAGTGCAAAGGGCCGATGTCGCGCTGCGCGCTTTGGTCACCCTCCAGCCAGGCGTGCTGCGCACGCGGGGGCGCTCGCCGCGCGGCGTAGGTTCGTCGCCGACTTGCCCGTTGGCGGAGTTTTCATCTTTCCATTCCTTCATCGCTGAACCCGCGACCGTAGCCGGCGTTGCCTGGCCGTCAAGGAGCACAGGGCCGTGTCCTCGCCTGCGGCTGTGGGCCGCCCCAACCCTGCGCTTGTTTCCTTGACGGCCAGTCCCCGCCGACCCGGTTATTTCGCGGGCGATGAACTCAGGAAAGACGGCGGCAACGGCGACCGGCCCAGGTCACTGCGCCGACCCCACCGAAGCCAGACCGGGCTCCGAATCTTGGAATCCGGCTGACTTTGGAAACCCAGGAGAGCCGCGGATGCAGACAACGAAACCGTAGATCACGACCGATTTTTTTCCGTCTCTTTTCATTCTTAACGCCCTCGCAAGGGGGCAGGAGCTTTTCACCATGAACACCGTTTCGCTTCACGAAACCACCGCTATTGCTACTACTGCCGCCGCTGTCGCGGCGGGGCAGGAACTGTTGCTGATTCCGCTGTCCAGGCTGAGGCCATCGGCGCGCAACGTACGCACGGGCGGTGGCTCGTCGATCCCGGAGCTGGCCGCGTCCATCGCCCGCGTCGGGTTGCTGCAGAACCTCAATGTCGTGCTCGCTGGCGATGGTGAGTTCTACGAAGTCGTGGCCGGGCGACGTCGTCTGGCCGCGCTCAAGCTGCTGGTCAAGCGCCGCAAGCTATCGAAGGACCATGAAGTGCCTTGTCTAGTCGTGCCGGATGCGTCGGCGCGCACCGTGAGCCTGACCGAGAACGTGCAGCGCGAGGCGATGCATCCGGCGGATCAGTTCGAGTCTTTCGCGGCGCTGGTGGCCGAGGGCCGCCCCATCGAGGACATCGCCGCCGACTTTGGCGTGACGCCGCTGGTGGTGCAGCGGCGACTCAAGCTCGCCAACGTCTCGCCGCGCCTGCTGGCCGACTACCGGGCCGATGCCGTGACGCTGGAGCAGTTGATGGCGCTCGCCATCACCGACGACCATGCAGCGCAGGAGGCCGCTTTCTACGAGTCACCGCAGTGGCAGCGCAGCCCACAGGCGCTGCGCGATCACCTGACGCATGAGGAGATTGAGGCGGGCAGAGATGCGCTGGCGCGCTATGTGGGGGTCGAAGCCTATGAGGCAGCGGGTGGAAGCATGCGCCGGGACCTGTTCTCGGACGAGGAGCAGGGTATCTACCTGACGGATGCCGCGCTGCTGGACCGGCTCGCGCGAGACAAGCTCGCCGCTCTCGCCGACCAAGTGCGCGCCGAGGGTTGGGGCTGGGTGGAGGTGGTGCCGCGCGCGACGTACGCGGAGTTGCATGCGTTCCAGCGCGCTCGGCGCGCGCGCCGCGAGCCGACCAAGGCCGAGGCCAAGCGCATCGCCAAGCTGGAGGCCAAGCAGAGCGAACTGCTGGACCGGCTCGATGATTCGACCACGGACCTGTCTGACACGGAAGCACAGGCGCTGCAGGAAGAAATCGACGCCCTCGGCACCGAGCTCGACGGCATCGAGCAATCCATGGTGAGCTATGCCCCCGAAGTCCTGACGCTGGCCGGTGCCGTAGTGTCGGTCGATCATCTGGGCGGTGTCGTGGTTCATCGCGGGCTGCTGCGCGACGGCCAAGCGAAAGTATTGAAGGCGCAGGAGCGGCACGAAGCCGGTGCGCTGGGAAGCGCTGCCGGGGAAGAGGTGGAGAAGCCGGGGAGATCCGGAATTTCGGAGAAGCTGGCGAAGCGGCTCAGCGCACACCGAACCGCCGCTTTGCAGGCAGAGGTGGCGAGCAATCCGCACGTCGCGCTGGTGGCAGTCGTGCATCGCCTCACACTGCGCGTTGTGTGCAAGGCTTACGGATTGGGGGAGAAACCGATCAACATCGAAGCGACGCCACAGGATGGGCTCGAAGCGCATGCGCCCGAGATCGCGGAATCCCCCGCGGCGGCGGGCTTGCACGAGGTCCGGGAGGTCTGGGCCAATCGCCTGCCCGATGATCCAGCCGCTTTGTTCGCCGAACTGCTGGCGTTCCCGCAGCAGGAGTTGCTGTCCCTGCTAGCGGTATGCGTGGCCTGCACCGTGGATGCCGTGACCACGCGCGAGAACTGCATGCCTGCCGCCTCGCTGGCGCGGGCGGTCGGGTTGGACATGCACGCGTGGTGGACACCGACCGCAGCCGGGTATTTCGAGCATGTGTCCAAAGCCAAGGCGCTGGAAGCGGTGCAGGTGTTCGCACCTGAACAGGCGAATCGGCTCTCGAAACTCAAGAAAGGCGAGATTGCCGCCGAAGCCGAGCGACTGGCAGCGGACACCGGCTGGCTGCCCGCAATGCTTCGCGAGCCGCAGGAAGTCGCGGCTGTCGAAGCCGCAGAGAGCGTGCACCCTGACGAGCATGCGCCTTTAGACGCTGTGGCTTAAACACCCGAATCCCCGGCTTTTCGCCGGGGTTCGCATTATTCGGCGCGACGCGCGCGGCAGGTTTGCCGCGCGCGTTTTGCATTCAGCTGGAGCGCTCCACTGCGAGCACTCCTACGCCTGAGCACGCCGCAGCAGGTTGGCTGCGCGTGCTGATCACGCGAGCATCGAAGAGCACCGATCACCCGGCAGCGGCTGATCACAGTGCCTTCTTCAACCATCACCACCATTTCATGAATCACCAAGGCGTCAGCGAGATATTTTTTGAAGAGTCCTATACGGTGCCGGCCGATCAAACGGCACGGTCCCTATTTGCGCGGCTGCCGCACGGGAGTGCATACGCGCAGAAGATGATCGAATGCCTGGCCACCGGCTACCTCGTTGCGGTGCTCGAATCCATCTGCATCCGGGAGATGCATCACCATATTGATCCCCTCATCGAAATGGTGGTGGGCCGCGCTATCCGCATTGCACATCGGGCGCCGATCCCGCCGGGATCGCCGCTGCGACTCAGCGGATGGATTCAATCGGTCGGCGAGCGAAGCGCGACTTTCTGCGTCCAAGCCCACGATGACCACGAGATAGTTTGCGACGCCACCGTCACTCTGGTGGTGGTGCGACGCGCTTCGATGGACTTGCGCATTGCGACCAAGGTTCATGCCCTGCACGCTGCCCGCTGAAAAGAATCGCGCCCCGCCGCACGGGCGGGGCGCCGGACTACGACACGCTTTGCTGCGCTGGGTGGTGGACGGCCGCGCCGCCTCCGACACTGGCGGGCATGCTGTCCCAAGACGACGGTGGCTTACCGACAGCCCGTCCACATTGCTCTTTCCATTCAACACCGATCAGCTTTGCCGCCTCGACGCGGCGGGGCGCTCTGCCTTGTCGGGCCAACCGGGACCTGGATCGCATCAGGTTGGGCGCCGCAGCACCATTGCCAAGATCCGGGTGCCTGGGCCATGCGTCCTTTCGCCGCAGGACCGCAACCACAGCGGCCTTGTATTTGTCGTGAATCCTGGCGTGGGGACGGCTTCGCCTCGGGCTTATGCGCCGCAACCGTCCGACCCGACAAATTTCCCCGGCCTGCGGCCTTCCTCGCGAAACAAATTTCTCGTTCCTCCCGTCCTCCGCTGCGCTGCGGCCGCTTGCGCGGTGCGGCGCGCCCGGCTCCCCGCCTCTACGGATCACGCCAAGGCCGCGATGGTCGCGACCTGGTTCAACACGAAAGGACTTTTTAATCATGGCTCACATCGGCACCTTCACCGCCCAAGGCAACAGCTTCACCGGCACCGTTCGCACCTTGACGCTCAACGTCAAGGTCAAGTTCGTCCCCAACGACAAGGAAAGCGAGAACGCCCCGGACTATCGCATACAGGCCGGCGGCAACTACGAGATCGGCGCGGCCTGGAAGAAGGTCAGCAAGGCGGAGCGCCCTTACCTGTCGGTGACCCTGGATGACCCGTCGTTCCCGGGCACCATCTATGCCCGCCTCGTCGAAGGCGAAGACGGCGCGCACAACCTGATCTGGTCGCGCAGCAAGAACGACTGAACGTCGCAGCTCCGACGCCCCGCCCGTGCAGCGGGGCGTTCTCGGGCTCTTTGATTGCGACTGCAGCGCTTTGACGCAGGCCGTAGAGCGTAGCTAAGAAACGGCGACCTTCGCAGCGTCTGTCGAAGGCAGCACGCGCCTGCGTTTGATCACAACGACCGGCACTCGCGATTGCCGATGTCGGGCGGGCATTGTCGGAGTCCAGTCGGCCGTTTTGGCAACAGCCACGGCTCGGCGTAGCTGGGCGTTGTTCAACGGACTGACGTGGTCTCCGTTGACCTGCAGATAGTTGCCGTCTAAGTCCGCGGCTAGCGCACCAATGGCGGCACCCCGCCTGACGCTGCCGAGTAACCGCAGCGGACTGCCCTCAGAGCGTTCGTACGTGAAGCGCTGCCATTCCTCGCGACCGAGCCGAACGACCCAGTCCATATCGATCCCCATTTCGACGACCCTTCTTCTAGCCCAACTCATGTTGACGAGCCAAATCATAGTGGCTCGCGCACGTCGGCCGGGCGCGCTGTCGTGCTGCGCATCGAGCCGCCTGGCGTCATCTCCCCCGAACGGCTTCCATCCGCTGACGCCTTCGCGCCTGTTGGCGCTGCGGGCGTCGCTCGCCTCCAGCAGGGGACTGGCTAAAGCCAATCCCCGCCGCGCGGGCTTGGCGCCCCTGGACGCCCGCCGACCAGGCTGCGCCTGATCGGCCACCGTCGATTCTTCGGGATCCATCCGCTTCGCAGATCATCTGCGGTCACAAATTGCCACGTCCCTTCATGGCCGCATTCCCATCGGACAAGCAGCGCAGCTTGGCGCACGCCGCACGGCCGTCAACCCCCGGCCCGCACCGGACCGTGTTGGGGGTGTGACTGCCGCGCTATGCGCGTGCGCCCGGATCGCAGCGCTCCGATCGGGAGCGTCCATTGAAGGAATTGCAATCATGAACCTCATACCCGACGACTTGCGCGCGCAGCTGCTGGCCAACGGCCGCCTCTCCGTCGAAAACGATCGCTTCGATCCGCCCCCCGTGGTGAAGCTGTTCACCCCCGACGCCGGCGCGACCTGGCTGCTCACTGAGATTGACCCTGACGACGGTGACCGCGCATTCGGCTTGTGCGACCTGGGTCTGGGCTTTCCCGAGCTGGGCTATGTAAGCCTGGCAGAACTCGCCGCCGTCCGCGGCCGATTGGGGCTGGCAGTCGAGCGTGACCTTCATTTCCTCGGCGGCAAGCCAATCAGCGTCTATGCACGAGAAGCTCGAATGATCGGACGAATCGTGGCGTAGGCTACCGAGGCGCCGGCCGCCAATCGGCGGCTGGCGCCTCTTTTCTTTTGAACCGTACTTCGCACTCGGCGCAACAGCCCAGAAAGCTAGGGTTCCCGCGCGGCTTTCGCGGCAAGCACGGTGTTCGATTCCTCGCGCAGTCGGGCGAACAACTTGTCGATGGCCTTGCTGTCAGTTGCGTACGCGAGCGTCAACAGCGTCAGGGGGTGGACCTCCATGACCGCGCACAGCTCCGCCACCTTGTTCAGCGTCGGACTCTTGAGCCCTCGCTCGAGCGAGCTCAGATACGTGCGGCTGGACACATCCGAGAAAGCCTCCTGGCTCAAACCGCGGGCTTTCCGGGTCATCCTCAGGGCCGCAGCGAAAGAGCTCTTCTCGGTCATTTGTTCGTTTGGGTGCGAACGTCGATGACAACTGAATGAATCTCATAGGGCTACAATCTATAGGATTCATTTTTCACTTCTTAGCGCTTTCCTGATGGCCGTATCTGCGTTTCTGTGCAATACCGCTTTTCCTGGAACCCGCATTTCTTTCCTTCCGCTTCTGGGCTTATGAGATTCATCGCCTTGACGACTTCGTCTTTCGGCGCGTCTACGGATTCGGCCGTTTGCGCTTTGGCGCTTCGCCTTTTCTCCCTGCTTCAGTGGATCCGTTTTTGCTCCTTTGCTGGCATCCGCAAATACACGGTCGCGAGTCAGCACCACGAAATTGCCCTTTCGGGGAGATGATCATGGCTCTCATCACAGACGAACAGAGACAGCAACTCCTAGCCAATGGAAGGGCCGCCGCTCAAGGCAAGCGTGGCGACCCATACCCCGTCGTCAAACTCTTCACACCCGACGCGCATGCGACTTGGCTCCTGGCGGAAGTGGACCCTGTCGACGGCGACACCGCCTATGGCCTGTGTGACGTAGGTCTTGGCGCGCCGGAACTCGCTCACATCAAGCTGTCCGACCTCGAGGCAATGCAAGGCCCGAACAAGTTGCCCGTGCAACGCGATTTGCATTTCAAGCCGAAGCGGCGCCTCAGCGAATACGCTGCGCAGGCGCGCGCGGATGGATCGATCAACGACTGACGCTGAACTTGGGGCCAAGCCACTTCAGCGACTTGGCGTCCCGATTCAGACCCGCCGAGTCTTGGTTTCAAGAGAATACAACGGCGTAAGGTCCACGCCATTTTGGGGCGAGATGATCCGCCTCTCCTCGAATCGGCAAACCGCAATTTGGAGGGCAGGCTACGCCTTCCCCAAAGACACAAATGCGTTTTACTGATTTCAGGCTCCACGGGGGCGCCGCTTTCACAAAACATTGATTCGCGCCTGAAATTCGCTCTGACCGTGGGAGTGGCTATCAGGGGATGGATCATCACAGCGGACACAATGAGCTGGCAGGCGCTGGCGGGATACTTGTACGTCTTGAGACTCGACGGGCCTTCACTGGCTTGGGAATATTTGCGGCGCAATAAAGAGTACCGCACCGACTGGAATCAGCGGAGCCGTGAAAACTGTGACCCGGTGTCGCGGTGGCATCTCGAAGTATTCGAGGATCCGAATCTCGATGCACGCCTCGCGCGGCCTGTATGGCGCCTGGCACGCCATCAAAGGATTCGCCTACAGGCTGCCCACCCAATGCCGGACGAGCTTGAGGTCGCGCCTCGCTTCAGTCTCTGGGATATTCCCGGCGCCAAGCGCCTGGTCCACGACGGCCGACACACGCTGTTCACGGGATCCGCGGATGGCGAGGCACTGCACCTCGCGCTGGGGCAGGACATTCGCGACGGCGCGCCGTTTGACTTTGTTATCAGTCCAGGCGCCCAGATGGACGAGGCCTCGCGAGCCGTCGAACGGCATCGGCGGCTTGCGGCCGGTAAAAGGACACCGGTCCCTGCTGTGTCCGGGCGGCCCGGGCGCCTCGCACTGCTGCACAAGCGTGCCCTACAGGCCTTCGACGGCGGTGCCGCCGGCACCTCGCAACGCGAGATTGCAAGACACGTGTATGGTGCCGAGCCGGTGGTCCAGAACTGGAACCCCGACAGCGAGCTGCGGGCACGAGTTCGCCATCTGCTCCGGCGCGCACGCGCCTTTGTCGACGGCGGATATCGCGATTTGATTTCCAAGTCGTCCGAAGGGAGGTGAACACCAGCCCGTGGAATCTCCCTCCTCACAACGCCCGCCCGCGCCGAGACTGGCTGCGCCCGGCGGCACTTGGACCGCCGGCGATCTTCACCGACGGAGACCGATTCAGTGACCACCGCCCCCACGCAACCCGCTCAGCCCGCCAGCAAGCGTTCGATCCGCTATCTCAACAACTCTGAGGCCGCCGAGTTCCTGCGGCTTTCACCGCGGACTCTCGAGAAGCAGCGAGTGATCGGCGGTGGTCCGCGCTTTCGCAAGTTCGGCCGGCGTGTGATGTACGCGATCGAAGACCTGGAGGCATGGGCCAACGCGCGGTCGTTCGAGATGACCTGTGATCCAGAGTACTTGGCGCTGCGCGCCGCCGGCCGGTGAGCAAAGTGGCGATGTCAGCTTCTATCTCGCCCGGTCCGAGTCGGGAGCAGCTTGAGCTGTTCCGGGCACTACCGGGCGCCATGGCACCCCGCGATGCCCAGGACTTGATGGCATGGCCGTTCTTCTCGCTGGCGAAGTCACGGCGCATTCAGCCGATCGATTTCGAGGCCGGCGGCGTCAAGGTGCGCGTGGAAGGCACTGTCGAGCACGGCTTGGCGACCATCTGGGACGCCGACGTACTGATCTGGGCCGCCAGCCAGATCGTCGAGGCGCGCGATGCAGGCATACGCACGTCGCGCCTGATGCAGGCCACGCCCTATCAGATCCTTACCTTCATTGGACGCGGCACCTCCTTGCGCGACTACCTGCGCTTGAAGGCTGCGCTGGACCGCCTTCAGTCGACCAGCATTGCGACCACGATCCGCCAGGCACCAGGCCGGCGCATGCACCGGTTCTCATGGATCAACGAGTGGAAGGAGTGCGCGGATCGGCTTGGCCGGCCACAGGGGATCGAGCTGATCCTGCCGGATTGGTTTTACGCAGGCGTGATCGAAGAGGCTTTGGTGCTGACGATTGATCCAGCCTACTTCGGCCTTAGCGGTGGCATCGAGCGCTGGCTATACCGCCTCGTGCGCAAGCACGGCGGCCGCCAGCGCGCTGGCTGGCAGTTCGACTTCCGGCATCTCTATGCCAAATCCGGCAGCATGGCGCGCTTCTCTGATTTCGCACTGGACATCCGGCGCATTGCAATTCGCCAGGGAGTGCCGGGCTATCGCCTCGCGGTCACCCGTGCAACCGGGCGCAGCGACACATTGCACTTTCATCCCCTGTCGTACAGCGTGCCTGAGGCGGCACTGTTCGCAGTCGGTGGAAGCGCGGGGGAAAAGCAGTGAATCCGCTCGTGCCATCAGGCGCAGGCAGGCGCGTGCTATCAGGCGCAACCCTCTCGTGCCATCAGGCGCATCGGCGGTCCGCAAACCCACGCCAGTCAACGGTTTCGGACCTCGGTAACTCTTCTAACTCTGGGTTCATAACGATTCAAAGAGAGGCACGGCCGCTGTGGACAAGTTCCGCGCGCGCCGCGGCAACACCATGATCATTGCGCTGCTCAACCAAAAGGGAGGCGTCGGCAAGACGACGCTGGCCACGCACATCGCTGGCGAACTCGCCCTGTCGGGCTGTACTGTGGCCGTTATCGATGCAGATCCCCAGGGTTCGGCATTAGACTGGGCCCAGCGCCGAACCCAAAACCGCTTACCAAGAGTCTTCGGAGTGATCGGTCTCGCGCGCGAGACGTTGCACCAGGAGGCGCCAGAGCTGGCCAAGACCGTCGATCACGTCATCATCGATGGGCCGCCCCGGATCGCAGCACTCGCGCGTTCCGCGCTTCTCGCAGCCGATCTTGTGCTGGTTCCCGCGCAGCCCAGTCCCTACGATGTATGGGCGAGTGCCGAGATGGTGTCCCTGATTTCCGATGCGCGGGTGTTCAAGCCATCGCTGCGCGCTGCCTTCGTCGTCAACAGGCGCGTGGCCCGCACAATCATCGGCCGGGAAGCACGTCAAGCGCTGGCCGACCAGGCGCTGCCCGCGCTCGCGACCGAGGTCCGCCAGCGAATCATCTTCGCCGACAGCGTGGCTGCCGGCCGGCTTGCCCGCGAGCTCGAGCCGGACGGCATTGCGGCGCGCGAGATCGCGGACCTGGCAGCTGAAATCAGGCGGCTGGTTCCATGAGCGGAAGGAGTTCGCAGCGCGCGCCCATCGGGCGCCGCCCCGCCGCCGACCCGGCTGCGCAAGCGTGGATTCAGCAGCAGACCGGCGCACCGGGCAGGGCGCAGGAATACACGGCCCGGCTGACGATCGACGTCACACCAGGGCTGCGAGGCCGCATCAAGGTCATCGCCTTCGAGCGCGGCGTTACTGTCGCTGAAATGTTGCGCGAGCTGCTCGAACGCGAATTCGCCCGCACTAGGGTCGCGCCGTGACTACGCCGATTGGAAGCCTTACACGCGTCATGCTGGCGTTCGTGCCCGAAAGCGTGAACAACCGCTTGCGTTTCGCAAAGCCCACGTACGAGCTCGTGCTGGATCGCTGGCGCAGCTCCGCGCACTTTCTGCCGGACGCGATTTTCTGCCGCGTGTGTTGGTTGGCCAACGATTACGGCACGACGGTCTGGAACCTCTCCGTGCTGCAGGCCGGCCGACCGAGCCAGCCATTGCAGCGCATGGCCGGCGTGCTGCCGGGCGCGAAGCGCCTGCTGCACGTGTCGGGCGAACTCAAGGTGCAGCGCGTCCTGCACATAATCGACCGCATCGAGGTCCTGGGCATCGCTCCCACGGAGGTCTCGCCCGCGTATTGGCAGCTGCTGCACGGCCGCCTCGCGGCGCGCGAACCGCTGCCGGAATACACGCTCGAAAGGCATTCCGCGCACCTTGCGGGCGAGGTGTTTCGTTGAACAAGGTCTTGCTTGTGCTATGCACAGTTGCGGGTGTCGCGGCCGCCGCGACACCCGCACTCTTTCGGCCTGATGTACGCCTCGTCTACAACGCCAGCAGCAGCGCGCCGCTGGGTTGGTACCACGTACAGCCCGCCACGCCGGCGAAGGTGGGCAATTACGTCTTGGCGACATTGCCGCCGGATGCTGCCGTACTCGCAACTCGACGCGGTTACCTGCCCGCTGGCTTGCCGATATTGAAGCAGGTGTCGGCTGTTCCCGGCCAGCATGTCTGCGTCAAGGGAGATGCGTTGCTGATCGATGGAGCGGCTGCCGGTCGCATCCTGCGCAGCGATCGGCAAGGCCGTCCGCTGCCGGTATGGCGGCAATGCCGAAAGCTGGAGAGCGGCGAGCTCTTCCTGCTCAGCACTACCAATCCCGCGTCTTTCGATAGCCGGTATTTTGGGCCGCTACCGGCTTCGGCGGTGCGCGGCCAAGCGGTGCCACTTTGGAAATGGAGCGCGCCATGAAGCTGTCGCGGCCTTGCTCGCTCGCCTGCAGTTTTGCTGCACTGCCGGCGCACGCCGGTGTGCGCCCCTCGTGCAGACCGTCGCCGCCTGAACGTCGACGCCGGTCGTGCCAGGGGCCGGAGAAGACGGAGGGCAAGATAGAAGGGGACGGCACCGTGCGGCCTTCCGGACCTTTTCTGCACAAGGGCGGGAGCGGCACGCGCCGCCGCATACGGTGTGCAGCATGGAAGCGGGTTTCCGCGCCAATGCTCGCAAAGCCGCGTGCCGTGTGCGCTCAGGCACTTCCGGATGGGATGGAGCTGTCGGCATGAGCGCGCGCGACGAAAGGGAGTTCAAGGTCAAACCAGGTGCGCCACGCAGTGGGGACCGGCGCTTCCTTACCCGTGTCTTGACGGAAATCAGCAAGGCGGGCGGCAAGGTATGGAAGCCGACGCGCTCTCTCGCTGCCCGCACCGGCGCTAGGCTCGGGCGCGGCCAAGTTGCCGCCGGGATCGCAGGCCGCTCGCTGGGCGTGCGCTCGCGACGGGTAGTCATCAAAACTCGCCTGTTTGTGCTCAAACAGGCGGGCGCGCGCTCGATCCGCACGCACCTGCGCTACATCGAACGCGACGGAGTAAGCCGCGACGGGGAGCGCGGCCAGGGATACGGTCCCGCGACCGACAAGACCGATCTCGCCGCCTTCGAAGAGCAGAGCCAGGGTGATCGGCATCAGTTCCGCTTCATCGTGTCGCCCGAAGATACGAACGTGCTGGAGGAGTTGCGGCCCTTCACCCGGGAACTCATGTCGCGGATGGAAGCCGACCTCGGCACCCGCCTTGACTGGGTGGCGGTGGACCACTGGGACACCGACAACCCGCACACCCACGTCGTGCTGCGCGGCAAGGACCAGACGGGCAACGACCTCGTCATTGCCCGCGACTACATAGCGCATGGCATGCGCCGGCGCGCCTGCGAGCTGGCCACCGAGTGGCTGGGTCCACGCACGGAACACGAGATCCGGCAAGGCCTCACCCGCGAGGTTGATCAGGAGCGCTGGACCAGTCTGGATCGGGCGCTTCAATCTGCACTCGACAACGGCAGCGTCAATCTCGATCGGGATTCGCAGGACGCCACCGCACGGCAGCGCCGAACGTTGCTCGTCGGGCGCCTGCAACGCCTGCAATCCATGGGACTGGCACGGCAGGTGGCGCCGGGCCGCTGGACGCTGAGCGCGGTCCACGAGGGCGCCCTGCGGGCCATGGGCGAGCGCGGCGACATCGTTCGGAACATGCAGCGGGCTCTGCGAGGCGAATCACGCGAGCTGGCGATCCCCAACGGCATAGCCGATGCGGCTGCTGTCGTTGGGCGCATTGCCGGAAAGGGGCTCGTGGACGAACTGAATGAGCGCGGCTACCTGGTGGTGGATGGAATCGACGGCCGCGCGCACTACTTGCGCCTGCCGGTCGCCGCAGATCTGGAGAGCTTTCCGACGGGTGCCATCGTCCAGGTTCGCGGCGGGGGCGATGCTCGAAAGACGGACCACACCATCGCGGGTCTGGCCCGGGACGGGTTGTACCGAACCGACGTTCATGTGGCGCACCTCCAGGCTGCCTTGCCCGCGCGCGATGCGGCCCGAGACGTGGAATTCCACGTGCGCCGGCTCGAAGCCTTGCGTCGATCAGGAGTCGTCGAACGCGTGGCGGACGGGTTGTGGCGCGTACCCGCCAACCTTGCAGAGAGAGGTCGCCAGTACGACAGCGAACGCGGAGGCGGCTTCCTCGTGGAGTTGCGCTCCCATCTGCCGATCGAGCGCCAAGCACGCGTCACCGGCGCGACTTGGCTGGACCAGCAGTTGCTGGACGGAGAGAGAGTCGTCGCCAATCGTGGCTTCGGGGCCGAGTTGAAGAGCGCGCTCAAGGAACGAGTGGATTTTCTGGTGTCACAAGGGCTGGCGGAACGGCGAAGCCAGCGTGTGGTGCTCGCCCAAGATCTCTTGGCCACTCTGCGCAGCCGGGATATCGAGATGGCGGGGCAAACACTACAGAAAGAGACCGGTCTTGCGCATCGGCCACTCGCGGATGGCGAGCGCGTAACCGGCGTCTATCGCCGCGCAGTGCTGCTCGCCAGCGGCAACTTCGCAATGCTTGAGGATGGCATGGGCTTCAGCCTCGTGCCCTGGCGGCCGGTGATCGAATCACGGCTCGGGCAAACCCTGACTGCTGTCTTACGCGGAGCTGGTGCTTCATGGGAGTTGGGTAGGCAGCGCGGACCGTCGGTCGTCTAGAAGAAATCACTTTTTTCTTGGTGATGAATTACCCCAGTTCATTTCGTAAAGACATGTGCCATTCGTAACGAGCATCGTGTTTAACGCTCCACTCTCACTCGCGCTGAGGCACGCCCGATCGTGCCCGTCTGTTACTGATTGCGCATTAAGACAGGGCAAGTCTTCGACCTCGCGTTTGCTGTCTTTGACCGGCCCTCTGGCAACAGAGATTCTTCGCCCGTCGCGCTCGGAAGCGCGACGCAATTCAAAAGAGTTCAGGGAAGAAAAGTGCATGTAGTCAACGCCAAGACCGTTTCCGGTTCCACTGGCATTCTTGTCGGCCAGGTCGTCACCGTCTGCGGCGTTGCGGCTTCGGGCGTCTGGCTGGCCACTCAATGGACAGCTGCCCAACTCGGCTACCAGCCACGCCTTGGAGCTGCTTGGTTCGAACTCTTCGACACGCCGATCTATCACCCGTGGCGCCTTTTCGAGTGGTGGTACTTCTTCGACGCCTATGCGCCCGACATCTTCATGAAGGGCGGCGCAATCGCGGCTTGCAGTGGACTCACCGCCGCAGCAGTGGCCATCGGGATGTCGGTGTGGCGCGCGCGGCAAACCAAACTGGTCACCACATACGGCTCAGCGCGCTGGGCATCCCAGCACGAAATCGTTCGCGCCGGCCTGACGCGCCCTGCCGGCGTATTCCTGGGGTGCGTGAGCAATGGCCGAAACAGTGAATACCTGCGCCACGACGGCCCGGAGCACGTGATGGCTTTCGCGCCTACCCGCTCCGGCAAGGGGGTCGGCCTGGTCGTGCCCACGCTGCTGTCATGGCCCGGCTCCGCAGTGATCCACGACATCAAGGGCGAGAACTGGCAACTCACGGCGGGCTGGCGCGCCCGCTTTTCCCATTGCCTGCTGTTCAATCCGACCGATTCAAGATCAGCCGCCTACAACCCGCTGCTCGAGGTCCGCCGCGGCGATCACGAGGTCCGCGACGTGCAAAACATCGCCGATATCCTGGTCGATCCGGAAGGCGCGCTTGAGCGCCGAAATCACTGGGAGAAGACCAGCCACGCACTGCTGGTGGGCGCCATCCTGCACGTGCTCTACGCCGATGCCGACAAGACCTTGCGCGGCGTCGTCAACTTCCTGTCGGACCCCGCCCGGCCGTTCGAACTGACGCTGCATCTCATGATGACGTCATGTCATCTTGCCGACCGGCCGCACCCGGTCGTAGCGTCGGCGGCGCGCGAAGTCCTCAACAAGAGCGAGAACGAGCGCTCGGGCGTTCTTTCTACCGCGATGAGCTTCCTCGGGCTCTATCGGGACCCTACGGTAGCCGCAGTGACCTCCCGCTGCGACTGGCGTATCGCCGACCTGATCGACTGTGCTTATCCAGTTTCGCTGTACTTGGTGGTGCCCCCCTCCGACATCAGCCGCACCAAGCCACTGATCCGCCTCTTGCTCAACCAGATCGGCCGGCGCCTGACCGAATCTCTCGACGGCTCGGACGGAATCGCGCGCAAACACCAGCTGCTGCTGATGCTCGACGAATTCCCCGCCCTGGGGCGGCTCGACTTCTTTGAGAGCGCGCTGGCCTTCATGGCGGGCTACGGGCTGCGGGCCTTTCTCATCGCTCAGTCGCTCAACCAGATCGACAAGGCCTACGGCCCCAATCACTCCATTCTGGACAACTGTCACGTGCGCGTCGCATTCGCGACTAACGACGAGCGCACGGCAAAGCGGATCTCCGACGCGCTGGGCACGGCGACCGAGTTGCGCGCGCAGCGCAACTATGCGGGTCATCGCCTGGCACCGTGGCTCGGCCACTTGATGGTGTCGCGCCAGGAAACCGCGCGTCCCTTGCTCACGCCCGGCGAAGTCATGCAGCTGCCGCCGGATGACGAGGTGGTGATGGTGTCTGGCCATGCGCCGATCCAGGCGCACAAGATCCGCTACTACCAGGACGCGAATTTCAAACAGCGCGTGCTCGCGCCCCCGGCGTTGACGACCGGTCCCTATGCCGACGCGCCGAGCCGGCGGTCGGATGACTGGAGCGAACTCGCAATCGTCTTGCGGCGGTCTCCGAACGAGGCTTCGGAGACCCGCGGCGAGTTCAGGGACGCCGGTGGTCTGCAACTCCAGCCAGAGCTGGCGCACGACCGCGTGCATGAGTTGCTTGAGCCTCCTGGCGATGACCTCGTCGTACTGGATGACGATGATGCGCTCTCGCCCGATCGAGAGCTGGTCCAGCGGCGCATGTCGCGCACCGCGCGCCTGGCCGCTCTCGATCCCGATGATGGGATCGCGCTATGAGCCGCACGCGGCTGAACGTCTTCCTGGAGCACGACCACGCGAAGCGGCTGGATGAACTCGCCGCCATGAAAGGCTTGTCCAAGTCTTCCATCATCGCAGCGGCGCTGTCATCCTTTCTATCGCCCGACAGCGGCGACCGGCGCGAAGCCGCGATCGCCAAGCGGCTCGATCGCTTGTCGGATCAATTCGGCAAGCTCGAACGCGACCAGAATATCCTGATCGAGACCGTGGCGCTCTACGTACGCTACTTCCTTACCGTGAGCACGCCGGTGCCGGAAGCGCACCAGGACGCCGCCCGCGCCCAGGGCCGCGCCCGTTTCGAGCAGTTCATCGCGCAACTGGGCCGACATCTCCTGAAGGGCCGCAGCCTGGTCAAGGAAGTTCACGAAGAGATCGTTCCGGACCAAAGCCAGTTTTTTGCTGCGCCCCAAAATGAACTGAACGGGAGCGGCGGCGCAGGAGAGCCGCCATGACTTCCCTGCCGGACAAAAAAGCGTCGCCGGCGGCCACTTCGCTGGACCGCCGCATCCGCATGCTGCGCACGGCCATGGGTCCGGAGATCGCGCGCGCACTCGAGGATCCCGAGGTCGTGGAGGTTCTGCTCAATCCCGATGGTTCGCTCTGGGTGGACCGGCTCGGCTCCGGCCGCGCGCCGACCGGCGTGACGATCGTGCCCGCCGATGCCGAACGCATCATCCGGCTGGTGGCAGCGCACGTACGTGCCGAGGTGCATGCCGGGATGCCGATTCTCTCGGCCGAGCTTCCGGAAACGGGCGAACGCTTCGAGGGCGTGCTGCCGCCCGTTGTGCGCGCACCGGCCTTCGCGATCCGCAAGCGCGCGATGAGTCTCATCAAGCTGGATGCCTACGTGGCCGACCGCATCATGACCGCGGAGCAGGCCGAGTTCCTGCGCCAAGCCGTGCGCGACCGGTTGAACATCATGGTGGCCGGCGGCACGAGCACCGGCAAGACGACGCTGGCCAACGCCCTGCTTTACGAAGTCGCCGCGACGCGCGATCGCGTGATCATCCTCGAAGACACCGTCGAACTGCAGTGCGTGGCCGACGATCATGTGCCGCTGCGCACGCGGCGCGGTGTCGTGTCGATGACGGAGCTGGTGCGCTCGACCCTGCGCCTCCGGCCTGACCGCGTGGTTGTGGGCGAGGTGCGCGGGCCCGAAGCACTGGACTTGCTCAAGGCCTGGGGCACCGGCCATCCAGGCGGGATCGCAACGATCCACGCGGGTTCCGCCCAGGGTGCCCTGACTCGCCTGGAGCAGCTCATTCTGGAAGTGGCAGTGTCGCCGCCGCGCGCGCTGATCGCCGAAGCGGTGAACGTGATCGTCTTCATTGCCGGACGCGGCCGCGCCCGCCGGGTGCAGGAGATCGTGCGCGTGACCGGCTTCGACGCCCAGGGTTATTACCTGTCGCCACCGCTCGTGCCGGACTTCCCTGTGCTCAACCCTTCCCTGCTGCCGGCCGAGGTGCCGGAGGCCGACCTCACTTCCAGTCCCGGAGAACCCCCATGACGACTTCACGTATTTCCGTAAACCCGCATTTGCGCGCCGCTGCGCTCGGCGCGGCGCTACTCATGCTCGCGGGCGGTGCTTACGCCGCCGGCTCCAATATGCCCTGGGAGGCACCGCTTCAGTCGATCCTGGATTCGGTCCAGGGGCCGGTGGCACGCATCGTGGCGGTGATCATCATCATCGCGACGGGGCTCGCGCTTGCCTTCGGCGATACAAGCGGCGGCTTTCGCAAGCTGGTCCAGATCGTCTTCGGCCTGTCTATCGCATTCGCCGCTTCCTCGTTCTTCCTGACGTTCTTCAGCTTCAGCGGCGGGGCGGTGGTCGGATGAACGCGCAAGCCATGCAATCCGTGGCGGGCTTCGAAGTGCCGCTGCACCGGTCGCTGACCGAGCCGATCCTACTGGGCGGCGCGCCGCGCACGGTGGCGATTTCCAACGCCACGATGGCTGCCGCCGTCGGGCTGGGCCTGCGGCTGTGGTTGCCCGGGCTCGCGTTGTGGATGGCCGGCCATGCGCTGGCCGTCTGGGGGGCGCGGATCGATCCGCAGTTCATGGAGGTGTTTGCACGACATCTGAAACACCGCGCCTTGCTGGACGCCTGAGCCATGCTGAACCTCGCTGAATTCCGCAAGCGCCCGGCCCTCCTGGCCGATTGGCTGCCCTGGGGCGGGCTCATTGCGCCCGGTGTGGTCCTGAACAAGGATGGCTCGTTTCAACGCAGCGCGCGGTTTCGTGGACCGGACCTGGACAGCTCGACCGACAGCGAGCTGGTGGCCACCTCGGCTCGCCTGAACAACGCGCTGCGCCGACTGGGGTGCGGTTGGGCCGTGTTTGTTGAAGCGCAGCGCCGTGCTGCTGCGGACTATCCGCTGTCCACGTTCCCGGATCCCCTGTCCTGGCTGATCGAAGAAGAACGGCGTGCGGCTTTCGAAGAGGCGGGCAGCCACTTCGAGAGCGCCTACATGCTCACGCTGCTGTGGCTGCCGCCCGAGGAATCGACCTCGCGCATGGCGGGCATGTTGTACGAGGGATCGGCCGTGGCGCAGGCCTCCGCGTCTGCGGCGCCCGCGCAATGGCGCGACCACCTGGCCGCTTTCCAGTCGGAAACGCAGCGCCTGTTTGACCTGCTGGACGGCGTGATGCCGGACATCGCCTGGCTGGACGACGGGCAGACGCTGACCTACCTGCACGCGACGGTGTCCACGCGTCGGCAAGCGGTCGCGGTGCCAGAGGTGCCGTTCCATCTGGACGCGTTGCTGGCCGACGAGCCGCTGACGGGCGGGCTAGCGCCGATGCTGGGCACGCAGCACCTGCGGGTGCTGACGGTGCGCGGGTTTCCGACCTCGACATGGCCGGGCCTGCTGGACGAGCTGAACCGGCTGGGCTTCGCCTACCGCTGGTGCACCCGCTTTCTCTTTTTGGACAAGAGCGCGGCTGAGCGCGAACTGGTGCGGCTGCGCCGCCAGTGGTTCGCCAAGCGTAAGAGCGTGGTGGCGCTGCTGCGCGAGACGATCTTTCAGCAGGAAAGCCCGCTGGTGGATTCGGACGCCGCCAACAAGTCGGCGGATGCCGATGCGGCCCTTCAGGAGCTGGGGACGGACCAGGTGGCCTACGGATTCCTCACGGCCACGGTGACTGTAATGGGCGTCACGGCCGCCGAAGCTGACGACAAGCTGCGCGCGGTGGAACGCACGATCCAGAGCCGCGGCTTCATCACGATGCCGGAACGCCTGAACGCGGTCGACGCCTGGCTGTCCTCGATCCCGGGACACGTCTACGCCAACGTGCGCCAGCCCATCGTCTCCACCCTCAACCTGGCGCATCTCATGCCGCTGTCGGCCGTGTGGGCGGGGCCTGAGCGCAACGACCATCTGGACGGGCCCCCGCTTGTGGTCACCCGCACCGATGGGGCGACGCCGTTCCGGCTGGTGACGCATGTGGGCGACGTCGGACATACCCTAGTGGTGGGGCCCACCGGCATGGGGAAGTCGGTGCTGCTGGCCACCCTCATGCTGCAGTTCCGCCGCTACCCAGGCGCACGCATCTTTGTCTTCGACAAGGGTCGCTCGGCGCGGGCCACGGTGCTCGGGCTGGGCGGCGAGCACTACGACCTGGGCGCGGACAGCGCGATCGCGTTTCAGCCGTTCGCGGGCATCGATGCCGAGGCTGCGCGCGCCTGGGCGGCGCAATGGGTGGCCGACATTTTGCAGCACGAGGGCGTTCAGCTGACACCTGAGGTCAAGGATTCCGTCTGGTCGGCGCTGAATAGCCTGGCCAGTGCGCCGGCGGAGCAGCGGACGCTCACGGGCTTGTCAGTGCTGTTGCAGTCAAACGCGTTACGCCAGGCGCTGCAACCCTACACGCTGGGCGGGCCCCACGGGCGTCTCCTCGACGCTGACGAGGACCGGCTGGGCGATGCCCCGGTGCAGGGTTTCGAAATGGAAGAACTGATGCACCGCAAAGCGGCGGTGCTGCCGGTGCTCAGCTACCTTTTCCACCGGCTGGATGGGCGCTTCGACGGCGCGCCGACACTTCTGATCCTCGACGAGGCCTGGGTGTTTCTGGACGACCCGGCGTTTGCGGGCCGCATCCGCGAGTGGCTCAAGACCTTGCGCAAGAAAAATGTGTCGGTGCTTTTCGCGACGCAGTCGCTGATGGATGTTCAGTCCTCGTCGGTCGCACCGGCCATCGTCGAGAGCTGCGCCAGCCGCATCTTCCTGCCAAACCCACAGGCCACCGAGCCTCAGATCCGTGCGATCTATGAAGGCTTCGGCTTGAACGCCCGGCAAATCGGCATCGTCGCGCACGCTCAGCCCAAGCGCGACTATTACTACCAGTCGCGCCTGGGCAACCGCGTCTTCGAACTCGGGCTGGGCCGGGTGGCACTCGCTTTTGCCGCAGCTGCTTCGCCCGAGGACCAGCGCGCCATGGACGTGGTGCTTGCAAAGAGCGGCCTCAGCGGCTTCGCCGCGGCGTGGCTCCGCCATCGGCGCATCGGCTGGGCCGCCGACCTGATGAACGAATTTCCCCCACCGAAGGAACAACTCCCATGAAAAAACTTCTCCTCATTTCCGCAGCGGCGCTCACTCTGATGACCGCACCGGCGCACGCCCAACTGATCGTGTTCGATCCGACCAACTACGCGCAAAACATCCTGACGGCGGCGCACACGCTGGAAACCATCAACAACCAGGTGCGCCAGCTGCAAAACGAGGCCCTCAACCTCACCAGCCTGAACTTCAGCTCGCTGGCCGAGCTGCGCGCGGCGCTAACCAGCGCCAATCAGCTGATTCAGCAGGCGCAGGGTCTCGCGTACCAGGTGTCGACCATGCAGGCCGATTTCTCGCGCCTGTATCCCCAGGCCTACACCTCTGCGATTAGCGGCAGCCAGATGGCACACGATGCGCGCCAACGCTGGGACTACTCACTCAAGGCCCTCGGTGCGGCAATGCGCGTGCAGGCGCAGGCAGTGCAGAACTTCGCCAGCGACGAGAACACGCTCACGGATCTGGTCGATCGAAGCCAGAGCGCCGTTGGGGCGCTGCAGGCGGCGCAGGCCACCAACCAGTTGCTGGCGCTGCAGTCGCGCCAGGCGATGCAGGAGCAGCAGCTGCGCATCACGCAGGACCGCGCCGTGGGTCTCGAACTCGCGCGCGTCGTGGCGGCGCAGGAGCGCGCGCGGGAAGTTCGCCGGCGCTTCCAGGGCGACGGCACCCGCTACACGCCGCAGACCGTGAAATTTTATTCGCCGTGACCAAGTTCATCGATATGCAACGTGCGCTGTCGAAGGCAGCGTGCCTGTTGATGCTGGCCGCATGCAATCCGGTCGCGCCTACAGCTGAGGCCATCGCCAGCGACCCGAATCGGATGAGAGACTTGATGCGACAGTGCAAGGTCGAGTGGGCCAAGGTGGGTGATGCCACTTGCACCGCCGCCAGCGAAGCCTGGCGTCGCCATTTCTTTGGAAAGAGCGATGCGACGAAGGTTCCGGCGTCGTCGGCGCAGCGACCACGCAGTGGGGAGGCCGTGCCATGAACGACCTGTCGGTCATCGACCGCTTTCTGAGCGTGTTCTCTCAATACATTGACTCGGGCTTCGGTCTGCTGGGTGGCGAGGTGGCGTTTCTCACGGCCACGCTGGTCGCGATCGATATGGTTCTGGCGGGCTTGTTCTGGGCCATGGGCGGCGTGAATGGCAGCGGCGAAGACGTGATCGCGAAGCTGATCAAAAAGACACTCTACGTCGGCGCCTTCGCTTTCATCATCGGCAACTTCAACGCGTTGGCCGGCATCCTGTTTCGCTCCTTTGCGGGCCTCGGACTGGTGGCCTCCGGCTCAGCGCTCACGCAGGCGCAGCTGCTGCAGCCGGGGCATATCGCGCAGGTCGGTGTCGATGCGGGACGGCCGATCATGGCGCAGATCGGGGACCTGGCCGGGTTTCCGGAAGTCTTTCTGAACATCGACAGCATCGCGGTGCTGTTCCTGGCCTGGCTGATCGTTATCGTGAGTTTCTTCGTGCTTGCGGTGCAACTGTTCGTGACACTGATCGAGTTCAAGCTCACGACCCTGGCGGGCTTCGTCCTGCTTCCGTTCGCGCTGTGGAACAAGACCGCGTTTCTGGCGGAACGCGTACTGGGCAATGTGGTGTCGTCGGGCATCAAGGTGCTGGTGCTTGCCGTGATTGTGGGGATTGGCTCCGGCCTCTTCGCGGAGTTCCAGTTGCCCCCGGGGTCGGAGCCTTCCATCGACAACGCGCTGGCGATCATGTTGGCTTCGCTCACGCTGTTCGGGCTGGGGATCTTCGGGCCGGGGATCGCCACGGGGCTCGTATCCGGCGCGCCACAACTCGGCGCCGGTGCTGCAGCGGGCGCCGCAATTGGAGTTGCAGGGCTTGCCGCGGCGGGCACCGCAGCGGTGGCTGCCAGCAGCACGGCGGTGGCTGCTGGCGCCCGGCTGCTTCCCGGCGCCGCGCAGAGTGCGACATCGGGACTAGGCAGCGCCGGACGCTCGGCAACGGGCGTTTCGGGCAGTGCGCGCGCAGCCTACGACAGCGGCGCAGCGGCCGTGCCGGAGGGCGGTCCGCGCGTCGCGGCGGCTGGCGTGGCGAGTGTCGCGCGAGCCGGTACCCAGGCGGTCGGCCGCAAGCTGGCGGAAGGCGCGCGCTCGATCCGCGACAAGGCCGCTGGCGGGATGTCACCAGGCGATTCCTCCGATAGCGACAGCAAACCTGCAGCCGCTGTTGCAACTTCAGACGGACCGGCCAGTCCCTCCGCGAATGCGCCAGACTGGGCCAAGCACCTACAGCGCCGGCAGCAGATTGCCCATGGCGCCGCCGTTGCCGCGCAAGTGCTTCGGTCCTCCGACCACGGCGGCGGCGGCGCCTCCCCCAGCTTGCGAGATGAAAGCCAAACATGACCTTGCGATTCAAACGACCCGAAGCGCGTTACTCCGACACCCCGGCGCCCGTGACGCCCTACCAGGCGGCGGCTCAGGTGTGGGACGAGCGAGTGGGGACTTCGCGCGTTCAGGCGCGCAACTGGCGATTGATGGCTTTTGGCTGTCTGGGCCTGGCATTGCTGATGGGCGGGGCCCTGGTGTGGCGCACCGGTCAATCGATCGTTACACCCTACGTGATCGAGGTTGAAGCGGCCGGCCAGGTGCGCGCGATCGGAGAGGCGCTCACGCCTTATTGGCCGACTGACGCCCAGATCGCCTTCCATCTGGAACGCTTCATCGTCAACGTACGGTCGCTGTCTGTCGACCCCATCGTCGTGCGCAAGGGCTGGCTGGAAGCCTACGACTTCACGACCGACCGCGGCGCGGCGGTGCTGAACGAGTACGCGCGGGTCAACGATCCGTTCGCGCGGGTGGGCCGGCAGACAGTAGCCGTCGAGGTGAGCAGCATCGTACGCGCGAGCGACGACACCTTCCAGCTGCGCTGGATCGAGCGCAGCTTTGTCAACGGATCTCTTGCGGCAACCGAGCGATGGACGGCCATGGTCTCCATCGTCCTCCAGACGCCACGCACTGAAGCGCGGCTGCGCCACAACCCGCTAGGTATCTACGTCAACGGCTTGAACTGGAGCCGCGAACTCACCACAACCGAAGGAAAGACACCATGAAGAAGCTTGCCCTGCTGTGCGCCATCACCGCGCTGTCCGCCGTCACGGGGTGCGCCACCACGCCGGTGCCGGCGCCCGAGATCCGGCTGGATGAGCCTGTTGAGGCGGTGCGGGAGCCAGAGCCACCGGCTCCGATAGAAATCGTCTCCATTCCGCAACCGCTGCCGCTACCCGAGCAACTCAAGCCCCTGGCGGCAGACCTCGAATACTGGCCAACGTCGGAGGCGGCGAGCGTGCCGGACCGCGTCGAACTGGCGAACAAGGAGGCACGCGTCTCGCCAACACGCGAGGGCTACGTCAACGCGATCCAGGTGTGGCCGTATTCAGAAGGCGCGCTGTACCAGCTCTACGCGAGCCCGGGTCGCGTCACGGTCGTCACGCTGCAGCATGGCGAAGAACTGGTGACGGTCTCCGCCGGCGACACTGTGCGCTGGATCGTCGGCGACACCGCCAGTGGCGCGGGCGCCACCTCGCGCGTGAACATCTTGGTCAAGCCGATCCGCTCGGGCCTGAAGACCAACCTGGTCATTACAACGAATCGCCGCGTCTACTTGCTTGAACTGAGTTCCACCGAACGCACCTGGATGGCGTCGGTGTCCTGGGACTATCCGGCGGACCGGATGATCGCGCTGCAGAAGCAGGCGCAGCGCGTTGAGGCGGCGGCGCCGGTGGATACCGGCATGACACTCGATCGCCTGAAGTTCCGCTACGAGATCACGGGCGGCAGCCCGCCATGGCGGCCCTTGCGCGCGTTCGACGACGGCGAAAAGGTCTACATCCAGTTTCCTGGGGGCATCGCCCAGGGGGAACTGCCGCCGCTGTTCGTAATCGGCGCGCAGGGCGACGGGCAGCTGGTGAACTACCGCTTTCGCTCGCCCTACTACGTCGTCGACCGGATGTTCGGTGCGGCGGAACTGCGGCTCGGCACGGACAAGATGCAGATAGTCCGCATCCAGCGCACGGATGGTGTGACGCGAGGCGGCCAATGAGTACGGAGGGCATCCAAATGAAGGAGCCGCCGGAGAGCGCGGCGCTTCGCGCTACGCCACGTCCGGTTATGCGCCTGAACCGCCGGACCCTTTCAACTGTGGTCGGCGTTTTGTGTGCGGCGATTCTAGGCGCCACATTGTGGTCGCTGCAGAGCGCGAGTCCCAAACGGGGTACCGCAAATCCTGAATTGCACAATGTCGATCGGGTGTCGAAGGCCGAAGGGCTGGGTCAACTGCCGGCGGACTATTCGAAGCTCACTCCGGCAGCTTCGATACCAATACTAGGGCCGCCCCTGCCGGGGGATCTGGGGGGACCGATGCTGCGCGCTGAGTTGGGGCAGGCCAGTTCTGCCGGCCGCCCGATGGGCTACGACGAACAGGCGAACGTCGAGCGCGTGGCCCGCGCGCGGGAAGCAGAAGATGCGGCGAAGGCTCCGGTCATTTTCAAGCAAGGGAGTCACACTCCCTTGGCCAATGCGCAGACGGCAGCGCCGGCTGAAGGACCGGAGCGTGCGGCGTCGAGGACCAGCAACGACATAGTCGCGAATGCCGGCGGTTCAGGTTTGGGAGCAGGCGCGCCTTTGTCAAGCACGGCAGACCGCAGACAGGCATTCATCGACCGGCCGAATGATCTGGCGACCCAAAGCGCCCGGCTACAGCCGCCGGTATCGCGATTTTTGGTGACTGCCGGCACCGTGATTCCCGCGGCACTCTTGACCGGCATCAATTCTGACTTGCCAGGCCCCGTCGTGGCCACGGTGACGGGGGCCGTGTACGACTCGGCCACGGGCCGCTACTTGCTGATCCCTCAGGGGAGCCGTCTGGTCGGGCGGTACGACAGCCAGGTGTCGTTTGGCCAGCGGCGCGTCCTGATGGTGTGGACGCGGCTGATCCTGCCGGACACCTCCTCGATCGCACTGGATCGACTACAGGGTCTGGACGTTGCGGGGCGCACTGGGCTGGAGGACGGCGTGGACTGGCACTGGGAACGGCTGCTCGCCGGCGCGGGGCTATCGACGATGATGGGCATCGGGGCCGAACTGGCCGCGCCCCAGCGTGGCGGTGGTGAGGGCCAGATCGTCATCGCGATGCGGCAGAGCATGCAGGAGACGGCCAACGAGGTGGGCAAGGAGCTGACCAAGAGGAATCTGGATGTCCAGCCGACGCTCACCATCCGGTCGGGGTTCGAATTGCGTGTCATGGTGAACAAAGACATGGTGCTACGACCATACCAGCCACTGTTCTTCAATCGGGGCGCGCAATGACGGCCGAGCTGCGACTTGGGCCGCTACCCAAAACTGCAATGGTGAAACTCACCATCGCCATCCCAGAAAAGCTGAGGATGGACTTGGACCGCTACGCCGAGTTGCACGCGGCGCGCTGGGGCGAACCGATCGATGCGTCTGTGCTGATTCCACACATGCTGGAAGCCTTCATCGCACGAGATCGTGGCTTCAGGAAGGCCAGCCCGGTGAAGCGGCGATCGGGCACAACTCCCGGGCCAGCTCAATAAAAGTCTCCAGTGGCTCAGATACGCCGCAATTGGAGTGCAGCACGTACGTCGTGAGTTGCTGGGTGATTCCCCCAATGGGGCGCAGCACGACATCGCTGCGCCGGAGGCCCGCCATCTGGGCGGAGCCGACCAGGCCGATACCGTGCCCTAGCGCGACGAGTGTCAACATTGTGCCGAGCGAATTCGCGCGGAACGCGATGTAGGGTCGGCCGAGAGTTTCCGCAAAGTTCTCGATCTCGGAGCCAGCACCCAAGTCCGATTCGGCACTGAACAGGATCAATGGGTGATAGACCAAATCAGCTGCCAGTGCGACATCGACGCGCGCCAGCGGATGTGCGATGGGAATAATCGCGCAGATCGCATCGCATGCAACGGCCTGCGCCTGAATTCCATTGCGATGACTACCATCGAGGGAGAATGACGCATCAAGAAGGTCGTCGCGTATTCCACTGACTTGTCGATGCAACGGCATCTCGTGGAGTGAGATTGAGACATCTGGATGTAGTGTTCGATGACGCGTGAGAATTTCAGTCACCCCGAAATATGCGGTGCAATCCGACACCCCGATGCGCAAATGATTGCTGTGGCCCAAGGCGGCAGATCTGGCGCTCGCCCCGGCTTGCTCCATTAACGCGAGTACTCGCCTGGCATAATCGACAAGGACATTGCCCGCGCGCGTGATCCTCGTACTGCGTGTGTTTCGCTCGAACAGCCGCACGCCGAGCAGCCGTTCCATTTCGCGGATCGCGCGGGACAGTGGTGACTGCTCTATCTGCAATCGCTCGGCCGCACGCGCAAAGTGAAGCTCCTCGGCCAAAGTGATGAAGTAGCGTAGATGTCGCAACTCGATAAGTTGCCTTCTTTTGTTTTTCATTTCCCTGTCTATTTTTTTAATCAACTATCCGGTGACCGTGCGAATCTACCGGCGCGACCCTTGTTGTACTGGCATGGCGGCGGCAGCTAAAGCGATATATCAGGGATTGGTCTTTTGAGCACCTCCCTTATTGCAAAGCTCGACTGAATTCTCAAAACTGCAGGAAAGCGAGACAAATGCATTTTGTGCACGCGTTCAAAATCCTCAAGATCTCGGACAAGTAGCACCAGCATGTAGTCGTACTCGCCTGACATCAAAAAACACTGAACAACGTTCTCACAACTTGTCACTGCGCGTTCAAAGTCCGAAAGGGCTTCGTCCGACTGCTTTGTTAAGGCGACGTGAACGAGCACCGTCGCATTCAGTCCCAACGCCTTCGGTGAAACATTCGCCGAATACCCTGTGATAATGCCCGCGTCTTCAAGAGATCTTTGCCTACGAGCAACCGCTGAGGATGACAAGAAGACTTGAGATGCAAGTTCCACATGCGAGATCCGGCCGTTTTTGGCCAATCGCTTCAGCAGCTGCAAGTCAAGTTGGTCTAGTGCATGCATTTTTTGAGCGCCCAGAATGGCTTCCGCGCCAGAATCTCAAAGGGGGCCGTCTCCAGGCCCGCCATTTCACGCGCACATTGCGTTCGGTATACCGTAATCTTCGTGACTCGTACCACCAACCAGAAATGAAGATTATGAAAGTAGGAGTTCCAAAAGAGATAAAGCCCCAAGAGTACCGAGTGGGTTTGACCCCTGCGTCTGTGACCGAGTATGTGCGCTCTGGACATCAGGTCTACGTGCAGACCGGCGCGGGTGATGGCATCGGGGCAAGTGATGCGGTCTACACGAACGCCGGCGCAACCATTGTCTCTACGGCGGCTGAGGTCTTCTCGTCTGCGCAGATTATCGTAAAGGTCAAGGAGCCTCAGGAACCTGAATGGAAAATGCTCACGGAGAAGCACATTCTGTTTACCTACCTCCATCTCGCTCCGGACCCGCAGCAGACGCGAGGACTCGTAAGTTCCGGCTGCGCAGCGATCGCTTATGAGACGGTGACCGATGCCCGCGGCGGACTGCCGTTGTTGGCGCCGATGAGCGAGGTGGCTGGGCGCTTGGCCATCGAAGCGGCTGCGAATTGCCTGAGACGCCCCGCCGGCGGCAAAGGATTGCTGATTGGGGGGGTGCCCGGCGTCCCTCCAGCCCGGGTACTCGTAATTGGCGGTGGCGTGGTGGGCACACATGCAGCTCGCATGGCGGTCGGGCTCGGTGCAGAGGTGACTATTATCGAGCGCTCGCTTGAACGCCTTCGTGCTTTGGACGACCTGTTTGGCGGGCGAGTACGTACTCGAGCGTCCAACTCGACTGCGCTGGAAGAGGAAGTGCTTGCATCGGACGTCGTTGTCGGGGCGGTGCTCATTCCCGGCGCGAGTGCACCTAAGCTTGTTTCGAAAGGGCTGTTGAGGCAAATGCGTACGAAGAGTGTTCTCGTTGATGTGGCAATCGATCAAGGAGGGTGTTTTGAAACTTCCAGGCAGACGACTCACCAAGACCCGACGTACGAAATCGACGGAATCATCCACTATTGCGTTGCGAACATGCCCGGTTCGGTGCCCGTAACCTCTGCGGAAGCGCTGAACAATGCCACGCTCCCGTTCGGGCTCGCCCTCGCGAACCGGGGAATCGACGTGTTGTCTGACGACATGCATCTTCGAGAGGGCCTTAACGTGTTCCGCGGTCACTTGACCCACCGAGCGGTCGCGGAGGCACTTGGCCTTCCTTGGCTTAGTGCCGAGCAGGCGCTTAGGCTGCACTGACAGACAGCTTCTCTGGGAATGGCTCTCGACAAGGAGCTATTTCCCCAATACAAGCGCCTCGAGCGATTGTTTATGCACTTGGGATCTCCAAACAGCCATTTCTGGCCAATCGGACCCTTATGGGTCAAAGCGAGACTTGGAGGCATTCCGAATCTGGCGGCTCTGTTCGGAATCCACTGCTTTTGGCCGATACGTGAATAACCAGGGGTCGTTGCGAGCCGCCTGCCGTGCATTGTCCGAATGGTTAGTTCTGAATTCGAGGTAAACGTAGGCGTACCTATCCCCAATCCACGCTGCCAGAATTCATCCTGTGTGCCGTGCAGGACCAGCGAAGAAGAGGTTCCTAGCTCTGGCGACACAGAGTGGGCGATGATATTTACCGCTCTCTCGTAGCCAACCAGTCCGGAAGCCTGCTCGCATTGCAGTTCACAGCTGTAGCGGCTGCGGCAGGTGTGATGGTCCACGATTACGGTCTGATCACGGGGTGCTATGTCGAAATGCTCCGCCATGCGCTCGACAGTTCGCCGGCTTCACTAGGCATGCTTCCCCCGCAAAAACATACCGCCCGACTTGGTGTACTGCCCAGATTTCCGCGCTTCCTGCAATTTCCACTCACATTGCAGTGGCCGATAAGCGGCGATGGCAGCTTCAGCGCGCCGCAGCTCCTGCGAATTGTCCGTAGGAAAAAGATGCTCGGCCATCTCCTCGCAAGCAAGGTTCGGGGGCGTGAACAGGGCATAGCCAGATGGTCCCTTTACGCTGCACAGATCCTCTCTCGACATCGGCGTCACCAAGTATTCGTGCCTAGCTCCCAGATATGATCCCGAAAAGACCAGCGGGGCAACCTGTTTTGCGCTGTCAAGATTCATTGTGCTCAACTTCCTCCATACGCGAACAGAGGATTCTGGGAGATTCGAGGGGTCTTTTTCTGGCTTAGTGTGCTGTCCCAAAGCCGAAAAGCTGCGCGAAGGCGCGTCGGGGGGCCGCGCGTTTTTGCACGTGCCTCCGGCATTCGTTGGGACCTGTCGCTGAAGTGAGCTGCGACCGAGGATGTGGCGTGTTGCTCTGGGCGTCTCTTGCAACCGCGACCGGTTTTAGTTATTTGAAGCGCTCGGCGTCAATAGGCAGTGCGAAGCTCGCCTTCACCCGGTCCATCACAACCATCGTCTTGAACCATTTGACGTCGGCGTTCCCGTAAAAAAAGGCGCGGGTGAAAGATTCGTATCGCTCCATATCTTCGGTCGTCACTATCAACACGAAGTCCGCATCGCCCGTCACGTAATAGCCTGCCATGACCTGCGGCGTGATGCGAATCGCTTTTTTGAAGTGGTCGATGATGTCCGAACGCTCGCGCTCCAGGCCCACCAAAACGACCATCGCCACGTTTTGGCCAATCGCCTTCGGATTCACGATCGCTACGTCCGATTCGATGACGCCCTCCGTGCGCAGCCTCTTCAACCTGCGCTGCACGGCAGTCGGCGACAAGCCCACGGTCTCACCCAGTACCTCGCTGGGTGTCCTGTTGTTCCGCTGAACTTCCGCGATAAGGCGGGCGTCGATCCGGTCAATATCCATTGCTGTGCCCAAAAACTGCGTGATGACTGCATTGAAACAGGACATAAGATAAATCAAACGATGTTTTTCTGCAAGCTCAGGCGCTACCAGGCTCGCAGCCAGCCGGCGGCGCGTGCCGGCATTCCGCGGGCGCTTGAGGGGCTCCTGGCGTCGGGCGACCCCAGGGGACAGGAGGCGGCGGCAAGCGAGGAGCCGGTTGTGCAGCGCGCGCGTAGTCATGAGAACCGCCGTGAGGCCCCTGAGTGGAATTCCGCCGCCGAAGACTGTGCAAACGCGGTTTTTGCGCGCGAATGGGCTGTTCATTGCATCTCAGGGATCCCGACAATAGATACAGTGAATCGGTCGTCCCAGTCCCTATTCAAATATGACCCGTCAAGCCTTCATCTGCGACGCAGTTCGCACCCCCTTCGGCCGCTATGGCGGCGCTCTTTCTTCCGTCCGCACCGACGACCTCGGTGCGATCCCGCTTAAGGCGTTGATGCAGCGCAATCCGACGGTGGACTGGCAGGCCGTAAGTGACGTGTTCTACGGGTGCGTCAACCAGGCCGGCGAAGACAGCCGCAACGTGGCGCGCATGGCATCGCTGCTGGCGGGCCTGCCCGTCGAAGTACCGGGCGCGACCATCAACCGCCTGTGCGGCTCGGGTCTCGATGCAGTCGGTGCGGCGGCGCGCGCAATCAAGGCAGGCGAAGCATCGTGCATCATCGCAGGCGGCGTCGAGAGTATGAGTCGTGCGCCGTTCGTGATGCCGAAGGCGGAGAGTGCGTATTCGCGCACGAACACCGTTTACGACACCACTATCGGTTGGCGATTCATCAATCCCCTGATGCAACAGCGTTATGGCGCCGACTCGATGCCGGAGACTGCAGAAACCGTAGCAGCCGAATACAAGATCTCGCGGGAGGCGCAGGATCGTATGGCGCTCGCCTCACAGTTGAAGGCGGTAGCGGCGCAGAAGGATGGCTTCTTCGCGGAAGAAGTTGTCCCCGTGACGATCCCGCAGAAGAAGGGCGAGGCTATCGTGGTGGACAAGGATGAACACCCGCGCGAGACTTCGCTCGAAGTGCTTGCGAAGCTCAAGGGCGTCGTGAAGTCCGATGGCACGGTGACCGCGGGCAATGCGAGTGGCCTGAACGACGGCGCTTGCGCGCTTATCGTCGCGGATGAAACGACCGCCGCGAAGCAGGGCCTTACGCCGCGCGCGCGTATCGTTGGTATGGCTATCGCCGGCGTGCCGCCGCGCATTATGGGCATCGGCCCGGCGCCGGCCGTGCAAAAGCTTCTCGCGCTCACAGGCGTGTCGCTGGATGAGGTCGACGTGATCGAACTAAACGAAGCGTTCGCTGCACAAGGACTGGCGGTGCTGCGCCTGCTCGGGTTGAAAGATGACGACCCCCGCGTCAACCCGAACGGCGGCGCGATCGCGCTCGGCCATCCGCTTGGCGCATCCGGCGCGCGTCTCGCCATCACGGCGGTCAATCAGATGCACCGCACCGGTGGCCGTTATGCGATTTGCACGATGTGCATCGGCATCGGTCAAGGCATCGCCGTCCTTCTCGAGCGCGTCTGAGACTATCCCTCCCCGCATTTCATATTCCAGAGTTTCAATCCATGACAGGACCCAAGGCGCGCAAAGCCTATTCGCGGGAATGGGAGAGATTTCCGACCGTGGCGCCGGCGTTTGGCGGTAGCGGGGGGCTGCCGGACCACGACATCACATGCCTGTTCGGGAGGAGGCGTTGAGCAGCCTCAAAAGGCCGCTTTCGAGGTTTTTTCGCGAATGATTGAATCAACCCACCGAGCGGGATCCCCTAAGCTTCACCACACATGACTTGGCACCTGAACACGAACGAACGGGATGCAATTGACTCGGATCCCTGGTTTTCATCGCTTTCAGCCGAACTGCGGCATGACATCCTCCGATACGCCTGCGTCAGACGCTACAGGGACGGTGAGCCGATCTCGGCCCGTGGCGAGATGGCGCGGGCATGGAGCGCGGTCGCCAAAGGCGCCGTGCGCGTGGGCACGACCACAGCCACAGGGCGGCAACTGACATTCATGTATGTGGACCCCGGCTCGTGGTTCGGCATCATGGCGATGTTCGACGGCGGACGCCTCGCTCAGGATGCGTTTGCACACGGCGAAACCACTCTGCTGAGGGTGGCATGCGAAGACGTGCATCGCATTCTTTCGGAGCACGTCGAGCTTTACCCCGCGCTGCTGCGCCTGCAGGCTCGGCGGCGGCGGTGGATGTTCAATGCGATCGAGGACCTCAGCACGCTGCCGCTGCGTGCCCGGGTAGCCAAAAAGCTGCTGCACCTGGTGCGCAGCTACGGCGTACCGTCAGCGGGGCGCGAAGTTCGGATCGGCCTACGGCTCGCGCAGAATGAGCTCGCGGAGCTGCTGGGCGCGTCGCGCCAGCGCGTAAACGAGGTACTAAGCGCCATGCGACGCGAGAAGGCCATCCGGATCGAGGCGCCCGGTGTTGTCATCGTGCGCAACCGGGAGGCGCTGCTGCGCCTAAGTGACACGGATGACTGAAGCCAACACGGATCAATTCATCGGCACGCGTCCTGTCGCCGAAGACCATCACTTCGATGTGCAGGCACTCAGTGTCTGGCTGGCGCGCAACCTCGAGGGCTTTCGCGGCGCGTTGCATGTAGAAATGTTCAAGGGGGGGCAGTCGAACCCCACGTACAAGCTCGATACGCCGACGCGCAGCTACGTGATGCGCGCAAAACCGGGGCCCCTAGCAAAACTGCTTCCTTCCGCGCATGCAATTGAGCGTGAATTCACGGTTATGAACGCGCTGGCTGGCACTGGCGTGCCCGTGCCCCGCATGTGTTGTCTGTGCGAGGACGAATCCATCATTGGCCGTGCGTTCTACGTGATGGAGTACATGGAAGGCCGGGTGCTGTGGGATCAGTCGCTGCCCGGTATGACGCCCGCGCAGCGCGGTGAAATCTACGAGGAGATGAATCGCGTGATCTCCGCCCTTCACATGGTGGACTTCGCTTCGGCCGGGCTGGCAGGTTACGGCAAGCCCGGCAACTACTTCGAGCGGCAGATTGGCCGCTGGAGCAGGCAATACAAATCCTCTACGGACGGCGCCGGCCCGATGTCACAGCCGATCCCGGAGATGGAAAGCCTGGTGGACTGGCTGCCGCGGCACATTCCCGCGGCCGCGCGCGACGAGAGCAAGGTTTCCATCGTGCATGGTGACTTTCGCCTGGATAACCTCATGTTCCATCGCCACGAGCCTCGAGTCATCGCAGTTTTGGATTGGGAGCTTTCGACGCTGGGGCATCCGTTCGCGGACTTCAGCTACCACTGCATGCCGCGGCACATTCCCGCGGGTTCGCTGCGGGGCGTCGGCGGGCTCGACCTCAACTCCTTGGGGATTCCCGGTGAAGACGAGTACATCCGCCACTACTGCGAGCGTACGCGCCTGGCCAACCCGGACGAACTCAGGGCGGACTGGAACTTCTATATGGCCTACAACCTCTTTCGCATTGCCGCGATCCGTCAAGGTATTGCGAAGCGTGTCGAGGCCGGCACGGCCTCGAGTGCGCAAGCCGCCGCGGCCGCGGTCACTGCGCGCCCTGCCGCGCAACTCGCGTGGCGATTCGCCGAGATGGCCTGAACGCAACAAAAAAAGGAACGCACGATGGATTTCGACTACTCGCCCTCGACCAAGGAGCTCCAGGCCCGGCTGCTCAAGTTCATGGACGACTACATCTACCCCGCCGAAAAGGACTATGAGGCGGAGCTCGCGGCTAACACAGCGGCAGGTAAGCGCTGGAGCGAGCTCCAGATTGTGGAAAAGCTCAAGGCAAAGGCCCGCGCCTCCGGCCTGTGGAACCTGTTTCTGCCCAAGGACACCGCCGAAGCTTCTGGGTATCAAGGTGCGGGCCTCACCAATTCGGAATACGCGCCGCTCGCCGAGATCATGGGTCGCGTGCGCTGGTCCAGCGAGGTTTTTAACTGTTCCGCGCCCGACACGGGCAACATGGAAACGATCGCGCGCTACGGCTCCGGGGACATCAAGGCGCACTGGCTCAAGCCGCTGCTGGACGGAGAGATTCGCTCCGCGTTCGCGATGACCGAGCCTGAGGTGGCATCCTCTGACGCCACCAACATCTGCACACGCATTGAGCGCGATGATGACCACTATGTGATCAACGGGCACAAGTGGTGGATCTCCGGGGCGGGCCATTCGCACTGCAAGGTGTTCATCACGATGGGAAAAAGCGACCCGCAAGCGCACAAGCATTCGCAGCAGAGCATGATCGTAGTACCAGCGGACACGCCGGGCATCCGCATCGTGCGACCTCTCACGGTCTTCGGCTATGACGACGCGCCGCACGGTCACGTGGAGATGTACTTTGAGAACGTCCGCGTGCCCGCGGGCAACATGCTCCTGGGAGAAGGCCGCGGCTTCGAGATCGCGCAGGGTCGCCTGGGGCCGGGCCGCATCCACCATTGCATGCGCCTCATCGGCCTCGCCGAGCGCGCGCTCGAGCTGATGTGCAAACGCGCGATGTCGCGGGTGGCGTTCGGGAAGACGATCGCGCAGCAGACGGTGACTCAGGAGCGAATTGCCGAGGCGCGCTGCAGGATCGACATGGCACGGCTGCTCACGCTGAAGGCGGCGTGGATGATGGACGTGGCGGGCAACAAGGCGGCGAAGAACGAGATTGCGATGATTAAGGTGGTCGCGCCGTCGATGGCGCAACAGGTGATCGACTGGGCCATCCAGGCACACGGGGGCGGCGGAGTCAGCGGGGACTTCCCGCTGGCGTACTCCTACGCCGGCGCGCGTACTCTGCGCTTTGCCGACGGTCCCGACGAAGTGCATCGTAACGCGGTCGCCAAGAGCGAATTAGGCAAGTACGGCAGCTATGGCAAGGAGGCGGTCAAATGAATCTTTTCGACCTCAGCGGCCAGGCCGCGATCATCACCGGTTCCTCGCGCGGCATCGGACGCGCCATTGCGGAGCGGCTTGCGGAGCATGGCGCGCACGTCGTGATCTCGTCGCGCAACCAGGATGCATCCGACGAGGTGGCCGCATCCATCAACGAGCGATACGGCGCGGGACGCGCGATCGGTGTGGCAGCGAACATTTCTTCAAAGGAGGCATTGCGCAAACTGGTCGATCACGCGTTGCTGGCCTTCGGCCGTATCGACACCCTAGTCTGCAATGCCGCTAGCAATCCGTACTACGGCCCCATGGCGGACATTTCGGACGAGCAGTTTCGCAAGGTCCTGGACAACAACATCGTCAGCAACCACTGGCTGATCTCGATGTGCGTGCCGCAGATGGAAGAGCGCCGGAGCGGCTCTGTGATCATCGTGTCGTCCGTGGGGGGGCTCAAGGGCAGCACCACCATCGGCGCGTATTGTGTGTCGAAGGCCGCCGACATGCAGCTCGCGCGCAATCTCGCGCACGAGTACGGGCCTCACGGCGTGCGCGTGAACTGTATTGCGCCGGGCCTGATCCGCACCGATTTCGCCCGCGCATTGTGGGAAGACCCTGCGAGGTTGGAAAAGGTGAGCGCGCAGGTGCCGCTGCGCCGCATCGGCGAGCCGGACGAGATCGCGGGTGCCGCCGTGTACCTCGCGTCGCGCGCGGCAAGCTTCACCACCGGAACGACGATCGTCTGCGACGGCGGCACCACCATCTAATCGCCATGCACAACCGCTGCGGCTCCTTTTGAATATGGAGGGCGTGGCGCGGCGTCGCTGGTGACTGCACATCCTCATCAACACTTTGCTCGTAGCCGATCTGCGCCAAGCTGCGCACTCTCCCTAACGGTTTGATGTCGACGAACCACCGGCTCGGCAGGTAACGGCTCCGGGGAAAGTCGGCTCGATACCCCAGCGCTGCCGGAGGCGGCCGCGTTCCGAAAACATCGCGTGGCGGTGAATGCGGTTCACCGTTCGGCGCGATGCGTGACGCGCGTAGGATTACCGCCCCAAAAAGCTGTCCGTTTAGAAGTCTGATGAGAGCATCTTGATTTTTCTCAGCTGTCTGTTTCTCGCCAACCTAGCGGCTGATGGCGTCCCCCGCAGCAGGACTTGCGTTCTGCAGCAGGGATGCCAAGCTACGCCGTGCGGCGCATGGACTCGTGCGTCGCCGCTTCTCCAAGGCGGTGCGTGCGTATCGTGCGGTCACCGCATTCAGGGCTCGGCACCAAGGTGCCGAGCCCTTTTTTTTCCGCTTGCAGGGCTGCCGCTCCGCCCATGGCGCGTGCCCGAACAATCCTAGCGCGCCCGCCCCGGCGAGGCGGCAACTTGCCTTCACGCGATGTCTTCGATGGTGATGATCAGGACGAAGCCAGCATCCCCAAGTCACGTAGCACCCCGCCATCACCTGCGGAGTCGCGGATCGCCTTCTGAACCTGACCAACCTGTCAAGTTCCATCGTCTTGCGAAAAACTGCGTGCAACGGAAAGAGACGCCGAATAACAGATTGGGGGCACGCAGATTTGCTGCATCTGCCGTTGCTCTGTGCGGAACAATCCTCTCCTGTCTCGTCCATGAAGGAAACGCAGGATATGACCGTCGAGGCCCTCTGGTCTAAGAAAGTTCACGAGGCATCCGCCCAACTGAAAGCCGCGGGAATGCTCGAGAAAAGCTCGTTCATCGGTGGCGTTTGGGTCAGCTGTGGGGACGTCAGGCCGCTGACAGATCCTGCCACTGGCTTGTCGTTCGCTGAAGCTGCGTGGATGACACCGGAGCATGTCGACTGCGCGGTGGTCCATGCTCAACGCGCACAGAAAAAGTGGGCTGGCGTACTCGCCCGGCAGCGCGGCGACGCGCTGCGGCGTTGGGCCGTCGCCTGCCGCGAGCATGAACACGACATCGCCCGCATCATCACTCTCGAGCAAGGTAAACCGCTGGCCGAAGCGCTCGGCGAGGTGCGCTACGGCATCGGCTTTATCGAGTGGTTCGCGGCGGAAGCCGAGCGCGCGTACGGTGACACGATCCCGCCGCACAAACCCGGCATCAGTGTCGTCGTGGAATTGCAGCCCGTCGGCGTGGTGGGCATCGTCACTCCCTGGAACTTCCCGTTCGCGATGATCACGCGGAAGGCTGCGGCGGCACTCGCGGCGGGATGCAGTGTCGTCGTGAAGCCCGCACCCGAAACGCCTTTGTCCGCATTCGCACTCGCCCGCATGGCGCAGGAAGCGCAGCTGCCGCCCGGCGTCTTCAACGTCGTGCACGGCGACGGACCCGCTTTGGTGCACAGGCTCAATGATCACACTGTGGTGCGCGCCCTCTCATTCACCGGCTCCACCGAGGTCGGCCGCATTCTTATGCGGGATGCCGCTGCTACCGTGAAGCGTGTCTCGCTCGAACTCGGCGGGCATGCGCCTTTCATCGTGTTCGACGAGGCGCCACTGGAAAAGGCTGTGAATGACTGCATGGCCGCAAAGTTCGCGACCTCGGGCCAGGACTGCCTTGCGGTCAATCGCGTGTACGTGCAGCGCGGTAAGTACGCGGAGTTTTGCGGCTTGCTCGCCGACAAGGTGCGCGAGCTGCGTGTGGGGCACGGTCTCGACGAAGCGACCCAGATCGGTCCGATGACGCGTCGCTCTGTTGCTGAGAAGTGCCGCCGCCAGATTGAAGACGCAGTTGATTGCGGAGGCCGGTTGCTGGTTGGTACTACGCAGCCCAATCCGCTTGGCGGCAACTTCGTCACGCCGACGCTAATCTCCGACGTGACGGAGGGCATGCAGATCGCGCGCGATGAAACGTTCGGCCCGGTCGTTGCCGTCATGCCCTTCGACAGCGAGGAAGAAGTCATCGCCCGCGCGAACAACAACGAGCTCGGCCTGGCGGCGTATGTCCAGACAGAGTCGCTCGGCCGGGCGCATCGGGTCTCAAAGGCGCTGGAGTATGGAATGGTCGCCGTGAACACGCCGTCTTTCACGGGGCCCTCCATACCGTTCGGCGGATGGAAGCAGGCTGGTTTGGGCCGCGAAGGATCGCGCCACGGCATCGCCGAATTCATGGAGCTGAAATACACGTGCATCCACACCGGAGCGAATCACAACTAAGCGTTGCGGCCCCACCGAGGCCGCGCACGCACTTCGTCGACGATGGGGAGATTTCGAACGCGCTGCGAAAGAGCGACTGGAAGTGGGTGCCCGGTCCTCTTTGCTCTGGCCTCAGGGTCCCCGCGCTCGAGGATGGTCCAAACGGCGTTGGCCGCGGACACCTAGCGTATGGCCCGAATAGGTGTAGCAGCCATGTGAGAATGCGCCGATGCGTTCGGCACGTTTTCCATCACTTGGAGGCGAACTCGACCACGACGGACGCCTACGGCGGCACATAGGCGGAGATGAGGCCTCTAGCCATCGCGCAATGACCGCCTCGAGCCGCCTCTCTCTCTCGCATTCAGCACGGCAGGCCGTCGAAGAGCCTGATCCTAGTCGCCAATGCGGGGGCCCCGATCCCATTGCGGCGCTGCGCCACGAGCGAGACGCTACGCAGAAAGCGCCGGCCGCCTGTCGCGCAAGGTGTCGCCTTCTCGTAGTGATGGCCGGCGCGCAACACGGTTGCGTCCTCGAAAGGACGGCCTACCAGCTGCATGCCGAGAGGCAATCCCGCGGCGGTGAAGCCGGTGCATACGGCGAGTGCCGGAGTGCCGCGGACGTTGAACGCGGAATTGAACCAGGGAAGCTCGAACGAGTTCACCACCTTCGTCGGCGTCTCCATCGACGGAGCCTCGCTGCGCGACGTCGCGCAGAGCAGCACGTCGACCTTACGCATCGTCTCGTCGAAGGCGGCGCAGAGATCCCGTCTCATGCGCTGCGCCTCGACATAGTCGGCGGCGCTGAGGAACGCCCCCATGCTGATGTAGTCGCGGAAGCATTCTCCATAGTCCTGCGGACGCGACTTCATCCATTTCTCATGGACCGCATAACCCTCGGCCAACGCGATGATCTCGCCGCGCGCCGACCAATCGGCGAGCGGCGGCAACGTGACATCGACAACCACCGCGCCACGATCGCGAAAGACAGAAGCTGCGTCTTCCAGCGCCAACGTGCGGTCGGTTGGAATGATGGAAGCCTTGGAATTCGTGGCCGATCCGGCAATGAAGAAGCGATTCGACCCCGCGCCTGAAGGTCGCCGCGCGCATAATTCAGGCGGCAAGCGACAGGGACCTGCTAGCTCGCGCCAGGCCCCACGGCGACATCTCGCTTTCTCGCCGCCGTTCGTGATGAGCGCGCGCGAGGTGGACGAGATGTAGGGACCGCGTCGGTGCGGTCCCGGTGGTCGTTGGCCGAGCAGCATGAAGGTTGATCTAACGCAGACGGACGAGGCAAAGCCCAGCCAGGACCGTGAGAACCATGCCGCAGAGAGCGACGAAACCCGGGATATCACCCCAGATGCCATAGCCCAGCAGGGCGCCAAAGATTAGCGTCGAATACCTGATTGGCCCGAGCACGGCGAACTCCCCTTCCCGCATGGCGACAGTCGCAAGAAAGAACGAAGAGCAGAGGAAAGCGCTTGCCGCAGCGAGCACCGCGATTTGCGGTAGGCTCAACAGCCGCCAATCTTCTGCGAGTCCCCCAGCCCCTGCGCACATCGTCATCACGACCACAGCGCCGATTGTGAGGACCAGTGACGGAATGTCTTTACGGACTGACCGAGTGGCCACGTCGCGGCATGCGCCGAAGAATGAGCCTACGAGAACAACTAAGGACCATGCGTTGAACTCGTCGCTCGCAGGCTGCACAATCAACAGCGTCCCTGCGAGCCCCGCGGTCATCGCGAGCCATCTGGCGCCACTCACTTTTTCATTGAAGATAAACACAGCCAGGAGGCTCGCCATGAGTGGTGTTGCCATGCCGATCGCAATGGCATTCGCGAGCGGCATGTGCTTGAGCGCGGCGACGAAAGTGAAGAGCCCGGGCGCGTTCAGTGCTGACCTCAACAGCACTATGCGATCGGTGAAGAAGTTCGCGCGCAGTGGTATGCGCATTGCTACTGCGATGGCAACCAGCAAGATCATCATGCACAAGCCCTGCACGAAGATCACTTGGGAGACTGGGATCGACTGAGTGGCAAGTTTAATCAGCGCGTCGTTGATGACCATGCACGCGCTGCCAACCAGCATCAGGTGCACCCCATGGCGATGTTGCGAGGTCACCGGAGCGAAACGCCTGCACTGCCGCCGGGCCCATCAAAGGAGCATCGAGGTTCGCATGGGGCGACGGCCATTGGCTACTTGAACGAGTCAACAGCTACGTGACACACCGCAGCCTTGGCGCCGCCCGGCCAGCTGCGAACGCAACGCCTTGAAAGGCTGGAAGCGATGGTCGGCCGGTCACTCGTAGTACACGTAGAACCGACTCTCGACACTCTCGCGCGGATTGGCGTTCGGATACGCGCGACGATTGTCAAAACTGCCGTGAGCAGACCACCGATGGTAGTGATCTGCGGAATCATAGCCCTTGAACAGAAAGAACTCGTCTCGCGTCAGGTCGGGCACGTAGTACCAGCGGTG
>NZ_JABJVV010000012.1 GCF_013155545.1 Caenimonas soli | reverse complement strand
GAACGGCTGGTTGCGCGGTCCACCGGCGGCGTAACGCGCGTGAAAGGCGCTCAAGTCCAGGCTATCGATTGCGTCGCAGACGAAGTAGGCCAAGTGCCCTTCAGGCAGCCACTCCTTCAGTGACGGGGGCAGCAGGAAGTCCTGGTCGGGCTCGTAGGGGATGTAGCTGGCTGGCATTCAAGCTCAACGATTGATCCGTGGCTGGCGATGACCTCCGCACCATCGCCGCGTGCCCCCACCCCAGCCCTCCCCCGGAAGGGGAGGGAGAAATGCGAGCTTCTGCCGCGCAGACTCCTAGGCCTGCAGTTCGTACCAACGGCAATCGGCATCCGCGCTTGCCACCGCGGCCACGCACCCCGCCTCGATCGATTGGTTGTGGAGGTTGAAGCGGCCGCCCTCTTGCCCCGTCCAGGCGGCCTGTGCATCGTCCTGGCCGACGATGAGGTGCCTGGGATCCCTGAGAAAGCCCGTTCCCATCGCCTTGAGCGCCGCCTCCTTGCGCACCCAGTACCGCCTGAACGCAAGTTGGCGCTCCTTTGCGGCCAGCCGGTCCATCGCCTCCAGCTCCAGCGGATGCAAGACCAACGGGCACAACTCGCCGACGTCTTCGTCGGCGGTGAACCGGTCCTCGATGTCGCAACCGATTTCTCCCGAAAGCGTCAGGGCAATCAGCGAGTAGCGGCGCGAATGCGAGAGGTTGAAGCCGATGGCGTCCGGGCCCGGCAGAAAGGGCTTGCCGTCCGCCGTCTTGGCGAGTCCCAGCGATGCCACGGGGCGGTTCGTCAGCTGGGCCAGCAAGGAATCCAGCAGCGCCCGGGTCGCTTCGCGCGCCGCGAGCACCGGCTTGTGCACCACCAGGGCCAAGGACTGGCCGCGGGTCAGCCGCACGTCGGTTTGCCTGATCGAGTGAATAGCCATAGCCATAGATATACCCGCAGGGTACGCTGTAGTCTGGATGTCCCATCGATTTAGCGCACGCGCAACACTTCTGTGGGACGTTCCACGAAAGCGTGCCGCGAAATCGGCGCCTGATGATTTCCTCCTACAAAATGAGGAGGAAATTTCTGATAGTTACCTTTAGGATGACCTCTCCGACCGCTGACCCGCTGTTCACCATGCCGCGACACACCAAGGTGTTGATGGTCATGGATGTCGTCGAGTCGGTGCGCTTGATGGAGCAGGACGAAGATGATTTCATCCGCCGGTGGCAGGATTTGGTGACCCAGGCAGAGCATCGGCTCCTGCCGTTGGGCGGCGGCCGGCTGGTCAAAAGCCTGGGCGACGGCCTGATGCTGGAGTTCGCCGATCCCCTGGAGTGCCTCAAGACCGCCTTCGCGCTGCAGGACCTGGCCCGCCAGGACAACCAGAACCGGCCGGGCGAACAGCACATGTATTTGCGGGTGGGCGCCCACTTGGCCGAGTTCGTGGTGGACCGCCACGATATCTACGGGCCCGACGTCAACCTGACTGCCCGGGTCACCACCCTCGCGGGCCCCGGCGAAATCGTGGTCACGGCAGAACTGCGAGACCACCTCACCGCCGGCCTCGATGCCGACATCGAAGACCTGGGCGATTGCCACCTCAAGCACGTCAATGAGCCGGTCCATGTTTACCGCGTCGGCCCCGCCGGGCATGCGCCTGTGGCGAGCCTCGCCGGCGCCGCTGCCGAGGTGCTGCGACCCACGCTGATCGTGGTCCCGTTCACGGCTCGCACGGCCGAACCCGGCAACGAAGTGCTGGGCGAGATCCTCGCCGAGGAGATCATCGCCGGGCTGTCCCAGTGCGCCCAGATCAGCGTGCTGTCCCGCTTGTCCACCACAGCCCTGCGCCACCGCCAGAGCGAGTTACCGCAATTGCGCGGCTTGATCGACGCCGGATCGAGCGCGTCCTACGCCCTGACGGGTGCATACCGTGTGCTCGGCGATCACGTCAGCCTCATGGTCGAACTCGCCGACTTGCGAAGCGGCCATGTCGCCTGGGCCGCCAGCCTCAAGAGCACCGTACCGGCCATCCTCGCCGGCGAGGACGAGATCACCAGCCAGGTCGTCAGCCAGGCCAGCACCGCGGTTGCCCGAGTCGAAACCGAACGCACCACCTCCAAGCCCCTGCCCACCTTGCAGAGCGCCACCCTGCAGATGAGCTCCATCACTCTGATGCACAGGGCCAGCCGCAACGAGTTCCAGCGCGTGCACGACATGCTCGAACACCTGATCGAACGGCACCCGCGCATTGCCGCACCGCGTGCGTGGCTGGCGAAGTGGCACGTGCTGCAGGTGACGCGCGGATTGGCCCCCTCCGACGAGCGCACGACGCGGCGCGCGCTGGAGCTCACCCGGCGGGCGCTTGACGCGGATCCGAATTGCTCTCTCGCGATGGCGGTCGAAGGCTTCGTCAAGTGCCACCTGACCAAGGACCTCGACGGCGCCTCGGCCTGCTACGCACGGGCGCTTCAATGCAATCCGAATGATTCGCTGGCTTGGCTGTTCAGCGGCGTCTTGCACGCGTTCCGAGACGCCGGGGCTGCCGCGTTGGAAAGCAGCGAGCGCGCGTTGGCACTGAGCCCGCTGGATCCCATGCTCTATTTCTATCAGTCGCTGGCGGCCTCGGCGGCCCTGACCGCCGGCAGGAACGCAAGAGCCGTGGAGCTGGCGACGCACTCCCTGCGCGCCAATGCGAGCCATCCTTCGACGCTGCGGGTGCTCACCATAGCCCAGACGCTTCAAGGCGATCTCCAGGCTGCCGGGCAAAGCGCCGACCGCCTGCTGAAACTGGAGCCGGCATTCAGCGTCGGCGGTTTCCTGAAGCGATCGCCCGGCGCCCGGTCGGCGAGCGCACAAACGTTTGCGGATGCGCTTCGGCGCGCAGGGGTTCCCGAGTAGGGCAAAACACAACGAATCTTTTTGGAGGTATCTATGAGTCAGCTGGGCGGATGGGGTGGTTGGGGCGGCTGGGGAGGTTGGGGCGGCTGGGGCGGCTGGGGCGCCTCAGGTGGCTGGGGCGGGATAGAAAATCCGGCGGGCATCGCCAGCGGCGGCGCGGGATTTCAGCAGAACCCGTTCGCACTCATTTCAAGCAGGGATGCGACGCTTGTCCCGCTCGACGACAGCTGTTACCCGGTCGTGCTGCCGCCGGTCGATGACCCCGAGGCAATGCAGCGCTGGGAGCCCTGGGTTCGTGCCTACATCTGCCAGGCCGCATTGCTCGAACCGCTGTCGTTCGCCAAGGTGGGCGACAACGGCGCGGCGCTCTGGCATATCGAGACCAAGGTTGCGGCTTCGGCCAAGCCGGTCGCGCATCTGGTGCGGCCCTCCGTCGCCGCTTTCAAGGAGCAGACGAAGAAGGTGCTCTCGTGGGCCGACCTGCGCGAGGAACGCACGGCGGAGATCATTGCCCAGGTGGAGCCGCAGTTCGCCTTCTGGGCGTCCATCACCAACATGAGCCCGGCCCGGACACCCAGGACGCTGGAGCTGATCAATTGCGCGATGCTGCTGGCGATCAACGTCGAGATGCAGTTCAAGCACGCCCTCGCCTGCTGGCGGCCGGTGGAGTATTCCGCGCAGGTCCAGCCGATCATTCCCACACCCGGCCATGGCGCACTGCCCAGCGGACACGCAACGCAGGCCTACATCGTCGCCCACGTCATCCAGCGGCTGCTGCAGTTGCCGGCCAACCATCCGGTCACCGGGCAGCTGCAACGCCTGTCGGCACGCATCGCGACCAATCGTGTCGTCGCGGGTGTCCACTTCCCGGCCGACAGCCTGTCCGGCCGCCTGTTGGGTGAAACCCTGGGCGAGTACTTCGTGGCCCGATGCAGCGATGACAAGACCTGGATGCCGCGTTGCTTCGAGGGATCCGCCATGCCCTTCGATGCGGATCTGATGCCGTCCTCGCAGCCTTTGGACGGTCCGGATGCGCCCCCGTTCTACAAGTCCTTTGGTCCCGCCAGCGGCGCCGCCACCTCCGGTGTCCTCAAGTACATGTGGCACAAGGCGGCCAAGGAATGGGAAGACGTCAGGTTCAAGCCATGAGCTGGTTTCCCATCCGGCACGGCGACCACATCAACTGGGACCGGCCTGATCCACTGAGCGGTTCCGACCCTTACCTGGTGTGGGCCGATGGCTCGGCGTTTGCATCCTACGGGGGCCTGCCGGCGAACAACAAGATACCGACGCTGATCGAGCTCAAGCCTGGAAAGACGGTGGCTGATCTCATCGCTCAATCGGGCGGCGGGCTGACGACGGCCGACGTGCCGGCCTGCTATCGGCCGGCGGCCGGCGGGCCGCGCTTTGTGACTGGGTGGCCCACCGCCGCCTTCTTCGAGCGGCTCCAGACTGCACTGGCCGACATCGTGGCGCGCGCCGAAATCAGCCTCCCGGTCATCCCGGAACGCCCCAAGTTCCCGCCGCTTGCTTCGCCCGCTTGCACTACCGCCGTGCAGCGCGGCGCCGGGCGCAAGATCATCATCGGGGTCATCGACGACGGATGCGCATTTGCCCACTACCAGCTTCGCGACAGTGCGGGCAAGACGCGGGTATGCCGGATGTGGGATCAGGACGAGCATGGGGCGTTTGCGCTCCAGGGCAGCGTTCCCGCCGACTTCGGGCGGGGGCGCGAAGTCACCGGCGCGCAGCTGCAAACCCTGATCGACGCCTTCACGACAGGCAACGCGGTCGATGAAGACGGGTGCTATGCCGCGGCCTCCTATGACCGCCTGCGGTACGCGGCCGTTCACGGCGCCTGCGTGACCGATGTCGTGGCCGGGGCCATGCCGGTTGGTTCACGCGTCGGCACCGCGTTGGCTCCGCCGAGCTGGGCCCGGCCCGGCGACGCGGCTTCCAGCGACGAGGCCGGCATCGTATTTGTCCAGATGCCGCGTACCTGCCTGCAAGATCCCTCCGGCGGCTGGCTCGACGTGCAGGTGCTGGACGCCATGCGCTACATCCTGAGCTGCGCGGACGAGCACACTGAAAAAGTGGCGATCAACCTGAGTTTCGGTCCCCAGAGAGGGCCCAACAACGGCACAGCGATGCTGGAAAAGGCATTCGAAGAGTTGGTCGCCGAGCATCCCAAGCTGACGTTGACCTTTGCGGCCGGCAACAGCTTTTCGGCACGCGGCCATGCGGTGCTGCCGTTGGCCGCGAACGAATCCCAATGCCTGCATTGGCAGGTCATGCCGGGCGATGAAACCCCGAGCTTCGTCCAGCTGTGGATGCCTGCGGGCACCGGGGGCGTGCGGGTGCGCCTGACGCCACCTTTCTCCGCTGCCGGTCCCTGGATCGCTGCCGGAGACGCGCAGGTGTGGCCGCAAGCGTCAAGCCCCGCGTGCGCCGTCATCTATCCTGGCGACACGTCGCGCGGACGCAGCGGCACCATGGCGCTGATCGCCCTGCAGTCTTCGTCCACGTTCAATTCAGGCAGCGTCGTGGCTCCCCATGGCTTGTGGAAGGTGGAGGTGCGCAACGAGGGGCCGGCCTTGCCCGCCCCCGTCCATGCCTGGATCGACAGGGACGACTTCAACCTCGGCACCCTGCTTCGCGGGCGCCAGTCGGAGTTCGTGGATCCGCTCTACGACCCCCTGAAGTACTTGCGCTCGGCGTCCGACGACACGCCCGGCAGCGCGGCGCTGGTAAGGCGGCGCGGCACGCTGACAGGCATCGCGACGGGGACCGCGGCGCTGGTGGCCGCCGGCTATCGCGCGAGCGACGCGAAGCACGTGAGATATTCCTCGGCGGGTCCCACCCGGGGTCCTCGCGTGGGCCCCGACTGTGCTGCCGTGACCGATCAGGCTCGCAGCCTGCCCGGCCTGCTTTCGGCCGGCACCCGCGGCGCCAGCCTGGTGCGGCTGGTCGGCACCAGCGTGGCGGCGCCTGAGTTGGCCCGCTGGGTCGTCGATGGCAAACCGCTGCCCGGTCCAACGCCGGCCCCCGATCCACAGCTCATGGGCCGTGGCCTGCTGCCCCTTAAGCTGGAGACTGCGCCGGACGCTACCAGCGCGCCGGAAGCTTCTTCCTCAAGGTGATGCGCTTCACGCCGAGCTCGATATAGCCACCCTTTTCCAGGTCCTTGAGCAGGCGGCTCACCATTTCGCGCGAGGCGCCGACACGGCTGGCAATGCTCTGGTGCGTGATCTGCGTTAGAAGCACCGGTGCTTCCGGCTTGGCCGGGCCGGCCTCGTTCTCGAGTGTGGCGATCACCCGGCCGTAAACGTCGAGTAGCGCCATGCTGCGGGCGGCTTCCGTGGCCGAGCGCGCCCGGCGAATCACCTGGGCCACCAGATCGAGGGCGAACTCCGGCTCCTGCGCCAGGTGCTCGCGCACCGCGGTGCGGGTCACGACGGTACAGACGCAAGGTTCGAGGGTCATCACGCTGGCCGAGCGCGGCCCGCCGTCCAGGGACATCTCACCGAAATAGTCGCCCGCGCCGATGGTGCCGTAGGTGATCTCGCGCCCGCTCTGGTCAGTCGAGAAAACCTTGACGCTGCCTTGAAGCAGGACGAAGAGGGTTTCGCCGGCATCGCCTTCGTTGATGACGATGCTGCTCTTCTTGTAGGCGCGCACCGCGCCACGCAGCGCAAGCGCCTGCAGCGACGGACTCAGCGCGGCGATCAGCCTCTCATGGGCTGCGGAAACATTCGACACGGGCATAACGGCTCCCAACGCCATGCACTCTAGCATGACGCCTGCGGCCGTCCCAGGCCGCAGTTGCCGTTCAATGCATAGGCTCGCTCCAGAAGGGCGGAGCCACCGGCGGCAGTACCGCGAGGCGGTTGACCAGCTCGCGCACCCCGCTCGAACGAGTCTTGGCGCAAAGACTGCGCACGTGGCTGCGCACAGTGGATACCGCCACCTTCATCTCGACGGCAATCTGCGGTGCGGAAAAGCCTTCGCACAGGATGCCCAGGACATGTTCTTCGGTGGCGGTCAAGCCGTGGCTGCGAGCGAAGAAACCCAGCATCAAGGAGTCGCACACCGACGCCCGCGCGAACAGGAGCGCCGCCTTGGACGCGCGCCCGGCTGCCTGTGCCTTCAAGGGCAGCACGGCCAGCGCCAGGCTGGGTCCATCCAGGCCGGCCATCACGACCATGCTGCGTTTGCCTTCCGCCGCCTTGGCCAGCGCGTCTCTCAGATTCCTGGCGCTTTCCGGCGTGCAGCCGTGCAGCGAACCATTGCGCTTGGTGAGCACCCGGCGGCGGGCCAGCTCGTGCTGCGCCGCCTGGTTGGCGTGTACCACCCGCCCTTCGACGGTTGTCACGAGCACGCCATGCGCCAGCTCGTCCAGCAGCGACGCCAAGCCCAAACTGTCATCCCCCTCACCCGGCACGCTACTGCCGGCAACCCGTCCGTCCGGTACTGCATCCATTTTTTGTCCCAACTTATGTATGTTGGGGAGGATAGGGAGGGTGGCTGCGCACCGCCTGCGAAGTATTGCCCCCGCGCTTGTGCGAAATTAACCTAGGCGGCTTGGCCGTGCCCCACGGCCGCGATCAGATCGACCAGTATCGCCGGGTCCACCGGCTTGACCAGATGCTGGTCGAACCCGGCCTCCTGCGACTTGCGACGGTCGTCGGCCTGGCCCCAGCCCGTGACGGCGACAAGCCTCATGGCCTCGCCTCCAGGTTGGGTGCGAATTTGGCGGCAGGCCTCATAACCGTTGAGCTTGGGCATGCCGATGTCGAGCAAGACCACCTGCGGATTGAAGTCTAGGGCGGCGCGCACAGCCGCCTCGCCGTCGGCCACTTGCCGAACGCTATGGCCCAATGCCTGCAGCAACATCGACAAGGTGTCGGCCGCATCTTTGTTGTCGTCGGCTACCAGGACGCGCAATTCGGTGCCGGTCGCAATCGCGGGCACAGCGGGGGGATGATGCGCGGCCGCATCGGTCGCAGGCTCATCGACGAGCGCCGGCGCCAGCGGCAGTCGCACCAGAAACTCGCTGCCCTTGCCCAATCCTCCGCTGCGTGCCTTCACGCTGCCCCCATGCATCTCGACCAGCCGCTGGGTCAACGACAGCCCTATTCCCAACCCGCCGCGTGAGCGCTCCAAGGCGGTTTCGACCTGGGAGAACATCTCGAAAACGCTGTCGAGCCGTTCAGGCGCGATGCCGATGCCGCTGTCGGTCACGGCCACCAGCACCTCGTCGTCTTCGCGCCGGACGCTGACTTCGATACGCCCGCCGCGGTCCATGTATTTCGCCGCGTTATTGAGCAGGTTCATGAAAGCTTGCGCCAGCCTGGTCGGGTCGGCGTCGACGGGCAGCTTCAGCGGTGGCAGGGACACTGCGAGCTGATGGCCGAATTCGTCGATCAGCGGGCGGCTCGTATCCACGGCGTCCTGCAGAACGGTCGCCAAATCCACCCGCTCGCGGCGCAACTCGATCCTGCCCTGGTTGATCCGGCTCACGTCCATGAGGTCGTCGATGAGCCGGCTCATGGCCTGCACCTGCCGCTCGATGATGTCAGAGGCCCATTGCGCCTCGGGCGTCTTCGCCGCGCCCTGGAGCCGCAGCACTTGCACTGCGTTGCGCACCGGCGCCAGCGGATTGCGCAGTTCGTGCGCCAAAGTGGCCAGGAACTCGTCTTTGCGGCGGTTGGCCTCGCGCAACTGCGCGTCGCTGGCCTGCAGCTCATTGGTCCGCTCGGTCACCCGGCGGTCCAGCGTTTCGTTCAACTCGCTCAGGCGTGTCTCGGCCAATCGGCGCTCGTTCACTTCGGCGAGCAGGGACCGATTCGCCACCCCCAGCGCGCGGCTCGTGCGGTGCAGCTCGGCGAAAACCGCGACCTTGGAGCGGAGCACTGCCGCGTTCACCGGCTTGTGCAGGTAGTCGACCGCGCCGCTGCCGTAGCCCTCGAGGACGTGCTGGTCCTCGTTGTAATAAGCAGTCAGAAAGATGATGGGCACGCGGGCCGTTTTCCTTCGATCCTTGACCATCTGCGCCAGCTCGAAGCCGGTCATGCCCGGCATGCGCACGTCGAGCACCAGCACCGCGAACTCGTTGGCCATCAATGCGAGCAGCGCCTGTTCCCCCGAGCCCGCGCGCACCAAGCGGTAGCTGGGATCGTCCAGCACGGTTTCCAGCACCGTGAGGTTCTTGGGCTCGTCGTCGACGATCAGGATGTTGACCTGATCGTCGGGGGCCGGCGTGTCTTTTTTTGGGTTATGGGGCATCAGCGGAACAGCCACACTCTCATCAGCGAAAGCAATTGATCGGTATTCACGGGTTTGGCGATGTAGTCGCTGGCGCCGGCGTCGAGGCACTTCTCGCGGTCGCCCTTCATGGCCTTCGCGGTCAGTGCCAGGATGGGCAGGCTGCGGAACCGCGGCTCCTTGCGGATCTCGCGCATGGTTTCGTAGCCATCCATCTCGGGCATCATGATATCCATTAGTACCATGGCCAGTTCCGGCGTGTTGTGGATGGTTTCAATGGCTTGCCGGCCGTTGGTCGCGCTGATGACGTCCACTTCATGATTCTCGAGCACCGAAGTGAGCGCGAAAATGTTGCGCGCATCGTCGTCCACAACCAACACCTTGCGCCCGCGTAACACTTCCGTTGAATTGTGCAGCCGCTCGAGCATCGCCTGCTTGTGCAGTGGCAGCTGAGTCACGACCCGGTGCAGGAAAAGCGCCGTTTCGTCGAGCAGCCGCTCGGGCGATTGCACGTCCTTCAGCACGATGCTCTTGGCCATGGAGTTCAGCCGGGCTTGCTCCTCACGGCTCAGGTCCTTGCCCGTGAAGACCACCACCGGCACCGTTACCAAGTCGGGTTCTGATTGAACCCTTTCCAGTAACTCGAACCCGGTCATGTCGGGCAGGCGCAGGTCGAGCACGACGCAATCGAACGGCTGGTCGCGCATCGCGGCCAGGGCCTCATCGCCGGTGCTTGCGGCCACCATCTCGATATCCTCGTGCCCGAGCAGCTCCAGCACGGCGTCGCGTTCAATGTCGTTGTCTTCCACCACCAGCAGCCGCTTGGTGCGAGGCGCGGCGAACTTCTTGATACGGTCGAACGCCACCTCCAGGCCCGCCGTGGTCGGCTCCTTGACGAGATAGGCGAAGGCGCCATGCGCCAGGCCGTGTTGGCGCTCTTCGTCCATCGTCACGATCTGAACCGGGATGTGGCGCGTAGCTGGATCGAGCTTCAGCTGGTTGAGCACCGTCCAGCCCAGCATGTCGGGCAGGAAGATATCGAGCGATATCGCCGTGGGCTGGTACTGGCGAGCCAGCGCGAGCCCGTGCGTACCCTTGGTGGCGGCGATGCCCTTGAAGCCCTTGTCGCGCGCCAGGCCCAGCAAGATGCGTGCGTAGTGCGGATCGTCTTCTATCACCAGCAACACGGCGTCGCCCGGCACGATGCTGTCGCGATCGTCCAGGATGTGTTCCTCCCGCGGCATGGGCAAGGCGATGACGGAGCGGGAGTCCGCGTTGCTGTCGGCGCTGCGCGATACGGTAGAGCCCTCGGGGCCGGAGTAGTGAAGCGGCAGGTACAGAGTGAAGATGCTGCCCTGGCCGTGCACGCTGGTCAGGCGAATCTCGCCGCCGAGCAATACCGCCAGTTCGCGGCTGATCGCGAGGCCCAGGCCGGTACCGCCGTACTTGCGCGAAGTGCCGGCATCGGCCTGCTGGAACGCTTCGAAGATCAGCCGCTGCTTCTCGGGCGCGACGCCGATGCCGGTGTCTTCGACCGCGAAAGCAACAACGTGCTGGGCCTGCCGCAGCACCGGGTGGTCCTGGCTCCAGCCTTTTTCCGCCAGGCCGACGCGCACTTCCACCTGGCCGTGGGAGGTGAACTTGACGGCGTTGGAGAGCAGGTTCTTCAGGATCTGCTGCAGCCGCTTCGGGTCGCTGTCCATCGCACGCGGCAGGTCGTCCGCGAAGCGGATATGGAAAGGCAGGCTCTTGGCCTCGGCGACGTGGCGAAAGTTGCGGTCGATGTTGTCGCGCAAGGCGGCGAAGCTGATCTCTTCGACCTCCACCGTCACGGTGCCGGACTCGATCTTCGAGAGATCGAGAATGTCGTTGATCAGGTGCAGCAGGTCGGTGCCCGAGGAATTGATGTTCCGCGAGAACTCCACTTGCTTGCCCGACAGGTTGCCCGGCGCATTTTCGGCGAGCTGCTGGCTCAGGATCAGGATGGAGTTGAGCGGCGTGCGCAACTCGTGCGACATATTGGCCAGGAACTCGGACTTGTACTTCGAGGTGAGCGCCAGTTCGGAGGCTTTCTCTTCCAGCGCGCCGCGGGCCTGTTCCACCTCGCGGTTCTTGCGCTCCACTTCGGCATTCTGCTCGGCCAGCAGCCGCGCCTTGGTGCCCAGCTCCTCGTTGGTCTGCTGCAGCTCGCTTTGGCGCGACTGCAGTTCCGCCGTCAGCTGCTGCGACTGCTTGAGCAGGCCCTCGGTGCGCATCGTCGCTTCGATGGTGTTGAACACGGCGCCGATGCCCAGCGCCAGCTGGTCGAGGAAGTTCAGGTTGACCACGGTGAAGGGGTGCAGCGAAGCCAGCTCGATGACGGCCTTGGTCTCGTTCTCGAACAGCACCGGCAGGACGACCACGCTCAGCTGCCGGGCCTCACCCAGGCTGGAGACGACGGTGACGAAATCGGTGGGCACGTTGGTGAGCAGGATGCGCTTCTTCTCGACGGCGCACTGCCCCACCAGGCCTTCGCCCAGGCCGATGGTCTGGGCCAGGCGGACGTTGCCGCTCTGCGCATAACTCGATAGCAGGGCCAGCTCGCCGGTTTCGTACTCGGTGCTGCAGTGATAGACGCTTCCCTGGTGCGCGTTGACCAGCGGCGCCAGCTCGGACAGCAGCATCTTGCCCACCGTGCTCAGCTCACGCTGGCCCTGCAGCATGCCGGTGAAGCGCGCCAGGTTGGTCTTGAGCCAATCCTGCTCGCGGTTGCTCTCGGTGGTCTCGCGCAGGTTCGAGATCATGGTGTTGATGTTGTCCTTGAGCTCGGACACTTCGCCCTTGGCGTCCACCTGGATGGAACGCGTCAAGTCGCCCTTGGTCACCGCGGTGGCGACTTCGGCGATGGCCCGCACCTGCGTGGTCAGGTTGGCGGCCAGCAGGTTCACGTTACCCGTCAAGTCTTTCCACGTGCCCGCGGCGCCCGGCACGTTGGCCTGCCCGCCGAGCCGGCCGTCTACGCCCACTTCGCGCGCCACGTTGGTCACCTGGTCGGCGAAAGTCGCGAGCGTATCGGTCATGCCGTTGATGGTGTCGGCCAGCGCCGCCACCTCGCCCTTGGCCTGCACCGTGAGGCGCTGGCTCAGGTTGCCGTCGGCCACGGCGGTCACCACCTTCACGATGCCGCGCACCTGCTCGGTGAGGTTGGAGGCCATGAAGTTCACGTTATCGGTCAAGTCCTTCCAGGTGCCGCCCACTCCGCTCACCTGGGCCTGGCCGCCCAGCTTGCCTTCGGTGCCCACTTCCCGCGCCACGCGCGTCACTTCGCCGGCGAACGAGTTCAGTTGGTCCACCATGGTGTTGATGGTGTTCTTCAGCTCCAGGATTTCGCCCTTCACGTCCACCGTGATCTTGCGGTTCAAGTCGCCGCGTGCCACGGCCGTGGTCACCTCGGCGATGTTGCGCACCTGCGAAGTGAGGTTGGCGCCCATGGTGTTGACCGAGTCGGTCAAGTCCTTCCAGGTGCCGGCCACGCCAGGCACCACGGCCTGCACGCCCAGCCGCCCTTCGGTCCCCACTTCCCGCGCCACCCGCGTCACCTCGGAAGCGAACGAGCGCAGCTGCTCCACCATCGTGTTGATGGTTTCCTTGAGCTGGAGAATCTCCCCGCGCACGTCCACCGTGATCTTCTTGGACAGGTCGCCGTTGGCCACGGCGATGGTCACCTCGGCAATGTTCCGTACCTGGCCCGTGAGGTTGGACGCCATGGAGTTGACGTTGTCCGTCAAGTCCTTCCAGGTGCCGGCCACGCCGGGCACCGCGGCCTGGCCGCCCAGCTTGCCTTCGGTGCCCACCTCGCGCGCAACCCGCGTCACTTCGGAGGCGAAAGCCGACAGCTGGTCCACCATGGTGTTGATGGTTTCCTTGAGCTGCAGGATCTCGCCCTTCACGTCCACCGTGATCTTGCGGCCCAGGTCGCCGCGCGCGATAGCCGTGGCGACGTCGGCGATGTTGCGCACCTGGCCCGTCAGGTTGTTGGCCATGGAGTTGACGTTGTCGGTCAAGTCCTTCCAGGTGCCGGCCACGCCGGGCACCTGCGCCTGGCCGCCCAGCTTGCCGTCGGTGCCCACTTCCCGCGCCACCCGGCTCACCTCGGCTGCGAACGAGCGCAGCTGGTCCACCATGGTGTTGATGGTTTCCTTCAACTCCAGGATTTCGCCGCGCACGTCCACCGTGATCTTCTTGGACAGGTCGCCGTTGGCCACGGCGATCGTCACCTCGGCGATGTTTCGCACCTGACCCGTCAGGTTGGACGCCATGGAGTTGACGTTGTCGGTCAAGTCCTTCCAGGTGCCCGCGACGCCTTCCACCGCGGCCTGGCCGCCCAGCTTGCCGTCGGTGCCCACTTCGCGCGCCACCCGGCTCACTTCACCGGCGAAGGCGTTGAGCTGATCCACCATGGTGTTCATGGTTTGCTTCAGCTGAAGGATCTCGCCCTTCACTTCCACCGTGATCTTGCGCGAGAGGTCACCGCGGGCAATGGCCGTGGCCACGTCGGCGATGTTGCGAACCTGACCCGTCAGGTTGGAGGCCATGAAGTTCACGTTGTCGGTCAGGTCCTTCCAGGTGCCGGCCACGCCGGGCACCGCGGCCTGGCCACCGAGCTTGCCCTCGGTGCCCACTTCGCGCGCCACCCGCGTCACTTCGGAGGCGAAGCCGTTGAGCTGGTCGACCATCGTGTTGATGGTGTTCTTCAACTCCAGGATTTCGCCCTTCACTTCCACCGTGATCTTGCGCGAGAGGTCGCCGCGGGCCACGGCCGTGGTCACGTCGGCGATGTTGCGCACCTGGCCGGTCAGGTTATTGGCCATGGAGTTGACGTTGTCGGTCAGGTCCTTCCAGGTGCCGGCCACGCCGCGCACCTGGGCCTGTCCGCCCAGCTTGCCGTCGGTGCCCACCTCGCGCGCCACCCGCGTCACTTCGGAGGCGAAGCCGTTCAACTGGTCCACCATGGTGTTGAGCGTGTTCTTCAGCTCCAGAATTTCGCCCTTCACGTCTACCGTGATCTTCTTGGACAGGTCGCCGTTGGCCACGGCGGTCGCCACGTCGGCGATGTTGCGCACCTGGGCCGTGAGGTTGGACGCCATCGAGTTGACGTTGTCGGTCAAGTCCTTCCAGGTGCCGGCCACGCCCAGCACCTGGGCCTGGCCGCCGAGCGCGCCCTCGGTGCCGACCTCTCGCGCCACCCGGCTCACCTCGCCGGCGAAGCCGTTGAGCTGGTCCACCATGGTGTTGATGGTGTTCTTCAGCTCCAGGATTTCCCCGCGCACGTCGGCGGTGATCTTCTTGGAAAGGTCGCCCCGCGCCACGGCGGTGGTCACTTCCGCGATGTTGCGCACCTGGCCCGTGAGGTTGGAAGCCATGAAGTTGACGCTGTCGGTCAAGTCCTTCCAGGTGCCCGCCACGCCGGGCACTTGCGCCTGGCCGCCGAGCTTGCCTTCTGTGCCCACTTCCCGCGCCACCCGCGTCACTTCCGAAGCGAAGCCATTGAGCTGGTCCACCATCGTGTTGATGGTGTTCTTCAACTCCAGGATTTCGCCCTTCACGTCCACCGTGATGGTCTTGGACAAGTCGCCGTTGGCCACGGCCGTGGTCACCTCGGCGATGTTGCGCACCTGACCGGTGAGGTTGGACGCCATGAAGTTGACGTTGTCGGTCAGGTCCTTCCAGGTGCCGGCGACGCCGGGCACCTGGGCCTGGCCGCCCAGCTTTCCTTCGGTGCCCACTTCCCGCGCCACCCGCGTCACCTCGGAAGCGAAACCGTTCAACTGGTCCACCATGGTGTTGATGGTTTCTTTCAGCGCCAGGATCTCGCCCTTCACTTCCACCGTGATCTTGGAAGACAGGTCGCCCTTGGCGATGGCGGTCGCCACGCCGGCGATGTTTCGCACCTGGCCCGTGAGGTTAGAGGCCATCGAGTTCACCGAGTCGGTCAAGTCCTTCCAGGTGCCGGCGATGCCGGGCACCTGGGCCTGGCCGCCGAGTTTTCCTTCAGTGCCGACTTCGCGCGCCACCCGGGTCACTTCCGACGAGAAGCCATTGAGCTGATCGACCATCGTGTTGATGGTTTCCTTCAGCTCCAGGATCTCGCCCTTCACGTCCACCGTGATCTTGCGGGAGAGGTCGCCACGCGCCACGGCCGTGGTCACGGTTGCGATGTTGCGCACCTGCGAGGTGAGGTTGTTCGCCATCGAGTTGACCGAGTCGGTCAAGTCCTTCCAGGTACCGGCCACGCCCGGCACCACGGCCTGGCCGCCGAGGCGGCCATCGGTGCCGACCTCTCGCGCCACCCGGGTCACTTCCGATGCGAAAGAACGCAACTGGTCCACCATGGTGTTGGTGGCTTCTTTCAGCTGCAGGATTTCACCGCGCACGTCCACGGTGATTTTCTTGGACAGATCGCCGTTGGCCACCGCGATGGTCACCTCGGCAATGTTGCGAACCTGCGCCGTCAGGTTGCCTGCCATCTGGTTGACCGAGTCGGTCAGGTCTTTCCAGACGCCCGAGACGCCCTTGACCTGGGCCTGGCCACCCAGCTTGCCTTCGGTACCCACTTCACGGGCGACCCGCGTCACCTCGGAGGTGAACACCGACAACTGCTCGATCATGGTGTTGACCAGCTTCGCCGAGCGCAGGAACTCGCCCTTCAACGCGCGGCCATCCACCTGCAGATCCATCGACTGGCCGAGGTCGCCCTTGGCCACGGCGCCAATGGTGCGGGCGATGTCGGTCGTGGGTCGCACCAGGTCATCCATCAACGTGTTGAGCGAGTCGACCTGGGCGGCCCAGCCGCCGATGGCGCCGGGCGCGGACATGCGCTGCGACAGCCGGCCTTCCTTGCCCACCGTCGTACTCAGGCGGGCGACCTCGCCGGTCACCCGTTCGGCGTTGCTGATGGCGTGGTTGAAGGCCTCGGCGATGCGGCCGTCGGTGCCGGACCAGCCCGCCGGCAGGCGCACCCTGAAATCGCCCGCCGAAAACGCCATCATGGCCGCCAGGATCTGGCGCGACTGGGCCTCAGCGGCACCAGGCGACGTTGGCGGATCAGGGATGGAAGCAGTGGATTTCTGGGTCTTCTTTCTGAGCTTCGGCTGAACGGCCTGGTCCATGCGGACTCCCTGAGACTATTTTTCGGAACTTCAGCGCGAGGGTTGTCGCGCCTACCGTAGTGTCTCTGCTGTTTTTCGCGCTCGACGTAGGACGGGGCTGACAAACCACCGGCCAAACGCAGTGAATGCCCTAAGACAGGCCGCTTGACTGATTCAGCAGCGCCACCAACGCATCTAGTTCCACCGGCTTGGTCAGGTGGCCGTCGAAGCCCGCCGCCAAGGTTCGCTTCTTGTCGTCCTGGGTGCCGAAGCCCGTCACCGCAATCGCGAAGACATTGGCCCACCCTGGTTGCGCACGCAGCGCGCGCAGCGTTTCGAAGCCATCCATGCCGGGCATGGCGATATCCATGAACACCACGTTCGCGCGAAACCGCTTGGCGAGTTCCAGCGCTTCCCGGCCCGTGTACGCACATTCCGCCTGGTTGCCCAAGAGGCGCAGGATGGCGGTGGTCGTGTCGGCGGCGTCGCGGTTGTCGTCCACCACCATGACGCGGCGAACCGTCTTGTCGGCCTCGGTCGCCGCGGCCGCCTCGGAGCCCACCGCGGTGTCGGCAACCGGCATGCGGAACGTGAAAGTGCTGCCCTGCCCCGGACCGGGGCTGCGCGCTTCAAGCATGCCGCCGTGCATTTCGGCCAGCGAGCGGGCCAGCGTGAGCCCTATGCCCAAGCCGCTCTCGTGCGGCGTCTCATGGACACCCTGCTTGAAAAGTTCGAAGATGGTCTCCAGGTCGTCCGGTGCAATCCCCCGTCCGTTGTCGGACACCGAGGTCATGACGAGGCCGTCCGCGGCTTCGACCTTCAAGGCGATACGCCCGCCCTCGGGTGTGTATTTGGCGGCGTTGATCAGCAGGTTCTGCAGGATCTGGGACAGGCGGGTGGCATCCCCATCGACGTAGATCGGCTGCTCGGGCAGATCCACCGTCAAGCTGTGGCGTCGGGATTCGACCAGCGGGCCGACGGTCTCCACGCTGCGGGACACCACCTCGCCCACGCGAACGAGCTCCTTGTGCAACTTGACCTTGCCCGTCGTCAGCCGGCCGATGTCCAGCAGGTCGTCCACAAGGCGCGTCACATGCGTGAGCTGGCGGTCGATGATGTCGCGGCAATTGCGCAGCGCCGGGCTGGGCAGCGATTCGAGCTGCATCACCGTGACCGCGTTGCGCATAGGGGCCAGGGGATTGCGCAGTTCGTGCGCGAGCATCGCGAGGAACTCGTTCATCATCTGGCTCGAGCGCTCCAGTTCCGCGAAGCGGCGGCGCTCGGTCATGTCGCGAGTCACCTTCGCGAAGCCGATCAGCTCGCCGGTGCGGCCGCGTATCGCGGTGATGACGACGTCGGCCCAGAAGACGGAGCCGTCCTTGCGCACGCGCCAGCCTTCGTCCTCCATCCGGCCGTCGGCGATGGCGGTCCTCAGGCCCCGCGCCGGCTTGCCCGACTCCCGGTCCTCCGGCGTATAGAAGGCGCTGAAATGGCGCCCGATGATCTCGTCGGCGGTGTAGCCCTTGGTGGCCTGCGCGCCCGCATTCCAGCTGCGCACGATTCCGTCCGGGTCGAGCATGAAGATCGCATAGTCACGCACGCTCTCGACGAGCAGGCGAAAGCGTTCTTCGCTCGCCCGCAACTGCTCCTCGTGCGCGCGCCGTTCGGTCAGGTCGCGCGTGACCTTGGCATAACCCGTCAGGACTCCGTCGTCGCCGTAGATCGGCGTGATCGTCACGTTGGCCCAGAAGCGGCTGCCGTCCTTGCGGATGCGCCAGCCTTCGTCCTCCACGCGCCCATCGCGCACTGCCCGGCGCAATTCTTCCTCGGGCCATCCGCTGGCCACGGCCTCGGGGCTGTAGAAGGTGGAGAAGTGCCGGCCGATGATTTCGCTGGCTTTGTAGCCCTTCAGCTTCTCGGCGCCCGTGTTCCAGGACATGATGAAGCCCTGGGGGTCCAGGATGAAGATGCCGTAGTCGATCACGGCCTCGATCAGCAGCTGCAGCTTGCCCTCGAGGGTGTCGTCACGGCGGGAACTCATCAGTGAATTCAAGGTCAGGTCTTCTGTTGAGTTGAACGATGATTATGGAGCGATCCCGCCTGTCCGTGGGGCCCTGCGCGCGGAGGCAGTTTCGGTCCCTTGCCGAAGCGACTATTTCGCGCCGGCGCCCCGCTTGACGCTTCCGCCTGGCAGGGGCACGGCGATGGGCGCCACTTCCACCCGTGCGATGCCCTCTTCCCGCTTCAGGCCGATCTGCTCTGCCGAGGCCGGCGAAAGATCGACGATGCGCCCGGACACATAGGGACCGCGGTCCTGGATCGTGACCACGGTGCTATCGCCGGTTTCGAGATTGGTCACCTTCGCGGTCGTCCCCAGCGGCAAGGTCTTGCTGGCCGCGTTGTCATCACGCGGGTCCATGCGCGTTCCGTCCGCCATCTTCCGGCCCGTGAATTTGCGGGCGTAGAAGGAGGCCTTTCCGACCTGCTTCTTCCCGGAGCGGTCGAGTTTGGCTTGCCCGCTCTCAGCCTTTTGCTCCGCGGCCGTGCCGGACGCGGCCAAGCCCAGGCCGACGAGCGCGATCGCGAAAAAGAGGGACTGGGTCATGGGGCGTTCCGTGACTGGACACGGAACAGCCTCTCATGAAAGCCGCGCGTCCAAGGTGGGCGCCCGGCGCGGCCTGCTGTAAGAATCCCCGGCTCAGCGCGGAGCTACTGCACCGCAAAGCAATAGAGCAGTCCATCGCCACCCGTCGGGCGAATGCGCTCCATGCTGCAGCCCAGCGTCGGGTGAGAGGAATTCCAGGAGGTAGCCCACGGTGAGGCGATGGGTCCGCCTCGGTCGAAATGGCCGGTCATCGCGGAGCCGTCGGCCCCGCCCTTGGTCCAGTTGCCGCAGGTCATGTCCGCGAACGGGGCGCCAGGGAAGGCGGTTCCGTCAGGTCGCGAGCCGGTCAGGATGTCGTGCTTGCTCGGCGTCTCGGTTCGGCTGTTCACGGCCTGTCCCTTTTCGTCCAGCGCAGTCTGCTTGGTCAGGTTGTTGCTGGCCGAGTGCAGGTCGTCGACGCTGCGTGCGACCACTTCGCGCTTGGCATTGCGCCAGGGGCCGGCGCCGATCCGGTCGCGTGCGTTCACAAAGCCCGGGTTGTTCAGGCTCGGTGCCTGTGTGCTCAGGTAAGCGCGCCAGGTGTGGCTCCCTGCGCCGGCGGCCTGCGCGAGCGATTGACAGTGCCGGTCCGCGCCCTAGATGGGGTGCGTCGCGTAGAGATCTTGCATCTCGAACTCGATGGCCGCGAATTTGGTGTCGAGCGTCGCCCTCCTCGATGCGACCCGGAAATTTGTAGTACACCGCGAACCGCGCGCCGTCGAGCGCAATCTCCCCGAACTGGCCGCTCGTGATGGCTTACGCGCCCCATCCCATGCATCGGCCTTCAGTCGGGCGTGCGTTGAAATTGCAGGGGCAGCCCCAGTCGCAATTGCAGGCGGTGAAATAGTCGGCTTCGAAGAACCACGTGTTCATGATTTTCTCCAGCTCTTCGGGCGAATGGGCCCACTCAAGATGCTAGGTGGAACTGCGGTGATTTCAAGCGCTACTGCGCCGGCTGCCCTGCCCCCTCAGGCCATTCCCCGGACAATCACTCCTGCACCACCAGCCATCAGGAAGACAAGGAGCAGTCGCTTCACAGCGATCGGTGAAAAGCGTTCGCGCAGTTTCGATCCAGCCCAGACCCCGCCGACGCAGAACGGGAGCACGGAAGCGGCACTTTGCCAGAGTCCTTCTTGCTGCAGCAGCCCGGTCATGCCGAAGGCACCCAGCCTGACGACGGCACTCACGAATATCACAGCCGAGATCGTGGCCCTGAACACATTCACGTCAGGCAACCGCCGCGCAAGATAGAGGGTGTAGATGGGACCGCCGGTTCCGAAGAGTGCGCTGAAGACGCCGCCGATGACGCCCGCCGGCAGCGCCCAGATGCCCGCCAGGCCTGACTCTTTGGACGGTTGGGTTGCCAGGCTGCGAAGCGCCATCACGATGACGAATATCCCAAGACCCACCAGGAGCCACTTGGAATCGAGCCGGGCAAGTGCCGTCGCGCCGATAGCAATTCCCACAAACATGAATGGGCCGAGGCGCATCAGTTCGCGCCTTGAGACGATCGCCCGGTTCTTCAAGCCGACAATCGTGGTCGACACCACGTCGAGCAGGAGAACCAGCGGCACCGCGAAATGAAGAGGGACGAACTGCACGAGCACAGGCACCGCCACCATCGCAGCGCCGAAGCCCGTCAAGCCGAATACCGTATAGGCCGCGCATACTGCCGCAGCCATCGGTAGATAGTCGGCAGGAGACAAGGTCAAGCGACACCGAGGTTGAGCATCAGAATTGCAAGTGCGACGAATGCCGCGATGAAGAGTGTCTCCACCACGAGCATCACGATCGGCTGCCAACCGAGCTTGAGCAAATCTTCAAACGACGTCTTGACTCCCGCGGCCGCAATGGCAATCACCAGCAACCATCGCGAGCTATCACCGGCGAGCTTGATGGCTGCCGGCGGCAGGATGCCGGTGCTCGAAAGCAGAACGAGGCCGACGAAAGCCAGCAGGAATCCCGGCACGAGAGGAACCTTGCGACTGACACCCGTGGCAGCGTCAGCCACGCCGCGGCGGCGGACCAGGATGCAGATCATGAGCACAACCGGCATCAGCAGCAACACACGAAACAACTTGACGACGGTGGCCGTGTCGGCCGCCTCCGGCCCCAACAGCAGGCCGGCCGCCACGACCTGCGCGACGTCGTGGATGGTGCCACCGAGGAAGATTCCGCTTTGGGTTGGATTCAGCTCCAGGAATCGCAGTGCGAACGGATACGCGATCATCGCGACGGTCGAGAACACTGTGACGCCGACGACGTTCAACAAGGTGATGCGCTCGTTCTCGCGGGTCTGGGGCAAGACTGACGAGATGGCCAACGCGGCCGAGGCGCCGCAAATGGCGACGGCGCCTCCGGACAGAAGTCCCTCTTCCAGGCGGCGGCGCATCAGGCGCGACAGAAGGACTCCGCACGCGATGGTGAGCACAAGACCTGCGGCGACTACGGCCGCAGTCTTCCACCCGAGATGAGCCACCTGGTCAAGTGTGATCCTGGCTCCCAGCAAGGCGACGCCGATTCGCAACAAGGTTCGCCCGCAGAAGTCAACGCCGGCGCTGACCTGGGGATTTCCATGAAGGAAGTGGAACGCCAGTCCCATCAGAAGCGCGTAGATCAGCTGCGGACCGCCGTAGTGTTCCGAAACAAACGTGGCGGCCAGTGCGATCAGGACGCACACGAGCGTGCCTGGCCATCTGCGCATGACGGATGTGCCCGCCAAGACGACTGCATTCATGGGGTGAACCGAGCTTTTTGGGGCTTGTCAGCTGCTCAGCCAGCAGAAATCTTGCGCTTTTCGACCAGCACCTTCCAGCGAGCGGCCTCTTTCAAGATGTCCTCGCCAAGCTTTCCGGGTGCGGAGATCGTCGCCGACATGCCCTGATCCGCGAGGTAGCGCTTCATGCCCGGCTGCTGCATCGCCTGTTGAACGTCGGCATACATCTTCGCTATCAGTTCCTTGGGCGTTCCGGCCGGAGCCGCCAGCGCGAACCACCCCGTGAACTCGAACGGGAGGCCCGCTTCAGTAGCAGTGGGCACGTCGGGAAGCAGGGCGGCACGCTCCTTGCCCGTAACGGCGAGTGCGCGGATCTTCCCCGTCTTGAGCAGCGGAGTGATGGCATTGATGTTGCCGACCGCCATTTGCACCGTTCCGGCCAGCAGGTCTGCGTAAGCGGGGCCTTCCCCTTTGTACGCGATATGCACGATGTCGATGCCGCTCGCGTCGGCAAAGGCTTCACCGGCCATGTGCACCTGGCTCCCGTTCCCGGCGGACGCGAAGTTCACCTTTCCGGGGTTGGCCTTGACGTGGGAGACCAGTTCCTGAACGTTCTTTGCAGGCACATTGCCGTTCACCGTGATGACCATCGGACCACTGGCCACCTTCGTGATGAGATCGAAGTTCTGGAGCGTGTAGGAAAGCTTGGGATAGATGAACTGATTGACGGTGAACATGCTGCCCGAGGCAAGCAGCAACGTGTATCCGTCAGAAGGCGACTTGGACACAATTTCGGCGCCCAGCGCGCCACCGGCACCCGGACGGTTGTCGACGACGACCGATTGCTTCCAGATCTTGCCCAGCTCGTTTGCAAGGGCGCGGCCCAGCAGATCGGTCGCCCCACCGGCGGAAAACGGAACAACGAGCTTGACCGGCTGCTTGGGCCACTCATTCGCCGAAGCCGGGCTTACGAACAGCATGGCGCCGGCGATGCAGGCCAGCGATGAAACGAGCGGCTTGCGCTTGGTCGCGCTCAAGATCGTGGTCCAGTTCATAGAGTCTCCAGGAGAGGGGTTTTTGGTTTTGGCGCTAGCGCCGCGAGTTTCACTGTACTGAGCGCGAGCCCAAAAATGAAACGACTAATTCAGGTGTGAACAACCTCTTGCGGTGGTCATCCATCGAGGTAAGAAACACCGTTGCATTGCAGGAAAGCCGACACGGATGTGGAAGTTGCACGCTCCGGATGGACCACGACATGCAGTGGGCGAACGATCTCCGGCAGTTCGGTGATCAGTTCGACGAGATCTCCGCGGTCCAGCATCTCCTGCACAAGCAATCGGGACAGACAGCTAACGCCCAAGCCCAGGCCAACGGTTCGCTTTATCGCTTCAGAGCTTCCCAGCACGATGCTGGATGCGAGGTCCCCGAGATGCGGGAATAACGCGGCGGCGACGGCATCCCGAGTACCGGAGCCGTCCTCCCGGAACAGCCAGGTCGCACTCTTCAAACGATCGACGGGAATGGGATGAGCCGATTCCTTCTGGACTCCGGCTAGCTCATGGCCTGGCGCGGCCACGACAATCATCTCGTCATCCCGCCAGTGACGCAGCGTCAGACCCGGGATTCGGCTTGGCCCTTCGATGACCCCGGCGTCCACCCTGAATTCGCTGACCGCCTTCGCCACTTCCTGCGAGTTGCCTATGTTCACCTCGACTTTCGCGCCCGGATGTTGGTCCATATAGGACGCCAGCAAGCCGGGGATCAGGTAGTTCCCGATCGTGGTGCTGGCAGCTATCCTCAAATGGGCCAGGCTTTCCCCCGTGCGAAAGTCTTTCTCGACCGCCCGCGCCGAGTCCAGCAGCCGGTCGGCACGTGCCTGCAGGGAGCGGCCCAGGTCGTTGAGAATCAGACGCTTCCCGATGCGGTCGAACAACAGGAGCCCCAGGCTGAGTTCGAGGTCGTTAACAGCGGCGCTGACGGCCGACTGCGAAAGCGACACCTCGTCCGCTGCTGCTGCAGTGGAGCCCGCGCGTGCGACCGCCGAAAAGATCTCGAGTTGCCGGAGCGTGATTCGCACTGCTGTGATGGCTATTTATCGCCGCGACGCATGAGCGTCGTTCGACGCGGCGAGCTTTGAACCGTTTCCCTTGGCGGAAACTTCCCGGAGTGCCTCGAGGAGGATTTGCGAGAGGTGCGAACGCGGGTTGTCGCGCGGCACCAGCACCCCGAGTCGGCGGGTGAGGGGCGGCGTTCCGAACGGGATCGCCCTGATCGAGGCCGGAAACTCCCGCTTGACGTCCCTCGCCGGCACCACCGAAGACCCCAGCCCGTTGGCGACCATTGCGATCACGCCTTCCAGGTTGTCGATCTCCATGATCGAACGCACGGAAATCTTCCGCCGCGACATCTCCTCCTGGATGAGGTATCCCACCCTGGCCGAGCGATTGAAGCGGACATAAGGAGTGGACTCCAGGACTTTCTTGTCGGTGTCGCCCTTGTTCGTCTTGTGCGTGATGACAACGAATTCCTCGTCCGCGAATGGAAGGAACTCGAGATCGCTGCGAAACATCTCGGGCTCGGTCACGATCGCCACATCCAACTGCCTGTGGTGAACGGCCTTCTCCAGTTCATGGGTCAGCCCGGTTGTCAGAAGGATGTCGATGCCGTGCCCCTGCTGCTGCATCCGCTTCAGCGCCAACGGAAGAACTCCGGAGACGCACGTATGCACGGAGCCGAGTTTCAGCACTCCACCGGAAGCGTCGCGCTTGAGGGCTTCGCTCATGCTCTCCCAATGCGCAATCAATTCCCGGGCGCGCTGCGTCAGTGCCAACCCGCTGTCGGTGAGCACCGGAGGACGGCGACTCCGATCGAAGAGCGTTGTCCCGAGCTCCTCTTCCAGGGCTCGCATTTGCATGCTGACAGCGGAAAGCGACAAGCCAATGGCGTTGCCCGCCTCGGCGAAACTGCCGCGATCTGCAATGGCGATGAGCGTGTAGAGTGTCTTGACGTCCATGTGAGTCCCTTCGGTGGGCCTCATTGTGATGTCTACAGCTTCAGAAGCTTCCTGGCATTGCCGCCCATCACCTTCTCGAGGTTCTCGCGCTTCAGCGGCAGTTTCTCGAACCACTGCTTGTAGTCCCTGACCGGGCAGAACGGGAAGGAACTCGCATACAGCATGCGATCCGACAGGAAGGTGTCGGCAGCCTTCACGTACTCCTCCCATCCGGGCATGCGCGAGAAGTACATGTCCGGAGACAGGTACATGTTCGTCCTGCGGAAGGCGATGTGCAGGATTTCGTTCACCCAGGGCCAGCCGCCATGGGCCACGACCACATTCAGCTTGGGAAAATCGGCCAGCACCCGGTCCGTGCGGATCGGGTCCGAGTAGCTCAGGTCCGGCCCGGCCGTTCCACCGACCATCATGATCACGGGGACGCCGAGGTCTTCGCAGTGCGCGTAGATCGGGTAGAGCCTGCGATCGTCGGCATACATCGGCACGGGATAGGAACCGGGCTCGATGTTGACCAGCTTGAAGCCGTTCTTGACGGCCGACGTAATGGTCTGGCACGCGGCCACGCGGTTGGTGGGGTCGATCGAGGCCGCGCCGATGAACCGGTCGGGATAATCCGCCACGATGCGCTGGACGTCTTCGTTGGGCACGCTTCCAAGCACGCCCGCCAGCCGGCCGACGACAACGCCCTTGGTGATGTCCGCCTCGTCCATCTCCTTGAGCAGCAGTTCCATCGACTGCTTCTGCGCCGCCGGAGAAGGCTCGAAGCCGACCGTCCTTGTGAAACCGTCGCGGCGCTCGCCAGCGGAATACATGAGCGTGTTGAGAAAGCCGCCGACCGGCGGCCGAAGTCGAAAATCGATGATCATCGTCGTGGCCCTTACATCACTTCGTTCTTGCGGTCATTGGTCTCGCCGTATCGATGCAGCGCGGGCGGTTTCAAGCCTGCGTACAGCTTCTCGATGCCGGCGTTGATCACTTCGCCATGCTGGGCGAACAGCGAGTTGCCTTCCAGGTCGCTCTCGACGATGAAGGGGCCGAAGTTCTCGACCTCGAATATCCACATCGCCTGGGCGATGCCCAGTTCGCCGAGCCAGTGCACCTCGCGCACGCGCTTGATGCCACGGCCAAGCAGAGCCCCGGTGCCGTACCCCACCGTGGTCAGGTAGATGGCCCCGCCCGGCGCCAGAACCTTCTTGTAGTCCTCGGCCGGCATGCCACCTTTGCCGATGATGATGCGGGCGCCGGTGCGCTCGATCCATTGCGGAATCCATTTGGAGAAGCGGAAGCTGGCCGTCGCGGTGACCGCCCCGACGTTGTAGCCGCCATTCCCATCCTCGGCGGCCGCCGGAGAGCAATGGAAGTTCACGTTGCTGATAGCGGCCAGGTTCTCCACCGGCAGCGGAAGGCCCTGGTCGAGCACCTTCTTGTAGACGCCTTCCCGTGCCGTGTACACGACGCCATTGAGATAGACGGCTGCTCCAAGCTCCAGCTTGGCAATGTCCTCGAGTGAAGCCGGCAGGTTCAGGTGAAACACCTTCATGTCATCATCGTTGCGATCTACCATTCGACCGTCTCCCGGCGCAGATAAGGGGTGAACCATTGGGGATCCGTGCGGTACTCGATCCGGCCGTCTGGATGGATGCGAGCCGTGGCGCGGCGCGATGAAAGACAGAAGGTGTGGATGCTGATGGGCATTCCACCCGTGTGCGTATAGCCCACTTCGATGTGGCAGTCGACCACCATCTGGGAACCGACGAATCCCATGGCACCCATGCCGATGGAGTTGCCCAGACCTTTCAGCTCCAGCTCCAGTTCGGCAATCTTGGGATCGGGGTTGCGGTCTCCCACCGTCCGCAGGCAAGCGGCCTGTTTTCCCAGCTGCATGCAGGTGTCCTTGGATCCCCCCAAGCCGATGCCAACGATCGCGGGTTGGCAGGCCAGGCCGCGTTTGCCGAAGGCGATGAGTGTGTCGAGAACGAATCGCTTGATGCCGTCGATGCCATCGCCCGGGAACAGCATGCGGTAATCCGTGCCGAACAGTCCGCCCTTGTGCACCGTCGTGATGTCGATCCAGTCCGCGTCCGGCTCGAACGTCCATTCAACTTCGGGCGCGTTGATGCCAACGTTGTTGTTGTGGTCGGTACGCCAGAGGGGATGCACCCGATTGGGCCGCAGGGGAATCGCCGTCGTCGCGTCCGCCGTCGCCTTGCGCAGTACGTGCTCCACGGCGACGAATCCGGACTCCACCGCAGCATTGTTTCCGACCTTGACGTAGTAGCGCGGAACGCCCGTGTCGGCACACATCGGCCGGCGGTCTTCGCTCGCGGCGTCCCAGTTGTCCTGCATCGCGTGAATCACAAAGCGGGGCAGCTTGCCGGTTTCCTTCTTCTGCGCCTCCTTGATCCCCTGTTTGTAATCCTCGGGGATATCGATGGCCGCGCGCTTCATGATCTCAAGCGCGGCTTCTTCCACTCTCCGAATCGGTATCTTTGCCATTGCAGTCCTCTTACGCCGCCAGTTTGGCGGGCGGTTGTCCGGCTTCGCCGGTGATCAGGGATTCGCCGGGTCGCACGATGTCGAACTTGACCGGCACCATTTCCAGCTCGACGTCATCGCCGACCGCGCTGACCCGTGTGTAGCGGCTCGTGTGCATGTCGCCGGGCTCGGGGAAATCTTCGCGGAAGTGCGCGCCGCGGCTGTTCTCGCGGGCCAGCGCCGAAACCGTGATGACCTTGGAGATGTCGACCAGGCTCTCGAGGTTGATCCAGTCGTGCCAGCTCACGTTGTAGCGCCGGTCACCGTCTGCGACGCCCATGTCGTAGAGCGAGCCCCGGTGCGAGCCGATGGCGGCCAAGCCGTGCTCCATCGCGGCTTGGGTCCGGAGCACACCCACGTCATCCCACATGGTCTGCGCCAGGGCATCGCGCAGTTCGTGGACGGCGCCGGCGCGGCGCGAGAACGGATACTCGGCACGCTCGACGCCGCCGTATATCACCCGACGGTCCGGCTCGCGCCACTGACCAGACTTGCCGACATAGGCAGCCATCGAGTCTCCGGCGATTCCGCCGAACACCGTGGAATTGGCGACGCCGTTGCCCCCCAGCCGGTTGGCTCCATGGACGCCGCCGCAGTCCTCGCCCGCGGCAAAGAGGCCCGGGGACGCAGTCGAGCAGTCCACGTTGAACTCGAGGCCGCCCATGAGGTAGTGGGCAGTCGGAACCACTTCAACGCGCCCGCCGGCCAGATCGAAGCCGCAGTCCTTGCATCGGTTGACCATGCCAGGGAATGTCTTGGCGACCTTCTCCGGACCGAGGTGGCTCATCTGAATGTAGACGCCGCCCATAGGGCCCGTCCGGCCGGCGCGCATCTCGGAATAGATGCCCCGGCTGACGACGTCGCGGGTTGCACGTTCGCCCCGCTTGTCGTAGTTCGCCATGAAGCGTTCGCCGTCGCCGTTGATCAGGTAGCCCCCGGCGCCGCGCAACCCCTCTTCGAGCACGGTGCCGGTCATGCGGGTATCGGGCCCCCCGAGTAGCCCCGTCGGGTGGAACTGAACCATCTCCATGTCGCGCAGCTTCAGCCCGTAGCGCATCGCCATTGCGAGGCCGTCGCAGGTTTTGTCTGCCGAGGGCGTGTGATAGCGGTACATGGTGGGTCCCGCGCCGGTCGCCAGCAAGACTGCTTTGGCCTGTACGAACCGGTAGCCTCCGGTGCGCATGTCGATGAACAACACGCCCGAGATGCCGGACCGGTCGGCGGCGGGGATGAGCTCGATGGCGCGATGCTCCTCCAGCTCCTCGACATCGATGGCACGCACCTGCTCCATCAGCCGATTGATGATCTCGATGCCGGTCAGGTCGGCCTTGTGCACCGTGCGGTCAAAGCTCTGTCCGGCGAACGCCTTCTGGTGCAGCGTGCCGTCCGGGTTGCGATCGAAGAAGCAGCCGATCTCGTTTTCCAGCTCCCGCACGCGCTCGACGGCGCCTTCCACCAACCGCCACGCAAGATCCTGCCGCGGCAGCCACTTGCCACCCTCGATGGTGTCCATGAAATGGCGCTCGACCGAATCGCCCGCCGAAAGAGCCACGTTGTAGCCGCCCTGGACCATGCGGGTGCAGCCGCACTTGCCGAGCAGCCCCTTGACGGCGACCGAAACCTTCAGGGCGGGGTTGGCCTTCTTCGCATGCAGCGCCGCGAAGAGGCCGGCGCCGCCTGTTCCCAGGATCAAGACGTCGGTCTTGTAGTTCTCGATGTTCATCAGATAACCCCAGCCACAAAAATCAAACCAATTCCCAGCGAGAGAGCGGCGCCCCAGCTGACCCAGGACAGGCGGGCATTGCGCGTGGTGCTCCACGGCAACAATTCCAGCGCCAGCAGGCGAATCCCGAAGAACATGTGGAGCGACAGCAGGAGCACCAGCCCCCATTCACCGAACTTGACGGCGCCCATCTCGGAAAATTTCAGGAAGGAATCCAGTCGCTGGCTCTGTTCCAGCGCCATGCCGAGAACATAGAAATGCGCGGGCAGGAAGATCGCAAGGGCAAGTCCCGAAAGCCGGTGTCCGAGAAAGGCCCAGTAGCCTTGGTGATTGCGCGGGGATTTCACGACCAGGGACCTCCCACTGCAAACACGGCTCGCAGGCCGATAACGAGCAAGACGGCGCCGAACAAGGCAGCGACAATCCCCGCCGCGCCACGCCCCAGCTTCGTCCATTCGATCAGGATGTTGCGGACGCCGATCGGCACATGCACCGCGACGCTCACCACGAAAAGGCCATAGAAGGCAATCCAGCCCCAGTTTCCCTGGGTGCGCGACAGGATCTCGGCCGCGGTCAAGCCGCCGCGTACGGCGTAGAGGATCACGCCGAGGTGGACCAGCACGAACGGCGCCATGATCATTGCCGTCAAGCGCTGCAGTGCGAACAGGCGCTGCTCCATCTCAGCCCCCCTTGAGGAACTGCAGCAATGCGTTCTTCTTCAGGCCCGCGATACTGCCGGTGGGGCTCAGGCTCACGGGGCAGTGGGTCATGCAGCTGCCCTGGGTATGGCAGGAGTTGCATCCGCTTCCCGAGGTTGCCTTGTGCAGCACGTCCTTGGGATCCGCGTGCCGTTCGTCGTTGAACAGCGTCCACGCCCGGTTCAGAGCCGCGGGCCCGAGGTATTCCTTGTCCCACGACACCACGTCGCAGGCGGCGTAGCACACGCCGCAGTTGATGCACTCGATCGCCGCGTCCGCCAGCTTGCGCTTCTTGCTGGTCGGCGAGACGTTCGCCGGCGGATCGTCCCGAGTGGAGGTGCCGACGAAGGTATTCCCCGCTTTCTTCCATTTCTGGAAGAACTCCTTCATGTCGACGACCAGGTCCTTGATCCGCGGCATGTTGCGAAGCGGCTCGATGACGATGACCCCGTCTTCCTCGACGCGGCTGACGTGAGTCCGGCATGTCCAGCGCGGCTTTCCATTGACCGTCATGGCGCACGAACCGCAGACGCCGACGCGGCACGCAAAACGGTAAGAAAGGGTCGGCTCCAGGCGGCGCTGCACTTCGGTGACGACATCCAGCACGGTCTGGTTCTCACGCCACGGGACGGAGTACGTGGAGTACTCGCCTTCGCCAACGCCGCGCGAAATCCGCACAGTGAGCATCCGCTGTTCAGTGGTTTCCATTGGTTCCTTGCGCGTTCAGTGATTCGGGCGGCATACCGACCTCGCCCGCGTTGGATCGAAGTCTAATGATTCACCTGGATTGAAGCAAGTATTTTTTGATCGCGTTTTATTGAACTAAGATTTGAGGCCTTTTGTATTTACCCAAATGTGTTCGGACGGAGGGTCGGTTGAAGGAGTTGCGGCAAAAGGCGGGCTAATCCTGGGCAAGAACAGGGCGTGCCCTGCTGAAGGCTGCAGGCACCATATTTGCTAAGGCTGGGGAATGAACAACACGCCTTCAATCCCCAAATCAGAGGAACAGATGTTCCGGGCGCTCTTGCTGCTCAGCGGCCATACTGTTGCGGACTTCTCGGTTGAGGCCGACCCTGCCGGGCATGTCCGCGTGCGCGGGCCCCATGGGACGGCCACCTACGCATCCAGGAACTGGACCGCCCAGTTCGGCAAGCACCTCTACGAGGGCTTGTTCGATGAGCTTGTCGTGTAGGCCCGCGGACGCTTGTTCAGCAGCGGGCTGACGAAGCTCCAGGCCAGCAGCAGCAGCGCTGCCGTCATCAGCGTGCCGACCAGGCCGTTGGCGAAGAAGATGCGCAGCGACCCGTCGGACAAGAGCATCGACTGGCGGAAAGCGTCCTCGGTCTTGTCGCCCAGCACCATGGCCTGGTGTACGCGCCGATCAGGCAGACCACCACGATCAGCGGACCGATGATTGCGAAGGGCGCGCGCAGGATCGCGGCGAACAGCGGGATCGTCGCCAGCACCAGCACGATCGCGACCACGCTGGCCATGTACATCGAGGCGATCAGGCCCCACACGAAATCGGGCTGCTCGATGAACAGCATCGGCCCGGGCTGCAGGCCCCAGATCATCAGGCCGCCCATCATCACCGCAGCCGTCGCCGAGCCGGGCACACCCAGCGCCAGCATCGGCAGCAGCGCCGACACGCCGGCCGAGTGGTCAGCCGCTTCGGGCGCAACCACGCCTTCGGACTCGCCCTGGCCGAAGTTGGCGCGCCGCTTCGAGAAACGCTTGGCGATGCCATAGGACATGAAGGAGGCTGCCGTGGGGCCGCCCGGCGTGATCCCCATCCAGCAGCCGATCACCGTGGAACGCACGAGCGCCCACGAGTACTGCGGCATTTCCTTGGCCGCGTTCCAGATCGTGCGCCAGCTCATGCGCGCATGCAGGCCCTTGAAAGCCAGGCCCCCCTCCACCGTCACCAGCAGTTCGCCGCCGAAGAGGCCCACCACCGCGGCGAGGAACGAGACGCCGCTCACCAGATGGTCCGACCCGAAGGCCAGGCGCATTTCACCCGACACGGTGTCGGTGCCAACGCCAGCGAGCGCCGCCAGGAAGGCCACCGCCAGCGCGCGCGGCGTCTCCCTTGCGCGCCATCGGGTGGCCGTCGAAGGTTGTGGCCACCGACGAGGGCTCGCCGGGGATGTTGAACAGGATGGAGGAGGTGGAGCCGCCGAACAGCGCGCCCCAGTACATCGACGAGAGCAGGATGATCGCGGCCACCGGCGACATGGTGAACGTGAGCGGCAGCAACAGCGTCACGCCGTTCGGCGCGCCCAGGCCTGGCAGCACGCCGACCAGGATGCCGAGCAGCGCTGCGCGACCGCGCCGGCGCGATGCTGCGCGATATCCTGCGGCAGCACCATCGGCGAGGCTGGGCCGTTTCGCGTCGCGTGCTGGAAACCCGTAGCAGTCTCACCCCCTAGCTAAATCAGAGGGTGGCGGTCGCCGCTTCGGCGGCAACCTGCGCTTTGCCCGTGCTAAATCGGTAGCGGCTATCGCCGTCATTGGCGCGTTTTTGTTGTGGGATGCCGTGCCGGCTTCTAGACTCCTATTGCTATCAATATGAAGCAATCAATAGGAGTCTTCTATGTCAATCGAGTCGAAATGCCCGTTCCACAGCGCCCACAAGCCGACAGCGGGCGGACACGCAGGCAACCGGAACTGGTGGCCGGAGCAATTGAATCTATCCGTCCTGCATCAGCGTTCTCCGGCGTCGAACCCGATGGTGCGGGGATTCGACTATCGAGAGCAGTTCAAGAGCCTGGATCTGGACGCGGTCGTCCAGGATCTGCATGCGTTGATGACCGACTCGCAGCCCTGGTGGCCTGCCGACTACGGCCACTATGGGCCGCTCTTCATTCGGATGGCTTGGCACTCCGCCGGCACTTACCGCACGCTGGACGGCCGCGGCGGCGCGGGCAACGGCGCGCAGCGCTTCGCGCCCCTCAACAGCTGGCCCGACAACGGCAACCTTGACAAGGCACGCAGGCTGCTGTGGCCGATCAAGCAGAAGTACGGCCGCAAGATCTCCTGGGCCGATCTCATGATCCTCGCCGGCAACGTCGCGCTGGAATCGATGGGCTTCAAGACCTTCGGCTTCGCCGGCGGGCGGGCCGACGTTTGGGAGCCGGACCAGGACATCTTCTGGGGACCGGAAAGCAAGTGGCTGGGCGACGAGCGCTACAGCGGTGACCGCGAGCTGGCCAAGCCGTTGGCCGCAGTGCAGATGGGCCTGATTTACGTGAACCCCGAAGGCCCGAACGGCCATCCGGACCCGTTGGCTTCAGCGCGCGACATCCGCGAAACCTTCGCCCGCATGGCGATGGACGACGAGGAAACCGTGGCATTGATCGCCGGTGGCCACACCTTCGGCAAGGCGCACGGCGCGGGCGACCCCGGCCTGGTCGGCCGCGAGCCGGAAGCCGCTGCCGTCGAGGAGCAGGGTTTCGGTTGGAAGAACGCGTTCGGTGGCGGTCATGGCGTGCACACCACCACCAGCGGCCTCGAAGGTGCGTGGACGCCGGATCCGGTACGCTGGGACCATGGCTACTTGGAGACGCTGTTCGGCTACGAGTGGGAGCTGACGCGCAGCCCCGCCGGCGCGCAGCAGTGGGCGCCCAAGGCAGGCGCCGGTGCCGGGACGGTGCCCGACGCGCATGACCCCAACAAGCGTCACGCGCCGATGATGTCGACCGCCGATCTGGCGCTGCGCGCGGACCCCGCGTACGAGAAGATCTCGCGCCGCTTCCTTGAGGACCCACAAGCGTTCGCCAACGCGTTCGCCCGGGCCTGGTTCAAGCTGACCCATCGCGACATGGGCCCGCGCGCCCGCTATCTGGGTCCGCTGGTGCCGCAGGAAGAACTGATCTGGCAAGACCCGATCTCCGCGGTCGATCACCCGCTGGTCGACGAGCAGGACATCGCGGCGCTGAAGGGGCGCATCCTCGCGTCCGGTCTTTCGATTGCCGGTCTTGTCGGCACCGCTTGGGCATCGGCTGCCACCTTCCGAGGCAGCGACAAGCGCGGTGGCGCGAACGGCGCGCGCATCCGCCTGGCGCCGCAGAAGGACTGGGAGGTTAACCAGCCTGCACAGTTGGCCGAGGTGCTTGCCGTGCTGCAGAAGATCCAGCAGGACTTCAACGCTGCCCAGCGCGGCGGCAAGAAGATCTCGCTGGCCGATCTGATCGTGCTGGGTGGCAGCGCCGCAGTGGAGGCCGCGGCGAAGAAGGCCGGCCGTGACGTGAAGGTGCCCTTCGCTGCGGGACGCATGGACGCGTCGCAGGAGCAAACGGACGTTGCCTCGTTCGCGGTGCTCGAGCCGCTGGCCGACGGCTTCCGCAATTTCGCGCGCAAAGGGATGGAAGGCGCTGTGGCCGAGCTGCTGATCGACAAGGCCCAACATCTCACCCTGAGCGCGCCGGAAATGACAGTGCTCGTCGGTGGGCTGCGTGTGCTGGGAGCCAACTCAGACGGCTCGAAGCATGGCGTGTTGACCCGGCGGCCCGAGACGCTGACGAACGACTTCTTCGTCAATCTGCTCGACATGGGCTCCCAGTGGCAGAAGGCGCCAGGGGCCGAAGGCGTACTCGAGGGACGCGACCGCGCCACGGGCGGGCTGCGCTGGACGGCCACGGTAGCGGACCTCGTGTTCGGGTCGAACTCGCAGCTACGAGCGCTGTCAGAGGTCTACGCCAGCAGCGACGCGCAGGAGCACTTCGTACGCGACTTCGTCGCGGCATGGGCCAAGGTCATGAACCTGGATCGCTTCGAGCGCGCTTGAGCGACGCAGCCTGGAGGCCCCGCACTGCCCGGTCCGATCTTCCGGCACGACATCACCCGCGGAGGCCCCAAACAGCAATCGCATCGCTGCGGAGGGCGATGCGCGCTCTTGGCCGAAACCGGGTCCCTGTGCGCGTACGATCATCGCCGACTCACCCACGCTGGCCATACCCATCAGCACATCCGGCAAGCCCCACAGCCGGCGCGGCGTATTGGGTCATTGTCCGGCTCGTCATTTCATGTCTCCTTTCGGACGCTCGCTGCGGTGCAGCGACGGGGCGCTATTCGACCCTGTTGCCGGAGCACGTCAAATGCTGCAGCCGCCACGCGGCTCAGCCGGTTCAACACCAGGAACGGGGTGCGAAGCGGCCTGCGCCGGGGGAGTTCATGTGCTCAGTCCAGGCTGGGTCCACGGGGTTGTCCAGGCGGGTTGCGGCCGGGGATAGCGCAGCACGGAAAGATCGTCGGCGCGAATCTCCGGCGCGCGGCCGCTCATGAGGTCCGACAGTACCCGAGCCGACCCGCAGGCCATGGTCCAACCGAGCGTGCCGTGGCCCGTATTGAGGTACAGATTGGTTACGGGCGTGCGGCCCACCAGCGGCGTGCCGTCGGGCGTCATGGGCCGCAGCCCGGTCCAGAAGGTGCCCTTGCCGGGATAGCCACCGCCCGGGAAGAGATCGCCCAAGCACAGCTCCAGTGTTTCGCGCCGGCGCGGGTTCAGGTGCATGTCGAAGCCACGCAGCTCCGCCATGCCGCCCACGCGAATCCGGCGGTCGAATCGCGTGATGGCGACCTTGTAGGTTTCGTCCAGCACGGTGGAAACCGGCGCCTTGGCCGCGTCGGCGATCGGCACAGTGATGGAGTATCCCTTGACCGGATAAACCGGGATGTCCAGCATTCCCGCGAGCTGGGCGGTGGAGTACGAGCCCATGGCCATCACGTAGGCATCGGCCTTGAGCAATTGGCGCCCCTGAGCAACGCCGACCACCCGGCCACCCGACATCTCGATGCCATCCACCGTGGCATGGAACTGGAAGCGCACGCCCAAGGCCTGCGCAAGTTGACCCATACGGGTAGTGAACAAATGGCAATCCCCGGTTTCGTCATTCGGCAGCCGCAAGCCTCCGACCAGGCGCTCGGCCGCGATGGCAGGCTCGGCGCGCCGCAGCGCAGCGGCATCAAGCAGCTCGAAAGGAACGCCCGCCGACTCCAGCACCGCCATATCCTTGGCAACGCCGTCGAGTTGCGCCCGCGTACGGAACACCTGCAGCGTGCCGCTTTCCCGGCCTTCGTAGAGCAAACCAGTGTCCGCCCGCAGCTGCGCCAGGCAGTCGCGGCTGTACTCGGCCAGCCGCACCATGCGCTCCTTGTTGACCGCATAGCGGTCCGGGCTGCAGTTGCGCAGCATCTGCCACATCCAGCGCAGCTGCGCCATGGAGCCGTCCAGGCCGATCGCCAGGGGCGCGTGCTTCTGGAACATCCAGCGCATCGCCTTCAGCGGGACGCCCGGTGCGGCCCAGGGGGCCGCGTAGCCGGGCGAGACCTGGCCCGCGTTGGCGTAGCTGGTCTCGCGCGCCGGTCCGCCCTGGCGATCGACGACCGTGACCTCATGGCCGGCGCGCGCCAGGTAGTAGGCCGTGGTGGTGCCGATCACGCCGGCACCGAGCACCAGCACTTTCATGCCAGATTCCCTTGGCACAGGTACTTGGTGTGCAGGTACTCGTCCAGGCCCCAGTGCGAGCCCTCGCGGCCGTAGCCCGACTCCTTGACGCCGCCGAAGGGCGCCGCCTGGGCAGCGATCGCGCCCTCGTTGATGCCCACCATGCCCGTCTCCAGCGCCGAGGCCACGCGCCAGATGCGCTTGACGTCGTTGGAAAAGAAGTAGCCGGCCAGGCCGAAAGGCGTGTCGTTGGCCTGTGCAATCACCTCTTCTTCGCTGGCGAAGCGGAACACGGGCACCACCGGGCCGAAGGTCTCCTCGCACGACAAGGCCATCTCGGGCGTGGCGCCGGTAAGGACGGTGGGTGCGTAGTAGTTGGGGCCTTTGGCGATTTCCGTGTGCACGCGGTGGCCGCCGACCACCGCCTTGGCGCCTTTGGCAACGGCGTCGTTCACGTGCCGTTCGATCTTGTCGACCGCGCGCCCATTGATCATCGGACCGATCTCCGCGTCCGGCCAGCCGGCTGGGCCGACCCGCAGCGCGCCCACCCGGGCCGCCAGCTTGTCGACGAAGCGTTCGTGTACTGCCTCGTGCACGAACACGCGGTTGGGACTCACGCAGGTCTGTCCGCCGTTGCGGAACTTGGCGGCCATCAGGCCCTCGACCGAGGCATCCAGGTCCGCATCCTCGAAAACGATGAAGGGTGCATTGCCGCCGAGTTCGAGCGACAGCTTCTTGAGCGTGCCGGCCGACTCGCGCGCCAACAGCTTGCCCACTGCCGTGCTGCCGGTGAAACTGACCTTGCGCACGCGGCCGTCACGCAGCCACTCTCCCACCACTTCCGGGGTGCGCTCGCGCGAGGCAGGCACGATGTTCAGCACGCCTGGGGGCACCCCGGCTTCCTCGGCCAGCTTCACGAGGGCCAACGAGGTGAGCGGTGTGTCCTCGGCCGGCTTGGCCACCACCGTGCAACCCGCGGCCAGTGCGGGCGCGATCTTGCGCGCGATCATCGCGGCCGGGAAGTTCCAGGGCGTGACCACCGCCACCACCCCGACAGCCTCCCGCAGCACCAGGTACCGCTTGCTGGCCACGGGCGCGGCGATGATCTCGCCGTGGGCGCGCACACCCTCTTCGGCGAACCACTCCACATAGCCCGCGCTGTAGGCGATTTCGCCCCGCGCCTCGGCCAGCGGTTTGCCCTGCTCGCGCGAGATCAGCTGCGCCAGTGGGTCGACGTCGCGCTCGATCAGCGCCTGCCATTTCTTGAGGATCAGGCAGCGCTCGCGCGGCGAGCGTGCCTTCCAGGCGGGCAAGGCCTGCGCCGCCGCGTCGGCGGCCAGCCGCGCGTCGGCCGCGCCGCCGTCGGCCACCTGGGTGATAAGCCTGTCGTCGGCGGGATTGCGCACCTCGAATTGGCGGCCGTCCTGGGCTGCTTGCCAGCGGCCCGCGATGAAGTTCAGTGTTTCCATGTCGGTTCAGTTCAGATGAAACGGTTCTCGATGGCGCCGATGCGCTCGCGCGCGCGCTGCGTCACGGCCTGCAGCACTGCACGCGCCACGTTCTGGACCGCATCGAAGCCCTCGTTCTTCTTGAACGAAGCCACGTCCATGAAGCGCCTCTTGTTGATCTCGACCATCACGCTCTCGCGGGTACCGTCGGCGTTGCCGTAGCGACGATTCAGCTCGCCGCCGGTGTACGGTGTATTGACCGAGCAGGTGAAGCCCTGAGCGCGGATCACCTCGGCTACGAACTCGATGAACTCGGATGTGCTGGACGCGCCGCGCAGGTTGCCCAGGCAGAAGTCCATGCGCTCCTTGCCGGCATCCGCGTGCGTGGGCGCGCCCACGGCCGACATGCAATGGCAGCTGAGCTGGTAGTAGAAACCGTGTGCCGTGAGCATGCGATCCATCACCGAGGCCAGCTCGCGGTGGTACGGGTGGAAGTAACGGTCCAGCCGGTGCTGCACCTCGGCGACCGTCAGCTTGCGCTCCTGCAGCGGCTCGCCGTAGCGGGACACGGTCTTTAGCAACCCCAGCCCGCTCTTGGAGACGAACTGAACCGGCACCGGCCACTCGCCCTCGATGAGGCTCGGGTCGATGTCGAGCTCATGTCGGTTGGCGTCGATGTAGGTGTTGGGAAACAGCGCTTGCAGCATGGTGGCGCCATATTGCGGCGCGTGTTTCCAGATCTCGTCCACGTACATGGAAACGTTGTCGTGCAGCGCCGAGAACGGCACGGGGGAGCGGAAGTCGATGGGATAGAAGCGCCCGCTTCGCGACACGTCCACGACCACGGGCACGGCGGCCGCTGACGGATCGAAGCGGTAAAAAACTTCAGGCTCGATGTGCATGGGTTCTTTCTGTCCGGTTCAGGCCACGCACTCGTGCGCGGGCTTGGGTGTCTTTTGCAACGAAAGCAGCTCGCCGGCGGTGCGATGGCAGAACACCTCGACGCCGCCTTCGAGCTCGCGCCGCGGCGGGATCTTGCTGTCGCACACCCCGGCCACGCGGAGCGGGCAACGGTCCAGGAAGCTGCACAGCCTTGTGCGGTCGGCCGGCGCCTGCACCAGGGGCAGCGCGGCGCGCTGGGCGGCGCCCACTTGGTCCAGCCAGCCGGGGCGCAGCTCGGGCACTGAGGTGGCCAGCAGGTGGAAGTAAGGATGGCGCGGTGCGTGGCTGAAGGCGGCGCGGCCCATGGCCTCGACCTTCTGGCCCGCGTACAACACCACGATGTCGTCGCACACCGCGCGCACTGTGTTCAGGTCGTGGCTGATGAACATGTACGACACGCCCAGTTCCTTGCGCAGTTGGGCCAGCAGGTCCAGGATGGCGGCACCCACGACCGTGTCCAGCGCCGATGTCACCTCGTCGCAAAGGATCAGGTCGGGTTCGGCAGCCAGCGCGCGCGCGAGGTTCACGCGCTGCTTCTGGCCTCCCGACAGGCCGCCCGGCAGCCGCTTGGCGCAGGCCTGCGGCAATTGCACCAGGTCGAGCAATTTGGCGACGCGCCTGTCCAGCGCCTCGCCCTTGAGGCCCAGGTACAGTTGCAGGGGCCGTGCCAGGATCTCGCCGACGGTGTGGCACGGGTTCAGCGCCGTGTCCGCCATCTGGAAGACGATCTGGATGCGACGCAACTCGTCGCGCGATCGCCCTTCGACCAGGCGCGGCAGCGGTTTGCCGTCGAACAGGATCTGGCCGCCGGCCGGCGCCACCAGGCCCGCCACCACGCGCGCGAGCGTCGTCTTGCCGGAGCCAGACTCGCCGATCACGCCCACGGCCTGGCCACGGTGCAGGCGCAGGCTCACGTCGTCCAGCACCGGCGAAGCCGGCCGGCCATGCTTGTCGATTGCGCCGTAGCCCGCCAGGAGGTTGCGGATCTCCAGCAGCGGCTGGGCGCCCACGGCCGGCGCCTCGGTGGAGCGCGGCTTCGGATCGGCGGCCGCGATCAGCATGCGCGTGTAGTCGTCTTGCGGCTGGCTGATGATTTGCGGCGTGGACCCGATCTCGCGCTGCGCGCCGTCGCGCAGCACCAGGATGCGGTCGGCCATCTGCGCCACCACCGCCAGGTCGTGCGTCACATACACGCCGGTCGTCTTGCGCTCGCGCACCACGCGCCGGAATGCATGCAGCACCTCGATCTGCGTGGTGACGTCCAGCGCCGTCGTGGGCTCGTCGAAGATCACCAGGTCGGGGTCGCTCATCAGCGCCATCGCCGCCATCAGGCGCTGCAACTGGCCGCCCGAAACCTGGTGCGGATACCGCTGGCCGATCGTGTCGGGGTACGGCAGCGCCAACTCGCGGAACAGCGTCACCGCCTTCTTCTCGGCCTGCTCGCGCGGCATCAGGTTGTGGATGCGCGCCGTCTCGACCACCTGGTCCATGATAGTGCGCGACGGGTTGAATGAAGCCGCGGCGCTCTGCGCCACGTACGAAACGCGCCGCCCGCGCAGCGCGCGCCGCTCGGCGTCCGACAGGCCCAGCACGTCGGTCTCGCCGATGCGCACGCTGCCGCCGGCGATGCGGCAGCCGTGTCGCGCGTAACCCATCAGGGCCAGCCCGATGGTGGTCTTGCCGGAGCCGGACTCACCGATCAGCGCCAGCACTTCGCCGGGCTCGATGCGGAAGGAAACGTCCTTGACGATGGCGGTTTCGCCGCCGCCGGCGGCCTGCACCACGACGCGCAGATCGTTCACGAGAACTGTGGCACCCATCAGTGTGTCTCCCGGTCGGCGTCGGTGTGGCCCGGCAGGTTGTCGATCACCAGGTTCACGGCAATGGTCAGGGTCGCGATGGCCAGCGCGGGCGCCAGCACTGAAACGCCGCCCACAGGCAAGGCGCCCAGGTTCTCGCGCACCAGCGAGCCCCAGTCCGCCATCGGCGGCTGCACGCCCAGGCCGAGGAAGCTCAGGCTGGCCAGCAGGCGCAGCGCGTAGACGAAGCGCAGGCCCATGTCGGCCAGCAGCGGCCCCGTGATATTGGGCAAGACTTCGCGGCGCATGATGTAGGCGCGGCCTTCGCCGCGCGCCCGCGCCACGGTCACATAGTCCATCGCGTTGATGTTGACGGCGAGCGAGCGGATGATCCGGTAGCAGCCCGGCGTATAGACGATGGCGGCGACGGCGATCAGCAGCGGCACCGACGAGCCGAAGCCGGCAATCACCACCAGCGCGAACATCTTGCTGGGAATGGAAACCAGCGTGTCCAGCAAGCGGCTGAGGGTGGCATCCACCCAGCCCCCCGTGACCGCGGCCAGCAGGCCGAGCAGCGCCCCCGCACCGCAAGCGAGCAGCGTAGCCACCAGCGCTACGCCGATGGTATAGGGCGTGCCCGCGACGATTCGCACGAGCATGTCACGACCCAGGTAGTCGGTGCCCAGCCAGTGCTGCGCGCTCATGGCCTGGAACACGCCGGCGTCGGACATCTCGCCCAGGGCCTGGTCGCCCAGGAAGAGCGCGGCGAGAGCCACGATGAGCCAGAAGCCCAGCACGGCCAGGCCCAGTTTACCGGCGCGCGACCAGCCCGCGAGCAGGCCGCGCTTGCGGGTCACCGCGGTGGGGGGGACAAGTGTCGCGATGCTCATTGGTGCCTCAGCCGGGGGTTGGCGACGATGCCGCACACGTCGGCCAGCATCACCAGGATCAGATAGGCCGCGCAGAAGATCATGGCGCAGGCCTGCACCAGCGGCATGTCGCGCTGGACCACGCCGTCGACCATGAGCTTGGCGATGCCCGGGTAGTTGAAGATCACCTCGATGATGATCACGCCGCCCAGCAGGTACGACAGGCTGAGGGCCACCGCGTTGGCGATCGGCCCGATCGCATTGGGCAGCGCGTGGAACAGCACTGTGCGGGCGGCGGTGGCACCCTTCAGCCGCACCATCTCGATGTAGGCTGCGGCCAGCTGGTCGATCACCGCGGCGCGCGTCATGCGCATCATCTGGGCCATGATCACGCTGCCCAGGCTGAGCACAGGCAGCGCGAACGAATGCAGCATCTGGCCGGGCGAGGACAGGTTCACCTCGTACGAGAGCGCCGGCAGCCATTTCAGCTGGACGGCGAATACCAGCACGGCCAGCGTGGCCACCAGGAACTCCGGCACGGAAACCACCGCCACCGCGGTCATGCTGGTGAAGCGGTCGAACGCCGACCCGCGCCACAGGGCACACAGGATGCCCAGCCCGAGGGCCAGCGGCACGGCGAAGGCGGCCGTGACGGCGGCCAGCAGCAGCGAGTTGGGCAGACGGCTGGCGACCGCCTCGCCGACCGGCACGCCCGTGACCACCGACTTGCCCGGGTCACCGGTGGCGATGCCGCCCAGCCAGTCGAAATAGCGCAGCACCGGGCTTCGGTCCAGGCCCATCTCGTGACGCAGGGCCTTCACGGCCTCGGGCGTGGCGTCCTGGCCCAGCCTCTCTTCCGCCGCGTCGCCGGGCAGCACGGCGGTGATGGCAAACACCACCGCCGACACCGCCAGCAGCGAGCCCAGACCGGTCAGGATGCGGCCGGCCACCATTTTCAGGATGGTCAGGTTCATGCTTCCAACCAGACGTGTTCAGCGAAGCTCGAGCCCATGAGGCCGCCCAGCGGGATGGGGCTGAGGCCCTTGAGCTTCTTGTTGTGGCCATCCAGGCTGGAGAGGAACATCGGAATGCCGATGCCGCCTTCGTTGTGGATCATCACCTGCATGTCGGCGTACATCTGCGCGCGCTTGGCTTGGTCGGTTTCGCCGCGTGCGGCTACCAGCAACTGGTCGAACTTCTCGTTCTTCCAGCCCGCTTCGTTCCAGGGCGCATCGGATTTGAAGAACAGCGTCAGCGCCAGGTCGGCGGTGGGACGCGTGTTGACGTTGCCGAAGCTGATGGGGTGCTTCGCCCAGTGCTGCGACCAGTAGCCGTCGGCCGGCATGTTGCGCACCTCCAGGTTCAGGCCGGACTGGCGCGCCGCGTGCTGCAGCACCAGCGCCATTTCCACCGAGCTGGTGGCCGCCGCGGAGGCCACCATCGGGATGGCGGCGCTGCCCAGGTTGGCCTTTTGCAGGTGCCACTTGGCCTTGTCGGGATCGTAGGGGCGCTGCTTCAGGCCCTTGAAGTGGAAGGGATTGGCCGGCCCGATGGGCTGGTCGTTGGCCACCATGCCCCGGCCCAGCTGGATGGATTTGAGCATCTGCTCGCGGTTGAACAGCAGCTTCATGCCCTGCACGAAGTCCGGGTTGCTGCCGGGGCCGCCGTCGCGCTTCATGATGAGGTTGGTGTACGACACGCCCTTGGTCTCGAAGATCGCGTGCTTGCCGCTGGCATTGACGCGGTCGATGGAGCGCGGGTTGACCTGCACGATCAGGTCCAGCTCGCCCGTGAGCAGCGCGTTCACGCGCGCCGGCTCGTCGCTGATGCCCACGTACTCGATCTCGTCCAGGTAGGGACGGCCCGGCTTCCAGTAGTTCTCGTTGCGCACGGCGATGGAGCGCACCCCGGGCTTGAACTCCTTGACCTTGTAGGGCCCGGTGCCGATGCCGGCGCTGAAGTCGGTGGTGCCGTCCTTGACGATGTGGAAGTGGTAGGTACCCAGGATCACCGGGAGGTCCGCATTGGGCGACACGAGGCGGATGGTGACTTCGTTCGGGCCGCTGGCGGTCACGTCCTCGATCTGGTCGGCCAGCACCTTGGCGCGCGACGCGGTGGCCGGGTTCTTGTGGCGCATGAGGGAGAAGACCACGTCCTGCGGCGTGAGCGGCTTGCCGTCGTGGAAAGTGACGCCGCGGCGCAGCTTGAAGACCCAGGTCTTGGCGTCCTTGGTGGTGAACTCCTCGGCCAGCGAGGGCTGGGGCCTCAGGTTGCCGTCGAGCGAGGTGAGCCCGTTGTAGAACATGAAGCCGCGGATGTAGTCCGTGTGGTTGGCCTGCTTGGCCGGATCCAAGGTGTCGCTCGCCCCGGAGGCCGCGCCGGCGACCTTGATGCGGCCGCCCTTGCGCGGCGTTTGCGTTTGCGCTTGCGCTTGCGCGCTCGTAGCGATCCCGGCGATGCTGCCGGCCAGAACCGCCTGCATGCCGCCGGCCGTCAACATCGCCAGCACATCGCGCCGGCTCGCGCCGCGCTGCAAGGCGCCGAGGATTCGCGTGCTCTCGTCGGGGCCGATCAGGCCGCTGAGCTGTTTGTCATGTCCCATGCTTGTCTCCTGTAGGAATAGTTGGCTGGCGGGTTTGCTGGCTTAGAGGCTCTTGACGCATTGGAGCACCGGGCGGTTAGTAATGTGTCTCGATCGCGCTGGAGCGGTTGGCTGAAACTGCGGTTTTGCGGACGGCTGGCGGCATGGTGTGCGGCGAGCCGTTAAAGCCCCACCAGCGCGGGCAACCCGTTGATGTCACGAATCTCCGCAAAGCTCCACGCTTCGTCGGGGCGGGGCTCATGGCCGCGGTTCACGAACACCTTGTTCACGATACCCAGGTTCTGGGCCGGGAAGATGTCATAGCGCGGGTTGGCGGACACGTGCAGGACGTCCTCGGGTGCACAGCCGAGCTGGTCGAGCATGTACTCGAACCCCTGCAGGCGCGGCTTGTAGGTGCCGGCATCCTCCGCGGTGTAGATCTTGTGAAACGGCGCCTGCAGCTTGGCCACGTTGTGATGGATCTGCTCGTTCATGGCGTTGGACAGGATCACCAGCGGGATTTTCTTGGCGATGCGGGTGAGCGCATGCGGCACGTCGGCGTGCGGGCCCCAGGTTGGCACGGCGTCGTAGACCCGCTTCGCGTCCTCGTCGCGGTAGGTGAGGCCGTGGCGCTTGCAGGTGCGCTGAAGCGCCGACTGGATGATCTGCAGATAGGGCTTCCAGTCGCCCATCACCTCGTCGAAGCGGTAGTCGGCGAAGTCCTTCGCGAAGAGGCGCATCTTCTCCGGCGGCAACTGGCCTTCGTAGATGTCGTAGGCCAACTGGTGCATGGGGAAATAGGTCAGCGTGCCGTAGCAGTCGAACGTGATGTACTTCGGGCGGAAGGTCATGGAAAACGGCTCCTGTGGAAGGGGTTGTCGTGATGAAGGAATGCTATGCCGCGGCCGCCGCAGATGCTGCGGTTATGTCCAGGGCGGGCACAGCAAAAACCGGAAGTGGCCCGGCACGCGGCTTGTTTGTGCTGTTCGGGCGCAACGCCAAATTCGTCCTAGCGCCACGCGGGCACGGCGCTCAAGATCGCCCGTCCACAAGGAACTCCCGGGCCCTTCATGAGCGACAACGACACCCCATTCCAACGGCCGCTGCGCAGCGCACGCTGGTTCCGCAAGGACGACTTGCCCGGCTTCGTGCACCGTTCCACGCTGGCCGCGGCGGGCTGGAGCCGCGAGGACCTGATGACGCGCCCTGTCATCGGCATCCTCAACACCTGGTCCGACATCAATCCCTGCAACCTCAACCTGCGCGCACTGGCGCAGGAGGTGCGCACCGGCATCCTGGAAGCGGGCGGCATCCCCTTCGAAGTCCCGCTGATGTCGATCAGCGAGAACATCATCAAGCCGACATCCTTTCCGTTTCGCAACCTGCTCGCGATGGAGGTGGAGGAGACGCTGCGCGGCTATCCGTTCGATGCGGTGGCGCTGCTCGGCGGCTGCGACAAGACACAGCCCGCGCTGCTGATGGGCGCGGCGAGCGCCCGCATTCCCTTCGTCTTCATGGCCAGCGGTCCGGCGACGCCGCGCTCGGCCACCGGCGGCCAACTGGCCAATGCCACCGGCGTCTGGCGCCTGGTCGACCAGCTGCGCGCCGGCCAGTCGCAATGCGACTTCGCCACTTTCGAACGCAACGTGATGGGCACGGTGGGCCACTGCGCCGAGATGGGCACCGCGTCTTCGATGTCGGCCATTTGCGAGGCGCTGGGCGTGGCGCTGCCCGGCAGCAGTATGGTGCCCGCGGTGGACCGCAAGCGCGACCACTTCGCCCGCGAGGCGGGCCGCCGCAGCGTGCGGCTGGCCGGTGAGGGCGGCCCCTGGCCGGCGGAGATCCTGGACTCGCGGGCTTTCGACAACGCCATCACACTGCTGTGCGCGGTGGGCGGCTCGACCAACGCCATCATCCACCTGCTGGCGCTCGCCGGGCGAGTGGGCGTGCCGTTGACGCTGGAGCGTTTCGACGAGATCGCCCGCCGCGTGCCGCTCATCGCCAATGTCCAGCCAGCGGGGGAACATCTGACTGAGCGGCTGATGACGGCTGGCGGCGTGCCCGCGCTCCTGAAGACGCTCATGCCCTTGTTGCATCTGGACGCGCGCACGGTCGACGGGCGCACCATCGGCGAGATCATCGAGACCGCCGAGGTGCTGGATACGGAAGTCATCCGCCCGCTGGACAAGCCTGTGAAGGCCGGCGAAAGCCTGGTCGTTGTCAAGGGCAACCTCGCGCCCGAGGGCGCGGTGATGAAGGCCTGCGCCGCCGACCCGAAGCTGTTCCGCCACCGCGGCCGGGCGGTGGTGTTCGAGGACGTTCAGGCCGTCGCCGACCGCATCGACGACCCCGCGCTGGGCATCGACGAGAACAGCGTGCTCATCCTGCGCAACGCCGGCCCCGTGGGCGCGGCGATGCCGGAATGGGGCATGCTGCCCCTGCCGCGCAAACTGATGGAGAGCGGCGTGCGCGACATGTTGCGCATCTCGGACGCACGCATGAGCGGCACGGCCTACGGCGCCGCGGTGCTGCACGTGTCGCCCGAGGCAGCCGTCGGCGGCCCGCTGGCCCTCGTTCGCGACGGCGACTGGATCGAACTCGACGTCGCCGAACGCCGGCTGCAACTGTGCGTGGATGACGAGGAGCTGGAGCGCCGGCGCAAAGCCTGGCAGGCGCCAGCGCGCCTGCACGCGCGTGGCTACCGCAGGCTGTACGACCAGCACGTCGAGCAGGCGCATCGCGGCTGCGACTTCGACTTCCTCCGCGGCTCGAATGACCAGACCCTGCCCGAGGGCCTGTTCGACGGCTGGGTGGGGGGCTGGTAGGCGATGAGCATCCTCTACCGATCGGATGCGGCTCGGGGCGCCGCCTGGGCACGCTACTTCGCCGAGAACGCACCCGACCTCGACTTCCGCGTCTGGCCGGACGCCGGCAACCTCGAAGACGTCGAATACCTGATCGCCTGGCAGCCCCCGCGCGAGTTCCTCGCCGCACTGCCCCGGCTGAAGGTGCTGTTCTCCTCAGGTGCCGGCATCGATCACCTGGACTTCGCCGCGGTGCCGCCGCACGTCCCCATCGTGCGCATGGTGGAGCCCGGCATCATCAACGGCATGGTCGAGTACGTGAGCCTGGCCGTGCTGGCCTTGCACCGCGACTTCTTCGACTACGTGGAAGCCAAGGCCGCGCGCAGCTGGAACCCGCTGGAGGTGCCGCCCGCATCGGCGCGCACCATCGGTGTGATGGGCATGGGCGTGCTCGGTTGCGCCGTGCTGGAGCGGCTGGCCACCTACGGCTTCCAGCTGCGCGGCTGGAACCGCTCGTTGCGTCCCATAGACGGCGTGGAAAGCTTCGCGGGCGCCGAGCAGCTGCAGCCCTTTCTTGCCGGCTGCGACGTTCTCGTCTGCCTGCTGCCGCTCACTACGGCCACGCAGGGCATCCTGAACCGTGACCTGCTTGGCATGCTGCCGCGTGGCGCGGCCCTGATCAACGTGGGCCGCGGGCCGCATCTGGTGGATGCCGACCTGCTGGAGGCCCTGGATTCGGGCCGCCTGTCGCGCGCCATCCTCGACGTGACGGATCCTGAGCCGCTGCCGGCCGACCATCCCTTGTGGGCGCATCCGCGCGTGTTCGTCACGCCCCACGTGGCCAGCATGACCCAGCCCGACACGGCCGCGCCCATCCTGCTTGAAAACCTGCGCCGGCATCGGCGCGGGGAGCCGCTGCAAGGTTTGATCGACCGTTTTCGTGGTTACTAGTTGCTGTCATGCCATGACAAGCCCGACCCGAAGCACATTCTCCTTTCCACACGCGAATAACAGCAGCGTCCGTCGCATCCCACCCGCGAACCGGCAGCACACGCTGCGCACCCGCACCTACGATTGATCGCATGATCCCTACCGCCCAACTCTCCCTGAACGAATCGCTGGTGGCGCTCGACCGGGCCCACCTGGTGCACCCCGTCGCCAACTGGCGCGGCCACGAGCAGCGCGGTGCGACCGTGCTGCAAAGCGGCAAAGGCGCCTGGCTGCGCGACGCCGAGGGCCACGAGCTGCTCGACGCCTTCGCGGGCCTGTGGTGCGTGAACATCGGCTATGGCCACGACAGCGTGGTGGAAGCCGCGGCGCGCCAGATGCGCGAGCTGCCCTATGCCACCGGCTACTTCAGTTACGCCAGCGAGCCCGCGATCCGCCTGGCCGCCAAGCTGGTGGAGATCGCGCCGGCCGGGCTGAACCATGTGTACCTGACGCTCGGCGGCTCCGAGGCGGTGGACGCCGCAGTGCGCCTGATCGTGCAGTACTACAACAGCACGGGCCGGCCGAAGAAAAAGCAATTCATCGCTCTCCAGCGGGGCTACCACGGCTCGTCATCGACGGGCGCGGGCCTCACGGCGCTGCCCGCCTTCCACCGCGGCTTCGACCTGCCGCGGCCGGAGCAGCACTACATTCCCTCGCCCTACCCATACCGCAGCGCCGTGGGCAACGACCCGCAAGCCGTCATCGACGCCTCGGTCGCGTCGCTGCGCGCCAAGGTCCACGCACTGGGTGCGGAGAACGTGGCCGCATTCTTCTGCGAACCCATCCAGGGCTCGGGCGGCGTGATCGTGCCGCCCGCGGGATGGCTCAAGGCCATGCGCGAAGCCTGCCGTGAACTCGACATCCTGTTCGTTGCCGACGAGGTGATCACCGGCTTCGGCCGCACCGGCCCGATGTTCGCGTGCGAAGCAGAAGGCGTGTCGCCCGACCTGATGACCGTGGCCAAGGGCCTCACGTCCGGCTACGTGCCCATGGGCGCGCTGCTGATCTCCGAGCGCGTGTACGCCGGCATCGCCGACGGCACGCCCGCCGGCGCCCTGGTGGGGCATGGCGCCACCTACTCGGCCCACCCGGTCGGCGCCGCCGTGGCGCTGGAGGTGATCCGCCTTTATGAAGAAGGCGGCATCCTCGCCAACGGCCGGAAAGTGGCGCGCCACTTCGAAGCCGGGCTGCAGGCGATGCTGCGGCATCCGCTGGTGGGCGATGCGCGTTCGCGCGGCCTGCTGGGCGCACTGGAGCTGGTGAGCGACAAATACACCAAGGCGAGTTTCGATCCGGCACTGCAACTGCCCGAGCGGATCGCACAGGCCGGTTATCGCAATGGATTGATCTTCCGCGCTTTCGGTGACTGCATCCTGGGGTTCGCGCCGGCACTGTGCTACACGGCAGCGGAATTCGAGCAGATGTTCGAGCGGTTGAATCGCACGCTGGATGAAGTGCTGGATCAGCCGGAAGTCCGGCGCGCGGTCGCATGAACACTTCCGTCATTCAGCAGCTCACCAGCGCGGGGCATCTGGACCGCATCTTCGTCGATGGCGAGTGGGTCTTGCCCGCAGGGCTGGGCCGTGCCAGCGTTATCGACCCGTCGACCGAAGAGCCTGTCGCGCAGATCGCGTTGGGATGCGCGCAAGACGTCGCTGCGGCGGTGGATGCGGCCCGGCGCGCCTTCACGAGCTGGTCCGTGAGCTCTCCTCAAAGCAGGGCGGCGCTCCTGGGCCGCGTGCACAGCCTGATCCTCGAGCGGGCCGAGATGTTTGCCCAGGCGATCTCGCTCGAGATGGGCGCCGCCATCGGATTTGCGCGCGCAACCCAGGTGCCGGTCGCGGCGGAGCACATCCGCGTGGCCCGGGACATTGTGGCCAGTTATCCCTTCCTCACCCATCGCGGAGACACCGCCATCGTGCGCGAAGCCATCGGCGTCTGCGCGCTGATCACGCCCTGGAACTGGCCGCTGTACCAGATCACCGCCAAGGTCGGCCCCGCGCTGGCGGCGGGATGCACCGTCGTCCTGAAGCCCAGCGAGCTGTCGCCCCTGAGCGCCCTGCTCTTCGCGCAGGTGATGCACGATGCCGGCGTCCCCGCGGGCGTGTTCAACCTCGTCAATGGCGACGGGCCGGAGGTGGGCGCTGCCATGGCCGCGCACCCCGATGTGGACATGATCTCGATCACCGGCTCGACCCGGGCCGGCGTCCTGGTGGCGCAGGCGGCCGCACCCACCGTAAAGCGCGTGGCGCAGGAACTCGGCGGCAAATCGCCCAACGTCATCCTGCCGGATGCGGACTTCGCACGGGCCGTTGCGGCCGGCGTGGCGGCGGGCTTTCGCAACGTGGGCCAGTCCTGCAGCGCACCGACCCGCATGCTTGTGCCGCGCGAACGCCTGCAAGAGGTCGAGCGGCTCGCGTGCGAGGCCGCGTCCAAATTTGTCGTGGGCGACCCGCGCTCGCCGCAGACCACTCACGGCCCCATGGCCAACCGCGCGCAGTTCAACCGCGTGCAGGAAATGATCGAAGCCGGCATCGCCGATGGCGCGCGGCTCGTCTGCGGCGGTCCCGGCCGGCCGCAGGGCCTGGAGCGCGGCTTCTATGTGCGCCCCACCATCTTCTCGGGCGTGGATCCGCAGATGCGCATCGCGCAGGAGGAGATCTTCGGGCCGGTGCTTTCGATCATCGCCTACGACAGCGTCCATGAAGCCGTGGAGATCGCCAACGACACCGTGTACGGCCTGGGCGCACACGTCCAGGGCCAGGACCTCGCCGCAGCACGCGCGGTTGCGGCGCGCATCCGTTCCGGGCAGGTACACATCAACAACCCCGCCTGGAGTCCGCACGCGCCCTTCGGCGGCTACAAGCGTTCGGGCAACGGACGCGAATACGGGCTGGAAGGTTTTCAGGAATACCTCGAGACGAAAGCGATCCTGGGGTTCGGACAGGAGGAGACAGCATGACCGGGGCCTTGGTACAAAGAGCGCGGACACTAGACAACGATCAAAATCCATCCATGTCCCAGCCCCTGCGCCTCCTCGAGACTTCACCCAACCCGCCGGCCAGCGCCGACGTCGTCGTGATTGGCGGCGGGATCATCGGTGTCTTTACCGCCTACTACCTGGCCCAGCGCGGCATGTCGGTCGCCCTGGTCGAAAAGGGCCGCGTCGGCGCGGAGCAGTCGAGCCGGAACTGGGGCTGGTGCCGCCAGCAGAATCGCGACGCGCGCGAACTGCCCATGGCCACCAGGAGCCTCGAGCTCTGGGAACAATTTTCGGCGGAAAGTGGCGAGGACACGGGCTTCAATCGCCACGGCCTGCTCTACCTCAGCGATGACGAAGCCCAGATTGCCGACTGGGCAAAGTGGCGCGAATTCGCGAAGACGACTGGCGTGACCACGCACATGCTGAGTGGCCGCGAAGCCTCGGAGCGAGGACTGGCCACCGGCCGCGCTTGGAAAGGCGGCGTCTTCTCACCCAGCGACGGTACGGCCGATCCTGCCAAGGCGGCGCCGGCCGTGGCAGCCGCGCTCATGAAACTCGGCGGCACCGTCCACCAGAACTGCGCCGCGCGAGGCATCGAGCTCGAGGGCGGCCGCGTCAGCGGCGTCGTCACCGAAGCGGGAACCATCAAGACCCGCACGGCGGTGATGGCGGGCGGTGCGTGGGCGTCGTCGTTCTGCAACCAGCTCGGCGTGCGGTTTCCGCTCGCCACGGTGCGCCAATCCATCGTGCGTCTGGCGCCGGTGGAGCAGCGCCTGCCGGACGCCCTGGCGGGCCCCAACGTCGCCGTCACCCGGCGCCCCGACGGCCATTACATCCTGGCCATTAGCGGGCGGGGGCGCGTCGACCCCACGGCGCAGTTGCTGCGTTTCGCGCCGCAGTTCGTTCCGATGTTCGCCAAGCGCTGGCGCAACGTGTTTCCCGGCGGCCTGGAAGGCATCCGCTGGGGCCACGAAACCCGCGCGCGATGGAAGCTGGACGCTCCGACACCCATGGAGCGAGCGCGCATCCTCGACCCGAAGCCCGACCCCGCGGGCGTGCGCGAAACTCACCGCCGTGCCGTCGACTTGTTGCCTGCGCTGCGCGAAGCCCGCATCGCGAACACCTGGGCGGGCTACATCGACAGCACGCCCGACGGCGTGCCGGGTATCGGAGAAATTCCGCAGGTGCCCGGGTTCATCCTGGCGGCAGGCTTCTCGGGACACGGTTTCGGCATCGGCCCCGGCGCAGGCCACCTGATCGCCGACCTGGTGTCAGGGGCTCAACCGATCTTCGATCCGGCGCCGTTCAACCCCGCTCGTTTCGACGAGTCGTCTTGGGGCAAGGTGGCTGATTTCTAGGTTTGCCGCGCCGAGGCCGTGCGCATCGAGTAGGGCCGCGGACCAAGCACAAGATGCCGTCGAGCTCGGAATTGCGCAACTTTGTGCTTTCCCCTCCTCATCTTTCCGTGGATTTGGTGTCCCCGGTGTTGGGACACTTGACCCCGGCATGACGCGTACCAACGTGTATGCCAATCGGCAGGCGACGGGCGTCTGCCATCACAAAAAGAGGATGACTACCATGTGGATCAAGAGGGCTCTCATTACGATTGGCATGCTCGCCGTGGCTGCAACCGCACAGGCACAGACCGTCCTGAAGGTCGGCTCCACCCCGACCGGCGTGCCCTTCACCTTCCTCGACGCGAAGACCAACACCATTCAGGGCATGATGGTCGACGTCATCGAGGAGATCGGCAAGGACGGCGGCTTCAAGGTCGAAATTCAACCGATGCCGTTTTCGACGCTGATCGCGGCGCTGACCTCGGGCAAGATCGACATCATCTCGGCCGCGATGACCGGCTCGCCCGAGCGCGCCAAGGTCGTGGACTTCAGCAAGAACGTCTACTCCTATGGCGAAGGACTCGTCGTGCCGGCGGCGGACGGTGTGGGCTATGCCGCCGTCGCGGACCTCAAGGGAAAGAAAGTCGGCGGCCAGATCGGCACGCGCTATCTCGAATTCCTCAAGGCGCAGAGCGGAGCCGCCCAGGTCAACGCCTACGATTCGCTGGCCGACATCCTGCGCGACGTCTCGAATGGCCGCCTGGAAGCCGGCGTGGGCGACTACCCGATCCTCGCCTACAACCTTGCCCAGGGTAACTTCCCGCAGGTGCGGCTCGTCAAATCCTACAAGCCGGGGATGATCGGGCCGATCAACATCGCGGTGAAGCAGGGCAACAAGGAACTCCTGGCCAAGATCGACAAGAGCCTGGAGACTATGCAGAAGGACGGCCGGCTCGACGCGATCCTGAAGAAGTGGGGCCTCTGAGCCCGGCCCCGGAGAGCATCATTTCCCAAGTCCTGAACCAGGCATCGGGGTTCCTGCCGATCCTGATGCATGGCGTCTACCTCACCGTGCTGGTGACGCTGGGCGCCTTCGCACTTGCAACCGTCCTGGGCCTCGTCCTGGCATTCATGCGGGTGGGCGGCATCCCCCAGCTCGCCTGGACGGCGCGCACGGTGATCGTCGTCGTGCGCGGCATTCCCGGCATGGTCACGCTGTTCTACATCTATTTCGTGGGTCCGGACTTCGGGCTCTCGCTCACGGCAGTGCAGGCGGCGATCCTCGGTCTCGGCATCGCCTACTCCCCGTATATGGCCGAGATGTTCCGCGCCGGCATTGAGGCGATCGATCGAGGCCAGACGGAAGCGGCCCTGTCCATCGGCATGGGCTGGGGCCTGCTGATGCGGCGCGTGATCCTGCCGCAGGCGACCCGCGTTGCGCTGCCGCCCTACGGCAGCACGATGGTCATGCTGCTGAAGGACTCCTCCCTCGCCTCGACGATCACGGTCGCCGAGTTGTCGCTGCAGGGCAAGCTTCTCGCCTCTTCCACCTTCCAGAACACCACGGTGTTCACGATGGTCGCGTTGATGTACCTCGCCATGAGCTTGCCGCTCACGGCGTTCAACGGCTGGCTCGAACGGCGGATGAGGCGATCCCAATGAGCATCGTCGAACTGCGCAACATCCGCAAGTCGTTCGGTTCGCTGGAGGTGATCCACGACGTCTCCTTCTCGGTCGAGAAGGGCGAGGTGGTCTGCATCATCGGCCCGTCCGGCTCGGGCAAGTCCACGCTGCTGCGATGCATCAACGGGCTGGAGACCTACCAGGGGGGCGAGATTACCGTCCATGGCGAGCGGGTCGAGAGCGCTTCCCGCCGGATCCGCCATGTCCGCACCCGGGTGGCCATGGTGTTTCAGCGCTTCAACCTGTTCCCGCACCGCACCGCGCTGGAGAACGTCGCTGAAGGCCCGATCCACGTGAAGAAGGAGCCGCGCGAGCAAGTTCTCGCCCGCTCGCGCGAACTCCTGGAACGCGTCGGCCTTGGCGCCAAGATCGACGCCTATCCGGCGCAGCTCTCGGGCGGCCAGCAACAGCGCGTCGCCATAGCCCGCGCCCTCTGCATGAACCCGGACGCGATCCTGTTCGATGAGCCGACCTCGGCGCTCGATCCGGAACTCGTCGGAGAAGTCCTCAGCGTGATGCGTGCGCTCGCCGACGAAGGCATGACGATGGTCGTCGTCACCCATGAGATGGGCTTCGCGCGGGAGGTGGCGGATCGCGTGCTCTTCCTCGACGGCGGAGTGCTGGTCGAGCAGGGGCCGCCCGCGGAACTGCTCGGTCGTCCGCAGAACCCGCGCACCCGTGACTTCCTGCGGCGTCTGCTGACGACAGAATGAAGAACAGCTCTTACTGGCATGAAACAGCCCCTCCGTTCGAGGCGGCGGCCAGCCCCGGCGAGCTGGATCGGCGTGCCGACGTCGCCGTCATCGGGGCGGGCTTCACAGGGCTCTCGGCCGCGCTCACGCTCGCCCGGCATGGCGCCAGCGTCGTGGTGCTCGAAGCAGGCCAAGTGGTGGCGGAGGCGTCGGGCCGCAACGGTGGCCACTGCAATACCGGAATGCCTTTCGACTTCGGCGCTGCGTCGCGACGAATTGGCCATCAGCAAGCGCGTGCGCTCTACCAGCTCTACGGCCAAGGTGTGGACTGCGTCGAGCGGCTGGTGACCCGCGAGCAGATCGACTGCGACTTCCGGCGCACCGGCAAGATCAAGCTCGCCGCACGGCCTCACCACTTCGGGAAACTGCAAGCCGCGCACCGGCAATTGCACGGCGATATCGATCCGGACATGGTCCTGGTCGGGCCGGCATCGATCCGCAGCGAAGTGGGGTCCGACCAATTCCACGGTGGGCTGGTGTGGCCACGCAGTGCGCAGATGCATATGGGACGCTTCGGCGTCGGCCTGGCCCATGCGGCGGCGAGACAGGGAGCGCGCATCCACGTGCACACGCCGGTGACCGCCCTGGAACGTGCTTCGGGCGGGAGGTTTCGCCTGCAAACTCCACACGGCCGGGTCGAGGCGGACCAGGTGCTCGTCGCCGCGGGAACCTGCCAGCGAGGTCCGTTCGGCTATTTCCGGCGCCGCATCATTCCCGTGGGCAGCTTCCTCATCGCTACCGAGCCACTCTCGCCGGAACTGGCGGCCTCGGTGATGCCAGGCAATCGCAATGCAACCACGACCTTGAACGTCGGCAACTACTTCCGCATGACGCCGGAGCGCCGGTTGCTGTTCGGGGGCCGCGCCCGCTTTGCGTTGTCCAGCCCCGACTCGGACGCGAAAAGCGGCGCGATCCTGCAGCGCACGCTGCACAAGGTGTTTCCGCAATTGCATGGGGTGGACATCGACTATTGCTGGGGCGGCGTGCTCGACATGACGATCGACCGCCTGCCCCGTGCGGGCAGCGCCGGCGGACTGCATTACGCAATGGGTTACAGCGGAAGCGGCGCGCAGCTGGCGACGTTGATGGGCGATGCCATGGCGCAGACCATTGCAGGCAATCCGGCCGCCAACCCGCTGCGTGACCTGCGCTGGCGTTGCGTGCCGGGCCATTTCGGGCCGCCGTGGTTCTTGCCTTTCGTTGGTGCGTATTACCGGGCACTCGACTTCTTTGATTGAGCGAGGCGGTGGCCGGCTCGCCCTGGTTGTGCCCTGCGGGGTCAGATCAAGTCCGGCTTGACATCGCCACGACAGCGGCGCGCAGGTCGCGCGCGTATTCACGCCCGTACCGGGTCTGCGGCCGCAGACCGCTGCGTGACAGGACGATCTCCATCACCACTTCCGGGTGGAACGGGCGCACCACCAGATCGCCGAAGTTGCGCCACGGGACCAGCCCGTCTACCAATGCAATCCCCAAACCCTGCTGGACAAGGGGCAAGGCGGCGATCGACAGCGAGACTTCGATCTGCACCTGTGGCAGCACATCCGCCTCGCGGAATGCCTGTTCAAGCAACTTTCCCGGCGCCGTATGCGCGTCGTAGCTGATCAGGGGCTGCCCGACCAGATCCTCCGGCCTCACCACCTTGAGGCGCGCCAGCGGCGAGTCCGGCCGCATCAGCGCGACAATCCCCACTTTTCCGAGAGACTCGCATCGCACCTGCGCCTCGGCAGACCAGCGCATGGTCACGCCGAGATCAATATCGCCCAGCAAGATGTGTTCATCGATGGCCTCGGCAGGCAGGGTCTGCAGCACGACACGTAGCCCAGGATTGCGCTGGCGGAAGCGCTCCGTGGCGTAAGGGAGCAAGGCAAAGGTCGGTGGCGCACTCGCGCCGACGCGAAGCAACCCGAGCTGCTTGTCGCGGATGCGGTCCGACAGGCCCTTGAGGACCTCGATCTCACGAAAGATCCGGTCGGCGTCGCGGTAGAGCAGCTGGGCCTCCGCGGTCGGCACCAATCGGCCACCGAGGCGCTCGAACAGCGTGTAGCCGATCTGGGATTCGAAGTGGCGCAGCAGCTTGCTGACCGCCGGTTGCGAAACATGAAGCGCCTCGGCGGCGGCGGTGAGTGAGCGGTTGCGCATGACCGCGCGAAATACTTCAAGCTGGCGAGCGTTCATTCGCACAAGCATAACCAAAGGTTTGGTATTTCCAAACACTTGATATTGGCGCGAGCGGGCCGTCCTGCCCAGAATCGACTGCATGAATCAAGAAATGACGGCCGGCCGATTCATCCGCCTGGCAGAAACTTTGCGTCCCTCGGTACAGCTTGTAGCTGATGGCAAGCCGATCGCCGCCCTTGAAGGCGACACCCTGCTCGTTGCCCTGCTCGGCAACGTTGCGCACCTGCGGCACTCCGAATTCGGCGATGGCGTGCGTTCTGGCTTCTGCCTGATGGGCGCCTGCCAGGACTGCTGGGTCTGGACCGAAGAAGGCGAACGCTTGCGCGCCTGCACAACGGTGGTACGCGAAGGATTGCGCGTCACGACCGAACCACTGGAGGCGAGATGGCCCAACCGCGCGTGATTGTCGTTGGCACCGGCCCGGCCGGCGTGCGCTGCGCCGAGGCCTTGGTCGAGGCAGGCCTGAGGCCGACCGTCATCGACGAAGGCCTGCGCGATGGGGGCCAGATCTACCGTCGCCAGCCCGAGGGCTTTAAGCGTCCCTATGCCAAGCTATACGGCAGCGAGGCAAAGAAGGCCGAAGACCTGCACCGCAGCTTCGAGGCCATTCGCCCCCAGGTGGATTACCGGGCCGAAACGCTGGCCTGGAACGTGACGGCGAACACGCTACACGTGCTGCATGACGGCAACCAGACGGCCACGCTGCCGTTCGATGCGTTGGTTGTCTGCAGCGGTGCCACCGACCGGCTGATGCCGGTCGAGGGCTGGAACCTCGCCGGATGCTACAGCCTGGGTGCATCCCAGATCGCGCTGAAATCGCAAGCGTGTGCCATTGGCCGGCGGGTCGTCTTCATGGGGACCGGGCCGCTGCTGTACCTCGTCGCCTCCCAGTATGTCCAGGCCGGTGCCACGGTGCTTGCCGTGCTCGACACGTCGCCGTTTTCGCAGCGGCTGCGAGCCCTGCCCGCTCTGGCCGCCCGGCCCGGCCTGCTGCTCAAGGGAGTGGCGCTGAACCGCGCGCTTCGGAAGGCCGGTGTCGCCATTCACAGCGGTGTCACGCCGCTGCGCATAACGGGTGCTGCCGCATTGGGTGTCCAAGGCGTGACGGTGCGCAAGCGTGATGGCAGCGAACTGCACATCGACTGCGACGCCGTTGCCTTGGGCTACCACCTGCGTGCGGAAAGCCAGCTGGCTGATCTGGCGCGCTGCGAATTCCAGTTCGACAGCGGGTCGCGCCAATGGCTGCCGAAGATCGACAGCGATGGACGCAGCACGACCGCAGGTGTGTACCTCGCCGGCGACGGAGCGCGGATTCTCGGCGCCGATGGCGCCGAAGCGGCCGGCCGCCTGGCAGCGCTCGCCGTGTTGTCCGATCTCGGTCGGCCGGCATCCCCGGACCCCATGCCGGCGCTGCGGCGCACGCTGGAGAAGATGGACCGTTTCCGGCGTGGGCTGATCCAGGCGTTTCCCTGGCCTCATGCGCAGGCTGCTGCTTTGCCTGATTCGGCGGTGGTCTGCCGCTGCGAAACGATCACGGCCGGAGAACTGCGGCGAGTGGTCAAGGAGATGGGCGGCAGCGAAGTGAACCGCGCCAAGGCGTTCAGCCGCGTCGGCATGGGCCGCTGCCAGGGGCGCTTCTGCGGCCATGCGGCGGCCGAAGTGGTGGCGCACGCCGCCTGCATCCCGATCGAGACGGTTGGCCGCCTGCGCGGACAGGGGCCCGTCAAGCCCTTGCCGATGGCGGCGCTCGAGAACGCGGGAGGCGTCAATGTCTGATGATCGAAAGGCCGACGTCGTCATCATCGGAGGTGGCCTGATGGGCGCTGCCAGCGCATTCTTTTTGCGCAGGCGCGGCCGCTCGGTGATCCTGCTGGAGCGCGGGCTGGTCGGCCAGCAGGCCAGCGGTGTCAACTTCGGCAACGTGCGGCGCCAGGGCCGATACCTGCCGCAACTGCCGCTGGCACACCGCTCGCGGGCCATCTGGGGCCAGCTGAACGAGCTGATCGGCGAGGACGCCGAGTTCCTTGCCACCGGCCATGTGCGTGGCGTGTACGACGAGGCGCAGGCAGCGGTGGTCGAGCAGTACGCCAGCGACGCACGCGGTTGGGGACTGGACCTTGAAATTGTGGGTGGAAGCGACTTCCGCCGCCGCTTTCCCTTCTTCGGCCCCGACGTCATCTGCGGCTCCTATTCGCCGAACGACGGCCACGCGAATCCCCGGCTGGCGGCACCGGCCTTCGGTCGAGCCGCGGCGCGCGCGGGCGCGCAGGTGATCGAGAACTGCGAAGTGCTTTCCGTCGACAAGGACGGCGGGGACTTTCGCGTGCAGGCAGCCGACGGCCGGACCTTCCGCGCGCCGTGCGCCCTCATCTGCGCCGGCGCCTGGGGAGACAAGCTGTCCGCCGCCTTTGGCGAGCCGGTGCCGATGACGCCGCACGGGCCCACGATGGGCGTGACCGAGCCGGTGCCATACGGAATCGTCCCTGTGGTTGGCGTGTCGACCAAGGTGCCCCATGAGGTGGTCTATTTCCGCCAGGTCAAGCGCGGGAATATCGTGTTCGGCGGCGGCCGGCGCGGCCCCGCCTACCCGGACATCAAGCGAGCCTACGTGCTGCCGGAGAACACCCTGCTTCAACTGCGCGAGCTGCGGCGCCTGGCGCCCGCACTTGGCAAGCTGCAGGTGCTGCGCACCTGGAGCGGCATCGAGGGCTACATGCGCGACGAGCTGCCGGTCATGGGCCCCAGCGGCCGGGTCAGCGGCCTGTACTACGCCTTCGGTTTCTGCGGTCACGGGTTCCAGCTCGGCCCCGGGGTCGGCGACGTGATGGCCGAACTGATAGCCACCGGCGCCACCAGCACGCCGATCGAGCCATTCCATATTCGGCGCTTTGCCGTCCAGCCGGTGTCCTCATGGGCGCCCGCCTCCCCCGCTGCGCAGGCAACTGCCTGACGCATTCCCAACATACTTCCCGGAGCTTTACCGATGTCAGTGACCGTCAACCCCGCAGAATCCCTTGTCGCCGACGACAAGGCGCGCCGTTTCCACGAGAGCAACCTCGTATTCGATGGGTTGGCGATCGCCTATGTGCTCGATGAGAAGTTCACCCGACGCGCGATCGAGGGGGGTGTCAACGCCGCCAACGTGACCTTCGCGCTGGAGGAGAACTGGGACAAGACGCTGCAGAACTTCGAGCGCCACCTGGCCAAGATCGACAAGAGCCCACTTCTGATGCTGTGCAAGACGGCCGACGACGTTCTCGCCGCCAAGCAGAAAGGCAAACTCGGCATCGTGATCGGCACCCAAGGTGCCAGCATGATCGAGGACCAGGACCAGTTCTGGCGCATTGAAGCCATGACCCGGATGGGCCTGCGCTTCCTGGGTCTCGCCTACACCACGGCCAACGCGCTCGGCGACGGCTGCGGCGAGAAGCGCGACGCGGGCCTCACTTATCTGGGCGAGGAACTGATCTCCTTGGTCAATACCCTGCCGCTGATGCTGGACCTGTCGCACTGCGGCCATCGCACCCGGGCGGAAGCGGCGGCACTGGCACGGGCACCCGTCTGCACCCACTCGAACAGCGACGAACTGCGCAGCAACGGTCGCAACACGACCGACGCCACCGTCAAGGCGATGGCCGCCAAGGGCGGAATGATCGGCGTTTGCGGCCTGCCGCAATCGCTGGCCGACGAGACGCCGACCCTTGACGACCTGCTCAACCACATGGATCACTTCGTGAAGCTCGTAGGCGTCGACCACGTTGGTATCGGGATGGACTATGTCGAGGCCTTCCAGGAAGCCGCAACCGTGGTGGCCCCGCCGAGCGTCGTGACCTGGCGTACCCGCCGTCCCGACATCTTCGGGCCGCTGGCTGCCTTTGGCCGCCAGTCCTATCCGATCGGTGTCGAGTCGGTTCGTAAGCTTCCGAACCTGACCCAAGGCCTGTTCGACCGCGGCTACTCGGAAAGCGATTTGAAAGCCTTGCTCGGCGGCAGCTGGCTGCGTGCCATGCGCAAGTTCTGCGGTTGAATGGACGCACATGCCCCGAGCCATCCACAGAGGACAACAGACCATGCATGCTACCCGTAGAAAATTCTTGAGCTCCCTGGCCAGCCTGCCCTTGGCGGCAAGCGGCATCCTTGGATCGGCGGCCGCGACGGCGCAAGATCGTTATCCGAATCGCGCCATCAAGCTGATCGTCCCATTCGGCCCAGGCAGCAGTACGGACATCGCCGCACGGATTTGGGGCGAAGTCATCGGCAAGCAGTTGGGTGGCGCTTCGGTCATCGTCGATAATCGCGCGGGCGCAGGAGGCAACATTGGGGCCACTGCTGCCGCGCGGTCGGCGCCCGATGGGTACACGTTTCTCTACAGCACGGCCACCACCTGGGCGATCGCGCCGTTCATCTACCCCGACCTGGCCTACCAGCCCATTCACGATTTCCTGCCCGTCGCGGTGACGACCAGCGTACCCACGGTCCTGGTGGTCAGTGGCGACAGCGACATCCGCACCTTCCAGGACCTCTCCGCCCGCATCAAGGCCGCTCCGGATCGCCACAACTACGGCTCCAACGGGGTGGGTGCGAGCAGCCACATCGCATGCAAGCTGCTCGCCAACCGCCTGGGCGTTCCCAACCTCCTGCACGTGCCTTTCAAGCAAGGATCGCAAGGCGTCATGTCGGAGGTCATGGCGGGCCGTCTCACCTTCGCCGTCGATTCCTGGTCCGTCGTGGGTCCGCTCGTGCGCGCCGGTCGGTTGCGCGCGCTTGGCGCGACAGCCGGCAAGCGCCTCGCCCGCAGGCACACCAGGCGACATCGTCGCTCGCTTGCATGAGGGGATCGGCGCAGGCCGGAAGAACGCCACCCTGGTGAAGCAATTCGAGGATCAGGGAACACCTTTGATGCCCGACATGTCGCTTCTGCAGGTCAACGCCTTCATGAAACAGGAAGTCGATCGCTGGAAAGTCATGGTGAAGGAAGCCCAGATCACCGTCTAGGAACAAGATACTCGCGCCTTTCTGATCCCTCCAACCCTCCAACCCTACCGGAGACATGACATGAACGAACGCAAAGAGCTCGATCTATTGATCGGTCCGGCAGACAGCACGCGCATCCACGACGCGTTGAAGCGTGGGGCGAGCCGGCGCGACGTCCTCACGATGCTGATGGCCGGCGGCATGCAGGCCGCGCTTGCGAGCGGCATTGCGACAGTGGCGAGCAACGCGCACGCTGCCGAAACGCCGAAGAAGGGCGGGCGCATCAAGGTGGCGGGCGCCACCGCAGCTGTGAGCGACACGCTCGACCCGGCGAAGCAGTCGAACCACACCGACTACATCCGCGGGTTCATGTTCTACAACGGGCTCACGTACCTGGACGGCAGCCTGACGCCGCAGCCGTCCCTGGCCGAGGAGTTCGCGACGAAGGACGCGAAGACCTGGGTGTTCAAGCTGCGCAAGGGCGTGACCTTCCACGACGGCAAGCCGCTGACGCCGCAAGACGTGATCTTCTCGATCATGCGCCACAAGAATCCCGCGACGGCCTCGAAGGCCAAGGTGCTGGCCGACCCCATTGACGAGGTGACCGCCACCGGTCCGAATGAAGTGACGATCCGCCTCGCAACGCCGAACGCGGACCTGCCGGTGGTCCTGGGCACGTATCACTTCCACATCGTCAAGGACGGCACAACCGACTTCAACGCCGGCATCGGCACGGGGCCTTACAAGGTCAAGGAATTCAAGCCCGGCGTGCGCTCTCTGGCCATCCGCAACGACAACTACTGGAAGCCGAACCGGCCCTACGTCGACGAGATCGAATACGTCGGAATCGGCGATGAATCGGCGCGCATCAATGCACTGCTGGCAGGTGAATTGGATCTGGTCGGATCGGTGAACCCGCGCTCGATCGATCGCATCACCGCCACCGGCAAGCATGCGATCTTCGAGACGAAAGCCGGCACCTACACGGACATGGTGGTTCGCCTGGACAGCGCGCCCGGCAACAACCCGGACTTCGTGAAGGCGCTCAAGTACCTGTTCAATCGTGAGCAGATGCTCAAGTCGATCATGATCGGTCGCGGGGTGGTGGCCAACGACCAACCCATCGATCCCAGCAACCGCTTCTACTTCAACGGCCTCAAGCAGCGGGCGTACGACCCCGACAAGGCGAAGTTCCACTTCCAGAAATCAGGCATCGGCAGCACGGTGGTGCCCATGGTGGTGTCGCCTGCCGCGACCAGCTCGGTCGAGATCGGGCTGGTGCTGCAGTACGCGGCCAAGCAGATCGGCATGAACCTCGACGTGCGCCGCATGCCGGCGGACGGTTACTGGTCGCAGCACTGGATGAAGCATCCGGTGGGATTCGGCGCGGTCAACCCGCGCCCCAGCGCCGATGTCCTCCTTACGTCCTTCTTCAAGTCCGATGCGCCGTGGAACGAATCGGCGTGGAAGAGCGAGAAGTTCGACCAGCTGCTCGTCGCCGCGCGCGGCGAGCCCGACACTGCAAAGCGCGCTCAGATATACGCCGACATGCAGGTGATGATCCACGAGGGCAGCGGCATCGGCATCCCGTTCTTCATGTCGAACATCGACGGCCACAGCAAGAAGCTCAAGGGGCTGACGCCGATCCCGCTCGGCGGGATGATGGGCTATACGTTCGCCGAACACGTCTGGCTGGATACATGACTACGCCGATGCCCGCCTCGCGGCTTCTCACTGGCAGACGAAGGAACTCGCACTTTCGAGATCCGTCGCCCCGGCTTTCAGCATGGCCTGCCTGGGATAGGCGCACAGCGGGCGAGTGCGGGTCGCGGGCCATCCCTTGGTCACAACGTCAGGGTCGGCGGGATTGACCTTCGCAACAACGGACTCGGGCGCCGTTCCGCGTTCGACCCAGTTCTCCAGGGCCGCCAGCATGTTGAACCGGTCCGTCGCCGGGCCGCCGCTGCAATGGTTCATGCCCGGCACGAGGAACAGGCGCGCGTATCCCTGCGCTGTGCTGTCGCCCGCGTTGAGGGCGTCGTACCACGCGATGGTGTCGTTGGGCGAGAAGACCGGGTCGGCCGTGCCGTGGTAGACGATCAGCTTGCCGCCGCGGTTCTTCAAGGCCGACAGCTGGGTCGCATTCACGGGCGTCATGAAGTCCATCGCCGACTCCTTGAACACGGCGTTCTTCGCGAAGATCTTCGGCGCATCGGTGTCCATGCTGAAGCCGAGCTGGTAGCCCAGGCCCGCGTCGGCCAGGTTGGGGGCATCGGGCGGCGAGGTGAAGATGTAGCCCATCGCGCCGGCGCCGATCAAGGTGTTGAACGGCAGCGGTGCGAAGCCCGCGTCCAGCTTCCAGAAGCGCCAGTTGGCGCCGGAAACTCCGGCGTCCCACGGGAACGAGGCATACAGGGCCTGGCCGGCGCCGTTCTTCGCCCCGCCGAAGACTTTCTGCAGCGCCGTTTTCTGGGCCGCGGTCGCGCAGGTGCCATCGGGCGCGCCGGTGCAGGTGGGAACGTCGGTGTCGAGGTTGAACGCCGCCTGGCAAGCGCTGCGGTTGTTGACGATGCCGTCAGCCGCGCCGTCGAGCGCGTCGCACTTCGCGAGGATGCGGTTCGACACCGCGCTCAGCACCGATGGCGGGAAGGCGTCTTTCGGGAGCTGGCCTGCGCCCGCGGACATGAACTGCTGCGTGTCCCACTGCTGGGCGATGGCGGCCTTGGGCAGGTTGAACCCCGGGTTGGCGGCCACCATGCCGTCGAACTGGTCGGCGAAGCGTGTGGCCGCGACCATCGCATCGCGCCCGCCGTTGGAGCAGCCCATCAGGTACGAGCGGTCCGGCGCGCGCCCATACCTTCGCGAGATGATCTGCTTGGCCGCGGGCGTCAAAGTGCCGACCGCGTTGTAGCCGTAATCCGATCGCGCTTGCGGATCGAGGCCGAAGCTTACGTCGGCCTGCCCTCCGTTGTGCCCGCCGTCGGTGCTGGCGACCGCGTAGCCCTGGCTCAATGCATTGGACTCGGAGGAATTGACCAGGCTTCCCACGGCAGGTGCCAGAAAGCCGTTGGTGCCGCCGCCGCCCTGGAAGAAGAACTTGCCGTTCCAGGCCTCCGGCAAGCGGACTTCGTAGCGGATGGCATAGGGTTTTCCGTCGATGCCGGTGCGATCGTTGATGCTGCCTTGCACGCGGCAATGCGCGGGATAGTTCTCGGCTGCCGTCGCGCCGTCGGATTTCGCGGCCACGCTGACGGCCGATGCGACCTTCAGGCCGGCGATGCCGAGCGACGCGCTGGTGATGGCTTCGCAACTCAATGCGGCCGCCCCGCTCCCGCCGCCGCACCCGGCGATCGTTGCGGCCAGCGTGATGGCGGCGGCGGTGTGAAAGGTGATTCTGCACTTCATAATTTGTCTCCGGCGTTTTCGTGCGGGCCGGGCGGGATGCCCGGACGGGCCCCAATCTAGGCGCGGGCATCCGTGGAGTCTTGGCGCTTCGGGCCAGGGTGGCCGAATCCGGCCATGGCCGGGTAGGCGGGCGGCTAGCGGCCGGCGCGGTAGGCGGCGGGCGTGATGCCCATCTGCTTTCGGAACGTGCGCGTCAACTGGCTTTGGTCGGTGAAACCGGCCGCCTGCGCGATGTCGCACAGTGCCATCTCCCGTGTGGCGATCAACGACTTGGCTCGCTCGACGCGCTGGCGCGCAGGAGGTACTGGTGGGGAGAACAGCCCATGCTCGCACGAAAAGCCCGGCAGAAGTGCCGCACACTCATGCGGGCCAGGTCCGCCAGCTCGGCCAGGCTCACCGGCGTGTCCAGCCGCTCCTCGATGTAGGCGAGCACACGCTTGGACGCACCAGCAGAAAGGCCAATACCCGCACGCCGGTCCGACCCGGTTCCCCACAGGTGGACCACCAGCGCGACGATCACGCTGTCGCCCACGAGTGGCCCCCCGGGGCTGCCGTCCTGCAAGTCGTGCACCAGTGCCTGTAGAAGCGTCGCCGCAAGAGGAGAAGCGATGACCTCAGCAGGCCCTCGGCGTGAGGTTTGTGGAGCGGCCGGGCGGTCCAGAACCTGCTCGACCATGGCCGGATCAACAAAGAGAAACCGCCGGCTTCCACCGCCCCGCCACTCGAAGCGTTGTTCGTCACCCGGTTGCCAGACGCCAACGCCCGGCGTCGCGGTGGTCCACGCGGCGCCGGCACGCAGCTCGCGAATCTGAATCGGCACGGCCGACTGTTGCACGCTGAAGCGCACATGGCAGTGATCGACTATGCCCTGCGGGGCGGCTTGGAGGTCCGTGAAAAAAGCGCCACGCCAGCCCACGGCACTGCTGTCGACACCGAAGCGCGGTGGGACGGTCACGGTGAACAGGCCGTCGGGTCCTGGCAGGGGGGCGTGGGCCATGGGAATAGGAGAGACAGGTTTCCGGATGGATGTCAATATAGTTGCATTGAATAACTAAATCAACGCCGGAAAAACCAGGCCGCGCAAAGTTCCGGCAACCACGTGATCGGCTAGGTTCCAGCGTGGACGACCGGGCGGATTCGCTCTCCCGCGGCCAGTGCAATCGGGGCCGTTTTCTTCATGGTGCCCTGGTGCTGCACGATTCCTGCGCCACGAAACCCGCGCCCAGGCGGTGCAGGAACTGCCAGTCCTCCAGTCGGTGCGCCCAGCGCAACACCTGCGTCAGGCCGTTCGCCGAGGGAAGGTCATCGGCGTTCATCCGCCGGTAGCTGACGCCTGTGGTGGTCATTGGCGATATCAAGCCTGGACAGCTTGGATCACGTAGAACTTCGCCACGCGATCGCTGCTCTCCCATCCGGTCGGTGCGCCTTTGGGCACGAAAAGCGCATCGCCGGCGCCCGCCGACAGCACGCCGCCATCCGGGGCCGCGAACCGCACGCTGCCGGCCAGCAGATGCATGAACTCGTTCACGCGGTGCGGGCGAACGATCCGGTGGTAGGGCGTGGAATCCCAGGTTCCCGCGCGGTAGTCCGCGCCGTCGTCGGTGAAGACGTTGTCGCTGCGGCATTGCGGCGCCGGGCCCAGGAGCACCTCGGCCGGCAGCGACGCGGACGGCTTGAAATCGGCGTCGGCGCGCAGAGGGAAAAGGCCGCGCTTCGTCGGCTTGTCGCAGGCGGCCGCGCAAAACACGAACCGCGCGCGGGATCCGGCCAGGATGCGAAGCGCCGTACCGCATCCGATGACGGCACCCGTCTGGGGACCGAGCACCAGCGGGGCCGCCCCGGCCGCCGTCAGGGTCAGCTCACCCTCCACCACGACGATGGTTTCGATGTGGGGAAAGCTCGCGACTTCGATCTCACCGATGAAGCTGGTCCGGCCCGCGACCATCGAGTCGGGCCCGTCCCAGGCGATCTCGCGATGCCGCGCAAAGGGATCGCTTTTGCCGAACGCCGCCCTGCGGAAAGAGGTTGAAACGGGTGCGCCGTCGGCACGGTGCAGCACGAGGGCCACGGTCATTCTTGCTCCTGCACATCGCGCGATGAATTCACAACTTCCGAAGGCGCGAAGTTAGCTCCGCCGTGCTGCCGGCGATTGGACGGTCTTGTCGTTCGCACGGTGGCGGAGTTCATTCCGCAGTTTTGGCCGCGTGCGGGCCGCATCCGGTATTTGCTGCTGCTCCTGCGCGCGCATGCGACGCCATGTACTGCGAAGGCGGCGTAATCTTGTTTGCATGAACCCACCTTGATTGCGTGAACACACGCAGGGCGTGCAGGAGACCTGAAATGAGCGATCAGACAATGCCGCAATACGAGCTGCGCTTCCAGTCCCTTGTCGATGGGCGGTGCTACGCGTTTCCATGCAATCCCGCGGGCCATGTCGACATGAACCAGTTAAGCGAACGGGTGCGCAACGACTATCTCTTTGCGCGCGCCTTGGTTGGCCGCGACATGGCTCCCCCGGCCCTGGAGAGTTGCAGGATGTCCCGCTGATTGGAATACATGCCTGCTAGCGATGTGATCGTGATCGGCGGCGGCCTGGTCGGCACGGCATTGGCCTATGGACTGGCGCAGCCCGGCAAGCACATCACCGTATTGGACGAAGGCGACGATGCGTTTCGCGCGTCGCGCGGGAACTTCGGCCTGATCTGGGTCCATGGCAAGGGCCGCGGCTTTCCCCAATATGCCCGCTGGACGCGCGAATCCGCCCGGCAATGGCCCGCGCTGGCCGCCCAACTCCAGGAGCAAACCGGCATCGATGTCCAGGCCAGGCAGATGGGTGCTTTCACGCTGTGCTTTTCCGAGGCCGAACTCGAGGCGCGGCGCGAGCGGCTTGCCGCCGTTGCCGATGAAGCAGGCGGCGACTACCCGTATGAAATCCTGGACCGCGCGGCCCTATTGCAGCGATTGCCCCATATCGGACCGACCGTGATCGGTGGCAGCTACTCGCCGATGGACGGCCACGTCAATCCGCTCAAGCTGCTGCGCGCCTTGCACACCGCGTGCGCGCAGCGAGGGGTGATGCTCAAGACCGGCCACGGGGTGCAGCGCATCACGTACGCAGACGGGGTGTTCACTGCGCACAGCGGCGGCCGGCAGTTTCGCGCGCCCAAGCTGGTGCTGGCAGCAGGCTTGGGCAATGCAGGCCTGGCCGGGCAAGTGGGCCTGCATGCGCCGGTGCGTCCGAATCGCGGGCAATTGATCATCACGGAGCGGTGCAAAAAAATCCTCGACCATCCGACGGGCCATATCCGCCAGACCGACGAGGGCGGCATCCAGATCGGCGAGTCCATGGAAGATGCGGGCTTCGACGACAGCACGACCAGCAAGACGCTGGCCGAACTCTCGCGCCGCGCCGTCGCGAGTTTTCCCGTGATCGGCCAGCTCAACGTGGTTCGGGTATGGGGCGCGCTGCGGGTGATGACGCCCGACGGCTATCCGATCTACCAGGAATCGAAGTCCTGCCCCGGCGCCTACGTCGTCACTTGCCACAGCGGTGTGACCCTGGCGGCGGCCCATGCTTTTCGAATCGCCCCGTGGATCAACGGCGCGGCCGCACCCGAGGAGTTGGAGGCCTTTCGGGTCGAGCGCTTCTCCGTCGCCGACCATTCGACACCGGCCCTGGACCACCATCATGCCCACTGATCCGCTCTTTCGCCCGATCTCCGACGTCACGGCACTCCTCATTGACATCGAGTTCGACGGTCGCCCCCTGAAGGTGCCGGGTCAAGGCTCGATGGCTGCCGTCTTGTTGGCGGCCGGCGTGACGCGCTTTCGCTCCACTCCCGTCTCGGGTGCGCCGCGTGCGCCCTTCTGCATGATGGGCGTCTGCTTCGAATGCCTGCTGGAAATCGACGGCGTAGCCAATCGTCAGGCCTGCCTCGTGACAGTGCATGCGGGCATGAAGATTCGCTCGCAGGAAGGCGCCCGCCATGCAGCTTGAGGCGGTAGACGTGGCCGTCGTGGGTGCGGGCCCGGCGGGTCTCGCAGCGGCCGCCACCGCAGCCGAACTGGGCCTGTCGGTCGCGCTGCTCGACGAGCAGGCGCATCCCGGCGGACAGATCTACCGCGACGTCGCGCGCGCCGGGGTCGAGCGGCTGCAGGTGCTCGGCGACGACTATGCCGCCGGCCGAGCGCTGGTCGAGCGCTTCGCACAATCGACGGCGCGTCACATGGGCGGCGCAGCCGTTTGGCAAGTCACGCGCGATCGCGTCATCCACTACTTGAAGGATGGGCGATCCCGGTCCAGCACGGCCGGCCAGGTCATCCTGTGCACCGGTGCGATGGAGCGGCCGTTTCCGATTCCGGGCTGGACGCTGCCCGGCGTGATGACCGCCGGCGCGGCGCAGATCCTTCTCAAGAGCGCCGGGCTCGCGCCGTCGCAGCCCGTCGTGCTGGCGGGCTGCGGACCCTTGCTGTACCTGCTGGCCTGGCAGTACCTGCGGGCCGGTGTTCGCATCGGCGCCATCGTCGACACCACGCAGCGCAGCGACTACCTGCGGGCCTTGCGCCACATCGGCGGCGCGCTGGCGGGATGGCGCGACGTGAAGAAGGGCCTGGGGCTGATCCGCAGCATCAAGGGCGCCGGCATTCCCTTCTACCGCGGCGCAACCGATCTCGCGGTGGAAGGCGACGACGGGCCACGGCCCTGAGCTTCCGTCTGGGGGCTAAGTCGCACCGCGTCCCGACCGACCTCGTGCTGCTGCACCAGGGCGTGGTGCCGAACAACCAGATCACGGCGTCGCTGCGGTTCGCGCACCGCTGGGACGACCAGCAGCTGTGCTGGGTGCCGACGGCCGATGCTTGGGGCCGCCTCGCGCTGGACGGCTTCCTGATCGCCGGCGACGGTCGTGGCATTTCCGGCGGCGCAGCGGCGGCCTTGCAAGGACAGCTCGCGGCACTGGCCGCGGCGCACAGCGCAGGGCGCTTGCCGGAACGCGAGCGAGACCGCGCGGCCCAGCCACTGCGGTCGGCGCTGCGTCGCCAGCTTCACATCCGGCCTTTCCTCGATGCGCTTTACCGTCCCAAGCTCCAGCACCGCGTGCCGGCCGACGGCGTGATCGCCTGCCGCTGCGAGGAAGTCTCGGCCGGCGAGTTGCGCCGTATGGTCGCGCTCGGCTGCGCGGGGCCGAGCCAGACCAAAGCCTTCTCGCGCTGCGGCATGGGCCCCTGCCAGGGCCGCCTTTGCGGCCTCACGGTCACGGAGGTCATCGCGCAGGCGCGCGGTGTCTCTCCGGCCGAGGTCGGCCACTACCGCATCCGCCCTCCCCTCAAGCCGATCACGCTCGAAGAGCTGGCCGCGCTTTGAGTTCTGAGCCCGGGGCCATGCAAAGTTCCGGCAAGCGTCAAGATTGAAACGGATTCCACTTGCACCGCATGTGAATGCGGCATTTCCGAAGCCGGGGGATTCATAGACTCGTATCCACCCCAACACGTGGATTGCTCTATGACGTTCAAACCCAAATTCATCAGCTTTGACTGCTACGGCACGCTCATCAATTTCGAGATGGGTCCGGCCGCGAGCAAATTGTTCAAGGACCGCGTTCCGGCCGCACGGATGCCCGCCTTCCTCGACAGCTTTCGAGCCTATCGTCTCGACGAAGTCCTGGGCGAGTGGAAGCCCTTCTTCGACGTCGTGCAGAACTCCATCCAGCGGGCATGCAAAGCGCACGGCATCGAGTACAGGCCGTCGGACGCCGTCGCGCTGTACGACGCCGTCCCAACGTGGCAACCGCATCCGAACGTTGTCGAGGTTCTGGAGGCGATCGCGCCGCACATCCCCCTGGTGATCCTCTCGAACTCGATGATCGACCTGATCCCGGCGAGCGTCGTCCATCTCAAGGCGAAGTTCCACGCGGTCTACACCGCCGAGGAGGCACGTGCGTACAAGCCGCGGTTCCAGACTTTCGAATACATGTTCGATCAGCTCGGATGCGCCCCGGACCAGATGATGCACGTCTCGTCGAGTTTCCGGTATGACCTGATGACGGCGTCCGACCTGGGCTTCATGGCGAAGGCATTCATCGATCGCGCGCATGAACCGGCGCTCGAGGGCTACGGCGTCTCCCGCCTGACCGACATCCGCCAGCTTCCCGGTCTGCTCGGCCTATGACCGCATTGAGCACCACCGCGCCGGACCTCGCGCCCGCGGCGGTGGAGGCCTTGGTCCGCCGCATCTACGGCATCGAGGGCAGCGCCCGGCCGTTGGCGGGCGAGCGTGACCAGAACTGCCTGGTGCAGGCGGTGGATGGCAGTCGCTACGTCTTCAAGATCAGCAATCCATCCGAGGCGGCCGCGGTCGTCGATTTCCAGATCGCGGCGCTGGACCACATCGCCCGCGTGTCACCGGATCAGCCGGTGCCGCGCGTGGTGCGGACACTGGAAGGACGCACGCACGGCACCATAGCGCTGCCCGAGGGCAGCCCCACACGCGTGCGGATGCTGACCTACCTGGACGGCATCCAGATCCGCGAGACCGTGCGCACCGCCGAACAGCGGCGCGCCATGGGGGCAGGCCTTGCCGCGTTGAACCGCGCACTGCACGGTATCGCGCATCCGGGCGCGGCGCATGACCTGCTCTGGAACGTGGCCACGGCGCATCGGCTGGCCGAACAGCTCGATAGCCTCCCAGACGGCAAACGCCGCGCGCTGGCCCGGGCCTTCATGGAGCGCTTCAAGGTGCACGTGCTGCCGCGCCTGGCGTCGATGCGTTCCCAGGTGATCCACAACGACTACCACCTCTACAACGTGCTGGTCGCACCCGACGATCAGGCGCGCATCGTGGGCATCATCGACTTCGGCGACATGGTGCGCGCGCCGTTGGTCGGCGAAGTCGGCACCGCAGCCGCCTTCCACATGGCCGGCAGCGCCGATCCATTCGAGGGGCCCGCCCAGTTCGTGGCCGCCTACCACGCGGTGCTGCCGCTCACCGACGCCGAACAGGAAATCGTTGCCGATCTCATGGCGACGCGCCACCTCATTACGGCGCTGATCTCCGAATGGCGCGCCGCGCGCTACCCCGAGAACCGCGCCTACATCATGCGACACAACCCCGCTGCGTGGGAGGCGCTGTCCCACATGGCCGACCTTTCCCGCGATACCGCACGTGACCGGCTGCTGGCCGGTGCAAGAACTGGAGCCACTCAATGAAAAGCACAACCGACCTGAACATGGTCAACGCCTACATCCCCGGCCGCGCCGACGTGGGCCCGGCCACGGCGGCGATGATCGCGCGCCGCGACGCCCTGCTCGGCCCGGCGTACCGCCTGATGTATGAACGGCCGCTGCATATCGTACGGGGCGAAGGCGCCTGGCTGATCGACCCGGAGGGACGCCGCTACCTCGACGCCTACAACAACGTCACGTCGCTCGGCCATTGCCATCCGGCTGTGACCGAGGCGATCTGCCGGCAGGTGCAGACGCTGGCCACCAACACGCGCTATCTCCACGACACGATTCTCGAACTGGCCGAGCGCTTGCTCGCCAGCGTGCCCGAGACCGAGCTAGCCCACCTGATGTTGACCTGCACGGGCAGCGAAGCCAACGACCTCGCCTATCGCATTGCGAAGGTCCGCACCGGTGGCACCGGCGTGATCGTGACCGACACCGCGTACCACGGCATCACCGACGCCGTATCGAAATTCTCGCCCTCGCTGGGCGTGACCGTCGATCTCGGCGCGCATGTTCGCCTGGTTCCGGCGCCGCGCCTGTATCACGCCGAGGGCGCCGACCTTTCCGAACGCTTCACCCGCGACGTCGAGGCGGCGATCGCTGACCTGAAGCGCCATGGCATCAAGCCGGCCGCGCTGATCGTCGATTCGCTGTTCACCAGCGACGGCATCCTGCCCGGACCGCAAGGCTTCCTGAAAGGCGCGGTCGACGCGATCAAGCGGGCGGGCGGCCTGTTCATTGCCGACGAAGTGCAACCCGGCTTCGGGCGGACCGGCGAGCACCTTTGGGGCTTCCAGCGCCATGGCGTCCAGCCCGACATCGTTACCATGGGCAAACCGATGGGCAACGGCCAGCCGATCGCGGGACTGCTGGCGACAGCCGACGTCCTGGCGGAATTCGGAAAAAGCTCGCGCTACTTCAACACCTTCGCGGGCAATACCGTCTCCTGCGCGGCAGCGCTGGCGGTGTTGGACACGATCGATAGAGACCGGCTGGTGCAGCACGCTGCCAAGGTGGGGAAGATTCTGCACGACGGCATCGCCTCCCTTGCCGGCCGGCACGAGGCCATCGGCGACGTACGCGGGGCAGGCCTTTTTGTCGGAGTTGAACTCGTCTCCGACCGCGCATCGCGAGCACCGGATCGCGGGCTCACAAGCCAGGTGGTCAATCGGATGCGCGACAGGGGCGTGCTGATCAGCGCCTGTGCCATGGGGCACAACGTGCTCAAGATCCGCCCGCCGCTGGTGCTGTCAGCGGACCAGGCCGGCCTGGTCATCAAGGCGCTCGACGAATCCCTGGTCGAAGCGCGGGCGGCCGGCGCGAACTAGTTGCGAGCTGCATCTGACGCTACCATTCACCCATGGGCCCGCCAGCTTCCCTCGACCGGTTCGACCTCAAGATACTTGCGCACCTCGAGCGCGAGGGACGCTGTTCGAACGTGGAGTTGGCCAACGCCGTTGGCCTGAGCCAGAGCCCGTGCCTCGTACGGACGAAACGGTTGCAGGAAATCGGTGTGATTCGCGGCTATGGCGCCCACATCGCGCTGGAGAAGTTGGGCAATTGCGTCACCGTTTTTTCCGAGGTGACGATCAGCAGCCATCGCCCCCCGGACTTCCGCAAGTTCGAGGAGGCCGTCGACCGGCACGGCGAAATCGTGGAGTGGCACAACGTCAGTGGCGGGTACGACTACCTGTTGAAAATCGTGGCGCCGAGTGTCGCCCATTTTCAGGAGCTGATGGAGCGCCTGCTGCAGGACGATATCGGGATCGAGAAGTTCACGAGCCGCATCGTGTTGCGCCAGTCATCCGGCAAGCGCAGGTATCCGCTGGGTCTCATCGCGGCAGCGAAGTCGGAGCCCCATCTTCCCTAGGGTGGACGTGCCGCGGCCGTGCGCGTCACGATGTTGCCGGTCCGATATCTCATCGCCCGAGCGCGTCGAGCATCTGGTACCAGCCGGTGACTATCCGTACACCGGGTGCGCGCAGCGAGTGGAAGGGCACCGGCTTCTGCCGGGACGCGTCGAGCAAAGCGAGCTGCGGCGACTCGCCGGCCAGCAAGGCGCCGGCATATTGGCCCAGCAGCGACGCCATGGCGATGCCCACGCCGTTGTAGCCAAACGAGACGCAGGGCCGGTCATCGATGCGGCCAACGTGCGGCAGCTGGTTCAGCGTCATGCCCACCAGCCCCGACCATTGGAAGTCGATTGCCAGGCCTTCGAGTTCGGGAAACAGTGTCGTCATGGCGCGTCGCAGGGCTTCGAATGACGACGCCGTGTCTTCCCTGCCGAAAGCCCCGCGTCCGCCGAACACGAAGCGGCCGTCGACCTTGCGGAACCACTTCATCATGCGCCGCGTTTCCGAGTAGCCACGACGGGCCGTTAGCAACTTCGCCTGCAGGTGCAGCGGCATGCGCTCGGTCGCGATGATGGCGCTGCGGAAAGGGATGATGCTGCGGCTCACCCGGCCGGTCGCTGAGGTGAGTTCTGAATAGGCATCGGTGGCTATCAGGACCTGGCGTGCCCGCACCCTGGCGCCCGGCGTTTCGACCACCACGCCTGCCGGTTCCCGCAGGATGCGGGTGACAGGGCTGTTCTCGAAAATCTGCACCTTGCGCGCCACCAAGCCCGCTGCCATGCCGCGGGCGTAGTTGAGCGGATGGATCGTGCCGGCCAAACGATGGAGGACACCACCGACGAATGCGTCCGAGCCGATCTCCTGTGCAAGCTGCGCACGCGACAGCACGGAGCAAGAGTCGTCTTTCAGCTCGCTGCGCAGCCACTGCGCCTCGGCAATGAGGGCATCGAGCGCGCGCGCGTTATGCGCGCAGCGCAGGTTGCCGGTACGCTCGAACTGCGCATGGGGAATGCCCAGGTCTGCGATGATTTCTTCCACGACGTGCAGCGACTCATGCGCGATGCCGTGCATGCGCCGCGCGGTCTCCGGGCCGTGGGTCTTGGCCATCGCTGGAAAGGGCACGCGAAATTTTGCGCTGACGACGCCGCCGTTGCGGCCGCTCGCCCCCCAGCCAACCGACCTTGCTTCGAGCACGACGGCTTCGATGCCCCGCCGCTGAAGGGCATGCGCCGCGGAAAGCCCCGAGTAGCCGCCGCCGACGATGACGACGTCGGCACTCAGGTCCGTCTCGAGCATCGGGAGTGCGGGCCCGGGCTCGGCCGTACTCTTCCACAGCGAGCGAGCGTCCGCGAATCCCTTGGGACCACTCATGCTTGCGCGCCCTCGGTTGGAGGGTGTGCGGGTCGATGGATACGCGGATTGAAAGAGCGCAGCCTGCGAGGCGCGAAGGGGCTTTGGTCGAGCATGGGATCGCGACCCAGGATCGCGTCCGCGATCAGCGTCCCCGTGACCGCACCCAAGGTCATGCCAAGATGCCCATGTCCACAGGCGACATAGGCGTTCGAGACGAGCGGCGAGGCGCCGATCACCGGGAGCGAATGCGGCACCGATGGGCGAAACCCCATCCATCGGGTCCATTCGGTCGCCCGCAGCCCAGGGAAGGCCGTCTTCGCCCTTTCCACCATCGCGTCCGCACGACGCCAATCCGGCTCTCTCTTCAGCCCCGCGATTTCGACGGTTCCGGCCAGCCTGAGGCGGCCCTGCATCGTCGACGCGAAGAAGGCGCCGTCCGAGACCAGGACGGGCCGCCCCAGCGTGATGTTGGGGTTCGCTATCTCGACGTGATAGCCGCGTTCCGTATCCAGCGGGATATCGCATCCGACATCCGCCGCCAGGCCTCTCGAGTGCGCACCTGCCGCGATGATGACCGCGGCGCCCTTGAGCTGAAGGTCGCGCCCATCACCGCAAAGGATGGAGACCGACCGGCCGCCGGCGACGCCGATGCTGCGGGCTTCCGCTTCATGGAAGACTGCGCCCAGCGCTGACGCCCGGTCCGCGAGGCGCTGGCAAAGCCGCTGGGGGCTGTCCAGGGATGCATAGTCCGGGAAGTAAATGCCCCTGCAGACCGGGCCCGAGGCGGGCTCCAGGTCCTGCACCTCTTTCTCGCCCAGGATTTCGATGTTGGCGCCTCGCCTCCTTCGCAGCTGGATGGCGGCTTGGGCGCCTTGAAACGAGGCTGGTGTGTAGTACAGCATGAGTGCGCCGGTGCGCCGGATATCGTCCTTTAGCCCCAGGTCGGCAAACAGCCGCTCGTACTCCTCCAGAGCGAACCTCGTCATTGAGTGGAGCGCCGCCGAGATTTGCTCCACACGGTGCGGCCGGCAAGCGGGCAGAAACCGGACCAGCCAAGGGAGCGCCTGCAGGAAGTAGGCAGGTTTCACCGCGATGGGTCCCTGCTGCCGAAACAGAAAGCCCGGGGCGCCGAACAGCATCGACGGCATGCCGGAGGGGACCGCGGCTTCGACGGCGATGACGCCGGCGTTCCCGTAAGACGCGCCGCTGCCCGGCGGGCGCGGATCGATGAACTCGACCCGCATTCCCTCCCGCAACAGTCGCAGCCCGACATTGAGCCCGACGATGCCGGTGCCGATCACCACGACACGGTTGACTGCGGCGTTCACGCGTCGAGCCACACGTGTTCGGCGAAGCTGAAGCCCATCAAGCCGCCCAATGGGATCGGAGAGAGTCCGCGCAGCTTCCTGTTGTGGCCGTCGAGGCTTGACGTGAAGTACGGGATTGCTATGCCGGAGTCCTCATGGACCATGGTTTGCAGGTCGGCGTACATCTGGGCGCGCCTGGCTTCATCGGTCTCCGCGCGCGCGGCCAGCAGGAGCTGGTCGAACTTGTCGTTCTTCCAACCGGACTCGTTCTGTGGGGCGTCGGACTTGAAGAAGAGCGACAGCATCACGTCCACGGAGGGGCGCGGCTGGATCATGCCGAATCCCACAGGGTGCTTCATCCAATGCTGGGCCCAGTAGCCATCCGCCGGCATGCGGCGCACGTCGAAGTTGACACCGTACTTGCGCGCCTCGTGCTGCAGGATTGTCGCGATCTCGATGGATCCGTTCGCGACGGGGGACACGACCATAGGGATGGGCGCTGAGCCGACATTGGCACGCTGGAGATGCCACTTTGCCTTGTCGGGGTCGTAGGGGCGCTGCTTCAGCCCTTTGAAGTAAAAGCGCATGCTGGGATGGATCGGCTGGTCGTTGCCCAGAACGCCGTGGCCGAGAACGATCGTCTTGATCATCTGTTCCCGGTTGAACAGCTGTTTCATGCCCAGCACGAAATCGGGGTTGTTTCCCGGCGCGCTGTCGCGGCGCATGACCAGATCCGTGTAGGGGCCCGCCTTGGTTTCGAAAACGGCGTGCTGGCCGCTTCCGGAGACGCGGCTCACCGAGCGCGGGTCGACCGAGAGCACGAGATCGAGCTCGCCGGCCAGCAGGCCATTGACACGCGCGCTCTCTTCGCCGATGCCCACGTGTTCGATCTCGTCGAGGTAGGGCCGGTTGGGCTTCCAGTAGCTTTCGTTGCGCACACCGACCGCGCGCACACCGGGTTTGAATTCCTTGACCTTGTAGGGCCCGGTCCCGATGCCGGCGTTGAAGTCGGTCGTGCCGTCCTTGACGATGTGGAAGTGATAGGTGCCCAGGATCACGGGCAGATCCGCATTGGGTGCGGCGAGGCGGATGGTCACCTCATTCGGGCCCGTCGCGGTGACCTCATCAATCTGGTCAGCCAGCGGCTTGGCGCGTGAACCAATCGCGGGGTTCTTGTGGCGCATCAGGGAGAAGATCACGTCCTGCGGCGTCAGCGGCTTCCCGTCGTGGAAAGTCACGCCGCGGCGCAGCTTGAAGACCCAAGTCTTGGCATCCTTCGTCGTGAACTCCTCGGCCAGCTGCGGCTGCGGCGCCAGGCTGCCGTCCAGGTAGGTCAGCCCGTTGTAAAACATGAAGCCGCGGACGTAGTCAGTACCGTTGGACTGCTTGGCAGGATCGAGCGTGTCGCTGACGGCGGCCGTTGACCCCGCCACCTTGATGCGGCCGCCCTTGCGCGGCGTCTGCGCATGCGCCGTGGCGGCGACGCTGGCGATGCTGCCGGCCAGGGCTGCCTGCATTCCGGCGGCAGTCAACATGGCCAGCACATCGCGACGGTTCGCGCCGCGCTTCAATGCGCCGAGGATCCGCGTGCTCTCTTCGGGGCCGATCAGGCCGGGCAACTGCTTGTTCTCTTCCATGGTCCTGTCTCCTTGTGAATCTCGCTGCTTGCGTAGGTGCCGCAGGCGGCACGGACAGGGATGCCCGTGCCGCTTCGGTTTCAGAGGCCAACTAGGGCCGGAAGCCCGTTGATGTCGCGGATTTCGGCGTAGCTGAAGGCTTCGTTGGGCCGCGGTTCATGCCCCCGGTTGACGAACACCTTGTTGACGATGCCGAGTTCATGCGCCGTGAACATGTCGTAGCGCGGATTCGCGGAAATGTGCAGGATGTCTTCGGGCGCGCAGCCGAGCTGGTCCAGCATGTATTCGAAGGCCGCGTAGCGCGGCTTGTAGGCCCCCGCGTCCTGCGCTGTATAGACCTTGTGGAAGGGGGCCTGCAGCTTGTCGACGTTCGAGTGGATTTGCTCGTTCATCGCATTGGACATGATCACCAGCGGGATCTTCTTCGCGATGCGCGTGAGCGCGTGCGGCACGTCGGCGTGCGGCCCCCAGGTGGGCACGATGTCGTAGATCCTCTTCGCGTGCTCGTCGCGGTACTGCAGCTTGTGCTTTTTGCACGCACGCTCCAGGGCCGAACGCAGGACGTCCAGGTAGGGCTTCCAGTCGCCCATGGCTTCGTCGAAGCGGTAGTCGTTGAAGTTCTTGAGGAACACGTGCATCTGCTGGGGCGGCAGCTGCCCCTCGTAGATGTCGTATGCCGCCTGGTGCATGGGGTAGTAGGTGAGCGTCCCGTAGCAGTCGAAGGTGATGTACTTGGGGCGGAAGGTCATGTCTGCGTTCTCCTGGTTTCGGCAAAAAAGTTATGAGATTGATGGCCCGAGAATAGGCAACGCATCTCTAGAAGGCAATTGCGCAATTGTCAGCACGGGCATAACATCAAGTCATGCATAGCCTGCGCAGAAAGCTCCCCAGCGCGAACGCGCTCTTCGCGTTCGAGGCCGCCGCCCGCTGCGGCAACTTCAGCAAAGCGGCTCTCGAGCTGTACGTCACACAGCCTGCGGTGAGCCGCATGCTTTCGCGCATGGAAGAGCACCTGGGCGTCAAGCTGTTTGAGCGGGCGCATGCCAAGGTCCGCCTCACCGAAAGCGGGGAAATCCTCTACAAGCGCATTGCGGAGGGTTTCCGCGGAATCGAGGCCGCACTCGACGAGATCGAGGCACGCAGGACCGGCACGGAGACGATCACGCTGTCCCTCTCCACCGCCTTCACGACGCATTGGCTGATGCCGCGCATGCACAAGTTGCACAAGGCTTTCCCATCTGTCGATCTGCGCTTCCAGCTCACTCCCGGGCCCATGCGGGGTCCGGTGCAGGATGTGGACCTCGGGCTGCGCTTTCCGCATCGCGACGAAGCGCACGAACAGGGTGTCCTGCTGATGCCGGAGATCGTGCTGCCGGTCTGCAGTCCGGGCTACGCCGAGCACGCACGCTCGCAAGTGGAAGAGGGCGACACGCTGATGAACCTCAGCGAAGACCATCGCGACTGGCACCGCCGCTTCGCCAGCTTCCAGAAGAGCGGCCGCCGCGTGGCGCGGGTGGTCGACTTCTCCGACTATGCGATCGTCCTCCAGGCAGCACTGGTCGGCCAGGGCATGGCGCTCGGCTGGCTCAACTCCACTGCTTACTGGTTGACGACCGGAGCGCTCGTGCCCGGCGAGCAGGAGGCGATCGTCACGGAGCGCGCATGCCGCTTGTTGCATCCCGCCAATCGGCCGCCGCGTTCCGCGGTCCTGGAACTTAGCGAATGGATCGTGGAGGAGATGAAGTTCGACGTGATGGCCATCGACCGGATGTACCCCGCGCTGCAGCTTGCGAAGCTGGCAGGCTACGCGCCATGAAAGCAGATTGTCCGTTCCATGCGCCAAGAACAGCATCGTCGTTTGCGCGCCGCCCGTGATCCGGCAGCTCCGGCTGCCCACCCGCGCCTACGATTGGCTGCACCAACCGGCTTGAAAGCTGATCAGCACCATGCGCAACTACCCCACCATTCAGGACATCCGAGAAGCCCAGGAACGGCTGAAACCGCACATCCGGCATACGCCGTTGCTGCGAGCAGAGAAAATCGAGAAGGCCGTTGGTTGCCAGCTCTACCTCAAGCCTGAAACCCTGCAAATCACGGGCGCCTTCAAGATTCGAGGCGCTCTGAACAAGGCTCTGTCGCTCCCGAGAGAAGAGATCGCCAACGGCCTCATTGCGACTTCTTCGGGCAATCATGCCCAGGGGATCGCCTATGCCGCCAGGATGCTGGGCGTCAAGGCGATCCTGGTCGTTCCGGTGACTACACCCAAGATCAAGATCGAGAACACCAAAGCCATGGGAGCGGAAGTCGTTCTTTTCGACGGCGACACGGCCGCCCGATGGAAAAGGGTGTGCGAGATCGCCGAAGAGAACAAGTACGCGGCGGTTCACGGCTTCGAGGACCCGCTGGTCATGGCCGGCCAAGGAACCATCGGGTGCGAGATCCTGGAGGATCTGGAGGATGTGGACACCGTCATCGTTCCACTCGGCGGCGGCGGCCTGCTTTCGGGAATAGCCACCGCCATCAAGGAAACGAAGCCGTCGGTGCGGGTCATAGGTGCGGAACCTGCCTTGACGCCCAAGTACTTCCAAAGCCGGATCAACAAGGAACGCACGTCGCTTCCTCTGAAAAATACCATCGCGGATGGGGTGCGAATCAGCGTTCCGGGCCAGAACCCCTTCCCCATCATCGAGAAGTACGTGGACGAGATCGTTCTCGTCGAAGACGAGCACATCGTCGCGGGCATGCGTGTGCTGGCCAGGGATGCCAAGCTGATCGCCGAGCCCGCTGCTTCCATCGGAATCGGAGCCTTGCTGGCCGGCGCTGTCAAGGTCAGACCGGATGAGAAGGTCTGCGCGGTATTGAGCGGCGGGAACTGGGACTTGTGCGACCTTGCCGAGGTCTACAAGGGCAACGACTAAACAAAAGGCCGCGCAGCGGCCTCTTGCTCAAAGGGTGCGGCGAATCAGAAGAACTCGAAGAACGCGCCGACCTTGTTCTCGAGGGCGTTCCGGTAGATCTTGGCCGCCGTCGTGTTGTCCTGGATGGCCATGCCGGTGGAGTCGAAGATGGTGACTTCTTCATCATTTTCTCGTCCCGGCTTCTTACCCAGCAGGATCTCGCCGATCTCTGCATGGATGTCGCCCTTGGCCATGATCTTCTGATTCAAAGGGTGTTGTGTTTCGCCTTTCTCGATGCACTGCGCGATGGAGTCGACGACGACTTTCGCACCCCTGAAGATCTCCGGATCCAGTTCCTGCTTGCCTGGCGCATCCGTACCGATCGCGACGATGTGTGTGCCGGGCTTGATCCACTCGGCTTCCACCAAAGAGCCTTTTCCGCGGGTGGTGGTAATCAGGATGTCAGCCTGTGCTACGGCTTCTTTCTTGGAGTTCGCAATGACGACAGGAATGCCGAACTCCCTTTCGATGTCCGCCTTGTAGTTGGCCAGCGTCTCCGGGTGGTTGTCCCATGCATGGATCTCTTCGATCTTCATCACCTCTGTGATGGCCCGGATCTGCATTCTTGCCTGATTGCCGGTGCCGATCGAGGTGATCTTCTTCGCGTTCTTTCTTGCGAGCGCTTTCACCGACACAGCGCCGCAGGCGCCGGTTCTGAGGCCGGTGATCAGGCTTCCATCCATCACGCAGACCAGCCCGCCGTTTCGGCCATCGAACAGCAGAATGGTCCCCATGCCGTTAGGCACGCCGTACTCCTCCGGGTTGTTCTTGAACCCGCCAGACGACGCCTTCATGGAGATCATCTCGTTGCCTTGGTAATAACCAAGCTTGAAGTCGATCTCCCCGCGGTGCGAAGGAAGCTCGATCCCGATGTAGGGGGGCTGAATGACCTGGTTGCTGTTGAAGGCTTTGTAGGCCTCTTCCACGGTGCCGATGACTTCCTTCATGGAAATCAGTTTCCGGACTTGTTCCTTCTTGAGAAAAAGTGTTTTCATTGCACGACCTCTGTCTGTTAAGTTCTTTTGAAACCGAGCGCCAGCCTGGCGCCGGCACCCGCCATCAGCCCGGCGGCCCAGAACACGCCCGCCGCTCCAATCAGCGAGCCGGCGAGGCCGGACACCATGGGGATGCTGACGCTGGACATGTTGTTCACGATCACCCGCATCGCCACGGCTTCGCCATAGCGGTGCTCGGGTGCCAGTTGGTGCAGCAAGCTCATGACCATGGGCTGCGTGCTGCCCAGGGTGAAGCCCAGAAGCGCGGAGCACAAGCCCATGGCCAGCGCAGCATGCATGAGCGGATACAGGCCGAACAGGATGGCGGTGACCGCCATCGCGCCAAACAGGATCGCCCATTCACGCAGCTGTGCCGCCACCAGCGGCGTCAGCAGCCGCACTGCCGCGGCGGCGATGCCGAAGGCGCCCAGGATGCTGCCAATCACCGAGGCGGGCAAGCCGCGCTCGTGCCCGAGCACCGGCACCAGGAAGGCGTGCACGTCCCAGCACGAGGACAGGAGGCAGGTGATGACGAGCAGCCGCCGCAGGCCCGGGTCGCGCCACAGCTCCCAGGCACCGCCCCGGCCGTTGGCCACCTCGGGCGGCTTGGACACGCTTGTCGTCGCTCCTCGCACCGACAGCCAGGCAAGCAGCGGCAGCGTGGCAATCGCCAGGAACGCCGCGCGAAAGCCGGCGCTGTCGATCATGACACCGGCTGCGACCGGGCCCAGGACATTGGACAAGGCCAGACCGATGGCCTGCCACGAGTATGCCTTCCGCAGCGCGGCCGGTTCGCTCACGATGCGCGCGGTGTGGCGCTGCACCGCGATGCTCGCGACGCCGCCCGCACCGCCGGTGAGCACGGCGCTCGCGCACAGCACAGGGAACACCGGCCACGCAGCCGCGATGGCGCAACCGGCCATGGCCACCGCAACCGCCGCCACGACCGGCCTCTTCAGCCCGTGGCGCTCGCAGTACCGGCCCGCGGGCAGCGCGAGGAAAACCTGCGATAGGGCGAACAGCGCGATCAGGCACCCGACCAAGGCTTCCCCATGGCCCAGGCGCAGCGCCTGCAGCGGCGCGGCCATCCGCGTGCCGGTCACGCAGGCGTTGAGGAACAGCTGGACCAGCATCAGCCGGGCCAGCTCGCGGCCCGGGCCTTGGAGCCGAGACAGGCGTGATTCAGGCATCTTGCGGGATTGGCTTCAAGACAACTTGTCCTTGAGCCGGTAATAGGCGCCGACCAGGGGCAGGAACCAGGGGGTGCCAAAGTGGCCCGGAATGGCCGGCCAGCTGAAGTCTTTCCAGGGATTCAGGTCGGTGCGCCCGTCCATGACCTCGGCCATGATCGTGCCCATGAGGGTGGACATCTGCGTGCCGTGACCGCTGTAGCCCATGGAGTAGTAAATGCCGTTGCGCTCGCCGGCGCGTGGCAGCCGGTCGCGCGTCATGTCGACCATGCCGCCCCAGCAATAGTCGATGCGCGCGGCGCGAAGCTCCGGAAAGACGTCGTGCAGTGCAGCTTGCAGGATCGCGCCGCTCTTCTCGTCCGAGGTTGGGTTGGACACGGCGAAGCGGGCGCGTCCGCCGAACAGCAGCCGGTTGTCGGGCGTAGTGCGGAAGTAGTTGACCAGGTTCTTGGTGTCCGTCGCCATCCTGCGCCGCGGCATCAGGCGATCCAGCGTCGCGGTCGGCAGGGGCTCGGTGACGATCAGGAATGCGCCGACCGGCACGATCCTGCGGCGGATCCAACCCAGCGGGCCGGTCTGCGAGGCTCCACTTGCCAGAAACACCTGCTTGGCATGAAGCCGGCCCGTCGGCGTGTCGATCTGATGGCCTCCGCCCGCTGCGGGCCGCAGGCCCGTCATGGGCGTGTGCTCGTGGATCAGGGCACCGCGCCGCGCCGCCGCTTCCGCCAGACCGCGCACGAAGCGCCCGACATGCATGCCGGCGCTCTTGCGGTACACGAGCCCGCCGTAGTACCGGTCCGTGCCTACCTCTTCCCTCAAGTGCGCGCGGCTGACCATCTCGGTGTCGGGATCGACGTTGGCGGCGAGCAGTTCCTGGCTGCGCGCGAGCTTGTCGTAGTGCTCGGGCTTGGCCGCGAGCTTGAGCTTGCCGACGCGCGCGAAGCTACAGTCTATGTTCTCTTCGGCCACCAGGCGTTCGACCGTGTCCACCCCGGCGTCGAAGGCGCGGTAGAGCCGGTTGGCAACGTCCTTGCCGAGTTTGGCGGACAACATGCCGTAGTCCTGCGCGAAGCCGTTGTTGCACATCCCGCCATTGCGGCCCGACGCCGCATTGCCGACGGTGTCGGCTTCCAGCAGCACGACGCGCGCGCCCTTCTTGGCGAGCGCCAGGGCGGCCGAACAGCCCGTGAGGCCGCCGCCTATCACTGCAACGTCGCAGGTGCCCTGCACCGGCGCCGGGGCAGCGCTCCTGAAGGGTTCCGAGGTGTCCAGCCAATAGGAGGCCAGTTTCATGTTGGGCATAGTGGCATTGGAGCACCGGTCGGAGAGGCGGTTGTCTCGATCCGGCCGGGGCGGTTGGCAAGTACTGCGTTTTTGGGAAGGGGCGGCGGCATGGTGTGCCGCGGCCTTATTACTCACCAGGAGCCCCGCGATGACCATCATCATTACCGCTTTTGAACGCTCGCCGGATGGCGGCAAAGGATTGGCGCGCGATACGCGCGTTTGCTGGGCACTGGACGAGCGCGCAAGCTCATGCTGGCCTGTTGCCAAGAAAGCGGCCGAGCGGCAAATGAGGCGTTCGCCTGCTCAGGCTTGCTGGATCGCCTCGGCCACTTCGGAACGCCGCGTCATGATCCTGCCGCCCAATGTGGCGAGCTCCATGCCGGAGGATTTCGCCTTCGCGAACATGCCGCGGCGCTCTTCTTCGACGTGATGCAATGTGTGCTGCTTGATCGCCTCGATCGCACCCTCCAGATTCTCGGCGGCGGGTACGCGCCCGATCAGCTCCTTCAGTTCCTGGTGTTCCTTGAGCGAGTGTTGGAGCATCTGCTCATCGCCGGTGGCGCGGGCGAATGCAGGATAGAAGATTTCTTCCTCCACCATCGCATGCAAGGTGAGTTCCATGCAGATCACCTGGGCCAAGTGGAGCTTGGCCGTCGGATCCCCCGCCGACTTGAAGTCGCGGAACAGTTCTTCCACGCGTTGATGGTCTGCTTCGAGATAAGAGTGAATGAGGATTGGCTTCGGGGTCTTCAGGCGAGCTTGTCCTTCAGCCGGTAATAGGCACCGACCAGGGGCAGGAACCAGGGCGGTCCGAAGTGGCCCGGAATGGCCGGCCAGGTGAAGTCTTTCCAGGGATTCAGGTCGGTGCGCCCGTCCATGACCTCCGCCATGATCGTCCCCATCAGGGTCGACATCTGCGTGCCGTGACCGCTGTAGCCCATGGAGTAGTAAATGCCGTTGCGTTCGCCGGCGCGTGGCAGCCGGTCGCGCGTCATGTCGACCATGCCGCCCCACCCAGAGCGAGGGCAGCCGAACAACCCGTCAGGCCCCCGCCGATGACGGCAACGTCGCAGCGGCCCTGCACCGGGCCCGCCGCGGCGCTCCCGAAGGGTTTCGATGTGTCGAGCCAGTAGGAAGTGAGCTTCATAGTGATTACCAGGGCCAGCCGATCCGGCGGCCGAGTGACTGGGCGCAGGCGCGCTCGTAGATGAGCCGTGCCACGGTCAGGTCCTGCAAGGCCAGGCCCGTCATGTCGAAGACGGTGACGTCACCGGCGGCGCGAAAAAACGGGGCCTCGCCCAGCAGCAGGGTGCCCAGCTCGACGCACGGCGTCTCTCGGGCCCATTGCAGCTCTCCCAGCTGCAGCGCCTGCTCGCGATCGTCCACCACCAGCCGTGCCCGCTCCAGCACCCCCGGGGGCAGTTCACGCTTGCCGGCGGTGTCGGCACCCACGCAGTTCAGGTGCGTGCCGGCGCGCACAGCGCCGGCGTCGAACAACGGTCCTGCCCCGGGCGTCGCGGTGATGACGACATCGCTCTCGGCCACGGCCTGGTTGGCGTCGGGCGCACAGCGAATGGTGCATTGATCCGCAAACGCCGCCTCGAAGGCCGGGTCGGCGCGGCGGTCCGCGGACACATAGTTCACGGAGGAAAGTTTCGGCAGCGTGCGCAGGGCGAAGCGCAGCTGCGAGCGCGCCTGCACGCCGGTGCCGAAGACGGTGAGACGGGCGCTGTCCGGCCGGGCGAGCAGCGCCAGCCCCAGGTCGCCCGCTGCGCCCGTGCGCACGGTGGTGATGGCATTGCCGTCGATCACACACAGGGGTCGCCCGGTGGCCGGATCGAACAGCAGGATCGTCGCCTGGTGCGGTTCACCGCCCAGCTCGCGGTTGCTCGGCCAAAAGCCCGCAGCCTTGAAGCCCAGCAGGCCCTGGGACGGCACATCGCCGGACTTGATGCCGAAGACGCCGCCGGTGGAAAGCTTCTCGCGAACCACCGGGAAGACACGCCCTTCGCGCCGGCCGTGCAGCAGGAAAGCCTCGCGCACCGCCTCGGTGACTTCGGCGGGTGTGAGCAGCTGCTCCACCGCGTCCTTGTCCAGCAGCAGCAGCGTCGCCTCAGCGGGGGCCTGGGTCATTGCCATCCCCCGAACCGCGGCCATTCGGCTTCGACCTTGTCGGAGCTGCCGCGCACGACGTGATAGCGCCCGTGCTGCGCACCCGTGGCGCAAGCGTGGTTCGGCAGAATCCGCACGCGGTCCCCGATAGCGAGGTCTGGCAGCACGCCGCCCGAGCCTGGCCGCACCGTGATGATCCCGTGCTCCTGGTTCGCATCGGCAACGATCAGGTCGGCATGGGGCTTGCCGGTGATGTCGCATACCAGCCCATAGCCCTGGTCGACTTCCTGCTTGCGCGTGCCGCGGTCCTGCGACATGGCCATCCAACCCGCGTCGATGAGGATCCATCCCTTCTCGCGCTGGTGCCCGATGACCGTCGCGAGTACCGAAACGGCGATGTCGTCGACCTGGCAGACGCCCACGCCTGCCATCACGAGATCGAAGAACATGAACACGCCCGCCCGGACTTCGGTCACGCCGGTGAGGTCTGTTGCGCTGTGCGCGGTGGGCGTCGAGCCGACGCTGAGCACGGGGCAGGCCAACCCGGCCTCGCGCAGGATAGCTGCGGCGTCAACAACGCTGCGACGCTCGGCCTCCGCGCATTGCCGCAAGGCCTCGGCTCCGCGCGCGGTGTAACTCCCGCCGGCATGGGTCAGCACGCCGCGCAGTTCCGCACCGGCTGCCAGGGCGCGGCCGATCTCGACAAGACGCTGCTTGTCGCTGGGCAGCACGCCCGAGCGGTGGCCGTCGCAGTCAATTTCGATGAGGGAGGGAATGCGCGTTCCCGCCGTGCGTGAGGCAAGCGCCACGGCTTGCGCCTGTTCCACCGTGTCCAGCACCACGGCAACGTCGGCGCCCTTGGCGCGCAACGCGAGCACCTGCGGCAGCTTGGCAGGCACGATGCCGACGGCGTAGATGATGTCCCGCACGCCGGCCGTGACGAATTGTTCGGCTTCCCTGAGTGTCGAAACGGTGGCGGGCCCCGCCGGCGAAGTCATCACGCGCCGCGCGACGTCCACCGATTTGGCCGTCTTGAGGTGGGGACGCAGCGCCACGCCCAGGCCATCCAGCCGGGTACGGAGGCGCGCGATGTTCCGCTCCATCCGGTCAGCGTCGAGGATGAGGCAAGGCGTCGCCAGATCCCCCAACGTGGTAGCGATCGTTTCGGCTTGCGCCTGTTCCGTGGATAGTGCCAAGTCCAATGTCTTTTCTCCGCTGGTTGCTTGAGGTGGATGCGATGTTGCGCCGGTTGGATACAGATTGCAATTAATCAAACCTGCATTGGGGGTTAAGCCCGTCTTAAGGCTCAGCTCCGACGAGCTTCCAACAGCTGCGTGCCAATTGCAGCAATTCCATCCAAGAAGGACCGCGAAGCGGCGCCTATAGTCGCCTCGCCATGCAACACAAGATCCTTCGTGATCGTTCTTGTTCCAACCACCAGACATTAGGAGACGCAATGAAGATTTTCGGCAAGCTTACCCTCGCGGCGAGCGTGATCGCAGGCCTGGGCGCCGCGACCGTGGCGCAGGCCCATGGCATCTGGTTCGCGCAGCGCTCGAACCAGCTCGCGCTGATCTACGGGGTCGGCGCCGAGGACCTGGACATGGTGAAGCGACTGCCCAAGGTGAAGACCGTCGCGGCTTACGACGAGAACGGCAAGGAGGTGCCGACTCAGATCGCCCCCAACGGGCCGCTGCTCTTGGTGAACACCGACAACAAGCCTGCAATCGTTGCCGCAATCCTCGACAACGGCCTGTGGAGCAAGACGCCCGACGGCAAGTGGCACAACAAGGGCAAGGACGAGGTGCCGGATGCGACGAAGAGCGAGCACACCATCAAGTACACGGTGCACCTGCGCCGGCTGAACGTGGCACCGCCCGTGCTGCCCGCGCACAAGCTGCAGATCGTGCCGCTCGTGATGCAACTGCCGGACAAGATGGGCCAGGCGCTCACGGTCCGGGTGCTGTATGAAGGAAAACCCGTGCAGGGCGCCAGCGTGCAGGCCGACTACGTCACCGACCCCGACTCCGAACCGCTGAAGACCGGCGCCGACGGCACCGCCACGATCAGGGTGCGCAACCAGGGCCTCAACGTCGTCGCTGCAACGCTCGCCACGCCGCCTGCGAACCCTGCGAAGACGAACAGCGACGAACACCTGGCGACGCTGTCGTTCGTGCTGCCGAACTTGCCCGAGTGACCCCGTGCTCAGCTGGACCGGGATCCGCAGCTGGCTGCGCGGCCGCCGCCCGGCGCGGACTCCCGCCGCGTCGCTGAAGGTGCGCGTGCGGCGCATCGTCAACGAGACCGCCGACATCAAGTCGTTCGAGCTCGTGAGCGCCGACGGCTCCGCGCTGCCCGCCTGGAGCGCCGGCGCGCACATCGACGTGCGGCTGGACGACGCGTCCGTGCGCCAATACTCGCTCTGCGGTGCGCCAGGCGCGCGCGATGCGTACCGCATCGCGGTGAAGAACGCGCCCGACTCGCGCGGCGGCTCGCGCGCGATGCATCAGCGCGTAAGCGTCGGCGACACGCTCGTCATCGGCGGCCCGCGCAACCACTTCGCGCTCGAGGGCGGCGCGCGCCACCACGTGCTGATCGCCGCCGGCATCGGGATCACGCCGCTGCACGCGATGGCGCAGGAGCTGCAGGCGCGCGGCGCGTCGTACGAGCTGCACTACTTCACGCGCTCGATCGCGGAGACCGCGTTCCATGAGGAGCTCTCGTCCGTGCCGTACGCCGGCAACGTGCACTTCCACTACTCCGTCGCCGACCGGTTGCGCGAACTGCTGCGGCAGCTGCTGCGGCAATGTCCGCAAGGCCACCACCTCTACATGTGCGGCCCGCGCCGCTTCACGGATGTCATCGGCGAGGTCACGGCCGGCATCTGGCCACCCGGGGCGATCCACACCGAATACTTCGGCGGCGACCCTGCCGCCACGGCGGCACCGGGAGGCGCGTTCGAGGTCAAGCTGCAGCGCTCGAAGCGCACGGTTCCGGTCGCCGCCGACTGCAGCATCGCCGACGCGCTTTGCGCGCACGGCATAGACGTCGACACCTCGTGCCGCGAGGGCGTCTGCGGCACCTGCTTGACCGGCGTCATCGCCGGCACGCCAGACCATCGCGACGCGTTCCTCAGCCACAAGGAGCGCAAGGCCGGCGACAAGATGATGATCTGCGTCTCGCGCGCGAAGTCCGGGCAGCTGGTGCTGGACCTCTGATCGCGAGGGCACTCGATGCCGGCGGCGCTCAGTCCCCGCCGAAAGTGAAGCTCAAGCCGATCGTCCAGTTCGAGGGCGCCGGCCCCGCGAGGCGGTGGGCGCGGCTGACGTCTACGCTCCAGTTTTTCGCCGCCAGCCAGCGTACACCGGCGCGCGTGAAGTGCGTGGCCTGCTCGCGGTAGCGTTCCACGGTCAGCCACCAGTCCTGCGCCGCCATCCATTCGGCGGCAACGCCGCCGCGCTTCTCGTCGTCGCCACCCTTCACGAAGTCGCGCCCCGCATTGGCATGGAAGGCAAGGTCGTCGCGGGGCCTCCAGGAGGCGAGCGCCAGCGCGCTCACGCCCTGGTACCGCGGCCGCAGGTGCGCCTGCCAGACCGGTTGCGCCACCACGCCGAGGCTCAAGCTGTCCGTCACCGCGTGGGCCCACTTCAGCTCCAGGCCCCACGCCGTGGCCGAAGCGCCCTGGTCGCGCGCGTATTCCGCCGCGGCGCCGAGCTGCACGGGACCCAGCCGGCACGCGGCGCCGACGTGCATCATGCGGGCGCCACCCTGCGCGCGGCTCGCCCAGTTCTCCTGTTCGCAGGCTCCCGCCGGCAGGATGTCGGCGTCGTCGACCGAATGGTGGCCGCCCGCGGCCTGCGCCAGCGGCGGCGCGGCCAGAGCGGTCAGGAGAAAACAACAACGGGCACGCAACCGTGCGTTTACATCGGCGACCACGCTAGAAGCTGTGCTTGATGCCAATGTCGAACCCGTTGGACGACTTGCCGGGGCCCGTCACGGCGCCGTTCAGGGCTTGGGCAGACGGGCCCTTGTTGCTCACATGAGCGACGGCCGTATAGAGCTCGGTACGCTTCGACAACCGATGGATATAGCCCAGAGCCCACTTCCCGGCCGTCGGGCTGCCTGCCGCATCAGTGCTGTAACGCGAGTACGAAGCCCGGATGGTGCCGACGCCGACAGGGACCCGCGCACCCGCCACCCAGCCCTTGCCGCTGATCGCGCCGTTCCGGTCCCGCTCGTACATGCCCATGACATTGACCACACCGAAGTCGTAGCTCGCACCTGCGTTGCTCTGCCGCACGTTCCCCGCTGCGTAGCGCGTGCCGCCGGTGGCGGCGGAGACTGTGAGCTTGCCGGTCGAGTAGACGGCGCGAAGGCCATAGCCACTGCCATCTTTGGAGGTGCTGGACCCGCTGGGATTTTCACCCACATAGTAGGTTGCGTGCATCTGGAAACCGGACCCGGCGAAGCCCCCGGGCCCGTATCCGATGTTGGCGGCGTTGAAGCCATGACCGTAGAGGTACGACACGCTGTTGGAGGCGCGGACCAGGGTCGGGCCGGTGATCGCGGAATTGAGCACCTGGCTGGCTCCGCTGCCGCTGAGGTCGAATGGATCGAAGTCGGCGATGTTCAGGTATTGCGGCAGGAAGTCGCGGCCGAGGCGAATCTCACCCCAGTTACCTCCCAGGCTGACATGCGAACGACGGTTGAACGTCAGGCCACCACTGCCCGCAGCACCAGTGGACTGGTTGTTGGTGTTGGTGGTTTGGCCCGTGCCGGTGTCGGCGTTGAAGCCACTTTCCAGCCAGAATCCGGCCTTGAGGCCGTCACCCAGGTCCTCGAAGCCCTTCAAGGCGAGCCTGGAGGCGGCAAGGTAGCCATTGGCCAGTTGGTTCGCGTTCGAGACGCTGCCGGAACCATGCGCCACGGCCAGGTCCACGACACCGAACAGGGACACATTGGATTGAGCGAAAGCGGTTCCGGCGAGCGAAGTCGCGAGGACGGCAGGCACTATCGCTTTCAATGCGGTCGATTTGGGTTGCATTCGATTTGTCTCCAAAAGGTTGTTGGGGGTTTTCATTTCGTCCGGAAGCGCTGCACCGCGCCTGTCAAGGCCAGCCCGGCGAGTGCTAGCGCAATAAGGGTCCACAGGCCGCGGACCAGGAGCGCGGCCGCCACGCCCGGGCTGCCGGGCAGCCAGCCGAGGTGCAGCGGGTAGACCACGTTGAGATAGCGCACGCTCAGCGGCTGCTCGGTGGCGCGCACGATGCGCCGCACCGAGGCGTCAGTGGCGCTCACGAACACGTTGCTCAGGCCGATGGGATGCCACTCGTCGCCGCGCATCCGAACGCGCACCTCACCGTTGCGGGGCGGGTAGATGCGAATCGGACGCGCCTCCGGCAACGCCGTCGCAGCGGCGGCGAGGGCCTGGCCCAGCGTCGCCGTCTGCGGCCCGCTGGCAGCGGGCGCAGCGGCGCCGGGTGCCGCGGCCGCCTGACCCGGCCCAGCCGACAACACCGCGCGCGCCCAGTCCGGTGAGCGCAGCACGAAGCCGGTGACCAGCATCATCGCCACCGGCAAGACGACCACCGGTCCGACCAGGCGATGCACGCGCCGCCACGGCGTGCGCGGCGGCAGGTGGCGCACGCGCCACCAGGCAAGCAGCCCCATCGCAACCAGCACCAATGCGGCCAGCGCCATCGCGCGCAGCACCCACGGCCCGGCGTCAGCGAGCAGCAATCGTTCGTGCAGGCCGTACAGGAACGTCCTCACCTGGCTGCTGTCCGGCTGCAGTGCGCCGGCCGTGCCACGCACGGCGTCGATGTCGGCCCAGCCGCTTTCGTTGGATCCCGAGGCGAGCAGGCGGACGCTCACGGGCGCGTCCGCTTTGTGCGGCAGGTTCACGTACTCGATCTTGGCCGTCGGATACCGGCGCGCCAGTTCGGCCACGCCCTGGTCCACCGCCTGGGCCCAGGCCTGCACCGCCGGCGGGCTCTCCTGCGGCGCCGGCAGCGGTTGCAGCCACAACAGGACGGCGCCGCCCAATGCCTGAATTGCGAGCAGCGGCGCGAGCACCCAGCCGAAGCGGCCGTGCCATTGGTAGGCGAGCTTCATGCGGCCTCCCGTTCACGGTTGCAGTTCGCGGCGGCCTGGGCACTGCGCTGGCGGGCGATGTACTGGCCCGGCGTCATGCCGCAGGTGTTCTTGAAATAGCGGCAGAGATGGCTCTGGTCGTAGAAGCCGGTCATCAGCGCCGCAGATGCCGGCGACTCGCCATCGGCGAGCAGCGACTGCACCTTCCGCATGCGCTGCCCCCAGATGTAGCGGCGCGGCGACACGCCCGCATGTTGCCGGAACACCACGCAAAAGCGCCAGACGCTGAGTCCGGCCTTGGCGGCCAGCTCATTGAGCGACAGTCGTTCGTCAAGATGTTCGTCGATGTACGTGATGGCCCAGGCGATGCATGGATGCATGGTCACTTTCGGTTCCTTCAGTGGTGGTGTTGCTTGCAGCTCCCTGACAGCGAATGGTAGGAATTGACTACAGCAGCTTCTAGCGAAATGCCCTGCCTGCATGCGCACGGCATTGCGTTGCGATGGCGCGGATCGGCACGAAGTTCTGCGCGGAATGGGTGCAGATTTCGATTAACCCAATCTGCAGTGGGATTAAGATCTTGTTAATGATCAGCTCCGACGATCTTCGCTTCTTCAACGTGCTGGCCAAGTCCGCGACGCTCGCCGAGTGCGCCCGGAAGCTGGATGTCACCCCTCCAGCCGTCACGCAGCGACTGCGTGCGCTGGAGGCACGCATCGGCATCCGGCTGATCGACCGTTCCGGCCGCAAGATCACCTTGACCGACGAGGGCGCACTCGTCGCCTCGCACGGCACGATCGTGGCCGGTGCAATGGAGGCACTTTCGGAAGCCTTGTCGGACCGGAAGAACGCCGTGAGCGGGCACCTGCGGGTTGCCGCCCCCCACGGCTTCGGCCGCATCCATGTGGCGCCAGTACTGGACGCGTTCGCAAGAGCGCATCCCGGCGTGACGGTGACGCTCGAGCTATCCGATTTTCCCGGCGCACGCCTGATCGATACTTGCGATGTCATCATCCGCATCGGCCCATCGCCGCACCTGAACGAGATCGTGACCACGTTGGCCCCGAACCGACGCATCCTCTGCGCCAGCCCGGACTACCTCGCCGGCGCCCCACCCATTCAAAGGCCGTCGGACCTGGTGCGCCATCGGTGCCTGGTAGTCAGGGAGAACGACGAGGACGTCACGATGTGGCGCTTTACCCACCCTTCAAGGGAGCCGGAGACCGTCCGGATTCATCCCACCATGAGCAGCAACGACGGCGCGGTGGTGCGCGAGTGGGCGATCGCCGGACAAGGCGTGGCGATCCGCTCGGAGTGGAACATTGCCGGCGACCTCGCGGCCCGCCGCCTCAAGCGGGTGCTGCCGGCCTGGGAAGTTCCTGCGGCGGATGTTGTCGCCATGCTGGGCACGCGGTCCGGCCGAAGTGCGCGCACGACCGCCTTCCTGGCCATGCTGCGCCAATCCCTCTCGCCGCCGCCCTGGCGGCGAAAGACGGTCAGGCCGTGACCCAGACCTTGCGCACGGTTTCGAGCGTGCGCCAGGTGCCGGTGTAGCCGGGCTTCATGATGAAACAGTCGCCGGCCCGGTAGGTCACGGGGGGCTGCCCGTCCTCGGTGATCTCGGCCACCCCGGACAGGATCAGGCAGAACTCCCACGTGTCGCCCTTGATCGAGCGGTTGACCCCCGGGGTCGACTCGAACACGCCGGCGCGCACCTTGCCGTCCTTGGCGCTGTCGACGTCCCAGCTGCGGCACACGATGTCGCCTTCGACGACGCGATCGGCCGGTGGCCGGTATTCACGCGGCTCGCCGAGTTGGTCGAGGTTGAAGGTGACGAGGAGGTTGTTGGGCATGGTGTTCAAGCCTCCAGCCAAACATTCTCCGCAAAGTTGTACCCCATCAACCCGCCTAGCGGAATCGGCGACAGCCCCTTGAGCTTCCTGGTATGCCCGTCGATGCTGGACATGAAGAACGGGATGCCGATGCCGCCCTCTTCGTGGATCATCACCTGCATGTCGGCGTACATCTTGGCGCGCTTGGCCGTGTCGGGCTGCGCCCGCGCGGCCACCAGCAGCTGGTCGAACTTGGGGTTCTTCCACCCGGCCTCGTTCCACGGCGCGTCGGACTTGAAGAACTGCGTGAGCAGCACGTCGGCCGAAGGGCGCGGATTGATGTTGCCGAAGCCCACGGGGTGCTTCATCCAGTGCTGCGACCAGTAGCCGTCCGCCGGCATGCGCCGCACGTCGAGGTTCAGGCCGATCTGCCGCGCGGCGTGCTGCATGACCAGGGCCATCTCTATCGAGTTGGTCGCCGCGGGCGAGACCACCACCGGGATGGCGGCGCTGCCGAGGTTGGACTTCTGCACGTGCCACTTGGCCTTCTCGGGATCGTAGGGCCGCTGCTTCAGGCCCTTGAAGAAAAAGCGGTTGCTGGAGTGGATGGGATGGTCGTTGGCCACTTCGCCATAGCCCAGCAGGATGGACTTGACCATCTGCTCGCGGTTGAACAGGTGCTTCATGGCCAGCACGAAGTCCGGGTTGCTGCCGGGGCCGTTGTCGCGGCGCATGATCAGGTCGGTGTAGAGGCCGGCGCGGGTCTCGAAGATCGCGTGCTTGACGCTCGCCTTGATGCGGTCCACCGAGCGCGGGTTGATCGCCATGGTCAGGTCGATCTCTCCGGTGAGCAGCGCGTTCACGCGCGCTGCCTCGTCCCCAATGCCCACGTACTCGATCTCATCCAGGTAGGGGCGGTTCGGCTTCCAATAGTTCTCATTGCGCACGGCGATCGAACGCACGCCGGGCTTGAATTCCTTTAGCTTGTAGGGGCCGGTACCGATGCCCGCCATGTGCGCATTCACGTCGGTGATCCCGTCGCGCACGATATGGAAGTGCCAGGTGCCCAGGATAGCCGGCAGGTCGGCGTTGGGCGCCGCGAGGCGGATGGTCACTTCGTGCGGGCCGGTGGCCTTCACCTCTTCGATCTGCTCGGCCAGCACCTTGGCCTTAGAACCGGTCGACGGATCCTTGTGGCGCATGAGGGAGAACACCACGTCGGCGGGTGTGAACGGCTTGCCGTCGTGGAAGGTCACGCCCTGGCGCAGCTTGAACACCCAGGTCTTCGCATCCTTGGTGCTGAACTCCTCGGCCAGCGCGGGCTGCGGCGTCAGGCTGCCGTCGAGGGAGGTCAGCCCGTTGTACAACATGCAGCTGCGGATGTAGTCGGTGTGGTTGGAGCACTTGGCCGGATCCAGCGTGTCGCTGAGCGCGGAGGTCGCTCCGGCGACCTTGATGCGGCCGCCGCGGCGCGGCGTTGCCGCGAACGACGGTACGGCCAGCGACGCGGCGCCGCCGGCCATCAGCAAGGCCAGTACGTCACGGCGGCTGGGGTTGAGGTCCAGGTAGGGGTTCATGGTTGTCCGTTTTGCTTTTGGGTTGGAAAGAGGGCTCAGGCGAACTTGTTCTTCACCTGGTAGTACAGGCCGACGGCCGGTAGGAACCACGGCGGGCCGAAGTGGCCGGGAATCGCGGGCCAGGGGTTGTCGCGCCAGGGATTGGCCGCGACATCGCCCGCGAGAACGCGGGCCATGCACTCGCCCATGTGCACCGACATCTGCGTGCCGTGGCCGCTGTAGCCCATGGAATAAAACAGGCCATCCTTCTCGCCGGCATGCGGCAAGCGGTCCTGCGTCATGTCCACGATGCCGCCCCAGCAGTAGTCGATGCGCACGTCGCGCAACTGCGGGAACATCGCCACCAACTGCTCGCGCAGCACCTCGCCGCTCTTGGCGTCCGAGCGCGGGCTGGACAGGGCGAAGCGCGCACGTCCACCGAACACCAACCGGTGGTCGGGCGTGATGCGGAAGTAGTTGTGCAGCGTGTCGGTGGTGGTGTAGGTGCGGCGCTGCGGCAGCAGGGCCTGCAAGGCGTTGGGATCGAGCGGCTCGGTCACGATGATGAAGCTGCCGATCGGCACGATGCGGCGCCGCCAGAAGGAGAAGCTGGAGTAAGCGCCCAGGCGCGTCGCGCCGGTGGCCAGCAGCACCTGGTCCGCATCGATGGCGCCGCGCCGGGTGTGCACGCGGTGCGCGTGACCGTGCAGCCGCTCCAGCCGCTCCACCTGCGTATGGTCGTAAATCTGCGCGCCGCGCCGCGCTGCCGCTTCCGCCAGCCCACGGCCGAACTGCCCCATGTGCATCTGGGCGCTCTTCTTGAACAGCAGGCCGCCCGCGAAACGGTCGCAGCTAATCTCATCACGAATGCGCTGCGGCGAGATCAGCTCGACCTGCGGGTCCGCTTCGCGGCGCAACCGCTCGAAGCCCATGACCAACGCGTCGTAGTGCGCGGGCCGCGATGCGAGCTTGAGCTTGCCGCGGCGATGGAAGTCACATTGGATCGCCTCCTCGCGCACGATGCGTTCCACGGTGTCCACCGCGTCGTCGTACGCACGGTACCAGGCGGCCGCGCGCTCGGGACCGACGCGCGCCGCGACGGTGGCGTAGTCCACCGCCAGGCCATTGTTCACGTGGCCGCCGTTGCGCCCGGACGCCTCGGCGGCGACCGCGCCCGCCTCCAACACCACGACGCTAGCGCCGCGCAGCGCCAGCGTGCGGGCGGCCGACAGGCCGGTGAAGCCGCCGCCGACCACCACCACGTCGGCCTTGGCGGGCAACGCGTCGGTGCGGCCTTCGAAGGCGGGGGTGGTGTCGGTCCAGAACGATTCGAGCTTCATGGGGCTCACGCGCTGCCGTAGATGATCCAGATCTTGCGCGTGGTCTCGATGCAGCGCCACTTGCCGACGTAGTCCGGCTTCATCACAAAGGTGTCGCCGGCCTGCACGCGGATGGGCTCCTTGCCGTCTTCGATCAGCTCCGACACGCCGGAGAGGATGTGGCAGAACTCCCAGACGCCGCCCTTGATCGAGCGGATCGTGCCGGGCGTGGTCTCCCACACGCCGGTGCGCACCTTGCCGTCCGGCGACTGCTCCACGTCCCAGTTCGTGAAGCGCGGATCGCCGGCGATGAGCTTCTCGGGCAAGGGGCCGCTCTCGCGGCCGGGGCCGAGGTCGTCGAATTTGAAGAAGGTGAGGTTGCTCATCTGCGGGTCCTTTCGCGATTGAATTTGAGCGCGAAGTTAGCAGCGTCGCGTTTGGGTCGATTGGACGGATTTGTCATCCCGCACGACATGCTGCACGCCACGCGACAACGCCATGGAATGCGGCGGCGGGGCCGCGCAACGGCGTCAAAGGCCGCCACCCTGACCTAATCTGAATCATGTTCACGCCCTATGAGGTGCTGCCATGTCCCTGCTGCAATTCAAAGCGATCACGTTCGACGTCGTCGGCACGCTGATCGATTTCGAGCGCGGCGTGCTCGACTTCCTGCATGAGACCGATCCGCAGGCGCGCGTTCGAGACAGCGAGTTCTTGCTCGCCTACCGCGAAGCACGCGCATCGCCGCTCGCACGGCCCTTTCCCGACGATCTCGAACGCGTCTGGAGCGAGCTGGCGCGCCAGTTCGGCCTGCCCCAGCAAGCCGCCGTCGCATTCCGCGCATCGGCCCTGCAGTGGCCGGCCTTCGGCGATTCGGTGGTCGCGCTCGGTCGCCTGAGGAAGCACTTCCGGCTGGTAGCGGCCACCAACGCCCAGCGCTGGGCCATGACCCATTTCGAGCGCGCGCTGGAAATGCCGTTCGACTGGACGGTGACCTGGGATGACGCGCGGCGCGAGAAGCCGGATCCCCGGTACTTCGTCTGGCTCAAGGACATGCTGGCGCGCCACGGCATCCAACGAGCCGAGACACTACACGTGGGCCAAAGCCAGTTCCACGACATCCGCATTGCCCAGGCGCTGGGCTGGCGAACCTGCTGGATCGATCGGCATGCGGGCCGGGAGGGCACGGGCGCCGGCCGGCCTACGGCCAAGCCAGTCAAGCCCGACTGGCACTTCACCTGCGTGCGCGAGCTCGCTGACGCGGTCGACGCCGAGGTCCTGGAGCAGCAACAACGCCACGTCCTGCCGCTCTTTCCCGAGTGCCTGGCAATGGATCTCGCGTAAGGCAGCACGAGAGGCTTTTGTCTGCTGCAAGAACACCATGGAATGCGGATGCGGGCCGGCACGACGGCGTCATCTTCGGCCGCCTGCGCCTAAGCTAGTCCCATGATTTCCAACACACGCGGCTCGGCCTTCCTCTCCCCCTCTCCCTCTCCGTTGCGCAGGCACACCATCGCCGTCATCCCCGGCGACGGCATCGGCAAGGAGGTCATGCCCGAGGGCCTCCGCGTACTGGAGGCAGCCGCGCGGCGCTTCGGCATCGAGCTCGTCTGGCGGCACATCGAATGGGCCAGCTGCGATTACTACCAGTCGCACGGCACGATGATGCCCGCCGACTGGAAGTCCCAGCTGGCGGACTGCGACGCAATCTACTTCGGCGCCGCGGGCTGGCCGGACACGGTGCCCGACCACGTTTCATTGTGGGGCTCCTTGCTGAAGTTCCGCCGCGAGTTCGACCAGTACGTCAACTTGCGGCCGGTGCGCCTTTTCGAGGGCGTGCCCTGCCCCCTCGCCGGACGCAAGCCCGGCGACATCGACTTCTTCGTCGTCCGCGAGAACACCGAGGGTGAATATACCAATCTGGGCGGCCGCATCTTCGAGGGCACCGAGCGTGAGATGGTGATCCAGGAGTCGGTGTTCACCCGCCACGGCGCGGACCGTGTGCTGCGCTATGCCTTCGAGCTGGCGCAGTCGCGCACGCGCAAGCAAGTGACGGTAGCGACAAAGAGCAACGGCATCGCCATCAGCATGCCGTGGTGGGACGAGCGCGCTGATCAGATGGCGGCGCAATTCCCGGAGGTGCGGCACGACAAGCAGCACATCGACATCCTGTGCGCACGCTTCGTGCTGCAGCCGCAGCGCTTTGACGTGGTCGTCGCATCGAACCTCTTCGGCGACATCCTGTCCGACCTCGGCCCGGCCTGCACCGGCACGATCGGCATCGCGCCTTCGGCCAACCTGAACCCGGAACGGAAATTCCCTTCCCTGTTCGAACCAGTCCATGGCTCCGCGCCGGACATCTACGGCCAGGGCATCGCCAACCCGATCGCAATGATCTGGTCGGGGGCGTTGATGCTGCAGTTTCTCGGCTACCCCGAGGCGCACGACGCGATCCTCAGGGCGATCGAGCAGGTCCTGCGCGAAGGGCCGCGCACGCGCGACCTGGGAGGCAGCGCGACCACCGTCGAGACGGGAAAGGCGGTCGCCAGCCTGGTCGCCTGAGCGCGGCGCGTACAAAAAAGCGGGCGCCTCGCGCCCGCTTTTTTTGCTCTGCCCTTATAGGCCCACCAACCCCGGCAGCCCACTGATGTCGCGGATCTCCACGTGCGTGTACGCCTCGTTGGGCTTCGGCTCGTGGTTGCGATTGACGAACACCTTGTTCTTGATGCCCAGGTCGTGCGCCGACATCAGGTCGTAGCGCGGGCTGGAGGACACGTGCAGGATGTCCTCCGGCGCGCAGCCGAGCTGGTCCAGCATGTACTCGAACGCCTGCAGGCGCGGCTTGTAGGCGCCGGCGTCCTGCGCCGTGTAAACCTTGTGGAACGGCGCCTCCAGCTTGCGCACGTTGAACATGATCTGCTCGTTCATGGCGTTGGACAGGATCACCAGCGGGATCTTGTTGCCCACGCGCGTGAGCGCCTCAGGCACGTCGGCGTGCGGGCCCCAGGTCGGGACGGCGTCGTAGCACTTCTGCCCATCCTCGTCGCGGTAGGCGATGCCATGGCGCTTGCAGGTGCGCCGCAGGGCCGACTTGAGGATCTGGTCGTAAGGTTTCCAGTCGCCCATGACTTCGTCCAGACGATAGGCGGTGAAGTCCTTCACGAACTGCTGCAGCCGCTCACCGGCCAACTGGTCGCCGTAGAGCTGTTTCGGCATATCGTGGATGCGGAAGTTGGTGAGGGTACCGTAGCAGTCGAAGGTGATGTACTTGGGTTTGAAGATCATGGTTGTCTCGCTGGTGGATGGGGTGGCAAGTAGAGTCAATGCTAGGCAAGCGGCGCCGCAGATGTTGCGGTTCTGCAGCGCGCGCGCGCAGCATCTTCCGGATGTGAGGGGGCGCGCAGGCGCTTTGTGCCGTTCTTCGCCCGCGCCTCGCCCACGCCAAATTCGTACAAGCCGCCATCCCGCCGCACCGCGCATCATCACAACTGATCTGTCACCGGTGAAGTATTGAAGGGATAACTCCATGTCCGAACACGTGCTCATTCCTCAAGCGGCGCTTGCCGCGGTGGGCCGCCCACTGCCCGACGGCGTGACGCTTCGCCGGCTGAAGGCGGACGACCTGGAGGCAGCGCAAGCGCTGTCACGCGAGTTCCAGTGGCCTCACCGCCTGGAGGATTGGCAGTTCAGCCTGGCGCATGGCCAGGGCGTGGCGGCGCTGCGCGACGGCCAACTGGTAGGCACCGCGCTGCATTGGCCCTGGGGCAAGCAGCACGCGACGGTCGGCCATGTGATGGTCTCGCCGCGAATGCAGGGGCAGCGCATCGGCCAGCACCTCATGCACGCGGTGATGGCGGGGATTGAAGACCGCACCGTGCTGCTGCACGCCACGGCCGAAGGACGCGGCCTGTATGAACGGATGGGCTTCGAGATCGTGGGCGAGGTCCGGCAGCACCAGGGCCTGGCTGCGCCGGCGCAACTGGTGGCGTTGGCGCCGGGCGAGCGGCTGCGCCCGCTGGGTCGCAACGACGCAAAGACACTCGTCGCCCTGGATGCCCGTTCCGCCGGCATGCCGCGCGAAGCCATGTTGCACCAGTTGCTGGCCGAAGGCGAAACGGTGGTGCTGGCACGCGGCGGCGAGGCTGTGGGTTTTTCCATCGTGCGGCGCTTCGGGCGCGGCCATGCCATCGGTCCTGTCGTGGCGCCCGATCTCACCAGCGCACAGGCGCTCATCGGCCACTGGTGCAGCCGCTACGCCGGAAAATTCCTGCGCATCGACGTGGACGCCGCCAGCGGCTTGCCCGAATGGCTGGAAGCGCAGGGATTGCCCCGGGTGGACACGGTCACGACCATGGTGCGCAACGGCCCGCTGGAGCGCGGCCCGGCCCTCGGCTACTGGGCGCTCGTCGCCCAGGCGATGGGCTGAGCATGGCTTTCGTTTACAAAGGCGATACGCGACGGGGCGCGGTGTGGGCCGAACAGTTCGCGCGCAAGATGCCCGAGTTGCCGTTTTGCATCTGGCCCGAGGTCGCCGACGCGACGCAGGTGCGCTTCCTGGCCGCCTGGGAGCCGCCGCCGCGGCTCGATCAGGCCTTTCCCAACCTGGAGGTGCTGTTCTCCGTCGGCGCGGGCGTGGACCAGTTCGATTTCTCCGCGCTGCCACCCGGGCTGAAGGTGGTGCGCATGGTGGAGCCCGGGCTGACGGCCTGCATGTGCGAGTACGTGAGCTGGGCGGTGCTTTCGCTGCACCGCGGGATCCCGCAGTACCTGCGGCAGCAGCAACGCGGTGAGTGGAAGGAACATCCCGTGCGGCCGGCCTCCTCTCGCCGCGTGGGCGTGATGGGAATGGGCACGCTGGGGCGCGCGGCGCTTGCGCAGCTGCGCCAGCTCGGCTTCGACTGCGCCGGCTGGAGCCGCTCGCGTCGCAACGATCCCGGCATTCGCTGCTACGCGGGCGAGGCGGAGCTGGGTGACTTCCTGGCCCGTACCGACATCCTGGTGTGCCTGCTGCCGCTGACGCCGGAGACGCGCGGTATCCTCGGCCGGCGCATTTTCGGCGCCCTGCCGCCGGGCGCTTCGCTGGTCAACGCGGGACGCGGCGGCCACCTGGTGCAGCCCGATCTGCTGGACGCCCTGGAGCGCGGCCAGCTCTCGGCCGCCATCCTCGACGTTTGTGAACCCGAGCCGCTGCTGCCGGGCCATCCCTTCTGGGACCATCCGGGCATCTGGCTCACGCCGCACGTCGCCAGCGCCACCCAGGCCGAGACAGCCGCGCAGGCACTGCTGGACAACCTGCGCCGCCACGCTGCGGGCTTGCCGCTCGAAGGCGTGGTCGACCGCTCGCAGGGCTACTGAGGCCAAGGCGGCGTCAATCGCCGCGATAGCTTGACTAAGGGTTGGATGTTGCATACAACGGGCGCAGATGAATACCTCTACCGGCAACCCCAAGCTCGACCGCCTCGACCTGCGGATCCTGTGCCACCTGCAGAAGAACGGTCGGGCCACGAATGTGGAGATCGCCGATGCGGTGGGACTGTCTCCCAGCCCTTGTCTCGTTCGGGTGAAGCGCCTGGAGCAGGCCGGCTACATTGCCGGCTACGGCGCGCAGATCCGCCTCGAGAAGCTGGGCGACACGCTGCTGGTGTTCACCGAGGTCACGCTGCAGGACCACAAGCGCGAGGACTTCGTCAAGTTCGAGACCAGCATCCGGCCGATCGACGAGATCGTCGAGTGCCATCTCGTGTCCGGCGGCTACGACTACCTGCTGAAGTTCATCACGCGCGGGGTGAACCACTACCAGGAGATCATCGAAGGGCTGCTGGAGGCGAACATCGGCATCGAGAAGTACTTCAGCTACATCGTCATCAAGACGCCGTTCATCAAGAACTACTACCCGATCGAGCGGCTGATCCAGCCACCGCACGCCTGAAGCCTTGGCGCGCCGGCGCCGCACTACTTGCTGCGCCGCACCCCGATTCCACATTTGCTGCTGTCCCGCCGGCCGCATGCAGTGCCATCTTCGGCGCGAGCGGCCTACGCTTGCAGAATGAATCCTGAGCCTCGCACCCCGGCATCCCCCCGCTCGGCCGCAGCAATCCAAGGTGTGCTGCGTCACATCGATGAAAACCTGAACCAGCCGCTCTCACTGTCGGAGCTCGCCGGCCTCACGGGCCTGAGCATGTGGCGCTTCGCGACGGTGTTCCGGCAGCAGGTGGGCGTCGCGCCGCACCGCTACATTTGCCGCCTGCGCCTGGAGCGCGCGCAGGCCTTGATCCGCGAAGGGGTGCCGGCCGCCACCGCGGCCAGCGAAGCGGGTTTCTATGACCAGAGCCACCTCTCGCGCCACTTCAAGAGCGTATTCGGCATGACGCCGGGGCAGTACATGACCACGGCGGCCCGCCAGCCGCATACCCCGTGCTGAGCGCCGCGCCCGTCCAGGAAATCGCGGACCTGGTTCCTGACTTGGTCGCGCTGCGGCGGGACCTGCATGCCCACCCCGAACTCGCCTTCCAGGAGCGCCGCACCTCCGGCATCGTCGCCGCGGCCCTGCGCGACCTGGGCCTGGAAGTGCACGAGGGGATTGGCGGCACCGGCGTCGTCGGCGTGTTGCGCTCGGGCAGCAGCGGCCGCAGCGTGGGGTTACGCGCTGACATGGACGCGCTGCCCATCCTCGAGCAGGGCGGACGCCCTCACATCAGCCGCTTCAGCGGCGTGCACCACGGTTGCGGTCACGACGGCCATACCGCCATCCTGCTGGGCGCCGCGCGCCACCTCGCGCGCACCCGCCGCTTCGACGGCTGCGTGAACTTCATCTTCCAGCCCGCCGAGGAAGGGCGCGGCGGCGCCAAGGTCATGATCCGCGACGGCCTGTTCGACCGGTTTCCGTGCGACTCGGTGTACGCCTTGCACAACTGGCCGGAGCTGCCGCTGGGGTCTGCGCGCACGAGGCCGGGCCCCATCATGGCCGCAGCGGATCGGTTCGACATCGTCGTGCGCGGCCGCGGCGGCCATGCCGCGCAACCCCACGGCACGCCCGACACGATCCTGGCCGCCAGCGAACTGGTGAGTCAACTCCACACCATCGTCTCGCGCCGGGTGCCGCCCACCGAGAACGCGGTGCTATCGGTCACGCGCATCAACGGCGGGCAGTCGCACAACGTGCTGCCGTCGGCGGTCGAGTTGACGGGCACGGTGCGCAGCTTCGACGCCGGGGGGCAGGACGCCATCGAGGCGGCCATCCGCCAGGTGGCGCAGGGCGTTGCGCAGGCGAGCGGCACTGCCATCGAGGTTGAGTACCTGCGCTACTACCCCGCCACGATCAACACCGTGGCCGAGGCCGAGCTCGCACTGTCCGCCGCCAGGAGCGTCGGCCTGGAGGCCGCCGTTGCCCCGCACCCGGCCTTCACCTCGGAGGATTTCGCCTTCATGCTGCGCGAGCGGCCCGGCGCCTATCTCTGGCTGGGACAGGGCAGACCAATCGGCGAGCAAGATGCCCCTTTGCACCACCCCAGCTACGACTTCAACGACAAAGCCCTGGGTTGGGGAATCGCATGGTTCGTGGCCGTAGCGGAGCTCGCGCTGACGTAATTACCGCGCTGGAGGCACGGTCGTGCGAGGCCCCACCACTTTGGACATCGACGACACCACGGCCACCCATTCCTCGCGCGTCAACAACAGGGCCGTTTGCGAATGCAGGAGCGTGTCCTCCTGGTCCAGATGGTGGTGCATCAACCGGCCGTGCTCTTGCAGCAGCGGTTCAACGGCCGTGGCCGCGCCCATTTCCCCCGATTCGGCAAGCTTCAACAAAGCCTTCGACTGGGAAAGCAGGTCGTCACAGCGCTCGCTCTCCAGTTCCAGCTGATCAAGCAGCTTGTCAGCCTCTGCCGACCTGCCACGCAGCATCTTGAGCAGGACGACGCCCTTGGGGTGATGTGTCGTCTTCTCGAAAGCTTCAAGGCGTTCGATGTGTTCGACGAGCGTCGCCGCCTGCGGTCCCGGGCGCGTCCAATCTGCAGTTTTCAGCGCGCGGGCAACAAGACCCAACAACTCACGAATGCGAGTGTGCTCGGCACGCAAGATGGCCCACGCGCATTCGGACGCTAACATGTTCTACCCCTTTTTGAACCTGTTTGCTCGTCGGGGCCTTCCTGGGAAGTCCAGCCCTTGCCAACGGTACCAAGTTGTGGCCGGCGACGCAACCTGGGCGCGGCACTTCGGTCGGCCTGCGCGGCTGAAAGGCCAAATCCCGCCTTGTTGTGCAAGTATGGATTCGTAGGACGTGTTGGACTTGAACCAACACGATGCTGCCCATGCGAAATGCAGTCTTGGCCGAGCAACGTTGCACGTACGCTGTTGACTTCAAACAGAGGGTGGCTGACTCAGAATCCTTTGGTCGCGTTGCCGCGCTGGTAGTTGCGCGTGCAAGATCCCATCCGCGATTCGCGCGCAGCACCTGTGATCTCGAACCGCACCGGCTGTGTCTTGCGCTGCATGACGATTGCCCGCGAAGAGCGTCCTTTGCTTGCGCTGCGGGCCTCAGTGCAGCGTGGCCGGCCGGCTGTCCAGCGGCGCGATGAAAGAGTCGGCCTGCTGCCATGGACCTGAGCTGAAGTCGCTGTCGGACAGAAGGCTTTCCGGGCCAGAGCCCGAACTGTTACCGCGGTCGGGCTCGAGCCGGCCGAAGTCGCTAGGACGTTGGTCGCGTAAGCGGTGGACGGCTGTTCGGAGCTGATGAGCTGTGGTCACAATCGCGTCGTCGGTGACCTTGTTGCCTGGCATGAATGCCTTGTCCCCTAGGAATTCCGTACGAACTTCCGACAAGGCTGGCAGCCTGTTGGGCTTGACAACCAAATAGGCAATGCCGCACTGCGAGAGCAAGGTCAGCTTGAGTTGCCGGTTGCTTCGGGAAATGCCGCTGGGCCCAATCACATCCACGCAACCGACCACATGACCGTCGGATGCACAAACCGTGAAAGTGCAATACACACCGCTGAGCAGCTGATACCAATGCGCGCCGTTCTCTTTGCTGCTAGGCAAGGTAAATCGCGTCACTGGAGTCTTGATCATGATGTGGTGATCGAAAAAGACGCGATTGAGCCAGTGCCAGACCAGGCATTCCGCGGAGCTGGCCATCCTTCGCGGATCAAGTGGCCAATGCTTTGGAATGCGCCTTCGCTGCTTCGCAACGCGGCGTGCCCACCACCGACCTGCAAAAATTCCTGCGAATGTGCCGACAATGGCCGCGATACCTATCAGGATGAATCCAGGCGTTTGGATCACAGTCTGCCCCCCGATACCGTTAGCAATCGTAACTGAGCACCATTGCGGGAGGAGGATCTTTTCACAAGCTGCTCCGCTGCTCTGCGCAAGTTGTGAAGAGAGCGTTCCAGCGTTTGCAATCCTGCGCTGTGGCGAGGTCATATGCATCGTGTTTCAACTTGTTACAACACTAACCGCACCCTCGACTACGGCAAATGCGGGTTAACCCTAGAAATCGCCATTGAACAGCGCGCCATCCCCCAAACTGGGGATGGCGAAGTTGCGTAACGGGAGCAAGATGTAATCGACGAACCGTGTCGCGTTTCGAGCACGGTTGAAAGGAAGCGGTTGTGACAGCTGGCATGCATGCTGGCAAGTCCGCGACGGAACAGCCCATCCTGTGGCTGGGAATGTCTGGCTTTGCCCCACAGCAGCGGCCCGTACTGGAAGCGTCCTTGACACGCTCCGCGGGCTCGCCGAGTTGGCGTACCTGCGCGTTCGGCGATGCCGACGCCTGGTTCGTGAACGGCCAGAACGTGCGCGTGATGCCCAGCGGCACCCTGAAGGTCGCTCCCGGCTTGCCCACGGAGAGGGCACTGAATCTCAACTTGAGCGAGGTCGACCGGCCCGTGGCGTTCGCTTTGCCGCTGGCCTCTGGTGATATCGAGCCGCGCTGCACCTTCGATCCCGCCTCGAAGGCCGCCACACATGGGGTGCTTGCCCAATTCGAGGGCTGGCTGCGGTTGCTGCGGGTCCAGTTTGTCCTGGGCGCGCAGCTCGTCGCGCGTGAGGCCGAACTGCGGCGAGGCGTTTATCACGTCAGCTATAGCGGCAGCCTGCTAGCCGTTCTCGACCTCTACGAGGGCAAGTGCGCGATCTCGCCCGGCGCACACCCGGCGGATCTGTGGGAGGCGCAATGGGACAAGCGGCCGGTTGGGGCGGGCGCCACGCCTCCCGGCTTCCTTGCCGCCACGCCGGCGCAGCTGGCCTGGGCCTACGTTTGCCGCACCGATCGCGACTTGCTGCCGGCGCGCTATGTCACCGACCTAATCTATTACCGCCACGTGCCCCGAGTGCCGGTGCGATGGCTGCGTGATTCGCAGCTGATGCTGGTGCGCGAGCTGTCGGTCGAGCCGGCAACCTTCGAGGCCCTTCGCCAGCGCACCGGCTTGACCGTCAGGCACCTCAAGCAGGATCTGACCTGCCTTTACTACGCCACCGCGATCACCATCACACGCTCCAAGGCAGCCAAGCTGTCGGTGGCACGGGAGGACAGCCAACCCGTTTCGACCGAGCCGGGCCTTCACTCACTACTAAGCAACGAGGGCAACTGGGAGCATGGAGGCGACATGACCGCCCCGGCCCTGCTCGAACGCAGGTCCGACCAGCCGAAATCAAAGGTCACCTAGGACTACTAAGAAGAGCGCAGCGGCTGCCGCTCAAGAATTTGGTAGGGCGTGTTGGACTTGAACCAACGACCAAAGGATTATGAGTCCTCTGCTCTAACCAACTGAGCTAACGCCCCAACCGACCCCGATTGTAAGAGGCTACTTGTTGTGGCTCAGCGCGTTACTGACCAGCCTGGAAGTGATGTCCACGATCTGGATCATCTTGTCGTAGGGCATGCGGGTCGGGCCGATCACGCCCAGGGTTCCCACGACCTGGCCGTCCACCTCGTACGGGGCGCTGACGATGGACAGTTCCTCGAAGGGCACGACGGTGCTTTCGCCGCCTATGTAGATGCGCACGCCCGCCGCCTGGCTGGAGACGTCGAGCAGGCGCATCAGCTGGGTCTTCTGCTCGAACAGCTCGAAGGCCCGGCGCAGATGGCTCATGTCGTTGGAGAAGTCGCTCACGGCCAGCAGGTTGCGCTCGCCGGAGATCACCACCTCGTCCTGCTCGCTCATGGCATCCGAGCTGGCCTGCACGGCCGTCTGCATCAGCGCGCCGATCTCGCCGCGCAGCTTGTCCACTTCGCCCTTGAGGCGCTCGCGCACCTGCTCGATCGCCATGCCGGCGTAGTTGGCGTTGAGGAAGTTGGCCGCTTCGATCAGCTGGCTCTGGGTGTAGTCGGCCTCGGTGAAGACCACGCGGTTTTGCACGTCGCCGTCGGGCGAGACGATGATGACCAGGAACCTGCGTTCCGACAGGCGCAGGAATTCGATGTGGCGGAACACCGACGTGCGTCGCGGCGCCATGACCACGCCGACGAACTGCGACAGGTTGGACAGCAGGTGCGCCGCATTGGCGATGACTTTTTGCGGCTGGTCGGCCGCCAGGCTGGGCGCCTGCATCTGTTCGCGCTGCGCCGTGAGCATGGTGTCCACGAAAAGCCGGTAGCCGCGTGCGGTCGGAATGCGGCCCGCCGAGGTATGCGGGCTGGCGATAAGGCCCAGAGTCTCCAGGTCCGACATCACGTTGCGGATGGTGGCCGGCGAAAGCTCCAACCCGGAGGCGCGCGACAGCGTGCGCGAGCCCACGGGCTGCCCGTCGGCGATATACCGCTCGACCAGGGCTTTCAACAACAACTTGGCACGGTCATCGAGCATGATTGAGGGCTTTTCTGGGATTTTAATGATGTAATTTGTGAATGAAATCCCAATTCCGCCAGGTAGCCCTGATCGGCAAATATCACGCCGCGGCTTCTGGGTCGGGCGCGGGCTCCACCCGTGCCACGCTGGAAGACATTGCCCACTTCCTGGGCACGCAGGGCTGCGATGTTGTCGTCGAACGCGAAACGGCTTCGTCTGCCGGAATCACAGGGTACACCACGCTGGACGTTCCGGCTATCGGAGCGCAGTGCGACCTGGGCCTGGTGGTGGGCGGCGACGGCACCATGCTGGGCATTGGCCGGCAGCTGGCACGCTTCGGCGTGCCGCTGATCGGCATCAACCAGGGGCGACTGGGCTTCATCACCGACATTCCGCTGGACCAGTTCCGCGCCACCCTCACGCCCATGCTCAGGGGTGAGTACGAGGAAGACCATCGCAGCCTGATGCACGCCCGAGTGGTCCGCGACGGCCATTGCGTCTTCGACGCGCTGGCGATGAACGACGTGGTCGTCAACCGCGGCGCGACCTCGGGCATGGTCGAGCTTCGGGTCGAGGTCGACGGGCATTTCGTGGCCAACCAGCGGGCCGACGGCCTGATCGTCGCCAGCCCCACGGGATCGACCGCCTATGCCCTTTCCGCCGGCGGGCCGCTGTTGCACCCGTCCACCCCCGGCTGGGTGCTGGTTCCGATCGCGCCGCATACCTTGTCCAACCGGCCGATCGTGCTGCCCGACGCTTCGGAGATCGCGATCGAGGTGGTTGCCGGACGCGACGCCAGCGCCAATTTCGATATGCAATCGCTGGCCTCTCTCCTGCATGGCGACCGCATCACCGTGCGCCGCTCGCAGCACCGCGTACGATTCCTGCATCCGCGAGGCTGGACCTATTTCGACACCTTGCGCATGAAACTGCATTGGAATGAGGGCAACTGAATGGCTTTGAAGCGTATTGCGCTGCGCGACTTCGTGATCGTGCGAGAGCTCGAGCTGGACCTTTCCTCGGGCTTCAGCGTGCTGACCGGCGAGACCGGCGCGGGCAAATCCATCCTTGTCGATGCGTTGCAGCTGGCGCTGGGCTCCCGGGCAGACGCCGGTGTGGTGCGCGAAGGTGCGGCACGCGCCGACATCAGCGCCGAATTCGACCTGCCCCCCGCGCTGGCACCTTGGCTGGAAGAAGCCGGTTTCGAAGCGGACGACAGCCTGCTGCTGCGCCGCAGCATCGACAGCCAGGGAAAGAGCCGGGCCTGGATCAATGGCAGCCCGGCCACGGCCACCCAGCTGCGCGAACTGGCCGACCAGCTGGTGGACATCCACGGCCAGCACGCCTGGCAAAGCCTGACCCGGCCCGAGGCCGTGCGCGGTCTGCTGGACGGTTACGCCGGCTTGACCACCCAGGCGCTGCAGCAGCTGTGGCAGCGCTGGCGCGGCGCCCAAAAGACATTGGCCGATGCCCGCGCCGCACAGGATTCGCTGCAGCGCGAACGCGAGCGCCTGGCGTGGCAGATCGCCGAAGTCGAAAAGCTGGCGCCGGGCGAACATGAGTGGGACGAGCTGAACACCAACCATGCCCGCCTGGCCAATGCGCAGTCGCTGCTCGAGGCGGCGCAGGGTGCGCTGCAAGCCCTGGAGGGCGAAGACGGCGGCGCCGCGCGAAGCCTGTCGCAAGCTCAGGCCCTGCTGCAGGGACAGGCACATGTGGAGCCGGCCTTCCGCGAGCTGGCACAAGTGCTGGCCTCCAGCCTGGCCCAAGCCGAGGACGCGGCGCATTCGCTGCACGGCTACCTGCGCAAGACCGATCTGGACCCGCAGCGCCTGGCCGAACTGGACGATCGTATGTCGCTGTGGATGTCGCTGTCGCGTCGCTACCGGCGCACACCGGCGGAGCTGCCCGGGCTTCTGGCTTCGTGGAAGCAGGAGCTGGCCAAGCTCGATGCCGCAGCCGACCTGGCCGCGCTGGAAGCGGCCGAGAAGAAAGACGCGGACGCCTATCTGGCCGAAGCCCGCGCGCTGTCCAAGGCGCGCGCCAAGTCTGCACCCCAGCTGGCCAAGGCGGTGACGCTGGCCATGCAGGGTTTGGGCATGCAGGGCGGGCGATTCGAAGTGGCCCTGCAGACCATGGAGCAGCCGGCGCAAGGCGGCCTGGAAGAAATCAGCTTCCTGGTGGCCGGCCATGCCGGCACCACGCCCCGGCCGGTGGGCAAGGTTGCGTCGGGCGGTGAACTGTCGCGCATCGCGCTGGCCATCGCCGTGACGACCAGCCGCCTGGGCACTGCGCAAACGCTGATCTTCGACGAGGTCGATTCAGGCGTGGGCGGCGCCGTGGCCGAAACCGTGGGCCGGCTGATGAAGCAGTTGGGGCGCGACCGCCAGGTGTTGGCCGTCACGCATCTGCCCCAGGTAGCCGCGTGCGCCGACCATCACCTGGTCGTGGCCAAGCACGGCGGCGCCTCCGGCCCTTCGAGCACCGTGGCGGCCGTGCAGGGCGAGCAGCGCGTGGCCGAAGTCGCGCGCATGCTGGGCGGCGAGCACCTGTCCGGAACCACACTGGCGCACGCCAAGGAAATGCTGTCGGGCGCGGCAGCGCGCGCACCCGTCAAATCATGACGCTCGAGGTTGTGCTCATCACGGGCATGTCGGGATCCGGCAAATCGGTGGCGCTGCGCGCGCTGGAGGACGCCGGCTATTACTGCGTGGACAACCTCCCGCCCGAGCTGCTGCTGTCTTTCGTGGCGCTGGAGCAGCAGAACAATGCCCAGCGGGTGGCCATCGCCATGGACGTGCGAAGCGCCACCTCGCTGCCGCTGGTGCCGGCGCAACTGCGCGAGCTGCGGGCGCAGGGCGTCGTCGTGCGCCCGCTGTTCCTGGATGCGACGACCGATACCCTGGTGCGGCGGTTCTCCGAAACGCGGCGCCGGCATCCGCTGTCCGGCAGCCGTTCCGGCGCGCAGACCAGCGATGTGGCCTACGACCGCCAACATGCGCTAGTCGATGCCATCGAGCTTGAACGCGAACTGCTGGCCGACCTGCGCGAGCAGGCCCACGCCATAGACACCAGCGTGATCCGGTCATCGCAGCTGCAGGCGCATGTCAAGTCGCTGTTGTCGGCGCCGGTCAGCCAGCTCACGCTGGTCTTCGAGTCGTTTGCTTTCAAGCGCGGCGTTCCGGTGGACGCGGACTATGTGTTCGACGTGCGCATGCTGCCCAACCCGCACTACGAGCCCGCGCTGCGCGACCTGACCGGGCGCGACCAGCCGGTCATCGATTTCCTGGCGCGGCATGCCGACGTGGAGCAGATGTACAGCCACATCGAGCATTTCCTCAACCACTGGCTGGAACCGCTGGCGCGCGACCACCGCAGTTATGTCACGGTGGCCGTCGGGTGCACGGGCGGCCAGCACCGCTCGGTATTCCTGGTGGAAAAGCTGGCCGCATCGTTCAGCGCTCGCTGGATCACCCTCAAGCGGCACCGCGAGCTCGACGGGCTCTAGGCGGCGGCCTCCAGCAGCTTGCGCACCGGCGCGGGCAATCCCAGCTTTGCCCATTCATCGTTGGCAAACCAGGCGCCGCCGGCGCGGCGCAGCGCCGACTTGGTGAACTCGCCGGCGACCGGGTGGAGATGCAGATCCTTGTGGGTCAGCACATGCAGAAACGGGGCATGGTCCTGCAGGCGCGCCCTGCCCTCTGCCGGCACCGCGGCTTCCAGCGCATCGCGGCTCTCGAACGCGGGCAAACAATACAGGCCCGCCCAGATGCCGGTCGCCGGCCTCTTCTCCAGCCACACCGCACCGTCGCCGGAGCGGGCCTGCAGCAGCCACAGCGAATGCGCGCTGCGCTTGAGTTTGCGGGTCCTCACCGGATACTTTTCCGGCGTGCCTTCGCGCCGCGCGGCGCACAGCTCGCGAACCGGGCACAGCAGGCAGCTCGGGTTGCGCGTCAGGCAGATGCCCGCGCCCAGATCCATCAGGCCCTGGGTGTAGCGCGGCATGGCTTCCTGCACCTTGTGTTCGGGCAGCAGCGCTTCGGCCTGCGCCCACAGGCTGCGTTCGTTGCTCGCGCTGGCGAGATCGGCATCGAAGCCGAGGACGCGAGTGAGCACACGTTTGACGTTGCCGTCCAGGATGGCGGCGCGCTCGCCGAAACAAAACGAGGCGATCGCGGCGGCCGTGGAGCGCCCGATGCCGGGCAGCGTTTGCAGCACCTGGGCGCGGCGCGGAAACTCGCCGCCGTGCACTGCCACCACGTCCTGGGCGCAGCGGTGCAGGTTGCGGGCCCGGCTGTAGTAGCCCAGGCCACTCCACAGACCCAGCACCTCGTCCAAATGCGCGGCGGCCAGGGTCTTCACATCCGGAAAGCGCGCCAGGAAGCGGGCGTAGTAATCCAGCACCGTGGCCACCTGGGTCTGCTGGAGCATGATCTCCGAGAGCCAGACGCGGTAGGGGTCGCGCGTGTTCTGCCAGGGCAGGCTGTTGCGCCCGTGCTCTTGCTGCCAGCGCACCACGCGGCTGGCAAAGCCCGCCGGCGAAATGCTCATGCCGCGTGCAGCAGGGGCTCGGCCGGCGCGTGGCCGGTTACCTGGATGTTCACCAGATGGTCGGTCAGCTCGGTGAGCTTGGCGTCCAGCTCGTCGATGGCCGTTTCGTGGGCCTCGATCTCGGCAATGCGGTCGTCCAGGCCGGTCGCGGCCTGCTGGATGCGTTCGATCGCCTCGAGGCGGCGGCCGAAGTTGCGGCGCCGCTCGCGCAGCTGCGCATCGAGCTGGGCTGCCGCCGATTTGTTCCACAGCTCCACCTCGCCCAGCGCCGACTCGAAGACGACGCGCAGGCGCGTGCCCAACGCCCGCACGAGGCGGTCGGCGAATTCGGGCTGCGCCAAACGGAACGCGTTCCCCATGCCCAGGTACTGGTTGTGGCTGCGCTCCACCAGATCCAGGTCCCGCTCATAGCGGGCCAGATCGGGCTCGCGCGGGGCCTGCAGCGAGAAACCGTATTCGGCATTGAGCTGGCGGAAGGTGCCGGTCAGCATCGACTGGATGTCTGCGCTTTTGCTCTGGGCGGTCTGCAGGCCCAAGCGCAGGCGATCGAAGGTGGAGGCATAGGCCTTGCGCACGCCCAGCTTGATGCCGGGCTGGCGCAACGCCGCCGTCAGTTCGGCCATCTCGGTTTTCAGCGTGGCGGTGCCCAGGAGCGTGAACACGTCCCGCAGCAGCTTCAGGTGGACCGAGCGGACGGCGTGGATGCGGGCGCCGCTCACATCGAAATCCACCTGCTCCTGCTCGATGCGCGAGCGCATGTGCCTGATGACCGAGGTGTTCTTGCCGCGCAGGCCCTTGAGTTCGAGCATCTGCTCGGCCAGGTCGCGGCGGCGGATGTGGATTGCGCGGCCGGCTTCGACCCGCAGCTCGCCGATGCCGCCTGCCACGGCGCTGCGCAGGATCTTCTGGCGCTGGCCCATTACGCCCTGGCTCAGGGCGCGTTCAAGGACGGGCAACTGGCTGGCCTGCAGCAGTGCCGCATCGTTGTTGACCTTGGCGACCAAGCCCTTTTGCGCGGAAACCGGGATGACCTGCTCCGCGGGCAGGCCCAGGATCTCGGCCGATGTCGCGCGCTGCCGGTCGATCTGCGCCTGGATCTGCGCGGGGGTGCTCAGCGAGTCCCACATCGTGTCGATCTTGTTCAGGACGACCAGGCGCGAATCGATGTTGTCCGATTCAGTGATGAGGTGTTCGCGCCAGATCGACAGATCGGACTTGGTGACACCGGTATCGGCCGCCAGGATGAACACCACGGCATGGGCCTGCGGAATCAGGTTGACGGTCAGTTCGGGTTCGGCGCCGATGGCGTTCAGGCCGGGCGTGTCCAGGATCACCAGCCCCTGTTTGAGCAGCGGGTGCGCGATGTTGATCAGGGCGTGGCGCCACTTCGGCACTTCCACCATGCCCTGCGCGTTGACCATCGGGTTGTCTTCGGGCGCGTCGTCATGCCAGAAGCCCAGGGCCTTGGCTTCGGCCTTGGTGACGTGCCGGATCTCGGCCACCTTCTCGAAGGCCTTGGCAAGCTGGGCCGGGTCGTTGACGTCGAGGTCCACTCGCGTCCACTTCTCGGTGGCCATGCGCCATTCCATCAGCGGCTGCGGCTGCAGGCGGGTTTCGATGGGCAACAGGCGCAGGCAGGGCGGCACGTCGGCGTCGTAGCCCAGCTCGGTCGGGCACATGGTGGTGCGGCCGGCGCTGGCGGGCATGATGCGGCGCTTGTAGCCGGCAAAGAAGATGGCGTTGATCAGCTCCGACTTGCCGCGCGAAAATTCGGCGACGAAGGCCACCATGACCTTGTCGGAGCGCATCTGCGTCTCCAGCCGGCGCAGGCGCTCTTCGACCGCGGAATCCAGCAGGTCATGGTCTTTCAGCCACTCGGACAGCAGCTTCAGGCGCAGGGCGAATTCGCGCCGCCACGTGCCATGCTGGTCGAATTGTTCGTTGAAAGAAGTGCCCACTGTGCCCCCGGAGTGAAATTGAATATAGCATTCCGGTGCTTTTTCCCTCTCAGGATTTCTGGCAATTGGGGCAGTAATACGTGGCGCGTTGACCCTGGCGGATGGTTTTCACAACAGCGCCGCAAACTCGGCACGCTTCGCCCGCCCGGTCGTAGACCATGGCCTCCAGCTGGAAGTAGCCCGCCTGCCCCTGCGCATTGGAGAAATCGCGCAGGGTGCTGCCGCCTTTTGCCACCGCGCGGGCCAGCACCTCGCGCACGGCGGTCCGCAGCTTTTCCGCCCGGGGACGGCTGATGCGGGAAGCGCGCAGGGTTGGACGGATGCCGGCCAGGAACAGTGCCTCCGACGCATAGATATTCCCGACGCCGACGACCAGATCGCCGGCCAGCAGTACCTGCTTGACCGGCGCGTTGCGGCGCCGGAGACCGGTGTGGAAAGACTCGATGTCGAATTCCTCGGTCAGGGGCTCCACCCCCAGCCGTCCCAGCAGCTTGAGGCCTTCCGGGGAGTTTTCGCCCGGTGCATACACCACAGCGCCGAAACGCCGCGGGTCGTTCAGTCGCAGCACGCCCTGGCTGGTCACCAGGTCGAAGTGGTCATGCACCCCGGCGGCGGAGCGCGCCAGCCCGAAGCTCAAGCTGCCGGACATCCCCAGGTGCAGGAGCAGCACGCCTTCGTTCAGGTCGATCAGCAGGTACTTGCCGCGGCGCCTGACCCCGCGCACGGTGCGGCCCACCAGCAACTGCGCTTCCAGGCCCAGCGGCCAACGCAAAGGCTTGCCCAGGCGCACCGACTCGATCCTGGCCCCCGCGATGCGGTCGGCAAGGCTCAGGCGTGTAACTTCGACTTCGGGCAGTTCTGGCATGGTGGGAATCGGGGCTTGGATTATTATGGTTCGATGAAGAGATTTCCCCTCGCGGCCGGCGCCATGCTGCTGGCCCTGGCCCAGGTAGCTTGCGCGCAAACCCCCCAGACCCCTCAGCCGGAGGAAACCGCGTCGCCGGCGCCTGCGCCCACGCCCCTGGATGCCGAACTTTTCTATCAGTTGCTGCTGGGCGAGCTCAACGCGCGAGGCCTGGAGCCGGCGACCGGGTACTCGCTGATCCTCGACTCGGCCCGCAAGACCAACGACCCCGCGCTTTATCAGCGCGCCGTGGAAGTCGCCTTCCAGTCGCGCTCCGGCGACGCTGCGCTACAGGCAGCCAGGGCCTGGAAGCAGGCGCATCCCACTTCGCGCGAGGCCAACCGCTATGTGCTGCAGATCCTGGTGGCGCTGAACCGGGTCGCTGACAGTGCCGAACCCCTGAAGGCGGACATCGCGCTGTCCGACGCCAAGGAGCGCAACGCCGTGTTGTCCGGCATCCCCCGCACCTATGCCCGGGTGAGCGACAAGAAATTGGCAGCCACCGTGGTGGAGCAGGCGTTGGGCGACTACCTCGCCAACCCCGCCACCGCCGCGTCCGCCTGGACTTCCGTCGGACGGCTGCGGCTGGCCGCGGACGACAACGCCGGCGCGGTCGAAGCGGCGCGGCGCGGCCAGGCCGCCAATCCCCGGGCCGAGGGCCCTGCCCTGCTCGCGCTGGAACTGATGGACCCGAAGCTGCCCCAGGCCGAGCCCATCGTGCGCCGCTACATGGAAGGCAAGCCCCTGCCCGAGTTGCGCATGGGCTACGCCCGTGCCCTGCTCGACGCCCAGCGCTACGCCGAGGCCACGAAGCAGCTGCAAGTGGTCACTGCCGAAAAGCCCGACTACCCCGAAGCCTGGCTGGTGCAGGGAACGCTGCAGCTGCAGGACAACCAGGACGCGGCCGCCGAAACCTCGCTCAAGCGATTCCTGGAACTCGCCCAGGCCCAGCGCTCGGGCGAAGAACGCAGCCGCGGGCTGGCCCAGGCCTACCTGTCGCTGTCGCGGATCGCCGAAAAGCGCAAGGACTACGCCTTGGCCGGCGCCTGGCTGGACAAGATCGAGAATCCGCAGGATCTGGTGGCCGCGCAGCACCGCCGCGCCTCCATCCTGGCGCGGCAGGGCAAGATGGACGAGGCGCGCAAGCTGTTGCGCTCGCTGCCCGATCGCGCCCCCACCGACGCCCGCACCAAGCTGATGGCGGAAGTCCAGCTGCTGCGGGAGCACAAGCAGTTCAAGGCAGCCTACGACTTGCTGGCCCAGGCCGCGGCCAAGCCGCCGTTCGATGCCGACCTGGTCTATGACCAGGCGATGCTGGCCGAGAAACTGGACAACCTGCCGGAAATGGAGCGTCTGCTGCGGCAGGTCATCGCCGCCAAGCCCGACTATCACCATGCGTACAACGCCCTGGGTTACTCGCTGGCCGAACGCAGCCTTCGGCTGCCGGAAGCCAAGGAGCTCATCAAGAAGGCGCTGACGTTCGCGCCGGACGACCCCTTCATCAGCGATAGCCTGGCCTGGGTGGAATTCCGCATGGGCAACAAGGCCGAGGCGCTGCGCATCCTCGACACCGCGTACAAGGCCCGGCCGGACGCCGACATCGCCGCCCACCTGGGCGAGGTGCTCTGGAGCCTGGGGCAGCGCGACCGGGCCCAGGCCATCTGGAAGGAAGGCTTGCTGCTCAACAGCGAAAACGACACCCTGCAGGAAACGCTGAAGCGGTTGCGCGTCAAGCCATGAACGCTCGCGCACGCTGGGCCGCCGGGCTGGTGGTGTTTGCCCTTGCCTTCCTGACGGGCTGCGCCAGCCCGCCCCGGGCTGCCGGGCCCGTCGATCCGGTCAGCGGCCCCTGGAGCGGCCGGCTGGCCCTGCAAGTGGAAGACCAGGCGAGCCAGTCGTTCTCGGCTTCTTTCGAACTCAAGGGCAGCGCGCGCTCCGGCGAGCTGACCCTCTTCAACCCGCTCGGCGGCACCCTGGCGGTATTGGCCTGGGTGCCCGGCGTCGCCACCCTCAACTCCAACGGCCAGACGCGCCAGTTCGACTCGGTCGATGCCCTGGTGGGCCATGTGACCGGCTCTGCCATTCCGGTGGCGGCTTTGTTCGACTGGTTGCGCGGCATCGACACCCGCGTGGCCGGATGGCGGGCCGACCTCAGCCAATTGGCTCAAGGGCGCGTCGCAGCCAAGCGGCTCGAGCCCCCGCCGCAAGCCGATCTGCGGGTGGTGCTGGAGCGCTAATGAAGGCGCTCTACGACGTTCCGGCGCCAGCCAAGCTCAATCTGTTCCTGCATGTCACCGGGCGCAGGCCCGACGGCATGCACCTGCTGCAGTCGGCCTTCATGCTCATCGACTGGTGCGACACGCTGCACTTCGAGTTGCGGCCTGGCGGGGGGCTCAGCCGGGAAGACCTGGGCGATGCATTGCCGGCGGATGACCTGGTGCTGCGCGCTGCCCGCGCTCTGCAACAAGCCTCGGCCACCGGCCATGGCGCCCATATCGCGATCGAGAAACGCTTGCCTTCCCAGGCGGGGATGGGTGGCGGCTCCTCGGACGCCGCGAGCTGCCTGCTCGCGCTCAATCGCCTGTGGGGGCTGAACTATCCCTTGGCCCGGCTGACGGAAATCGGCTTGAGCCTGGGCGCCGACGTGCCATTTTTCCTGGGCGGGCGTAACGCCTGGGTCGAAGGCGTGGGGGAACTTCTCAGCCCGATCGCGCTGCCGCGGGCCCGGTTTGTCGTGGCGAAGCCACCCGAGGGACTGGAAACTGCGGGAATCTTCAAGGACCCGCTGCTGAAACGCTGCAGTGAGCCTGCTATAATTTCAGGCTTTGCTGCAAACCCGTACGCTTTCGGAGTGAACGACTTGCAGCCGGTCGCCCAAAGGCTTTGCCCCGGCGTCACCCAGGCTCTTCAATGGCTGGGCTCGCAGGGCTTGCAAGGCCGGATGACCGGCTCAGGCAGCGCGGTATTTGCGCAGATAACCGGGGCCAAGCCGTTGCAGGCTGCTCCGGTGGGCTGGCAGGTTAGAGAATGCGGTAATTTGGAGGCTCATCCCCTGTTGGGATGGGCACCCAGCGACGATTCATCGGTGGGCGGCTGATTGCAGCCGTCAACCCGTGTAGGGGAGTCGCCAAGTTGGTTAAGGCACTGGATTTTGATTCCAGCATGCGAGGGTTCGAGTCCTTCCTCCCCTGCCAAATACGCCAGGCGTAAAGGCAAAACGTACACATAGCGTACGGGCAATAACGTTAAAACTCGCTGGGTCCGTCAATGCAGGTTATTCCGCATCCCGATTTCATGGTGTTCACTGGCAACGCCAATCCCGCCCTGGCTGCGGAGATTGCCGACCACCTGGGCATTTCGCTTGGCGCGGCCAGTGTGGGCCGTTTTTCCGACGGTGAAGTCACTGTCGAGATCAACACCAATGTGCGGGCGCGCGACGTGTTCGTGGTCCAGTCCACCTGCGCGCCAACCAACGAAAACCTGATGGAATTGCTGATCATGGTCGATGCGCTCAAGCGCGCCTCGGCCGAACGCATCAGCGCGGTGATCCCCTATTTCGGATATGCCCGACAGGACCGCCGCCCGCGTTCCTCGCGCGTTCCGATCTCGGCCAAGGTCGTGGCCAACCTGCTGCAGACCGTGGGCGTGTCGCGCGTGCTGACCATGGACTTGCACGCCGACCAGATCCAGGGCTTTTTCGACATCCCGGTGGACAACATCTATGCGTCCCCGGTCCTGCTGTCCGATGTGCGGCAAAAGAATTACGAAGACCTGATCGTGGTCTCGCCCGACGTGGGTGGCGTGGTGCGGGCCCGGGCCCTGGCCAAGCAGCTGAACACCGACCTGGCCATCATCGACAAGCGCCGGCCCAAGGCCAACGTGAGCGAGGTGATGCACGTGATCGGCGAGATCGACGGGCGCAACTGCGTGATCATGGACGACATGATCGACACCGCCGGCACGCTGGTGAAGGCGGCCGAGGTCCTGAAGGAACGCGGCGCCAAGAAGGTCTATGCGTATTGCACGCACGCGATCTTCTCGGGCCCCGCGATCGACCGCATCGCCAAGGGCGGCGCGCTGGACGAAGTGGTGGTGACCAACACCATCCCGCTGTCCGACAGCGCGCGCGGCTGCAAGAAAATCCGCCAGCTCACCGTGGCCCCGCTGATCGCCGAGACGATCCAGCGCATCGCCAAGGGTGAGTCGGTGATGAGTTTGTTCTCGGACCAGGAAAACCTGTTCTGAGGCATTAAGTAGGCCCTGCTTTCCGCCGGGCCCTTGTTAAACCGGAATCGCACTGGTCGCGGTGGATTCTTTTTGGAGTAAGTTATGAAATTCGTCGCTTTTGAGCGCGCAAAGCAGGGTACGGGTGCGAGCCGCCGTCTCCGCAATACGGGCAAGACCCCGGGCATCGTTTACGGTGGCGAAGGCCAGCCGCAGCTGATCGAGCTCGATCACAACGCGCTGTGGCACGCCCTGAAGAAGGAAGCCTTCCATTCCTCCATCCTCGAGATGGAACTGGCCGGCAAGACCGGCAAGGTCCTGCTGCGCGACGTGCAGATGCACCCGTACAAGCAGCTCGTGCAGCACATCGATTTCCAGCGCGTGGATGCCAAGACCAAGCTGCACATGAAGGTGCCGCTGCACTATGTGAAGGCCGAGGAATCGCAAGCCGTCAAGTTCGAGAACTGCGTGGCCAACCACGTGATGTCCGAAATCGACATCTCCTGCCTGCCCGCCGATCTGCCCGAGTTCATCGAAGTCGACCTGTCCGGCCTGAAGAAGGGCATGTCGCTGCACCTGAACGAGATCACGCTGCCCAAGGGCGTGACCGCCATCACGCGTGGCAAGCCGAACCCGGTGCTGGTTTCCGTCGTGACGATCGGTGGCGAAGAAGCCGTCGACCCGAATGCACCCGTTGCCGCCGCCGCGCCCGCCGCTGAAGCGGCCAAGCCCGCTGCAGGCAAGGATGCCAAGGGCGGCGACGCCAAGGGTGGCGACAAGGCCGGTGACAAGGGCGGTGCTGCCGCCAAGGCACCTGCAGCCAAGGCCCCTGCCGCCAAGAAGAAGTAATTTCTTCACAGGCCCGGCTGTAAACGGCCCACTTCGGTGGGCCGTTTGTCTTTCAGCAGCCCGGATAATCCTCTTCCATGATCAAACTGTTCGTTGGCCTGGGCAACCCCGGCGCCGAGTACGAAGCCACCCGCCACAACGCCGGGTTCTGGTGGGTGGAAGCGCTCGCGCGCGAACTCAAGCTGACGCTGGTGCCCGACAAGGGCTACCACGGGCGGCTGGCGCGCACCACGCTGCACGGGCAGACTCTCTGGCTGCTGGAGCCGCAGACCTTCATGAACCTGTCGGGCAAGTCGGTCGCCGCGCTGGCCCGCTTCTTCAAGATCCAGCCCGAGGAAATCCTGGTGGCCCACGACGAGCTCGATGTGGTCCCGGGACAGGCCAAACTCAAGTTCGGCGGCAGCCACGCCGGCCACAACGGCCTGCGCGATATCCACGCCCAGCTGGGAACGGGCGACTACTGGCGGTTGCGGCTGGGCATAGGCCATCCGGGCGTCAAGGCCGAGGTGATCAACTGGGTTCTGAAAAAGCCCGATGCCGAGCAGCGCGCCGCCATCGAGGAATGCGTGGTCCGCACCCTCAAGGCGGTGCCCGCCATGCTGGCCGGCGAAATGGACAAGGCGACGCTGCTGGTGCACACCAGCAAGCCCCCGCGACCCAAGCCGCCGCGGCCCGAAGGCGTCTGACAACGATCAAGGAGGAGACGACATGTACAAGAAACCATCCCTATTCGTACTGCTGGCGGCCGCGTGGCTGGTGCCCGCCGCGGCCCAGAACATCTACCGCTGCGGCGACAGCTACAGCCAGCAGCCCTGTCCCGGCGGCACCGTGGTGGAGGCCCAGGACGAGCGCAGCGCCGCCCAGCGGTCGCAAACCACCCTGGCGGCCCAGCGCGACGCGAAGACGGCCGACGCCATGGAAAAGGCCAGGCTGAAAGAAGAAGCCAAGCCTGTGCAGGCCTATATCCCGCCGGCGAAAGACGAGGCTGCAGCCGGCAAGCTGAAGAAACTCGCGCACTTCAAGGCCGCCGCTCCGAAGAAACCCGGCGCCGCCCCGGGCAAGCTAAAGAAGCCCAAAGCGAAGGCGAAAACCGCCGTCTAGCCGCCGCCCTGCGCCTGCGCAGTCAGGCGCTGGTATTTCTGCCACAGGGTTTCGCGGCTTTCCACATGGGCGGGGTTGATGGGAATGCAGGCCACGGGGCAGACCTGGACGCACTGCGGCTCGTCGAAGTGGCCCACGCATTCCGTGCACTTGGCCGGATCGATCTCATAGATCTCGGGCCCCAGGTAGATGGCCTGGTTCGGGCACTCGGGCTCGCACACATCGCAGTTGATGCACTCGTCGGTAATCATCAATGCCATGCCGAAGTACTCCACGAGGGACGTTCCCTCACACTTCTGGCATTATCGGCGGCTTCATGAGTGTTTTCCTGTTCAAGCGCCTCATCACCCTGATTGCGACGCTGGTAGGCGCATCCGTCGTGGTGTTCCTGGTGCTGGAGATCCTGCCGGGCAACGCCGCCCAGATCCTGATGGGGCCGGATGCCTCGCCCGAGGTGGTGCAAGCCCTGGCCGAGAAGCTGGGCATCGACCGCCCGCCTGTCGAGCGCTACTGGAACTGGGTCAGCGGCTTGGTGGTCGGCGATCTGGGCCTGTCCTACGCCTACAGCACGCCGGTTTCCGAGCTCGTGCTGGAGCGCCTCACCCTGACGGTTCCGCTGGCGCTGATGGCCATGGCCATCACGTCCGTGCTGGCGCTCGTGGCCGGCATCTATGCGGCGGCGCGCCACAACAAGCTCGGCGATGTCGGCGTGATGGGCCTGTCGCAGATCGGCATCGCCATCCCGAACTTCTGGTTCGCGATCCTGCTGATCCTGCTGTTTTCGGTTCACCTCAAATGGTTCTCGGCCGGCGGCTTCCCCGGCTGGGAGGAAGGCATCCTGCAGGGCATCAAGGCGCTGCTGCTGCCGGCGGTTTCGCTGGCCGTGGTGCAGTCGGCGATCCTCGCGCGCATCACACGATCCGCCGTCCTCGAGGTGTCGCGTGAGGATTTCGTGCGCACGGCGCGCGCCAAGGGCGTTTCGCGGCGCGCAACGCTGTGGGGCCATGTGCTGCGCAATGCCATGATCCCCGTCATCACGGTGATGGGCCTGCAATTCGCGGAGCTGCTGGCCGGCACCATCGTGGTGGAAAGCGTGTTCTACCTGCCCGGTCTGGGGCGGCTGATCTTCCAGTCGATCTCCAACCGTGACCTGATCGTGGTGCGCAACTGCGTGATGCTGCTGGCGGCCATGGTGGTGATCGTGAATTTCGTGGTCGACGTGCTGTACGCGGTGATCGATCCGCGCGTGAAAGCGAGCGATATATGAGCGCTATCCCCGTCGCGACGCCACCGCTACTGCACGCGCCGGGTTTCTGGAAGCGGGCGCTTGGGCATCCGAGTTTTGCGGTGGGCGCCTTGCTCAGCCTGCTGCTGCTCATCGCCGCCACCCTGTCGCTGTTCTGGACGCCGCATTCGCCCTATGAAGTGGACATGGCGGCCAAGCTGATGCCTCGCGGGCCCAGCCACTGGCTGGGGACCGACCCCTATGGCCGCGATATCACATCGCTGCTGCTGGTCGGCGCGCGCGCTTCCATCATCGTGGGCGTGATCGCGGTCAGCATCGGCCTGATCGTAGGCACCGCGCTTGGCTTGCTCGCCGCCGCCCGCCGCGGCTGGGTGGAAGAGCTCATCATGCGGCTGTCCGATTTCGGCTTCGCCTTCCCCGCCATCCTGTCCGCGATCATGCTCACGGCGGTGTTCGGCGCGGGCATGGTCAACGCCATCATCGCCATCGGCATCTACAACATCCCAACGTTCGCACGCATTACCCGGGCCTCCGCCAACGCTGTCTGGTCGCGCGAGTTCGTGCTAGCGGCGCGCGCCTGCGGCAAGGGATCGTTCAGCATCACGATGGAGCATGTGCTGCCCAACATCCTGTCGGTGCTGATCGTGCAGGCCACCATCCGCTTCGCCATCGCCATCCTGGCCGAGGCCGCGCTGTCCTACCTGGGACTGGGCACCCAGCCGCCCCAGCCGTCCTGGGGCCGCATGCTCAGCGAAGCACAGACCCTGCTGTTCCAGGCGCCGATGCTGGCCGTCTACCCCGGCGTCGCGATCGCTCTGGCGGTGCTGGGGCTCAACCTTCTGGGCGACGGCCTGCGCGACCTGTTCGATCCCCGCCTGGCAAGAAAGCGTTGATGGCACTCCTCGAAGTCAACAACCTCCACGTCAAGCTGCAGACCCACCGCGGCCCGGCCTACGCCGTGCGCGACATGAGCTTTTCGCTGGAGCGCGGCGAGACCCTGGGACTGGTCGGCGAATCGGGCTGCGGCAAATCGATCAGCGTGATGGCGCTCATGGGCCTGTTGCCCGACAACGCACAGGTCACCGGCAGCATCCGCTTCGACGGCGAAGAACTCACGGGCAAGAGCGACCGCGAGCTCTGCGCGATTCGCGGCAACCGCATCGGCATGATCTTCCAGGAGCCGATGACGGCACTGAATCCGGTCCACACCATCGGCCGGCAGGTGGCGGAGCCGCTGCGCCTGCACCGCGGGCTGTCTGCGGCCGACGCCCGCAAGGAAGCGATCGCGTTGCTCGACCGCGTCGGCATTCCCGATGCGGCGCGGCGCATCGACGCCTACCCCCACCAGTTCTCCGGCGGCCAGCGGCAGCGCGTCACCATCGCCATGGCGCTGGCCTGCGGGCCCGACTTGCTGATCGCCGACGAGCCGACCACGGCGCTGGACGTGACGGTACAGCGCCAGATACTGGAACTCATCAGCGACCTGGTCGCCGAGCGCGGCATGGCCTTGATGCTGATCTCGCACGACCTGGGCGTGATCGCCCAAAACGTGGCCCGCATGCTGGTGATGTATGGAGGCAGCGTCGTGGAGAGCGGGCCGACCGATTCGGTGTTCGCCAACCGCATACACCCGTATTCGCTGGGCCTGTTCGCGGCACGGCCCGGCCTGCGCTCGCAAAAAGGCCGGCGGCTGGCCACTATCCCCGGCACGGTGCCCGAACTGATCGACCTTCCGCCCGGCTGCCCGTTCGCCGGGCGCTGCAAGTTCACCATTCCCGATTGCCACGTCACGGTGCCGCCGCCGGTCCGCGTGGAGCCCGGCCACCAAGCGCGCTGCATCCGCCTGGACGCGGTTGCGGCCGCGAAAGAACAAGGTGTGGCGGCATGAACGGCCCGCTGCTGCAGGTCGACAACCTGGTGCGCGAGTACGCGATGCCGCGAGAAAAGCTGTTCGGCCCGCCGCCCAAGGTCCATGCCTTGAACGGCGTGAGCTTCACGATAGAGGCCGGGCGCAGCATGGGGATCGTCGGCGAGTCGGGCTCGGGCAAATCCACCCTGGCCCGTCTGGTGATGGCGCTGGACAAGCCGACCTCCGGCAGCGTGAAGCTGCTGGGGCGCGATCTGCATGCGCTGCCGCGCGAAGAACTGCGCCAGGCCCGGCGCGATATCCAGATGGTCTTCCAGGACCCCTACGGCTCGCTGGACCCGCGCCAGACCGTCGAGCGCATCGTGAGCGAGCCGCTGGCCGCGCAAGGCGATACGACCCGTGCGGAGCAGCACCAACGCGCCGCCGATGCACTGGCCTCGGTGGGCCTGCGCACCAATGACCTGGGCAAGTACCCGCATGAATTTTCGGGCGGCCAGCGCCAGCGCATCGCGATCGCCCGCGCGCTGATCACGCGGCCGCGCCTGATCGTCGCGGACGAACCGGTCAGTGCGCTGGACGTTTCCGTGCAGGCGCAGGTGCTCAACCTGATGCAGGACCTCCAGGCCGAGTTCGGCATCACCTACATGCTGATCAGCCATGACCTGGCGGTGGTGCACCACCTGTGCGACGACGTGGCCGTGCTCTGGCAGGGACGCATCGTGGAGCAGGGTCCGCCCGAACGGCTGTTCCACGCGGCCGAACATCCCTACACCCGCGCCCTGCTGGAGGCCGTCCCCGAAGCGGAACCCAAGCGGCAAACCCCTCTTGCCATTTCTCGGCAAACTCGGGGATGATGCAAATCGAAAAATCCTTTCTCAGCCTGGAGTTACCGTCATGTTGAACCGCCGCACCGTGCTCACCACCGCCGCCCTGGCCTCCTTGCCGCTGGCGCTGCCGCAGGCCCTGGCCCAGAACCGCAAGGACTCCGTCGTGCTGGCCATGACCCTGGAGCCGCCGGGCCTGGACCCGACCGCCGGCGCCGCGTCGGCCATTGCTGAAATCACGCAGTACAACATCTACGAAACCCTGACCAAGATCAATTCGGACGGCACCGTCAGTCCGCTGCTGGCCGAAGGCTGGGAGGTTTCGCCCGACCTGCGCACCTACACCTTCAAGTTGCGGCGCGGCGTGAAGTTCCAGAACGGCGAGCCCTTCAACGCACAGGCCGTGAAGTTCTCGTTCCAGCGCGCGGGCGCCGAAAAAAGTACCAACAAGGACAAGAGAACTTTCTCCAGCATGGACGCGATCCAGGCGGTCGACGACCACACGCTGGTGATCGTCAACAAGGAGCTCGATCCCGACTTCCTGTTCCTGATGGGACAGGCCACCGCGATCATCGTGGAGCCCAAGAGCGCCGACACCAACGCGACCAAGCCAGTGGGCACCGGGCCCTACAAGCTCGACAGCTGGACCAAGGGATCCTCCGTCACCCTGAGCAAGTGGGACGGCTACCGCAATCCCTCGGCCGCCAAGATTCGCCGGGTCACTTTCCGCTTCATCGCCGACCCGGCCGCTCAAGTGGCGGCGCTGCTTGCCGGCGACGTGGACGTGTTCCCGCGTGTCACGCCGCGCAGCGTGCCGCAGTTCACCGACAACCCGAAGTTCCAGGTGCTGTTGTCGGGCTCGCGGGCCAAGACCATCCTGGCGATCAACAACAAGAAGAAGCCGCTGGACGACGTGCGGGTGCGGCGCGCCATCGCCGCGGCGATCGACCGCAAGGCGGTGATCCAGGGCGCCGGCGACGGCTACGGCGTTCCCATCGGCAGCCACTATGTGCCGGGCGCGTTCGGCTATGTCGACACGACCAGCGTCAACCCGTACAACCCCGAGAAGGCCAAGGCCCTGCTCAAGGAAGCCGGTGTCACCACGCCGCTGGAGCTGACGCTCACGCTGCCGCCGCCGCCCTACGCCCGCCAGGGCGGCGAGGTGATCGCCTCGCAGCTCGCGAAGGTCGGCATCACGGCCAAGCTGCAGAACGTGGAGTGGGCCCAATGGCTCAGCGGAACCTACGGCGCCAAGAACTACGACCTGACGATCGTTTCGCACGTGGAGCCGTTCGACCTGGGCAACTTCGACAAGCCGGACTACTACTGGGGCTACCAGTCGCCCAAGTTCAAGGACCTGTACAACAAGTACAAGACCTCGCCGCGCCCGGCCGATCGGGCCAAGCTGGTGGGCGAGATCCAGCGCCTGCTGGCCGAGGACAGCGTCCATGCCTTCCTGTACCAGCCGCAGTGGGTGACGGTCGCCAACAAGAACCTCAGGGGCCTGTGGAAAGACATGCCGATCTTCGTGAACGACGTGTCCGCGCTGTCGTGGGCCTGACCGCAGCCTTGCATGAGCTCTCGGCCGCCGACCTGATTGCAGGTTACCGGCGGCGGGATTTTTCACCGGTGGAGGTCGCGCAGTCCGTGCTCGGCCACATCGAGCGCTGGGAGCAGCATCTCCAGGCGCTCTACCTGCTGCGGCCCGAACTCGCGCTGCAGCAGGCGCGCGCCAGCGAGGCGCGGTGGCTGCGCGGGGCGCCGCTGGGCCCCCTGGACGGCGTGCCCATCACCATCAAGGAAAACATCGCTACCGAGGGCGATCCGACGCCGCTCGGAACCGCCGCGACGGCGCTGTCGCCTGCGCCTGCGGACGCGCCCCCGGCGGCCCGCGTGCGCGAAGCCGGCGGCGTGATGGTCGCCAAGACCACCATGCCCGACTACGGCATGCTCTCGTCCGGCCTCTCGAGCTTCCACAAGCTGGCGCGCAATCCCTGGGATCTGCGCTGCACGCCCGGGGGCTCCAGCGCCGGCGCCGGCGCCGCCGCGGCCGCGGGCTACGGGCCCTTGCACATAGGCACGGACATCGGCGGCTCGCTGCGGCTGCCCGCCTCCTGGTGCGGGATCTTCACCCTCAAGCCCAGCCTGGGCCGCATCCCGATATCGCCCCCTTACATGGGCCGCGCCGCCGGACCGATGACGCGCACCGTCGCCGACTCTGCCTGGCTCATGCAGGTGCTGGCCCTGCCCGATGCGCGCGACAGCATGAGCCTGCCGTTCCAGGACATCGCCTGGAGCCAGTTCGATCAGGGCGTTGAAAAACTCAAGGGGCTGCGCATCGGCTTGCTGCTGGAGGCCGGCTGCGGACTGGCGGTGGAGCCCGAAGTGCGCGCGGCGGTCGAGCAGGCCGCGCGCCTGTTCGAACGCGCAGGCGCCGTGGTCGCGCCCATGCGCCCCTTCATGACCCAGCCCATGCTGGATGGCATGGATCACTTCTGGCGGATGCGCTCGTACGCGGATTTGAAGGCCCTGCCGGGGCACGGAAAGGCCAAGGTCCTGCCCTACATCCAGCGCTGGGCCGACAGTGCCGCCGGCATGGGCGGCGAGGCGGTGTTCAAGGCCTTCAGCCAGTTCCACGCGACACGGGTTGCCACGGTGGACGCTTGCCGCGCCTTCGACTACGTGATCTCGCCGACTTCGCCGGTGCCGGCGTTCGCCGCCGAGTTGCCCTCGCCCACCAATGACCCCATGCGGCCGCTGGAGCACATAGGCTTCACCGTGCCCTTCAACATGTCGGAGCAGCCGGCCGCTTCCATCAATTGCGGCTACACCCGCGATGGTTTGCCGATCGGCCTGCAGATCGCGGGCCAGCGCTTCGACGACCTGGGCGTGCTGCAGGTCTCGCGCGCGTTCGAATTGATCAGGGACGGCCAGCGGCCGTGGCCGCAGCCGCCGTCCGAAGCGCTGCACCATGTGGACTGACAGTCTCGGCAACGAAGTCACTCTGGAAAGCGAGGCCAGCCTCGGCGGCCTGAACGACTTTGTCGTGGGCTTCATCGCGTGCGAAGCGCGGGCCATCAACGTGCTCGACAGAGCGACGCTCGACACGAGTCCCATGGTCCAGGCCTGCGCGGCGGCCGTGCACATGTTCGCGGAAACGCGCGACGCGCCCGCGAATGCCCGTCCTTTCATGGACCGCGCGCTGGCCGCCCAGCGCCGCTGCACGCCGCGCGAGCAGCGCTTCATCGAGGCCGTTTCGGCCTGGGTGGAGGGGGACATCCAGCGGGCCATCGACCTGCACCAGGAACAGGCGCGCGAGTATCCCCGCGATCTCGCCTCGATCAAGCTGGGCCACTATCACCTGTTCAACATCGGCAATTCGCCGGACATGCTGCGCATGGCGTTGGCGGCGCTGCCTGCTGCGGGCGATGTGCCCTACCTGTACGGGATGCTGGCGTTTGCCTGGGAACAGTGCCACGAGCTGGAGCAGGCCGAGGCCGCCGCGCGAAAAGGGATTGCCATGTGCCGCAAGGAGCCCTGGGCTCACCACGCGCTGGCCCACGTGATGCTCACCCAGGGCCGCATCGACGAGGGGCATGCGTTCATGGCGGATGTGAGCGACACCTGGACCGGGCTCAACTCCTTCATGGTCACGCACAACTGGTGGCACCAAGCTCTCTTTGCATTGGCGATGGATCGCCACGCGGAGGTGCTGAACCTTTACGACAACCGTGTCTGGGGCGTGGCCAAGGATTATTCGCAGGACCAGATCAACGCGATATCGCTGCTCGCCCGGCTGGAACTCGTGGGCGTGGATGTGGGCAACCGCTGGCAGGACCTGGGCAATTATCTGGCGCCGCGGGTGCACGACCATGTATTGCCGTTTCTCGACATGCAGTATCTCTATGGCCTGGCACGCGCCGGGCGGGATGAAGCCGACATCCTGATGCGCAACATCGAAACCCACGCCGCCAGCCTCACCGGCCCGAGCGCGGACGCCTGGCAAAGTGTCTGCCTGCCGGCCAGCCGCGGTCTGCTGGCCCATGCCCGGAGCGACTTCCACCGTGCCGCTGATGAATTGGGCCGCGCCCTGCCCCGCCTGGTTGAAATCGGCGGCAGCCACGCGCAACGGGATCTGTTTACGCAGGTGCATCGCCACGCCCTGGCTCGAAGCGGCAGGCTGTCGTGAGCCGACTGGTCCTGATACCCGGCCTGGCCGGCGACGCCGTGATGTGGCAGGCCCAACTCCCCGCGCTGGCTGCGCGGGGCGCCGCGGTGACCGACGTCCACATGCGTTACGGCAGCATCCCGGACATGGCGGCCGCATTGCTGGCCGAACAGGAGGGCGACCTGATCCTGTGCGGCGCCTCCATGGGCGGCATGGTGGCGATGGAAGCGGCCCGCCAGGCGCCCGAGCGGATCGCCGGACTGGCGCTGCTGGGAACCACCGCCCGGCCCGAATCCGAGGAGATGCGCACGCTGCGCGAGAACGCCATCGAGCTTTTCGCGCAGGGCCGGGCCGCCGAGGTCATCGAAGCCAACGTGGGCTTTGCTTTTCATGCCGACCAGGCGGGTGACGCCGCCCTGGTCGCGGCCTACCTGGAATTCGTCATGCGCGCGGGGGCCGGGCAGTTGATCCGGCAAAACCGCGCGGTCATCGCAAGACCCGACGCGCGCTTGCATCTGCCGCTACTGCGCTGCCCCACGCTGGTGATGTGCGGGGACTCCGATCAACTGACGCCGCCGGAGAATTCCGAGGAAATTGCACGGCTGGTGCCGGGCGCCCGGCTCGTGACGCTCGCGCGCTGCGGCCACATGCTGACGATGGAAAAGCCCGGGATGGTCAATGCCCGGTTGCTCGAATGGCTGGAGGCTATTCCCGACCGAGGCTGCGCACCTTCTCCATCAACTTCTGCTGCACGGTAGGCGAAACGAACTTGTCGACCTCGCCGCCCAGCACTGCGATTTCGCGAACAAAGGTGCTGCTGATGAACTGGTACTTGTCGCTGGGCGTGAGGAACACGGTTTCCACGTCGGGCATCAGGCTGCGGTTCATGCCGGCCAGCTGGAACTCGTAGTCGAAGTCGGTCACCGCGCGCAGGCCGCGAACCATGGCCTTGCCGCCGCGCGCGACGACGAAGTCGCGCAGCAAACCCGAGAAGCTTTCCACGTCCACCTGCTTGAAGGGCTCGGTCACCACGCGCGCCATCTCGATGCGCTCCTGCAGGGTGAACATGGCCTTCTTGTGATGGCCCGCAGCGACCGCGACAATCACGCGGTCGAACAGCTGGATGGCGCGCCGGACCACGTCTTCATGGCCCAGGGTCATGGGATCGAAAGTGCCGGGATAGACGGCGATCACGCCTTTGGCCATGAATGTCTCCTCAACGGGCAGTAACGCCTTTGTTGCAGTGCATTATGCAGCGCGGCGTAACAAATGCGCATGAACGGCCCCAGCTTTCAGATGGCGCGCGACTTCCAGCCCAAAAGGCGCCAGCTTGTCGTCAGCCCATGCATGGGGCGCCTCCAGGTAGATCAGGCCTTCGCTCGCCAAAGCACGAGCAGCCCCGGCCAAGGCCTTCTCGAAAATGCCGGCGTCGAACGGCGGGTCCAGAAAGATGAGGTCGATGCTGGCAGGTTGCAGCCGGGCCAGCACCGTCAGGCCATTGGCCCGCTCGACGTTGACGGCGTGGGCCTGCAGCTTGGCCTGGGCTGCGCGCAGGAGGGAAACCAGCTCGGCATCCTGCTCCACCAGCAACACATCGGCAGCGCCGCGGGACGCAGCTTCGAAGCCAAGTGCACCGGTGCCGGCAAAGGCATCGATACATCGCCAGCCGGTGAGATCCTGGCCCAGCCAATTGAACAGGGTTTCGCGCACTCGGTCAGGCGTGGGGCGAAGGCCGGGCTTGTCCGGCACGGGCAGCTTGGTGCGCTTCCATTGGCCGCCGATGATGCGCACCTCGTGCGTGGCTTTGGTTTTCATCCGCCAAGCTTAAAGTACCGGGCGCCAATGGAAAAAGCCGGGACCCATAGGGAGCCCGGCTTCTTCGAACTACACAGTGCCCACTCAGGGACACCGATCGTGTGACAGCGATACGCCGATTTTGATACTCAAAAAGCAAGCCGTGGTGGCAACCCCTGTCAAGTTTGACAGGGGGTCAAGCAACTTTTTTTAAGGATCAGCTCGGCGCGGCGGCCCCCACAGTCACGGTCACCATGCGCTGGGGCTGGAGTTTTCGGGCAAAAGCAGCCCTGACGTCGGCCACCGTGATGCGCTGCACCCGGGCGACCCAGGTGTCGAGATAATCCAGCGGAAGGTCGTTCCAGGCGATATTGGCCACATTGTCCAGCAGCTTGCGGTTGCTGTCGATGAGCAGCGGAAAGCCGCCGATGAGGTTGTCCTTGGCAGCCTTGAGCTCGGCCTCGGTGGGGCCCTCGGCCACGAACCGGGCCAATACCTCGCGCGCCACCTGCACCGCCTGCGCCGCTTGGTCGGGCCGGGTCTGGAGCCCCACGGTGAAGGCGCCCGCATGCAGTCCCGGCGAGAAATGGCTGTAGACGCTGTAGCTCAGGCCGCGCTTCTCGCGCACTTCCTGGGACAGCCTTGAGACGAATCCCCCGCCACCCAGGGTGTAGTTGCCCACCAGCAGGGCAAAGTGGTCGGGATCGTTGCGCTTGTGTCCGGGCTGGCCTATCAGCACATGCGCCTGGGCCGACGCGAACGGGATCGCCTTGACCAAGGGCTCGGCCAGCGGCGGAACCTCGGCTACGGGCGGCAACGGCTCGCAGCGCCCCGAAGCAGCCGCAGGAAGGCGCGACAGGAGGCTCGTGACCATGGCATCGGCCTGGGTCCGGGTCACGGCGCCGACGATGCTCACCTTGGCCCGGCAGGGCTCAATCAGGCGGTACATGTTCCTCATGTCCTGCACGCCGATGCGCTCCAGAGTGGCCTCGGTCATCTCGTGCCCATACGGGTGGCCGCTGTACACGGCGGCCGCGTAGGCGCGGCCGGCCAGGGTGGCCGGGCGGGTGTTGGCTTCGCGGATCGAGGCGGCCAGCCGGTGCCGCTCGCGCTGCCAGATCGCTTCCGGAAAGGCCGGCTCACCCATCTGCCTAGCCGCCAAATGAATCGACTTGGGCAACAAGTCGGGGTAAGTCAGCGACCGCAGGGAGAAACTCATGCGGTCCGAACCCGCGCCTGCGCTGAAGCCGGCTCCCAGATCGGCCCAGGCTTCGCCGAGCTGGTTCTCGTCCAACGCGGGCTCGCCGTTGCGCGCCTCGACGCCCTTGGAAATCATGCCGGCCGTGACACCGGCCAAGCCCGCCTTGTCCGCCGGCTCGCGGCGGCCCCCGGCGTCGAATTCGATGCGGACGTCCACCATGGGGATCGAAGGGCTCTGCACGAGATACACCTTGGCGCCGCTGGGCTGCGTCCAGTGCTGGATCGGGATCGCCGCCAGCGCCGGCCCACAGCACAGCAGCAGGGCCAGGCCCAGAATTCTTGTTGTCATCGCGATAGCCCTTTCAGTGGCGCAGGCCCGGCGGGGGCGTGCGCGGTTTGCGATTCGGATCCACCGGTTGAGGCCGCAACACGCCCACGGTGAGCTGGTCATCGCCGAAGTATTTGGCGGCGACGGCCTTCACCTGCTCCGCGGTGACACCGCGCAGCCGCTGGATCAAGCGGTCGGCCCCATCCAGGGGCAGGCCCTGGATCCAGTAGCCGGCGAGTTCCCGGGCCTGGTTATTGACCGAATCGAGCTTGAAGACCTCGCTGGCGATCCATTGCGTCTTGACGCGATTGAGTTCTGCCTCGCTCACACCGCCCTGCGCCACTTTCACCACTTCGGCGCGCAGCGCGGCTTCGAGTTGCTCCGGCGTCTTGCCGGGGGCGGGAACGCCATCGAGCGTGAACAGCTGGGGACCCCGGCCCCACAAGCCGTTGCCCGCACCTGCGCTGTCGGCCACCCTGTCCGCGCCCTGGGTCAGCGCCCGGTCCAGCCGGGCCCCGCTGTAACCATCGAGGACAGCCGCCAGCACCGTGAGGGCGAGCGCGTCGTCGTTGTCCGGGCCCGGCTCGAACGTAGTGAGCTGCGGCACCTTGAAGGCCAGGGCCACATAGGCCTGGTCCGCCGGCGACTTGAATTCGACCCGGCGCGCGCCGGCCTGCTGCGGTTCGATCCGCGGCTTGCGCGCCGGCACAGCCCGGGCGGGAATGCGCCCATAGTACTTCTGCGCCAGGCGCAGCACCTGCGCGGGCTCTACATCCCCCGCCACCACCACCACGGCGTTGGCGGGAACGTACCATTGCTTGTAGAAGTCGCGCGCGTCCTGCGGCGTCATGGCTTCCAAGTCGCTCATCCAGCCGACGACGGGACGCCGGTAGGGCGATGCCTGGAACACCGTGGCGTTCAGCACTTCCCACATCAAGGAACGGGGCGAGTCCTCGGTGCGCAGGCGCCGCTCCTCCTTGACCACTTCGAGTTCGCGCTTGAATTCCTCATCCGGCCACTGGTTGTTCCCAAAGCGGTCGGCCTCCAGCTTCATCACTTCTTCGAGCTTGTTGGCGGGTATCTGCTGGAAATAGCCGGTAACGTCGCGCGTGGTGAAGGCGTTTTCCCGCCCGCCGAGCGCGGCAACTCGACGCGAGAACTCACCGGGCTTGAGGTCGCGGGTGCCCTTGAACAGCATATGCTCCAGGACATGGGCCACGCCGCTGGTGCCATCGACCTCGTCCATGGAACCCACGCGCACCCACAGCATATGCACCGCCGTGGGTGCCCTGCGATCCGGCTTGACGATCAGCGTCAGGCCATTGTCGAGCTTGAACTGTTCGGATTTGGGAACGGTTTGCGTCACCCCGGGCGGTGCAAACGAAAGCGGCAGTAAGAGGCAAAAATTCCAGAGAAAGCGTCGCAAGGGGTGTTTCATAGAATCGTGTGATTCTAAAAAGCGCAGCAATGTTCAGTTTCTTCAGGAAAAAGCCCGCCCCCACGCCGGCACCCGCGCCCGTCGCGGCACCTCCGCTGCCACCGCAAGCACCGGCCCAAGGCGGCAGCCTGATCGGCAGCGCCCTGGTGCAGCCGATCGAGATCCCGGTTCCGGCGCCGGTCGCACCGGAGCGCCAGCGTTGGCTGGACAAGCTCACTTCGGGCCTGCGCAAGACCGGCTCCAGCATTTCGCTGGTGTTCACCGGCGCGCAGATCGACGACCATCTGTACGAGGAACTCGAGTCCGCGCTCTTGATGGCCGACACGGGCGTCAAGGCCACGCAGCACCTGCTGGACGAGGTCAAGCGCCGCGTGCAGGCCAGCGGCGCGACGCGGCCGGTGCAGGTGAAAAACATCCTGATCGATTCGCTCACGCAACTGCTGCGGCCGCTTGAAAAGCCCCTGGTGATCGGCGAATTCAAGCCCACGGTCATCATGGTGGCCGGCGTCAACGGCGCCGGCAAGACCACTTCGATCGGCAAGCTCACCAAGCACCTGGCCAACGAGGGCGCCTCGGTGCTGCTGGCAGCGGCCGACACCTTCCGTGCCGCGGCGCGCGAGCAACTGGCCATCTGGGCCGACCGCAACACGGTCGAAATCGTCAGCCAGGAGGGCGGCGACCCAGCCGCCGTGAGCTTCGACGCCGTGACGGCGGGACGCGCGCGGGGCAAGGACGTGGTGCTGGTGGACACGGCCGGGCGCCTGCCGACGCAGCTGCACCTGATGGAAGAACTGCGCAAGATCAGGCGGGTGGTGCAGAAAGCAGAACCCACCGCACCCCACGAAGTGCTGCTGGTGATCGACGGCAACACCGGCCAGAACGCGCTGGCCCAGGTCCGCGCCTTCGACGATGCCCTGCAGCTCACCGGCCTGATCGTCACCAAGCTCGATGGCACGGCCAAAGGCGGCGTGCTGGCCGCGATCGCCCAGGAAAAACCCGTGCCGGTGTACTTCATCGGCGTCGGCGAAAAGCTGGAAGACCTGGAAACCTTCAGCGCGCGGGAATTCGCGTTGGCGTTGCTGGCCTGACGGGTACCGCCTGCCGCGACGCGCGGACCACCGAATGCAAGGGCTTAGCGCGACATCAGCCGGCGCGCCGCGTAGCTGGCGGCATCAACCAGCAGCACTAGCAGCAGCATTGCCGCCAATACCGAACTGGTCTCCGCCATCTGGAACAGGCCAAGGTGGAAGGCCAGCATCTGGCCCAGGCCGCCTGCGCCGACCACACCCAGGATCGCGGCGGCGCGGATGTTGTTCTCCCAGCGATACAAGGTGTAGCTAAGCAACTGCGGGATGATCTGGGGCAGGCTGGCGTAGAGGAATATCCGGCCCTCGCCGAGCCCGCGCACGCGCAAGGCGAAGCCCGGCCCTTCCGGTGCGTTCTCGATCGCCTCCGCGAATAGCCGCCCCAGCACGCCGGTGGTGTGGATCGCCAGCGCAAGGGTGCCGGCGAACGGGCCCAGGCCCGCAGCGATGAGGAGCAGAGCCGCCCACATCAGCTCGGGCACGCTGCGCAGCGCATTGAGCAGCAACCGGCTCGCGCCGCGCCAGCGGGCCTTGTCGCCCGGCCAGGTCTTGGCAGCAGGCAAGGCCAATAACAGGCCGAAGCCTGCGGCCAGCAGCGTGCCGACGACCGACATGGCCAGGGTTTCGAGCGTGGCGGGCAACAGTTTGGCCAGAAAGACGCTGTCAGTTTCGGGCGTCAGCAACTCGGCCATGAAGCGGCCCATGCGGGCCGTCGCATCGCGCGAGAAGAACTGCGCCCACTGCAGATCGAGTGACCAAAAGCTCAGCACCACCAAGAGCGCCAGCGCCACGACCATCCAGCAGGCCTTGCAGCGGGCGTCGAAGATGGGCGGGGGCAGGCGATACACCTCGTTGGCCGCGGTCCTGGAAGGCTTCCTGTCCATATCAGCCCAGCGCCTTGCGCAGCCAGGCGCTCAGGCGGTCGGTCAACGCCACCAGTGCCACGAAGACCAGGAGCATCGTGCTGACCTCGGCGCCGTTGAACATCTTCATCGACGAATCCATTTGCTGACCCAGCCCGCCGGCGCCGACGAAGCCGAGCACCGCGGAGGACCGGATCGCGCATTCCCAGCGGTACACGGTGTAGCTGGTGAGCTCCGCGGCGTTGGTGGGCAGCAGGCCATAGAAGAAGGCCTGCAGCCTGCCGGAGCCATTGCGCAGCAGCGAGATGGTGCTGTGCGCCTCGCCGCTTTCCAGGATCTCGCCATACACCTTGCCCAGCATGCCGCCGTAGGTGAGCGCTATGGCGAGCACGCCGGCGGTCGGGCCGAGACCGACCACGCGCACGAACACCAGGGCCCAGATCAGCTCGGGCACGCTGCGCAGCACGATCAGCAGGCCGCGCACAGCCCACCGCATGATTGCCGGTGCCGCAGCCATGCGGCCGGCGAGCCCGGAGATCGAGAGCACCCGCACCGAGAGCAAGGTGAGAGGCAGAGCGATGACCAGCGCCAGCGCCAAACCGGCGGTGGCGATGGCGACGGTGCGCCAGGTCTCCCGAACGACCAGCCAGAGAAACGGGCCATCGATTCGCGGCGGCACGAAGTCCGCGAGAAAGCGCAGCGCGGGTTTCATGCTGGCGGGCGAAACCAGGAGCCAGGGCTTGAACTCGGCCAGGACCAGCAAGGGCCACAGCACGACACCCGCGGCCAGCAGCCAGAAGACGCGTCCGGCCCAAGCCGGATCGCGCTGGTTCGCCAATCGTGCGGCGTTCGTCATGGGCCTAACGGCAGTGCATCTGGACCGGCAGCGGCGCGGGCGCCGGCGGTTCGTCCAGGGCGGCGTTTCCCTGCAGTTCGTCCAGTTTTTGCTCGTACAGCGCGTGCAGCCGCTCGGCCGTGACTTCGGCAGCGGGCAGGTCGAACATCAGCGCGCCATCCCGCAAGCCCACGATGCGCGGGAAAGTGCGCAGCGCCATAGGCACGTCATGCATGGTGGTGACCAGCGTGGCAGCGGTTTCGCCGGCGGCTTGGGTCAGGGATGCCAGGGCCTGCGCGGCGCGCGACGGGTCCAGCGCGGACAGCGGTTCGTCCACCAGCAGCAGCCGCGCCTGTGCCAGCAGCGCGCGGGCCAAGCCCACCCGCTGGCGCTCGCCGCCAGACAGGCGATCCACCCGGGCGAACAGCTTGTCGGAAAGATCGAAGCGAGCCAACGCGGCATCGGCCTGCGTGATGCCCGTGGGATAGAACAGGCTCCGCAGGCTGTGCGCCAGGCTGATATGCGGCAGGCGCCCGGCCAGCACCGCCGTGACGACGCGCTGCCGCGGTGGCAAGGGCGGCACCTGGGGCGCCAGAAAAAATTCGCCGCGCAGTCGCTGCAGTTCACTGCGCGGCAATTGCCAGGGGTCGCGCCCGTCCAGTCGCACGGCGCCCGCCGTTGGCCGCAACGCGCAGGCCAGCACGTGCAGCAGCGTGGTTTTGCCCGCACCGGAAGGGCCGATCACCGCCACCTGCTCGCCGGACGCCACTTCCAGCTCCAGCGACTGCAATGCCGCCGGCGAGTTGGGACGCGCGGCCGGATGCCGGGCGGACACACGGTCCAGGCTGAGCTTCATGGGGGCGGAGGCGGCGGGCTCAGCTCACTTGAGCAAGCCGGCGCTGCGCGCCGCGGCTTCGATGCCGGTGTAGTTGTCGACGGAGGTCGGGATGAATCGCGTCGCGCGCTGCAGCTCCAGGATTTCGCGGCCCTCTGCCGTGTCCTTGCTCAAGTCCGTGAATGCCTTGGCCAACTTTGCGCGTTGGGCGGGAGCCATGTCGGCGTGCACCGTCCAGTTGTAGTCGAAATAGGCCGGCGTGGTGTAGAAGACGCGGACCTTGGCGGGGTCGACCTTCTTGTCTGCAACCAGCTTTTCCCATACCGAGATATTGAGCGCGCCTGCGTCGACCTTGCCGGAGGCGACCGCCGCCACGGTAGCGTCGTGCGCGCCGGAGTAGGCCACCCGCTTGAAGTCGCGATCCGGGTTGAGGCCCGAGGCCAGCAGGAAGCTGCGCGGCATGAGGTGACCCGAGGTGCTGGACTGCGAGCCGAAGCTGACGTTGCGGCCCTTCAGATCGGCCAGCGTCTTGATGCTGTCGTCGGTGGTGATGAAGACCGACTTGAATTTCGCGTCTTCTTCACGCTGTACCAGCGGCACGGCCTTTCCGCCGGAACGCTGCTGGGCCTGGATGAAGGTGAAGCCACCGAACCAGGCGAGGTCGACCTGCTTGTTGGCCAGCGCTTCCACCGCGGCGGCATAGTCGGTCACCGGTGTGAACTCCACCTTCGTGCCAAGGCGCTGCTCCAGGTATTTCATGAGCGGCGCGGCCTTGCGCGCGAGTTCCGTGGGCGACTCGTCGGGAATCGCCGTGACGCGGAACACCTGTTGAGCCTGCGCCGCGGCGCCGAGCGCGAACAAGCCAAGGGCCAACAGGACACGCCGCGCGATAGGAAAGGAATTGGAGAACATGGGTTGCCTCAAAAAAGTAACGGGAACTGGCGCCGATTACACCCCAAGTGACAGCGCCGGTCAGGCACAGCTGCGAAATCCGGCGAACACGTCGTTGCGATCCGGTTCGAAGAAATTGCGATAACGCGGATGCGCCAGGAGCGGCGAGGTGGCCGGACACGCGCCGCGCAGCACCAGGCGGCTGCCGAACCAGGGCGCGGAATAGTCGCGGTAGGGATGGGCCTTGAAGCCCGGATAGGGCTGGAATGCCGAGGCGGTCCATTCCCAGACCTGGCCCCACGAGAAACCGGGGACTGCAACGGCGGCGCACTCCCATTCCGCTTCGGTGGGCAAGCGGCGCCCCGCCCAGCGGCACCATGCCCGTGCCTCGTGGGCGCTCAGGTGCACGGCCGCATCAGCCCGCTGATGCACCTGTATTTCATGCGCGGGGCGGCCCGTTTGCTGCAACCAGGCCCAGCCGGGTTCGTCCCACCATTGCGGCTGCTCATAGCCCCCATCCTGTACGAAGCCCAGGAAGCGGGTCCATGACACGGGCTGGGCGTCGATCTTGAAAGCGTCGATGCGGACCTCGTGCGCTTGCAGTTCGTTGTCGAAGGCGAAGCCCGGCCCGTCATAGCCCAGCCGGAAGGTTTGCGCGTGCACCTCCACCTCACCGCGCGCCGGCACGTGGGCAGATGCGGGCATCGCAAGAGGCACGGCCAGCGTGCGCGCCATGTAGCAGGCCGCTTCGGCGTGCATCTCCTCATGCAGGCTCACCAACCGGAAGAAATAGAGTTCGGCGTCACCGGCGGCGGGAGGCAGCTGGTCCAGAAGATCCAAGGTCTGCGCATGGACTTCAGCGAGGTATCGCCGGGTGGCAGCCGCATCGGGCAGCGGCAGCTCCCAGCGGCTGCGATGGGCCACCGTGCTCGAATCGTAGAAAGAGTCAGCCGCCTGCAGCAGCGACGGACCCCGCGCGTGCGCCGGGTCGCACTCGACCCCGCGATCACGCTCGCGGTTGCGCCCTATCCAGTATTCCTGGAACCAGCCGATATGGCCCAACTCCCACAGCGGCGGATTGAGTGTGGGCTGGTATGGCACCCGCATGCCAACGGGATCCAGGGCGGCTGCGTACGCATCCGCGATAGCCAGCGTGCGCTCGCGCGCCGCCACGAGCGCATGCCTCACAGCAGCGCGATCGCCGCTGCGCAATGCCTGCGCCGCGCTATAACCGTGGGATGCTTCGTCCATCAGTCGTCATCGTAAGCCCGGCACTGGCCGCTGCCAACAACGGCAACTGGCAGACCGCCCGGCGCTGGCGGCAATTGCTGAGCCCACACTGGCGAGTGCGCATCGTGCAGCACTGGCCGGACGAAAACGGCGAAGACGCCTTCATGTTGGCACTGCACGCGCGGCGGTCCGCGGATGCTATCCAAGCCTGGGCCCAGGCGCATCCCGGCCGGGGGCTGGTCGTCGTGCTCACCGGCACCGACCTTTACGGCGACCTTGCCAACGACCGCGAGGCGCAGCGTTCCGTGGAGGCCGCCCAGCGCCTCGTGGTGTTGCAGGAGCTCGGGGCCGCCGCGCTGTCCGCGCGACTCCGTGAGAAAACCCGGGTCATCTACCAGTCCACCACCGCCCGTGCGCCGCTGCGCAAAAGCGCGGCGCGCCTGAGGGCAACCATGGTGGGCCACCTGCGCCAGGTGAAGAGCCCCGAGACCCTGTTCCAGGCCGCCCGCCTGCTGAGCGAAAGGGACGACATCCGCATCGACCATATCGGCGAAGCCGAAGAGCCGGTGTGGGCCGAGCAGGCCACCGCAACGCAGGCGCAATGCCCCGGCTACCGCTGGCTGGGCCCCCTGCCGCACGCTCAGGCCAGGCAGGCGATCCAGCGCGCCCACGTGCTGGTACACACCAGCGCGGCGGAAGGCGGTGCCCACGTCATCATGGAAGCCGTTCGCAGCGGCACGCCGGTCCTGGCTTCGCGCATTCCCGGCAACGTCGGAATGCTGGGTCCTGACTACGAAGGCTACTTCGAACACGGGAACGCCCCGGCACTGGCCGCCCTGCTGGTGCGCTGCCGCGAGGACCAGGCCCGTGCCGCCAATGACCCCGCCCCGCCGCTGCTGGAGCGGCTGCGCGCACAATGCTCGCTGCGCGCGCCCCTGTTCGCCCCCGAAACGGAGCGGCGCGCATTGCTTCAGCTTCTCCAGGACCTTCAGGAACCGTCATGAACGCGCCATTGAACCCTTCCGCGGCCACCGCTGCCGAGCCCCGCCTGACTTCTCTGTCGCACGGTGGCGGCTGCGGCTGCAAGATCGCCCCGGGCGTGCTGTCCGAAATCCTCAAGGGAACGGCCCGCATGCCGCTGCCCCCCGAGCTGCTGGTGGGCATAGAAACCGCCGACGATGCGGCCGTGTACCGCCTCAACGACGAGCAGGCGCTGATCGCCACCACCGATTTCTTCATGCCCATCGTGGATGACCCGTACGACTTCGGCCGCATCGCCGCGACCAATGCCATCTCGGACGTGTACGCCATGGGTGGCAAGCCGATCATGGCGCTGGCCCTGGTCGGCATGCCGATCAGCGTGCTGTCCACGGCCACCATCGGGCGCATCCTCGAAGGCGGTGAATCGGTTTGCCGCGAGGCGGGCATCCCGATCGCGGGCGGCCACACCATCGACTCGGTCGAGCCCATCTATGGCCTGGTCGCTCTCGGGCTGGTGCATCCCAAGCGCGTCAAGCGCAACGCCGATGCCCGCGCGGGTGACGTGCTGATCCTGGGCAAGCCGCTGGGCGTTGGCGTGCTTTCCGCAGCCCTGAAGAAGGAGCTGCTGGATGCCGACGGATACCGCCGCATGATCGAGACGACCACGCGCCTGAATACGCCGGGCCCTGAGCTGGCGGCGCTGGCGGGCGTTCACGCCCTGACCGACGTGACGGGGTTCGGCCTGGCGGGCCATGCACTCGAACTGGCGCGCGGCGCCGGCCTGGAAGTCCGCATCGACTGGCGCAAGGTTCCCTTGCTGGAGGGCGTCGCCGAACTGGCGGCAGCGGGCCACGTCACCGGTGCATCGGGCCGCAACTGGGCGGGCTACGGCCCGTCGGTGGAACTGCCGGCCGGCTTCGATCCCGTGGCCAAGTCTTTGCTCACCGATCCGCAGACCAGCGGCGGGCTGCTGGTGTCCTGCACCCCCGCCGCGGCCGATGAGGTGTTGGCGATCTTCCGCCGCCATGGCTTCGGCGACGCGGCCGTGATCGGCGAGATGGGGCCTTCCGGCACGCGGCCGGGCGTCCTGGTGCGCTAGGCGGCTACCTCGGCGCGGACCCACTGCGCGTAGCCCTCGCTGGCACTCATGCGCTGGACCAGGAACTGCGGCAGCTCGTAGGGGTGGTGCTGTGTGAGCAGCTCTCGCAGTGCCGCCTCACACTCCGGCGACGACTTGATCGTGAGCCGCACCTCCGGCTCTTCGCACAGCTCGCCCTTCCAGCGGTAGAGCGAGATGATCCCCTGGTCGAGCTGGACGCAGGCCGCCAGCTTCTGCGACAGGATTTCGCGCGCCAGGACTCTTGCGGTTTCCAGGGAACCTACCGTGGTGGTGACGCTCAGAATGTTAAGTTCTTCACAGTCTTGCATGGAACGGGCCTCTCAGAATGAGCCCATTGTTCCAAAAAAGACAGGAGATATCGATGGACACCGTTACCCAGGGCGCCGGCGCGTCGGCGGCCGAACGCGAAGTCGATCGCTTGCTGGCTCACTACGGCGAGAGCCACCAGAATCCGCGCAACGAACGCATCCACTTCGTCGCCATACCGCTGATCATGCTGAGCCTGCTGGGACTGCTCTGGGCGGTCCACCCCTGGCTGGCAATCGGCTTCGTTGCGGCCAGCCTGGTTTACTACGCCCGGCTGTCGCTGGTGTTCCTGGTGGCCATGGCGGCGCTCTCTGCCATCGGCCTGGCCCTGGTCCATGCCATGGGCAGCCTGGTGTTGCCGGTGTCGGCGGCCATTTTTGTGGCCGCGTGGATTGCCCAGTTCGTGGGCCACAAGATCGAAGGCAAGAAGCCCTCGTTTTTCGAGGACCTGCGCTACCTCTGGGTGGGCCCGCTGTTCGTGCTGAGCAAGCTGTTCGCCAAGCTCGGCATGCGCTGGTAGAAAAACTCAGCCGATGGCGCCGGGCAGGTGGATCAACTGGGAGGGAAGTCCCAGCAAGGTCTTGGGCGAACCCTCGGTGCTGCTCGTGGCCTGGAACCACAGGCCCGTGAAGTGGGTGTGCTCGAGGATCACCGAGGCCTCGGCCACCTTGCGGATGCGCGCATCGATCACGGGCATGTTCTGCAAGAGCACGGGCGTCACAACCGGGTCCCATTTCGTGATGCGCACATAGCCGGCAAAGGCGGGCACCCCGCCAGGCCCGGTGCCGGAACGCTTGATGCCGACCTCGATACTGTCGATCGGCACCAGCATACGACGCAGGCAGTCAATAATAATACGCAAGTAATAATTTTCGATGTCGCTGTGGCTCAGTTCAGAAGAGACCACCGGGTTGGCGGGCGGCATCTGCGACGGCTCTCCCTTTTTGGAGAAGACCCGGCTGATCATGTTTTTCATACTGTCTCCGGCCCTGCACCGGGAACATCCCGCGCTTGTTACTATATGTTTCAGATGCTAGCGGGAAACGACTAACAAAGCGACAGGCGCAAGCACCCTTTGATACCCGGGAATACCCTCATTGTCGTATGCTGGTTCTTGAACTCATGTCTTAGCACTCCCTCTAAGAGAGTGCTAGCATAGCAATTCGATGAAAGGAATTTCTGGCATGTCCACCTCTATTGGAGCCCCTGGCACGGCACTGGCGATGGCCAACCCGTGGGCGGTTGTTCCTTCGCTGGGCAATCTCGATGCGTACATCTCGGCAGTGAACCGCCTGCCGATGCTGACTCCCCAGGAGGAGCAGGAGTTCGCCCGGAAACTCAAAGAACAGAACGATCTGGAAGCCGCCGGTAAGCTGGTGCTGTCGCACCTGCGCCTGGTGGTGTCCGTGTCCCGTAAATACCTGGGCTATGGCCTGCCGCACGGCGACCTGATCCAGGAAGGCAATATCGGCCTCATGAAGGCCGTGAAGCGCTTCGACCCCGACCAGGGCGTGCGCCTGGTGAGCTACGCGCTGCACTGGATCAAGGCCGAGATCCACGAATACATCCTGAAGAACTGGCGCATGGTAAAGGTGGCCACCACCAAGGCCCAGCGCAAGCTGTTCTTCAACCTGCGTTCGATGAAGCAGGGCTTCAAGGACGAAGCGGACGCGCAGACCCACCGCGACAGCCTGACCGACGCGCAGATCGACGTCATGGCGCGCGAACTCAACGTCAAGCGCGAAGAAGTCATCGAGATGGAAGCCCGGATGGCCGGCGGCGACGTGCTGCTGGACCCCACGCCGGGCGATGATGGCGACGAAGCCTTCGGCCCGATCGCCTACCTGGCCGACGCCAGCCATGAGCCCACCAGCGTGATGGAATCGCGCCAGCGCGACGTGCTGGCCAGCGATGGCATTGCCGCGGCGCTGGAGGAACTCGATCCCCGCAGCCGGCGCATCGTCGAGGAGCGCTGGCTCAAGGTCAACGACGACGGCTCCGGCGGCATGACGCTGCACGACCTGGCAGCCGAATACGGCGTGAGCGCCGAGCGCATCCGGCAGATCGAATCCGCCGCCATGAAGAAGATGAAGAAGGCGCTCGCCGCGTACGCATAACTTCGTAACCCAGCCATTGGGGCGAAATGCTGCAACAATGGCTGAGTGAGGAGTTCCAAAATAATCTGGTCGTTCGCGGCGGGGGTGGCGCTTTGGCTGCTAAGTCTGGGCACCGCGCTCGCCCAGGATGTCATCGCGTTATCGCCCCAGACGCATGACGTGTCGTTGGAGGGGCGCAGCCGCTACTGGATCGATCCCGGGGGCGTGCGGACGCCCGATCAGATGGAAGCCGCAGGCGACAGCCTGCCCTGGGCCGTGCGCCAGCCCGGCGCCACCCATCGCATCGACGGCAAGGCCTTGTGGATCCGCTTCGAGGCCCTCAACACCGCCGAGAAGCCCTGGTTTCTGAGCCTGAAGTCGTCGGGCATCGACCGCGTGCAGCTGTTCTACCGGTCTCCCGAAGGGCGTTGGGTGGAGCAGGAAGCCGGCGACACCAAGGCTGTGTCCGATTGGCCGATGCGGGGCCGTTTCCCCACCTTCGAGCTATCCCCGGTCGCCGGCAAGCCGGTCCCGTATTGGCTGCGCATCGAGCATGAAAGGGTGGATTTCGCCACCCCCATCGTCATCCAGGATCGTTCGACGCTGGTCGCATCACGCGAACTCGAGCAGTTTCTGCTGGGCGCGTATTTCGGCTTGGCGGGCCTGATCGTCGTCGTGGCCGCCGCTAACGCCGTTGCATTCCGCGACCGCAACTTCGGCGTCTATGCGGTGTACGTCGCCCTCCTGGCAGCGGGCCAGGTGGCGTACCTGGGGATTGGCGCGCAGCACCTGTGGGATCACTGGCTCAAATGGAACGAGGTCGCAACCTTCCTGCTGCCAGGGGTCTCCTCGGCCGCCGCACTCTGGTTCGCCCGCACCGTCACCGAGCCGGCACGGTTTTCCAAGGCCCTTGACCTGCTGGTGTGGAGCCTTATCGCCGCCCTGCTGTCGGCCGTGGCGCTGGACACCTTCATCGTCTCGCGCGGCTCCTTCGCCTTGGTGATGGTGCTCACGCTGCTGGCGCTGGTCGTGGTGTTCGGGCTGATCATCCTGGTGTGGACGCAGGGCGACGACCCTCATATCCGGTTGATCGCGCTGGGATTCCTGCCGGTGCTGGTCATGGCCGTGTTCCCGATTGCCAAGGGCATGAACCTGATCCCCATCAGCCCGCTGACCCGGTACGGCCTGTCGATCGGCGCTGCACTGGAGATGCCCATCCTGTTTTATGCGCTCAGCCTGCGCGGCGCCCGCCGCCGCGAAGCGCAGGTGCGCGCCGCTGCCCTGGCCCACACCGACGCGCTGACCGGCCTGGCCCACGCCCGTACGCTGCTGCAGCGCCTGGATAGCGCACTCGTGCGCTGCCGCTCGCTCAAACACGCCTGCGCCCTGATGACGGTAAAGATTTCCAACTTCGAAAGCATCGCGTCGGAGTTCGGCCGCGAAACGGCCGACAAGGCCTTGGTGGTGGCGGCTTCGCTTCTGCGGCGCGCCATCACCGATATCGACCTCGCGGCCCGGATCGGCGAGCACGAGTTCGCCCTGCTGCTGGAAGGCCCGACCAGCACGGAGAATGCGATCAGCCGCGCGCAACAGGTGATCGCCAGCGGCTTGCGGTCGTCCGACGCCTTGCCACCCGGAACCACGCTCAAATTCCATGTCGCGGTGGCGCTGCTGCCGGACAAGGACCTGGATTCCCCGGGGACGGTGAAATGGCTGCTCGACAGCGTGAATGCGATGCGGCCCGATGCCCGCAAGCTCATCCGTCCGCTCAATTTCTAGTTAGCATTGCGGGTTCCGCTCCCCAAAGGGGCGTCATTCCAAGGAAGTACCAAGCATGTCGAAGTTTCCTGTGCGCCGCGCATTCGTGATGATGGCCCTCGCCGCCGTGTCGTCTGCCGCACTTGCCCAGAAGTCCACCAAGCCCCAGGCGCCCTGGCCGACCAAGCCGCTCCGCATCATGGTCGGCTTCCCCGGCGGCTCCACGCCCGACCTGGTGGCCCGCACGATCGCTGAGCCCCTGTCGAAGGCGCTGGGCCAGCCCGTCATCGTGGAAAACCGCCCCGGCGCGGGCGGCAACATCGCAGCCGACGTGGTGGCGAAGGCGAAAGACGATCACACCATCGGCGTGATGATCAACGGCAACATGACGATCGCCAAGCTGCTGAACCCGGCGACGCCTTTCGATCCCTTGAAAGACTTCGCGCCGATCAGCCTGATAGGCACCGCTCCGCTGCTGCTGACGGCACCCGCCAATGCGCCCTTCAACAACGCGCAGGAATTCTTCCTGGCGGCACGCAACGGGGGCGACAAGTGGAGCTATGGCACGCCCGGCGTCGGTACCGTGGGCCATATCGGCATGGAACTGCTCAAGACCAAGACCAACATCAATGCGGTGCACGTGCCCTACCCCGGCAATCCGCAGGTCATCAACGCGATGATGGGCGGCCAGATCCAGCTGTCCTTGCTGCCGCCGGGCCTGGCCGCGGCGCAAATCCGCGCGGGCAAGCTCAAAGCCGTGGGCGTCACCTCCATCAATCGCAGTCCCCTGGTGCCGGAGTTCGCCAGCCTCGACGAAGGCGGCATCAAGGGCTTCCAGCTGGAAATCTGGACCGCAGCCGCCGGCCCCGCGTCCATGCCCAAGCCTATCGTCGCCAAGCTTTCGTCGCTGATCAGCGAGATCGCGCGCACGCCGGAAGTGCGGCAAAAGCTGTTCCAGCAGGGCTGGCAGGTAGCGGGAAGTTCATCGGAAGGCCTGGCCAACCGCATCAAGGCCGACACCGCCCTGCTGGGCGGCGTGATCGCCATGCGCGGCATCAAGGCTGAATAAGGCTCCGCAACGCGCGGCGCACGATGTAGGCCGTTGCCGGGGAAGTCGATTCACCGCTCCAGCGTTCACACAACCCGTGCACCCACTCGGGTTGGCTCTTGCCCGCGTCGTTGAGCCAGTTGGCCACCGAGTTCTGGACATAGCGGCTCTCGTCCGCCTTCAGCGGCTCCAGCAGAGGCAGCGCACGCCAGGGTTCGGCCTTGAGGATCTCGATCTGAGCGCACCACACGCCGCGCGGGCGGGTGAGTTCGCTGGCAAAGCGGCGGATGTTGGCGTCGCCGTCATGAACCCAGGGCTGGAGCAAGGGGATGGCTTCATCCAGCATGGCCGCCACGTCGGTGCGCACCGACATCCAGGCAATCTCGCGAACGCCGAAATGCGAGTCGGCGGCGAAGCGCCGCACCGACAGCAACTTGCGCGCGAGCGGCAGGCCCGAGAACATGATCCATTGCGCGGCCCAGGAACGCGCCACGTCGCTGGGATGCATGGCAAGGGCGTGGGCAATCGCATCGCGGTCGGCTCGGGGTTCGGCCATGTCGTAGAGAGCACGCGCCACATGCTCGTGCCGCTTGACGGGCCTGAAGGCGCCCAGCATGTCGAGCGTGTCCGCCAGCCGCTCGGCCGCAGGGTCCAACCCGATCTGCCGCGCCACGTTGCGCGTGAGGCGCGCCAGGTCGAGCGCCAGGAATTCGTTCAGGTTGACCGTCGGTATGAGGCCCTGGTTCAGCGCTTCGAGCACCTCCTGCGGGATCAGCGCAATTCGCGCAGCACCGCGCCGTGCGAGCAGGTGCTGGACCATGCCCGTCCTAAGCTTGCTTGAGCAGCAACTGCAGGTCGGAAGCCAGGGCCTGGGGACCGCTGCCGTAGCGGGTGTACAGGCGCAGGCGGCCTTGCGTGTCGTAGACCAGGCTGGCGGCGGAGTGGTCCATGGTGTAGCTGGTGGGGGTCTTGCCTTCCACCTTCTTGTAGTAAACCTTGAAGTCCTTGGCCATGGCGGCCAGCTGCTCCGGCGTGCCGCGCAGCGCCAGGAAGCTGGGGTCGAAGTTGGCCATGTAGCCCTTGAGCACCTCTGGCGTGTCGCGTTCGGGATCGACCGTGACGAACACGCCCTGCACCTTGTCCCCATCGGGGCCCAGTAGTTTCTTCGCCTCGGCCAACTCGGCCATCGACGTGGGGCAGACATCGGGGCACTGGGTGTAGCCGAAGAACATCACCACCAGCTTGCCCTTGAAGTCCTTCAGGCTGCGCGGCTGGCCGTTGTGGTCGGTCAGCTGGAAGTCCTTGGCATAGTCGGCGCCCGTGACGTCGATGGCCTTGAACTGCGGCTTGGATTCGGTGCATGCCGCCAGCAGGCAGGCGGCCAGGGATGCGAGGGCGAAGCGTCGATGCATGGTCAGAAGATGTAGTGGTCCACCAGCAGGGCCGCGAACAGCACGCTCAGGTGGATCAGGGAGAAGCGGAAGGTCTTGCGCGCCAGCGCGTCCGAATACTCGCGCCAGAGCCGGAAACCATAGAGCGAGAAGCCGAAGCTCAGCACCACCGCGGCCGCGAGATACAGCCACGAGCTCATGCCGTAGGCAAAGGGCATGAGGCAGGCCGCGAACAGGACCAGCGTGTAGAGGAACACCTGCAGTCGCGTGAACTCGTTGCCATGGGTCACCGGCAGCATCGGCAGGCCCGACTTGCGGTAGTCCTCGACCCGGTACAGGGCCAGGGCCCAGAAGTGCGGCGGCGTCCACAGGAAGATGATGAGAAAGAGGATCAGCGCCTCCGGTCCCACGTCGCCCGTCATGGCGGCCCAACCCAGGACGGGCGGCATCGCGCCCGAAGCGCCGCCGATGACGATGTTCTGCGGGGTCAGCGGCTTGAGGATGACCGTGTAGACCACGGCGTAGCCGACGAAGGTGGCGAAGGTCAGCCACATGGTCAGCGGATTGACCCACACGTATAGCAGCCAGGAGCCGACGGCGCAAAGGACGGCCGCGAACAGCAGGGTTTGCCAGTCGCTCAGCTCGCCCTTGGCGGTGGCGCGCCAGGCGGTGCGCCGCATCTTGGCGTCTATGCCCTTTTCGACCAGGCAGTTGAATACGGCGGCGGCGCCTGCCACCAGCCAGATGCCCAGGCAGGCGATGAAGGCCAGCCGGAGATCGGCGAGCGTCGGCACCCCGGGCACGGCCAGCACCATGCCGATCAGCGCGCAAAAGACGATCAGCTGGATGACCCGCGGCTTCGTCAGCGCATGGAACTGCTGGAGCTTGGACGCCAAGGGGTGGCCCATCGGTTCTGATTTGGTTGCGCTCATGTCGAAAGCTTCCGTGCCGGCAGGTGCGCCGCCATGAGGGCCGAGCGAGCGCTTGCGCTTTCGCACAAGGCCCAGGTCAGGACGACCACCAGCGCAGCGGCGCCGCCGGTGTGCGAGATGGCGGCTACCAACGGCCAGCCCAGGACTACATTCGAGAGGCCCGTGGCGAACTGCCACAGGACCAGGCCACCAATCCAGTGCGCCTGGATCCGCAGCGGGCCTTGGCGCAGCCGCCAGGCCACGACGGCCAGCGCCGCGACCACGATGTAGGCGAGCAAGCGATGGGCGAAATGGACCGCAGTGAGCGCCGCGAAGGTGATGTTCTCGCCGGCGCCCGTCTTGCCCAGCTGGCGCCACAGCTCGAAGCCCTGCGCGAAATCCATGGCCGGCCACCAGCTGCCCTGGCAGGTCGGGAATTCGGTGCAGGCGAGCACGGCATAGTTGGTGCTGACCCAACCGCCGAGCGCGACCTGCAGCCAGAGCAGTGCAAATGCCGCGGCCAGCCATGCGCGCTGCGCCGGCGTGATCGGCACCGGGCCGACTGCGCGCGCCGCCTGCTCATAGGCCACCGCCTGGCGGCATAGCAACGCCAGCAGCACCAGGCCGCCCAGCAGATGCAGCGTGACGATGGCCGGAAAAAGCTTCATCGTCACGGTGAGCGCGCCGAAGGCGCCCTGCAAGCACACCCAGGCCAGCGTTGCGGTCGGCCACCAGGGGCTGACCGCAACGCCCCGCTTGCGCTGCAGCCAGGTCACCGCGGCGAGCGTCATGATCAGCACGCCGACGCCGGTGGCGAAGTAGCGGTGCAGCATCTCGACCCAGGCCTTGGCATGCGTCACGGGACCGGTGGGCATCGCGGCCTGGGCCTGGCTGATCTGGGCCTGCGCGCCGCTTGGGCTGGCGCTGCCGTAGCAGCCCGGCCAGTCGGGACAGCCCAGCCCCGAATCCGTGAGCCGCGTGAAGGCGCCGAACAGCACCAGGTCGAAGGTGAGGAACAGCGTCAGGAGCGTCAAGGCCTGCAGCCGCCGCGCCGGCGCCTGGCCCTTGTTGCGCAGCCACACCCAGGCGAGCGGCCCGAGCGCGATCGCCACGCCCATGAACATGAGGCGCAAGGCGGGCGACAGGTCGTAGAGCGGCTGGGTGTCCATGATCAGGGGCGGTTGCGGCCGGGCTGGTCCCAGGATGCCGAGGCGCGAAGCACACGCTCCAGGTCGCGTTTGATCTCCTTGGCCGCGGCCGTGTCGACCTCGCCCGGCTTCAGGGCGGGGAATCGCATCATCCAGTTGCCCAGCGGATCCACCAGGTACAGGTGATCGGGCAGCTGCCGGCCCGGCGCCGCGGCCAGCCATTGGCCCAGTTGCGCACCATCGACTCGAAGCACCGTGGCCTGGGCCAGCGCGGGAAGCAGCGACGGGCGAGGCGGGGTGCCGTCAGGCACCAGCCAGACCCAGTCCAGGCGGTCCTTGTCCTTGCCCAGGCCCTCGCGCAACTGGCGCTGCAGGTACAGGTGGTTTTCGCAAGCCGTGTCGCAGGCCCCGCCCGCGACGCTGACCAAAAGCCACTGGCCGCGCAGCGAGCGCAGCGGTACCGCCGCGCCGTCCAGCGAGGTCGCGGTGAACGCCGGCAAGGCCCGCTGCGGCTCGATCAGTTCTCCGTAGTTGCGCCTGCCCTCCGGGCGGACCACGTAGTAGGTGAAGTAGGAGGCCACCACCGGCGCGGCGCAGACCGCCAGCACGGCCAGCATCTTCAGGCGCCCCATGCGGGTGCGGCGGCCGTCCCCCTCCAGCGCGTCCTGGGGACGGGGAAGCGAATGCACCGTGAGGCCCAGGGGCTCGTCAAGCATGCGGGAGCTTTCGAAGCGGGGCGATGAACTGGAACCAGACATAAAGGATGGCGATCAAGGCGCTCAAGGCCCACCACTGGAAGGCATAACCGTAATGTTTCGGGGCGCCGCTGGCGGCCTCGGGCCACTCGCGCAACAGGCCTTCCGACGGCTCGCCGGTCTGCTGCACGGCCAGGTCCAGCAGCGCCAGACCCGTTTCGGCCCGGAACTGGGCCAAGTCGATATTTTGCCGGATGGCGCCGCCGCCGGCGCCGCCGAACTCGTATAGCTTGCCGGGAGGCGGGGCCATACGGCCGCGCAGCTCGACCACGCCCGGGGGCGTATCGACTGGCGGCAACTTGTCGCGCTGGACGAAGTTGCGCTGGACCCAGCCGCGTTCGACCAGCACCGCCGCGGGGCTTGCTTCGAGCTTCAGGGGCGTGACCACATAGAAGCCGGGCTTCCCGCGCATCTGCCGGTTGTCCAGGAATACCGTGTGCTGCGGCAGCCAGGTGCCGCGCAGGATGACCGGTCGATGCAGCAGGTCCGCGGTGCTGGAGGTCGCGGCGGCGGCGGCCAGGAGGGTCTGCTGGTCGATCGTCGGCAGGGCGCCGCGCACCTGCATGGCTGCCTCCAGTGCGAGCTTCTGCCCCGCCCGGCTCATCTGCCAGGCACCCAGGGCCAGCGTGGCGGCGAGCGCGGCCAGGGCGGCGAACGTCACCAGCCAGAAGCGCGCTGAGCGGGTGCCGGTCACGGGATAATTGCCCTCATGAAATATCTCGTGCTCCTGGCGTTCGTGGCCATCATCGGCAGCCTGGGTTCGGCCCTGTTCTTCATGATGCGAGACGGCCAGGGCGGCAAGCCCAAGACCAGCAACATGGCCCGCGCGCTGGCGTTCCGCGTCGGGTTCTCGATCCTGCTGTTCGTGTGCATCCTGCTCGCCTGGAAGTTCGGTTATATCCAGCCGACGGGCATACCCGTCGGCAAGTAATCCACAAAGGACAAGGGCCGCATCGCGGCCCTTGTTTTAGCGGGTTGCCCGTTACATCCAGTACACCAGGGTGTACAAGCCGAGCCACACCACGTCCACGAAGTGCCAATACCAGGCGGCGCCTTCGAAGCCGAAGTGCCTGTCGGGCGTGAAGTGCCCCTTCATCAGCCGCAGCGTGATGAACAGCAGCATCAACATGCCGACGATCACGTGGAAGCCGTGAAAGCCGGTGAGCATGAAGAAGGTCGAGCCGTAGGCGCCCGACGTGAGCTTGAGGTTGAGGTCGCGGTAGGCGTGGAAATATTCGTAGCCCTGCACGCCGATGAAGGTGGCGCCCAGCACGACGGTGATCCACATCCACATGATGGTCCGGCCGCGATGGTTCTCACGCAGGGCGTGGTGGGCGATGGTGAGCGTGACGCCCGAAGACAGCAGCAGCGCCGTGTTGATGGTGGGCAGCCAGAACGGCGTCATGGTCTGGAACGGCTCGATGATGCCGGCCGGGGAAGCCGTGGCACCGGCGGCGAGCGTGGGCCACACGGCCTTGAAATCGGGCCAGAGCAGCGAATTCTCCAGGCCGCCGAGGGCCGGCACCGAATGCGAACGCATCCACCACAGGGCGGTGAAGAACGCGCCGAAGAACATCACTTCGGAGAAGATGAACCAGCTCATGCTCCAGCGGAATGACAGGTCGACCTTGTGGCCGTAGTACCCGTCTTCGCTCTCGCCGATCGCCTCGCTGAACCACTGGAACAGCACGCCGAACAGCCAGATCAGCCCGAAGAACAGCGCGTACTTGCCCCATCCGGCGCCGTTGATCCACTGGCCCGCGCCGAGGATGACCCAGAACAGGCCGAACGACGCCATGACAGGATGGCGCGAGGGTTGTGGCACGAAATAGTAAGGCGTGGTGCCCGGTGCAGCTGAACTCATTTGAACTCCTGATTTCCCGATACTTTTTATCTTGAATTCTGTTTGTGACTACTTCGCCACCACCCAATTGACCAGCAGCACCAGACCGCCCACGAAGAGCGCCACGCCCACGAGGGCCACGACGATGATGTGGAGCGGATTGAGCTTGCTCAGGTCTTCCTGGTAACCGCTGTTCTTGCGGATGCCGATGAACGACCAGGCAACCGCCTTGATGGTGCGCACGATGTTCATAGCAGTGCCCCCACGCTTGTCACTGCGTGTACTGCGCTGCCCCCCAAGGGGGCCTTCACGTCTTCGGGCGGCCGTGCGACGTTCATATCGGCGCCGGCGGGGTCTTGCCGCCTACCTCGAAGAAGGTATAGGACAGCGTGATGGTGGTCACGTCTTTCGACAGCTTGGGGTCGATCACGAACGCGACCGGCCATTGTTTTTTCTCGCCCGGCTCCAGCACGTACTGGGTGAAGCAGAAGCACTCGAGCTTGTTGAAATGCGCGGCGGCCTGGTGGGGCGCATAGCTGGGAATGGCCTGGGCCGCCATGCGCCGGTTCTGCACGTTCTGGAACTCGTACATCACCGTTGCCAGCTGGCCCGGATGAACCTGGATTGACCGCTGCGCCGGCTTGAACTCCCAGGGGCCGCGCGAATTGGCGTCGAACTCCACGGTGATGGTGCGGCTGGTGTCGACCTGGGTGTTGAGCTTCACGTCGGCGCCCGCGCTTCCGCCACCGGGCACCTGCCGCTCGGACAGCGACAGGATGTTGATGCCCGTGGCCTCGCAGATGTGCTTGTAGATGGGGATCAGCGCGTAGCCGAAGGCGAACATGCCGGCCGCGACCACGGCCAGCTTGCCCACCATCTTGACGTTTTCGGCGCGGATGCTCATGGACGGCTCAATGCGACAGCATCACCATCTTGGCTATGAAGCCGATCAGGAACGTGGCCGCGATCGACGCCAGCACCAGGGCCATGCGCAGATTGCTTTTCTTCTGCTCGGGGGTCATGTGCACTGCTCCGGGCGATCAGTGAAAGCTGCCGTCAGGCTGCTGCTGCGGCGGCGGCATGTGCAGGCCCGGCGCGTGGCGCCCAGGGTGCACGCGGGCGTCCAGCACCTTGGTGGCCGTCGCGTCCAGCCGCGGGGGCGTCTCGAAGGTGTGGAAAGGAGCCGGCGACGGCACTTCCCACTCCAGGCCCTCGGCGCCCTTGCCGTCCGGATCGTTCCACGGACGCTGCGGCGCGGGCTCGCCCTGGCCGCGCATGCAAGGCACCACGATCCAGAAGAAGAAGTAGACCTGCGCCAAGCCGAAGGCGAAACCGCCCACCGAGGCCAGCGCGTTGAAGTCGGCGAACTGCATCGGGTAGTCGGCGTAGCGGCGGGGCATGCCGGCCAGGCCCAGGAAGTGCATCGGGAAGAAGGTGATGTTGAAGGCGATCAGCGACCACCAGAAGTGGATCTTGCCGCGCGATTCGTTGTACATCACGCCCGTCCACTTGGGCACCCAGTAGTAGAAGCCGGCGAACATGGCGTAGAGCGAGCCGGCCACCAGCACGTAGTGGAAGTGGGCCACCACGTAGTAGGTGTCCTGCAGCAGCAGGTCGATCGGCGCCATGGCCAGGATCAGGCCGGTGAAGCCACCCATGGTGAACACGAAGATGAAGCCGACCGCGAACAGCATGGGGGTCTCGAAGGTCATCGAGCCCTGCCACATGGTGGCGATCCAGTTGAAGATCTTCACTGCCGTGGGCACGGCAATCAGCATGGTCGCGTACATGAAGAACAGCTGGCCCGTCACCGGCATGCCGGTGGTGAACATGTGGTGCGCCCAGACGATGAACGACAGGATGGCGATCGAGCTGGTGGCGTACACCATCGAGGCGTAGCCGAACAGGCGCTTGCGCGCGAACGCGGGAACCACCTGGCTGACGATGCCGAAGGCCGGCAAGATCATGATGTAGACCTCGGGGTGGCCGAAGAACCAGAAGATGTGCTGGTACATCACCGGGTCGCCGCCGCCGGCGGGGTTGAAGAAGGTGGTGCCGAAGTGGCGGTCGGTCAGCGTCATGGTGATCGCGCCGGCCAGCACGGGCATCACGGCGATCAGCAGGTAGGCGGTGATCAGCCAGGTCCAGGCGAACATCGGCATCTTCATCAACGACATGCCGGGCGCGCGCATGTTCAGGATGGTGACGATGATGTTGATCGAGCCCATGATCGACGAGGCGCCCAGGATGTGCATCGCGAAGATGCCGGCGTCCATCGACGGACCCATCTGCAGCGTCAGCGGCGCGTACAGCGTCCAGCCGGCGGCGGGTGCGCCGCCGGGCATGAAGAACGAGCCAACCAGCATCAGGCCGGCCGGGATCAACAGCCAGAAGCTGAAGTTGTTCATGCGGGCGAAGGCCATGTCAGCCGCGCCGATCTGCAGCGGGATCATCCAGTTGGCGAAGCCCACGAAGGCCGGCATGATGGCGCCGAACACCATGATCAGGCCGTGCATGGTGGTGAGCTGGTTGAACAGCTCGGGATTGACCACCTGCAGGCCGGGCTGGAACAGCTCCATGCGGATCAGCATCGCCAGGGCGCCGCCGAACATCAGCATGAAGAAGGAGAACAGCAGGTACAGCGTGCCGATGTCCTTGTGGTTCGTCGCAAACACCCAGCGGCGCCAGCCATGCGGGTGTGCATGGTGTTCGTCGTCGTGGGCGTGGGGGTGGGCGTGAGGGTCTAGAACGGCGCTCATCTTGATTTCCTAATATGCGATTACTTGCCGCGCTGGGCCAGGACTTCGGACGGCTGCACCAGCTGGCCGGTCTTGTTGGACCAGGTGTTCTTGGTGTAGCTCACCACGGCTGCGATGTCGGTGTCCGACAACTGTTTCCAGGCCGGCATGGCACCCTTGCCGTTCAGCACGATATGGAGCTGCTTGGCCTTGTCGGCGTCGAGCACGACAGGCGAGCCGTCCAGGGCCTTGATGGGGCCGGCGCCCTTGCCGTTGGCCTGGTGGCAGGCGGCGCAGTTGGCCGCATAGACCTTTTCGCCGCGCTTGTTGATGTCGTCCAGCGTCCAGACCTTGCTCGGGTCGTCCTGCTTGGCCGCCAGCTTCTTCTTCTCGCCGTCCACCCACAGGCTGTACTGCTCGGCCGTCACCACCTTCACGTGGATCGGCATGTAGGCGTGCTCCTTGCCGCACAGCTCATAGCACTGGCCGTAGAAGTCGCCGGCCTTTTCGCTGCGGAACCAGGTGTCGCGCACGAAGCCCGGAATCGCATCCTGCTTGACGCCGAAGGCCGGGACGCCCCAGGCATGGATCACGTCGTTGGCCGTCGTGATGATGCGGACCTTCTTGTTGACGGGCACGACCAGCGGGTTGTCGACCTTGAGCAGGTAGTCGTCGGGCACCTGGCCTTTGGCGCCGTCGTTCGAGATTTCGCGGTGCGTGGCATCCAGCGTGGACAGGAAGGAAACGCCTTCGCCCTCCCCCTTGAGGTAGTCGTAACCCCATTTCCACTGGTAGCCCGTGGCCTTGATGGTCAGGTCGGCGTTGGTGGTGTCCTTGGACGCGACCAGCACCTTGGTCGCCGGCAGCGCCATGCCGATGACGATGAGGAAGGGGATGATGGTCCAGATCACCTCGACGGTGACGGATTCATGGAAATTGGCCGCCTTGTGGCCCAGCGACTTGCGGTGCTTCCAGATGGAATAGAACATCACACTGAAGACCAGGATGAAGATCACTATGCAGGCGATGAGCATGAACCAGTGCAGCCAGGCCTGCTCGACCGCGATGCGGGTCACCGCAGGGTGGAGGTTGAGCTGGCGCACCGCGGGGCCGCCGGGCAGGTCGTTGACCGCATGGGCCGCCGGACTGAGCGCGCCCAGGGCGAGCAGCAGCGAAGCCAATTTATTGGAAATGCTCTTCATGGTTTTTACTAGCTATAGCCTCAAATCAAAACCTGACCCGCCCTCGCCGGGCCTTCTCTAAACCCCGCGCAGCGCCCTTCTGATCTCCTGCGCCAACTCCGGACGCAGTTCCGGTCGCACATAGCGCCCCACGCTCACACTCTGGCCCTGGCCGGACAGCTCGATCAGCGACCGCCCGCCCGCGCCGGGTTCGACGCGAACCGAGTCGCGGTCGAACCGAGCGCTGCGCAGGCGTCCCGCGCTCTCCAACTCGACCACCAGCCGGCGCCCCTCGAGTGAAATCGTCTCGCCATCGCTCGCATGCCGGGCATAGGCCAGGAACGCGATCCCGACACCGGCCAGCTCAGCCCCGGCAAACGGAAGGATCAGTATCGCCCCCTGGACCCAGAAAAAAGTGGCTATTCCCAACGACACGACGCACAGCGAGGCATAAAACCAGCCCAATTGGGCCGGCGTGACCGAGCAGTTGCGCTTCAAGAACCAGCGTATGGCCTGGCCCTCGACAGTGGCGAAACGAAATACCGGATTCGGCACGGGTGACGCTCAAAAATCAACCCGGCATTGTAGCGCGGGTTCCCCCTAGGGCCCGAGCCCGCGGGGTGCCTATCGGCGCGGGTGCTTGTCGGCCCCCAACAAGGCCCGCATGTCCTCGAGCGAGACGGCGCTGTGCTCGCTCATTCGCACCCTGGGCGCGGGTTTGAGCGCATGGCCGTAGATGATCTCGAAGGTCAGGGCCAGCCGGCCGTCGGCTCCGCGCAACGAACGGGCCAGTTCCTGCTCGAACCGGGCCCGCCAGCCACGGCCGCGCAAGGCCGGGAAGCGCCCGGGGTGGAGGTTGGCGCCGAGTTCGCGCAATTCCTCCAGCAGCCGCGCGGGCGTCTCCCAGGTCAGGGTGATCCGCTCCATGTCCATCACCGGCTCGGCAAAGCCGGCGTGGACCAGCATGTCGCCCCAATCGTGCATATCGGTGAATTCGTGGGCCGGAGGCGGCCAGCCGAGCGCGGCATACAGCGCCCGCAGCTCACGCAAGGTGTCCGGCCCCAGGCAGGAGAACATCAGAAAGCCGTCGGTTGCCAGCGCGCGATGCCATTGCGCTATCAGCGCCTGCGGATCGGCGGACATGTGCAGCGCCATGTTGGCCCAGAGCATCTGGACCGAGGCGTCGGGCAGGGGCCCATGGTGCAGCGTGGGCCCCGTCAAGCGCCGCCACCACGGCCTGGCGGCGCGCTCCAGCGCCACCGTGGCGCGGCTTTCCCGGCCTTCGGCCACGAAGCACTCGGCCTTGGGATAGCGCCGCTCCAGCAGCGCCTGCGCCTCCAGGCCGCCGCGCACCGGCTCCCAGTGGCCCCAGGCCTTGGGCGCCATGCGGATCCATTGGAGCCGGTCTTCCATACGGCGCGCCACTTCCTCGTGCAGCCAAGGCGAGCGCGCGGGCGCGGCGCTGTCCCAGTGCCGCGCGGCAACGGGGTCGATGGTGGGCGGGCGTTGGTCGGCCATGAGGTGCGAACGAGTATATTGATCCGATGATGCGGCACTTGATCGAAGGGCTTGCGGCCGCCCTGCCCGGACAGTGCGCCGTTTGCCACGCCTGGCCCGCCCAGCCGCTGTGCGAGGCCTGCGTCGCCCGCTTCGCCCAGCCCCAGCCGCGCTGCCGGCGCTGCGCCATCCCGGTCGCCGCGGGAATTCATCAATGCGGCCGCTGCCTGGGCGCGCCGCCGCCGCTGGACGCCTGCCATGCCGCCGTCTCGTACGAGTTCCCCTGGTCGGCGTTGATCGCCAACTACAAGTTCAATGGCCAGCCCGGCTGGGCACGCGGCTTCGCCACCCTGATGCGCAGCGCGCCCTGGGTGGAACCGGCACTGGAAGAAGCCGACATCGTGGTTGCGATGCCGCTGTCCGTGCAGCGCCTGGCCGAGCGCGGCTTCAACCAGGCCCTGTTGCTGGCCCGCGCCCTGGCAGCGCCCAAGACCGACGGGCGCTTGCTGTTGCGGGTGCGGCATACCGCCGCGCAGGCGGCACTTGATCGCCAGGCGCGCCTGGGCAACGTGCAGGGCGCCTTCGCCGTCGATCCGCTGCGCGCAACGCAGCTGCGCGGCAAGCGTGTGGTGGTCATCGACGACGTGATGACCAGCGGGGCCTCCCTCTTCACGGCCGCCGAGGTGCTGCGGCAAGCCGGCGCGGGACGCGTCACGGCCCTGGTGCTGGCCCGCACGGACGAGGCCCACTGATGTTCAACATTGTCCTGGTCGAGCCCGAGATCCCGCCCAATACCGGCAACGTCATCCGGCTGGCGGCCAACACCGGCTGCACGCTCCATCTGGTCGAGCCGCTGGGCTTTTCCATGGAAGACAGGCTGATGCGGCGCGCGGGCCTGGACTATCACGAATACGCCGATGTCCGGCGCCATGCCGGCTGGCAGCAATTCCTCGATGCGCAGCAACCCGAACCGGCGCGCCTGTTCGTCCTCACGACCAAGGGCACGCGGCTGGTGCACGAGATGGCGTTTCGGCCGGGCGACTGGCTGGTGTTCGGCGCCGAGACCCGCGGCCTGGCGCCCGAAGTGCGTGACTCGGTGCCACCGGAGCAGCGGCTGAAGCTGCCGATGCGGCCCGGCCAGCGCAGCCTGAATCTTTCCAACGCGGTCGCCGTCACCGTGTTCGAGGCCTGGCGCCAAAACGGCTTCGGTGCGGGCGGGTCGGCCATGCCTTCGCCGTAGCCCACCTCAGCTGTTCAATGCGCAAGCCGCACCAGGCGGCACTGCAGGCCGGCACGCTTGCGCCCGCTTGTTCTCAGGCGTATAAGTCGCCCATGGTCTGCCCCGTGTCACGCGCGTGACGGAAGGATGGTCCCATGAAGCAGCGTACCTATTGGCTATTGCCCGACCTGGCGAGTGCCAGGCGGATGATGACTGACCTGCGGGCGGCAGGGGTAGAGACGCGGCATATCCATTTCGCGGGCCGCGACGGCCTGGACATGACCGGCTTGCACGCCGCCAACGTGCTGCAAACCTCGGACGTGGTCCATGCGGCGAAGACGGGCCTGGTGCTGGGCAGCGTCACAGGCATCTGCGCCGGCCTGTTGGTCGCCCTGTATTTCCCGATCGTCGGCGATGGACCCCAGTGGGAGGCCGCCGGCGTACTGGCGGTTTTGGGTGGCGCGGTCGGCGCCTGGTCGTCCAGCATGATCGGCATCTCCATCCCCAGCCCCCGGCTCGAGCGATTCGAGAACGCCCTTGCGCAAGGGGGAATCTTGCTGATGGTCGATGTACGCCAGTCGCAGGCGCAGGCCATGGCGTCCCTGCTGCAGGCCGCGCACCCGGAGGCCCATTTCGCGGGGACGGAGCGCCATGCCCCGGCGTCCCCCTGACGCCCTACAGGATGCCAGCACAAGAAATCGCCCATGGCCACCGCAGCCCGTTCAACAAGAAACGTCACGTCCACCGACAGCCTTCCAGTGCTGCTCGATCTGCCGGGCATCCTCATCGGAGCGGGCTTCAACCATCATCAGAATACCGCCGTCTTTGATGCCTGCTTCGTAGAGGCGGACGCGCTCTTGCGGAATGCCCCAATGGCCGAGCGCTCCAATGAGCCCGGCTACGAGGCCGGCGGCGCCGGCACTCGCCAGCGCCGCGGCGATAGGGCCCGCCACGACAAAGCCAAGGGCGGGCAGCGCCAATGCGGCGCCCACGGCGGCGAAGATCGTGACCAGCATTTCGACCCGCCCGCCCGTCGGGCCTCCAAGCTCACCGCCCTCCGCCTCCCTGCGCGTCAGCTGCGTCGTGGTCCCGCTGTCATCGGAAACGAGTCGTTTGCGCGTGTCCTCGGACATGACGACGTTCACTTCGGCCGTCGCATAGCCGCGCTCGACGCAGGCCTGGTAGGCGCGTTCAGCGCTTTGGCCGTCGCTGAACAAGCCCGTGATCATTCGGCGGTTGCCGCTGGGTGATGCAGTCATCGTGAAGACCTCCATGCTGCCCCTCGCCCTCAACACAGTGAGCATAGGCTTGCGCCCTCGCCCCGAAAAGCGAAAACCCTTGCTTGGCAAGGGCGAAGCTATCAGGCGTGAAAGATCGTGCTCTGCGGCGGGGCCACGCTAGCCATGCCGATCGCCATCGCATTGATCGTCCTGGCCCTCGGCTCGGTGCTGTTCCACTTCCTGAGCCCCTGGTACTTCACGCCGATCGCCTCCAACTGGGGCACCATCGACACCACGATCGCCATCACCTTCTGGGTGACAGGGATCGTGTTCGTGGCAATCAGTCTGTTCATGGCGTGGGCGGTGATCCGCTACCGGCACCGCGAGGACGCGCGCGCAGCGTACGAGCCGGAGAACAAGAAGCTCGAGTGGTGGCTCCTGGTCTTCACCGGTGTTGGCGTGGCCGCCATGCTGGCCCCCGGCCTCCTGGTCTGGGCGGACGTCATCCACGTGCCGAAGAACGCCCAGACTGTGGAAGTCCTGGCCCAGCAGTGGCACTGGAGTTATCGCCTGCCGGGCAAGGACGGCAAGCTGGGGACCGTGCACTCCCGCTTCGTGAGCGACGCCAACCCCTTCGGGATGAATCCAGCCGATCCGAACGGCCGTGACGACGTGCTGTTGGCGACTCCCGAGGTTCATGTTCCTCTGGGCCAGCCGATCAAGCTGCTGCTGCGCTCCAAGGACGTGCTCCACAACTTCTCGGTGGCCCAGCTGCGCGTCAAGATGGACATGGTGCCCGGCCTGGTCACGTATACCTGGTTCACGCCGACGCGAACGGGGTCCTTCGACCTGCTGTGCGAGGAACTCTGCGGCGTCGGGCACTTCGCGATGCGTGGCAGGCTCGTGGTGGACGAGCCTGCCGCCTTCCAGGCCTGGCTGGACCGCCAGACAACGTATGCGCAGGCACACGCCCGGCCCCCCGGCAACGCCGTGGCCGGCAAGGCTTCGTATGCGGCATGTGCCGCCTGCCATGGCGCCAACGGCGAGGGCAACGTCGCGCTGAATGCGCCGCGCCTCGGCGGACAGGGCGCCTGGTACCTGGAGCGGCAGCTGAGGCTGTTCAAGCAAGGCGCCCGCGGCACGCACGAGAAGGACGTGTTCGGCAAGATGATGGCGCCCATGGCCGCCACGCTCGCGGACGATGCCGCGATCGCCGATGTCGCGGCCTACATCGCGAGCCTGCCGGACGCGCCGGCGGCGACAACGATCAAGGGTGATGTGAACAAGGGCCGCCAGCGCTACGCGACGTGCGCCGCCTGCCACGGCGCCGACGGGCGCGGGTTCGCGGCGACCAATGCCCCCAGGCTGCAAGGCATGAGCGACTGGTACATGGCCACGCAGCTGAAGAATTTCAGGGACGGTGTCCGCGGCGCGCATGCGCAGGACATCTACGGCGCACAGATGGCGCTGATCGCCGGCATGCTGGCTGACGATGCGGCGATCGGCGACATCCTGGCCTACATCAACTCGCGGTGACGCGGAGACGGCGATGACTACTTACGTTGCGCACGAGGAATCGGAATTCGCACCGCCTGCGGAGGTCGGCGAGGTCGAGCTCTACCACCCGAAGACTTTCATCGGCAAGTACATCTGGAGCCAGGATGCGAAGGTGATCGCGATCCAGTACGCGGTCACCGCGATCGGGATCGGGCTGGTCGCGATGGTGCTCTCGTGGCTGATGCGCCTGCAGCTCGGTTTTCCGGGCAGCGTCAGCTTCATCGACCCGAGCACCTACCTCCAGTTGGTCAGCATGCACGGGATGATCATGGTGATCTACCTGCTCACGGCGCTGTTCCTGGGCGGTTTCGGCAACTACCTGATCCCGCTGATGGTCGGGGCCCGCGACATGGTGTTTCCCTACGTGAACATGGTCAGCTACTGGCTGTACCTGCTGGCGGTGCTGCTGCTCGTCGCGAGCTTCTTCGTGCCCGGAGGGCCGAGCGGCGCCGGCTGGACGCTGTACCCGCCGCAGGCCATCCTGGAAGGCACGCCGGGAGCGCACTGGGGCATCATCCTGCTGCTCGTTTCGCTGGGGGTCTTCGTCATCGGCTTCACCATGGGCGGCCTGAACTACGTGGTGACCGTGCTGCAGGCCCGCACCCGCGGCATGACGATGATGCGGCTTCCGCTGACCGTGTGGGGCATCTTCATGGCGACCATCCTGGCGTTGCTGGCATTTCCCGCCCTGTTCGTCAGCGCCATCATGATGCTGCTGGACCTGACGCTGGGCACCAGCTTCTTCATGCCCGCACTCGTCTCGAAGGGGCAGCAACTGAGCTACACGGGCGGCAATCCGCTGCTGTTCCAGCACCTGTTCTGGTTCTTCGGCCACCCCGAGGTCTATATCGTGGCGCTGCCCGCCTTCGGCATCGTGTCCGACCTGATCAGCACCCACGCCAGGAAGAACATCTTCGGCTACCGCATGATGGTCTGGGCCATCCTGGTGATCGGCGGACTGAGCTTCATCGTCTGGGCACACCACATGTACGTGAGCGGCATGAACCCGTACTTCGGCTTCTTCTTCGCCACGACCACGCTGGTCATCGCGGTTCCCACCGCCATCAAGGTCTACAACTGGGTGCTGACGCTGTGGCGCGGCAACATACACCTCACGGTCCCGATGCTGTTCGCCATCGCGTTCATCTTCACCTTCGTCAATGGCGGCCTGACCGGCCTGTTCCTGGGCAACGTGGTGGTGGATCTGCCGCTGTCGGACACGATGTTCGTCGTGGCGCATTTCCACATGGTGATGGGGATCGCGCCGGTGCTGACGGTGTTCGGGGCCATCTACCACTGGTACCCGAAGGTCACCGGGCGCATGCTGAACGACACGATGGGCAAGATCCACTTCTGGATCACCTTCATCGGGACCTACGCGATCTTCTACCCGATGCACTACCTGGGCTTCATGGGCATCCCGCGCCGCTACTACGCCATAGGGGGCACGAACTTCATCCCCGACTCGGCGCACTTGCTGAACGCATGGATCTCGATCGCCGCCTTCGTGGTGGGCGCCGCACAGATCGTGTTCCTGTACAACCTGGTGGCCAGCTACTTCAGGGGCAGGCCAGCCGGCCCCAATCCCTGGAACGCCACCACGCTCGAATGGCAAACGGCGCACACCCCGCCCAAGCACGGAAACTTCGGCAAGGAATTGCCGGCCGTCTATCGCTGGGCCTACGACTACGGCGTTCCGGGCCTCAAGACCGACTTCATCCCGCAGAACGTCCCGCCTTCGGACGTCGCAGCCGAAGCCTGGGCCAGGCCCGAAGCCGGCGGAAAGGTGCCGGCATGACCATCGGCCTGGTTTTCCTCACCCTGATGATGGCCGTCATCGTGTGGTGGCTGTTCCGGCAGACGATCAACGTGCAGCCGTGGCAGGCGCAGGCCGCAGTTGTCAACGTGCGCGGCGTCGCGGGGGCCCGGCCCGCGGTCAAGACGGCCTTGTGGGTGTTCCTCGCCGTGGCCACGTCGCTGTTCGTGCTGTTCGTGAGCGCCTATGCGATGCGCCTGAGCTTCGCGGACTGGACGCCGCTGCCCCAGCCCAGGCTGCTGATGCTGAACACCGCGCTGCTGATCTGCGCGAGTCTGGCGATGGAGTGGACGGTGTATGCCGCCCGGCGCGCCGACCCGGGCAACGTGCGGCGCGGCCTGGGGGCCAGCGGCCTGCTGACCTTCGGCTTCCTCGCCGGGCAGCTGTTCGTCTGGAAGCAATTCAGCGACGCCGGCTACTTCGTCTCGACCAGTGCCGCCACCGCCTTCTTCTATCTGTTTACCGCAGTGCACGGCCTGCACGTGCTCGGCGGCCTCGTGGCATGGGCCCGCGCATCGGCCAGGGCGTGGCGGGGAACGGACCCGGCCAAGGTCAGGCTCGGCGTCGAGCTGTGCGCGACCTACTGGCATTTCCTGCTCGCCGTCTGGGTGGTGCTGTATGCGCTGCTCGTGTCGGAAGGCATAGGGCTGGCGATCTGCTCGTCGGCGCCGCTGTGACCGCCATGTCCGCAGACCCAAGGAGCCGAACCTCATGACGACGCACGAAGCACCCGCAACGACAGGAGCGCTGCCCCCGGCCGGTGCCTGGCAAAGCGTCGTCGCAGACGTGTCCTCGGATCAACGCGTCTTCAAGGGCGTGCCGTGGGGCAAGCCGATGATGTGGATCTTCCTGCTCAGCGACACCTTCATCTTCGGCAGTTTCCTGATCTCGTACATGACGGTGCGCATATCCACCCCCGTCCCCTGGCCCAATCCGAGCGAAGTTTTCTCGCTGACGATGTTCGGGCGGAACGTTCCGCTGCTGCTGATCGCGATCATGACCTTTGTCCTGATCAGCAGCAGCGGCACGATGGCCCTGGCGGTGAATTTCGGCTATCGGCGCGACCGCAGGACGACCTTCATCCTGCTGATTGCGACGGCGATCCTGGGCGCCACCTTCGTCGGGATGCAGGCGTTCGAGTGGTCCAAGCTGATCCACGAAGGGGTACGCCCCTGGACCAACCCCTGGGGCGCGGCCCAGTTCGGATCATCGTTCTTCATGATCACCGGCTTCCACGGCACGCACGTGACGATCGGCGTGATCTTCCTGGTGATCACGGCGTTGAAGGTGCTGCGCGGCGATCTCGATCGGGAGCGGCCGGGCTTCCTGACCCGCCGCCGGGGCAACTACGAGATCGTCGAAATCCTGGGCCTGTACTGGCACTTCGTGGACCTGGTATGGGTTTTCATCTTCGCGTTTTTCTATCTCTGGTAGCACAGGGGCAACACAATGGATAACACCGACCACTCACATGCCGCGCCTGCCGGGGAGCACCCCGTTGCACACGCCCAGGGCCAGCAGCATCCGCTCGGCGTCTACTTCAAGATCTGGGGTCTGCTGTTCGTCCTCAGCGCGGCGTCCTACATGGTCGACTACTTTCACGTCCAGGGCCTGCTGCGGTGGTCGCTGATCATCGTGTTCATGCTGCTGAAGGCGGGCTTGATCGTGGCCGTCTTCATGCACATGATGTGGGAGCGGCTCGCGCTGATCTACGCCATCCTGGTGCCGCCCTTGTTGCTGATGGTGCTGCTGGGGATCGGAGCGCTGGAGGCCGACTACACGTGGCTGACGCGCGGCACGTTCTTCGCCCCCGAGGCACAGCAGCCGGCGCCGCCTGCCCACTAGGACCAGGCGCATTCCTTTACACATCCGGCCGCCGGCGCGGCGCGTAAAGAGGGCATGTTCAACCCGCATGAAAGGAACATTCCCATGAATGCCAAGCAATTCGCCGCCATCGCCGCGCTCAGCGCCGTCTCGGTCATCCCGGCGCACGCCGATGAAGCCGACGGCTCCCAGTACGCCCTCCGCATCAGTTCGAGCAGTTCATCCGCGCAGGTCAAGGCGCAAGCCCGTCAGGCCGACAAGATCAGCAACGGGGGCACCGGCTTCATTGGCGTTGCCAAGTCGGGCCTCAGCCGCGAGCAGGTCAGGATGGCCGCGATCGAGGCACAACGCCAGGGTCGGATCCAGCGCGGGGAAATGTGACCGGCAGCCGGTTCGCAGGTACGCGCCGCTAGGGATAGCGGCGCGTCAGCGACTCCGCGATGCACACGGGCTTGTCGCTGCCCTCGCGCTCCACGGTCACCAGCCAGGTCATCTGAACGCCGTCGTTGTCTATGGCCTCGCAGGCCAGCAGTTTCATGCGCGCGCGCAGTCGGCTGCCCACCGGCACCGGCGCGGTGAACCGCACCTTGTTGAGGCCGTAGTTGACGCCCATGCGGCTGTCTTTGATCTCCATCGAGGTTTCGAAGAATCTCGGGAGCAGCGACAGCGTGAGGAAGCCGTGTGCAATGGGCGCGCCGAACGGGCCGGCCTTGGCCTTTTCCACGTCCACGTGGATCCACTGGTGGTCGCCCGTGGCCTTGGCGAACAGGTCGACCTGTTCCTGGGTGACGGTGAGCCAGTCGCTGACGGCGACTTCATGGCCCACCAGCGCGGGCAGTTCGGCAAGACTCTGGAGGGTTTTCATGCCTCCAATGTAGCAAGGCGGCCTGGACTTCAGTTGTCCAGCCAGCGACAGACGCCTTCCCACTGGGCCAGATCGCGCTCCACCCGGCCGGGCGCCACGTCGAACACCGTCAGGCCGCGGGCCGCCAGGTGGATGTAGTTCTGGGTATGGCGCAGATAGCCCAGCACCGGCAGGCCCAGGCTGTCGACGAATTCCTGCAGCTTGTCGGCGGCAATGGTGCGCGGGTCGACCCGCATGCCGACGATGCCCACCTGCATCTTGCTGGCCTTGCGGTGCTCGGCCAGTTCGTCCAGGAAGGCGCGGGTCGCGAAAATATCGAAGATGCTCGGCTGCAAGGGCACGACCACCTTGTCGGCCAGCTGCATCACTTCCTCGAACTTCTTGCCGTGCAGGCCGGCGGGGGTGTCCAGTACCACATGGGTCGTCCCCTTCGGAGGCTTGGCGATATTGCCCTGCCCCAGGTCCCAGGTGCTGAGCGGCCTGGCCGCCGGCGGGCGCAGGCCCAGCCACAGGCGCGAGGACTGCTGGCGATCGGCGTCTCCCAGCATCACCGAATGGCCCTTGCCGGCAAAGTAGCCCGCGATATTGGTAGCCATGGTGGATTTCCCGACTCCGCCCTTGGGATTGGCAACGACCACAACCGGCATGATGGGGCTCCTATCACTTTGCGCTATGTTAGCGGTATGGATGAGTTGACAACAGAAGGGCTTTCCAGTGGTGTCCTGGTACTCGCCGCGCACCCCAATTGGCGTGAGTCGCGGGTCAACCGCCGCCTGCTCGAGGCGGCTCGAAGCGTTCCGGGCGTGCAGGTCAGCGACCTGTATGCGAGGTACGCCGACTACGACATCGACGTGCCCGCCGAACAGGCGCTGGCGGCGCGCGCGCCGCTGATCGTGCTGATGCACCCGATCCAGTGGTATTCGATGCCCGCGCTGCTCAAACTCTGGCTGGATGAAGTGCTCACTTATGGCTGGGCCTATGGCCAGGGCGGCACGGCCCTGAAAGGCAAAGACCTTTGGCTGGTAGCCACCACCGGCGGGCCCGAGAGCTCCTACCACCCGCAAAGCTACAATCGCTACTTCTTCGACGCCTTCCTGCCGCCGTACGAGCAGACCGCCGCGCTGTGCGGCATGCGCTTTTTGCCGCCCCTCATGCTGCACGGGGCCCGCCGGGCCAACGAAGAGGCCGTGGCCAGCCACGTGCAAGTCTTCCAGGATCGCCTGCGCAGCTATCCGCAATGGCCCGAGCTCGACGAGCTCGAGCCATTGCCAGAGTGCGAAGTGCCCACTACCGACAGGCCGAGCGCCGGCGGAGCCCGCTGATGGAACACGCGCCGGCCTGGCTGACCAACAGCCTGATCTATCTGAGCGCGGCGGTGATCGCCGTGCCGCTGTCGCGCGCCCTCGGCCTGGGCTCCATCATTGGCTATCTGGCCGCGGGCATCGCCATCGGGCCCTGGGGCCTGGGCCTGGTGCGCAACGTCGAGGACATCCTGCATTTCGCCGAGTTCGGCGTGGTGCTGATGCTGTTCCTGGTGGGGCTGGAACTGGAGCCGCGCCGCCTGTGGAGCCTGCGCCGGCCGATCTTCGGCTGGGGCAGCGCCCAGGTGCTCGGATGCGCCGTCCTGCTATGCGCGGCCGCCATCGCGGCCGGCGTGCCGTGGCGGATCGGCCTGGTTGCCGCGCTGGGACTGGCCCTTTCTTCGACCGCGATCGCCTTGCAGGTGATGGGCGAGCGCAACCTGCTGCCGACCTCCAGCGGGCAGGCCGGCTTTTCCATCCTGCTGTTCCAGGACGTCGCCGCCATCCCCATTCTTGCCCTGCTGCCCCTTCTGGGCGGCGTGTCCGAAGCCAACGACACGGCCGCTGCCAGCCTCTGGCTCGAGGCGGCCAAGATTGTCGCCGTCGTCGGCGGCATCGTGCTGGGCGGGCGCCTGCTGCTGCGCCCGCTGCTGCGCTGGATCGCCAAGAGCAACACGCCCGAGATCTTTACCGCGGCGTCGCTGCTGCTGGTCGTGGCCATCGCCGCGCTGATGCAATTGGTGGGCCTGTCGATGGCGCTGGGGGCCTTTCTGGCGGGCGTGCTGCTGGCCGAAAGCGAGTACCGGCGCGAGCTGGAAACCGACATCGAGCCGTTCAAGGGCCTGCTGCTGGGCCTGTTCTTCATCGCCGTGGGAATGAGCATCGACTTCGGGGTGCTGCTCAAGTCGCCGGGGCTCATGGCGCTGGTCGTGCTGGCCTTTCTTGCGATCAAGGCCCTGGTGATCTGGGGCGTCGCGCGCGGCATCGGCTTGCCGGTGCAGGAGCGGCCGGTGTTCATCCTGCTGCTGGCGCAAGGCGGCGAGTTCGCCTTCGTCGTGTTCCAGGCCGCTGCGGGCGCCCGGGTCATTTCGCCCGAGACCTCCTCCCTGCTCGTTGGCGCCGTCGCCGTGTCGATGCTGCTCAGCCCCTTGCTGCTGGTGGCCGTCGACAAGTTGCTGCTGCCCCGCTATGCCAACTGCAACACGCCCCAGCTGGACGAGATCAGCCAGCCGCAGAACGCGCCGATCATCATCGCCGGGTTCGGGCGCTACGGCCAGATCGTCGGCCGCATGCTGAACGCGCAGGGCATCGCCGCCACCGTGCTGGACCACGACGCCGACATGATCGAGGCGGCGCGTTCGTTCGGCTACAAGGTGTTCTACGGCGACGCCACGCGGCTTGATCTGCTGCGCATCGCCGGCGCGCAAACGGCCAAGGTGCTGGTCGTCGCCGTCGACGACATCGAACAGTCGCTCGCCATCGTCGACCTGGCGCGCGAACACTTTCCCCATCTCGAGCTGGTGGCGCGAGCGCGCGACGTGGTGCACTGGAACGCGCTGCGCGACCGCGGCGTGACCCGGGTCGAACGCGAAGTGTTCGAATCCAGCCTACGCAGCGCCCGCACGGTGCTGGAAGTGCTGGGCTTCGCCCCGCACGAGGCCCGGTCCCAGGCCATGCGGTTCCGGCGCCACAACCTCCAGCTGTTCGAACAGATGTACCCGCATCACAGGGACCGGGCCAAGGTGATCGCCGTGATCAAGCAGGGACGCCAGCAGCTCGAGGAACAGATGGCGCAGGAACGCGCCGAGCGCGAGCAACGCCGGCGCGAGGAGCCCGAGCGGCCCCGTGGTTGGGGCGGTTAGGGCCCCGCCCTGCGCTGCAAATCCCTAGTCCCCTTAAGCAATTTGCTTAACCGTCGCAACCCTCGCGATGGTCTCATGAGATTTTGACTCGACAATGAGAAACCAAGACAGGGCAGGCACAGACGCCAAAAGAAGTTTTCGTCGCCGGGCGGTGCTGATCGTACTGATCGGCGCCCTGCTGCTGTCGGGCGTGCTGGCGTACAGCCATACGTCGATTTCGCACTTCCAGGATGTGGATGCGCGATCCAAGGCCCATGCCGAGCGCACGGCCGAAATCAGCATGACGCTGGCCCGGCTCAGGGACAGCATCGGCTACGGCGGCTTCATCCACAATTTCAAGAATCTGATAGCGCGGCGGGACCGGCTGCGCTATGAGCCCCTCATCGAGCGCAACCTGACCGACTTGAACCGGGACCTGGATCGGCTCGACCAGATGCTTCAAGCGCCGGGCGAGCGCGCGGCGCTGCTGCAGTTGCGCCGGACCTTCGTTGAGTACGCCGGCAAATACCGGCTGGCGTTGCGGATGCTCGGCGACGGGGCCGGTTCGGCGCAGGTCGACGCGACGACGGACGTTTCCGATGCGCAAGCAATCGAGGCGCTGCAGTATCTGGTTGCGCAAGTCAGTGAACGATTGCTCGAAGACCGGCGCGAGGGACAGCAGGCGCGTGATTCCACCTTGCGCCTGCTTCAGTTGGCCGTGGCGCTCAGGGTTGTCGTTGTCCTGGCCGCGATGGGGGCGCTACTGTTGTTCCTGCGGCGCGTTGCGGTCGCGGACGAGAACGTCCAGCGAACCCAGGCCGAAGCCATCCGAAGCGCGCAACTTTTGCGCAGCTCCATCGATACGATGGAAGATGCGTTCGCGCTGTTCGACCAGGACGACCGCCTGGCCCTGTGCAACCAGCGCTACCGCGACATGTATCCACTGTGTGCCGACTTCATGGTGCCCGGCACCACCTTCGAAGCCATCGTGCGCGCCGGTGCAGAGCGCGGCCAATACGACGCAGCGATCGGGCGCGCGGACGCCTGGGTGGCAGAGCGCATGGCGATTCACCATCAGCCCACGTCGCAGCTGACGCAGCGGCTGACCAACGGACGAGTCCTGCGCATCGTCGAGCGCCGCACGCCCGAAGGCTACACGGTGGGCTTTCGCATCGACATCACCGAAATCGTGCGGGCCAAGGAGATCGCGGAGGATGCGACCCGCATGAAGTCGGACTTCCTGGCCAACATGAGCCACGAGATCCGCACGCCCATGAACGCGATCATCGGCTTGTCGCACCTGGTGCTCAAGACCGACCTGACGGCGCGCCAGCGCGACTACATCGCCAAGGTCCAGACCTCGGGCCAGCACCTGCTGGGCGTGATCAACGACATCCTGGACTTCTCCAAGGTCGAGGCCGGCAAGCTGGACCTGGAGCACACGGACTTCGAGCTCGAAAGGCTGCTGGACAACACCGGCAACCTGATCAGCGAGAAGAGCCATGCCAAGGG